>CAVYBU010000018.1:0-56759 GCA_963766735.1 uncultured Chloroflexia bacterium
GCATTTGACAGGATCGCCTCCAGCACGCATCCTTCACCCATAGCCCGATTGCACGCGGCCATCAGGTAGGCGCTCAACACGCGCAACCGTCGCCGCGCCGGGTCCATCACATCGCCGCTCCGGCCACCGCATATCCGGCCGTTGGAGCAGCAGGCTCACCGTCCCAAACCGACGGAGCCCGGAAAGGAACTCACTCTCACATGTTGTCTCGCGCCACCACGAGTGCCGTGGCGTACCGCGCCAGCTCGATGCGCCGCATGCGCCGCCGAGTCGTCGTCGCCAACCGGCCCTATTGCGCCACCAACGGCTGCACCAGCTTCCTCGTCACCGATGAGCTGGGCGGCGTCGCCTACTGCGAGATCTGCGGCTACTCGCGCAAGCTCAACTGAGCTTCCGCGGCGAAGCGCCGCCCTCGCCCCTCCGGCCGGCCCCCTGGGTCGGCCGTTTGATTCCCGGGCACCGGACGGTGCAATCCGGCTCGGCCGTTGATTCCCAGGCATGTGGGGTGCGATCCGGCTCGCGGCGCGCGACGCCAACCGGCTCGCGGCGCGCGACGCCGTGACGCGATCGGCCCCGACTCGCCATCATCGACGGTGACACCGAGCAGCCGGTCCGATCGGGCCGGGAAGGAGAACCGATGACAGGCGGCAGGATCCTCGACCGGTCGCGGCTCGAGCAGCTCATGGCGGCCGAGATGGCGACGTTCGATCGGGCCAACCCGCGCTCGAAGGCGCTCTGGGAGCAGGCGAAGGGGTCGCTGCTCGACGGCGTCCCGATGAACTGGATGGTCAAGTGGGCGGGCCCGTTTCCGCTGTTCGTCGACTCTGCAGCGGGCGCCCATTTCACCGACGTGGACGGCCACGAGTACGCGGACTTCTGCCTGGGCGACACGGGCGCGATGGCCGGGCACGGCCCCGAGGCGACGATCAAGGCGGTGGAGCGCCAGATGCGCCGCGGGATCACCCACATGCTGCCCACCGAGGACGCGGCCATCGCGGGCGACGAGCTGCGCCGCCGCTTCGGCCTCCGGTACTGGCAGTTCACCCTGACCGCCACGGATGCGAACCGGTTCGTCATCCGGCTCGCCCGCGAGGTCACGGGCAGGTCGAAGATCCTGGTCCACAACCACAACTACCACGGGTCCGTGGACGAGACCTTCGCGGTCATCGGGCCGGACGGCGGGATCGTCGAGCGGCGCGGGAACATCGGCAGGCCGGTGCCTCTCGACGAGACGACCCGCGTGGTGGAGATCAACGACCTCGAGGGCCTCGAGCGCGAGCTGGCGTACGGGGACGTCGCGGCCGTCCTGTTCGAGCCCGCGCTCACCAACGTGGGGATCGTCCTGCCGGACCCGGGCTATCACGAGGCCGTCCGGGAGCTGACCCGGATCCACGGGACGCTGCTCATCAACGACGAGACGCACACGATCTGCGCGGGGCCCGGCGGCTACACCGGCGTCCACGGGCTCACGCCGGACTTCCTCACGATCGGCAAGACCATCGGGGGCGGGATCCCGGCCGGCGCCTACGGGTTCACGGAAGATCTGGCCGAGCGGATCCGGGCGGCGATCCCGTGGGACGACTGTGATGCCGGGGGCATCGGCGGGACGCTGGCCGGGAACGCGCTGTCCCTGGCGGCGATCCGGGCGACCCTGACCGAGGTCCTCACCGATGAGGCATTCGCCCGGATGATCTCGCTGGGCGAGCGTTTCGAGGCCGGAGTGGACTGGGTCCTGCGCACCCACGACGTGCCGTGGAACGTGACGCGCCTGGGAGCCCGGGTCGAGTACCACTTCATGCCGTCACCGCCCCGCAACGGGTCCGAGCAGTGGGCGCACGGCGACGCGGAGCTGGAGCGGTTCCTGCACCTATGGGCGATGAACCGGGGCGTGCTGATGACGCCCTTCCACAACATGTCGCTGATGTCACCCGCCACGACCGAGGCCGACGTGGACCTCCATACGCAGGTCTTCGGCGAGGCGATCGAGGCGCTGTTCGGGTAGGGAGACGCGGCTGCGCGTGGCGCCAGGGACGAAGACCGGCGAGGTTGATCGGCATGGCCAGGACATGGAGGCGCTCTACCAGGCGAGGTTGCGGCGGTACGTCACTGCCCTCAACAACCGCAAGCCGGACCGCGTGCCGATCCGGCCGCTCGCGGCCGAGTTCACGGGCCGCCACGCGGGCTACACCTGCCAGCAGCTGACGCAGCACTATCCCGACGCCTTCGAGGCGATGATCCAGTGCAGCAGGGACTACGACTGGGACGCCGTCCCCGCGAGCATGGTCTACGTCTGGACGGGCATCACGGATGCGGCAACGGTCACGTACTACGGCGTGCCGGGCGTGGACGTGCCACCGGACGCCGGCTTCCAGTATCGCGAGCCACCCGAGGACGCCTCGTTCATGCGCGAGGACGAGTACGACCGGCTGATCGACGATCCCGTCGCCTTCCTGTACGAGGTCTGGCTGCCCCGTGCAACCCGCAGCATCGCTGCGGCCGGCGAGCCCGTGACCTTCCGCCACAACGTGGCCCTGGTGTCGGCCGCGATGGCCATGACCGAGTACTTCAACGCCTTCGGACCGCATACCGACGCGGCTGCGCACCGAGGCGGCATGCCCGGCGCGATCGCCGGGATCTTCAAGGCCCCGTTCGACATCCTGGCCGACAAGCTGCGCGGCTACATCGGGCTGACGATGGACATGCAGACGCAGCCGGACAAGGTGCTCAAGGCGTGCGAGGCCCTGATGCCCCACCTCTACTGGGTGGCGGCCATCGACGGCCGATCCCGCCTCACAGCTGCCGATCGGCTACTGGATGCACCGCGGCTGCGTGCCCTTCGTCCGGCCCGACCAGTTCGCCTCGCACTACTGGCCGACGGTGAAGCCGCTGATCGAGGAGCTGTGGCGAAACGGCCACCAGACGATGTTCTACGCCGAGGGCAACTGGGACGCGCACCTCGACGCGTTCCGCGAGCTGCCGGAGCGCAGCATCGTCTACCACATCGACCGCGGCAACCCGCTGCTGACGCATCTCAAGCTGCACGACAAGTTCGCGCTGAGCGGCGGCATCAGCAATGTGACGCTGGCCTTCGGCACACCCGAGCAGGTGCGCACCGAGGTGAGGACGCTGATCGAGACGGTGGGCCGGGACGGCGGCTTCATCATGGACGCCAGCGCGATCATGATGAACGACACGACACCCGAGAACATGCGGGCGATGGTCGAGGCGACGCGCGAGTTCGGTGACTACGCCGCGCCGGACATCCTGCCCGAACCGCTGCGCGTTGCCCCGGGATCGATCGAGGAGACGGCGGGACCGCGCGCGATCACCGGACGTCAGCCGGGTGTGACGGTCCCGTGGGACGAGCACAGGGCGGAGCTGACGGGGCCGATCCAGGGCAGCGAGGAGCTGGCCAAGCGCGTCTGGGAGGCGGCGGACGCCAACGGCGCGATGTTCATCTGGCAGATGCTGCTGTCGTTCTGAGGCAGACCGGCGCGGGCATGCCCCGCGCGTACGGTGACGAGCCCTCGGGGTCGACCCGCGTCAGTCCTCGTCCTCGTCGGGCGACGGCACCTCGACGCCCAGCTCGGCCATCAGCCCCTGGATGTCCGGGTCCTCGAGCAGCTCGTCCAGGTCACGCACGTCGTCCATGCGCCTCGACCTGCTCCGGGATCAGCCGCTGGACGCGGACGCGGTACCCGGGCACGCGGCTCCGGAGCTCGGTGACTCGGGCGTCGCGCACCAGCGATCTGGCCGTGAACACGCCTTCGGCGCCAGCCGGTCCGGGACCAGGCCCGCGGGACGATCGAGCGCCACGGTCTCGATGACAGCGTGGAGCACGTCCGCGGACGCGGCACCCCACGACACCTCGCCAGTCTCAAGAATGAGCTCGACTGCCACGGCGTGGACCACGGATCGGGGCCGTCCAGCCTGGCCGCCTCCAGGGCGTCGAGGAGCGTCGCCCGAGCCTCGAGCGCCTCCGGCGCTCACGTCACCCGGATGCATCGGCGGCAGCGACTCCACCATGACGTCGACCTGGCGATGCACCCATTCGGGAGGCTCCGACGTCCTCTCCCAGCGGCGGCTCCATCAGCGCCTCGACACGCGACCACACCGGGGCGGGCGTCCCCTCGGGCCACACGCCGGCCAGGGCGCGCCGCAGCCGCGGGTTGACGGCCGCCTCCGCCTCCACTGCCCCGATCACGCGGTGCCCATGCTGTGCGACGTAGTCCTCGAGCGGCCCGGCCGCGATCAGGTCGAGTGCATCGTCCGGCGCCCGGCGGACGATCTCCAGGAGCAGCGGCCACGCGACGTCCGGCCGGTTCTCGATCAGCTCTTCCAGCACCAGCCAGGTCCAGTGGTTGTCGCCCGCCCAGCCGGCGCTCTGCGTGAGGTAGCCATCGACGACAATCCGGGCAAGGGTGTCAGAACTCATGGCCCCATGCTATCCCCGGTCGCGATCCTGCGACCAAGTCCCCCCGCGCGCACCCGGTGCCTACGGCCGGAGCCACCAACGGCGCTCGCGAACGTGCTCGCCGCCCAGCTCCTCGTCCACGTCCTCCTCGGGCGCAAAACCGCGGGCCGCGTAGAACGTCTCCCCGGCCGTGTTGCCCACCAGCACGTCTGCCGCGATCGGCATGCCCGGATGCGCGTCCAGGATCGCGTCAAGAAGCGCCGATCCAAGCCCCGCTCCCCGGAGCTCCGGGTCAGCGTAGAGCGCCACCAGCGTCACGCGTTCGGGCTCGATCGCGCTCTCCGCGAAGGCGGCCACCACGTCGCCCAGCATCGCCACCCACGTCTCGTGGCGCTCGATGCGGAGGCCCACGCGGTCCTCCGAGTAGGCGCGCTCGAGGAACCAGTCGATGGTCTCGGGGCGGAGAAGGTCGCGGTAGGTGTCACGCCACGCCGCGTGAGCGATCGCCCGGACGGCCGGGGCGTGGGACGGGGTGGCACGGCGCACGGCGATCCGGAGTTCGGCCACGTGATCGGACGGGGACGAGCGGTCGGGCTCGGGAAGGCTGTCGGTTCCGACGGGGACGGTCACGCGCGGAGTGTACTAAGGCATCTTCAAGGCATCTTCCCGTCGACGCTACCAACGCGGACGCGTGCGGGCCTCGGCGTCCTCAATCGAGACACCGGAGGACCGAGCAGTCCGGTGCGCGGTCGGACAGCCAGAGCTCGTACAGCTGCTCGAAACCGTCGAATGCGTCCATGACCGGTTCGCCGTAGTAGTGCTCGCAGGTCGCATGGCCAATCGTGGACTCGCAGTGCTCGTGCGTCGCGACGTCGTACAGGCGCACGAAGGCGGCCGTATCGTGTCGGTGGAAGGCGCGTCGATACCCGAGCTCGTGGTGCCGCAACTCGTACCGGTAGTCGATGCGTTCCCATCGGCCCCGGCCGGCCGGGCTCCAGCGCTCGAAAAGGTCGAGGACCACATCGCCGGTTCGAGGCGGCACAGGGAGGCGGGCCTCGAGGTCGATGACCAGGTTGCCGGTCGCCTCCCGGCCCATGTTGATCTGGTCACCGTCGTCCGGCGGCAGCACCGTGACCGCGTAGCGCTCGAGCCTCTCGACCAGGTCGGCGAGGTAGCGGAGCAGGTCGTCCGTTGAGGCGGCCGTCACCGCCGGACGATCTCGCGCTGGGAGGGAAGCCCTTCGTCTGCGCCAACAACCACCTCGCGTCGGGCGGGCCCGATCGTGACGCGCCGGCGCCTCGGACGGAACCCCTCTCGCCAGAGATCGAACGCTGCGATGGGGATCCGCGTGATCCGGGGCGACACCCGCAGGGCCGGCAGATCACCGCGATTGACCAGGTCGAGCACGGCGTCATCACTGATTCCCAGGATCTCGGCGACTTCCTTCGGCGTGTGGTACAGCCTTGCCACGTCATATGCCTCTATATCGGTATCTTGCACGATACCGCTCAGACCGCTGTTGTCAACCCGGCGACGTCCCCGCCCTCCGCGCGCGGGCGGCCCTCGATCGAGCACGATGCGACATCGTCCATGGCGTCCGGCGGCGCCCTCGACGACAAGTCTGCGACTCGACGCTTGCCGGCCACTCACCCCGACAGCATCAGGCCAGACCCGGCCGGTGAAATACCAGTACCCCGGAGGCCACCAGCCCCCTCCTGTCCACAGTTCCGGTGCGCTCCGGCACCAGAGAGGCGGCGCCGGAAGTCCCGTCCCACGTCGCTCCTCCCCCGACCCCCGTGACACACAAGCTGGCACGCCCCGCCCGTACGATGACCCGCGATGCAGTTGATCGACGGGCGACCCGTCTTCGCCGCGACGGACCTGGTGGGCTTTCTGGCCTGCGGGCACCGGCTTGCCCTGGAGCGGGCGGCGATGCACGGCCTGGTCGCGAAGCCGGTCCGGAACGATCCCTCCATCGACCTCATCGCCAAGCGCGGCCTGGAGCACGAGCGGCGGTACCTGGACGACCTCCGCGTGGAGGGCCGGACGGTGGTGGAGATCGCGAAGGACGGCTCGGAGGTCGCTCCCCCCGGCGCCCCCGAAGCCGAGCCGGTCCCGTGGGACCCTGGCAGGGACCTGCGGGCCGCGGCGGCCGAGACCCTCCAGGCGATGCAGGGCGGCGCGGACGTCATCTACCAGGCCACCTTCTTCGACGGGACCTGGCGCGGCCACGCGGACTTCCTGCTCCGCCGGGACCATGAGCCGGGCGAGGTCGACAGCGCCTTCGGGCCGTGGCACTACGAGGTGGCGGACACCAAGCTCGCGCGGCACGTCAAGGCCTCGGCCATCCTCCAGATCTGCTCGTACGTGGAGCAGCTGACGGTGATCCAGGGCCGGCAGCCGGAGTTCCTGTACGTGGTGCTGGGCGGCAGCGCCCGCCCCACGGACCGCCGCCGCGTGGACGACTTCATGGCCTACTACCGCCGGGTGAAACGGGAGTTCGAGCAGGAGGTGGGCATCCGCGGCGACGGCGGCGCCGAGGTGGTCTACCCGCCGGCCGATAGCTACCCGGAGCCCGTGGAGCACTGCGCGGTCTGCCGCTGGAGCCCACAGTGCCGCGCTCGGCGCCGGGCGGACGACGACCTGAGCCTGGTCGCGGGCGCCGCGTCCCGCCAGCGCAGCGCGCTCAAGGCCCGGGGCGTCGGGACCCGTCGTGGCCTCGCCGGCCTGGAGCTGCCGATGGCGCCCGCCCTCGAGAACGTGGGCAAGGAGGCCCTGACGCGCGTCCGCGAGCAGGCACGGATCCAGGCGCAATCGGAGGATGCCGGCCGGATCCTGTGGGAGCTGCTGCCGCTTGACCGCGGCGAGGACGGTGAGCCGATCCCGCTCCGCGGGTTCCTGGGCCTGCCCGAGCCCAGCGAGGGGGACCTGTTCCTGGACCTCGAGGGGGACCCGTTCGCGCTGGACGACGGGGTGGACTACCTGTTCGGGCTCCTGGAGCCGCGCCTGCCCGAGGACGACGCGCGCTGGGCGGATCCGTCCGGCGCGCCCACTCCCAGGTTCCACGCGATCTGGAGCCTGGACGGCGATGGCCGGGTCACCTGGGCGTCAGAGAAGGCCGCGTTCGAGGCGACCGTGGACCTGATCATGGACCGCTGGGCGCGTGACCCGGACATGCACGTCTACCACTACGCCGCGTACGAGCGAACCGCGCTCGGGCGCCTGGCCCAGCGCCACGGCACCCGCGAGGAAGAGGTGGACCGCCTGCTCCGCGGCGAGGTGCTGGTGGACCTGTACCGCGTCGTGCGCCAGG
This sequence comes from uncultured Chloroflexia bacterium, assembly GCA_963766735.1. Lineage (GTDB taxonomy): Bacteria > Chloroflexota > Limnocylindria > Limnocylindrales > CSP1-4 > CAIXZV01. The sequence goes on from CAVYBU010000018.1 coordinate 7,728, forward strand.
GCCTGCGCGCGGGCGTGGAGAGCTACTCCATCAAGAGGATCGAGCCGCTCTATGCGCTCACCCGGGAGCAGGACCTGAAGGACGCCGGCAGCAGCATCGTCGCGTTCGAGGAGTGGCTGGAGCTTGGCGCGGACACGCCGGTCGAGGACGCGGCGAAGATCCTGGACGGGATCGCCGCCTACAACCGGGACGACGTGGTGAGCAACTGGCGCCTCCGGGACTGGCTGGAGGAACGACGCCGGGACCTGGAGGAGCGCGAGGGCCGGACGCTTCCCCGCCCGACCGTGGATGACGGAGCGGCCTCGCAGGAGCTCACGGAGCGCGAGCAGCGCGTGGCCGAGCTGATGGAGCGCCTGACCGAAGGCGCCCCCGCGGATCCCTCGGATCGGGCGAAGGACCCGGACGCCGCGGGCCGCTGGCTCCTCGCCCAGCTGCTGGCCTGGCACCGCCGCGAGGACAAGTCGGCCTGGTGGCGCTTCTTCGAGCTGCTGCGCATGACCGACGAGGAGCTGCTCGAGGAGCGCGAACCCCTCGCCGGACTCGTCCCCATCGGCGAGCCGCGCGTCGAGAAGAAGTCTCTCGTCTACACGTTCTCGTTCCCGCCGCAGGACCACCGCGTGGACGTGGACAGCGACGTCGCGGATCCGGTCACGCGCGAGGGCGCGGGTGCCGTGGTTTCCGTGGACGAGGTGAACCGCCGGATCGAGATCAAGCGCGGTCCGAAGCTTGCCGGGACGCCGCTGCCGACCGCGCTGGTGCCCAACGGCGTGATCCCCACGACAGAGCTGGCGGAGAGCCTGCTGCGCACGGGCGAGCTGGTGGCGGAGAGCGGCCTGTCCGGCGGCTCTGCGCCGCCCGGGGTCCCGGACCTGGGTGCCGCTCGGGCGCTGCTGCTGCGAACGCCCCCGGGCGACGTCCCGGATGACGCCCTGGTCAGACCCGGCGAGGCGCCGCTCGCCGCCGCAGTCCGCCTCGCGCCGGACCTTGCGGGCCGGGTCCTCCCGATCCAGGGCCCGCCAGGCTCGGGCAAGACGTACACCGGCGCGCACATGATCGTGCGCCTGGCGATGGCCGGACAGCGGGTCGGGGTGGTCGCCAACAGCCACAAGGTCATCGGCAACCTGCTTCGCATGGTGGACGATGTCGCCCGCGCGCAGCTGAAGAGCGGCGAGATCTCGCGCCTCCCGCGCATCGGCCAGAAGCCGAAGACGAACCAGCAGCCGACGTTCGCGGGCGCGGCGCCGCTCCCGGACAACGCCGCCGTCGCCCAGGCCCTCCACTCGGGCAGCTGCGAGGTCGTAGGCGCGGTCGCCTGGACCTGGTGCCGGTCCGAGATGGCCCTCCCTGAGCCCGTCCTGGACGTGCTGTTCGTGGACGAGGCCGGCCAGCTGAGCCTGGCCAACGTGCTCGCGTGTGCGCCGGCCGCCCGTGCGATCGTCCTGCTCGGCGACCCGCAGCAGCTGGACCAGCCCACCCAGGGCAGCCATCCGCCGGGGGCCGAGCGGAGCGCGCTCGGCCACATCCTGGGCGACCGGGCCACGATCGAGCCGTCCGAGGGCCTGTTCCTGGGCGAGACGTGGCGGCTCCACCCGGACATCTGCGACTTCACCTCGGCCGCGTTCTACGAGGACCGGCTCCGGCCGGTCCCGGGGCTGGAGCGGCAGCGCGTCGACCCGTCCGCACGGGGCGACGCCGGGGCCCCGCTCGGCGGGACGGGAATGCGGCACGTCCCCGTCGAGCATGAGGGCAACGCCACGGAATCGGTCGAGGAGGCGGCGGTCGTGGTGGACCTGGTCCGGGAGCTGCTGGACGGGGGCGCGACGTGGACGGACCGCCACGGGGACGAGCGACCGATGACGCTCCATGACATCGTCATCGTCGCCCCATACAACGCGCACGTCGCTGCCATCGAGAAGGCGTTCGCCGCCGCCGGCATGCGGGACCCGTTCGTCGGGACCGTGGACAAGTTCCAGGGCCAGGAGCGCCCGGTCAGCATCTACGCGATGGGCACCTCCTCGCCCGAGGACGCGCCGCGGGGCATCGAGTTCCTGTACTCGCTCAACCGCCTCAACGTGGCCACATCGCGGGCCCGTTGCGTCACGGCGGTGGTCTGCTCGCCCGCCCTGCTGCGGGTCGGCTGCCGGACGCCCCGCCAGATGCAGCTGGCGAACGGCCTGTGCCTGGCGGTCGAGGCGGCGGAGGCAGCGGGGAGGGCCTGAGCCGCGGTCAGGATGGGCGTCCGCGGACAGGCGGCGTGACATATCGTGGCTGGCGCATGACCGCCGCACCCCTCTCGCCCGCCGCCCTCGAGGCCGCCCGTCGCCGATCCCGCAACACCCTCATCGCCGGGGTCGCGCTGGGGAGCACCGGGCATATCGCCGCGGTGACGGTCGCGACGATCGTCGCCAAGGACCTGCTGGGAACCCAAACGTGGGCGGGCCTGCCGGGAGCCACCGTCGTTCTCGGGGCCGCCCTCGGCGCGGTGCTGCTGTCCGCGCTCATGGCCCGGAAGGGCCGTCGGTTCGGCCTCGTCACCGGCTACTCAGTGGGCGTCCTCGGCGCCCTGATTGCCACCGCCGCCGTCATGACGCGCTCGTTCCCGCTCCTCCTGATCGGCACGGTGCTGATCGGCTTCGGCAACACCAGCAACCAGCTCTCGCGGTACACGGCCGCGGACATGGCCCCGCCCGAGAGACGTGCCTCCGCCATCGGCATCGTGGTGTGGGCGGCGACGATCGGCTCGGTCGTCGGGCCGTGGCTCGTCCCGATCGCCTCGGGCATGGCCGCGGATGCCGGGCTGCCGCCGCTCGCCGGTCCCTACCTCGTGCCGGTGGTGTTCGTCGGCCTGGCTGCCCTGCTCTCATTCGTCATGCTCCGCCCGGACCCGTACGACCTCGCCGACGAGTCCACCCGCGCCCACCCGGAGGCTGAGCCCGCGGTCATCCGCCCCGTCCGGGAGATCATCCGCCGGCCGGCCGTCGCGGCGGCGATCGTCGCGCTTGTCGTCAGCCAGTTCGTGATGGTCCTGATCATGACCATGACACCCCTCCATATGACCGAGCACGGCCACGACCTGGGTGCCGTGGGCATCGTCCTGTCCGGGCACACGCTCGGGATGTTCGCGTTCTCGCCGCTATCGGGCTGGCTGTCGGACCGGTTCGGGCGAGTGCCGACGATCTTCCTCGGCACTGCCGTGCTGGCGATCTCCTCCGTGATGGCCGCGGTCGCCCCGCCCGACGGCGGGTTCGTGCTGTTCCTGGCGCTGTTCCTGCTGGGCCTCGGCTGGAGCTTCGGCTTCGTGGCCGGCAGCGCGATGCTCTCGGAGAACCTCGAGATCCACGAGCGGACGAAGGTCCAGGGTGCCGCTGACGCGCTGATCTGGTCGTCGGCCGCCGCCGCGGCCCTGGGTTCCGGGTTGATCATGGCCGCCGTGGGCTACACCGCCCTCGGGGATCCTGGGCGCCGGTGCGGTGATCATCCCGGTCGTCGTGCTGCGCTCACACGGGCGGTCCACCGCCCGCGCTGCAGCCGCGGCAGCAGAGGTCATCCCGGAGGTCCCGCCCCTCTAGGCGGCAGGCAGAGAGACAGCCCGACATGGCAGATCGCAGGCGTGGGATCCCGACCCCGCTGACGACCTCGGAGGTCGACCCACTGACGTGGGACCCGGACACGGTCTCAGGGTCGCACCATGACGCCGTCCTGTTTGCAGAGGTGGACTTCGCGGAGATCGAGGTCAAGGGCGCGTCGTTCAACGACTGCACCTTCCGCGGCATCCGGTTCAACGCCTCGACCCACGAGGATGCCGCCTTCACGAACTGCACGTTCGTGGGCTGCAGCTTCTTCGACGTCAGCCTCACCCGGTGCAAGCTCGTCGGCAGCGTGTTCGACCGGTGCACGTTCGACCTGATGAGGGTCGAGGGCGGCGACTGGTCGCTGGTCGGCCTGCCGGGGGCGGACCTGCGCAGGGCCACGTTCCGGGGCGTCCGGCTGCGCGAGGCGGACCTCAGCGGAGTTCAGTTCGACGGGGCGTCCGTCAGGGATACGGACCTGTCGGGGACCCTGATGCGCGGGGCGTCGTTCCGAGGGCACGGACCTGCGGGGCAGCGACCTGTCGTCGCTCGACGTGCTGCAGAACGACGTCAGGGATGCCCTCATCGACGTCGAGCAGGCGATGGTGCTCGTGACGACGATGGGCCTGCGGATCGGCTAGGAACCGGTCTCGCCGGCCCTTCGCGCTGGCTCGCCGGCCCTTCGCGCGCTTGGGTCGAGGCGCCAGATGCGCTCGCCGTCCTCGACCTCATCGGTCGCCACCAGGCCGGCCCGCTCGGCGACCCGCGCCGAGGCGACGTGGTCGGGGTGGACGTGGGCGGTGATCGTGGTCAGGCCGTGCGTCCCCAGCCACGCGACGATTGCCCGCGCAGCCTCCGTCGCGAACCCGCGACCCTGCCACGGCAGGCCGATGACCCAGGCGATGTCCGCATCGTCGCCGCCACCCGTGATCGTGGACTGGACGAACCCCACCGCCTCGTCCGGATCGTGCGTGCGAACGATCCAGTTGCGCCACGCTTCCCGGCCGTCCGGCGACCATCCGATAGCCTGGCGCCGGTACCGGTCTCGAAGGTCATTGACCGACGGCGGACAACCCCCCGTGAAGGTGTACAGCCCCGGATCGCCAAGCACGTGGACCATCTCGGCGGCGTCCTTGATCCGCAACGGAACGAGGCGCAGGCGGGCGGTGGCCAGGACCTCGCCTCCCGGGGCAGCGCCGCCTCGCGAGCGCTCAGGCGTGACCCGCCCCCAGCTCCTCCGCGACCCAGGCGGCCAGCACCCGGGCGCAGGCCTCCACCTCGGCCAGCGGCACGGACTCGTTGGCGCCGTGGGCCAGCCGCACGTCGCCCGGCCCGAAGATCACGCACGGCGTGTCGCCCTCGTTGACGAACAGCCGCATGTCCGCGCCGTACGGCACGCCGAGCGCCTGTGGGCGACGCCCCGTGACGGCCTTGATCGTGGCGATCAACCCGGCCGGCAGGGGATGATCGGCGGCGACACGAGCCGAGCCGAACCGGCCCCCGGTGATCTCGACGGTGGCCGGGTTGGCGGCGAGGAACGAGTCATCGGCACAGGCCGCCCGGATGCACGCGCGGAGCTCGTCGGCCGCCGCCTCCGGCGTCTGACCCAGACGCACGCCGTACCGCCCCTCCGCCACCACGCGATCCATCACCGAGGACGCCCACTCCCCGCCCGCCACCTTGCCGACGATCGTCGGGTAGGGCAGGCCCAGCGCCGTCATCAACGGCTCGGTCTCATCGTGGTTCCGGCGCGTCTCGTCGGCCGCGAGCGCCCGCACGAGCGTCTGCAGGTTGTCGAGCGCGGACACACCCTCCGTACGCCGGCTGGCGTGCGCGGCCCTGCCCGGGACCGTGAGCCGGAACGTGATCGCGCCCGCATGGGCGACGACGACGTCCAGCGAGGACGGCTCCGGAATGACGCACAGGTCCCCGGTGACGCCGGCCCGGATCGCGGCGAGGGTCCCCTGGCCGCCGTCCTCCTCGCTGGGCACGAGGGCCACGATCAGCTCGCCCTTGAGCGAGTCCAGCGCCCCTGTGACCTGGAGCGCCCGAACCGCGCCGAAGATGGCCGCGATCCCGCCCTTCATGTCGCAGGAGCCGCGCCCGTACAGGCGGCCCTCCCGGATCTCACCGCCGAACGCATCACCGATCCAGGTCGCGGGATCGCCGATCGGGACGACGTCGACGTGGCCCGACAGCACGAGGCGGAAGGCCCCGGGCCGGCCCGCCCGCCCGATCACGATCGGGAGCTCGGTCCGCGCGACCTCCTCGCCCGGCCAATGCGGGTCCTGGCGGATCGCCGCCGGGTCGGGATGGAAGATCTCGACCGTCATCCCGAGCGCCTCGAGCCAGTCTGCGAGGCTGGCCTGGATCGCAGCCTCGTCACCGGTCACAGATCGCATCCGGACAAGCTCGGTGAGGTCGGCGGCGACCAGGTGCGCGTTGACGGCGTCGGCCGCGGCCTTCGCGGCAGCCGAGAGGCGGGGTCGCGGGGTCATGCCCGCAGCACCGGGCGGGTCAGACAGGTGACCCCGCCCGAACCGTTCTCGCCCACCTCATGGAGCGGGATCGCGTGGACCTCGCAGCCGGCAGCCTCGAGCCGGCGGCGCGTGACGTCGTTCCCCTCCGCCGTGACCACCACCCCCGGTCGAACCGCCAGCACGTTGCAGCCGAGCGTCGAGTACTCCTCCTCCGGGACCTCCACCAGGCGGATCCCGAGGTCCGCGAGAAGCTCGTACAGGCCAGCCGGAAGCAGCGGCAGGAACACCACGGCCACGTCGTCCGCCACCGGCGAGATCACCGACAGCAGGTGCACGAGATCCGCGGGACCCTTCCAGTACGGGACGTCGAAGATGCGCGCCTCGCCACCGGCGATGGCTGCCAGCTGCCTCGCGCCGGATTCGTTCGTCCGCAGGCTGCGACCGATGCACAGCAGGTCCGGCCGGAGCCAGAACGTGTCGCCGCCCTCGAGCGTGCCGGGTGCCTCGATGCGCCCGAGCGTGGGGATTCCGCGCGCCCGAGTCCATGCCTCGAGGACCGCGGGCTCACCCTCACGGTTGGGCTTGCCGGGGCGGAGAGGGATGGCGCCACCGTCCGCGATGAGCATGGGGTCGAAGACGTAGACGAGATCGGGGTCATCGGTCTCCGCGTCCAGCACGTGGACCGTGGAGCCGAGCCGCGCCAGGGTCTCCACCAGGCCGTCGTGCTCGCGGCGGGCGGCGTCGAGGTTCACGGGCCGGAGGAAGCCAACGGCCGGGTCCTCGAAGGCCCGCGAGAAGGCCGCGCCGGGTGCCTTCACCAGGACCTCCCGAAGCGGCGCCGTCATGCTCTGGGCGCCCCAGGCGCGTTCGATCGTCTGTGTCACCCCGCGAGGATACCGGCCCGGGGCAGCCCGATGAGGCGTCTCGCGACCAACACGTGGGGCGTCGGGCCCGAGGGGTCAGGCCCCCGCGATCTCCCGCAGCTCGGCGAGCAGCCGGTCCACCTCGGCGGCGGTGTTGTAGTGGGTCAGGCCGATCCGGAGCACGCCCTCGGGCGCCAGACCCAGGCGCTCGATGAGGCCCATCGCGTAGAAGTCGCCCCACCAGGTGGCGATGCCGCGATCCCCCAGGATCGTGGATGCCGTCTCGGGCGTGACGCCCGCGATCGTCACGGCGGCGGTCGGCGTGCGATCGGCAAGTCGTGAGCGGTCCGTGATGCCCCAGACCTTCACCCCGGGGATCGCCTCGAGGCCGTCCAGCAGGCGCCCGAACAACGGCATCTCGTAGGCGCGGATCGCGGCCATTCCCGCGTGCGCCTCCAGGCTTCGGCCGGTCATGCCCGGGAACCCCGCTCCGAACGGAACCCCGAACAGGCGCCCGATCTCGGCGATGTACTCGACCGCCGCGCGCGCACCGGCGATCCCCTCGAAGTTGCCCGTGCCCGTCTCGAACCGGTCCACCGCCGGCCGCAGCTTGTAGGTCGGGAGCGAGTCCAGCACGTCACGCCGCCCGTAGAGCACGCCAGCGTGCGGGCCGAAGAACTTGTACGACGAGCAGGCGAGGAAGTCCGTCCCGATCGCCTGGACGTCGATCGGCAGGTGGGGCGCCGCATGGACGGCATCCACGTAGGTCAGGGCGCCGGCCTCGTGGGCGCGGCGGACCAGCTCCCCGACCGGGTTGATCGTGCCCACCGCGTTGGAGGCCCAGCCGAACGCGACCAGCTTCGGGCGCCCGTGGAGGAGGGTGTCGAAGTGCTCGATGTCGAGCGTCACGTCGTCCGGCCGGATGTCCACCGTCCGGACCGTGATGCCTCGATCCGCGGCGGCGCCATTCCACGGTCCCACGTTCGCCTCGTGGTCCAGGCCGCTCACGACGATCTCGTCGCCCGGCGCCATGGTTGCGGTGATCGACCGTGCCATGTGCATGGTCAGCGTCGTCATGTTCGCGCCGAACTTGATCTCGGACGGGTCGGCGGCATTGAGGAAGTCCGCGAGCGCCTGGTGGGCATCGTCCACCACCTCGTCGCTGCGACGCGAGGTCAGGAACGTCCCTTCGTGGTTTGCGTTCGACTCACGGTAGTAGCGCGAGACGGCCTCGATCACCGTGTCCGGCACCTGCGTGCCTCCCGGGCCGTCGAACAGCGCGACGGGACGGCCGTCCTGCTCGATGGACAGGGCCGGGAAGCGGGCGCGCAGCGCCTCGACGTCGAACTCGGGCATCGGGATCCTCACGGTGCGTACGGGATGACGATGCTAGCGCGTGCGCGACGGCGGAGGGGCGACTCGGGCGGCGAACGGAACGGACCCGGGACAGCTGCACGCTCCGGCAGAGGACATCCCTGCCGAAGCGTGCCGCGTGCGATGGACCGCGTCGAGCGCGGCGGGGCGGTCAGGCTGCGGCTCGGGCCATCTCGGTCCCGGTGCCGGCGACAGCGACCTCCTGGACGGCGAGGTCGATCTCGAGCTTGATCTCCCTGCTCACCAGCCAGCCGCCCGCCTCGAGGCCGACATTCCAGGTCAGGCCCCAGTCCTCACGGTCAAGCTTCGCGGTCGCATGGAAGCCGGCGCGACGGGCGCCATCCATGGCGGTGAACAGGCCGAGGAACTCGGTGTCGAGCGTGACCGGCCGGGTGGTTCCTCTTATCGTCAGGTCACCGGTGACGGCGTAGTCGTCGCCGCCCTTGGGCACGACCGCGGTGGCGACGAAGGTGATCTCCGGGTGGTTCTCGACGTCGAAGAAATCCGCCGAGCGGAGGTGGCCGTCGCGCTGATCGACGCCCGTGTTGAGCGAGGCGGCGGCGATCGTGAAGGAGCCGGTCGAGGCGGTCGGGTTCTCGGGGTCCAGCTTGACGCTGCCTGACACCGTGCCGAACTTGCCGCGAACCGTGGTCACCATCATGTGCTTCGCGGCAAAGATGACGTCAGTGTGGGTCGGGTCGAGGTTCCAGGTCGTGGTGGCCATTGGTGGTGCGTGCCTCCGGGAAGTCGCGGCGTCCGCCGGGCATTCGACCGGGCCTCCGCCGTTTGTAGTTGACTCTGCAACTATATCAGCGATCGTTGCCTTGTCAACTAGTCCGCCGTCGGAGTAGGATAGGCGCCATGACAACCGAGCTCGCCCCTGAAGCGTCGGCGGGCCGCCGCGACGCGACGGCTGCGCGCGCCCCGATCTCCCCCGCCGACCCGCGGCTTGGTGCCTGGAGAGCCCTCATCCAGGCGCACGCGCGCCTGTTCCGGCGGCTGGACGAGGAGCTGGAGTCCGCCCACGGCGTCTCGCTGGCGGAGTACGACGCGCTGCTTCAGCTCGCCAATGCCCCCGGCCGCCGCCTGCGAATGAGCGTCCTCGCAGAGCGGACCCTGCTCTCGCGGAGCGGCATCACGCGCCTCGTGGACCGCCTCGTGGCCAACGGCGCGGTCGAGCGGTCGGCCTGCCCGACGGACGCGCGTGGCGCGGAGGCTGTGCTGACCAGCGACGGCATGGACCGTCTCCGAACCGCCTCGGCGACCCATCTCGACGGCGTCGCCCGTTACTTCCTCGAGGTCGTCAGCGCCGAGGATCGAGCGGCAATCGAGCGCGGCATGGGAGCGGTGGTGACCGCGGTCGAGGACGCCGGGGCGAGCGCGTCCGTCTGCTCCGTGCCGGGCGAGGCCTGACGATCGACGCCCACCGCCCGCGCGGGCGGGTACTGGCGGGCACCAGCGGGTTCTCCTACGCGGGCTGGGCGCCGCGGTTCTACCCGTCCGGGACGCGAGATCGGGAGCGGCTCCCCCACTACGCGTCGCGCCTGCCCGCCTGCGAGCTGAACAACACCTTCTACGCGCGACCGAGCGCCGAGCGGATCCGCGCCTGGTGCGACGCGGTGCCGGCGTCCTTCCGGTTCGTCGTCAAGGCGCAGCGCGGCGCGAGCGTGCGGGCGCTGCACGGCGACCCCCGCGAGTCCGTTCCCTGGCTCACCGAGTCGCTACCGGAGTTCGGGGAGCGCCTGGGCGCGGTGCTGTTCCGGATCGCGGGCGAGGTGGCCCGGAACGACGACCGCCTGGGAGCCATGCTCGCAGCCTGGCCGCGCTCGATCCCGCTGGTGCTCGAGGCACAGCACGCCTCGTGGCAGGCGGACGAGACGTTCGCCGCGCTCCGGGCCGCCGGGGCCGTCCTGTGCGCCACCGATCTCGACGAGCAGCGAGAGGTGCCGGACATCCGGCGGACCGGACCGTTCCTGTACCTGCGGCTGCGGCGGACGGCCTACGACGATGCGGAGCTCGATGCCTGGGCGCGACGCCTGGTCCCGTTCCTCGACGATGGCCTGGACGCCTACGTCCTGTTCCGCCACGACGATGACGGCACGAGCGCCGTCCACGCGGAGGGGTTCGCCGCCCGGGTCGACCGCGTGCGCGCCTCTGGCTGAGGATGGCGGCTCCACGCTCGAAGTGGCGGGACGCGCGCTACCCTGTCGGAACCGATGACGATCATGAGCCTCCTCCGATCCCGCCGGATCCTCGCCACCATCGCGCTGGCGGCCCTCGTGGGCGCCTGCGCGGGACCTGACCCGACCGCTCCGGCTACCGCCCCGGCATCGCCGGCAGCGACCACTCCCGCCGCATCGTCCACGGCATCGCCGGGGGAACCCACAACCCCGCCCGAGTCCGCGCCCGCGCCCTCGTCCTCCGCCGCGCCCGATCGCCCGGACCTGGCCGGTGTCCGGGTGGCGCTGGATACGGTGGCGTCGGGGCTGAGCGCCCCGCTCTGGGCCACGGCCGCCGGCGACGGCTCGGGCCGCCTGTTCGTCGCCGAGCAGGGTGGCCGCATCCGCGTCGTCCTCGACGGCGCCCTGCTCGCGACGCCGTTCGTCGACCTGTCCGGCCAGGTCCTCGCCGAGGGCGAGCGCGGCTTCCTGGGCGTCGCGTTCGCACCCGGCTTCGGCACCAGCGAGACGCGCTTCTACGTCCACTATTCGAACCCTTCCGGCGACACGACGATCGCCGAGCTGCAGGCGACCCCCGGGGCGGATACCGCGGACACGGCCACCGAGCGGATCCTGCTCGTCGAGCCACAGCCGTACGCCAACCACAACGGAGGCTGGATCGGGTTCGACGCGGCCGGCATGCTGCTCATCGGGCTGGGTGACGGGGGCAGTGGCGGGGACCCGGAGAACCGTGCCTCCCGCCTCGACACCCTCCTGGGCAAGATCCTCCGCCTGGACGTGCTGGGTGGGGCGACGGGCGGCCTCGAGTACGGGATCCCGGCCGACAACCCGTTCCTCGGCCGCTCGGATGCCCGCCCGGAAATCCTCCACTACGGCCTCCGCAATCCGTTCCGGGCGAGCGTGGATCCGGCCACCGGGACGCTCTGGATCGGCGACGTCGGCCAGAACACGTGGGAGGAGGTCGACGCCGCCGGGACCGACGCGCGCGGGCTCGATTTCGGCTGGCGCCGCTGGGAGGGCCGCCACTGCTACGAGCCCGCGCAGGGCTGTGATCCGGCCGGCGTGACCCAGCCCGTGGCGGAGTACGGTCACGGCGCCGGCTGCAGCGTCACCGGCGGGGTCGTGTACCGGGGCAGCGCCATCCCCGCGCTCCGCGGCGCATACCTGTTCTCGGACTACTGCAGCGGGACGCTGTGGGCGATCGATGCGGGCCTCGACGCCCAGCAGGCCCCGGTCACCCTGCTCGAGACCGGCCGCTCGATCAGCTCGATCGGGGTGGATGAGGCCGGTGAGGTGGTCCTCACGGATCTCGGGGGCGGCGAGGTTCTGCGGCTGGTTCCCGCCGGCTGACGCTCGACCGGCCCGTCCGGCCAGGGCGGCACCGCGCCCAGACCGGGACGCCCTCAGGCGACAGCGCTCGCGTCCGTGGCCGCCGCAGCTCGCGCCGCGGGCGGTGAGACAGGCCGCAGGAAGAGCGCGAGCGTCACGACGACATACACAACCCACACGACGACCGTCGCGACCTCCGGTCTCGAGGAGTACCCGAGCAGGGCGCGGAGGAACTGCCCCGCGACCAGCGGCAGGCCGTCCGGCGCACCCTCGATGGCCTTGTGGGGCAGAACCGACGAGACGTCGAACGCGGGCCCGGTCCCGACCGTGATCCAGCCGATCTCGATGAACTCGTGGACCGCACCCGAGAGGAGGCCCGCGGCAATGAAGATCAGCCCGATCCCGGTCCAGCGGAAGAACGTCCGCAGGTTGACGCGGCGCGCCCCGCGGTAGAGGCCGGCGCCGAGCAGCGCGGCGCTCACGAGGCCGACGACCGCACCGGCCATGACGCCTGTCGCGGCGCCCTCGGCCGAGGTGGCGAGGCCCACCAGGAACAGCGCCGTCTCGAGGCCCTCGCGGATGACCGCGGTGAAGGCGAGGATCACCAGACCCAGCACGGTCCCCTCGGACAGCGCCCGGTCCAGCGCGGCCTGCAGCTCGCCCTTGACCAAAGCCGCCTGGCGACGCATCCAGAACAGCATCCAGGTCACGACCGACGCCGCGAGCAGCATCGTCAGGCCCTCGAAGATCTGTTCGTACGGCTCCTCCAGCCCGCCGACCGTCAGGTACAGCGCGAGACCCGCGAGCAGGCTGAGCAGCACGGCTGCGCCGGTCCCCAGCCAGATCCACCCGAAGTACCGGCGGTTCCCGGTCCGGGCGAGGTAGGCGAGGATGATGCTGACAATCAGCGCCGCCTCGACGCCCTCGCGAAGGCCGGTGAGCAGGCCGCTGGTGAAGGATCCCAAGTCCACGTCTGGCTCCTGTGGAACGCCGGTGCGGGGCGCGGGGACGCCCGGCTGGTCGGAGCGTGAATGACTGGGATCGTAATTCGCTCGTCAACAAGCGTCAAGCGCGCTTGATATCCAAATACAGGGTTCCCTGTAGGCCGAGGCGCCCGTGGCGGCCCGATCCCCCGTGGATCGGCACCGGTGGCCGCTCAGCGCCCAGCTACGCGACCAGCGGGTCTCCACCGTCCGGGTCGATACCCAGCTCGCGGATCGCCGCCGCGGCCGCCGCGGGATCGTACGCACCGGACCGGGCGAGGCCGGACAGCGCGGCCCCCGCGATGCTCGGCGGGTCGATCTCGAAGTGGGCCCGCAACGCCTCGCGGGTGTCGCTCCGGCCGAACCCGTCGGTCCCCAGCACCAGGTACGGCGCGGGCACCCACGGGGCAACCATGTCCGGCAGCGTCTTGACCCAGTCCGTGGCCACGATCACCGGACCGCCATCGGGTCCCAGCACCTGGGCGACGTACGGCACCCGGGGCGCCTTGTCCGGGTTGAGCCGGTTCCAGCGCTCCACCTGGAGCGCGTCGTGGCGGAGCTGCTGGAAGGACGTGGCGGAGTAGATCTCGGCCGCGATCCCGAACTGCTCGGCGAGGAGATCTCGGGCGGCGATCACCTGCTGCATGATCGAGCCCGATCCCACGAGGCGGACGCGCCCCCTTGCGTCCGGGACCTCGGGCGCCGCCGCGAACCGGTACAGGCCGCGGACGATCCCGTCGCCGATACCATCCGGCCTGGCCGGCTGCGGGTAGTTCTCGTTGTAGACGGTGACGTAGTAGAAGACATCCTCGCCGTCCCCGTACATCCGCTCGATGCCGTCACGGATGACCGCCGCCAGCTCGTAGGCGAACGCCGGGTCGTATGCCCGGACCACCGGCACGGTGGAGGCCAGGACGTGGGTATGGCCGTCGTCGTGCTGGAGGCCCTCTCCGGCGAGCGTCGTTCGCCCGGCGGTGGCCCCGATCATGAAGCCGCGGCCGCGCTGATCGCCGAACGCCCACACCTGGTCGCCGGTCCGCTGGAACCCGAACATCGAGTAGAAGATGTAGAAGGGGATCATCGGCTCGCCGTGGGTCGCGTACGACGTCCCGGCCGCCTGGAACGAGGCCATGGATCCTGCCTCGTTGATCCCCTCCTCCAGGACCTGGCCGTCGATCGATTCGCGGTAGGACAGCAGCAGGTCCGAGTCCACCGGATCGTATCGCTGGCCCTGGGCGGCGTAGATGCCGACCTCCTTGAACAGCGGGTCGAGGCCGAAGGTGCGCGCCTCGTCCGGGACGATGGGCACGATGCGCCGCCCGATCTCCGGCTCCCGGATCAGGTTGCGGAGGAGGCGCGCGAACACCATCGTCGTGGACACGGCTGTGGAGCTGCCGGCGGCGAACTCGCCGTCCACCTCGGGCGACGGGGCCGGGAGCCGGTTGGAGCGGACGACGCGGCGCGGCACGGGCCCGCCGAGGGCTGCGCGGCGCTCCCGCATGTAGCGCACCTCGTCCGAATCGGGACCCGGGTGATAGTACGGGGCCTCGTCCGTGATCTGGGCGTCGGGGATCGGGAGCTCCAGGCGATCGCGGAAGACGCGCAGCTCGTCCTCGCGCAGCTTCTTGGCCTGGTGGGTGATGTTGCGGGCCTCGACGCCGCGGCCCAGGGTCCAGCCCTTGACGGTCTTGGCGAGGATCACCGTCGGCGCGCCCCGGAACTCGGTCGCCGCCTTGTAGGCCGCATACACCTTGCGGTAGTCGTGCCCGCCGCGTCGCAGGTGCAGGAGGTCGTCGTCCGAGAGATGCTCCACCAGCCGGCGGAGGCGCGGATCCGGGCCGAAGAACTTCTCGCGCACGTACTCGCCGGTGGAGACCGAGTACTTCTGGAACTCGCCGTCCACCGTGGTGTTCATCTTCTCGACCAGGGCGCCATCCACGTCGCGCGCGAGGAGATCGTCCCACTCGCGGCCCCAGACGACCTTGACCACGTTCCAGCCGGCGCCCCGGAAGTGGCCCTCGAGCTCCTGGATGATCTTGCCGTTGCCGCGCACGGGGCCGTCCAGGCGCTGCAGGTTGCAGTTGACGACGAAGGTCAGGTTGTCCAGCCCGTCGCGGGCCGCGAGCGAGATCCCGGACATGGACTCCGGCTCGTCCATCTCGCCGTCACCGAGGTAGGCCCAGACCCGCTGCTGCGAGGTGTCCCGGATGCCACGGTTGTGCAGATAGCGGTTGAACCTCGCCTGGTAGACCGCCGCCAGGGGGCCGAGGCCCATCGACACCGTGGGGAACTCCCAGAAGTCCGGCATCAGGCGCGGATGCGGGTAGGAGCTGAGGCCCTGGCCGCCGGTCTCGCGCCGGTAGTGGTCGAGGTCGGTCTCGGACAGGCGTCCCTCGAGGAAGGCGCGGGCGTAGATGCCGGGCGCGGCGTGACCCTGGAAGAAGACCTGGTCCCCGCCGCCGGGATGGTCCTTGCCCAGGAAGAAGTGGTTGAAGCCCACCTCGTACAGGGTGGCCGCCGACGCGTAGGTCGACATGTGGCCGCCGATGCCCGGGAAGCGGACGTTCGCGCGCAGGACCATGGCCACGGCGTTCCAGCGGATCAGCCGGCGGATGCGGCGCTCCAGCTGCTCGTCGCCGGGGAAGTACGGCTCCTGCTCGGGGCTGATCGTGTTGATGTACCGGGTCTGGGTCAGGCTGGGGACGCCGATCTGGCGCTGTCGGGCCCGCTTGAGGAGCTTGAACATCAGGAACCGGGCGCGGTTCTCGCCGGCCTGGTCGAGGACCTGGTCGAGCGAGTCGAGCCACTCGCGGGTCTCGGCCTCGTCGATGTCGGGCAGATGCTGCTTGAAGTCGTCGATGTACATCGTGGCTCCGTGGACGCGGGGAACTGTCGCCCGGGCGGCGCCAAGGGTAGCCCCGATGACCACGGGACGCGGGTACGGGAGGGTTGCGATTGGGCGGTTTCGCACGGGGCGGGGGGTTCGTGCGGTGCGGGAGGGTCGGCTGCGCACGCGCGACGAACCCGGCCCGGCGCGGTAGGGTACGGCCATGATCCGCCGTCTGCTGCTCCTCGCCGCCGTCATCGCGCTCAAGGCCTGGCTAGTGGAACGGTGGCTCGCCGGCCGCCGCGGAACCGGGGTGCCGGAGCCGCTCCACATGCTGACGATCGTCGACGCATCGCCCGAGGAGACCTGGGACGTCCTCGCGGACATCCCGCTCCAGCCGGAATGGATGCACGAGATGAAGGAGGTCCGGATGAGCACGCCCGGGCCCGCCCGCGTGGGCTCGAGGGGCGAGGCGACCGTGCGCATCTTCGGGATCGGGGTGACGGACCCCGTGGAGGTGACCGCGTTCGAGCCCCCCACGCGGTTTGCCATCCGGCACGAGGGCGTGTTCTCGGGCGAGGGCACCATCACCCTCGAGCCTGGTGCGGCGCGCACGACCACGATCGTGCGCTGGGACGAGACGCTGGTCCCGCCCCTGCTCCCGGAGCTCGGCACGCTGGTGCTGGCGCCCATCCTCCGTTCGATCTTCCAGGCGGATCTCCATCGCCTGAAGCGGCTGGTCGAGACCGGTTCCGCCGACTGAGAAGGGCGATGCAGCTCCATCTCGTCGACGCCACCTACGAACTCTTCCGCGCCCATTTCTCGCCGCGCCCACCGGTCCGGGGGCGCGACGGCATCGTCCTGTCCGGGGTCAGCGGCCTCGTGGAGCAACTGTGCTTCCTGGTTCGCAACCAGGGCGCGACGCATGTCGGATGCGCCACGGATCACGTGGTCCGCTCCTTCCGCAACGACCTCTACCCGGACTACAAGTCCGAGGCGGGCATGGATCCGGCGATCCTCGCCCAGTTTCCCATCGCGGAGGCGGCCATCGAGGCGTTGGGCTTCGCCCTCTGGCCGATGGTCGAGCACGAGGCTGATGACGCGATCGCCGCTGCGGCCGAGCGATTTGCCGCCGATGATCGCGTCGAGCGCATCCTCATCTGCTCGGCGGACAAGGACATGGCGCAGTGCGTCCGCGGCGAGCGCGTCGTGCTCTGGGACCGCCGTCGGGACGTGATCTACGACGATGCCGGCGTCCGCGCGAAGTGGGGCGTGCCGCCCGCCAGCGTCCCGGACCGCCTGGCCCTCGTTGGCGACGCGTCGGACGGGTTCCCGGGCCTGCCGGGTTGGGGGGACAAGTCCGCGTCCGCCGTGCTGGCGCGCTACGGGCACCTCGAGGGGATCCCGGCTCATGCGAGCGAGTGGGACCTTCGCGGCCTGCGGAACCCGGTCGGTCTCGCGACCACGCTCCGCGAGCGGATGGACGAGGCGCTGCTCTACCGGGACCTCGCGCGCCTGCGCACGACCGCGGACGGCGTGCCGATCCCGCAGCATCGACGTCGACGAGCTCCGCTGGGACGGTGCCGACCGCGCCCGGTGGGAGGCATTCTGCGACGAGTGGGGGCTCCCGAGGCTGCGGGCGCGGCCGCCCCGCTGGCGCGAGGCCTAGCAGAACGGGCGCCGGGCGGCGCCGAAGGCGACGCGGGTCCCGGACCTAGGCCGCAGGCTCCCGCGACAGGCGGAGCAGCTCGGCGTGGTGTGGTGCCGGCGCCGCCACGCACCCGAACATCCTCGTCGCGCGCGCGACGTCGAACCAGGGGCCGCCGTTCGCGTCCGTCACCACGGCTCCCGCCCGCTCCGCGATCAGGCCGGCCGCCGCGATATCCCACGCCGACATCCCACCCGACTGGACGTACCCGTCGAAGCGGCCGTGAGCGACGTAGGCCATCGCCAGCGCGGCGGAGCCCATGTTCCGCGCCACGCGCACGGCGTGCCGCACGGCGCGAGCGCGGGTGGTCACGGACCGCCCGCCCAGCGCCATCGCGATCACGTAGTCGTCCAGGCGCTCCTTCACGGAGGCGCGGATGACCGTGTCGTTGAGCATCGCCGGGCCATCCGCGGTCGCCCAGAAGGTCTCCCCGCGCATCGGGTCGTGGACCGCGCCAGCCGACGGACGCCCGTCAATCACCAGCCCGATCGATACGCAGAAGTGCGGGAGCCCGTTCGCGTAGTTCACCGTGCCGTCCAGCGGGTCGATGACCCACGTCCTCCCGTGGGCGAGGCTCCGCACTGCCGACTCGACGCCGCCCTTGTGCTCGCCCGACTCCTCGGCCAGGATCCCGTCGCCGGGGAAGCGGTCCCGGATCGCGTCCATGATCAGCGCCTCGGACAGGTGGTCCACCTCGGTGACCACGTCCTTGGCGGACTTGTAGTCGATCTGCCCCACCCGCTCGTACCGGTCGAGCAGGATCAGGCCGGCCCGTTCTGCGATCTCCCGGGCGAACGCGGCGTCCGCGGCGAAACGGTCCGGCGTGCTCCCCGTGTCCCCCACCGCGGCGGTCACGACTCGCAGTCCGCGTTGAGCGGCTTGGGCTCGGTGCCCAGCGAGCCCACCAGGACGTCGAACACGACCGTGGACCCGGGCTCCACGCGCGGGCTCTCGACGTACGCCGCCTCGGGCCCGATGCCGCCGCGCGACGGGTCGTCGATCCGGCAGGTGGTGCTGCCCGCGGCCGTTCCGCCGTTGGTGACGCTGACCGTCACCTTGAGACCGGCCGCGTCCGCGACCACGTTGACGACCTCGGAGCGGAACGGGCCGATGCCGCTGATGCTGAGGCTGGCGACGACGGCCATGATCAGCACCGCCACCACGATGCCGACGAACACCGTCCCGTGCGCCTGCGATGCCGAGGGTGCCCGCAGGCCCAGCGGGTTGCACCGCTCGCACATGGACTCGGCGAGCGGGATCCGGGCGCCGCATCGGACGCAGCCATGTGTGAGCACGGGCGTGGCGGGATCGGATGATGCGCGATCGGCGCCGGGCTCGGTCGGGGCGGGCTCGGTGGCGGCCGGGGTGGCCGGGGACGTCATCGGCAGCCGACCCCTACAGGCCCGTCTCGAAGATGCGGATGTCTGCCGGACCCGCGGCGTGACCGTCGCCCCGCGTGAACCGGAGCGCTTCCTTCGCACCCAGCGCGTCGAGATCGGCCGGGAACCGTCCGACCATGTCCAGGACGACCTTGCGGATCCGATCGGCGTTCTGCTCGAACACGGCCAGCACGTCGTGGGCGGTGACGGCCTGGGTCCCAGCGAGCACGCCCGCATCGTAGTCGGTGATCAGCGCGATGTTGACCACCGCCATGCCCAGCTCACGGCACAGGTACGCCTCGGGGTACTGGGTCATGTTGATGACCTCCCAGCCCGCGTCGCTGAACCACTTCGACTCGGCCTTGGTCGAGAACCGCGGGCCCTGGATCACGACCACCGTCCCGCCGTCGTGGACGGTGATGCCATGCTCGCGGATGACCTCGAGGGCGATCCCGCGCAGTACCGGGTCGTAGGTCTCGGCGGAGGAGACGTGCGACGAGATCGGCCCGTCGAAGAAGGTGTCGGCGCGACCGGTCGTCCGGTCCACGAACTGGTCGCTGACCACGAAGTGCCCGGGCTCCACGTGGAGCTGGAGCGATCCCGCGGCGCAGGGGCTGATGACGGCCTTCACGCCCAACGAGCGCATCGCCCATACGTTGGCGCGGTAGTTGACCTTGTGGGGTGGGATCGAGTGGCTGCGGCCGTGGCGCGGCAGGAACGCGACCTTGCGGCCGGCGACCGTCGCCAGGAAGAAGCTGTCCGACGGCGGGCCGTACGGGGTATCGATCTTCGCCTCCTGCACGTTCTCGAGCAGGGAGTAGAAGCCCGAGCCTCCGAAGACGCCGATCTCCGCCAAGTCCGCCACTGGTCCAAACCTCCTTCGTCGAATGCCGCGGGCATTCTCGCACGTGTGCCGCGACCCTTACGATGACGCCCACGGAACCGGCCGGCCGGCCGGGCACGGAACGGGAGTCCTGCGTCATGACCCTCGACCTGGGTGGCTGGAATGCCTTCGGGATCGTCGCCGCGCTCGCGATCGCCGCGGGCAGCATCCTGCTCGTCGCCTACGCCGTCCGTCGGGGCCTCGTCCACCGGGACCTGGACGGAACGATCGCAACCGCGGGCGCCGAAGGGACGGCACCTCCCGCCGCGGGCAGCCCGGCTGCTCCGTCGCGCACCCTGGGCCTCGCGGGGGTGACGCTCCTCGTCGCCGGGATCGCGCTCGCGCTGGTCGGCTTCGCCACCAGCCCTGCCGATCCGGCCGCAACCGGCCCCGGCAAGGCGCCGGCCGACTGCGCCCAGTCCTGGGACGGTTGCCCGCAGGCGACACCCAACCCGTAGCGGCGCGCCTCGGGGCTACCATGACCCCATGCCCCAGCCTTCTGCCACCCTGTCCGCCGCCGCCCGCGCCTTCCTGGCGGCCCCCCGTTTCGCATCCGTCGCCACGGCCGACGACGACGGCGCCCCCCGCCAGACAGTCGTCTGGTATCGCGTCCAGCCCGACGGCCGGATCCTGCTCAACGGACGGCTCCCCAGGCGCTGGTGTGCCAACCTCCTGCGCGAGCCGCGGGTATCGATCTCGGTCATCGACAGCGACAGCGGCTACCGCTGGCTGGGCCTCACGGGGGTCGTGGACGAGGTGGTCGACGACGTGGAGCCCGCGCGAGATCACATCGTTCAGCTTGCCCAGCGCTACCACCCCGAGGGCCCGAGCGAGTCGCTGATCGCTGAGTTCCGTTCCCAGCCACGGATCACGTACCTCATCCGGATCACGGGCGCCCACGACCACCTGGAGGACTGAGGCAATGACCGAGACCAAGATCGGGATCCTGCTCTGGCCCCAGACGGCCTCATGGCCTGCGACCCGGGACGCCGCGGTCCGCGCGGAGCAGGCCGGTGCCTCCAGCCTCTGGACGTGGGACCACCTCCTCTCGATCGTCGGCCCGTCGGAGGGACCGATCCTCGAGGGCTGGTCGATCCTCGCCGGCTGGGCCCAGGTGACCGAGAAGGCGTCGCTCGGCCTGATGGTCGGCGCCAACACGTTCCGCAACCCGGGGCTCACCGCCAAGCTGGCGACCACGCTCGACCACCTCTCCGGGGGTCGGGCCGTCCTCGGCGTCGGCGGGGCCTGGTTCGAGCGCGAGCACGAGGCCTTCGGGATCGATTTCGGGTCCGGCTTCGGCGAGCGCCTGGACCGCATGGACGAGTCTGTGATGCTCCTTCGCCGTCTGCTCGACGGCGAGACGGTCACCCACGATGGGCCGGTCTATCCGATGAAGGACGCGCTGGTCCAGCCCCGGCCGATCCAGCCCCGGCTCCCGATCATGATCGGCGGATCGGGACCAAAGAAGACCCTCCGGACGCTGGCCCGCTACGGCGACCAGTGGAACGCCATGGACAGCCCGGCGAAGATGGCCGAGAGCGACGCAATCCTCCGCGAGCATTGCGCCGCGGTCGGTCGGGACCAGGCCGAGATCGAGCGCACGACCACCGTGGACATCGTCATCCGCGACTCGCACGACGCCGCGATGGCGGCGTACCGGGCCCGGCTCGCACTCACGGGCGAGGAGTACGACGAGACGTGGAACATGTTCCTGGGGACGCCTGCCGAGATCGCTGACGGCCTGCAGCCGATCCTGGATATTGGCTTCCGGCACATCCTCGTCGAGTCGCCGGCGCCCTACGACCTCGAGACGATCGACCGGATCGGCGAGGTCCTCGCGCTTCTGAACGGGTGACGAGGTGACCGGTTCGCGCGTCGTCGCGCTCGCCGGAGGGGTGGGCGGGGCGAAGCTGGCCGAGGGGCTCCAGGCGTGCGCCGGCGACCGGCTGGCCGTCGTCGTCAACACCGGCGACGACTGCGTCCGGCACGGCCTGCTGGTCATGCCGGACCACGACACGGTGCTCTACACCCTGGCCGGGATCGAGCAGGTCGCGTGGGGCTGGGGCATCGAGGGCGACACGCACACCGTGATGGCGCAGCTGGGCGCGCTCGGCGAGGAGACGTGGTTCTCCCTCGGCGACCGGGACCTGGCCCTGCACATCGCCCGCACCGCGAGAGTCCGCGCCGGGGCGCGGGTCACGGAGGCCTGCCTCGCGGCGCAGGCGTCGCTCGGGATCGCGGGGCGGATCCTGCCGATGACCGATGCGTCCGTCGCCACCGAGGTCCGCACGGCCGAGGGCTGGCTGGAGTTCCAGGAGTACTTCGTCCACCAGCGGCAGGCGCCGGAGGTGCTGGAGCTGCGGTTCGCCGGGATCGAGGATGCGGCGCCCACGCCGGAGGTGCTGGCCTCGGTCGCCGCGGCCGAGGCAGTGGTGATCTGCCCGTCGAACCCCCTGGTCTCCGTGGGGCCGATCCTGGGCGTGCCGGGGATGCGCGAGGCGGTGCTCGCGGCGCGGGCGCGGGGCGTCCCCGTGGTGGCCGTCAGCCCGATCATCGGGGGCAAGGCGCTGAAGGGGCCGGCGGACCGGATGCTCGCCTCGCTGGGGTTCGAGTCGTCCGCGCTGGGCGTGGCGCGGCTCTACGCGGACCTGTGCGACGTCTTCGTGCTGGACACGGTGGACGCGGGGTTGGCCGAGTCCGTGGCCGGGCTGGGCATGCGCACGCTCGTCACCGACACGATCATGACCGACGACGCGTCGCGGACCCGCCTCGCGGCGGAGGTTCTTGCTGCCGCCGGCGTGCTCGGGGCGATCACCTTTGGCTGAGCCACTGGAGCGGGCCCGTGTCCGGCACCATCGCGGGTGACGGGCCATGGCCCGCCGCGCGATAGCATCGTGATGTGAGAGAAGCCGTCTCGACCACCGTCGTCATCCCTGTCCGGTCGCTCGAGGGCGCCAAGTCACGCCTGGGCGCAGTGCTGGACGCCGAGGAGCGCCGCGATCTCGTCGAGCGGCTGCTCATCGACACGGTGGTCGCGGCGCTCGCCACGCCCGGCGTCGTTGACGTCCTGGTCGTCTCGCCCGATCCAGAGGTCCTCGCGGTGGCCTCGACCGCCGGAGCCCGGACCCTTACGCAGCGGTCGCGTGGCCTCAACACGGCCCTCCAGGAGGCGCGGGCGGAGGTCGGAGCGGACCGGGTCCTCGTCCTGCCAGCCGACCTGCCGACCGTGACCCCGAGCGACATCGCGCAGATCCTGGCCGCCGGCGATGCTGCCGGGCGTCCCAGCGTCGTGCTGGCACCGGACCGCCACGGCCGCGGCACGAACGCCCTGCTGCTGGACCCTCCCGATGCCATCGATCCCGCGTTCGGAGGCGACAGCCGGGCGGGGCACGCGTGGCTGGCGTCGTCTGCGGACATCGCGTTCGTGGAGGTGGCGGGGCTCCTCGAGCTGGACCTGGACACGCCGGACGACCTGCTGCTCGCCGAGGCCCTGCGCCGGGAGGGTGTCCGTGCCTCGTGACATCGGTCGAGTGGAAGTCATTGCCCTCGCCGGCCTCCCGGAGATCGAGCCCGGCGACGATCTCGGGGCGATGATCGGCGACGCGATTGAGGGAACGACCGGAGTGCTTCCGCTCGAGGTCGGCGACGTCCTGGTCGTGACGCAGAAGATCGTGTCCAAGGCCGAAGGCGCCGTCGTGGACCTGCGGACGATCACGCCGCGCCCGGAGGCCGTCGCCTGGGCCGAGGCATGGGACCGGGACGCCCGCCAGGTCGAGGTCGTCCTGCGGGAGGCCCGGCGCATCGTCCGCATGGAGCGCGGGGTCCTGATCACGGAGACGCACCACGGGTTCGTGTGCGCCAACGGCGGCGTCGACGCATCGAACGTCGGACCGGCCACGGGCGACGTGGTCACCCTGCTGCCCCGCGACCCGGACGCCTCGGCAGCGCGGATCCGGGCGGCAATCGCAGACCGGTTCGGCAGGGACGTCGCGGTCGTGATCTCGGACAGCTTCGGCCGGCCCTGGCGCTGGGGCATCGTGGACGTGGCTCTCGGCGTGTCCGGGCTCCTGCCGCTGGAGGACCTGCGCGGAACCCCGGACGCAGATGGACGAGTGATGCATTCGACCGTCCGCGCCGTCGCGGACGAGCTCGCCTCCGCCGCGGAGCTGGCACTGGGCAAGACGGCCGGACGGCCGGTCGCGCTCGTGCGCGGCGCTCATCCCTTCCCGGGCGAGGGTTCGGGCCGCGAGGTGATGATCCCGGAGGCCAACGACCTCTTCCGCTGACCTGCAACCCGCCGGCGCGGTCGCCACACCCGGCCAGGGCGCCCGACGCACAGATGGGCGCCGAATCGCCAGTGGGCGGCGACTCGCGGAGCGCGGCGACGCGGGCCCGGAGCGCGGCAAGGGCCAGGTGCGCGGCGACGCGGGCCGGAGCGCGGCGACCCGGCCCGGAGGTCCTGCCGCATACCAGCGCGACTGGTGTTCGTCACCGAGGGGCGCAGGATCAGGGGCCTCCCGCGCGCGATCTCCGCACGGATCCGCCGAATCGAAGGGCCACCCTGCGTCCGCAGGTGCCGAAAACGCGGACGACCACCAGCTCCGTTGGTAGACGACACAAACTGGCGGCGGGCGCCCGGTGCGCGGCGATGGCCACCGCAGCGGACTGGCGACGGGCGCTACCCTCAGCGCATGAAGGTCGGACTGCAGCTCTCCTCGTTCACCTGGCCCGGGGGGCCCGAGGCCATCGGCCCCACCCTCGCCCGCACCGTGCGCGCCGCCGACGACGCCGGGTTCGACTCCATCTGGGTCATGGACCACTTCTTCCAGATCCGCGCGGTCGGGCGCGCGGAAGAGCCGATGCTGGAGGGCTGGACGGCGCTCGGGTTCATGGCCGCGCACTCGACGCGCGCCCGGCTGGGGCTGATGGTCGGCGGCGTCCACTACCGGCTCCCCGGCCTGTGGGTCAAGGCGGCCACCACGCTGGACGTGCTCTCGGGCGGGCGGGCCTGGCTGGGCATCGGCGCGGCCTGGAACGAGGAGGAGTCGCGCGGCCTCGGGTTCCCGTTCCCACCCCTGGGCGAGCGGTTCGAGATGCTGGAGGAGACCCTGCGCATCGCGCACGGCATGTGGTCGGGCGAGCGCGGCTCCGAGGCGGTCTTCGAGGGCGACCACTACCGGGCGGGCCGGCTCCTGAACTCGCCGCAGTCCATCTCGCGGCCCCGACCCCCGATCATGATCGGAGGCGGCGGGGAGAGGAAGACGCTGCGCCTGGTCGCGCAGTATGCGGACGCCTGCAACGTGTTCGGCGGCCCGGAGACGATCCACCACAAGTACGAGGTGCTTCGCGAGCACTGCGCCGCAGTCGGCCGCGACCCGGACGAGATCGAGCGGTCAACGCTCCAGGCGGTGAAGCTGGCCATCGACGGCGGAGCGGGCGAGAGCCCGCAACAGGTGGTGGACCGGTTCGGCGAGCTCTCCGACGCCGGCGCCCAGCACGTGATCTTCTCGGTGCGCGACGCCTGGGACCCGCGGGTCATGGAGATCCTGGCCGGGACGTGCTGCCCGTGCTGGGGAAGCTGGGCCAGTAAGGGCACCCGACCGCCCGCCAGTTGGGCCAGTATGGGCACCCGACCGCCCGCCAGCTGGGCCAGCAAGGGAATCCGACCGTCGGACCGTGCAACCGCCTGACTCCAGGCCATGGCGGTGCCCGTGATCGCGGGCTTCCGGCGGTCAGCCCGCCAGCCGGGCGCGCCGCACGTTCGGGACGAGCGCGAACCCGGCGCCGGCCACCAC
This sequence comes from uncultured Chloroflexia bacterium, assembly GCA_963766735.1. Classification (GTDB taxonomy): domain Bacteria; phylum Chloroflexota; class Limnocylindria; order Limnocylindrales; family CSP1-4; genus CAIXZV01. The sequence goes on from CAVYBU010000018.1 coordinate 33,098, forward strand.
GAGCCCCAGGCCCATGACCGTGAGCGTCGCCCCACCTCCGATCGTGTCCAGGGCGATCCCGGCAGCGAGCGAACCCACCGGCATCAGCCCCACGGAGAGCGTCCGTGCGGTCGCGCCGACACGCCCCAGCAGGGCATCCGGGGAGAGCAACGTTCTCAGGGACAGGTACGCGATGAGCACGTACGCGTTGAAGATCCCAGCCAGGAGGGCGGCCGCCACGACAACCGCGATCGGCGTCCCCACCGACACGATCAGGGTGACGCCCAGGCCGACCGAGCCCGCGAGCATGACCAGCCCAACCGGCTTCGGAGCGATCCGGGCGGCGACGAGCGACCCACCGAGGGATCCCACGGCGAACGCCGACAGCACGACGCCGACGACCGCCGTCCCGAGGCCGAGGCTGATCGTGATGTAGAAGATGAGGACGCTGGTCAGGCCGGCCGAGATCACGGAGGTCGTCGTCCAGAGCGCGATGACGGACCGCAGCGTGGGCTGACGGACCACGAACGCGATTCCCTCCCGGACATCGGCCACGATGTGCGTCCGCTCCGTCCGTGCCTCGGGCCGCAGCGACCGCCGCACGAAGACCAGGCTGACAGCCGATATCGCGAACGTGGCGGCGTCAAGGGCGATGGTCGGCCCGGGCCCGATGGCCACCGCAAGCAGACCCGCCAGCGCCGGTCCCACGATCCAGCCCACCGTCCACGCGGCCTCGAGCACGCCGTTGGCGCGTGGGACCTGTTCCCGACCCACGAGGCCGGGCACGGCCGCCGTGAAGGCCGCCAGCCAGAGCACCCGCAGCACGTTGAGCGGGAACGCCACGCCGATGACGACGGCGAGCGTCGGGCCGCCGAGCCACACCGACAGTGGCACCAGCGCCGTGAGCACCGCCCGACCCAGGTCCGCGCCGAACATCATCCGGCGGCGGTCCCAGCGGTCCGCGTAGGCCCCGGCGGGCAGGCCGACCACGAGGTCCGGCAGCGTCGAGAGCACACCCACGATGCCCATCGCGATGCCGGAGCCGGTCAGGGCGAGGACCAGGAGGGGCATGGCCGTGTTGGTGATGGCATCGCCGAAGGAGCTGACGCCCTGGCCCAGCAGCACGACCATGAAGTCGCGGTTCCGGCGCATCGAGACCGGCGCGGGGGCGAGCTCGGCTGCGGGTGCCAGGTGGACCGGGGTTTCCTCCGCACCGAGCGGACCGGCGGACAGGTCCGGGCGGTGGGAGGGGGGATCGTCGGGAACTGCGGGCACGGCACGCAGGGTACGCGGGATGCGGGAGCGTGCGGGCGATGCGCGGTTATACCCCCAGGGGGTATCTGTCCGACGTGCTACATTTGCGCCAGGACAAGCCCTCCAACAGGACCGAGAATCGCCCCATGACCGACGACACCAGCCGCGACGCGGCCCCCAGCCCGCCCGCCAGCGTCAAGATCAACTTCGGCACCCAGGGAACGGGCGGATCCGGCTCCAGCCCCTCCGCGCCGATCTCGATGATCGGCGGCGATGCGCAGGCGGCCCAGCCGCTGGCTGGGGGTGCGAACGTCGCAGCCGACGATGAGGGCCGCACCGAGTCAAAGGTCCTGATCATCGGCTCCGGGCCGGCCGGGCTCACCGCGGCCATCTACGCGGCGCGTGCGAACCTTGAGCCAATCGTGATCGCGGGCTCCGCGCCGGGCGGCCAGCTGATGCTGACCAGCGAGGTCGAGAACTACCCGGGCTTCCCCGAGGGCATCGAGGGCCCGGACCTGATGGCCCGGTTCCGAGCCCAGGCCGAGCGGTTCGAGACGCGCTTCGTGGACGTGGACGTGGACCGGGTGGACCTCTCCTCCCGGCCGTTCCGGGTCTGGGCGAGGGGCGTCGAGTACCGCGGCGAGACGTTGATCCTCGCCACGGGCGCCTCGGCAATCTGGCTCAACATCGAGAGCGAGCAGCGGCTCCGCGGCAAGGGCGTCTCCGCCTGCGCCACCTGCGACGGGTTCTTCTTCAAGGGTCGCGAGATCGCCGTCGTGGGCGGCGGGGACTCCGCCATGGAGGAGGCCAACTACCTCACCCGGTTCGCCAGCAAGGTCCACCTCCTCCACCGCAGGGACGGCTTCCGCGCGTCGAAGATCATGATCGACCGCACGTACGGCAACCCGAAGATCGAGGTCCACACGAACACCACCATCGCCGAGGTCCTGGGCGAGTCGAAGGTCGAGGGCCTCCGGCTGCACGACACGCGTGACGGGAGCGAGCGCGAGGTCCCGATGGAGGGCCTGTTCATCGCGATCGGCCACAAGCCCAACACGGACGTGTTCCGCGACTGGCTCGACACCGACGAGAAGGGCTACCTGGAGGCCCACGAGCACACCTACAGCCAGATCCCCGGCGTGTTCATCGCGGGTGACGTCCAGGATCACCGCTACCGCCAGGCGATCACCGCCGCCGGCGACGGTGCACGCGCCGCCATCGACGCCGAGCGCTGGCTCGAGGAGGCCGGGCCCGTGGAGGCCGCCGCCGAAGCGAAGGTGCCGGGCTGAGCGGCGGCCGCCGCGGGGGCGGTGGCGGCCGCCTCACCCCTCCGTCCGACGACTTCGTCCGCGTTCCGCCCGAACGCCGGGCACGAACGGCCCGCCGCATCGCCGGGTTCTTCCGGCCGTATCGCTTCCAGGTCGTCGTGGTCCTGGTCGCCATCATCGCGACCAGCCTCATCGGCCTCGTCAACCCGTACCTGCTCAAGCTGCTGATCGACGACGTCATCGTCGGGGAGCAGTACGACAAGCTCAACCTCTACGTCGCGCTGATGATCCTGCTGCCGATCGTGACCGGGCTGATCGGGGTGGGACAGTCGTACCTCAACAACCTCATCGGCCAGAGCGTCATGCAGGACCTGCGGAACGCGCTCTACGCCCACCTCCAGCGCATGCCGCTCCGGTTCTTCACGGCCACGCGCACGGGCGAGATCCAGTCGCGGCTGACAAACGATGTCGGCGGCGTGCAGGCGGTGGTCACCGATACGGCCGCCTCGATCACGTCCAACGTGGCCGTCGCGCTCTCGACGATGGTCGCGATGTTGCTCCTGAACTGGCAGCTCACGATGCTCAGCCTCGGGATGCTGCCGTTCTTCCTCTACCTCACCTACCGCGTCGGGAAGGTGAGGCGCGAGGTCAGCGGCGAGACCCAGAAGCGCCTGGCCGAGATGAGCGCCGTCACCGAGGAGACCCTGTCGGTCTCGGGGATCCTGCTGGGCAAGACGTTCGGCGCCCAGGAGCGCTCGGTGGTGCGGTTCCAGACGCTGAACCTGGCGCTGGCCAAGCTGCAGATCCGCCAGGCGATGGTCGGACGCTGGTTCTTCGCGATCATCGGCACGATCTTCTCGATCATGCCCGCGTTCGTGTACTGGCTGGCCGGCATGATGGCCTCGAACGGCGATCCGTCCGCGCCCACGGCGGGCGACATCGTGGCGTTCACCACGCTGCAGAGCCGGCTCTTCTTCCCGATGGGCCAGCTGCTCAACGTGCAGGTGGAGATCCAGGGGTCGCTCGCGCTGTTCGATCGGATCTTCGAGTACCTGGACCTGGATCCGGAGATCAGGGACGCGCCCGGCGCCGTGGAGCTGGAGCCGACGGCCGTGATGGGGGCCGTGGCGTTCGAGGGGGTGTCGTTCCGGTATCCCGCCGATCCTCCGAGGGCTGCGGTCGCGACGGATGGCGACCTGGGCGATGACTCCCTGGCCGTCGAGGACGATGTGGGGGTCGAAGCCGATGCGGTGGACGAGATCGCGGAGGTGTACCCGGTCACGACATCGCCCTTCGGGCTGGAGGACGTCTCGTTCGAGGCACGGCCGGGCGAGCTGGTGGCGCTCGTGGGACCCTCGGGCGCGGGCAAGACCACGACCACCTACCTCATCCCCCGCCTGTACGACGTGGCGGACGGACGCGTGACCGTCGATGGGCACGATGTCCGGGAGGTCACGCTGGCGTCGCTCGGGCGGCTCATCGGCTTCGTGACCCAGGAGACGTACCTGTTCCACGCGTCCATCCGCGAGAACCTGCTGTTCGCCCGACCCGACGCGACAGACGAGCAGCTGGAGACGGCGACGCGGGCGGCGGCGATGCACGAGCGGATCACGGAGCTGCCCGACGGCCTGGACACGATCGTGGGCGAGCGCGGCTACAAGCTCTCGGGCGGCGAGAAGCAGCGGATCGCGATCGCCCGGGTGCTGCTCAAGGACCCGCGGATCCTGATCCTGGACGAGGCGACGTCCTCGCTGGACACCGTCTCCGAGCGGCTGATCCAGGCGGCGCTGGCACGGCTGACCGAGGGGCGCACGACGATCGCGATCGCGCACCGCCTGTCGACGATCCTGCGGGCGGACCGGATCCTGGTGTTCGACAAGGGGCGGATCGCGGAACGCGGCACGCACCGGGAGCTGCTGGCGGCGGGCGGGCTGTACGCGCGTCTCTACCACGAGCAGTTCGAGGCGGAGGCGGCGGCGCTCGCGGACCTCGGCGCCTAGGGCCAGGACCCGGCCGCACCCACTACAATCAACGTCTGCTCGCGGGTCCGGACTCGTTTCAACATGGCCTGAGCGCGGGCCGGAGACGCTGACAGTCGTATGGTCACCATCATCGCCCACCGGGGCGCCCGGAGCCTCGCACCGGAGAACACCCTCGCCGCGGCCCGCAAGGCGCACGAGGCTGGCGCCGATCTGTGGGAGACGGACGTCGCGGTCAGTGCAGACGATCAGCTCGTCCTGATGCACGACGACGCGATGATGCGGACGACCGACGTCGCCGACAGGTTCCCGGACCGCGTTCCCGCGCCGTTCTCGACCTACACCCTGGCCGAGATCCGATCGCTCGACGCCGGGGCCTGGTTCGAACGCGACGATCCGTTTGAACAGGTCGCCGCCGGCGCGGTCGAGCGCAGCGAGCTGTCCGCCTATGTCGGCGAGAAGGTCCCAACCGTTCGCGAAGCCTTCGAGCTGACGCTCGAGCTGGACTGGTTCCTCAACCTCGAGCTCAAGGCCCAGCCCAGACCCAAGGATTCCTTCGACGTGGTCGGCGCCGTCCTCGCGCTGGCAGACGACGTTGGGATCGGACCCGAGCATCTCCTGTTCTCGTCGGCCAGGCACGAATGGCTGAAGGACCTGAAGCACCGCAGGCCCGAGTTCGAGGTCCAGGCCATCCTGGGCCTGTTCCCCCAGGACCCGATCGACTTCAGCGACCCGTTCTTCGACACGTTCAATCCCCGGATCACGCGGATCTCGATCGACCAGATCGAACGACAGCTCGCCCGTGGGACCAGGATCAACCCCTTCGCCGTCAACGATCACGAGACCATCTCCCGGCTCATCGAGATCGGCATCACCGGTCTCATCACGGACTTCCCGCAGCGGGTAACACAGACATGACTTCTCCCACCACCAGGGCGCCGCACCGGCTCTGCATCGTCAACTGCTATCCGGCGGCCAGCCGCGAGAACTTCGACCGGTCCAACGTCGGTCACCCCCACGACCTGTTCCAGGACTTCCTGCGGAGGGAAGCCCCCAACGCAACCATCGAGGTCGTCTACGTCGCAGACCCCGACTTCACGCTGCCACCCGGCAAGTCGATCGACGACTTCGACGGGTTCATCTGGACGGGATCGGACCTCACCGTCTATCACACGGACGACCCCAGGGTTGCCGCGCAGATCGCCTTCGCGCGAGCGCTCGTGCAGGCAGGGGCGGCCAGCTGGGGGAGCTGCTGGGGTCTCCAGCTCGCGTCGGTCGTGGCCGGAGGCGAGGTGGCCGCGAACCCTCTCGGCCGCGAGTGGGGTCTTGCTCGCGACATCCAGCTGACCGACGCCGGGCGAAGCTCGCCGATGCTGGCGGGCAAGCCCGCGGTGTTCGATGCGTTCATCATGCATCTTGATGTGGTGACGCGCCTGCCTGAAGGCACACCAAGTCTTGCCACCAACACCCACTCACCCATCCAGGCCGCCGTCATCGAGGACGGAGCCGCCGCGTTCTGGAGCACCCAGTACCACCCCGAGTACAACCTGTACGAGATGGCGCGCCTGATCGCGGCGAGGGCCAAGGCCCTGGTGCGGGAGGGCCATTTCGCTGATGAAGCGGCCGTGGCGACCTACGCAGCCAGGATGATGGAGCTCTCCGCCAACCCGGATTCGCAGGAGCTGCGAACGGAGCTCGACATCGGCGACGACATCATCGACCCGCAGATCCGGGAGCTCGAGCTGCGCAACTGGCTGCGGTTCATCGACTCACGGACCGGGTAGAGGGAACGTCCGTCCGGCCCGCGTGTGTCCGGGCGACCGTGACCGGACGCGAGGATCGGGGCGGGGTGACCAACTGAGCGAGCCCGGCGGTCCTCCAGCTCAACCACATCCCCCGTAGTTGCATGACTATGCATCATCCATGTATAGTCATTCCATGACCACACCCCATCCGGTCTCCGACCCTTCGAGCCTGCCGCCTGCGAGCGGCCGGGCGCGCCCGTGAGCGCGGACTCGAGGGGTGCGGCGCCGGCGGTCGAGCGCGGCGCGCGCGCCCTCGCGGGGGACCCCGTCCGTGTCGCCATCGTCGGCGCCACCGGGTACGTCGGCGCAGAGCTGATCCGGCTCCTGGCGCTGCACCCCCACGCGGTGATCACCGGCCTCGTGGGCCGGGAGCGCAAGGGTGATCCCCTCGCGGGAATCCACCCGCACCTGGCCACCCGGGACCTGCAGGTCCACGACCACGTCCCCGAGGATGCCGAGGCCGTGTTCCTCGCGCTCCCCCACGGCGTGGCCGCCGCGCGCATCGACGAGTGGACGGGTCCCGGCATGACCGTCATCGACCTGGGGCCGGATTTCCGGTTCCGGGATGCCGCGGACTACCGCACCTGGTACCACGCCGACCATCCACGCCCCGACCTCCTTGAGGACGCCGTCTATGGCCTGCCGGAACTGCACCGCGCGGAGCTGGCGGCGATCGGCACGAAGCCGGGCGCCATCGTCGGCTCGCCGGGCTGCTACGCCACCACGACGATCCTCGCCGTCGCCCCTCTCGCCCGTGCGGGCCTGATCGCGGATGTCGTGGTCGACGCCAAGAGCGGCGTCTCGGGTGCGGGCCGGGACCCCAAGGCGGACCTCCACTTCGGCGAGGTCAACGAGAGCGTCAAGGCGTACGGCATCTTCACGCACCGCCACATCGGCGAGATCGAGCAGGAGCTGGCCGGCCAGTCCCCTGCCCCGGACGCCAACCCGGGCGCGCACGGGATCGACTTCCTGCCGCACCTGGTCCCGATGACGCGCGGCATCCTCTCCGCCTGCCACGTCCGCACCACGCGCCCCGTGACGCAGGCCGAGCTGGACGATCTGTACGCGGCCACCTATGGCGACGAGCCGTTCATCACGGTCTCGCCCACGGCCCCCGCCACCAAGCACGTCCTGGGCAGCAACGAGTTCCGCGTCTTCTGCCGCCTTGACGAGCGGACCGGCCGCGTGCTTGCGATCGGCGTGCTCGACAACCTGGTGAAAGGCGCCGCCGGCCAGGCGATCCAGGCCTTCAACGTCGTCCACGGGCTGCCCGAGCCCGCCGGCCTCCTCCAGCTTCCCCTGGCGCCCTGACGCGCCCACCTCGACTCCCCCACTCCCACCTCGAGGCCCGCCGATGCCCAACCCGCCCGACTCCCTGCTCGCACCGCTTCCCACCGACCTGCCGCCGGTCGAGCGCGTCTCGCGCATGCCCGCCGGGTTCTCGGCGGCCGGCACCACCGCCGGGATCAAGCCGTCCGGCCGTCCTGACTTCGCGCTCCTCGTCGCGGACGACGGTCCCGTCCCCACGGCGGCGGTCTTCACCCCGAACCGCTTCGCGGCCGCCCCGGTCCTGCTCTCGCGCGCCAACCTGCGAGCCACCGGCGGCGGGGAGGTGATGGCCGGGTATGCGCGGGCGATCATCGCCACTTCCGGCAGCGCCAACGCCGCCACCGGGCAGGACGGCGACGCGGACCAGGCGGCCATCGGCGTGGCGGTCGCCACGGCCCTGGGCGCGGTACCGGAGCAGGTCCTCCACCTCTCGACCGGCATCATTGGCACGCGGCTGCCGGTGGACAAGGTCAGGGCGACCGTCGCCCACGTTGCGGCAGGCGGGTTGTCGGCGACGGACGAGGCGCTGTCAGCCGCCGCGGTCTCGCTCCGCACGACAGACTCCACGACGAAGATGGCGACCGTTCGGGTTGCCCTTCCGGCGGCCGGCGGCGGCGACCCGGTGATGGTCACGGTCTCCGGAATCTGCAAGGGCGTCGGGATGATCCACCCGCGCATGGCCACGATGCTGGCAGTGATCCTCACGGACGCGACGGCGGATCCGGCCACCCTTCGGACGCTGCTCCGCGCATCGGCTGCCCGGACGTGGAACCAGCTGTCCGTGGACGGCGACACCAGCACCAACGACACGGTCTTCGTGCTCGCCTCCGGTGCGGCGGGCGCCGCCGACGCGGCGACGAACACCGAGGCGCGCGAGGCACTCTCAACTGCGATCGAAGCCGTCGCGCGGGACATCGCCAGCCAGCAGGCCCGCGACGGAGAGGGCGCCACGGCGCTCATCACCTGCCAGGTCTCGGGGGCAGCGGACGATGCCGATGCCCGGGCGATCGCCCGGGCGGTGATCTCGTCGTCGCTGGTCAAGGCAGCCGTCCACGGCAAGGACGCCAACTGGGGCAGGATCGCCGGCGCAGCGGGCAACGCGCTCGTCGCGGAGGCGGCCGTCCTCGAGGCGGCCGGGCTGTCCAGAGAGGAGGCGGCCGTTCGGGCGTTCCAGCCGGCCGCCGTGGACCCGGCCCGGATGCGGATCGCGATCGCCGGCCACCTCGCCTACGACGGGGCGCTGGGCGGTCCGACCGGCGTGGACAAGGCCGCGGCCCGCCTGTCGATGATGGCCGAGGAGGTGCTCATCCGGGTGGACGTCGGGCTCGGCAGCGGCACGGGCGAGGCCTTCGGCTGTCCCCTGACAGAGGCCTACGTCAAGGAGAATGCGGAGTACACCACGTGAGCGAGATCGTCGTCGTCAAGCTCGGCGGCACGACGCTCGCGGACCAGCGGCACCTCCTGGCGGAGGTGGCAGCCGTGGCCCGCACGCGCCCGATCGTCCTCGTCCACGGCGGCGGCAAGCGCATGACCGAGTGGCTGGAGCGCCTGGGGGTCCAGTCGCGCTTCGTGAACGGGTTGCGGGTCACGGACCCGGCGGCCCTCGAGGTGGCCGCGGCGGTCCTCCGGGGTGTCGTCAACAGCGAGCTGGTCACCACGCTGAGGGACGAGGGCTGCGACGCCGTCGGCCTCTCGGGCGTGGATGGCGGGCTGCTCATCGGACGCCGCGTCCCGGATGTCGGCCTCGTCGCGACCGTCACGGGCGTGCGCCGCGACCTCATCGATTCGCTGCTGGTGACCGGGCAGGTTGCGGTGGTCGCGCCGCTGGCCCGCGACCAGGACGGCGTCGTGTGCAACGTGAACGCGGACGACGCCGCGTCCGGGCTCGCGGCGGGGCTGGGCGCCCGGCAACTCGTGCTCCTGACCGACGTCGACGGTGTCCGCGACGCGACAGGCCAGAAGCTGGACTCCCTCACGATCGCGGAGGCTGAGGCGCTCATCGCCGACGGCACGATCAGCGGCGGCATGGTGCCCAAGGTGAAGGCAGCCCTCGCGGCACTCGCCTGGGACGGCGCCGAGGCGATCATTGCGGACGCCGCGGCCCCCGATGCGCTGGTCCGGTCGCTCGCCGATCCGACCTTCGGGACGCGCGTCTCGGCCCACGCCCACGGCGCGTCGGGCTGACGTGATGCTGGTGAAGCGTGAGCGCCACGCCGCGATCCTGCGGCTGGTGACGGCCGGTCCGATCGCCAGCCAGGGCGACCTCGTCACCGAGCTGTCCGCCCTCGGTTTCGAGGTGACCCAGGCCACGGTGAGCCGCGACGTCGCGGAGCTCGGCCTCGCCAAGGTGATGCGAGGCGATCGCTCGATCTATGTCGTTCCCGAGGCCCTGGGCGCGGCGCAGAGACCGCCGTCGGACGAGCGGCTGCGGCGCATCCTGGCCGATATCCCGGTCACGGTGGGACGCAGCGGTCTGATCCTGGTCCTGGAGGGCCAGCCCGGTACCGCGAGCGTCGTCGCCCAGGCGATCGACGAGTCCACGCTCACCGAGCAGGTGGGCACGGTCGCAGGTGACAACACGCTCATCGTCCTGTTCCCGGACGAACCGGCGCTCGTGCGCTGGCTCGACCGGTTCCTTGCGATCCAGGCGCCGGCGCAGCCGGCGGTTCTCAGTTGAGCCCAGATAAGGAGGACCCGTTCCGATGAAGAAGGTCGTGCTCGCCTACTCCGGTGGACTCGATACGTCCGTTGCCGTCGCATGGCTCAGGGAGAAGTACGGCGTCGACGTGGTGACCCTCACCGTCGACGTCGGCGGCGGGTCCATCAGGGAGGGCGTGGAGGTTCGCGCGATCAAGGCTGGAGCCTCGCGCGCCTATGTCGTGGACGCGCGCGAGACCTTTGTCCAGCAGTACGTGTGGCGTGCGCTCCAGGCCAACGCCATCTACCAGGGCGCCTACCCGCTGGCCACCGCGCTCGCCCGTCCGCTGCTCGCCCAGCTGCTGGTGGAGGTTGCCCACAAGGAGGGCGCGGACGCCGTCGCCCACGGCTGCACCGGCAAGGGCAACGACCAGGTCCGCTTCGACGTCGCCGTCCACGCGCTCGATCCCGGCCTCGAGGTCGTGGCGCCGATGCGCGTCGGCATGGGCCTGACCCGCGAACAGTCGATCGACTACGCGAACGAGCGCGGCATCGAGCTGCCGATCACGAAGTCGTCGCCGTACTCCATCGACGTCAACCTCTGGGGCCGCTCCTGCGAGACCGGCGTCCTCGAGGATCCCTGGGTGACCCCGCCGGCCGACGCGTACGCGTGGACGGTGGCGCCGTCCGATGCGCCCGACCCCGTCGACGTCGTCATCGGCTTCGAGGGCGGCCTCCCGGTCTCCCTGGACGGCGAGGTCCTGGGGTCCGTCGAGCTGGTGGAGCGCCTGCACGACCTGGGTGGCAAGCACGGCGTCGGCCGGATCGACCACGTCGAGGACCGCCTGGTCGGCATCAAGAGCCGCGAGATCTACGAGGCCCCAGCGGCGACGATCCTGCACACGGCCCATCGCGCCCTCGAAGGCATGGTCCTGTCCAAGGAGCAGCTGCGGTTCAACCGCCTCGTGGCCGATGAGCTGGCCCAGATCATCTACGACGGCCTCTGGTTCAGCGCCCTCTCGCGTGACCTGCGGGCGTACGCGATGTCGACCCAGCGCGTGGTGTCGGGCGACGTGCGCATGCGGCTGGACCACGGCCAGGCCTCGGTCGTCGGGCGGCGCTCGCCGCTCTCGCTCTACGACAAGAACCTGGCCACGTACGACGAGGGCGATGCCTTCGACCACGCGTCGGCCGTCGGGTTCATCGAGATCTTCGGGCTGCCGCTCCGCGTGGAGGCGGCTCGCCACGGGGCAGTGGGCGAGCACCATGGCGCCGCATGGACGTGGACGGACCCGCTCCTCGCAGACCTGCCGTCCACGATCACCGGCTGACCGGGCACCCAGGGCCGAGCATCGCGACCGGGGCCGGGCGACCCGTCCCCGGTCGGTCGATCGCGCGCGCGCCAGGCGTGCACGGGATTGCCGCGATCACGTAGGGTTGCGCTCGTGCCCGATACCCCGAAGCAGGTCGCGCCGTCCCGCCGCGGCCTGGCACCCACGCCCACCGCGGCCTCGACCCCCGCTGGCGCCGCCGCGCGACTTGCGCAGCTCGCGTTCCTGCACGAGTTCGCGCAGCTGGCCACCGAGGCCCGCGACTGGGACGAGCTCATGCGCACCCTGGTGGACCGGACGACGGTCGCGCTCGGGGTGGAGGTGTGCTCCTTCTACCTTCTGGACCGCGACGGCGCCCGCCTGACCCTGGCCGCAACCAACGGACTGGATCCCGAGCAGGTCGGGCATGTCAGCCTGGCCCTCGGCGAGGGCATCACCGGGCGCGCGGCCGCCGGACGCATGGCCGTTTCCACGCCCGACGTCACGACGGACGAGCGCTTCAGCTGGGTCCGTGGCTTCGACATCCACGACCTTCACGCGATGCTCTCGATGCCGCTCGTGTGGAACGAGCGGGTCGTGGGCGTGCTCAACGTCCAGGCGACGGCCGTCCGGGACTTCAGCCCGGACGATATCGAGTTCATGGGCACGATCGCCGCGCTGCTGGCCGGCATCGTGGAGAAGGGGCGGATGCAGGCCGAGGCCGAGGCACAGCTTGACCGGCTCTCGCAGCTGGACGCGGCCCGGGCCGAGCTCCTGGCCGTGGTCACCCATGAGCTTCGGACGCCGCTCGCGGTGGTGCGCGCCTACGTTGACCTGCTCGCGGACGCGGCGGCGGCGAACGCCGATGGCCCGGGCGGCATGGTGGCGGAGAACTGGCGGGCCAGTGCCACCGACCAGGTCACCCGCCTGGACCGGCTGGTGGACTCGATCCTTGCCTCGGTCCGCGGCGAGGGCCTGACCGGGCTCCGCAGGGACCCGTTCGACGTGGTGGGCGCCGTGGACGAGACGGTTGGAACGCTCGCGCTCCTGCTCCGGACGCGGGCGGTCCGGTGGACACCGCCAACGGGCGGACCGATGGTCGCCCGCGGGGACAGGGCCCGGTTCCGCCAGGTCCTGGAGCACCTGCTCGACAACGAGGCCAAGTACGCACCCCCCGAGGAGGCCGTGTCGCTCGGCATCTGGCGAACCGCGGACGAGCTGCAGGTCTACATCACCGATGACGGCCCGGGTGTCCCAATCGGGGACTGGGAGGCGGTCTTCGAACCCTACGTCCGCGTGGACCAGGCACGCTCCCGGGGCTCCGGGATCGGGTTGTTCGCCGCACGGCGCCTGATGGAGGCGATGGGCGGCCGCGTCTGGATCGAGAAGAACGGTTTCGGCGGATCACGCTTCATGGTGGCGCTGCCGATCGCCTGACGGCGGTGAGCTCCGGGCCTGCCGCAGCTGATGTGGACGGGTTTGGACAACCGCCCCGCCGCCGGTTCAGCGCCAGAGCGACTCGTACGGATGCTCGCCCACGAGCAGGCGGCCCTCGGCGAACCGCTCCAGGCCGAACGGCGTGATGTCCACCATCGACGGCCGCCCGTCCAGGATCCATTCGGCCAGGCTGGCCCCGATCGCCGGCGCTGTCTTGAAGCCCGAGCCGGAGAACCCGCACTGGAGCCAGAAGCCCTCGGGGCCGGCGGGACCCAGGATCGCCCGCTGGTCCGGCGTCATGCCGTCCTGCCCTCCGTGGGCGGACCGGAAGTCGCCGTCGACCATCCACGGCACCCTGGCGCAGAGACGCTCGATGGTCGGCTCGAGGATGCCCGGGTCGAAGCCGACCAGAGGGCGATCCGGTGAGCCACCGATCTCGTTGGCGGTCTCGAGACCCACGAGGAGCAGGTCCCGGCCCTCGGGCCGGAAGTAGACGGCGCCCGCATGGTCGAGGACGATCGGGATCTCCGACGGACGCTCGAGTGGGAGACCGAAATAGGCCGTGTCGTGGCGCCAGGCCTGCACCGGGATCTCCACCCCTGCCATCAGCGCCAGCTCCCCCGCCCACGCTCCTGCAGCGTCCACCACGACCGGTGCGTCGAGACGGCCCCGTTCGGTGTCGATCCCCACGACGCGGTCGCCGTCCAGCCGGACGCCCGTGACCCGCACGCCACCGGCATACGTGGCTCCCGCCCGGCGGGCGGCGGCCAGGAGCCCGGCGGCCGTCCCTGTCGGATCCGCATACCCCGACTCCGGCTCATAGGCCGCCACCTCGACGTCGTCCACGACCATGCCGGGCACGATCCGCGCGGTCTCGTCCGGCCCCACGACGCTGGTCCGGATGCCGAGGCGCTGCTGGGCGGCCACGTTGGCGCGCAGCGCGTCGGAGAACTGTGGCGGGACGAGCTGCATGAACCCGGTCCGAACGAACCCGGGATCGCCGTCCCCCACCCGATCGGTCCAGTCAAGGAAGTACGGGAAGGACGCCCAGGCGAGCTCGGCCTCCAGGGCGAGGTCGTAGTGCATGCGGACGAAACCCGACGATTGCCCGGTGGCGCCGGCGCCGATCGCCGAGCGCTCGACCACCGCCACGGACACGCCGCGGCGGGCGAGGTGGAACGCCAGGCTCGCTCCCTGGACGCCCGCCCCGACCACGATCACGTCGGCCGTGCGGACCGGCAGCCCGGTCACGCGCGTCCCCCTGCGTCGGCCGCGTCCCTCATCGACCGGTCACCGTTCCCATCCCCACCGTGGTGGCTGCCGATGCGGCCGCGCGCAGGTGCGCGTACCCGGGCTTCACGACCTCGTTGATCAGGCGGAGCCGCTCGTCGAAGGGGGCGAACGCGGACTTGAGCGCGTTGATCGTCAGCCACTCCATCTCGCCGAGACCGAGGCCAAAGGCGGCATCGAGCGCCGCGAACTCGGAGCTGAGCGAGACGCCGCTCATCAGCCGGTTGTCGGTGTTGACCGTGACCCGGAACCGCAACCGGCGGAGCAGGTCGAAGGGGTGGGTCTCGATCGAGGCAACCGCGCCGCTGTGGACGTTTGACGACGGGCACAGCTCCAGCGGCACGCGCCGGTCGCGGACGAACGTGGCCAGCCGCCCCAGCGCCACGGTGCCATCGTCCTGGACAGTGATGTCGTCCACGATCCGCACGCCGTGACCCAGCCGCTCCGCACCGCACAGCTGGATCGCCTCCCAGATCGACGGCAGCCCGAACGATTCGCCGGCGTGGATCGTGATGTGGAAGTTCTCGCGCCGGACGTGCTCGAACGCGTCGAGGTGGCGCGTGGGCCGGTACCCCGTCTCGGGGCCCGCGATGTCGAAGCCGACGACGCCCGCATCCCGCCACCGGATCGCGAGCTCCGCGATCTCCATCGATCGGGCGGCCTGGCGCATGGCCGTCACGATGGCCCGGACCACGATCGGGCGGCCGACCGCCGCGGCCCGGTCCATGCCGATGCGGAACCCCTCGAGGTTGGCCTCCACGACCTCGTCCAGGGTCAGGCCTCGCTCCACGGAGAGCTCCGGGGCATACCTGACCTCGGCGTAGGCGACGCCGTCCGCCGCCAGGTCCTCCGCGCATTCCGCGGCAACGCGCACGATCGCGTCACGCTCCTGCATGACGCCCACGGTGTGCTGGAACGTCTCCAGGTAGAGCTCGAGCGACTTGCGGTCCGCGCCCCGGCGGAACCAGGCGCCGAGCTCATCCGCGTCCTCGGTGGGGAGGTCGCGGTAGCCGGACTCCCGGGCAAGCTCCACGATGGTCGCGGGCCGGAGGCCGCCGTCGAGGTGGTCGTGGAGCAGCGCCTTCGGGGCCTGGCGGATGGTGTCGAGCGAGAGCATCTGGGTCCTCCTGGCCTTCGGTGGCGGTCAGTGTGGCGTCAGCCGCCGAGGCGCGCCTGTGCCGCCGCCAGCGCCGCCGCAACCCGGGTCGGCGCCGTCCCGCCGGCGACGTCCGCGGACGCGAGCGAGCCCTCGATCGTGGCCGCCGCGCGCAGCGCCGCCGCGATCCCCTTCTTCCTGGCGAGCTTCCGGGCCAGCGGATCGTCACTGCCGTCGAGGGCGGCCCGGAACGCCTCGTCCGGGAGCGCGGCGAGCGTCGCGATGCCCTCGGCCTCGGCGCCGCCGACCAGCCCGCCGACGATGTGGTGGGCGGCCCGGAATGGGACGCCGCGCCGGACGAGCTCGTCGGCGAGGGCGGTGGCGGTGGTATAGCCCTCCTCCGCGGCGGCGCGCATCCGGACACGGTCGATGACGAGCGTCTCGATGAGGCCGGCCATGACGCCCAGCGAGGCATCCAGGGTGGCGACGGCGGCGAAGAACGCCGGCTTGTCCTCCTGGAGATCCCGCTGGTAGGCGAGCGGCAGCCCCTTGATCAGCGTGAGGATTCCCGCAACCGCGCCGATGACGCCGGCGGTCCGGCCGCGGACGAGCTCCGCGGGATCCGGGTTCTTCTTGTTGGGCATCATCGAGGAGCCCGTGGAGAAGGCGTCGGCGACGCGCACGAACCCGAAGCGCGGGTTCGACCACAAGGTGATCTCCTCCGCAAGGCGGCTGAGGTGGACCATCGAGAGGGCGATCGCCGCCATCACCTCCACCACGAAGTCCCGATCCGAGGTGGCGTCCAGCGAGTTGGCCGTGACGCCGTCGAAGCCGAGCTCTGCGGCGGTCGTCGCCCGGTCCAGCGGGAAGCCGGCACCGGCGAGCGCCCCGGCGCCCAGGGGCGAGATGTTGACGCGGCGACGGGCATCCGCCAGGCGCCCGCGGTCCCGCTCCAGCATCTCGACGTAGGCGAGGAGATGGTGCGCGAGGAGGATCGGCTGGGCCGGCTGCATGTGGGTGGTGCCAGGCAGGACGGCGTCGCCCTCGCGCTCCGCGAGGTCCACCAGCGCCATCTCGAGGCCGACCATGCCGGCATCCAGCCGTCCGATTGCCCGGCGCGTCCAGAGGCGCAGGTCCGTGGCGACCTGGTCGTTCCGGGAACGCCCGGTGTGGAGCTTCCCGCCGACGATCCCGACCCGCTCCGTGAGCATGGTCTCGAGGTTCATGTGGACGTCTTCCAGGGCCGGGTCCCACACGACCGCGCCCGAGACGACGTCATCGCGCAGCGAGACGAGGCCCCGCTCGAGATGCTCCGCCTCCTCCGCCGTGACGAGGTCCGCACGGGCGAGGCCGCGCACGTGCGCGATCGAGCCCGCGATATCGTCGAGCGCGAGCTCAGCGTCCACCTCGATCGAGCGCGTGAAGTCCGCCATCCGCGCGTCCGGCCCATCGCCGAACCTGCCGCCCCAGAGCCGCATGGGTGCCTCCTGTCGGGTGAGGCTCCATCGTACCCCGCGCCGGGCTGGACACCGGGTGGTCCGCCGGGGTCCCCTCAGCCGAGGGCGTCTCGCAGCCGCGCTGCCGCCTCCTCGGGGGTCAGGTCGCGCTGGGGCTCGGACAGCAGCTCGTAACCGACCATGAACTTGCGCACGGTCGCCCGGAGCAGCGGCGGATAGAAGTGCCCGTGAACCTGCCAGTGGTCCGTGGCCGCGCCGCCGAACGGCGCCTGGTGCCAGCCCATGGAGAACGGGAACGGGCGCCGGAAGAGGGCGTCGTAGCGACGGTTCACGTCCCGCAGCGCAGAGGCGAGCCCGTCACGTGCGGCATCGTCCAGATCGGCCAGTCGGGCGGCCGGGCTGGTCGGCACCAGCATCGTCTCGAACGGCCACGCGGCCCAGAACGGCACCAGCGTCAGCCAGCCATCGGCGTCGCGGATCACGCGCGGCCCGCCGCGCTCCGCCTCGGCGTAATCGGCCACCAGCCTCCGACCGGTCGAGGCCAGGTGGCGCTTCTGCTCGGCGTCCTCTCGCTCGGCCTCCACGGGCAGCGCGTCACCGGACCAGATCTGGCCATGCGGGTGCGGGTTGCTGGCGCCCATCGCCTCGCCGCGGTTCTCGAAGACCTGGACCCATCGGAAACGGCTGCCGAGCTCCGTGGTCTGCTCCGCCCAGACGTCGATCACGCGTCGGATCGAGGCCGCATCCATCCCGGCCAGCGTGATGTCGTGGCGCGGCGAGAAGCACACGACGCGGCAGGTGCCCCGCGTCCCCTCGGCACGGAACAGGCCGCCACCAACGCGGGCGTCGGAGGTGTCCGGCCGGAGGGCCGCAAAGTCGTTGGTGAACACGAAGGTGGAGGCGTAGTCCGGGTTGAGGTCGCCCGTGACGCGGGTGTTCCGGGGGCAGAGGTAGCAGTCCGGGTCGTGGGCGGGGCGCTCCTCGGGCGGTTCGGGTTCCTCGGCACCCAGCCAGGGGCGCTTCGTCCTGCCGGCGGAGACCAGGACCCACTCGCCGGTCAGCGCGTTGAGGCGCCGGTGGGGCTCGGCCTCGAGCATCTCGAGGGCGTCATCGTCCGGGCGCGAGGCGCGCTCAGCGGGCACCGTTCACCTCGACCAGCACGAGCTCGCCGACGGCCTCCCGCGCCGCTGCCTGGGCCGCCGGGTCCAGCCCGGCGTCGGAGATGAGGATGTCCGCCTGGTCGAGCCGAGCGATCGATGCGATGCCGATCACCCCCCACTTGGCGTGGTCGGCGACGACGACGAGGCGGCGACCCGCCTCGATGAGGGCAACGTCGGTCTCGGCCTCCAGCAGGTTGGGGCAGGTGAAGCCCGCCCTCGTTTCCATGCCATGCACGCCCATGAACACCATGTCGAGGTGGACGGTCCGAAGCTGGGCGACCGCGAACGAGCCGACCAGCGCCTCCGACGGCGTCCGGACGCCGCCGGTCAGGATCACCGTCTGGTCATGCCGGTGGGATCGATCGAGCACGTCGGCCACCCGGATCGAGTTGGTGACGACCGTGAGGCCCGGGATGTCGGTGAGACGACCCGCCAGCGCGTGCGTGGTCGTGCCCCCCGATAGCGCGATCGCCATGCCAGGTTCGACGAGGCGCGCGGCGGCGGCGGCGATCGCCGACTTCTCCGCCAGCTGCAGCGTCGATTTTGCGGAGAATCCGGGCTCGTACAGCGCCAGGGGGGAGGCCGTCGCGCCTCCATGCACCTTGACCAGCAGGCCCCGTTCGTCAAGGGTCTCGAGATCGCGCCGGATCGTCATGTCCGATACGCCGAGATCCCGCACGAGGTCGGCCACGCGGACGGCGCCGTGCTCGCGCACACGCTCGAGGATCAGCTCCTGGCGCTGGTGCGCGAAGAGAATGCGACCTCCGTCGGGACCCGGATCGATCTCGCTCATGCTGGGCAACGTGACTGCGACCTCTTGGAGTGGGTCGCGCTGAGGGTGCACGATCGGCGACATAAAGTCAACAGATCCACACAGGTTTCTGCACTCGTACCGATTTGGATCTTGACATCGGCCGTCCGGTATGGGCAGACTGCGCAAGAACCTGTTTGATTCTGTCACAGGTCTGCTTGGAGGAGTCTCTATGGCAACAGGCATTGCCATGCGATACCGGGTGCTGGCCGGAGTGGCCGCGCTCGGGATCCTGGTATCCGCATGCTCGAGCGGTTCGACGAGCACACCGGCCCCTGGGGCCACGGCGGCACCTGCGGCCACGGCGGCACCTGCGGCCACCGATGCGCCGCCGGCAAGCCTGGGCGAGACGTCGCTGGGCTCGAACGAGAGCGACGAGAACCCGAAGGCGGCTGTCCACGCCATCGCGGAGTTCTGCCAGCAGCAAGCCGGCATCACGGTCAACGTCAAGGACAACGACCACAACACGTTCCAGAACTCGATCAGCTCGTACCTGCAGGGCACGCCTGATGACATCGTCAAGTGGTTCGCGGGCAACCGCGTCCGGTTCTTCGCGAACCAGGGCCTGCTGTCGCCGCTCGACGACGTGTGGGCCGAGATCGAGCAGTACCAGACGCCGGGCCTCCGCGCCGCCTCAACCGGCACGGACGGCAAGACGTACTTCGTCCCCGTCTACAACTACCCCTGGGTGGTCCTCTACCGGAAGAGCGTCTTCGCGGAGAAGGGCTACGAGATCCCCAAGACCATTGAGGAATTCACCGCCCTCGGCGACAAGATGAAGACCGATGGCCTGGTCCCGCTCGCGTTCGGCGACCAGGACGGCTGGCCGGCGATGGGCACCTTCGACATCCTGAACATGCGCATGAACGGGTACGACTTCCACATCGGCCTGATGGAGGGCCGCGAGAAGTGGACCGACCCGCGGGTCAAGGCGGTCTTCGAGAAGTGGGCGGAGCTGCTCCCCTACTTCCAGGAGGGCGCTCCCGGCCGCACGTGGCAGGATGCCGCGAAGGCCGCCCTGGTCGACGGGACGGCAGCCATGTACTTCCTCGGCACGTTCGCGATCGAGCAGGCCGGTGACAACGCCAGTGATGTCGGGTTCTTTCCGTTCCCGACGCTCGGCACCGAGTTCGACGGCGAGAACGCCATGGACGCCCCGATCGACGGGTTCATGATGATCGCCAACCCCAAGAACCCCGATGCGGCCAAGGCGTTCCTCAAGTGCGTCGGGTCGCCCGAGGCCCAGGTCGTCTACGTCACCAGCCCGGGCATCGGCAGCACCGCCGTCTCCCCGATGGCGGACACCAGCGGCTACACCGAGATCCAGAAGGCCAATGCCGAGGTTGTCAAGGGCGCCGGCAAGATCGCCCAGTTCCTTGACCGTGACGCGCGCGCCGACTTCGCCGGACCGTCCGGCATGCAGGGCTTCCTGATCAGCTTCCTGTCCAACCCCAGCCTGGACCTCGACCAGTACCTCGGCGAGATCCAGACCTACTACGACTCGCTTCCCCCGGAATGAGTCGAACCTAGAGCGACTCGAGCTGGAGTGGCCCGAACATGAGCAGCCAAGTCGCTCAAGTAGAAGGCGCCACCCCGCGGGCTTCGGCCGGCGGGGTGGCGCCTCCACGCCGCGGGGGCAAGCGCTACAGCCTCCTCACGCGCCGCGACCGGATCACCCTGTGGGTGATGGCTGGGATTCCGACCCTCCTGGTGATCCTGTTCGTCCTGATCCCGCTGGGCGCCTCGATCGTGCTCTCGTTCACCGACTGGAACGGCATCGGCGGCCTTGACCGGATCCGTTTCATCGGCTTCAAGAACTACACGGACCTATTCACGATCTACAAGCCGTTCTGGGCGGCCGTCTCCCACAACGTGATCTGGCTGATCTTCTTCCTGATCATCGCCACGCCGCTGGGCATGTTCCTCGCCGTCCTGCTGGACAAGAACATCCGGGGTACGCGGGTCTACCAGAGCGCCCTGTACATGCCCGTGGTCCTGTCGCTGGCGATCGTGGGCTTCATCTGGATCCTGATCTATGCACCGGAGCAGGGCCTGCTCAACAACCTGCTGGGACGCACCGCGCAGGGCAACCAGATCTCGTGGCTGGGCAATCCGAGCATCAACCTGTGGGCGGTCCTCGTCGCCGCGACGTGGCGCCAGGTGGGCTACGTGATGGTCCTGTACCTGGCCGGTCTCAAGGGCGTCGACCCATCGCTCCGCGAGGCCGCTGCGATCGACGGCGCGAGCGAGCGGCAGACGTTCTTCCGCGTCGTGTTCCCCGTGATGAAGCCGATCAACATCGTGATCCTCGTCATCACCGTGATCGAATTGCTCCGAGCCTTCGACATCGTCTTCATCATCAACAAGGGCCTCAACGGTCTGGAGTTGATGTCCACGCTGGTGACCAACAACATCATCGGTGAGACAAGCCGGATCGGGTTCGGGTCGGCGATCGCCGTGGTCCTGCTCGTCGTCGCGGTCGGGCCGATCATCTTCTACCTGGTCCGGGCCCTGCGGGAGGACATCCAGTGACCGGGATTGCCGTCCAGGGCTCCGCCGCCACCACCGCCTCGGCGTCCGGCAACGTCCGCCGGCAGAAGAAGATCAAGCGCTATGCCCTGCACGCGTTCCTGATCGTCATCAGCCTCATCTTCCTGCTGCCGCTGGCGTGGGCGGTCTACACCTCGCTTCGCCCCTACGCGGATACCGGGGGGGACCCCCGGGGCTACGTCTCGTTCGGAGGCGCCTACAACCTGGACAACTACATCCAGGCCTGGACCCAGGGGGAGATGGTCAAGTTCTTCATCAACACGATGATCATCGTGGTGCCCGCGGTGATCCTCGTGCTGCTGCTCGCCTCGATGATGGCGTTCACCGTGTCGCGGTACAGCTGGCGCCTGAACCTGGCTCTCCTGATGCTGTTCACGGCCGCGAACCTGCTCCCGCCGCAGGTGCTCATCACCCCGTTGTTCCGGATGTTCCTCGCCTTGCCCCTGCCGGAGTTCCTGAGCGACAACGGCGTGGTCTACGACCAGTATGTCGGGATCATCCTGATCAACGTCGCCTTCCAGCTGGGGTTCTGCACCTTCGTGCTGAGCAACTATATGAAGACGCTGCCCAAGGAGCTCAACGAAGCGGCCACGATGGACGGCGCCTCGGTCTGGAAGACGTACTGGAACGTGATCCTGCCGCTCACCCGCCCGGCCCTCGCGGCCCTGGCGACGCTCCAGGTGACCTGGATCTACAACGACTTCTTCTGGGCCCTGATCCTGATGTTCACCAACGACAAGCGCCCGATCACGAGCGCCCTGAACCAGCTCAAGGGCGAGTTCTTCCAGAACAACAACCTGATCGCGGCCGGCGCGATCATGGTCGCGATCCCCACATTGATCGTGTTCTTCGCGCTCCAGAAGCAATTCGTCAGCGGCCTGACCCTCGGCTCGACCAAGGGCTAGCGCCGAACGAGCCCGTTTGCCGGGCGCCCATCAACCGGAGGTCCCCGAGGCATGACGTCCCGGCCGTGGACCGAGCCCGAGCTCACTGCGCGCGGCCGGCTGCCGATGCACGCGGTCCCGCACGCCGACCGGCTCCCGCTGGACGGCACATGGCGGTTCCAGCTGCTCCATTCCCCGGACGAAGCTCCGGGCGAGGCCTGGCAGGAGATCCAGGTCCCCGGCTGCTGGACCATGCAGGACACCTGGGACCGGCCGATCTACACCAACGTCCGGATGCCGTTCCCGCATCGGCCGCCGGAGGTCCCGGCGGAGAACCCGACAGGAGTCTACGAGCGCACGTTCAGGCTCCCCGACGCGTGGGCGGGCAAGCGCCTCGTCCTGCACGTGGGCGCCGCGGAGAGCGTCCTGATCGTCCAGCTCGACGGCGCGGAGATCGGCGTCTCGAAGGACTCCCACCTCGCTGCGGAGTTCGACCTGACGGATCGGCTCCACGATGGCGACCACATCCTGCGGCTCACGGTCGTGAAGTGGTCCGACGCCACGTTCATCGAGGACCAGGACCAGTGGTGGCACGGCGGGATCACGCGATCCGTCTACCTGTACGCGACCGGCCCTGCGTACCTCGACGACGTGCAGATCGACACCGGGCTGGCGTCCGACAACGCCACCGGAACCCTTGCGCTCGCGGTGCACGTCGGCTGGCGGCCCGGGTGTCGGGCGCCAGGCTGGCGGGTCGAGGCGATGCTCGAAGGGTTGGACGACCCGATGGCCGCGGCCGTGGCCCATGAGCCGCCCCCGCCTGGCGGCCCCGGCGACTGGGCCGTCCCGGGGCCGCCCCGACGGGGCGTGCTCGACCTCATCAGCCTCAGCGCCGCGGGTGCGCTCACCACCACCGACGACGTCCTGCGCTGGGAGCAGGCGCGGTCCGCCGTGCGCCCGCCGCGCGTCGGGATCGTGCGCCTGGAGGCCCGTGTCCCCGGCGTGACGCCGTGGTCTGCGGAGGTCCCGGCCCTGCGCCGCCTGGAGGTGATCCTGCGGGCACCGGACGGCTCCATCGCCGAGCGCATCGAGAGACGCGTGGGCTTCCGCCGCGTGGAGGTCACGGACAAGGAGCTGCTGATCAACGGCCGGGCCGTGCTGATCCGGGGCGTGAACCGCCACGACTTCGACCCCCGGACGGGACGCGTCGTGTCGGAGGACGGCATGCGGGCAGACGTCGTCCTGATGAAGCAGTTCAACGTCAATGCCGTCCGCACGTCGCACTACCCCAACGACCCCGCGTTCCTCGACCTGTGCGACGAGCTTGGCCTGTACGTGGTCGACGAGGCGGACCTCGAGTCCCACGCCTATATCGACGACCTGTGCCACGACCCGCGCTATCGCAACGCCTGGGTG
>CAVYBU010000019.1:0-129998 GCA_963766735.1 uncultured Chloroflexia bacterium
ATTCTTCTCGCCTTCTTCGGTGGCTGGTAAATCAACAGGGTCTTGCCGTTGCTCACGAAAACCTGCCCGTTGGGTTGGGCGTAGTCCCGAGCGCATCATTCCGGGCTTTTTGAAGACGACTTTGCCTTTCGCGCGATCGTAGCGATCGTACAGCCGCGTATAGCGGGTCTGCTCGAAGTCGGCCTGTAGTGTCTTCGTTTGGTCATAAAACGACTCAACCAGACCGACTACCACCGACGGATTCAGCGGCTCAGCCTCCTGCGCGGCACCGCTGCCGCCAAGCGCGAGCACTGCAAAACCCAAACTTTAAC
Organism: uncultured Chloroflexia bacterium; assembly: GCA_963766735.1. GTDB lineage: Bacteria > Chloroflexota > Limnocylindria > Limnocylindrales > CSP1-4 > CAIXZV01. The sequence continues at coordinate 312 of CAVYBU010000019.1, forward strand.
CCCGAACTCTTGATTATTAGCCTGTAGAACGCTCCCAAGGGGTTAGTATTCACGGTGCAAGTGTGTGCACAAGGCAACCACAATTCCGCCCAAAGTGGGATTCGATAATTCCGGCGCAGATCCTTAGGATGTGGAAGCGGGCGCCTTGCCGTGCCCGGGCTTTGCTTGGTTAGCTTGTGAACCCCGTCAGTACCCCGGAGGTGACATGTCCAAGCAGCAGGCCCGAATCATCCCAGCGGAGCGGCAAAAGTCGCACCTTGAAAAGAAGCATGCCCGGCTCGCCGAGCGCATAGAGGCCCTCGATGGCCGTCTGAGTCTCACTCCAGGCGAGGAGGCCCAGCTCCAGCAGCTCAAAGAAACAGAAACTTTGGGCCAAGGATGCTCTGCGGCAGGACGTGGGCTAGAGGCCTCGGCTAGAGTTCTTCACGTCCGCAACCAACGGCCTGCCTCTCCTGGTAGGCCGTTTTTTTATGCGGTTTTCTCAATCATTCTAGGCTTAAAGCAAATGGGCCACCAATCGGTGACCCATTTCAAACGAAAGAATCGATGCTACAATGAAGAAGCTAGGATAAGTAAGTTAAGCTCAATTTCCTGAGTGGCGGAGTAAAAGGACGACCCATCGTCACGCGGATGCCGGGCAAGCTGGAAAGCGCGGCGATGGGTCTTAAGCAAGCGATTGGGTATATTGCAAACGCGATGCCAACCTGTCTGCCCAGCAAAAAGCGAGGCTTTTTTGCTCACCGGTCGCTTTCGGTAGGACATTTCTGTCATAGACCGGGCACCGATTGTCGTGTCCGCGCAATTCCCGCTCAGCGAGCGCCGACACACCCACATCTCCCTACCGCGCCGGTTGAAGTCCCTGGCCCATCGTGCGTATGATCTCAGCAACCGGACTGACCGGACCCGATGGCCAAGTGCAATAGCTGCAACGGAAATGTGCTGAGAACGGATGCTTTCTGCGGCACGTGTGGTGAACCGGTCCCGGGCGGGAAGCCCGTGGTGCCGATCGCACGCGACTCGCCATCGGGCGGGACGCAAGCTGCGCGCGAGCGCTCGAATGCCAGGTTCCCCCCTGTAGCCAGTACGGGGGCATCCGCGCGTGCGTTGGCGGTCGTGGCGCTCGCAGACCCCGAGTTCTCCGAGAGTCCGGACCCTGACCTCAACCGCACGGCGATTCGCGAACGCGAGCCGCACAGTGAGCCGGCCCCGGTCGTCCCGCTTCACCGTAAAAAGAACGGCACCGAGAGCGAGCGCCGGGAAGACGCGGCTGTGCTCGAACTCCAATCTGAGGAGCCTCCCGTCTCGGCGCAGGAACGCGAAACGAGCCTACCGCACATTCCAATTCCACCCGGGCCTCCGATCCTCGCCTCGGACTTGCTGCGCGAACAGATGCGGCCCTCGAGCCCGGGCGACAAAGCGCTACGCGGCACCGCCCTGGGGTTCAGCGTCCTCGGGGCCGCGGGCGTACTGCTCACGGGCGGCGCACATCCGTTGACCATGGTCGCATTGGCGATGCTGATCGTGATAGCGACGCTCGCACTCACGCCCATGCCCTACCGTAGCCGTGCGATCGCGCTGTTCTTGGTAAGCTCGATCGCCACCGGTGTCGCGCTCTGGCAGCAAACGCTCACCAACGTGGCGCCCGACGAGATCGTCCTCGCCGGTGCGACGATTCTCCTCAGCGGGAGCCTGCTCTTCCGTGCGTACTATCGGGGCGCGGGCCTTGCCCGAGTGGCGGTGACGGCCGGTGTGCTGGCGTTGGGCGCCTGGTTTTTGGCGTCAAGAGGGCACGAAAGCCTCGTCACACTCGAAGGTGACTGGCAGTCGTGGGCGCCGGCCTCCACACACATGGCGTTCGGTCTGCTCGCCCTACTCTCGTTGATGGCGTTCATGGACAACAGCACCCGCGGGGGGTCCCATGTCTGGGCCGTCGCGCTGCTCGTGGTCTATTCGGTGCACGTTGGCCTTCTCGTCGCACGGGGGCTCTGGCCCGTGCAAGGTACTGAGGTGAGCATCCAAGGACCTACCGTCGCCGCGATCCTTACCGGAGTCGTCGGCACGATCATCGCTGGGATGGCGCTCGCCCAGGTCCTCGTGGTCGCATACCAAGCGGCCTCGAACCGAATCAAAGAACGCGTTTCGGTCGCCGCCTGAGCTCAGGGCACCTTGCGCGGCCAGGACGCCAGCAGGATGACCGCACAGGTGCGCCCCCGCTCATCCTCGGCCTTGCCATAGCCCGCGTCGGTGAAGCGCGCGTCGGTCACCGTCAATCGATGGCTCGGGCTGTCCTCGATCGCGTGAAGCGCATCCCGCATGGTGGCTGCTCGGGCGACGGCCTCACCGACGACACGCGCTTCGATGCCGCGTTTGAGTAGCCGGGCCTCGGGGTCACCGGCCGCATCCAGATTGTGGCCAAACTTCCCCGACTCGCAGATCGTCTGCGCATGACTCGTCGCCTCTCGACTCAGAAGGCGATTCGAACGCAGCGTGCGCGCCCCCGACGCGCGCCGGAGCTGCATGAGCCATGCCTCGGGGGACTCGGTCCCGCTGTGAACCGGCGCGCCTTCCGGCATCTTGCCCACCCAGCGCTCCGCGACCGGGCGCGGGCCGTCGGGCCCTGTGGCGACCAGTTGAACGAAGAGCGGCCGAGCCCACTCGGCCGGGAGCGAGATCGTCGCTCCGGCGTCTCCGCCGTCCACCGCGAGACGGTGTGACGAACCCTTGGCGTCCCGCACGATCAAGTACGGCTCGCGGAAATCCTCGATGACCTCGGCGTGAAGAGTGTTCTTGCCAATGAGTTGGAGCGCGCCCGCCCGCACCGCGGCCACCAACACGATCCGATCCCCGGTGCGCGCGCGTCCACAGATGAGCGGCGCGTCCGCGGTCTCCTTCAAGTTCTCGAGCCACGTCTTGAAGCTGTCGAACTCCCCGGTGACGCCGAACTTGGCATAGACCGGATTCGCATCGACCCCAGCCTCGCGCGCCTTGCGAATGCAGCTCGAGCGATGGAGGGATGTGCTGAAGGTCCGCCAACTGAACCGCCACCTCCTCCAGCTCCGTGCTCTTGATGCACAGCGTTTCGGGCTTTGCCGGCTCGGCGGCCGGCTCACCTTCTGCGGGGGCGGTGTCTTTATCAGCGCCGGCCGTCGCGTGGATCGCGAGCAGCATGGCACAAAGGAGAATCGATTTGCGCAGCATTGGTTTGAATCACGTCCGGTAATTAGCGTTGATCCGAACGTACTCGTGACCGAGGTCGCAGGTCCAGTAATGACCAACGCCGCGCCCAGCACCGACCGTCACCGCAATCACGTACTCGGGACGCTTCATGATCGCAGCGACTTTGACCTCGGTTTTCGCAGTCATGACGGGGGTTCCGTCGTCGAAGATTGCAAGGTCCCCAATCCTGACCGACACGTGATCAGGATTGAAACGTACGCCGGAGCGGCCGGCGGCGGCAAGAATGCGGCCCCAGTTGGGGTCGCAACCGTGAAGCGCGGTCTTGACCAGTTGGGAACCGGCGATCGTGCGAGCGAGCTGAACGGCATCTCCGTTCGTACGGGCGCCGCGAACTTCGATTCGAACCAAGTGCTCGGCCCCTTCTCCGTCCGAGACGATCTTCTTGGCCAGCGACTCGAGAACTTCGGTGAGCGCTCCGGCAAATCTTCTCCCTGCCGCACTCTTTTCATCGATCACCCGGTTCGTGGCTGCTCCAGAGGCCAGCGCGTAGATCGAGTCGTTGGTGCTGGTGTCTCCGTCGACGGTCGCGCGGTTGAACGTAAGCTCCGTCGATTGGCGCAGCAATCTCGACAGCGTGGCCTGTCGCAGAGGTGCATCCGTGACCACGAACGCCAGCGTCGTTGCCATGTTCGGGTGAATCATTCCGGCGCCCTTGGCGATGCCGAGAACACGGCACGTCGTGCGCCCAATCTTGACCTCCGCCTGCGCCACCTTCGGACCGTGGTCAGTGGTCATGATGGCGCGCGCAAACCGCGTCGCACCGGCCTCGGACAGGTCGGCCACGAGCGCCGGGATGGCCGCCTCGATCGTCTCTCGAGGCAACTGCACGCCGATCACGCCCGTCGAGGCAGGAAGGACCAGCGCCGCCGGAACGCGAAGGGACGCGGCTGCCCGACGCGTCAACGCCAGTGCTGCTAGCCGCCCCTGCTTGCCCGTGCACGCGTTGGCGTTGCCGCTGTTCACCATGATCGCCTGGCCGAGCCCGCTCTGGAGTCGACGCTCACTGATCACCACTGGCGCTGCTCGGACGCGATTCGTCGTAAAGACCCCTGCTGCTGCCGCGGGTTCATCCGCAAGCACCAGCCCGAGGTCCAACGCGCCACCTGCTTTGACTCCGCTGTGCACTCCAGCGAAGCGAAACCCCTTCACCCGTCCGCTCATGGCGTGACTATTACCAGATGCGCGTTAGTGCTGCGAGGCTGCGGCTTGGTCTTGGCGGTAGTGGCAGTTCTTGTACTTCTTACCGCTGCCGCAATAGCACGGGTCGTTGCGGCCGAGCTTCGGCTGGTCGCGCTTGACGGTAGCTTGCTGCGCGGCCGCCGGCTGCGGTGGTGGCTGCGGCGCCCCCGCCCCGGCAGCACCGGCACGGCGACCCCGCCTTGCCGCTGCCCGACGGGCCTGCCTGCTGGGACCGGACGATTGCTGCCCGCCACCCGCCGCTGGGCCCTCGCCCTGATGGCTCGCGCGGATCTGTCGTTGACGCTTTTCGGTCGCCTGGCGGCGCTGCTCCTCGAGCCGCTGCAGCTCTTCCTCGCCGGCGCGCTCGACGGTGAACATCCCGAGAGTGACCGACGACTTCACGCTTTGCACCATCTCGAGGTACATATCGAAACCCTCGCGCTGGTACTCCTTCTTCGGATCTCGCTGGCCGTAGCCCCGCAGCCCGATGCCATCCCGAAGATGATCCATCCCCTGCAGGTGGTCCATCCACTGCTTGTCGATCTCCTGCAGATACAGGTCTCGAAACAATCGCAAGTAGTTCTCGGTGCCGAACTCCTGCTCCTTGCGTTCCTGGACAGCGGCCGCGTCGGAGTAGAGCTTGCGAAGGAGCTCGGCTCGGTCGCTGATTTCGTGGATGCCGGTCGCGTCGAGCGCGAACTGCTCTTTGTATGCGTGCGCGAGGCCTTCGAGATCCCAGTCCTCGTAGTGCTTCCCGGGAGGACACGCGTGATCGGTCATCGTGACGACAACCTCGTCGACCAGGTCGAGCAAGCGTTCCTTCTGCTCCGTCAGTGACATGCCCACCTCTCGTTCGAGGTGCTTGTAGGCGCCAAGCGGATCGCTGCGAAATTCCTCCAACGGCACGGCACATCCAAACCAAACGTAGATGTCTCTTTCGAGCAGCTGGACCCGCAGGTCGGTCAGCGTCGATAGATCGGACTCGAGCGACCTCTTGCGGTGCGCGGGCACCTCGTCCTGGGTGAGGCCGGCATCCGGCAGCGGATACGAGTGGAACTTCACCATGTTCTCGATGACCTTGGTCACCCGAGACACCAGTGCGGCATCGATCTCATCGACCAGTGAGACCGGTTCGACACCGGCCTTGCGCTCATCATCGGTCGGAACAGTGCGGTACTGGCCGCGCAGAACCTGCTTTCGCAGGGCGTACATGCTCTTGCGCTGCTGGTTCATGACGTCGTCGTACTCGAGCAAGTGCTTTCGAACGTCGAAGTTGCGCTCCTCGACCTTCTTCTGGGCGTTCTCGACGGCACGCGTCACCCACCGATGCTCGATCGGAATCGTCTTCCTCCATCCCGAGGCGGTTCATCATTGCCTGAACGCGCTCACCGGCGAAGATCCGCATCAGGTCGTCTTCGAGGGAAAGAAAGAAGCGTGAGGAGCCCGCATCGCCTTGTCGGCCCGACCGACCGCGGAGCTGATTGTCGATTCGCCGCGATTCGTGGCGCTCGGTGCCGATGATGTGGAGGCCGCCCGCGTCTTTGACGAGCTTGGCGTCTTCCTTGCACTTCTCAATCCGGTGTTCGGTAGCCTTGGCGATGGCCGCTTCGCGCCGCTCGGGGTCGGAGAGCACATCCTGCGGAGCATTTTCGAGCACTTCGATCTTCGCAAGCATTTCAGGGTTGCCGCCAAGCACGATGTCGGTGCCTCGACCGGCCATGTTGGTTGCGACGGTCACCGCCCCGGGCGTGCCCGCCTGTGCGACCACGTACGCCTCTCGCTCGTGCTGCTTGGCGTTGAGTACGTTGTGCGGGACGCCCTGTCGATTGAGGAAGTGCGCCACTGCGTCTGATCTTTTCAACGCTGGTCGTACCGACGAGCACCGGTTGCCCTCGCTTGTGCGACTCCTCGATCTCGAGGCAAAGCGCACCGGAACTTTTCGCGCTCGGTCTTGTAGATCAGGTCTTCTTCATCGAGTCGCGCGATCGGTTTGTTGGTTGGGATGACGACGACGTCGAGTTTGTAGATGTTGTGAAACTCGGTGGCCTCGGTGTCGGCGGTGCCGGTCATGCCCGAGAGCTTTTTGTAGAGGCGAAAGAGGTTCTGGAATGTAATCGTCGCCAGTGTGAGGTTCTCGCTCTGGATGAGAACACGCTCTTTGGCCTCGACTGCCTGGTGAAGGCCGTCCGACCAGCGCCGGCCCGGAAGCACGCGGCCGGTGAACTCGTCGATGATCATCACCTTGCCGTCTTCGCTGACCATGTAGTGCTGATCGCGGTGGTACAGGGCGTGCGCGCGCAAACACTGCTGCAAGATGTGAAGCGCCTCGAGGTTGGCCGGGTCGTAGAGGTTGGTCCCGTCGCCGCCCAGCAATCTGAGGCCAGCCAGCAGCTCCTGTGCGCGCTCCACGCCGTCTTCGGTGAGCGTCACGCTGCGATTCTTCTCGTCGAGATCGTAGTGTTCTTCGGTGCGCAACCTCGGGATGATGTCGTTGATCATCTCGTACTTGTCGCTCGCGGTTTCGCCTGGGCCGCTGATGATCAACGGCGTGCGCGCCTCGTCGATCAGGATCGAGTCGACCTCGTCGACGATCGCGTAGTTCAGATCACGTTGCACGTAGTCGTAGATGCTGAACTTCATGTTGTCGCGCATGTAGTCGAAGCCGAACTCGTTGTTCTGGCCGTACGTGACGTCGCAGGCGTACGCGCGCTTCTCGTGACCTGATTGCTCTGACCCGGAACGACGACGCCGGTACTCAGGCCGAGGAAGCCATAGACCTTGCCCATCCACTCGGCGTCGCGACTTGCGAGGTAGTCGTTGACGGTCACGACGTGCACGCCCTTGCCTTCGAGCGCGTTGAGGTAGCAGGGGCAGCGTGGCGACGAGCGTCTTGCCCTCACCGGTCTTCATCTCCGCGATCTTGCCCTGGTGCAGCACGATGCCACCGACGAGCTGCACGTCGTAGTGACGCATCTTGAGGATGCGCTTGCTCGCCTCGCGGGCGACGGCGAAGGCCGGAACCAGCATGTCATCGAGCGAAGCGCCGTTGTCGAGCTGCTGCCGGAACTCTGCGGTCTTCGCTGCGTAGCTCGACGTCGGACAGCTTGGTCATGTCGTCTTCGAGCGCCGAGATAGCGGCAACCATGGGCTGCATGCGCTTCACTTCGCGTTGATGCTTGGTGCCAAGCACCTTTTTGAGGACGGAGTTGAACACGGGCCCAATCTAAGGCGGCGGGGAGAGCTGCGCAAACGACAGTCAGAACCAACGTTTGGAGAGCGCGAGCACCGCGATCAGCACGAAGACCAGGAGCACAAATGCCCAGAGGATGCGCCCCGGGAAGGGGCTGCCGGGCGGGGAGGCGTCGCCTCATCCCCGAGCTCGTCGAGCAGTTGACGCGCACGCGCCTCGGCCAGGCGCCCGACGCGAAACAGCACCATGCTGACCATGAGGCCGATGAGCAGGATCGCAGCCGCGGCCTGCCAGCGCCGCGCTCTTGCTCCCCTTGCCGGGTCTCGCCCGTACCGATGGTTGCGCTCGTCGCGGGTCCTATCGCGACGACGTTGGAGCTCGGGATGGCAAGCAAGGCGCGCCAGAGGTCGTCCGCAGCGGCCTCGGGAGGCGCGCCCTCGATGATCGCCACCGCAAGCGGGTCGAGCCCATCGTGGTCCGCCTCCTCCAGAACGGCGTCGGCGGCCTGTCGCACCGGACCCGGTCCATCCGGATCGACGACGACCGCGTACGACACGCCGGCCGTATTGTCCGAGAAAAGGTCCGCACGAATCTGAAGCCGCCAGACGCCGGGGCCGAGACCCGGCAAGTGAGGATCCTGGGAGAAAGCGAGAACGCGTGCATCCACCGGCGACCCTGGAAGACGTCGACCAGAACGGGTGTGCGGCCACCGAGCTGGTCCCACTCGACCTCGATGCGCCCGTCTACCGTAGACGCCCTGGCCACGATGCCGCCCGGCACGACGGGGAGGCGTACCTCGCGCGCGGCGACGACGACACCATCGTCATCGAGCGCCTCGACCTCGACGCGCCCTTCATTCCCCGCGACCACGAGGGGAAACCGCGCAAGCCCGTTCGACGACGGAGTCGGGCTCGCCACGACGCGAACCCCAGCCAGCGGACGGATTTGCACGGAGACCGATTCGCCCGCCACCCAGACCGACAACCAGCAGGTCAGGTCGGGCACGCACGCACCTTCTTCCACGCGCGGGTCTAGGGTCGTGATCCGGTGGCTGGGGTCTAACACGCGCATCGGCCCGCTTCATAACCCTGGAACACTGTGACGGCGCGACCCTTGGGCCAGCGCGACTCGATCGCTTCCCGTACATAGAGGGGTCGCTCGACCGACACCCGACGGCCGTCGATCTCGGCGTGTGCGATGAGCGTGAGAACCTCGTCGCGCCCGCTCGGAACCTGGATCCCCCCCTCCAGACCTTGCACCAGCGACTTCGTCAAATCGGTTTTCGCGAGCACCAGGCCAGTCGCAGTGCGAAGTTCGATCACGACGGCGGGCGCGGCGATGACGGTGTATCCGTCCGCGTCTTGATCGACCTGCCACGCGCGAACACCAATCGTCGCCCCGGGACGCGCAACCAACGGCGCACTCAAACGAAGATCGGGAACCGCGGCCGGAGCGTCGGCCATCCACAGCGCCGCGAGGATCAACGCGACGATCAAAGGCGACATTCGGATCGCCCATGCAAAACCGTTGAATTGGCTGTCCTTTGTGCTCATGGGGATGGACAAGTTTGGGATGTTACCTTAGGAACGGTTGGGGTATAGAGCGCGAATGGGAGCCACCGCCGAACACGACGTCGAGCAACTCCGTGCTCGTTTGAACGACTACATGGCCAAGCATGGCCTGCGGTCGACCGAGCAGCGGCGTCTGGTGACCGACATGTTTTTTTCGACCACCGAGCATCTCTCCATCGAGGACCTGCTCGATCGGGTGCGCGTCGAAGAACCCAAAATCGGATACGCAACGGTGTACCGGACACTCAAGCTCCTCAAGGAATGCGGCCTCGCGTTCGAGCGCCACTTCGGTGACGGCGTATCCCGCTATGAGGTCGCTTGGGCAAATGAGCACCACGACCACCTCATCTGCCTCGAATGCGAGAAGATCCTCGAGTTCGAAGACGAGGCCATCGAAGTCCTGCAGCACAGCGTGGCCGAGCGGCTTGGGTTCGAGCTCGTACGCCACAAGCTCGAGCTCTATGGGCTCTGCGCCGACTGCAGAGCCAAGCGTTAGGCCTGGTAGCGGAATGTGAGGCCCCGTAGAGGGGCGCTAGATGGTCGCGAAGGCTTCGTCCGGGATCTCGACCGGCAGAGTGTCGATGGCGCTGAGTCGCTGGGTGCGACTCGGCAGCGTCGCGAGGACGTTGTTCGCGAAGTACTGCGCGGCAAACTTTTTGCCGGTGTAGAACGCGTGGTCCGGATGCGTCTCGGACGTTGCCGGAAGCTTGTTGATCGCGATTGCGGCCTGGTCGAGCAACAACCAGCCGACCGCGAGGTCACTCATGATGTTGAGGAAGTCCTCTGCGGCGAGCGGAATGTGCTCGAGCTTGCCACCCTTGAACCAGCCGATGAACTGCATCACCGACGCGGCCACCGCTTCGTGCGCCGCCTGAAGGTGAGCGATACCCTCTGCCAGCTCCGGGAAGTCCTTGTTCTTGGCAATGAAGCTCTGGATGTCCGTCAGGAACGCTTGCGGGTTCGCGCCGCCGGCTTGGCCGAGCTTGCGGCTGACCAGGTCCATCGACTGGATGTGGTTCGTGCCCTCGTAGATCTGGAAGATCTTCGCGTCGCGGCAATACTGCTCGACCGGATAGTCCTTGAGATAGCCGGCGCCGCCGTACACCTGAATCGCCGTCTCGCAGACGCGGAACGCGGCGTCGGAGCCGTACGCCTTCACGAGCGGGGTCAGCAGATCGACCTGGCCCTGGTGGTAGGCCTCGGACTCGTCGTCCTTGCCCTGCGTCGCTTTGAGGCGGTCGCCGATGCATCGAAAGCTTCATGACGAGTGCGCGGATGCCTTCGACCCGCGCCTTCATCTCCAGCAGGTCGCGACGGACGTTCGGGTGATCGATGATCGGCACGCGTGGCGCGTTGGCGTCCTTCCAGCTGCTTGATGCTCGCGCCCTGCTTGCGCTCCCTGGCGTACTCGAGGGCGTTCAGGTACGCGCCCGACGCCACGGCGACGCCCTGGATGCCGACGCCGATGCGCGCGGCGTTCATCATCTGGAACATCTGCGGCATGCCCTGATGCTTCGATGCCGCCGACCACGTTCGCCGATGCACTGCCGTCCTCGTCGCCGAAGCTGCATCACGCAGGTGGCCGAGCCGTTGATGCCCATCTTGTGCTCGATCGAGGGGACCGTCACGTCGTTCAGCTCGCCGAGCGAGCCGTCTTGTTCGGATCCGAACCCTCGGCACGATGAAGAGGGACAGGCCCTTGGTGCCGGCCGGCGCTCCGTCGATGCGCGCGAGGACCAGATGCACGACGTTGGTCGCCGAGGTCGTGGTCGCCAGCGCAGATGAAGATCTTCGTGCCGCGGATGTTGTAGGTGCCGTCGTCATTGCGGGTCGCGGTCGTCGACGCAGCGCCGACGTCGGAGCCGGCGTGCGGCTCGGTCAGGCACATCGTGCCGGTCCACTCGCCGCTCATCATCTTGGGAACGTACTTTTGCTTCTGTTCCTCGTGCCGAAGTCCATGATGAGCTCCGCCGCGCGGTCAGGTGAGGCCGGTGTACATGTTGAACGCGGTGTTGGCGCCGGACATCATTTCCTCGACGAACGATCCGCACCATCGAGGGCGCGTCCTGGCCGCCGAGCGCGACGGCGAGCCGATCGAGCGCCAACCGGCCTCCCAGGTCTTGTCCCAAGCGTCTTTGAAGCCGTCGGGCGTGATCACGCGGCCCTTTTCGATTCGGCAGCCCTGCGTGTCGCCTGTACACGTTGAGAGGCCCGGTGACCTCACGAACGAAGCGATAGCACTTCGTCGAGCACGATGTCGCACTCATCGACGCCCCACTCGTCGTAAGGCTCCTTCCCGAGGACCGCCGGCAGATCGAACTGCTCGAAGAACAGGAACCGAAAGTCTCGTAGATCCGCACGGTAGCGGTTGATTGCTTGCGCCACGTAAGCCTCCAGTGTTCGATCCGGTCACCCTCTGGCTCGCCTTGATTACGCGAGAAGGCCCTGATGGATGCCAGGTGTAAGAAATTTTGGGGGCAGTGCCGCGTTGGGTCAAGTCGGCGGTCGCCCTAATCGGCTGTGAGGTCCTTCACAAACTCGCCAATTCGCTGGATCGCCCTGCGCCCTTCCTCGAGCATCGGGGCAAACACATGCCACGCGTGAATCATGTCCGGCCACACTTCGAGCTGGACGTCGACACCGGCCGAGCGGGCCGCTTCCGCACAACGAAGGTTGTCATCCAGCAAGGTTTCCGCGGCGCCTACCTGAATCAACAGCGGTGGAAGCCCCGTCATGTCGGCGTGGACCGGCGACACTAAAGGGTTACGATGCTCCGCAGCGGGGGCGAAGCGCTTGGCCATCGAGCGGATGCCGAGACGCGTGACGAAGTCGTAGTGCCTGTTCGATTGCATGGAGGTGCTGCGCGGGTCCAGGTCTAGCCAGCCCGAAATCAGCACGCCACCGGCGGGCAAGGGAAGGCCGGCGTCGCGAAGCGAGACGAGTGTCGACAGGGTCAGACCCGCACCGGCGGACTCGCCACCGAGGACGATGTGGTCGGGGTGAATCCCCTGCTCCTCGATCAACCACAGATAGACGCGATGGGAATCCTCGAGTTGCGCCGGGAAAGGATGCTCGGGCGCGAGCCGATAGTCTGCGGCCAGCACGCGCATGCCGCTCGCGATGCAGAGGCGCGCCAGGAAATCGCGATGCGAATTGATCGAACCGGTCGAGTACCCGCCGCCGTGAAAATAGAGCAAGACGCGATCGGGATCGCTGTCGGGTTGGGAGAACCACTCCGCTGACACCCCACCCGCATCGAGTGGCCGCATGTCGACGGCCCGCATCGGCGCGGTCACGGGTCGCGGGGGATCGATCACGCGCCGCTGAATCTGAAGAGGCAGGACCGTGGAGAGGCTCGCCGATCGCCGCAGCACCTCCGCCACCGTCTCGAGCTCGAGTGTCCAAGTAGGTCGCCGAGGCCCAAAAACCGCCCGCCGCGCCCGAATCACAGGCTTCAACCCATCCATCATCATGCGAATCAAGTTCACGCCGCCAACCTAACACGCCGAAAAAGGGTTGAGCGTCGGAGAATTAGCCCTTTCTAAAAGGGGTCAGGCCGCTTTTTTCTGGTAAGCCTGCGGCGATGTTGGTGGTGCGGTATTTGGAGTCGTTGGGGGCTGAGGCCATTGCGGAGGCCTTGGGGCTCGATGGGCCGCGCGCGGCGATCGTTCGGCCGACGACGGACGCGAAGTTTGGCGACTTTCAAATCAATGGCGCCATGCCGCTCGGCAAGGAGCTCGGGAAGCCCCCACGCGAGCTCGCCCTGCCTATTGCAGCCGCGTTGGCAGACATCGATTCGATCGAGAAGGCGGAGGTCGCGGGGCCGGGCTTCATCAATATCCATCTGGCGCCCTCGTGGGTCGCCTCGAAACTCACCGAAGCGCTTCGGGATGCCGCGCGCGACGGCGTGCCGACGGTGGACGAGATTTCGAAGATCATCGTCGACTTTTCGAGCCCGAACATCGCCAAGCAAATGCACGTCGGCCACCTTCGCTCGACGATCATTGGGGATGCGATCGCACGGATCTTGTCGTTCATGGGGCACGACGTGGTGCGCGATAACCATCTCGGCGATTGGGGAACTCAGTTTGGCCTGTTGATCGTCGGCATGCGCGAGTGGGGTGACGAGGACGCCCTACGGGCGACACCGATCCCGGAGCTCGAGCGAGTCTATAAGCTCGCGTCCGAGCGGGCTGGCACGGACGAGACCTTTGCCGAACGCGCGCGGGCGGAATTGGCGAAGCTTCAAAGTGGCGATGAACAGAATCGCGTCTTGTGGGAGCACTTCGTCGAGGTGAGCCGCGGATCACTCGAGACGGTGTATCGCGAGCTCGACGTGTCGTTCGATGTGTGGCTCGGCGAAAGCGCCTACCACGAGGCCCTTCCTGGGGTGGTGGAGGACCTTCTCGAGCGTGGCATCGCTCGCGAGGACGACGGCGCCGTCTGTATCTTCTGGGGGGAGCTCGACAAGACCCCCAAGTCACTGCGCAAACAGAAGACTCCGTTCATCGTGAGAAAGAAGGACGGCGCGTTTCTCTACTCGACCACTGACATCGCTACCGTCCAGCACCGCAAAAACCACTTCAAAGCGGATCGCGCACTTTACGTCGTCGACAACCGCCAAGGCCTCCATTTTCAGCAGCTGTTCGCGGTGATGAGGTTGCTCGGCACCGAAATCGAGCTCGAACACATCGGCTTCGGCACCGTGCTCGGCAACGACGGAAAGCCTCAAGAACGCGGGACGCGAGCGGCCAGGTCATCACGCTCGCTTCGTTGCTCGAAGAGGCCAAAGAGCGTGCACAGCAGCGAATCGAGGAGGGGATCGCCGAGGGGCGCCTTCGAGTTCGGCCGAACGAAATGCGGGAGGTCTCTCGGATCGTGGGTATCGGCGCTGTGAAGTACGCCGACCTTCGCCAGAACCGACTGAGCGACTACCAGTTCGACTGGGACAAGATGATCTCGTTCCAAGGCGACTCGGGCTCATACCTGCAATACGCGTACGCGCGCTGTGCCTCGATATTCGCGAAGGGTGAAGTCGACATGGACGAGGTGGCCTCGCGCGCGACGATCATGCTCGATGCGCCCACCGAACGCACCCTCGGCAAACACCTTCTGCGATTCAGCGATGTCGTTTACCAAGCGGGCGCGACGAGTCAGCCGCATCTGATATGCGAGCACATCTACGAGCTGGCGCGCGCCTTCAACGGTTTCTATGCCGAGTGCCCGGTGCTCGACACGGAGGGCGCCACGAGAGAAAGTCGACTCGGGCTCACGGCCTTGACGGCACGGCAGATTCGCCGCGGGCTCGGGCTCGTCGGGATCGGCGTCGTCGATCGCATGTAGTGAAAATCGCTGTATTCCCCGCCGATGGAGTCCGGATGTGCTATGCGAAGCCCGCCAATGAAGGGTCGGGTCGTTCGAACATCCCATGAAAGCCAGTGTCTGAGCGGCAACCCGCTCGGAGACCCGCACGAACGCGATCTGTACGTGTATCTGCCGCCCGGATACGACGGAGCACGTCGCTTCCCGGTGGTGATGGTGCTTGCCGGTTTCGGGGCGACCAATCATTCGATCGCAGCGTGGAGCCCGTGGAAGCCAAACACGATCGAACTCTTCGACCAACTCGTCGCTGAGGGCCGATGCAAGCCCGCGATTCTCGTGCTGCCCGACTGCTTCAATCGATGGGGCGGCTCGCAGTTCATCGATTCAGAGGGAACAGGTCGCTATCAAACCTACCTCGCTGACGAGGTGTTCGCGTTCGTGGATGCCGAGTTTCAAACGATTCCCGACCGCGAAGCGCGAGGTGTCGTCGGTCGCTCGTCCGGCGGATTCGGAGCCCTGCGACTTGGGATGGACCGGCCCGACGTGGTATCGGTGATTGGGAGTCACGCGGGCGACGCGGGTTTCGAGGTCAGCATGCGGCCCATGCTCACCAGCGCCGCGATCGCGATCGATCTGGCGGGCGGCCTCCGGCCGTTTGCCGAAGAGATCCCCGTCAGCGGCCCCAACGACGCGAGGCAGTTCGATGCGATCTTCGTCCTTGCCGCCGGGGCCGCGTATTCCCCGGACACGACCGATTTTCCGTACGCGCACATTCCGATGGATCCGGCCACCGGAGAAGCTCCGCGCGGAGGTGTGGTCGAGGTGGCTCGAACAGGACCCGGTTCGGCGGATCGACGCCTCGATCGCCGCTTTGCGAGCGATGTCGCTTATTTACGTCGACGCAGGCAGCAGGGATGAGCACGGGCTACACTTCGCTGCACGCAGGCTCAACGACGAGCTCTCCAAGCGAGGGTTGCCCGTTCACTACGACGAGTACGAAGGCGGACACCGGGGCACCTCCTGGCGTTACGAGGTTTCGCTGCCGCAAATCGTTGAAGCACTTCGAGGATCCGAATGACGACCAAAGACCACAGCACCGAAGAAGAGAAAGACAAGAAGGCTCGGAAGGGCGGCAAGAAGGGTGCTGGCGGTGGTGCCGTCGCGGCAGCGCAGAAGATCCTCGCGGACGAAAGCCCGCAGTCGAAGATCGCGGAGCATGGCGAGACCATGATGGAAGGCCCGCGAACGGCGGCCACACAGTCGGCCCGTGTGCTGAGTGAGGTCATCGCGGCGAAGCCTGAGCTCGTAGTGCCGTTGGTAGCCAAGTTCGCCAGAGGCGTGTCGTCCTCCAACAAACGGGTGGTTCAAACGTCAGCCGAAGCACTACCCGCCATCGCGCGCATCGCACCCGCCCGCGTGGCCCGCCAACTCGACGTCCTGAAGGGCGCGTTCGCGCAAGCAAACGAAGTGGGCAAGGATGGCCTGGTGAAGACGTTCGCTGCACTGTGCACCGCCTCGGTGGCGTACCAGAAGCGACTCGAGCCGGTCCTGACTCTCGCCCTCACCGGCGCGGACGGGAAGACGCTCTTTGCCTGGAGTCAGATCGTGCTCCCCGCACTCAAGGGCGAGCCCCACGCACGAGCCCGCGCCGTCGTCGAAGAACGACTCGATTTGATCCCGCGGTCGTACGCACAGGAGATCGCCGACTTCCTCGGCATCAAACTGCGCATACGCTACCGCTGAAAAGGGGTCAGGCCCCTTTTTAGAAGGGCCAATCGGCTCATCGGAGGATGGAAGGCTCGTAGCCCTCGGGGCGATCGTATCCGAGCAGCTGCAACGTCGTCGCGGAGACGTTGGCGATGCCAGGATGGCGCACCTCGTCGTTGAGGCTCAGGCCATCGCTGCCGGGGACGTACACGAAGCAAGGGACGGCGTTGAGGGTGTGGCTGGTCTTGTTCCTCAGGTGCCCGGTCGCATCGCGTTTGAAGTCACCCGACTTCTTGTCGAGCTCGAACATCTCGTCGCAATTCCCGTGATCGGCAGTCACGATGAGCGCGCCGTTGAGTCTCTCGATCACGGGAATGAGGCGCGCCAGCGAAAGGTCGACCGCCTCGACGGCGATCACCGATGCATCGAGGTTTCCCGTGTGACCTACCATGTCTCCGTTGGCGTAGTTGATCCGCCCATGCCGCATGCCACCGCGGTGAAGCGCCGCGAGAGTCGCGTCGGTGATTTCCGCCGCCTTCATCCAAGGACGCTGCTCGAACGGAATCACGTCGCTCGGCACCTCGACGTACTCCTCGTACATCGGGTCGAACATCCCCGTGCGATTGCCGTTCCAGAAGTACGTCACGTGTCCGAACTTCTGCGTCTCGCTGCACGCAAACTGGCTCACCTGATTGCGCGCCAGGTACTCCCCCATCGTGCGGTCGATCTTGGGCGGCTGGACGAGGTAGTGACGGGGCAGTTTGAGGTCGCCGTCGTACTCCATCATGCCCACGAACTCGACGTCTGGAATGGTTCCGCGGTCGAACGCGCTGAGCTCCGGTTCGGTGAACGCACGGGTGAGCTCGAGCGCGCGGTCACCACGGAAGTTGAAGAGAACTACAGAAGCTCCGTCGCGGATCGCGCCCACTGGGTTGCCTTCGCCATCGACGACGACGAAGCCGAGGAGGTCTTGGTCGATCATCCCCACGTTCTCGTCGCGAAGGGTCTTGATCGCCTCGGTGGCGCTTGCAAAGCCCCTGCCCTCGCCTAGCACGTGGTGCTTCCAGCCACGTTCGACCATCGACCAGTCTGCGCCGTAGCGATCCATCGTGATGAACATGCGGCCACCGCCGGACGCAATTCGATAGTCTCGCCCGCCCTGCTCATTGAGATCGTGCAACACATTCTCGAGCGCCTCGACGTATTCGAGTGCACTCGTCTCGGGCACGTCGCGACCGTCGAGCAAGATATGGACCCGCACGCGCTGCACGCCTTCGTCGTTGCAGCGTCGCAGCATGGCGAACAGGTGCTCGATGTGGCTGTGCCTGCCCGGCCAGGCGATCTCGAACGCGCTGTCGGTCACGGGCTTCGACATCTTCGCCTGGAACGACCCGCCCACCCTGTCCCGCTACCTGGCGGTGGGCCCGGCCCGCCTGCTGGAGATGCGCGTGGAGGGGCTGGGGCACAACATCGGCAACGTCCTGCTGTTCCTGGGGATCCCGGTCTCCGTGATCGGCCTGCTGGCGCTGCCGTGGCAGGCGCGGGACCGGGCGCTGCGTCCGGTGGTCCTGGTGGGCCTGGCGACCTTCCTGGTCACCAGCCTCCTGTTCCCCGTCGCCACCACGTGGGGCACGTTCCTCCACGCGGCCGCCCCGATCCACGTGCTGCTGATCATCTCGGCGCTGGGGGCGCTGGACGCCGGCCTCGCGCGGCTGGGGCGACGGCTGGGCTGGACGCGACCGGTGGCCTGGCTGGGAGCACTCCTGACCGTGTTCGCGTCCTTCCTGTTCTCGGCGGCGCTGCTGCCCGCCTTCACGTGCGGCGGCGCAGGCGCCACGGCGCGAACCTACGCCGTGCTCGCCCGGCAGATGGCCGCGATCGGCGCGCCGCTGGACGGTTCCGCACCCGTGATCCACGACTTCCCGATCTGGCTGGCGGAGACGGCCCGGGTCCCGGTGCTCGCGCTCCCGGACGAGACCCCGGCGGACGTCCTGGACCTGGCCACGGATCCCCGGTTCGGTGCCCGGTGGCTCATCGTGGCCAAGCCCGACCACGGCGCCTGGCCGGCGATCCTCGACGGGTCGGAGCCGATGGCCAGGTGCTTCCGGGAGGTCCGGCTGCCCGTCCCGGACGACCCGGCGGACGCGAAGGCCATCGAGGGCGTGCGGGTCTTCCGCATCGGCTGCGACGGCCTGGCCACCGGATCCGAGGCAGTCGGCGCGGCGCTGCGCTCGCCGTAGCCGCGGCACGGACTACACTCGGCACGATGGATGGCCCCCGGAACGACGCGTCGAACACCCGGTTCGACAAGCTGCACGCCGAGGCGGCGGAGGCACTGACCTACGCCGCGAACACGCTGCGCGCCGTGCGGGACCGCTACCGGCAAGCGTACCTGGAGGACCTCGCCCGCTGGGAGGCCCTGGCGGACGAGCTCGGCGCGCTTGAACACGGAGACGACGGTCGCCAGGATCCGGCCGACCCTTCCAGCGACGGGAATGCGGCCACTGGCGGCGGAGGCCGGCGCGGCAGACCGGCGGCTGCGCATGGTCCGGGGCGAGGTGGACCGCTCCCGGAAGGACCTTGCCGGCCACGAGGGCGAGCTGAGCCGGCTGGAGCTGGCGATCCGCAACCTCGAGAGCACGTGGCTGTTCCTGGAGCGCGGGGACGCCTCGCTGATCACGGATCCGGCCCTGCCGGCCCTGCCCGCGGAACTCCGGATGCGGATCGTGGAGGCCCAGGAGGCCGAACGGGCGCGCCTGGCCCAGGAGGTCCACGACGGGCCGGCCCAGGCGCTCTCGAGCGCGATCTTCCAGGTGGATTTCATCGAGCGGATCTTCGAAACGGACAGGCCGATGGCCCGCCAGGAGCTGCGGTTCCTGAGGGATCTGCTCCGCCGGGAGCTGGGTGACGTGCGCAGCTTCATCGGCCATCTGCGCCCACCCGTGCTCGAGGAGCTGGGCCTGGACGGGTCCATCATGGACACGGTGGCCACGCAGGCCTCACTCTCCGGGCTGCACATCGCGGCCGACCTGACTGCGCCCGCCGGCAGCCTGCCGGAGCCCGCCCAGACGGTCGTGCTGCGCGTGGTGCAGGAAGCGCTCCAGAATGTGCGCAAGCACGCGGCTGCCGCGAACGTGGTGGTCACGACGGGGCTGGACGATGGACAATGGGTGCTGGAGGTCCGGGACGATGGTCGCGGCTTCGACACCGGAGCGGTGGCGGCCCGTGGCCGCCGCAACTTCGGCCTCCAGTTCATGCGGGAGCGGGCCGAGCTGATCGGTGCGCGGTTCGAAGTGCGGTCGCGGACCGATGCCGGCACGGTGGTCCGGCTGGCGATCCCGGTGACGCAAAAGGAGAGCGGATGACCGAGTACGAGGGGCCTGAGCGCCGTCGATCCGGCCAGGAGCGGCGGACCGCTTATGAGCAGGTACAGATCCTGATCGTGGACGACCACGCGCTGTTCCGCGTGGGCATCCGCCAGATCCTGGAGCAGGAGCCCGACTTCGAGGTCGTCGCCGAGGCGGACGACGCGCGGACGGCCATCGACGCCGCGTTCGCCACCAACCCGGACATCATCCTGATGGACCTCTCGCTGCCCGCGCCCGGCGGCATCGAGACCACGCAGCGTGTCAAGCGGGAGCTCCCCGCGGCCGCCATCGTGGTCCTGGCCCACGAGGAGGACGAGGATGCCCTGTTCGAATCCATCAAGGCCGGGGCGGCCGCGTTCATCCTCAAGGACATCGCCCCGGAAGACCTGGTGATGGTCATCCGCCGCGTGGTGGCGGGCGAGTACCTGATCAACGACAAGGTCTTCAGCAAGCCGGCCGTCGCCTCCCGCGTGCTCAAGGAGTTCCGCGAGCTGGCGGTCTACGGCCAGGAGGCCGCCCCCATCTTCGCGCCGCTCTCGCCGCGCGAGGTGGAGATCCTGGACAACATCGCCCAGGGCATGACCAACAAGCAGGTCGCCTACGCGCTCTCGATCAGCGAGCAGACGGTCAAGAACCACATGAGCTCCATCCTGCGCAAGCTCTCCGTCAACGACCGGACCCAGGCCGTGGTGTACGCGATGCGCCAGGGCTGGATCCGGATGCCGGAGGACTGATCCGCTCGCTGCGTCCCGGGGGGCTCCACCGCCCGATGACCACGCCCGAAACAGCGCCCGACGGCCCGGGGTCCGCCCTCGTGGCCCAGCTGCACGCGGACCTGGCCACGCTCGACCGCGAGCTGGCCGAGATCGACATGCTCGTCGGGCAGGCCAGGACGGAGGCCGCCCGGCACGAGCAGAAGCGGGCGCAGGCCGCCGAGCGGCTCGGGCCGGCACGCCGGACGAGCCGGCCGATCCGAGGACGCCTCGGACGCCTGGGCGAGCCTGGTGACGATGACCCGGCGCGCCGTGCTGATGGAGGCGCAGGTCGACCTGCTCGACGGCAAGCGGAAGGCCCTGGCGCGACACCGGGCGGCGATCGCGGACGTGCTGGCGGCGATCGAGCAGGTGCCGGGGGACCCGCGCCGAGGCGCGGGCGGCGGACGCCGAGGAGGCCCTGTCCCCGTCGCTCTCCCGGGTGGTCCTCACCGCCCAGGAGGACCTCCGCCGGGAGATCGCTCGGGCGATGCACGACGGACCGGCGCAGTCCCTCACCAACATCGTGCTCCAGGCGCAGATCGTGGAGCGGCTCCTGGAGCGGGACCCGTCCCGGGCCAGGAGCGAGCTGCAGCTGCTGGTGTCGATGGTCCAGCAGACGCTGGACGCCACCAAGAGCTTCATCTTCGACGTCCGGCCGATGGTGCTGGACGACCTGGGCCTGGTGCCCACGCTCCGGCGCGCCGCCCGGGACCGCGGGCAGCGGGCGCACGTCCCCGTGGAGTTCGAGTCCCTGGGCCAGGACCGGCGCCTGCCCATGGAGGTGGAGAGCGCGGTCTTCCGGATCCTGGACGAGGCGCTGGCCGCCTACCTGTCGCTCACCCCGGAGCGGATCGCTCCTGCGCCTGGACTGGACCGACGAGCTGGAGGCCCGGCTCACCGCGCATCACGCAGCCGTGGACCCCACCGGTGAGGCGCTGCCGGCCGTGCCGACCGGCGATGTCCCGGACGCCATCAAGCAGATGATCCAGGACCGCCACGACGCACGCGCGGCCGCGGACGCCGCGGCCGAGGAGGCAGCCATCATGGTCCTGCCGGCTCCCGTGCGCCGCGACATCGGCGAGCGCGCCGGCATCCATCGGGGCGACGGTGGAGGTGCTGGCGGGCGGCGGCGAGATCCGGCTGGTGGTCCCGCTGCCGCCGGCGGGAGAGGCGGGCGCCGAGGCATGACGGAGCGGTCCGGGACCGGCGAGCCGGGACCCGGGATCCTGGAGACGTCTCTCGTGCTGGGGCTGGCGGTGCTGCTGGCGGCCGCGATCCTCGTGTTCTTCGGCGGGCCGTTCGCGGACCTGATGGGCATCGTGGTGGACGCCGCCCACGGCGGACGCTGAGCCCGGGCGAACCGGTCCCGTGGGATAGGACCATCGTCCCATTGGCGATGACGAGGCGAACCTCTACTTTGCAGGTCGGCCCCCTTGCATTCTGGGCCGCGGCATTATCTCGGGAGGTTCGTCCATGGCCCTCATCAACGCGCTGCTCGCCTCGTTCCGCACGGACGAGGAGGGCCAGGGTCTCGCGGAGTACGCGCTGATCCTCGCGCTCATCGCCATCGTGGCCATCGTCGCCCTGATCTTCCTGGGCGGCCAGGTCTCGACGATCCTGTCGACCGTCGGCAACTCCGTCTAGCGCGTCCGCTCTCCAGCGGACGAAGGCCGCCGGCTCGTCCGGCGGCCTTCGTGCGTCCGGGCAACGGTTCTTCGGCACGGCGCCCGGCTTCCACGCTGCCGGGTGACCGTCGGCCTGCCCAGGTGCGGTCCAGTGGAGTTGACACCCGCCGAGCCGTCGGCATACCGTCCGCATCGCCGCGCTCATTCGGCGGACTCTGACGGAAAGGAGGTACCACCCACATGACGCTTATCAACGCACTCATCTCGCGCTTCTCGAGCGACGAGGAGGGCCAGGGTCTCGCGGAGTACGCGCTGATCCTCGCGCTCATCGCCATCGTCGCGATCGTCGCCCTGATCTTCCTGGGCGGCCAGGTCTCGCACGATCCTGTCGACCGTCGGCAACTCCGATCTAGCTCCGACTCGCCAATCGTCGCCGGCCGCCGGCTGCCGCTACCTGGCAGCCGGCGTCGCTGTTCTCCGGCGGTTCCCCGGCGCACCGGGCGGACCATCGGAGGGGTTGCGCATCGGCGAGCGGGCGTTACCGTATGCAGATGTCCGGGGGCGGTACGCGAGATCTCGCGCATCGCTGCATCAGGCAACCCGGACCGGGCATCTTGCCCGAGAAGGAGGTGATCGCAGCCGTGCTGACCAAGTTCACGGCCCTGGCGGGTTCGATCGTCCGTCGCGACGACGAGGACGGTCAGGGACTCGCGGAGTACGCACTCATCCTGGCGCTCATCGCCATCGTCGCCATCGTCGCCCTGATCTTCCTGGGCAGCCAGATCAGCGACAAGCTCAGCGTCAGTCGGCGACGCGCTCTAGCGGCGTCCGGCACTCATTCGGCAAGCCCGCCGGGTCATCCCGGCGGGCTTTCCATTTCCGCGGGGCATGCCGGGCGAGCTGACGGCATGCGGCATCCCGGCACGATGGCGTCCCTTGCAGGGCACCTTACGATGAACAGCGCATCCGCCCATTTCCTCCCAAGGGTCCTAGCCCTATTGGTTGGTCGTCGGGCGATTTCGCGGTGCTAGAGTGTTGCCACCTGTCACACGACCTCGGGGAGATACATCTTTGAAACGCTCGAATCGGTTGGTCCTGCTAATCGGGATCTTCCTCGCAATCGTTGCCTTCGTCCTCGTCTTCATGACGCTGCAAGGCGGTGGATCCACCACCGGCAACCAGAGCGATCCCGGCCTCAGGGAGGTCAACGTCGTCATCGCGGCGAAGGACATCCCGCTCGGCGCGAAGTTCACGTCGGACTCGGTGACGACCAAGGTCTTCAAGGTCGCCGACAAGCCCACGGACAGCTACGGCGACCCGGCGCAGGTCGTCGGCCAGACGGCGCGCCAGCCCGTCACGAACGGCCAGCTCATCACGAGCACGATCCTCTACGGCTCCAGCCAGGGCATCACCAGCCTCGACGGTGCCGGCGGGCAAGGTCGGCATCGCGGTCCAGGTGGACCAGGTGTCCGGCGTGGGCACGCTGACCAAGGCCGGCGACAACGTGGACATGCTGGTGGCCCTCACCGGGGACAAGTTCCCGGTGGTGACCGTCAACCCGGACGACCAGTCCATCACCGTCGTCTCCGGCATCAACTCCACCAGCGTCAAGCTCCTGCTCCAGGGCGCCCAGGTGATCGGGACGCTGCTGCCGCCGCCGCCGGCGGACACCGGCAACAACACCGAGGCGGAGCCCGGCACGGATGCCGGCGCACCGACGAACCTCAACGGCCAGCAGCAGATCGTGATCCTCGCGGTCGACGCCCAGCAGGCCGAGATCGTCAAGTACGCCCAGCTCGACGGCAGCATCTCGCTGGTGCTGCGCAGCGCGGACGACTTCCGCGACCCGGTGACCGGTGAGCCGCTGGACCCGGAGCTGATCGTGCCGGTCCAGACGACGGGCGTCACGCTCCGGTCCCTCGTGGACAACAACGGCGTGCTGGTGCCGGAGCTGGTCGAGGCGATCCTCCCGGCGCAGGCGACGCCGGCGCCGTAACGCCGTGAGGGCCGATGGCCCGCACGCCGCGCGAGCCCGGGACGGGCCGGTTGACCCCGGCTCATCCCGGTCGCACCAATCCCGCACACCGCTGACACCAACCCAGGCCCCGAGGTCGATCCACCACCATATGGCAGACCAGATCCGCGTTCTCATCGTCGACGACATCCCGGAGACCCGCGATCACCTCGCGAAGCTGCTCGGCTTCGAGACGGACATCGAGGTCGTCGGGAGCGGCGGCGTCCGGGCGCGAGGCACTCGAGATGGCCGCGCGGCTGACGCCCGACGTCGTCCTCATGGACATCAACATGCCGGACATGGACGGCATCGCCGCCACGGAGCACCTGGCGGCCGAGGTCCCGACCACGGCCGTCGTGATGATGTCCGTGCAGGGCGAGGCGGACTACCTCCGCCGGTCCATGCTGGCCGGCGCGCGCGAGTTCCTGGTCAAGCCCTTCTCCTCCGACGAGCTGACGTCGTCCATCCGGCAGGTCTACACCCGCGAGCGCGACAAGCTCTCCCGGATCGCCCTCCAGCCCGCCGCGCCGGCGACGCGCCGGCGGCCATGGCCGCCACGCCCGCAGGCCCGCGACGGACAGCGAGCCCGGCCGCGTGGTGGCGGTGTTCGGGCCCAAGGGCGGCGTCGGCCGGACGACCCTCGCGGTCAACCTGGCGGTCGCCGCAGCCACCGAGCTCGGCCAGCGCACGTGCCTCGTGGATGCCTCGTTCCAGTTCGGCGACGTGGGCGTCCTGCTCAACCTCAACCCCAAGAACAAGTCCGTCGCGGACCTCATCCCGGAGCTGGAGAGCGGCGAGACCGAGTCGCTCGACACGTTCCTCATCAACCACTCCGCCGGCATCCGGGTGCTGCTGGCCCCGCCGTCACCCGAGATGGCCGAGCTCATCACGCCGCATGGCGCCAAGCGCATGATCGAGGCGCTGCGCGTGTCCCACGACCTGGTGGTCGTGGACTGCATGTCGTCCTTCAACGACACCACGCTCGCCATCCTGGATCTCGCCGACACCGTCCTCACGATGCTGTCGCTCGAGATCACGTCGATCAAGAACATCCGCCTCTTCCTGGAGGTGGCCGAGCAGCTCGGGCTACGGGTCGGACAAGGTCCGGCTGGTGCTGAACCGCGCCGACTCGTCGCTGGGCATCCGCGTCGCGGACGTGGAGCACTCGATCGGGCGGCGCGTGGATCACACGATCGTCTCCGACGGTCGGAGCGTCGTGTACGCGCTCAACCGGGGAGTGCCGTTCTTCCTGTCAAACCGCGAGGCGCAGGTGTCCCAGGACGTCCTGCGGCTCGCGTCCGCGGTGGCGGGTTCCCGCACCGCGGAGGCCGGCGAGCCGGCCAAGAAGTCCGCGCAGAAGAAGTCGCTGTTCGCATGGCGATGACGAGGCAGCGAGAGCAAGGGCCGTTCACGGCCAAAGGGGTGTAGACGATGTCTCTCCTCAAGCGCATCGAGAGCGCCCGTCCCGGCGCCGGGACAGGACCCGAAGGCGGTTCCAACGTCCCCGCGACCGCGCCGGGCGGGCTCCGGCGGCCAGCCGCCGGCCTCACGGCGGCGGCCGGCTGATGTCCCAGGCCCCGGTCCGCGAGTCGTTCCGGGACGTGAAGTTCCGGATCCAGAACCGCGTCATCCAGGACCTGGACCCCAAGCTGGACCTGTCCAACCAGGTCGAGGTCCGCCGGCAGATCGAGGAGATCTTCGGCAAGGTCATCGACGAGGAGGGCCTCGCCCTCACCCGCGCCGAGCGGGTGCGGATGCTGGAGCAGATCACCGACGAGATCATCGGCCTCGGCCCGCTGGAGCCCCTGCTCCGCGACGAGAGCATCTCCGAGGTCATGGTCAACGGCCCGCGCCAGGTCTACATCGAGCGCACCGGCCAGCTGGAGCTGACCAACGTCGTCTTCCAGAACGACGACCACGTGATGCGCATCATCGATCGGATCATCGCCCCGATCGGCCGCCGCGTGGACGAGTCCAGCCCGATGGTGGACGCCCGCCTCACCGACGGCTCGCGCGTCAACGCGATCATCCCGCCGCTGTCGCTGGTCGGCCCGGTCGTCACCATCCGGAAGTTCTCGGCCAGCCCGCTCACGGTGGACGACCTGATCCGGTTCGGCACCGCCACCCCGGAGATGTTCGAGTTCCTGCGCGCGTCCGTCGAGGCCCGCCTCAACGTCTTCGTGTCCGGCGGCACCGGCTCCGGCAAGACGACGACGCTCAACGTCCTGTCGTCGTTCATCCCCAACGACGAGCGCATCGTGACGATCGAGGACGCGGCCGAGCTCCAGCTCCGCCAGGAGCACGTGGTGACGCTGGAGTCCCGCCCGCCCAACATCGAGGGCAAGGGCGCGATCCCGATCCGCGAGCTGGTCCGCAACTCGCTGCGGATGCGGCCCGACCGGATCATCGTCGGCGAGTGCCGCGGCGGCGAGGCGCTGGACATGCTCCAGGCCATGAACACGGGCCACGACGGCTCGATGTCCACCGGCCACGCCAACAGCCCCCGCGACATGCTGTCCCGCCTGGAGACGATGGTGCTGATGGCGGGCGTGGACCTGCCGGTGCGCGCCATCCGGGAGCAGATCGCCTCCGCGGTGGACGTCATCGTCCACCAGGCCCGCCTCAAGGACGGGACCCGCCGGATCACGAACATCACCGAGGTCCAGGGCATGGAGGGTGACGTCATCGTGATGCAGGACGTGTTCGTGTTCGAGCAGACCGGCGTCGTCGAGGGCAAGATCCAGGGCCGCCTGAAGCCGACCGGCATCCGGCCCAAGTTCGTCGAGAAGTTCGAGGTCCAGGGCATCCACCTGCCGCCGGGCCTCTTCGGCTTCAGCTACTAGGAAGGCGGGGAGCCCGCCATGGACAACATGACGATCGTCATCGCCGGCATCGCCGCCCTCGCGATCCTCCTGATCGCGATCGGGATCGCCATGTCCGGCAGCGGCTCCGGGGTCAACGCCCGCCTCGAGCGCTACGCCTCGGGCAAGCCCGAGAAGGTGGAGACACCGGCGAATGGCCAGGGCGGCATCGCCGCGGCCATGGCGTCCAGCGCCACCATGACCCAGCTCAACAAGGTGGTGGAGCAGCGCGACTTCGGCGCCAACCTGGCGCGCGAGATCGCGCGGGCGGACCTGCGCTCAAGCCCAGCGAGTACCTGATGATCTGGGCCGGCTCCACCGTGGGCGTGCCGCTCCTGATGTTCGTGTTCTCGGTCGCGCTGCCGACCCTCGGCAACCCGATCATCCTCCTGGTGGGGCTCCTCGTCGGGTTCATGCTGCCGCGCTTCTGGCTGGGCCGCCGGAAGGGCGGGCGCCTCAGCACGTTCAACAAGCAGCTGCCGGACACGATCACGCTGATCGCCAACGCCCTGCGCGCGGGCTCCTCGTTCCTGCAGGCCATCGAGCTGGTGGTCCGCGAGTCGCAGCCGCCGATCTCCACGGAGTTCGGCCGCGTCATCCGGGAGGTCAACCTGGGCCTCTCCTTCGAGGTCGCCCTCGAGAACATGGTCCGGCGCGTCAGGTCCGACGACCTGGAGCTGATGGCCACCGCCATCTCGATCCAGCACACCGTCGGCGGCAACCTGGCCGAGATCCTGGACTCGATCGCGTACACGATCCGCGAGCGCGTCCGCATCCAGGGCGAGATCCGGACCCTCACCGCGCAGCAGCGCCTGTCCGGCTACGTGGTCGGGTTCCTGCCGATCGGCCTGGCCGGGTTCCTGTTCATCGCGGCCCCCAGGTTCATGGCGCCGATGTTCGACGACCGGATCTCGATCATCGGGCTGCCGGGCGGGGTGATCATCCTGATGCTGGGCGGCTTCTCGATGTTCATGGGCTTCATGTTCATCCGCAAAATCGTCGACATCGAGGTCTAGCCCATGGAGCCCCTGTCCCTGATCGTGGCGGCCATCGCAGTCGGCGCCATCCTGATGATCTTCGTCGGCCTGGCCGGCCGCGCCCCGGTGGACCCGGTCCAGGCCCGCCTGACCCAGCTGGGCACCGTCCAGGCGGCCAGACCTGGAGGAGCTGGAGCTCCAGCAGCCGCTCTTCGACCGCACCATCCGGCCGCTGGCGGACCGGCTGTCCGGGTCGGTCGGCGGGTCACGAGCACCTCCTTCTCCGCGACAACCGAGAAGCGCCTGGCGCTGGCGGGCAACCCCGGCGACCTGCGCATGGCCGACTGGCTGGGCATCAAGGCCGTCGGCGCGATCGTCGGCGCCGGCCTGTTCGTGCTGCTGTTCGTGGTCCCCGCCGTGATCAAGGTGTCGTTCCCGATCAACCTCGCGATGATCGCGGTCGGCGTGATGTTCGGCTACACCGTCCCCGAGTTCTGGCTGGGCGGGCGCATCAAGAAGCGCCAGAAGGCGATCCTGCTCCAGATCCCGGACGCCCTGGACCTGCTCACGATCTCCGTCCGCGCGGGCCTCGGCTTCGACGGCGCGCTGGGCAAGGTGGTCGAGAAGCTCAAGGGGCCCCTCACCGACGAGTTCCGGCGGGCGCTGGCCGAGATCCGCGTGGGCAAGGCCCGGCGGGACGCGCTGCGGGACATCGTCGGGCGCACCGAGGTGCCGGCCCTCACCAACTTCATCGGGGCGATCATCCAGGCCGAGCAGCTGGGCGTGTCGATCAGCAAGGTGCTCCAGGTCCAGTCCGAGCAGCTGCGGATCGAGCGCCGGCAGCGCGCCGAGGAGATGGCGGCCAAGGCGCCGATCAAGATGCTGTTCCCGCTGGTCGGGTGCATCTTCCCGTCGCTGTTCATCGTCATCCTGGGCCCGGCGATCATCCTGATCATGATCAACCTCACGGTCTGACCGGGGCGGTGGGGTCCGGCGGGTCGAGGCGGCAGGGTCCGAGGCGGGCCGGGCCGGGGGTTCGCGGCCGGGAGTTCGCGGCCGGGGGTCGCGCGCAACCTCGAGCGGGATGCCGTCCTGGCCGAGCGCCTGGAGACGGCCGCATCGCTCTGGGGCAAGTTCATGGGCCTGATGGGGCGCCCGTCGCTGCCGGCCGGCGAGGGGCTGTGGCTGCCGGCCAGCAACGGGATCCACATGATGTTCATGCGCTTCCCGATCGACGCGGTGTTCGTCTCCCGCCCGGACGCGGAGGGCGTGCGCCGCGTGCGATCGGTGCATCGCGGGTTGCGGCGGTGGACGGGGGTCGTGTGGCTGGTCCGGGGCGCGGACGGCGTGCTGGAGCTGCCGGTCGGGACGATCGACGCGACTGGGACCGCGGTGGGCGACCGGGTGGAGATCCGCGAGACCGCGTAGGGGTTGCGGGCGCGCGGGGCGTTTCGGCGTGGGCGCGGGGCGGCGCGGGGGCCGGGCGCGCGCGCGGCCGGGCGCGGGACCCGGGCGCAACATGGTGAGCCGCACATAAGCGGCTCGCGCCATCGTTCGGGTCGTGATCCGCGGATTGAACCCCATCGGCCGCCTCCTGGACCTCGCCCTGCCCGCCGCCTGCGCCGGCTGTGGCGTGGAGGGCGAGCCTCTCTGCGCCACCTGCCGCCCCGCGCTGGACGCGCGGCTCACGCTGCCGGCGGGAACGCCTCTGGGGCTCGCTGACGGTCCCCCCGAGCCGCTGCTCCAGCTGGACTGGTGCGCCCCGTTCGCGGGCGTGACGCGGCGCGCCCTGCACGCGCTCAAGTACACGGGCGAACGCCGGCTGGCCGTCCCGCTGGGCGCTGCCGTCGCGGCCCGATGGCGCGCGGCTGGGGCGGGCGGCGACCTCTTCGTCCCGGTGCCGGTCCACGCGTCGCGGCGCCGGGAGCGAGGGTTCGACCAGGCGGAGCTCATCGCCGCGGCGGCATCGGACGCCCTCGGTCTCCCGTGGCGGCCGGCTCTCGTCCGCGCCCGGGCGACAGCGGCGCAGTACCGACTGGATCGCGGCCACCGGGCGAGGAACGTGCACGCCGCGTTCGAGGTTCGCAACGGATCGACGGCCGCGGTCGCGGGGCGCTGGGTGGTGCTGGTGGACGATGTCGTCACGACGGGCGCGACGCTGGCCGCCTGCGCGGAGGCGCTCCTGGCATCCGGGGCGACCGCCGTCAGCGCCGTGACCGTTGCCCGGGAACGATAGGACGATGGCGCCACCTGGCCCTGTGGGCCGGCTCCCGCACCCGTCTATACTCGAACCCCGGGTGGGGCCGATATCCCCGGGTGGGGCCGCCATCGCCGGCCCACCCGCCCCCGCAGCCAGGCGCACCGCAGCGCCGGGAGGTCAACCGTGAGGACGATCGTCAGGGGCAAGAACATCGAGGTTCCGGACCGGGTCCGGCGGTACACCGAACGCAAGTTCGTCCGCCTCGAGCGCTTCCTTGATGACCGCACGGACGCCGTCGTCGAGCTCTCCAACGAGGCACATCGGAGTGCCGCCGACGCGCACATCGTGGACGTCACGCTCATCATCGACGGGACGACGCTGCGCAGCCGCGCGACCGGAAGCTCGTACCAGGCCGCCCTCGACGAGGTCGTGGACAAGGTCGAGCGCCAGGCGATCGACCACAAGGAGAAGCCCCGCGTCCGTTCCCGCCCGGAGCTGGAGAAGGCGCTCCTCCGCAAGATCGCGGACGGGACGGCCGACGCCACCAGCGATCGGCAGATCGTCAAGACCAAGCGCTTCGCCATCGAACCGATGTTCGAGGAGGACGCGGTCACGGCGATGGAGGAGCTGGGCCACGACTTCTACGTCTTCGTGAACGCCGAGAACGAGCACGTGGCGGTCCTCTACCGCCGCAAGGACGGGCGTTACGGCCTGATCGAGCCGGTGGTGGGCGGCGAGTACACCCAGCGCAAGCCGTCCAAGGACGCTCGCCGGTAGGAGCGACTGCCGGCAGGCGGCGGGGCGGGCTGGACGGCGGGGCGCTCGGCGGCTCCGGCGGCGGGGCGGCCCCGGCGGCGGGCGAGGGTCCCCGCCCCACGTCCTGGTTCTCCGGCGCGCCGGTCGGCTAGGATCGAGGGATGCTGCCGAACGGACGGCGCCTCGGCGCACACCTGCCGCTGGGCCACGGGATGGTCCGGGCCGCCGATCGGGCGGCCGAGATCGGCGCGTCGGCCCTCCAGGTGTTCAGCGACAACCCGACGTCCTGGCGCCGCCGCGAGGCGCTGCCGAGGGAGCTGCCGGCCTTCCGGGACCGCCTCGGCGCGCACGGCATTGCCCCGCTGGCCGTCCACGCGCCATACCTGATCAACCTCGCCGGCCCGGAGCCGGAGCTGCGCGTCGGTCCGTCTCGTCCTGGCGAACGAGCTGCGGGTGGCGCCGCGTACGGGGCCCGCTTCGTCAACGTGCACATCGGCTCGCACCGGGGAGCCGGCCCGGCCGCCGGCATGGACCGGCTGGCGACGGCATCCGGCGGCGTTCGACGGCGGACGGACGGCGGGCACCGACGCGGTGATCCTGGTGCTCGAGAACGGCGCCGGCGCCGGGTTGGGCTGGGGTCGACGTTCAGGAGCTGCGCTGATCGACGAGGCGGTGGCGGCCGCGGGCGTCGACCTCGAGCGCTTCGGGTTCTGCCTGGACACCGCCCACGCCTGGGGCGCCGGCTACCCCATCGACAAGCCTGAGGGCGTCGACGCGCCGCTGGCGGAGTTCGACGCGCGGATCGGCCTGGGCCGCCTCCACATGGTGCACCTGAACGACTCGCGCGCGGAGCGGGGCAGCCGGGCCGACCGCCACGAGCACGTGGGGCCGGGGAGATCGGCGTGGCGGGGCTCCGGCGGGTGCTGACGCACCCCGGCCTGAATCACGTCCGTACTTCCTCGAGACGCCCGGGCATGGAGGATCGGCTACGACGCCATCAACATGGCGCGCGCCCGACCTCGCTGCGGGCGAACCGCTCGGATCTCCCGCCGAGGCGTCGCGACCGCGGAGGCGGCCGGGGCCGCGCACCGCCGGCGGGGTCGTGACGATCTGCCGGCGGGGCGCGGTCACCCCGTCGGAGTAGCGCCCGTGGGACGTCGCCGACCGACGCATCCCCAGGCAGGTCGAGTGGCTGGGTACCGGCCTGGGCGCTGGCCGCGATCGCGCTGCTGCTGCGCGCCGCCTCGCGGCTGCCAGGCCTCGCGACACGCGGGCCCTGGGACGCGGACCAGGGGCACACGACCTGCTCACGGTCATGGAGCATCGTGCCGGGACGGGGAGCGTACCCCTTCTCGGACCTACGACCCAGCTTCCCGGACGTTCCACCACGGCGCGATCTACTACTACCTCCTGGCCCCGGCAGCTGCGCTCAGCGACACGGATCCGATCGACGGTCACGCTAACATTCGCTCTTTGCCGGCGATCGTCGCTGTCGCGGAGTCTGGTGGCTGGCGTGGCTATCGGCGGGCCTCTGGCGGCGCGGCGGCCGGCCTGCTGACGGCTATCTCGCCATCTGGTCTCGACGGTCCACCTTCATCTGGAACCCGAACCTGATGGTGGCGGCTGCGATGTCGGGCGCCCTGATCGGAGCCGGGCCGAGACCGGGGGTGGGTGCTCGCGGGGATCGGCGCGATGATCACGATGCATGCCACGTGCTGGGCGGTCATCGTCCGGCCGCGTCGCCTGGGCCAGATGTCCGGGAGGCGGACGCCGGTCCCGCGGACCCGGGCACGGACCGGACGCCGGTGCTCCTGCCGGTGCGGCGGGTGTGCCGCCTGGTGATCGCCGCCGGGTACCTGCCGCTGCGGCATACGAGCTGCAGAATGGCTTCGCGAGACCCGCGCAATCGTCGCCGACGTTGTGGGCGGTGGCCGGACGCGCCGGGCTTGCGGTTCGCGTCGTCCTCGTGGGGCTGCGCTCGATCACGTGGCCGTTCGTCGGGCTGTTGTCGACCGGCTGGCGCTTGGGGCGATCGCCGCGGCGGTCTGGCGGGCGCGGCGCATGGTCGCGGGAAGCGGACCGGGCGGACGTGCGGTGGCCGCTGGGACGCTCGGGTCACGGTGGTGGCGCTGGCACTCTTCGCTCCCCGCCTGGCCACCGTGGTCGCGGTCTGCCCGTCGACCACTACCACGCGTTCCTCGACCCGGTCGTCGTGGTCGCCGGCGTCGGCCTGGCAGCCCTGGCCCGACGAGGGCGGGCCGGGACCGCCGTCGCGGCCGCGGTTCTGGTCGGCCTGGTGGCCTGGAACCTGGCGACCGCCGGCGGCGGTCGCGGGCGACGGAGGCTGGCCGGCCGCGGAGAGCGCGCCGGGGAGCGCATCATCGACGCTGCCGGCGACGCGCCGCTGGCGTTCGTCGGCCTGCCCTCGTTCAAGGGTCCGGACGCCCACCGCTTCCCGGTCACGCGCCGGGGCGCGCTCGTCGTCACGGCCGGCGAGGCGCTTCCGCCCGGTGGCCTCGTGGTGGTGCTCTGCGAGGACCTCTGGACGCACCTGATCGGGGCGCCCTGCGGCGGGCCGGCCGAGGATCCGGCCGCCGCGTCGTCACCCGCCGCGGGCGGCCGTCCCTCAGCCTGATCGAGCGCTTCGCGCCGGCCCGGGACGAGTGCTGCTCCGTCTATCGCGCGGCGTCCGGCTGATCGTCGGGCCGCGCACGAGGTGCCCGCCCGACAGGCCGGGTGCGGGCGCGGGACATGCGAACGCCGGCCCCTCAGAAGCCGGCGTTCGCTGTCCCCGAGACCCAGTCCAGGAGGGTGGACCGGGCCTGTGCCCTGGAATGTCGGTTCAGGACCGGCCGGGAGGCCGGATCGGACGCACCGCGGGTCGCGGCGCTCCGTAGCGCTGAGGTGGTGCGGCGCGCGTGACGGTGGGTGCCGCGACGCCGCCCGACGCGCCGACGGATCGCCCGTAGACGCCCCCGCGACGCTCGACGCGCCGTTGCTGCCGCCGGCCGGTTCGGCCGTCCCGATGCTCGAGTACGTCCGCGCGAACCGGCGCACCCGAACGGCCAGGTAGTACTCCATGATCTGGCGGACCTGCGGCTCGGTGAGCGCCTCGTCGGCGCGCAGCGAGTACTCGACGCGGGCCGTCGGGTTCTGCGGCCCGACGGACACCACGCCCAGCGCGGTGGGCGTGTCGGCGTCGTCGTGGATCTCGCGCAGGCCCGCGGCCAGCTTCGGTGGCCGTGCCGAGCGACGGCATGCGGTCCCCGCGGATCAGGCGGGAGATCGTCGAGTGGTCCACACCCGACTGCTGCGCCAGCTGGCGCTGCGACATCTTCTTGGCCTTGAGCTGCGCTCGCAGCCATTCGTTGAAGGCGCGGCCGTTGTCGGTCGTCATCTCGCTCTGGGCTAGGGCCCGCGTGCCGTACGCGGGATTGACTGCAGTGTCGGGTGGATGGTGCGTCCGCCCAATCCCCCGTTGGTACTCACCGGCGGTGCACCCACGCGGCCACGACCGTGCGGTGTGGTGCCGTCGTGTGGGGTCCGGGCGTAGCCCGATTGGGGTAGGGGGTCCGGGTCCCCCCGCGCCGTCAGGTCGCGGGGACGGCGGCCTCGGCCGGCTGCGTGAGACCCTCGCCGCGCGGCTTGCCCGAGATCGCGTACAGGATCGATCCGAACACGATCACCGAGAACACGCTGATCACCCGGTCGAGCAGGGCGATCGCGGTCGCCTCGGCCAGGGGCACGCCGTAGACGAGGGTGAGCACGCCGACGATCCCGGCCTCCACGATGCCCAGGCCGGCCGGGCTCAGGGGCACGGCCGTGAGCAGCGAGCCGATCAGGGCGACGAACACCGCGCCGGAGATGCCGAGCTCCACGCCCGGGAACCCGAGCGCCAGCACCACGAAGTAGAGCCGGAGGGCCTCGGTCATCCAGATCGCGACCCCGAGCACGCCCAGGGGCGGCAGCTGCCTGCGCTTCAGCGCGCCGAACACGCCCTGCTCGAAGCGGTCGTAGAACTCCACGATCCGCTGCGGGAGGAAGCGCATCGCAACCAGGATCCGGCGCCCGAAGTTGCGCAGCGTGAACAGCGCGACCGCGAGGAGGACCACGATCACGAGCGCGACGGCGAAGACCGCCTGGATCTCCGGGGGCAGGCCGTTGCGGAAGCTCCAGAACCCGGCGGCGATGCCGAGCAGCGCGATCGTGAAGATGTCCAGGACCCGCTCGATGAACACCGTCCCGAAGGTCCGGCTGAGCGACGCATCGCTGTTGATCCGCAGGAGGTAGGCGCGGTACACGTCGCCGAGCTTGGCGGGGATGAGGCAGTTCACGAGCCAGGACAGGTAGAGGATCTCGGTGGAGTCCTTGACGATGATCCGGAAACCCGTCCCGCGGAGCAGCATCGCCCAGCGCAGGCCACGCAGGGGGAAGCCCGCATAGAACACCAGGAAGGCGACCAGCACCAGGAACGGGTTGGCGCCGGCGATCAGGCCGGGCACCTTGGACAGCGTCTCGCCGTTGAGGGCGACGAAGAAGGCGATGATCGCGAGCGGGACCAGGATCGAGACGATCGTCTTGGTCTGGCGCAGGCGGCTGCTCAGCGAGACACGCTCGATGGCGTCGTCGCTGGCGCCCGGCTCGGCGGGCGCCGAAGCAGGAGTGACGCCGGGCTCACCGGCCGGCCGGGGGTGGGTGGCGGACAGCTCCGCACCGATCTCCATCGCATCGGACCGTACCGGATCGGCGGCACCCGGCTCTACCGGACGATGGTCCTGCCCCTCGCCCCCGGTCATCCGGCGCTCCCGGCCGGGTCCTGCGGGTCATCGGCCTCGGAGGGTCGCCGGCCGTTGCCCCGGATCCGCTGGATCCCCTTGGCGACGGGCGTCCAGAGGCGCACGAAGTAGGTCGCGCGACCGCGCACGAGCTCAAGGGCAGGGAGGGCAGGGCGGCGAGGGCGGCCAGCAGGCCCTCGGGCGTCGACGGATCCCCGTCGAGCACGGTGTAGGCGACACCGACCTCGAGCGCGCTGTGCGCGTCCGACACGGCGACGCCGGGGAGCCCCAGCTCCCGCGCGAAGGCCGCCGCCTGCTCGTTGCCGGTTCCGCCCACCACGCGCGCGTTGTGGGCCTCGATCCAGTCCACGAGCCGGCCCATGGCCTCCAGGCCCGGATCCTTGAGCATGCGAGCCGCGGTACTTGTCGAACGGGTGCGGGATCCCGACCAGGCCGCCCTGCTCGCGGACCTCCGCGATCGTCTCGGCGGCAGGCCGGCCCGGGGCGACCGCGCGCTCGAGGAACAGCGCGATGAGGTCCCCGTCGGAGGTCTTGACCTCCTCGCCCACGATCACGGTGAGGCCCTCCGGGGCCGCGTCGCGCGCCATGAGCGCCCCGTCGATGGTGTCGTGATCGGTGATCGCGAGGTGCGTGATCCCCCGCGAGGCGGCCGCCCGGACCACGCTCTCGGGCCTGGCCAGGCAGTCGAAGCTGGCCGAGGTGTGGCAGTGCAGGTCGACAAACGCCCGCGTCACCGCGCTCACGTCCGCAACCCGCCGGGAGGCAATCGAGCGCCTAGATCTGGGAGACCAGGGACTTCTTGAAGAAGTCGAAGTGCTCGAGCGCCAGCCCCGTCCCCAGGGCGACGCAGTTGAGCGAGTTCTCGGCGACGTGGCAGGGGACGCCGGTGACCTGGGTCAGCAGCTTGTCGATGTTGCGCAGCAGCGAGCCGCCGCCCGACATGACCATGCCCTTGTCGATGATGTCCGAGGACAGCTCCGGCGGCGTCTGCTCGAGGACCATGCGCACCGCCGCCACCAGCTGCTGGAGCGGGATCTCGATGGCCTCCATGACCTCGGAGGACGTGATCGGGATCGTGCGCGGCAGGCCCGCGATCAGGTCGCGGCCGCGGACCTCCATCGTCAGCTCGCGCTCGAGCGGCAGGGCGGTCCCGATCTGGATCTTGACCTCCTCCGCCGTCCGCTCGCCGACCATCAGGTTGTACTTCTTGCGGATGTAGGAGGTGATCGCCTCGTCGAACTTGTTGCCGCCGACGCGGAGGCTGTTGAACACGACGATGCCGCCGAGCGAGATGACCGCGATCTCGGACGTGCCGCCGCCGATGTCGATGATCATGTTCCCGGACGGCCCGCTGATCGGCACGTTGGCGCCGATCGCCGCCGCCAGCGGCTCCTCGATCAGGAACGCGTCCTTGGCGCCGGCCTTGAGGGCCGCGTCGCGGACGGCGCGCTTCTCGACCGAGGTCACGCCGGCCGGGACGCTGATCATCACCTCGGGCCGGGAGAAGCCGATGCGGCCCTTGGTCGCCTTGCCGATGAAGAAGCGGAGCATGGCCTCCGTGATGACGTAGTCGGCGATGACGCCGTCCTTCATCGGGCGGATGGCCTGGATGTTGCCGGGCGTCCGGCCGATCATCTCGCGGGCTTCCTCGCCCACGGCGACGATCCGGTTGTCCTCGCCGACCGCGACGACGGAGGGCTCCGTGATGACGATGCCCTTGCCCTTGACATAGACGATGACGTTCGCGGTTCCGAGGTCGATACCGATCTTCATGACGGCGGGAATGCTACTCCTGAAGCGGGGCCCGGCCCGTGGAGGCCGGCAGGATGGATGAGGGGTTGGGGCGACTGGGCCTCAGGCCCGATCGGCCGAACGGGTGATGCTCGCCCCGAGCTGCTGGAACTTGCGGTCGATGTTCTCATACCCGCGGTGAACGTGGTGTGCGCCGTGGATCAGGGACGCGCCGTCCGCCGCGAGGGCGGCCAGGATGAGCGACGCGCCGGCGCGCAGGTCGCTGATGGACGCCTCGGCGCCGTGGAGGCGGACCGGGCCGTGGATCGACGCGTGGTGGGCGTCCTCGATATCGATCCGTGCACCCAGCTTGCGCAGCTCGGCCAGCCACTCGATGCGATCCTCGAAGATCGCCTCGTGGACGCGCGAGGTGCCGGTGGCCTGGGTCAGGAGCACGCAGGTGGGCGGCTGGACGTCCGTGGCCAGGCCCGGGTACGGCGCGGTCTCGATGTCGCAGGCGCGCAGGTCGCCGGGCCGCAGGTCCGTGGCGTCGATGTCGATGGTGTGTGCCCCGCAGGCGACCGGCACGCCGATCCGGCCGAAGGCCTCGATCAGGCCCTGGACGTGGCTGCAGGCTGCGTTCTCCAGCGTCAGCCGGCCGCCGGTGACCGCCGCCGCCACGAGGAAGGTCCCCGTCTCGATCCGGTCCGGCAGCACCGAGTGGTTGGCACCGCGGAGCCGCTGGCGGCCGTGGACCTCGATGACGTCCGGGGCCGTCCGCTTGACATCGGCCCCCATCTCGCGCAGGAAGACGATCAGGTCGTCGACCTCCGGCTCCTGCGCCGCCGGCCGGATGACCGTGTCGCCCTCGGCCAGGGTGGCCGCCAGCATCGCGTTCTCGGTGCCCATCACGGTCACCTGGGGGAACGTCACCTCGCCGCCACGGAGCCGGCCCGGCGCCTGGGCGTAGTAGTAGCCGTTGCGGTACTCGATCTCCGCGCCCAGCGCGCGCATCGCGTCCACGTGGAGGTTGACCGGGCGCCGGCCGATCCGGTCCCCGCCCGGGTTGCTGATGATGACGCGCCCGAAGCGGGCGAGGAGCGGGCCCAGCAGGATGAACGAGGCGCGCATCTTGGCGGCGGCCTCGAGCGGGATGAACAGCCAGTCCACGTCGCCGGCGGCGATCTCGTAGACGCCGGGGGCCGGGTGATCCACCACGACGCCCAGGTCCGTGAGGACCTCCGCCATGACGCGGACGTCCTCGATCTCGGGCACGTTCTCGAAGCGGCAGCGCTCGCCCGTCAGGACGGCGGCCGCAAGCAGCTTGAGGGCGGCATTCTTGGCGCCGCTGACCGTGACCGTGCCCCGGAGCGGGCGGCCACCCTCGATCCGGAAGGCTTCCGGGGGTGCCGCTTCCGGGTGGTACTCCCAGTGGAACGGCCGGGCGTCAGCCATGGTCTAGCCGCGCGAGCGCGGGCCCTCCCGGTGGCGGCGTTCGGCAACCCGGATCCGGAGCAGCGCCTGCTGCAGCTCGCCACGGGCGGCCGCGAGGTCCGCCCCCTCGTGGTAGCCGGACTCGAGCGCGCGCTCCGCCTCGTTGCGGGCCTCCTCGGCCTTCTCGAGGTCGATCTCGGACGCCATGTCGGCCGTCTCGGCCATCACGACGACCTTGTCCGGGCGGACCTGGAGGAACCCGCCCGCGATGGCGAAGGTCTCCTCGTCGCCGCCCTTGCGGATCCGGAGCTCGCCCACGCCCAGCAGGCTGACCAGCGGAGTGTGGTGGGGCAGGATCCCAAGCTCGCCGTCGATGCCCGGCACCAGGACCATGTCGACCTCGTCCGAGTACGCCAGCCGCTCGGGCGTGACGATCTCGAGGTGGAGCGTCATCAGTTCGTACCCCAGTGACGGCCGCTCTCGGCGTGCGCGCTGTCGGGCCGATTCCAGTCCTGCGGGACTGAGATCGGCCTCCATCGCGCCGCCTGCGCGGCCGATTGGCGGTGAGGCTGCCGCTCCACCCATCCTCCTCGACCCGAGACGGGCGTCCTGACGACGGGCGCCGGGCATCACGGGGAGAGGGAGGGAGGAGGAGACGGACAGTGCCCGCGCAGACGTCCGGAAAGAGGGCGATCTCAGTCCGCAGACTGGAATCGCCCGAAGGCCGGACGGCGAGAGCGGGCACATCTGCATCAGCCCTACCCGTTCAGCTTGGCCGCGTTCTCGCGGACGTCGTCGAGGGTTCCGGCGAGGAAGAAGGCCTGTTCGGGGAGCGTGTCCGCCTTGCCCTCGAGGATCTCCTTGAACGAGGCGACCGTGTCCCGGATCGAGACGTACTTGCCGGAGCGGCCGGTGAAGACCTCGGCCACGGTGAACGGCTGGCTCATGAACCGCTGGAGGCGGCGGGCCCGTGCGACCGTGGACTTGTCCTCCTCGGAGAGCTCGTCGATGCCGAGGATCGCGATGATGTCCTGGAGGTCGCGGTAGCGCTGCAGGACGCGCTTGGTCTCCTGGGCCACGTCGTAGTGCTCGACGCCCACGATGAGCGGATCGAGCACGCGGGACGTGGACGTCAGCGGGTCCACCGCGGGGTAGATGCCCAGCTCCGCGATGGACCGCTCGAGGCGGATCGTCGAGTCGAGGTGGGCGAAGGTGGTGGCCGGCGCCGGGTCCGTGTAGTCGTCCGCGGGGACGTAGACGGCCTGGAGCGAGGTGATCGACCCCTTGGTCGTGGACGTGATCCGCTCCTGGAGGGCGGCCATCTCCGTGGCCAGGTTGGGCTGGTAACCCACGGCGGACGGCATCCGCCCGAGCAGGGCCGATACCTCGGAGCCCGCCTGGGTGAACCGGAAGATGTTGTCGATGAACAGGAGGACGTCGCGGCCCTCCTCGTCGCGGAAGTACTCCGCCATCGTCAGCCCGGTGAGGCCGACGCGCTGGCGGGCACCGGGGGGCTCGTTCATCTGGCCGAACACGAATGCCGTGCTGGCGATGACGCCGGACTCGGTCATCTCCTTGATCAGGTCGTTGCCCTCGCGGGAACGCTCGCCGACGCCGGCAAACACCGACACGCCTGAGTGCTCCTTGGCGACGTTGTTGATCAGCTCCTGGATGATGACCGTCTTGCCGACGCCGGCCCCACCGAAGATGCCGACCTTGCCGCCCTTGCGGAAGGGGCAGACCAGGTCGATGACCTTGAGGCCCGTCTCGAAGACCTCGACCTCGGTGGTCTGGTCCGCGAAGGGCGGCGGGCGGCGGTGGATCGGAAGGGCGTGCGTGGCCTCCACGGGACCCTTGCCGTCGATCGGGTGGCCCAGGACGTCGAACACGCGGCCGAGGGTGACCTCGCCGACGGGGACGGTGATCGGGGCACCCGTGTCGCGCACCTGCGTGCCGCGGGCCAGCCCGTCCGTGGTGGTCATGGCCACCGCGCGCACCCAGTTGTTGCCCAGGTGCTGCTGCACCTCGCAGACGAGCGGCTCCTGCCCCTCGCGGATGATCTCGACGGCGTTGTAGATCCCGGGCAGCTGCCCGGCGGGGAACTCGATGTCGACGACCGGACCGGTGATCTGGATGACCCGGCCGGTCGCGGAAGGGGCGGCGGTCGCCATGGGTGGGATTGCCTCCTCGTCTGCGCCGGCTAGCGAGCCTGGGCGCCGCTCGCGATTTCGACCATCTCGCGAGTGATGTTGGCCTGACGGACCTTGTTGTAGGAGAGCGTCAGGTCCTCGATGAGTTCCTGGGCGTTCTCGGTTGCGTTCTTCATGGCGACCATCCGGGACGACTCCTCGCTCGCCTTGGACTCGAGCACCGCCTGGAACAGGCGGGTCGCGACGTAGCGCGGGAGGAGCGACCGCAGGAAGTCCGCGGGATTGGGCTCGAACAGGAACTGGTTGCCGGGGATCCCCTCGGTGTCCTCGGCCGTCACGACCGGCAGCAGCTGCTCGATGACGGGCCGCTGGACCAGGGTGGACACGAACCGGGAGTAGACGACGTCCACGTGGTCGTAGGTGCCGGCCACGAAGTCGTCGGTCACCAGCCGGGCGAGCGGGAGGACGTCGGCGAACGCCGGGCGATCACCGAACCCCTCGAAATGGGCCGCGATCGGCACCCGGGCGCGGCGCATCGCGTCGCGGCCCTTGCGGCCGACCGTCGCCACCTTGAGATCGCCTGGATGCTCCGTGATCTCGCGGGCGATGAAGCGGATGGTGTTGGTGTTGAGCGCCCCGGCCAGGCCGCGGTCGCTGGTGAAGATCACCATGAGGCGATTGTGCTCGGCCGCGAGGTCCCGCTCTGCCAGGAGCGGGTGGTCGCTGCCGCTGAGCACGGTCGCGAGGTCCGCGATCACCTCGTCCAGCGTCTCGCGGTACGGGCGAGCTGCGAGCGTGGACTCCTGCGCCCGGCGCAGCTTGGAGGCCGCGACGAACTGCATCGCCCGGGTGATCTGCTTGATGTTCTTCGCAGACCCGATCCGCCGTCGGATTTCGCGCTGGCTGGCCATTGCTCGCTACCGCTCCGGGCCGCTTACGCCAGGAAGCTCTGGCGGAAGGCGTCGATCGCCTCGCCCAGGGCTTCCGCGATCTCGTCCGTCAGGGTCTTGCCGGCGGCGAGGTCCGTGAGGATCTGCGGCCGTTCCGTCTCCAGGAACCGGTACAGCTGCGTCTCGAACTCCTTGACGCGCGGCGTCGGGACGTCGTCCAGCTTGCCGGTCGTGGCCGCCACCAGGATCGCGACCTGCTTCTCCACGGGGAGCGGCTGGTACTGCGGCTGCTTGACGATCTCCGAGAGCTTCTCGCCCCGGTTCAGCTGGTCGCGGGTGGCCTTGTCGAGGTCGCTGGCGAACTGCGCGAAGGCCGCCAGGGCGCGGTACTGCGCGAGGTCCAGCTTGAGCGGGCCGGCCACCTTCTTCATCGCCTTGGTCTGCGCGGCGGAACCGACGCGGCTGACCGAGATGCCGATGTTCATGGCGGGCCGCTGGCCGGCGTTGAACAGGTCGGTCTCGAGGAAGATCTGGCCGTCCGTGATCGAGATCACGTTGGTCGGGATGTAGGCGGAGACGTCGTTCGCCTGGGTCTCGATGATCGGCAGGGCCGTCAGGGAGCCGCCGCCGTTCTCGTCGTTCATGCGCGCGGCGCGCTCGAGCAGGCGGCTGTGGAGGTAGAACACGTCGCCCGGGTACGCCTCGCGGCCGGGGGGCCGGCGGAGGAGCAGGGCCATCTCGCGGTAGGCCCAGGCGTGCTTGGACAGGTCGTCGTAGACGCACAGCGCGTCCTTGACCAGCCGCCCGCCGATCTCGACGCCCTCCTCCATGACCTCCTCGCCCATCGCGACGCCCGCGTAGGGGGCGAGGTACTGGAGCGGGGCGGGATCCTCGGCGCCGGCCACGACCACGATGGTGTGCTCCATCGCGCCGTACTTCTCGAGGGTCGCGACGGTCTGCGCCACGGTGGACATCTTCTGCCCGATCGCGACGTAGATGCAGACGAGGTCGCCGTCCTTCTGGTTGATGATCGTGTCGATGGCGATGGCGGTCTTGCCGGTCTGGCGGTCGCCGATGATCAGCTCGCGCTGGCCGCGGCCGATCGGGATCAGGGCGTCCACGGCCTTGATGCCGGTCTGGACGGGCGTGTCCACGCCCTGGCGGGTGATGACGCCGGGGGCGATGCGCTCGACCGGGCGGGTCTTCGTCCGCGGGATCTCGCCCTTGCCGTCGATCGCGTTGCCCAGCGGGTCGACCACGCGGCCGAGCAGCGCGGAGCCCACCGGGACCTCGACGACGCGACCGGTCGTCCGGACGCGGTCCCCCTCCTTGATGGAGTTGGCGTCACCCAGGATGACCGCGCCGACCGTCTCCTCCTCGAGGTTGAGGGCCATGCCCATCACCCCGTTCGGGAACTCGAGCAGCTCGGACATGAGGGCGGCGTCAAGGCCGTAGACCTGGGCAATGCCGTCACCGACCTCGACCACGGTCCCGACGCTGCGGGTCTCCGTCGTGCCGTCGAAGTCCTCGATCTGGCTCTTGATGATGCTGATGATCTCGTCTGACCGGATGGCCATGGCGTCTCCGTCTGGGCGTTCGCAGGCTCCCGTTCGCTCCGGCTCTCGACCGGCCGCGCGGGCGGGGGGCTAGCGGAGGCGTGCCCCCGCGTGTAGCTGGTCGCGCAGCCGCTCGAGGCGGCCGCGGATCGAGGCGTCGAGGAGCTGGTCGCGGACCTGGACGGTCAGCCCGCCCAGGAGGTCCGGATCGACCTCCGCACGGAGCTCCACGGTGGTGCCGGCCATCGTCTCGACCCGGTTCCGGATCGCGGCGGTCTCGTCCGCGGTGAGCGGCACGGCGCTGGTGACGGTGGCCATGACCACCGCGCGGTGAGCGTTGAGGCGCCGGGCGTACTCCTCGGCAACGCGGGGGAGGATGCCCACCCGACCGCGTTCCACGAGCAGCGCCACGAGTCGCAGCGCCCCCGGCTGGATCCGCGCCTCCAGGAGCCCGGCCACGATGGCCTTGCGCTGGACGAGCGGGATGGCCGGGCTGTCCACGACCGGCGCGACGTCGGGCCGGCCGAGGATCTCCGCCGAGAGCGCGAGGTCCTCCTTCCAGCGGTCGAGCTGGTCGTGCGCGAGGGCCACCTCGAAGGCGGCCTCCGCGTAGCGACGGGCGGCGGCGACGGGTCGGCTCATCAGTTCCTGGACCCGGCCGAGTCGGCGAGGAAGTCCGCTACCAGCT
Source organism: uncultured Chloroflexia bacterium (assembly GCA_963766735.1). GTDB lineage: Bacteria > Chloroflexota > Limnocylindria > Limnocylindrales > CSP1-4 > CAIXZV01. The sequence continues at coordinate 44,319 of CAVYBU010000019.1, forward strand.
TGCGCTGGCGATCAGAGGTCATCGAGTCGCCGACGACGCGGCCGGCGGCGGCAAGGGCGAGGTCGGTGACCTCCCCACGGAGCTCTGCGATGGCTCGCTGCTTCTCCGCGTCGATCTCGGCCGTGGCGCGCTCGCGCAGACGTCCGAGCTCTTCGCGGGTGGCGGCGATATCCGCTTCCCTCGACTCCGCGGCAACCTTCTGGGCGCGGTTGATGATCTCGTTTGCTTCCCGGCGCGCCTCCTGGAGGGCGGCCAGCCGCTCCTGTTCGCCGGACTCGCGATCCCTCCGGGCCTGGTCAGCGTCCTGGAGGCCCTGCTCGATACGCGAGCGGCGGTCCTCGAGGGTCTTGCTCAGGCCTGCGAAGGGCGAACTCGCGGATCAGGAAGAAGAACAGGATGAAGGTCGTCGCCGAGACGATGATCCAGAACAGGTTGATCTGGAACGGCTCCGCCCCGGCCGCCTCGCCGCCCTCAGCTGCGAGCGCGGCGACCTGCCGGACGCCGTCACGGACAAGGGCGAGGATGTCCACGGCCGGCAACTACGCGGCGAAGATCGCGAGGAGGCCGACGACGATCGCGAGCACGCCAAGGCCCTCGGCGAAGGCCGCGAGGATGATGGCGAGACCGCGGATCTGGCCGGCGGCGTCAGGGTTGCGGCCGATCGCGCTGCTCGACATGCCGGCGAGGATGCCGATGCCGATGCCGGGGCCAAGGACGCCTAGAGCGGCGATGCCGGCGCCAATCGCTTCCATCGAGTGAAACCCTCCATTCGACCCGGGTTGGCCGGGTTCAGGTGCCTAGGTGATCAGTGGGCCCCGGCCGTTGCCGGCTCGGGATCCGTGGGGGCTGGCTGCGGCTCGTGCTCCTCATGGTGCTCGTCGCCGTGATGCTCGATCGCCGCCAGGGTGAACATGAGTGTCAGCGTACTGAAGATGAGCGCCTGGACGAGGTTCAGCATGACCTCGAGGGCGTACATGGCAAGGGGGATGAACGCCACCGTCAGGGCCGTGAGGACGCCGAGGGCGACCTCACCGCCGTAGATGTTGCCGAAGAGTCGCATGGACAGCGTGACCGGCTTCACGAACTCCAGGAGGAGCTCCACGAGGCCCACGAACATGGCGATGAGCCCCGCCCCGATCCCCTTCCTGAACTCGGTCACGGGGAAGAACTTGCCCAGGTAGCCCAGGCCCAGGTGCTTGAAGCCCTGGAACTGGAAGAACAGGAACGCGACCATCGCCAGGCCGATGGTGACGTTCACGTCGCTCGTCGGCGCACGGAACCAGATCACCCGGCCGACGCCGGGGATGAGCCCCGACCAGTTGCTGAACAGGATCAGGAGGAAGAAGGCGGCAAACAGCGGGATGTAGGGCTTGGCCCCCGGACCGCCCAGCGACATCGCGAAGCTCTCGAGGGACTCGAAGATCCACTCGGCTACGTTCTGCCGGCCACTGGGGATCATCCTCGCTCCCCGGGCCATCAGCCAGAACGAGAGGATCACGACGACCGCCACGATCCACAGGGTCAGCAGCGTGGACGAGATGCTCACGTCAAAGACCACGAGGCCGGGCGGCGTGTGGTGGCCGACCGGGATCACGGCGTGGGGTGCCGGGAGTTCGAGGTTGCCGTTGATGAAGCAGATCGGGTAGACGCACTCGGCGGTGGCACCGCCCTCGGCCGTCGGATCGAACGGGGGGACGACGAAGAACGCGATGACGTCGATGACGAGGACTGCGGCGAGCATCAGCAGGATGCGGTTGCGGCGGCTCATCGATCCGCTTCCACCATCCGTGTTTCGCGCGTCACGTTCCCTCCGTGCAGCGGCGCGGCCATCGGCCACGCGTCATCCGTGTCCGTTCCGTGGCCGGTCAGTCCAACCGCTTCAGGAACCGTGTCAGCAGGCGATAGATCCCAAATGCTCCAAGCCCGGCGCCGGCAAGGAAGCCGACCAGAATGAACAGCGGCCTGGTTCCCAGCTCCTGGTCCACCCAGTAACCCGCCGCCACTCCGGCGAGCGTCGTAACGAGGAGGACCAGGCCGATCTCGGAGAACAGCGCGAGGTATCCGAAACCGGCATTCATGGGCGACCAACCACCGCGCCGGTGACTATACCAGAGCCCCCCGGGGGTCAGGAAAGCGCCAGGACGGCGTCAATGTCGATCCTCCCATCGCCGACGGCGCGGACCTCGATGGCGTGTGACACGCCGGGGCCGCGGGCAAGTCCCCCGACGTACAGGACCCGGCGGTGGACCGTCGCGCTCGCCCTCTCGCTGACGGTGGCGACCTTCGCGCCGTCCACCCAGACCTCGAAGCTGCCGCGGTTGGCCGAACGGGGGCCGACGATCGCGAACTGGCGGACGTCGGTCAGGGTGACGCTGGCGGAAGCACCCGCGGCGCCCGCGGAGCGCTGCCCGCCGCCGGAGGCGTTGCCGGTGGCATGCGTCGTCCAGGCCCCAGCAAAGGTGAGGGCCGGATCGGTCTCCTGGTAGCGGGCGACCCGCGCCGTCGACGAATAGCGCCAGGACCCGGTCCGGCCGGCGGTGTCCGTGGTCCGGGCGCGCCAGCGGAACGTGGGGCCGACGGGGAGGTCGCGGCGGATCGACCGGGCGGTGGAACGAGAGATGACGGTCATCGGGTAGGTGGCGCCGGCGTTGCCGCTCGCCTGCACGATGTAGGAGCGAACCCCGGACCCACGGCGGGTCACGCCACACCAGGAGAGCCTGGCCGGGACCGTGACGTCGATGGTGCTGTCCGCGATGAAGCCCACCGTCGGCCGGTCGGTGATCGGGCTGCTCGAGAGGCCATCCTGGCCGGGGCGGGCGATTGTGATGGACACGGTGGCGGTGTCGGTCCGGCCCTCGCTGTCGCGGACGGTGTAGGTGAACGAATCGTCGCCCGTGGCGCAGGCCCTGGCGTTGTAGCGGACGCCGGCACCGTCGGCAGCGATGGAGACCGACACCTTCGTGCCCTGCGTCACGGCGGTGACCGCAAGGGTGGGCGCCGGCTCCGGGGTGACCGGGCCGGAGGCCGGAGCGGAGACATCGTTGTCCAGGACCGCCAGCGTCCCGGCGCCGGTGGCATCCACCGTGAATGCGTCTGCTCGAGCATCCGGTGCGTCGTTGGCCACGGCGACGGCCGGGGTCTGGCCCGGCGTCGACGGGAGGGTGGGCGCCGGCGACGCGATCAACGGGTCCATGGAGTCACCAGAGGGCCCCGGCGTGGGTGCGTGCGACGGTGGGGGGCTCGGGGTGAGCGCCACCGCGACGGGCGTTGGCGGGACCGGGGCGGAGGGGACCGGCTGCGATGTGGTGCCGGACCCGAACGCGCTGACGGCCAGGAGGACCAGGCTGGTGACGAGGAGCACGCCGGCAGCGTCGCGCCAGAGGCGGCGGCGCATCGACACATCGAGCGGCGGTTCGACTGCCGGATCATCGGCCCCGGCGACCGCGGCATCCTCGGCCTGGTTGTCGGCCGGCGCGGCGAGACCCGTGGGGAGATCGCCGCCGACACCGATGCGCGAGAGGATCTCCTCCTGGGTCAGGTCCGGGCCCATCGTTGCGGCGACGACGTGCGCGGCCCTGACCGCAGCGCGGCGGCGTCGGACCAGGAAGGCGATGATCACCCCCGCCACGACGAGGGATATCGCGATCAGCAGGAAGGACAGGAGCGGCGGCATCGGCCCTCGGCATGCCGGTACCTCCGGGGTGCCGGTCGCTCGATGCTAGCACCGCGCGAAGCTGCTCCGCCCTCGGCCTGATGCCCTATTCCGCGGTCTCAGGCTCCTCGTACGTCTCCGCCTCGAGGGCGTTGGCCGTCTCGCCACGCGTCAACAGGAACAGCCCGAGGCCGAACGCGACGGCCAGGCCAAGGAACGCGTAGAGCTGCCCGGTGCCCGAGAGCACGAACGTGAGCACGGCAAGCAGGATGCAGATCGCGTAGATCACCAGGACCGTCTGGCTCTGGGAGAGACCCAGGTCCAGCAGGCGGTGATGGATGTGCCCGCGGTCCGGTGAGAACGGCGAACGCCCAGCGACGAGTCGCCGGACAATGATCCAGAACGTGTCCAGGATCGGCACGCCCAGCACCAGGAGCGCCACCGCGACCTTCGCCGAACCCAGGATCGAGAGCACGGCCAGCGTGTAGCCGACGAACATGACCCCGCTGGTGCCGATGAAGATGGTCGCCGGGTGGAAGTTCCAGCGCAGGAACCCGAGCAGGGACCCCGCCAGCGCGAAGCACAGGATCGCGATGAACGGCTGGCCGATCGCCGTCGTCATCGAGATCAGGCCCAACGTGGCCGCGGCGATCAGCGCGATCCCGGACGACAGGCCGTCCAGCCCATCGATGAAGTTGATGCTGTTGATCATCCCCACGATCCACAGCATCGTGAAGCCGATCGCGAACGGCTCGCTCAGGCTGATGTTGCCGGGCCCGAACGGGTTGTTCAGGTAGGTCACCGTGATCCCCGCCGCCACCGCCAGGCCGGCGAGCACGAGCTGGCCCAGCAGCTGCCAGCGCGCGCGCAGCTGGAACGTGTCGTCCAGGATCCCGAGCAGCGTCGCCGCGATGCCACCCGCCAGCAGCGCGATCAGATCCGCGGATTCGAGGGTCCAGGGCATGGGAACGGCGGCGGTCTGGGAATTGAGCGCGATGCCAGCCACCGCGACCACGAGGAAGGCGACGGCGACCGCGACGCCACCGCCCCGCGGGATCGGGGCAGCGTTGACGCGCCTGTCATCGGGACGGTCGACGTTGTCGAGGCGAATGGCCACGCGCAGGACGAGCGGGGTGAGCACCAGCGCGAGGAGCGCTGCGACCACGAACGCGGCGACGAGGAACGGGAGCACCTCGCCGAACGTCGAGATCAGCCGCATGTCGGGACCCCGGTCTCAGTCGCGGTCTCGCGGGAGCCCCGGAACCGGGAACTGCGCGACCAGCTCCCGGACCTCGGTCCGGATCCGCTCGTGGACCGCGGCATCATCGCGGCCCCGGATGGCGCTCACGATCCACTGACCGATCACGCGCATCTCCTCGGGGCCCATGCCGCGGGTGGTGGTCGCCGGGGTGCCGATCCGGATGCCGCTGGCGATGTTGGGAGGGTTCACGTCGAACGGGATCGCGTTCTTGTTGACGGTGATGCTGACGTCATCGAGAAGGGCCTCAGCCTCGCGTCCGGTCACGCCGAGCGGGGTCACGTCGACCAGCGCGAGATGGTTGTCGGTCCCACCGCTCACCAGCCGGGCGCCCGCCTCGGCGACGGTCCCGGCCAGGACGGACGCATTCTCGATCGTCCGGGCCTGGTCGCTCCGGAACTCACCGGTTGCCGCCAGGCGGAGTGCGACGGCCTTGGCGGCGATCACGTGCATCAGGGGGCCGCCCTGCACGCCCGGGAACACGCTCTTGTCGACGGCGGCCGCCAGGGTGTTCTTGCCCAGGGCCGGGAAGTCGGCCCGGTCGATCCCCTCTGGCAGGTCAGCCCGGGCGAACACGAGGCCGCCGCGCGGCCCACGCAGCGTCTTGTGCGTGGTGGTGGTCACGAGATCCGCGTGCGGGAAGGGACTGGGGTGGAGGCCCGCGGCCACGAGTCCCGCGAAGTGCGCCATGTCCACGAACAGCAGCGCTCCGACGCCGTGGGCGATCGCCGCCATCCGCTCGAAGTCCCAGGTGCGCGGGTAGGCGGACGCGCCGGCCACGACCACCTTCGGGCGGACCTCCTTCGCCTGCGCCTCGAGCGCGTCGTAGTCGATCTGCTCGGTCTCACGGGTCACGCCGTACGCGTGCACCTCGTAGAGGCGGCCGGAGAAGTTGACCGGGGAACCGTGCGTGAGGTGCCCGCCGTGGGCGAGGCTCATGCCCAGGATGCGGTCGCCGGGGCGCAGGACGGCGAAGTAGGCCGCCATGTTGGCCTGGGCACCCGAGTGCGGCTGGACGTTCACGTGGTCCGCGCCCGGGAAGAGCGCGAGCGCGCGGGCCCTGGCCAGCTCCTCCGCGACGTCCACGTGCTCGCAGCCGCCGTAGTAGCGCTTGCCCGGGAGTCCCTCGGCGTACTTGTTGGTGAGCCAGGAGCCCTGCGCCTCCTCGACCGCCGCATAGACGTAGTTCTCGCTGGCGATGAGCTCGATGTTGTCCGTCTGGCGGTGGCGCTCCGCCTCGATCGCCGCCCAGATCTCGGGGTCCACCTCTGCGAGGGACGCCCAGGCGGTTGAGGGAGCGGCGGCATGGGACACGTGAGTCCTCCTGGCAGGATCGGCGCGGGGGGGAGTTCGGCGATTTCGGCTGCGGCGGGTGGCGAGGGTGCGGCGGCGGGCGGCGGAGCGGTCATCGGCGGGCGACGCGGCGCCGACATCTCGGCCGGAGTCGCTCCACGCCGGGGTGCGTCCCTATCTTCCCACGTGTGGCCGGGGGAGCGGCGCGCCTGCCGACCCTAGCCTTCCGTTGCGAGCTCCAGGCCCGCCTCCGCCAGCACGCGGGCAATCTCCTCCGCCGGGATCGCGCCCACGCGACGGATCACCGGCCGCGCCCCCGTGCAGTCCACCACCGTGGACGCCGGGCCACCGCGGATCGGACCGCCGTCGATGACGAGAGCAAGCGCATCCCCAAGGCGGTCCCCGATCTCCCGCGCATCGCGCGCGTCCACTTCACCCGAGACGTTGGCCGAGGTCGTGGGCAGCGGACCGAGGGCGGCGGCGAGGGCCCGCGGGGCCGGGTGGTCGGGCACACGGACGCCGATGGTGGGGGCGCCGCCGGCCAGCACGCGCGGCAGGTGGGCGTCCGGACGCACGGACAGGACGAGCGTGAGACCACCGGGCCAGAACCGCTCGCCCAGCACGCGTGCCGCGGGACCGACCACGCCCAGCTCCTCGGCCTGGGCGGCCTCGGCCAGCAGCACGGCGACGGCCTTCCCGGGCGGCCGCCGCTTCGCCGCGAACAGCCGCTCGATGGCGTCCGGCAGCGCCATGTCCGCCGCGATCCCGTACACGGTGTCCGTGGGCACGGCCACGATCCCGCCGCCCCGGAGGAGCCTGACCGCCTCGTCGCGCGCGGCGTCACCGTCCGGGAGGATCCGGGGATGGGGCGAGCTCACGCCGGAGTCCCATCGGCGGCGCCTGAGCCCAGCCGGTCGCGCCGGACGGCACGCGCGGCCTCAGCCAGGCGGGCGGCGTTGCGGGCGGCCTCCCTGGGCGGAGCCAGCACCAGCGCCTCGATCAGGGCCGCGGCCCCGTCCTCCTCCACCGGCGGTGCCAGGTAGCGAGCGGACGGCCACAGCTCCACGGGCGAGCTGATCATGGCCGCCCCGTGCCCGGCGTCGGCGATCATCTCCTGGTCGTTCAGCGCGTCGCCGATCGTCAGGACCTGGCCCAGCGGGATCCCGGCCCGGTGCGCGAGCCAGGCCACCGCGCGCCCCTTCGAGACACCATCCGCGACGAACTCCAGGAACCGCGGGTGGGAGACGGTGGGGCTTGCCCGGCCCGCAAACTGGCGGCGAGCTTCGCCGATCAGCTGCATCGGCACCGGTGGCTCGCCCGACGAGACCACCTTCGTCATCGGCCGGTCCACGACCGCCGCCAGGTCCGGGACGAAGGTGGCGTCGGTCCCGTAGTACGCGGAGTAGTCCTCGAACCGCGGGTCGTCCGCCGCGGCGAGGATCTCCTCGAGGTTGTTGACGTGGGCGTGCAGGCCATGGGCCAGGCACCAGGCGATGGCGTCCCGGATCACGGCCGGCTCCATCGGCTTGTGGTAGATCAGCCGTCCGACCCGTCCCCGCTGCACCACGACCTCGCTCCGGACCGCCTCCGGACGCCTGGGCATCGCCCGGATGACGGCTCCCTGGTGCGCGATGATCGGCTCCGAGAGGTTGAGCTGGCTGGCAAAGCCGACCGCCGCGACCGGCCGGCGACCCGTCGCGAGCGAGACGCGCACGCCCCGCCCGATGGCCTCCGCGACCGCGGCCCGGATCCGGGGGGAGAGGCGGGCGTCCGGCCCGACCAGCGTGCCGTCGATGTCGAGCGCCACCAGCCGGATGGGGAAGGCGGGCTCCGGACGGACGTGCGGACGATGGTTCCTCACGCGTGCGACCCCGCGGCGCGCGGCGGCTCGATCCGGGCCAGGCGCGGCAGCCCCGCCAGGTCCGCCATGACGAGACACCGCCACCCCGGCAGCCGTGCCTCCACCTCGTGGACGATCCCCTCTCCCTGGTCCGCGCCGATCTCGACCAGCGCCACCCCATCCGCGGCGAGGGTTCCCGGCAGCAGGTCCAGCAGACGCCGCACGACGTCCAGGCCATCCGGTCCGCCGTCGAGGGCCTCCCTGGGCTCGAACGACAGGTCCTTCGCCAGCCCCGCCAGGTCGCCGGTCGCAACGTAGGGCAGGTTGGCGCAGATGACGCCGTACCGCGGCTCCGCGCGCTCCGGCAGAAGGTCCCGGAGCGCGAAGGTCATCCGGTCCGCAGCTCCGTGGCCAACAGCGTTCTCGCGCGCCAGCTGCAGGGCGTCGGCGGACAGGTCGCTCGCCTCCACCAGCACCTGGTCTGCCATCTTCCGCTGGCGGAGGGCCGCCACAAGGGCCACGGCGATCGCCCCCGAACCGGTGCCCACGTCGGCCACCCGCAGCGGCGGGGAGCCCTCGGCTCGCGGCGCGGCCGTGAGCCGGTCGCTCACGATGTCCAGCGCGGTGTCCACCAGGAGCTCCGTCTCGGGCCGCGGGATCAGCGCCCGCCTGTCCGTCGCGATCGCCTGGCCGTGGAACTCGCGGAAGCCGCGGATGTAGGCCACGGGCTCGCCACCCTCCCGCCGGATGATCGCCGCCTCGAAGGCCTCGCTCGGCCCGTCCCCCACGAGCGCCTCCGGATGAGCGAGGATCCCGGTTCGATCCGTGCCCAGGGCCCGCGCCAGCAGCAGCTCTGCGTCCAGGCGCGGCGAGCTGGAGCCCGACACGGCCAGCCGCTCTGCCGCGGACGCGACCAGCGAGGCGACGACCGGCCTGGGTGCGGGTTCTTCCACCGGGGCTACCCGCCGGTCTCCGTCAGGGCGTGGAGACGATCGGCCTGGTCCGCCATCTGCAGGGCATCGATCAGGGCGTCGATCTGGCCCTCCAGCACGCCCGGCACGTTGTGGATGGTGACGCCGATGCGGTGATCCGTGACCCGGTTGTCGGGGAAGTTGTAGGTGCGGATCTTCTCGGACCGGTCGCCCGAAGTGACCATGGTGCGCCGCTCGGCGCTCTGCTCCGCGCGCTGCTTCGCAAGCTCCAGGTCGTACAGGCGGGATCGGAGGACCGACATCGCCTTGGCCTTGTTCTTGTGCTGGCTCTTCTCGTCCTGGATCTCCACCACGAGGCCGGACGGAAGGTGCGTGATCCGGACCGCCGAGTCCGTGGTGTTCACCGACTGGCCGCCCGGACCGGAGGCACGCTTGACCTCGATGCGGAGGTCCCGCTCCTCGTCGATGTGGACCTCCACCTCGTCCACCTCGGGCAGCACGATGACGGTGGCCGTGCTGGTGTGGATCCGCCCGCTGGACTCGGTCGAGGGGACACGCTGGACGCGGTGAACGCCGCCCTCGAACTTGAGCCGGCTGTAGGCGCCGTCTCCCGCGACCTCCAGGATCGCCTCCTTGATGCCGCCGATGCCCGTCTCGTTCAGGCTCATGAGGTCCGTGCGGAAGCGGTGCTCCTGCGCGTAGCGCGTGTACATGCGGAGGAGCTCCGCGGCGAACAGCGCGGCCTCCTCGCCCCCGGCCCCGGCCCTGATCTCCACGATGACGTTGCGGTCGTCGTTGGGGTCGCGCGGGAGGAGGGAGACCTTGAGGTCCTCGATCAGCTGCGTCTCACGCGTCTCGAGCGCCGTGATCTCGTCGCGCGCGAGGTCCCGCATCTCGTCGTCGGACTCCGCGTCGCGCATCTGACGGGCGCCGGCGAGCTGGGCCCGGATGTCGTTGAGCTCCCGGAACGCGGCGACGACCGGCTCCAGGCGGGCGAGCTCGCGGCCCAGCGTGCGGAGCTGGTTGGGGTCCGCGTGGACCTCGGGGGTGGCGAGCTGGGCGGAGACGTCGTCGTACTGGCGGGCGAGACCGTCGAGCTTGAGGTCGAGACCGGATTCGTCGGACATCGCTGGCGTGTCGCGGATCCGGGCTCAGCCCGCGGCCGGCGGATCGAGCGGGGTGGCGACCGCGAGCGGGGCGGGCGCGGGAGGCTCGAGCGGGTCGGCAACCTCGGCCGCGGCGGGCGCGGGCGCCTCGCCCTCCCGCTCTCCCGCCATCGCATCGGTGGGCACGTCAGCGGCATCGGCGGCATCGGTGCCGTCGGTGGGCACGTCAGCGGCATCGGCGCTCAGGTCGGCAGCATCGTCGGTTGCCTGCGCCTCGCGGACGGCCGCGGCGGTCTCGCCCGGCCGCGGCATCGGCTCCCGGGCCAGGCCGAGGCCGCCCTCGGGGATGACCTCGCCGTCGGCGCGGAGCGCCTCCTCGATGGAGACGATGGCGATCTCGATCATGTCGTCCGTCGGCTGCTTGGTCGTGATCTTCTGGACCAGGATCCCGGGCCACATGACGACCTTGACGACGGGGTTGGACCGGTGGCGGGCGCCGAACCGGAGCAGCTCGTAGCCGACCGACGCGATGACCGGGATCAGCAGGATCCGGCTGGCGACCATGACCAGGGGCGACTGCTTCCCGACCAGGCTGAAGGCCACGATCGAGAGCAGGATCACCACGACCAGGAACTCCGTGCCGCAGCGCGGGTGTGCGGTGGGGTACTTGCGGATTGCCTCGGGCCGAAGCGGGTCGCCGGCCTCCAGCGCGTGGATCGTCATGTGCTCCGCGCCGTGGTACTGGAAGACGCGGCTGATGTCCGGCGTGCGCGCGATCAGCGCGAGGTAGCCGAGGAAGATCACGACACGAACGAGGCCCTCCACGAGGTGCTGGGCCAGGTCGTTCTCGATGTTCGCCGTGGTGAACGTGGCGATGATCAGCGGCAGGATGAAGAACAGGCCGATCCCGAGGACCGCGGTGAAGCCCAGCATCAGGGCGACGGAGCCCTTGCCGATCTCGACTCCCTCGTCCTCAGCCTGCAGGCCGGCCGAGCGGATGAGCCACCGCGTCCCGACGACGAGGGTCTCGTACAGGATCACGAGCCCGCGCACGAACGGCCACGTGGCGCCCTTGAAGCCGTGGACGCCCGAGTCGAGCCGCTCGGTCTCGAAGACGATGCGGCCGTCCGGGTGGCGGAGGGCGACCGCGATGGCGTCGCGGCCCCGCATCATGACGCCCTCGATGAGCGCCTGGCCGCCGTAGGAGTATCGAGGCATCCGCTGAGTCTACCGGGTGCGCGGGTTCGCCCCGGCAACACGGCCTGCGGTACCTGACCTGCGCTCCCCGGGCGCCTTCGGCCGTTCGGACGCATACTCGGCCCGATGCGTCTCGAACTCACCAAGCGCGGCGACTACGCCGTGCGCGCCATGCTCGCCCTCGCCCGGGGCAACGGCAACGGGCTGCTGTCCGCGCGCCGGATCTCGGACGCCATGGGCATCCCGGTCCGGTTCCTCCCCCAGGTGCTGGCCGACCTCCAGCGCGCCGGGCTGGTCGAGGCGTCGGCCGGCCGCAGCGGCGGCTACAGGCTGGCGAGGGACCCGGGGACGGTCACCCTGCTCGAGGTGATCGAGGCCGTCGAGGGCGACACCCGCCGGCGATCGTGCGTGCTGCGCGGCGTTCCGTGCGGAGTCGACGGCAACTGTGACGTCCACGACGTCTTCTTCGAGGGGCAGGAGGCGCTGCGCGGCACCTTCGCCCGGTCCACGCTGGCAGATCTCGCGGGGCCCGCCACCGCGGCGGCGCTCGACGGGGCGCCCGCAGGCCAGGGCTAGAGCGGCAGGAGCGTTCCCAGGCCCTTCTCTTCGGCTGCGCGGAGGACAAGCGGTGCGACGGCGATGTCGTCCAGGGCGAGCCCCAGGTTGCACGCCATCGTCCGCTGCTCGACCGATGTCCGTCCTGGCCGGGCACCGACCACGAGCTGGCCGAGGTCGGCGGCAATCGGTGGAATGTCGCGGAAGTACCCGATCCCCCGGAAGTGCTCCAGCTGGGGGACGTCGTCCGTCGTGAACAGGTCGAGCTCGCGGAGGGCGGCGGGGTCCCAGTAGCTGTCGAAGTCGACGGCCGAGGCGAAGGCACCCGGTGCCATCCATCCCCCCTTGATCGAGGCGTGAGGCGTGTGCACGATCGGCCCCGAGGTGACGATCACGTCCGCGCCCCGGACGGCCGACTCCGGATCGGCCGCGGCCGTGACCTCGATCCCGTGACGAGCGCGGACCCCCTCCACGAACGCCGCGACACGAGCCGGGTCGGGATCGAACGCGCGGATGGTGGTGAGGCCCGGCAGGACCGCCCGCAGGGAATCGACGTGAAACGACCCCTGGACGCCGCAGGCGAGGATCGCGAGCACCGACGAGTCCGGGCGAGCCAGGTGTCTCGCCGACACCGCTGACGCGGCGGCCGTCCGCGCACCGGTGATCCAGGTGGCATCCATGACCGAGATCGGGATACCCGTCGCCGGGTCGTTGAGGATCAGGAGGCCGGTGATGTACGGCAGGCCAAGCGCCTGGTTGCCGGGATAGCCGCTGATCCACTTGATCCCGACGGCACCGAGGCCCGGGATCGAGGCCGGCATCGCGTGAATGAAGTTGTCGCCCTCGCCCGGATGGACGCCCGGCTTGGGCGGCATCTCCACCCGGCCGTTCCCCTTCTCGCGGAACCCCGTCTCGACCGCCTCGATGACCGCGTCCATGGTGACGCCGGCCGCTTCGACGTCTGCGCGGGAGAGATAGCGGATCGTGAGGGGGTCACGGGTGACGGACGACGGGGTCATGTGGTCGCTCCTGCCGGGCCGCGCCTGGGGTGGCTCGCGACGAGACGCCTGGTCTGCCGGCGCGTGACCCCACGATAGCGCCGCGGGCCCACGATGGCGCTGGCGGTGGACGACTCCGGCGGCGGTGGCCAGTCGGTGTCAGCGGCCCCTCGGCGGCGGCGCGGCGGCGGCGGCGGCGCGGCGGCGTCAGCCCGCCTGGCGAAGGCTCTGCGAGATCCGTGCCGCGGCGGCCACGACGTCGGCGGCGATCCGATCCCGCGCCGTCGCTCCGTCCCGACCCGACGAACCCTCGGCGTCCGGGAAGCGATAGGACGGGCCGTGGACGTGGATCGCCCCGATGACCTCTCCGCCCTCGTCGGCAAGGGCCGCGGCCACCGAGCTGATCCCCAGGGCAACTTCGTCCCGGGTCCAGGCGTAGCCATCCAGGCGGGCGAGCCGGATCCGCTCCCGGACCATCTCCGGATCAGTGACGGTCGACGGCGTGAAGCGCTCGAGGGGTCCGGCCAGGAACCGGTCCACGTCGGCGGGAGGCATGTGGGCGAGGATGACGAGGCCCGACGAGACCGCGTGCATCGGCAGGCGAGTACCGGTCCAGTCGCGGATCCCGACAGGGTTCGCGCTGTCCTTCTGGTCGACGTAGTGCACCAGGCGCCCGTCCGGGATGGACAGCCCGGCGGCTTCTCCGATCAGGCCGGCGAGGCTGACGAGCTGCGGCCGGGCCAGCGCGATCAGGCTGCCCGGCGGCCGAACGCCGGCGGCGAGGGTGACCAGCCGGCTCCCGATCCGGTAGTCCGTTCCGCCCGGCATCTGCTCCGCGGCGCCCTCGGACACCAGCGCGGCGAGGAGACGCGCGACGGTGCTCTTGGGCAGGCGGACCCGATCGGCCACCCCGGTCACGCCGATCGGCCCGTCACCCAACGCCCCGAGGATGGCGAAGGCCCGTTCGATGGATTGGACTCTGGACATCGGTGGCTCCAGGGACTACGCTGCCGGTGTTCGCGCGTTCCATCATACGGCACCGTTCCACATTGTGGAACCCGCGAGAGATCGGCCGGCGCCAGACGACCGGCCCCACCGACGAGAACACCACCGACCACCGACCGACGGCCGCCCCCACCGTCGGAGCCGGGCCGGGCCGCAGGAGTGGGCCGAACATGACCGACGAGCAGGAACTCGAACTCGCCAGCCTGTCCGACAAGGACCTCGTCGAGCAGATGCACGACGACATGTACGACGGGATGGCCGCGGAGATCGTCGCTGGGACGAACATCCTCCTCGAGCGCGGCTGGGGACCCGACCGGGTCCTGGCCGAGGCGCTCGTCGAGGGCATGCGGATCGTCGGGGTGGATTTCCGCGACGGCATCCTGTTCGTGCCCGAGGTGCTCCTCGCCGCCAACGCGATGAAGGGCGGCATGGCCGTCCTGCGGCCTCTGCTGGCCGAGACCGGTGCCAAGCCGACTGGCAAGGTCGTGCTGGGCACCGTGAAGGGCGACATCCACGACATCGGCAAGAACCTGGTCGGGATGATGCTCGAGGGCGCCGGGTTCGAGGTCATCGACCTGGGCGTCAACACGGACGCGGCCAAGTTCCTCGCCGCGCTCGATGAGCACAAGCCGGACATCCTGGGCATGTCGGCGCTCCTGACCACCACCATGCCGTACATGAAGGTCGTCATCCAGGCGCTCAAGGACCGCGGGGACCGGGACGACTACATCATCCTCGTCGGGGGCGCGCCGCTCAACGAGGAGTTCGGCCTCGCCGTCGGCGCCGACGCCTACTGCCGGGACGCGGCCGTGGCGTCCGAGACGGCACGCGCCTTCATCGACCAGCGACGTGCCGCCCAGGCCTGATCCGGTGGCAGGGTCGGAACGGAGCGCGTCCACGCTCGTCATCGGCTGCGGGGCCCTGGGCCGCGAGCTGGTGGAGCTGGTTGCCCGGGACGGGCTGGGCCACGTCGAGGTGCGCTGCCTGCCGGCCTCGCTCCACAACCGCCCGGAACGCATCCCGGCGGCGGTCGAGGACCTGGTCATCGCGGCACAGGGCCGGTACGAGCGCATCTTCGTGGCGTACGGCGACTGCGGCACCGGCGGCGGGCTCGATCGCGTCCTGGCGACGCACGGGGTCGAGCGGCTGCCCGGCGCCCACTGCTACCAGTTCTACGCGGGGCTGGCCGCCTTCGACCGGATGGCCGAGGAGGAGCCCGGCACCTTCTACCTGACCGACTTCCTCGTCCGCAGCTTCGACCGCCTCGTCATCGCCGGCCTCGGGATCGATCGGCACCCGGACCTGCTGCCGCAGTATTTCGCCGGCTACCGACGCGTGGTCTACCTGTCCCAGCGCGATGATCCCGAGCTCCTGGCGGCGGCTCAACGGGCGGCCGAGAGGCTGGGCCTCGCCTTCGAGCACCGGCGCACGGGTCTCGGCGAGCTGGAGACCTCGATCGCGCGACTGGCATCGTCGGCAGCGGCCGCGGAGCCGGAGACCTCGATTCCGCGACTCGCATCGTCGGCAGCGGCCGCGGACCCGGCCCGGGCGGTTGCGGACCTCGCCCTGTCGCCGGCGGCCCCGGCCCGGGCGGCCTGACGTGGCAACCCTGACCGTCATCTCGTGGCGGGCCATCCCCGCGCAGGTCATCGCCCGCGAGGGCCGGCGGACAGCGAAGGAGATGCTGGGCAACCGGTTCCAGGTCGCCGTCGATGGCGCCGCGACGCGCGCCGGCCTGGAGGACATGGACACGTACCTCGCCGAGTGGCGGCGGACGGAGCGCCCGTGCGGCCCGGACCTGGAGGCCGAGGTGGCCACCGAGGTTGCCCGCATCGAGGAGCAGTTCACGCAGGCGCGGCTGGCCGCGCTCACCGCCGGCCTCGGGTTTGCGGTCGAGGAAGACGCACCGCCGGGCAGCGGCCCCGCGCCACAGACGACGGAGGCACCATGACCCGGACCGTGATCAGCTCGGCGACCCGCGAGGTGGTCATCGGAGGCGATCGCCCATTCGTCATCATCGGCGAGCGGATCAACCCAACCGGCCGCAAGCTCCTCGCGGAGGAGATGCGCGCCGGCGACTTCAGCCGGGTGGAGCGCGACGTGATGGCCCAGGTGGAGGCCGGGGCACACATGCTCGACGTCAACGCCGGGATCCCCCTCGCCGACGAGCCGGCGATCCTGGCCCACACCGTCCGCCTGGTCCAGTCGCTGACCGATCTCCCGCTCTCGCTGGACTCGTCCGTCGTCGAGGCGCTCGAGGCGGGCCTGGCCGCCTACCAGGGCAAGGCGCTGGTCAACTCCGTCACCGGCGAGGACGAGCGCCTGGAGCGCGTGCTGCCGCTGATCCGCAAGTACGGCGCGGCCGTCGTGGCGATCTCCAACGACGACACCGGCATCTCCACCGACCCCGACGTCCGCTTCGCGGTGGCGAAGAAGATCGTCGAGCGGGCGGCGGACCACGGGATCCCGCGCGAGGACATCGTGGTGGATCCGCTCGTGATGCCGATCGGCGCCATGCGGACGGCCGGCGTCCAGGTGTTCCGCCTCCTCGGCCGGCTCCGCGACGAGCTGGGCGTCAACACCGTCTGCGGGGCGTCGAACGTGAGCTTCGGGCTGCCGCAGCGGGAGGGCATCAACGCCGCGTTCCTCGCGATGGCGATCTCGAACGGCCTGACCAGCGCGATCACGAACCCCCTGCTGCCGAACGTGCGCGAGGTGATCATGGCCGCGGACGTGCTGATGGGGAACGACGCGGAATGCAGCCGCTGGATCCGCACCCACCGGGAGCCCACGGTGGAGGGCGAGGCCGGGCGCCGCGTCAACCGCCGCCGGACCGCTGCCGCGGCACCCGCGGACGCTGGACCGGCCGCGGGTGCCGAACCTGCAGCAGGCTGAGCGCGAAGCCGTGGCGGGATCGCCGGATCCTCTGGTCATCTTCACGCCCTCTGGTCGCCGAGGGCGGTTCCCGGCCGGCACGAGCGTCCTGGACGCAGCCCGGTCGCTGGGCGTCGACGTCGACTCGGTCTGCGGGGGTCGCGGGATCTGCGGCCGCTGCCAGGTGGAGCAGAGCGTCGGCGCCTTTCCGAAGCACGGCATCACGTCCCTCCCCGGCCACCTGACCGCGCCCGACGCGGTCGAGCACGCGTACGCGGAGCGCCGCGGCCTCGACGACGGACGGCGCCTCTCCTGCGCGGCCGCGATCACCGGCGACGCGGTCATCGACGTGCCGGCCGGCAGCCAGGTCCACCGCCAGGTGGTCCGCAAGGAGCTCGAGGTCCGGCCCTTCGACCTCGATCCCGTCGTGCGCCTGCACTACGTGGAGGCGGCCCCGCCCGACCTCGCGTCACCGGCCTCGGACCTGGTCCGGGTCCTCGATGCCCTCGAGCGCGAGTGGGGCCTGCGGGGGCTCGAGGTGGACCTGGCCACGACGCGCGCACTGCAGGCGGCCGTCCTCGAGGGCAACGGTGCGGTGACCGTGGCGGTGCACGGCGGGCGCTCGATGATCGCCGCCTGGCCCGGCTTCCGTGACCGCGCCTTCGGGGTGGCGGTGGACGTCGGGTCCACGACCATCGCCGGACACCTGGCCAGCCTGCTGGACGGGACGGTGCTCGCCTCAGCGGGAACGATGAACCCGCAGATCCGCTTCGGCGAGGATCTCATGAGCCGCGTCTCGTACGCGATGCTCCACGAGGACGGGGCCGCCGACATGACGCGCGCCGTCCGAACCGCGCTCCGGGGCCTGATCGCGGAGCTGGCCGAGACGGCCGACGTCGCCACGGACGAGGTCCTGGAGATCGTCCTGGTCGGCAACCCGATCATGCACCACCTGGTCCTCGGCCTGGACCCCACGCCCCTGGGCCAGTCGCCGTTCACCCTCGCCACGGAGCGGGCCGTCCATACGACAGCGGCGGAGCTGGATCTCGGAGCACACGCCGGCGCGCGCGTGTACGTGCTGCCGTGCATCGCGGGCCACGTGGGTGCGGACACCGCCGGCGTGATCCTGGCCGAGCAGCCCCACCTCTCCGACACGATCCGCCTGATCGTGGACGTGGGCACCAACGCGGAGCTCGTGCTGGGCAACCGGACCCGGCTCCTCGCCGCGTCGAGCCCGACCGGGCCCGCCTTCGAGGGTGCCCAGATCAGCGCCGGCCAGCGCGCGGCGCCGGGCGCCATTGAGCGGGTGCGGATCGACCCGGTCACGCTGGAGCCGCGGTACCGGGTGATCGGCTGCGAGCTGTGGTCCGACGAGCCCGGGTTCACCGAGGCCACCGGCGAAACGGGCGTCACGGGCATCTGCGGTTCCGGGATCATCGAAGCGATCGCCGAGCTGTTCCTGGCCGGCGTTGTCACGGCCGACGGGATCCTGGACGGCCGCACGGCCGGACGCACCCCGCGCGTGGTCGAGGAC
The DNA here is from genome assembly GCA_963766735.1 of uncultured Chloroflexia bacterium. Lineage (GTDB taxonomy): Bacteria > Chloroflexota > Limnocylindria > Limnocylindrales > CSP1-4 > CAIXZV01. Next base: position 62,563 of record CAVYBU010000019.1, read on the forward strand.
GGGCGGACGTTCGCCTACGTGCTGGCCGACGGCCCGCCGACGATCATGGTGACGCAGGGCGACGTCCGCGCGATCCAGCTGGCGAAGGCGGCGCTCTACGCCGGCGCGCGGCTGCTCATGGACGCATACGGTGTGGAGGCCGTGGACGAGGTCCGGCTGGCCGGCGCGTTCGGCAGCCACATCGACGTGAAGCACGCGATGGTGCTCGGGCTCGTCCCGGACTGCGATCTCGACCGGGTAGGCTCGGCCGGCAACGCCGCCGGCGCCGGCGCGCTCATCGCACTGCTGTCGGGCGCCTCTCGCGCCGAGATCGAGGAGGTTGTCCGCGGCGTCACCAAGCTCGAGACCGCCATCGAGCCGCGCTTCCAGGAGCACTTCGTGGAAGCCCTGGCCATCCCCCACCGAACCGCCACCTATCCAAACCTGGCCCGCGTCGTCGATCTTCCGGAACGTCCGGAGACCGGTCGCGTCGGGCAGGACGAACGCACCCAGCGACGCCGGCGACGCATGCCCGTCGCCGCCCACGAGGAGGACCGATGACCGAGGAGCTCCACACCCGTCGCGCCGGGGGCCGCGCCGCACGGCAGGCCGCCCGCGCCCATGCCGCCATCGAGCGCGTGCCGTTCCTGACCCGGACCCTCAGGCCGTTCGAGGTCCTGGACGAGGAGGGCCTCTCCCTCCTCGAGCACAACGCCGACGTGATCCTCCAGGAGGTGGGGCTCGAGTTCCGCGGAGACCCGGACGCGCTCCGGCTCATGCGGGAGGCCGGCGCCGACGTCCAGGGGGAGCGGGTCCGGTTCCCGATGGGCATGTGCCGCGCGATCGTGCAGGCATCCGCCCCGTCCTCGTACGTCCAGCACGCCCGCAACCCGGAGCGCAGCGTGACCATGGGCGGGATGCACACCGTGTTCGCGCCCGCCTACGGCTCGCCGTTCGTCCGCGACCTGGACGGCGGGCGCCGGTACGGGACCATCGAGGACTTCCGCAACTTCGTGAAGCTGGCCTACCTGAGCCCGCACCTCCACCACTCGGGCGGAACCGTGTGCGAGCCGGTGGACGTGCCGGTCAACAAGCGCCACCTGGACATGGTCTACAGCCACATGCGCGACTCGGACAAGCCGTTCATGGGCTCCGTGACGACGCCGGATCGGGCGCTCGACACCGTGGCCATGGCCCGGATCCTGTTCGGAGAGGCCTTCGTCCGCGACAACACGGTGATCACCAGCCTCATCAACGCCAACTCGCCGCTGGTCTGGGACTCGACGATGCTGGGCGCCGCCCGCGCCTACGCCGAGGCCAACCAGGCCACGCTCATCACGCCGTTCATCCTCGCCGGGGCCATGTCGCCCGTGACGGTCGCCGGTGCGGCCGCGCAGACGCTGGCGGAGGCGCTGGGCGGCATGACGTTCGTCCAGCTCATCCGACCCGGCGCGCCCGTGATCATGGGCTCCTTCGCCAGCTCGATGTCCATGCAGTCGGGCGCCCCGACCTTCGGCACGCCGGAGCCGGCGCTCGTGCTGTACGTCATGGCCGCGCTCGCCCGCCGCCTCGGGGTCCCGTTCCGCTCGGGCGGCAGCCTGTGCGGCTCCAAGGTCGCCGATGCCCAGGCGGCCTACGAGTCGGCGGCAACCCTCCAGCCGACGGTCCTCGCCGGCACCAACTTCGTCCTGCACGCCGCAGGCTGGCTCGAGGGCGGCCTCACGATGGGCTACGAGAAGTTCATCCTCGATGCTGACCAGTGCGGGATGGCGGGCGTCTTCGTTCGGGGCGTGGACATGTCCGAGAACGGACAGGCGCTCGACGCCATCCGGGAGAACGGCCCAGGGCAGCACTTCCTCGGTACGGCGCACACGCTGGCCAACTTCGAGACGGCCTTCTACCGCTCGGAGGTCACCGACAACAACAGCTTCGAGCAGTGGCTCGAGGACGGCAGCCTGGACGCGCCCGCCCGCGCCAACAAGGTCTGGAAGCGGATGCTCGCTTCCTACGAGGCACCGCCGATCGACCCGGGAGTCGACGAGGCGCTGCGCGACTTCATCGCACGCAAGAAGGCCTCGATGCCGGACCTGGCCGAGTAGCGCATGGGCCCGGTTCCGGCCGGTTTCGGCGGGAATCGCCGGTCTCCGGCGGGGATCGCCGGCCCGCCCGCCGCACTTCTCCATGTGACCGGGCGCCGGGATGGGCATACTGTGCCCTTCTCCGGCGACCCACGCCTCTGGCGCGCCGGGACAGGAGGAGGAGCCGGCTTCGTGGTTGATGGACGCGCGTACCCTGCCAGCGCCGGGAGGCGCAGCCAGACCGGGACGCGGCACGCGGCATGACGTCGACAACGCCGGCGACGGCCCCGCTCGACGGGACGCAGCCCACGGTGGCGCCGCCCGCAGAGGCCGGTGCCGCCGGCCAGCCCACGATCTCGGTTCGCGGCCTGTGGAAGATCTTCGGCCCGTCGGAGCATCGGATCATCGGCACGCCGCTCGCGGAGCTGAGCCCCGACGAGCTCCGCACGGCCGCGGACTCGAACGTCGCGGTGCGCGACGTCTCCTTTGACGTCCAGCCCGGCGAGGTGTTCGTCGTCATGGGCCTCTCCGGCAGCGGCAAGTCCACGCTGATCCGGTGCCTGACCCGCCTCATCGAGCCCACGGCAGGCGAGGTGCTGCTCGACGGCGAGGACATCGGGCAGGCCGACGACAAGCGCCTGCGCGAGCTCCGGCGACGACGGTTCTCCATGGTCTTCCAGCACTTCGGGCTGCTGCCGCACCGCCGGGTCATCGACAACATCGCCTTCGGTCTCGAGGTCCGCGGCGAGCGCAAGGCCGAACGACGGGAGCGGGCCCGGGAGATGCTGGCCCTGGTCGGCCTCGAGGGCCTGGGCGACAGCTACCCCGAGCAGCTGTCGGGCGGCATGCAGCAGCGCGTCGGGCTGGCGCGCGCCCTCGCCGTCGACCCCGAGGTGATGCTGTTCGACGAGCCGTTCAGCGCGCTCGACCCGCTGATCCGGCGCGACATGCAGAACGAGGTGATCCGGCTCCACAACGAGGTGGGGAAGACGATGATCTTCATCACCCACGACCTGTCCGAGGCCCTCAAGCTGGGCGACCACGTCGCGATCATGCGGGCGGGCGAGATCGTCCAGATCGGCCGGCCGGAGGAGATCGTCGGCGCGCCGTCGGACGACTACGTCACCGACTTCGTGAGCGACGTCCCCAAGTCACACGTGCTCACGCTTCGCTGGATCATGCGCGACCCGCGGCCGGACGACCCACTCGACGGTCCGGTGCTCCCCTCGGACACGATCATCCGATCGGCCGTCCACGTCTCCGTCGCGACCGACAAGCCGATCTGCGTGGTCGATGACGGCCGGCTGCTGGGGGTCGTGGACCGCCTCCAGATCCTGACCGCGATCGCCGGCGCCGAGGACTTCCGCGTCGAGGGGTCCGGGGTCGAGGACCTCGGCACCGAGAAGGCCTGAGGTGGCCGTCACGAGCGCAGCAGCGACAACCCGGCTCCGGACCGTACCCCGGTTCGCCTGGGCCCTGGTGCTGGCGGCCGTCGTCGGGGTGCTCTACCTCCTCTTTGCGAACCAGTTCCTGCTCCCGCACGACAACGACGCCCCGCTGTTCGGGAGCATCCGCGACATCCGCGAGTGGATCGACACCAACCGGAACTCGAACGTCATCCTGTCCGTGCTGGTGACCGGCGTCCGGGTGGGGGTCAGGGGCCTGTTCGACTTCTTCGACTTCGTCCTCAAGGCGATCAGCTGGCCTGCCCTGACCGTGATCGGCGCCGCCGTGGGGTTCGTCGTCGGCGGCTGGCGCCTCGCCCTTCTCATGGCCGCCGGGTTCCTCGCGTTCGGGATCCTCGGATTCTGGGAGCGGAGCGTCGAGACGCTCGCCCTGACCCTGGCCGCGGTGTCGCTCTCGCTCCTGATCGGGATCCCGCTCGGGATCGTCGCCGGCCGCAACGACCGGTTCATGGACGCCATCCGGCCGGTGCTCGACGTCATGCAGATCATGCCCACGTTCTCCTACCTGGCGCCGATCGCACTGTTCTTCCTCATCGGGCCGGCGACGGCCGTGATCGCGACGCTGATCTACTCCATCCCGCCGGCCATCCGGATCACCGCCCTCGGCATCCGTGGCGTCGCCCCGGCTTCCATGGAAGCGGCGACCTCGCTGGGGGCGACGAGACGCCAGCTCCTGACCAAGGTCCAGCTGCCGATGGCCAGGCGGACGATCATCCTGGGCGTCAACCAGGTGATCATGATGGCCCTCTCGATGGTCGTGATCACAGCCCTCGTCAACGCACCCGGGCTGGGCAAGGACATCATCCACGCCCTGCAGCAGGCCGACGTCGGGCTGGCCCTCGAGGCCGGGCTTGCGGTCGTCGTGATGGCGATCATGCTCGACCGCCTGACGACCCAGGCGAGCGAGCGCCTCGATCCGGCCCGGGGCCGGGTGCGCACGCTGCTGGGGTCTGGGAAGCCGTGGATCCGCTGGGCGTTCGTGGCCGGCACGGTCGCGGCCATCGTCCTGGCCACGGCCCTCGTCGGCAACGCGGACTTCCCGTCCGGGCTCCGCATCTCGTTCCGGGGTCCGGTCAACGACGCGGTCACATGGTTCGCATCCAGCTTCTACTTCGCGACCGACTGGATCAGGGACGCGGTGACATACACCCTGATCAACCCGATCGAGGGGTTCCTGGCCAGCTCGCCGTGGTGGCTCGTGGCGATCGTGGTCATCGGCCTGGCGTTCATCCTCGCCGGGCGACGGCAGGCCGTGACGGCCGGGCTCTGCCTGGTTCTCATCCTGGCCCTCCAGGTGTGGGAGCACAGCATGATCACCCTGGCCCAGGTCCTCCTCGCCACCGCGATCACGCTCAGCGCCGGGTTCGTGCTCGGGATCCTCTCGGCGCGAAGCGACCGGTTCTCGATGGCGCTGCGGCCGATCCTCGACGCGGCGCAGACAATGCCGGCCTTCGTCTACCTGATCCCGTCGCTCGCGCTCTTCGGGCCAACCCGCTTCACGGCCATCATCGCCGCCGTCGTCTACGCCGTGCCGCCCGTCATCCGCCTCGCGGAGGTCGGGATCCGCACGGTCCCGGCGACGATCCGGGAGGCTGCGGTGTCGGCCGGCGCAACCCCCCGCCAGGTGCTGTGGAAGGTCGACCTGCCGCTGGCCCGTCCGGCGCTCATGGTTGCCATCAACCAGGGGATCATCATGGTCCTGGCGATGGTCGTCGTCGGCGGGCTGGTGGGCAGCGGCGGACTCGGCTTCGACGTGGTCAAGGGCTTCGTTCGCCAGGACTGGTTCGGCCAGGGGCTGGCGGCCGGGCTGGCGATCGTGCTCCTGGGCATCCTGCTCGACCGCGTGACCCAGGGTGCCGGCATGCGGAGCGCCAACCGGATCGAAGGAGCGCTGCCAAAAGCCGCTGCATGAGTTGGCCGTGGGGTGCATCCTTCCCGGATTGCCCGACGATTCAGGCATAGGCGCAGACGCGGGTCCGCGCCGATCCATTGGAGGAGGAGAGCCAGTGAAGTTCGCAACAGCACGATCCCGCCTGGTGGTCGCCATGGTCGCGCTCGGCGTGATCGCGGCGGCATGCGGAGGGTCTTCCGACGGAGGATCCGGGGAGAGCAAGGGGACGGTGAACATCGCCGTCAACCCGTGGGTCGGCTATCGCGCCGATGCCGCTGTGGTGGCCTACCTGCTCGAGAACGAGATGGGCTACACGGTCAAGCTGTCCGATCTCGCGGAGGACGTCTCCTGGGCGGGCTTCGAGAACGGGGCGGTGGACGTCATCCTCGAGAACTGGGGCCACCCCGACTTCGAGGCGAAGTACATCGACGAGCTGCAGGTTGCCATGGACGCTGGCTCGACCGGCAACGAGGGCGTCATCTTCTGGGGCGTGCCGAAGTGGATGGTCGACCAGTACCCCGACATCACGGAGTACAGCAACCTGAACAAGTACGCGGAGCTGTTCAAGACCTCCGAGTCCGGTGACCTCGGCCAGTTCCTGGGGACTGACCCGTCGTACCTCCAGTACGACGAGGCGCTCGTCAAGAACCTGGGCCTGGACTTCAAGGTCATCTTCTCCGGCAGCGAGACGGCGACGGTGCAGGCGATCAAGACCGCCGACGAGCAGAAGAAGCCGCTCCTGATGTACTGGTGGGACCCCCACTGGCTGAACTCCCAGGTCGACATCGTCAAGGTCAACCTGCCGCCCTACACCGAGGGCTGCGACGCGGACACCGAGAAGGTCGCCTGCGACTACCCGGTCACCGACCTCAACAAGATCATCGGGACCAAGTTCAACAACGAGGGCGGCGACGCGGCGACGTTCATCAAGAACTTCAAGTGGACCAACGCGGACCAGAACTCGGTCGCCAACGACATCACGAACAACGGCATGACCGACGCAGAGGCTGCCAAGAAGTGGGTTGACGCCAACCCCGACACCTGGAAGGCCTGGATTCCCTGACCCCACGCCAACCGATGGCCCGGGCCCGCTTCGGCGGCCCGGGCCGTTTCTCGTTTCGGGCGGGATTTCGCGGCGAACACGGCGGGGGCGAAGGACACGGCCGCATGGAGGCCCGCGGCGCGACCACGTGCGCTGCTAGCATCGTTCCATGAGCAGTACGAAGCACGACTTCATCATCATCGGCGGCGGCTCCGCCGGCAGCGTGCTGGCCAACAGGCTGAGCGCGGCACCAGCCAACCGCGTCCTGGTCCTCGAGGCGGGTCGCCCCGACTACCGGTGGGACGCCTTCGTGCAGATGCCGGCGGCGCTCACCTTCCCGATCGGCAGCAAGTACTACGACTGGAAATACGAGTCGGAGCCCGAGCCGTTCATGAACGGCCGCCGGATCTACCACGCCCGCGGCAAGATCCTGGGCGGCTCATCCAGCATCAACGGCATGATCTTCCAGCGCGGCAACCCGATGGACTACGAGCGCTGGGCCGGCGACCCGGGCATGGAGACCTGGGACCACGCCCACTGCCTGCCGTACTTCCGCCGCATGGAGAGCTGCATGGCGGCGGATCTCGACGATCCGTTCCGGGGTCACGCGGGGCCTCTGGTCCTTGAGCGTGGCCCGGCCACCAACCCGCTGTTCGGCGCCTTCTTCGAGGCGGTCAAGCAGGCCGGCTACCAGCTGACGGACGACGTCAACGGCTACCGCCAGGAGGGCTTCGCGCCGTTCGACCGGAACATCCAGAACGGCCGTCGCCTGAGCGCCTCGCGGGCCTACCTGCACCCGGTGATGGGCCGCCCGAACCTGGAGGTCCGCACCCGCGCGTTCGTCACCCGGATCCTGTTCGAGGGCAAGCGAGCGACGGGCGTCGAGTACACGACCGCCAAGGGCAAGGTCCACCGGGTCCACGGCGGGACCATCGTGCTGGCCGGCGGGGCGATCAACTCGCCGCAGCTCCTCCAGCTGTCCGGGGTCGGCAACGCGGATGAGCTCAAGGCGCTCGGCATCAACCCCGTCCACGACCTTCCCGGCGTCGGCGAGCACCTCCAGGACCACCTCGAGGTCTACGTCCAGTACGGCTCCAAGCTTCCGGTGTCGATGCAGCCCTCCCTGCAGAAGTGGCGCCGGCCCTTCATCGGCGCCCAGTGGCTGTTCCTGCGCTCGGGTCCCGGCGCCACCAACCACTTCGAGGGCGGCGGCTTCGCACGCAGCAACGACGAGGTCGCCTACCCCAACCTCATGTTCCACTTCCTGCCGCTCGCCATCCGCTACGACGGATCGGCGCCGGCCGGCGACCACGGCTACCAGGTCCACATCGGCCCGATGTACTCGGACGCCCGCGGCTCGGTGAAGATCACGAGCACGGACCCCACCGTGCACCCGGCGCTGCGGTTCAACTACCTGTCCACCGAGCAGGATCGCCGCGAATGGGTGGAGGCCATCCACGTCGCCCGCAACATCCTGGGCCAGAAGGCGTTCGAGCCGTTCAACGCCGGCGAGGTCTCGCCGGGGCCGTCGGTCACCACGGATGCGGAGATCCTGGACTGGGTGGCTCGCGACGGCGAGACCGCTCTCCACCCGTCCTGCAGCTGCCGGATGGGCACCGACGGAGAGTCGGTCGTGGACCCGCTCACGATGGGTGTGCACGGGGTCGAGGGTCTCAAGGTGGTGGACGCGTCGGCGATGCCGTACGTCACCAACGGCAACATCTACGCGCCGGTGATGATGCTGGCCGAGAAGGCCGCGGACCTGGTCCTGGGCGACACGCCGCTGGCGCCCGAGCCGGTCGAGTTCTACCGGCACCAGCCCGCCTGACCGGAGGCAGGCTTGTCCGTGACGGCTGACGTGGACCAGGCTCGACGGAGGCTGCTCGCGCGCCTGGCTGCCGGCCCGTCCCGGGTGGCCTCAGCGACCCAGCGGGTGGCAGCGGCCGAGGCGGGTGCGGGTGCGCCTCCCGGAGAGTGGACGGCCCGCGAGGTCGTGGCGCACCTGGCGGCCGTGGAGGCCGACGTGTTCCAGGCGCGTCTGGACCAGCTGGCGTCTGAAGCGGCTCCCGTGTGGGCGTGGACCGAGCCGGGTCCGCTCGACACCGCGGAAACCGCGACGCTGGACGGCGCCCTCGAGACATTCGCCGCGCGGCGGTCCGGGACCCTGGCCCGCGTCACCGGCCTGGATGAGGCCGGCTGGTCACGGACCGGCACGCACGCGACCTATGGCCGGCTCGACGTCGCTGGCCTGCTGGGCGTCATCGTGGATCACGATGACGAGCACCTCTCCGCCCTCAAGGCACGCGCCGGCTGAGCAGCGGGCCGGGACGCGGGGGCGCATGCGCCCCGCGCATACTCGGCGCAGGACAGCGTCCGGGGCGCCGGGCCCCGGGGCACTGCGGGTGGTCACGAACTCGGGAGGTGGGTCATGGCAACCGAACAGGAAGTGATCAGGCGCCAGACGATCCTCCGCCCCGACCGCTTCGACCTGGACGGCCACACGGCGACGATGAAGGCGGTCGTGACCGTGGGCAACGGCGGCGTGGACAAGCTCGTCTACCGCGATGTCCCCCGGCCGGTGCCGGGTCCCGGCGAGGTCCTGTTGCAGGTGCTGGCCGCAGGCGTCAACAACACCGAGATCAACACGCGCCTGGGCTGGTACTCATCGACGGTCACGGCCGACACGCGGGCAGCCGCGGAATCCGAGGAGCGGGAGGCACGCGCCAAGGACGACGGCGGCTGGAGCGCGCCGACGCCGTTCCCCTTCATCCAGGGCACGGACTGCTGCGGACGGGTCGTCGAGGTTGGAGCCGGGGGTGACGAGTCGATCATCGGCCGTCGCGTGCTCGTCCGTCCCTGCATGCGGCCGGCCGGGTTCGTCTCCCTGGAGAACATCTGGATGGCCTCGGACTTCGACGGCGCGTTCGCCCAGTTCGTGAAGGTGCCTGCGTCCGAGGTGTTCACCGTCGACTGCGACTGGAGCGACGTGGAGCTGGGCTCGATCCCGTGCGCCTGGGGGACCGCCGAGAACATGCTCCACCGGGCGGGCGTGCGCGATGGACACCACGTGGTCGTGACGGGCGCCTCGGGTGGCGTGGGCTCGGCCGCCGTGCAGCTCGCGAAGCGGCGCGGTGCGACGGTGACGGCAATTGCGGCGAGTGCGAAGGCGGACCGGGTGCTGGGCATCGGTGCCGACCGCGTGGTCGCCCGCGACGACGACATCGCAGGCGTCCTGGGGACGGAGTCCGTGGACGTCGTGATCGACAACGTGTCCGGGCCGGGCTTCGGGAACCTGCTCGACGTCCTGCGGACAGGTGGCAGGTACGCGTCGTCGGGGGCCATCGCGGGACCGCTGGTCGCGTTCGACAAGCGAACCTTCTATCTCCGGGACCTGACGCTCATCGGCTGCACGGCATGGGACGAGCCAGTGTTCCCGGCTCTCGTCTCCTACATCGAGCGCAGCGAGATCAGGCCGCTGGTCGCGAAGACCTTCCCGCTCGAGCGCATCGCGGACGCCCAGCGGGAGTTCCTCGAGAAGCGGCACGTCGGCAACTTCGTCCTGGTCCCGCCACCCGTCGCGGGCTGAAACTCAGGCCCGCATCCGCTCGTTGTCCGGGTCGAAGAGCGGCGTCGACCCGACCACGGCGACCGTCACCGGGTAGCGCTCGCCCAGGTACTGCACCGCGAGCCCGGTTCCCTCGACCGCCAGCTCCACGGGCAGGTACGCCATCAGGAGGTACCTGCCCAACGACGGAGCGTGACCCGCGCTGGTCACGTACGAACGTCGGCCACGGGCGTCCTCGACGGGGCGCCCATCTCGCGTGAGGATGGGCTCCCGGCCCAGCATGTAGCGCGCGACCCCTGAGGCCGACGTGTGGTCGTCCACCGTGAGCGTGCACAGGAGCGCGGTCGGCGGCTCCGAGCGCTGGCGGAGGTACGCCGCCTTGCCGATGAAGTCCGCCTCCTTGACCTTCGGGCGCGTGAGGCCGGCCTCGACGAGCGAGTGGTCGAGGTCCAGCTCCGCCCCGTAGGCGCGGTAGCCCTTCTCCAGGCGGCCGCTCGAGAAGAGCACGCCCATCCCGACCGGGATGGCGCCGAACGGCCGTCCCGCAGCCAGAAGCACGTCCCACAGGTGCGCGCCGAGCTCGATCGGCGCGTAGAGCTCCCAGCCCAGCTCGCCCACGTAGGAGAGGCGGTTGGCGAGCACCGTGATGCCGCCGATGTCGAGGCTCCGGCAGGCGCCGAACGGGAACGCAGCGTTCGAGACGTCCGCGCTCGTGACGGAGGCGAGGATGTCTCGCGCTCGAGGGCCCCACACGCCGACGGCCGTCCAGGCCGAGGTGACGTCCGTGAGCTGCGCGGTGCCGTCCTCCGGCAGCCGGTCCGTGAACCACTTCTTGTCGCGCATGCCCATCCCGCCGCCGGTGACGACGCGGTACAGGTCCCTTCCGACGTGCATCACAGTCAGGTCGGCGACGATCCCGCCGTTCTCGTCGAGCAGCGGCGTGTAGACGGTGCGCCCGATCGGCGCCTCCACCCGATTGACGCACAGCCGCTCGAGGAAGGCGAGGCTGCCGGGGCCGCTCGACGTCGAAGATGGCGAACGTGGTCAGGTCAACGATCCCGGCGCGCTCGCGCAGGGCGAGGTGCTCCGCCAGGGTCACCGGCGACCACCAGCGCGCCTCCCACTCGGCGGGACGCACGGCGATCCTGTCCCCGTATGCCCCCACGAGCGGTGCGTTCGACTCGTACCACATCGGGCATTCCCAGCCCGCGATCTCGAAGAACACCGCGTCCAGATCCTGCTCCGCGCGGTACATCGGCGGCAGGCGGACACCGCGGTCGGATGCCCACTGCTCGGCCGGGTGGACGATGCCGTAGAACTTGTTGAAGGCCTCGCCCACGCGCGCGATCGAGTGGGACCACGTCCGCTGGTGCGGGTAGAAGCGGGCGATATCGGCGGCGTGGAGGTCGATCTCCAGGGGCAGCCCGCTCATCCAGCGCGCGACGTTCTCGCAGATCGCCGGTGCCTCCTTGATCCAGACCGCCGCCACCGACCACAGGCCGCCAACCTCGGGCGACTCGCCCAGGACCGGGCTCCAGTCGGGCGTCACCGAGAGCAGGCCGTTGATCGCGTACTGCTGACCGACCCGCTCGTCGCCGAGGATCTCCGGGATCAGCTCCAGTGCGTCCTCGTACTGCGGGTCGAAGTCCTCCTTGGTGAACGGCAGCTCCGTGGGCGACAGGACAGACGCCTCGATCGAAGGGATCTCGTCGGGGTGGAGGAGGATCGGCCGGTGGGCGTAGGACCCGATCTCCAGCTGGCTCCCGTTCGGCCGCTCGTACATCAGGCTGTCCATGTCGCGCAGGATCGGGTAGGCCTGCTCGCCGGGAACGTCGGCGAAGCGCGGCACCGGACCGACGCTGATGAACTGGTGAACGGTCGGGACGAGCGGGATGTGCGCGCCGGCCATCGCGGCGATCCGCGGGCTCCAGACGCCGCACGCCACCACCACGGTGTCCGTCTCGATGGTGTCCTCCATCGTGTGGACCGCCGCCACGCGCCCGTCTGCCACGTCGATGCCCGTGACCTCGGTCCGTGCCCTGATCGACAGGGCGCCCATCTCCACGGCGGCCTCGCGCATGAGCGTGCCCGCCCGGAGCGAGTCCACGACGCCGGCACTGGGCGTGTACCAGCCGCCGAGGATCACCGTCTCGTCGAGATAGGGAACGATCTCCTTGACGCGGGCGGGCGCCAGCAGCTCCGACTCGATCCCCCATGACGTCGCCAGGCCCTGCCGTCGGGCCAGCTCGGCCATCCGCTCGGGCGTCCGGGCCACCTCCATCCCGCCACACCTGGTGAACACGCCGAGCTCGATGAACTGGCGGATCGAATTGACGGTGAGCGTCGATTCCTCCTTCGTTCCGTCAACCGGGAAGCAGAAGTTGGAGGCGTGGCCGGTGGAGCCGCCCGGGTTGGGCAGCGGGCCCTTGTCCACCAGCACAAGGTCCCGCCAGCCGAGCTTCGCGAGGTGCCAGGCCATGGCGTTGCCGACGATCCCGGCGCCGATGATGACGGCTCGTGCGCGTGTGACTGAGCCCATGCCTTGCCCCTCCGTACGTCCGGCGCGTCGCCCGGCAACGGCCGGCACGACCGCCTCGCTGCCCTTCGCCGAGGCTACAGTATGGGCACCCTGCCGCCCGGGTCATCGTCCCATCCGACCCGCTCGCCCGGGGACCATCGTCACCGGTGTGAAGGGTTGCCCCATGAAGGTCGTCGTCGTCGGAGCAGGGATCATCGGTCTGGCGACCGCGTACAACCTCGCGCGGCGTGGCTGCGAGGTGGTGATCGTCGCGGACCGGGCGCCCGGCAGCGGCGCCTCGTCCAACAACGCGGGCTGGGTCGTCCCGGCCGAGAGCGGACCCGTTCCCGGGCCGGGGATCATCCTCCAGACGATCCGCTCGATGACGAAGCCGGACAGCCCCGTCTACGTCCGGCCGGCGGCGAGCCCGGGCTTCATCCGCTTCATGGCCGGCATGCTCCGCGCCTGCAACGCATCTGCGTACCAGCGGGCGTTCGAGGCGACCGCCCGGCTCGCGCAGGGGACCATGGAGGAGCTCGACGGGTGGGCCGCGGACGGCCTGTCGTTCGAGATGCACGCCGACGGCGAGGTGCGGGCCTATCTCGATCCCGAGGTGCACCGCCACGAAGCGGCCGATCTGCCCGCCTACGAGCGCGCCGGGTTCGAGGCCGCCTCCCTCACCGGCGACGAGGCTCGCACGCTGGAACCGGAGCTGTCCGATGCCGTCGTGGGCGCGATCCGGTTCCCGAACGAGCGCCACGTCCGCCCGGCGACGGTCGTTGACGCGCTCGTGGCCCGGCTCGATGCCCTGGGTGCCTCGTGGATGAACGGGACCGTGACCGCGGCATGGGCGCTGCCCTCGGGCGGCGTGGAGCTGCGCGGCGGCTTTGGCACGATGCGAGCGGACGCTGTCGTCGTCGCCGCTGGCGCCTGGAGCGCGCGTGTCGCCCGCCTGTTCGGAGCGTCGCTCCCGGTCCGCCCGGGCAAGGGCTACAGCGTCGACTACGTCCCGGGCCAGCTCGCGACGCGGTCCATCGTGATGCTTTCGGAGGCTCACTGCGCCGTCACCCCGCTGAACGGCGCGACGCGCGTCGCCGGCACCATGGAGTTCGGCGGGCTGGACGAGCGGATCTCGGCGGTCCGTCTCCGCGCGATCCGTCGGGCGCCGGGCGACTACTTCCGCGGCTGGGATCCGGACGCGCCGACGCAGGCTCCCAGCGCCGGCCTGCGCCCGATGACACCCGACGGGATACCGGTCATCGGGCGCCTGCGGCCGTTCGATCACGTCTACGTGGCGAGCGGACACGCCATGCTCGGACTGACGCTTGCCCCGCGGACCGGCGCCCTGCTGGCCGGAATGATCCTGGACGGCGGCACCCCGGACGTGCTGCTCCCGTTCAGCCCTCGCCGGTTCGGAGCCTGACCCCCGGGCGAATCCGGCGCCTCGCCACCAGGTCGATCAGGCGGCCTTGGCGGCCTCGGTGGCCTTGGCCTCCCACCTCGACTGGAGCCTGCGCCCCGATCTTCCGGACCCCGCCCGCGAACCCGCCCGGCGCGAAGATCATCACGATGATCAGGAGCAGGCCGTACAGCACGAGGTGGAGTCCTGGCAGGTTCGAGAACTGCGTGCGCAGGAGCTCGACCGCGATCGTCAGCGGGAAGGCGATGATCGCCGGCCCCCACAGGCTGCCGCGCCCGCCGATGTAGGCGACGGCAAGCACCTCGACCGTGTGCGAGGTGAGCATGATGTCCGGCGTGAGGATGCCGTAGTAGTGGGCGTAGAAGCCGCCCAGCCAGCCGGCGAACGCACACGAGAGCGTGAAGTTGATGACCAGGAAGCGAGTGGGGTTGATGCCCGAGGCGCGCGCGGACTGGAGGTTCTGCCCGATCGCCCTGAAGGCCAGCCCGAGGTCGGAACGGATGGCGACGGTGAGCACCGCGATCGTCACGAGCAGCATGCCCAGGATCACGTAGTAGTAGGGCAGGTTGTCCGACGTGTCGAGGAGCAGGGGCACGTTGAGTCCCAGCGATCCGCGGGTGATCTCGGTCAGGTTCCGGGCGAGGCCCATCAGCGCCAGGCCCACGAACCAGGTCATGACCGCCGCGTAGATGCCCCGCAGCCGGAGCGTGAGCATGCCCGTGAGCAGGCCGACGAACCCGGCGATCGCGGCACCGGCGAAGAAGCCGATCCAGGGCGAGATCCCCAGATTTGCCGCGAGCAGGCCCGAGATATAGGCGCCGACGCCGACGAAGGCAGCGAAGCCGAAGTTCACGATGTTGATGTAGCCGGCCGTGAAGTCGAAGGCGACGGCCATGGCCGCCATGAACGCAGCCCCGATGAGCCATCGCTGGTACGCCTGGTCGTTGAACGGCGGGATCAGCGGCAGCGCGACGGCGACGGCGACCACCGCGAGCGACGCGAGGCGGGACGTCCTGCGTGCACGCGCGCGGACCTGGTTGGAGACGGCCGCCGTGGTGGCGGCTTCAGTGGCCACTACTGCTCCCAGACTCCTTTCACCTCGCTGCCGAACAGCCCCGACGGCTTGAACAGCAGGATGAGGATGATGAACGCGGTCGGCAGGACGTCCACCCAGCCGATGCCGACGTAGTACACGGTGAGAGTCTGGAGGAGCGCCACGATGAACGCTCCGATGATCGCGCCCTGGACATTGCCGAGGCCGGCCAGGATCACGACGTACCAGGCGAGATACAGCGGCTGGACGCCGACGTCGGGGAACGACGGGTACATGAACAGCAGCACCGCGCCGGCGAGGGCCGCGAGAGCGCAGGAGACACCCATCGTGAGCACGAAGATGCTGTTGAGGTCGATGCCGGCCATCTGGGCGCCGGTCTCATCCTGGGCCACGGCCCGCATGGCCCGCCCGGTCCGCGTCCGCTGGAGGAACACTGCGAACATGGCGATCGTGACCATGGCGATCACGAACACCATCCCCCGGTCGACGGAGACCCCCACGCCGAGGATCTCCATCGGCGGCACGTCCCAGTAGGCCCTGATCCCGCGGAAATCGTTGCCGAACAGCAGCCGGTTGCCGTTGACCAGGATGACCGAGATGCCGGCCGTGAGCAGGAACACGTTCATCACCCACTGCTCGCTCGCTCGCCGGCGTAGGGCCCGGAACAGGACGACCTCGAGGAACACGCCGATGAGGAAGCCGATCACGACCGCGGCGAGGATGCCCGGGAACGGACCAAACACCTTGAGGACCGTGTTGTCCGGGTTGTCGCGGATCGCCGTCTGAATCGGGCCGAAGACCGTGACCGCCACCAGCGACCCGATCATGAAGAACTCGCCGTGGGCGAAGTTGGGGAGGTTCATCACCCCGAACACCAGCGCCAGGCCGCCGGCCATCAGGGCCCACATCCCGCCGGTGATCAGCGTGTCGACGAGGATCGAAGGCTTGAAGATCGCGGACCAGACCAGCACCAGCGCGACGATGCCGATCACGAGCCACGTGAATGACAGGAACCGCCTGGCGAACGGGACGGCACGGAGGTTGGTAGCGGTCGTCATGGCTCGCTCAGATCCCCAGGTAGGCTTCCTGGACGTGGCTGTCGCCGAGCAGCTGCTCGCCCGTCCCCTCGAGGACGATCTTGCCCTGCTCGAGGACGTAGGCCCGGTCCACCAGGCGGAGCGTCGTGTTCACGTTCTGCTCGACGAGCAGGATCGTCACGCCGCGTGCGTGCAGCGCCTTGAGCGCTTCGAACGTGGTGAGCGTGGCCATCGGGGCCAGGCCCAGCGACGGCTCGTCCACGAGGAGCAGCGAGGGCGACGGCATCAGGCCCCGCCCGATGGCGAGCATCTTCCGCTCGCCGCCCGACAGGGTCCCGGCCAGCTGGTCGCGCCGCTCCAGGAGCCTCGGGAACAGCTCGAACACGAGGTCCATCGTGGACGCGATCTGCGCCTTGTCCTTGACCGCATACCCGCCCACGAGCAGGTTCTCGTACACGGACATCGCCGGGAACAGGTTGAGGTTCTCCGACACGTAGCCGACCCCGATGGTGCTCACCCGGTGGGGGAGGACGCCGTCGAGCCGCTCGCCGCGGAACGTGACCGAGCCCCGGATCGGCCGCAGGAAGCCTGCGATCGTTCGCAGCGTGGTCGTCTTGCCCGCCCCGTTCGGCCCGAGCAGAGCGACGAACTCGCCCTCCTCGACGTGGAGGTCAACCCCCCACAGCACCTGCAGGAGATCGTAGCCAGCTTCGACGCCGGTGAGTTGGAGCACCCTTCCCTCCGGGACTCAGAGAATGTAGTCAGTGCCGAGATAGGCCTCGCGGACCCGCTCGTCCTGGGCGACGGTCTTCGCATCCCCGTGGGCGATCAGCTTCCCGTACTGGAGCACGGAGAGGCGACCGCACAGGTCGAGGATGAGCCGCATCACGTGCTCGACCATCACGATCGTGGTGCCGTCGGCACGGATCCGGCGCAGCAGCACCGCGATGTCCGTGAGCTCACTGGGCGTCTGGCCCGCCGCGAACTCGTCGAGCAGCAGGAGCTTCGGCTTGCTGGCCAGCGCCCGCGCGAGGTCCAGCCGCTTGAGCTGGGACGCGTTGAGGTGCGAGGCAAGTGTTCCCACCGGCCTCGGGAACTCGACGTACTCGAGCATCCCCAGCGCCCGGGTCGCCACCTCGGCGTGGCGAATGTGCGGGTCGCCGAAGGTGGCCGCCACGACGACGTTCTCGAAGACGCTCATCCCGGGGAACGGCCGCGGGATCTGGAACGTCCGTCCGACACCCAGGCGGCACATGCGCTCGGCGGACGAGCCGGTCGTGTCGCGGCCGTCGAGCCGGATCGTGCCCCCGTTGGGGCTCGAGGCCCCCGCGAGACAGTTGAGCAGCGTGGACTTCCCGGCCCCGTTGGGGCCGATCAGCCCGAAGATCTCGCCCTCCTCGACGGAGAAGGTGACTTCATCGACCGCGGTCAGGCCGCCGAATTGCTTGGTAACGCCGGAGAGTTCGAGCAGCGCCATCTGACTCTCAAACGCGGGAGGGGGCCGGCGGAGCCGGCCCCCACTCGCTTGCTGCTAGGGCTTGCTCTGGAGGGTGCCGCTCGCGACCTCCTCGGGCCAGACCACCGTCGAGTCGCCGCCCATGTACTGGAGGACCGGGAAGGTGAAGTGACCCTTGCCGACGATCGGGTCGGGGATCGTCTCCTGGGAGTAGTCGTAGTTCGACATGATGATCCCGTCGGTGTACGTCAGCTGGCCGGTCCAGACCTTCTCCTGGGCGACCTTGTACAGCGACGCGCTCGAGATCTCGCACGAGTCGGCGAGCGCCGTCTCAGCGATCTTCATGAAGTAGTTGGCGTAGTCGTAGGACAGGCCGGCCGATGACGGGCTCGGCTTGCTCCCGTACTTGGCCTCGTAGTCCGCCGCGTACTGCTTGGCCGCTTCCGAGGCGAACTGCGGGATCTGGTCCACGACGTAGTCCGAGGCCGACCCGCTCAGGTCGTACCAGTTGCCGATCCAGCCGAGGCCGTCGGCCACGACCAGGGACTTGACGCCGCTGTCGGAGATCGCCTTGAGGAATGCCGAGAGCGAGTTGGCGAAGGTCGTCGTGCCCGCGATCAGGGGCACGTTGTCGGACTTGTAGCGCGAGACCAGGGCCGAGAAGTCCGTCTGGTCCTTGGCGAAGTAATCCTCGTAGAGGACGGTCCAGCCGGTGGCTTCGAGCTGGGTCTTGAGGCCCAGGGCCAGCGAGCGGCCCCAGTCGGTGTCCTCGCCGAACAGGGCGACCTTCTGCTCGGCCGGGCTGTAGCTGCCGGCCGCGATCGCGTCCTGGATCGCCTGGACGTAGCCGACGGTGAGCTTCTCGGGGGTCGGCCAGCCCTTGGAGGTCCAGTACCCGTACTTCGCCGGGTCACCCTGGAACTTCTCGTCGATGGTGTTCGCCGCACCCAGCGCGAAGAAGTGCGGGATCTGGTACTTCGCGGTGACCTCCATCTGGGCGACCGCGACCGAGCTGTGCCAGCCGAGGAGGCCGGCCACGATCTTGTCGGATGACGCAGCCTGCTCATAGGCGGCCGCGCCCTTGGCGGGATCGGACTGGTCGTCGATGTAGACGGGCTCGACCGTGTACGGGCCGATCTTCCAGCCGACGGCTTCGAACGCCATTCCGATGCCGTTCTTGATCTCCTCGCCGGTCAAGGCGTTCGCGCCCGTGAACGGACCGGAGATGCCGAGCTTGATCGTCGCGGGGGCGGGCTCCGTGCAGCCGGTCGAGCCCGAAGCGTCGGGGGCAGTAGACGCTGCCGCGGTGGCCGCAGGTGCGGGCGTTGCGGGTGCGCTGGTTGCGGCGCTGCCGCCGCAGGCTGCGACCGCGAATACGACCGCAGCGGCGAACCCGAGGCGTCGTCGGATATCACTGGTCATGAACGTGCTCCTCCTCCTGGACCATGCCGTGCCTCATTGCCGGCATGGTCCCCTTGTCTCCGCGCCTGCCGCTGCTTCCGCACCGGCCGTCATGTGTGGGGACGCACTGCTTCATCCACCACCCGCTCCCTCGGGGGCCACAAGTCATAATGATGTATTACGAACGGAATGCTAGGATGAAGGCAGGATAGTAGGCTCGTCAAGCCACCGTTTGCCCGGCCGGCACGTCGCGCTGCTGCAGTCCGGGGGTGGGTGGCATCGCTGCCGCGATCGGATCGGCGGACGGGCAGAGCGTGCCAGAAGGTCGGGAAGGGGACTGCAGAGCAGTGGGCGGCCGAGGGGCGAACAACGAAGCGCTGCGGACGGCGCAGAGGGAGCGGATCCTCGCCGCAGCCGAGCGGCTGCTGGTCACGCACGGCGTGGAGAAGAGTCGCCTTCGCGACGTCAGCGAGGCGGCCGGTGTCTCGGTTGGGACGGTCCAGCACTACTTCGACACCCGGGACCGCCTCATCGCCGAGCTGTTCGACTGGTCGTCTGAGCGCCGTCTCAGGACGTGGCTGGATGCGACGCCGAAGGTTGGCGACCCGTGGTCGCGCCTCACGTCGCTGCTGGCTGCCTCACTCCCCGAGCCGCTCCTGTGGCGCAGCCGAATCTGGATCGAGTTCTGCGCCATGGCGCGCGACGATGAGCTCCGGGCGAAGCTGGACCACCACTACGAGGCGTGGCGCCCGCCGTTCCGGCAGGTGATCGAGGACGGGATCGAGGCCGGCGTGTTCCGTCCGATCTGGCCCGTCGCCGACATCGTGGACCTGTTCATCATCTTCGTCGACGGGGCGTCGGTCGGGGTCTCGCTGGCAGCACCGGGGGTGACACCTGAACAGCTCCACCGGCTGCTCCTGGAGACGGCCCGGGTGACGCTCGGCGTCGACGTGGCCGTGGCCGGCGGCACTCCGCAGGCCGAACTGCAACACGCATGACACGTCCGAGCGACCACTAGGCGACCCTGCACCGGTGGATCACGGCCGGTTCCGGGGGGGTATTGCATCGTAATAATATGGTGTTACCATCCCGCCACTCGGGGCCGAGCCCCCTTGGTGTCGATGACAGGAGGAGGAGTCGATCGCCATGCTGAACGCTTCGTCCGACCGTGCCGGGGACGCTACGCCCGGGCGTGAGTTCCCGACCCAGGCCCGCGTGGTCGTCATCGGTGGCGGCATCGTCGGCGCGAGCGTCGCCTACCACCTCACCGAGCGCGGCTGGAACGACGTCGTCCTCCTGGAGCGCAAGCGGCTCACATCAGGAACCACGTGGCACGCCGCGGGGCTGGTGGGGCAGATCCGGGCCACGTACAACATGACCACGCTGGCGAAGTACGCGCTCGAGCTCATCGCCGAGATCGAGCGGCGGACCGGCATGGGAACGGGCTTCCGGCGCACCGGATCGGTCCTTCTCGCCACCACCGAGGGACGCCTCGAGGAGATCAAGCGCAACGTCTCGATGGGGCGCCTGAGCGGCGTCGAGGCCGAGATGATCGACCCTGCCCGGGCCGCCGAGCTGTTCCCGCCGCTGGACCCGGCCGAGGTGCTGGGTGCCGCCTGGATCCCCGGCGACAGCGTCGCCAACCCGACGGACCTGACACAGGCCATCGCCAAGGCCGCCCGCATGGGCGGGGCGAAGATCTTCGAGCACACGAAGGTCACCGCCATCCACGAGCGCGACGGCCACGTGACCGGCGTCTCGACGGATAAGGGCGAGATCGCCTGCGAGTACGTCGTCAACTGCACGGGCATGTGGGCGCGCGACCTGGCCGGCCAGAACGGCGTCGTGATCCCCAACCACGCCGCCGAGCACTTCTACCTGATCACCGAGGAGATCCCGGGCCTGGACCCGGATCTGCCGGTTCTCCGCTCGCCGGACGACACCGCGTACATCCGCGTGGACACGGGCAAGCTCATGGTCGGGTTCTTCGAGCCCGGCGCCAAGCCCTGGGCGACGCACGGCATCCCCGAGGACGCCGAGTTCGTGACCCTGCCCGAGGACTGGGACCACATCACGCCGTTCCTGGAGCGCGCCGCCCGGCGCGTGCCGGTCCTGGGCGAGGTCGGCTACCAGCTCCACTTCAACGGGCCCGAGAGCTTCACGCCGGACGACCGCTACGTCCTGGGCGAGGCGCCCGGTCACCGCGGCTACTTCGTCGCCGCCGGGTTCAACTCGGTCGGCTTCGCGGGCGGCGGCGGCGCCGGCCGGGCGGTCGCGGACTGGCTGGTTGACGACCGGCCGCCGATGGACCTCTGGGAGGTGGACATCCGGCGGTTCATGCCGTTCCAGCGCAACCGACGGTATCTCTACGGCCGCACCACCGAGACGCTCGGCCTGCTGTACGACATGCACTGGCCGTTCCGCCAGTACGAGACGTCGCGCGGCATCCGCCGCTCGCCGCTCCATGACCGGCTCGTCGCCCGCAACGCGTGCTTCGGGGAGGTCGGTGGCTGGGAGCGGGCGAACTGGTACGCGCCCGCTGGCGTCGAGCCGCGGTACGAGTACAGCTACGGGCGCCAGAACTGGTTCCCCTACTCCGCGGAGGAGCACCAGGCCGTCCGCGAGAACGTGGCGCTGTTCGACCAGACGTCGTTCGGCAAGATCCTCGTCCAGGGCCGCGACGCGGAGCGCGAGCTCGGCCGGATCTGCACGGCGGACATCGCCGTGGCACCCGGGCGCATGGTCTACACGCAGTGGCTCAACGACCGCGGCGGCGTGGAGGCGGATGTCACCGTCTCCCGCCTGGCCGAGGACCGGTTCCTGGTCGTGACCACCGGCAGCCAGACGATCCGCGACCTCGACCATCTGCGGCGCGCGATCGCGCCCGACGCACACGTCACCCTCGACGACGTCACCTCGGGCGAGGTGGTGATCGCGATCATGGGCCCGCGCTCGCGGGAGCTGCTGGCGTCGATGTCGGATGCCGACCTCTCGAACGAGGCGTTCCCGTTCGGGACCGTGCGCGAGATCGACCTCGGCCTCGCCTTCGCCCGGGCCGCCCGGACCACCTACGTGGGCGAGCTGGGCTGGGAGCTGTACGTCCCCACCGAGTTCGCGACCCACCTCTACGACGCCATCGTGGAGGCGGGCGAGGCGTTCGGGCTGCGTCACGCCGGCTACCACGCGCTCAACTCGCTGCGGATGGAGAAGGCGTACCGCCACTGGGGCCACGACATGAGCGACGAGGACACGCTCATCGAGGCCGGGCTCGGGTTCACGGCCGCCTGGGACAAGCCCGGCGGCTTCATCGGCCGGGAGGCACTCCTGGGCCAGCGCGAGACGGGTGTCGAACGGCGCCTCGCGGTGCTGACGCTGGACGATCCCGAGCCGCTCATGTACCACAACGAGCCGATCCTGCGCGACGGCGAGCTGGTCGGCCGGATCACCTCGGCGATGTTCGGGCACACCATCGGGCGCTCGATCGGGCTGGGCTATGTCCGGCGCCCCGATGGGATCGCGACCCCCGACTGGCTCGCGGCGGGGAGCTACGAGGTGGAGGTCGCCACCGATCTGATCCCGGCGACGGCGTCCTTCCGGGCGCCGTACGACCCCACGAATGCACGCATCAGGGCGTGAGGCCACGAGCCCACGATCCCCTGTCTCGGAGGAGGAGCCCCAGCGGTGAAGATCGTCATCCTCGCGAAACCCGTCCCGGACGCGACCGGGCAGGAGCGGCTCGGGCCCGACCTGCGACTCGACCGGGCGGCAATCCCGCCGGTCATCAACGGCAACGACGAATACGTCCTTGAGGCCGCCCTGCGGCTGCGCGACGCGGGCGCCGACATCACGGTGACCCTCCTGGCCATGGCCGGGGCGGTTGGGCCCGACGCGCTGCGGAAGGGCCTTGCGATGGGCGCGGACGACGCGTTCCTGGTCACCGATCCCGCGCTCGCGGGCGCGTGTGCCTTCAACACGACGCGGGTCCTGGCAGCCGCCCTGCGGCGCCTGGAGTTCGACCTCGTGCTGGCGGGCATCGACAGCTCTGACGGTGGTGGGGGCATCGTGCCGGCCGGTGTTGCGGCGCTCCTGGGCCTGCCGTACCTCTCGTACGCGTCGGCGATCGTGCCGGAGGGCGACCGGGTCCGCGTGCAGCGGATCACGCCGACCGGGTACGACGCGCTGGAGGCCCCCCTGCCGGCGATGGTCGTCGGCACCCAGGCACTCGGCGAGCCGCGCTACCCGACTCTGCGCGGGATCATGGGCGCCCGGTCGAAGACCATCACGACCTGGTCGCTCGCGGACCTGGGCCTGGACGGGGCAGCCGTCGGCGGCGAGGCCGCGACCACCCTTGTGCGCTCGGTCCGGTCCCCCGAGTCCCGCGGCTCTGTCCGCGTGATCCGTGAACCGGCGGCCGTGGCCGCCGCCCAGATCGTCGACTTCCTGGTCGAGCGGAGGGCCATCTGATGCCCGGGACACTGTGGGTCATCGCGGAGACGGCGCCGGACGGAACCCTGGCCCGGATCTCCGCCGAGGTCGCCACGCTGGCACGCGGGCTCGCCGCGTCGGCCGGCCTGGACATCACCGGCATCGTGGTGGCGCCGCCGGCCTCCGCAGCCGCGGTTGCAGGCGAGCTGGCCACCTACGTCCCCCGCGTGGTCGCCGTCGAGGCGCCGGCCGCCGAAACCTCGCCCGCCGCGGTGGTGGTCGCCGGTGCGGCAGCGCGCCTCATGTCCGGCACCCAGGATGGCTGCGTGCTCATCGGCGCGTCGGCCGACGGCCGCGACACGGCCGGCTTCCTGTCGGTGATGCTGGACGTGGGCGTCCTCACCAATGCTGCGGCCATCGATTGGGACGGCGGTCCCGTCGTCGAGAAGGGCGTCTTCGGCGGCCGGCTGATCACAACCAGCGCGTTCAGCGGCGGGCTCGGGATCGTGACCGTCGCGCTCGGTTCCGTCACGGCCGAGGCGGCTCCGTCGGCGGGCACCGTCGAGAACGCCGTGGCCGGGAGTGGCACCGCGCCCGCGGGCGCCGGCGGAGTGCTGCCCGAGGCTCCTCCGGTGACCGTTCTCGAGCGCGTCGTCGAGGCGGCGGGTGCCGTCCAGATCGAGGAGGCCAAGGTCATCGTGGCCGGTGGCCGCGGCCTCGGCAGCCCCGAGGGGTTCCGCGTGGCCGAGGAGCTCGCGGACGAGCTCGGCGGTGCCGTCGCCGCCAGCCGGGCCGCCGTCGATGCCGGCTGGATCCCCTATTCGCGCCAGGTTGGCCAGACGGGCAAGATCGTCAAGCCCGACGTCTACTTCGCGCTCGGGATCTCGGGTGCCGTGCAGCACAAGGTCGGCATGCAGGGCGCCAGCACGATCGTCGCCATCAACACCGATTCCGACGCACCGATCGCCGAGTTCGCCGACCTGTTCGTGATCGGCGACCTGTTCGAGGTGGTCCCCGCCCTTGTCGCCACGCTCCGGGCACGCCGGACCTAGGAGGAGCAGGACATGGCCACGCGCAGCTCGCCGCCGGTGTGGCCCGGCCTCGTCGGGGGCCGGTACCAGCCGTTGACGCGATCGGAGATGGACCGGATCCACAGCACCGTGCTCGACGTGATGGAGCAGATCGGCTTCGCCGATGCCATCCCGTCCATGATCGAGCTGGTGACCGCCGCCGGTGGATGGGTGGATGACGATGGGCGGTTGCACTACCCCCGGTCGCTTGTCGAGGACGTCATCGCCCGTGCTCCGCGCAGCTTCGTCCTGCCTGGGCAGGACGAAGCCCACGACATGGAGGTCGGCGGCGGGCGTGTCCACACCGGCACGGCCGGCGCCGCACCGCTGATCCTGGACTTCGAGACCGGGCGCCACCGGCCCACGACGACAGTCGATCTGTACGACATCGCCCGTCTCGTGGACACACTCGAGCACATCCACTTCTACTGGCGGTCCATCGTCGCCCGCGACATGCCGACATGGGATGACGTCGACCTGAACACCGTGTATGCCTGCATGCAGGGCACCACGAAGCACATCACCAGCAGCTTCAACAACGGCGCAAGCGTTCGCAACGCCGTCGCCATGATGGACATGCGCCTCGGGGGAGATGGCGAGTTCCGGAAGCGGCCGTTCTGCTCCATGGCGTGCACCCACGTGGTGCCGCCGCTGCGGTTCGCCAAGGGTTCGTGCGAGGCCATGGAGGCGGCCGTGCGGGCCGGCATGGCGGTGGGCATCGTGTCCTCCCCGCAGGTGGGGGCGACCAGCCCGGTCACGCTGGCCGGCACCATCGTGCAGACCATGGCGGAGTGTCTTGCCGGTCTCATCTTCTGCTTCCTGATCGACCCGGACTGCCGCGCCCACCTCGGCACCTGGCCATTCCTGTCCGACCTGCGGACCGGCGCCATGTCCGGTGGCAGCGCCGAGAACGGGCTGATCGTGGCCGGCTGCGCCCAGATGGCGGGGTTCTACGACCTGCCCGGCAGCGTCGCCGCCGGCATGACCGACTCCAAGGTGCCCGACGCGCAATCGGGATCCGAGAAGGCCTACACCCTGACCCTTGCCGCGCAGGCCGGCTCCACCCTGATCACCGAGGCGGCCGGGATGCAGGCCAGCCTGATGAGCACGGCCTTCGAGGCGTACGTCATCGACGACGACATGCTGGCCGCGGTCCAGCGCGCGGTCCGCGGCATCGAGGTGACGGACGAGACCCTCGCCTTCGACATGATTCGGGACACCGTTCATGGCGATGGCCAGTTCCTGAGCCATCCGCAGACCCGAGCCCGGATGCGCAGCGACTTCGTGTACCCGGCGGTCGGGGACCGCAATTCGACCAGCTCTTGGGAGGACGGTGGAGCCAGGGACGTCCGAGAACGGGCACGAGATCGCGTGCGGCAGACGCTGGGCACGCACTACCCCGAACACATCAGTCGCGACCTCGACGACCGGATCCGCGGTTCGTTCGAAATCCTGCTACCCCGCGAGGCCATGCGTCCCGGCAACGGTCGCTGGTAGCTGAAGGACTGGGAGGAGACACCGATGCAGTCAACAGCACGGGTCGTCATCATCGGCGGCGGCGTCATGGGGATCGGGCTGCTCCACAGCCTGGCCCTCGAGGGGTGGACCGACACCATCCTGATCGAGAAGGGTGAGCTGACGTCGGGCTCGACCTGGCACGCCGCGGGCCAGTGCCCCAGCTTCATCGCCGACTACAACCTGGCCAAGGTCCATGCGTACAGCAACGACCTGTACGCGCGGCTGGAGGCGGAGACCGGCGTGGCCACGGGCTGGCACGCGACCGGGGGCATCCGGTTCGCGACCAACCAGCTCGAGCTCGACCACTTCAAGCGGGTCGAGGGCGTGGCCGCCAACATCGGGTTCCGGATGCAGGTCATCAGCCCCGAGGAGATCCGCCGGATCAACCCGTTCGTGACGACCGAGGGCGTCCTGGCCGGAGCCTGGACGCTGGACGACGGCTACGTGGACCCGTCCAGCTCGTGCAACGCGATGGCAACCGCCGCCAAGCGGCTGGGCGGCACGATCGTGCGCCACAACCGGGTGCTCGGGATCGAGCAGCTGCCGAGCGGCGACTTCCGGGTCTCCACCGAGCAGGGCGACATCACCTGCGAGCACGTGGTCAACGCCGCGGGCTGCTACGCGGACCGGGTGAGCGCGTGGCTCGGCGTCCAGACCCGGTTCGCCAACATGAAGCACCAGTACGTCGTCACGGGGCCCGTCAAGGAGTTCGAGGAGAGCGACGTCGAGATGCCCGTGATGCGGGATCCGTATTGCTCCTCGTACTACCGTCAGGAACAGACGTCGGGCCTGATCGGCATCTACGAGAACAGCGACACCGAGGAGGCCTGGAAGGAGCAGGGCGGCCCCGCGTGGGATTCCGAGAACGAGCTGTTCCCGGCCCAGCTCGACCGCCTGATGCCATTCCTCGAGCGGGTCATGGATCGGATGCCGATCTTCGCGGAGGCGGGCATCAAGAAGGTGGTGAACGGCGCCATCTCGCACACGCCGGACAGCAACCCGCTCGTGGGACCCGCCCCCGGCGTCCGCAACTTCTGGCTGGCGACCGGCACCGGCATCGGGATCGCCCAGGGCCCCGGCTGCGGCAAGTACCTCGCGCAGATGATGGTTCACGGTGATGCCGAGATCAACATGCTGGGCATGGATCCGCGCCGCTACGGCGCCTTCGCCGACCAGGCGTACGTGTCCGCCAAGGCCCACCGCGAGTACCGGGACATGTACCGGCTGATCCCGCCCGGCGAGGAGCGCCCCGAGGGCCGGCCTGCCAAGGCCACGCCGCTGTACGACACGCTCCTCGCCAAGGGCTGCGTGTTCACCGAGGCCTTCGGCTGGGAGCGGCCCAAGTGGTTCTCCGCCGACGGGGCCGAGGAGGACGGGACGTTCCGCCGCACCAACGCCCATCCGGTGGTGGCCGCCGAGTGCCATGCCGTGCGTGAGCGTGTCGGAATCATGGAGCTCCCCGGCTTCACGAGGCTCGAGGTCTCCGGAGCGGACGCCGAGGCGTTCCTGAACCGCGTCTGCGCCAACCGGATGCCGAAGCGGGACGGCGGGATCGTCCTCGCCCATGCCCTCTCCGATCAGGGCCGGTTCATCACCGAGCTCACGATCACGCGTCTGGCCGCGGACCGCTTCATGCTCCTCTCGGGCGCGGCGGCCTATCACCGCGACGAGGATCTGCTCCGCAGGGCGATCCGCGAGGGCGAGGCCGTCTCGATCGACAACGTCACGGCCGACTGGACGACGCTGATCGTGGCCGGGCCGCGAACCCGCGACGTGCTGGCCGGGCTCACACCGGCGGACCTGTCGTCCGCGGCCTTCCCGTGGCTGACCGCGCAGGAGATCACGGTCGCCGGGAGGGGGGTGCGTGCGCTGCGCGTCAACTACGTCGGCGAGCTGGGCTGGGAGCTCCACTGCCGCATGGCGGACGTGGTTGCCGTCTACGAGGCCGTCTGGAAGGCCGGCGAGCCGTTCGGGATCGCCGACTTCGGCCTGTATGCGATGAACAGCCTGCGGCTGGAGAAGTCCTACGCGGGTCTGGGTTCCGAGCTCACCAACGAGATCACGCCGGTCGAGGCCAACATGCTGCGCTTCGTCAAGCTGGACCACGAGTTCCGCGGAAAGGCAGCCGTCGAGAAGGTGCTCGCCAAGGGCGCCACCACCCACCTCGTGACCGTCAAGGTGGACGCGGTGGACTTCGACATCGCGGGCGGCGAGCCGGTGTTCGCCGGCGATCGCGTGGTGGGCGTGACGACGTCGGGCGGCCACGGCCACGCGACGGGGCTCTCGCTGGGCTTCGCGTACGTGGACAGCGGGTTCGACGCTGCGGGCACCAAGCTCGAGATCATGCTCCTGGGCGACCGCCGCGCCGCCGAGGTGATCCCGTCGTCTGTGTACGACCCGTCCAACGCGCGGTTGCGAGCCTGACAACCGCCGCAGTCTCGACGACGGCGCTCGCTCCAGGGGGCGCCGTTCGCTCGGCGAGCCGCCGCTACTCGCCGAAGGGTCGCCGCTCCACGGCCGCCATCGCGAAACTGATCAGGGTCGTGATGTCGAACACTGGCAGGCCAGTCGCCTGCTGGACCGCGTGGGCGTACGGCGGGAGGTCCGTGCACTCGAACAGGATCGCCCCGATGTCGCCCTCCGTCCGGACGATGTCCATCGCCGCGGCAACAACCTCAGCCTCGATGGCGTCGAAGTCCAGCGTGCCGACCTGGTCGTGGATCGCCGCCTTGAAGGCGGGGCCGTGCTCGAGGCCGCGGACCGCGATGTCAACCGGGATGCCACGGGTGGCGATCTCCAGGTGGCGCGGCGTCAGCGACTGCCCCGAGGCCGTGAGCACCCCTATCCGCTGCCCCGGCCGGAGCGCGGCCGCGATCCACGGAAGCTGTAGCAGGCTCGACATGAAGACCGGTACCGGCAGCTCGGCCGCCAACTGGTCCTGGAAGAAGATCATGAAGCCGCAGTTGCCCGTCACCGCCCGCACGCCCTGCCGGACGAGCTGGCGCCCGGCCTCGAGGAACCGCGCCGCCAGCTCGGGCTTCGGGTTGTAGATGAGGTTCTCCATGTCGGCGCCGCGGACCACCGAGTACAGCACCGGGTGGTCGAACGTCCGGGCATTGCCGGGGGTGCCGGGCGGGTACGGGATGTAGTCGTCCATGACGATCACGCCGAGCGGGAACCCGCTGACGTCCTGCCCCCGCCCGACGGTGTAGATCCTGCTCATGGCGCGACCTCAGGGGTTCGTGAGCCGGCGGATGCCGACGTTCTTGGACTGGGTGTAGCTCTCGAGCGACTCCAGGCCCTTCTCCCGACCGAGGCCGGACCGCTTGAAGCCGCCGAACGGCGTCTCGACGCCGCCCACGCCCCACTCGTTGACGTGGACCTGGCCCGCGTCGAGGCGCTCGGCGCACCACAGGGCCCGGTCGAGGTCCGCCGTGAACACGCCAGCCGCTAGGCCGTAGTCCGTGCCGTTGGCGATCTCCACCGCCTCGGCGGCCGTGGAGAACCGCAGGATCGTGAGCACCGGGCCGAAGACCTCGGACTGGTTGAGCTCCATCTCGGGCGACACGTCGGCGGCGACGGTCGGCGCCATGTAGTTGCCAGGCAGCTCGGCGCAGCGTGCGCCACCGGTGGTGATCCGTGCGCCGTACGCCTTCGCACGGAGGGCGAAACCCTCGACCGTGTCCAGGTGCTCGGCCGAGATGAGCGGCGTGATCTGGGCGTCGTCGATGCCGGGGCCAACCGTGAACTCCGCCACGAGGGTCGTGGCGCGCTCCACGACCTCGTCATAGGCCGCGTCCTCCACGATCAGGCGCGTCATCGAGTCGCAGACCTGGCCGGAGTTCTCGAACAGACCGCCGACGATGCTGGCCTCCAGGTTCTCCATGTCCGCGTCCGCGAAGACGATGCCTGCCGACTTGCCGCCCAGCTCCAGGATCACGGGCACGGCCCGCTCCGCTGCGGCGTGCATGATCGAGCGGCCGACCTCCGTCGAGCCCGTGAACACGATGTGGTCGATGTCCCGGTGGGAGACCAGGGCGGCGCCCGCCTCGGAGCCGGCGCCGGACACGATGTTGAGGACGCCCTCGGGTAGGCCTGCCTCCAGCGCGGCGGCCGCGAAGATGAACGCCGACAGCGGGTCCAGCGACGGCGTCTTGACCACCGCGGCGTTGCCGGCGGCAAGCGCCGGCGAGAGCGATCGCGCCACCATGCCCGCCGGGTAGTTCCACGGGATGACGTGAGCGGTCACACCGTGAGGCACGGGCACCACGAAGTCCATGTACCCGTCTCCGAGCGGGATGTACCTGCCTTCCAGCGCCGCAGCCAGGCCGCCGTAGTACTCGAGGTACCGGGCCGAGCCTTCGATCTCGGCCAGGCCCTCAGAGATCCGCTTGCCACAGTCGAGGGTGAGCTGGCGGGCGTAGTGCTCCTTGCGCGATCGCAGGATGCGGCTCATCTCGTTCAGGACGCGTCCTCGCGCGAGCGGCCGCATGCCGGACCACGTTCGAGCCCGGACAGCGGCACGAGCCGCGGCGACGGCGCGGTCAACATCGGCGGCCGACGCGCGCGCCACCTCCGCGATGGGCGTCCTGGTGGCCGGGTCGCTGGTCACCATGCGCCGGCCATCGGCGGCATCCACCCAGGCGCCGCCGATGAAGTTCCTGGTGTACGGAAGGTCGGTCGTGGTCATGGCGGGTCCTCCGGTCGTCAGGTTATTGATTGGACGGGGTGGCGTAGGGGTTCGGCAGCCAGCGCTCGACGACGGCGGGCAAGCGGTCGCCGAGGGCGGTGAGGGTCACGGCGTCGCCGGGCTCGATGTCGAGGTCGAGGTAGCCCAGCACGACACCGAACCCGGATGAGGTGTCCGTGCCTGCCGAGGTGGCGACGCCGATGATACGGCCGGCAGCATCCCGGATCGGCTGGTTGGCGGCGAGAGGGAACGGCGGGGCGGCATCCAGGAGGACCGACGCGAGCCGGCGGCGGGTCGGGCTGGCCGGGTCGCCTGCCTTGCGGAGGCCTGCCGGCCACGGCTCGTCACCCCGGCGCTCGCAGCCGTCGGCGACGAGCAGGGTGTCGCTGTCGAGCTCCCGTCCCCACGCTGGCGTTCGGAGCTCGAGGCGCATCGCCTCAAGGGATCGCGCGCCGATCAGCGTCAGGCCGTCAGCGGCGGCAGCCACCTCGAGGTACACGTGGCGCAGGAACTCCGACGCGGTGTGCAGCTCCCACGCCGGCTGCCCGAAGGCGTCGGTGCGGACGGCAAGCACCGGCGCGTAGTTCACGAGGACGTGGTGCGCCGCGCCGACCGGGAACCGCCGCTCATCGAACTCGACCGGTTCCAGGTCGCGGATGTCGGACCGCGACAGGCCCCGCAGGATCGCCGGCGCCGAGGGCCCGGACAGGAGCAGGCAGCCCTCGTGTCCCGTGAGGTCCTCCAGGCGCACGTCGGAGCGACCGCCCGTGGCGCGCTCGATCAGGTCGCGACAGAGGCGCTCCGAGCCGGCCGCGGAGCTGACGATGAACCGGTCGTCCGCATCGGCCTGGATGCCGACCACGAGGCCGACGGTCTCGCGCCCGGTCGGGACCCACGCGCTTGCGGCGTGGCCGGCCTCGGGGACGGCCGGCCGCACCAGAAGCTCAAGGACTGGCCGCGCGCCGGGGCCTGTCACCTCGATACGGGCGCCGTGGGACAGGTCCGCCGCGGCAAGGCTGCCGCGGATTGCGGCGCACTCCCGGGCTACCTGATCGCCCCACGACTGCTCTCGGAAGCCGTACCGCTCTGCCGCCTCGGCGCCCGCAGGGGCGAACCAGTTGGGGCGCTCCCAGCCGTGCACCTCGCCGAACACGGCGCCGCGCGCCGCCAGGAGGTCGTGGATCGGCGTCGTCTTGAGCGGGCGACCGGCGGCCAGCTCCTCGTCGGGAAGGGGCACCTGGTAGGTCCGCTCGTTGGCCTCCTCGGTCTTGCGGGCGCTCCACGTGCGGGTGGCGTGGGATCCGAACCTGCGCGGGTCGAGCGCGCCCATATCGATCGAGGGCTCGCCCTCCGTGATCCAGGTGGCCAGCTGCCAGCCGATGCCTCCTGCCAGCGTGATGCCGTTGGGAGTCCCCTCGGCCTGCCAGAAGTTGCGACGGCCTGGCACGGGCCCGACCATCGGGAGGTCGTCGGGCGAGTACGGCATGGGTCCGTTGACGATGCTCCGGATCTCGAGATTCTCGAGCGAGGGCACGCGCTCGGCGGCCGCGACCGCGTATGGCAGGAGGGCGTCCACGTCTGGCCCGAGCAGCGCCCGGACGAAATTGCGTGGCACGCCGTTCATGAACACGGACTCGCCGCGCCCGCCAAAGAACCCGAGCACCACCCCGTCCACCTCGGGGCGGACGTAGAACAGCTGCTCGGGGTCGCGCATTACGGGCATCTCGGGCAGTCCGAGACGGCGGCGCTCGGCGAAGGCGGGGATGGGGCCGCTGACGAGGAACTGGTGCCGGAGCGAGACCACCTGCGACGGCAGGCCGACCATGCCGAGGACCTCCGCGCTCTGGTTGCCGCTGCACGAGACGACATGCTCGCAGTCGATGTCGCCGGCGCTCGTGTGGACGCGCCAGCCGCCGGGGTGCTCCGTGAAACCCGTCACCTCCGTGTGCTGGAGGATCGTGGCGCCCAGCTGGCGCGCGCCGGCCGCGAGCGCCATTGTGAGTTCCGTCGGGTCGGCGTGGCCGTCCTCTGGCGTGAGCAGACCGCCCAGGAGCCCGGTCGTGTCAACGAGGGGCCATACGTCCTTGACGCCGTCGGCGTCGAGGAGCTCGGCACGGATGCCCAGCGTCTCGGCCAGCCCGATGAACCGGCGGTACTCGTCGAGCCGGCCGGGGGCAGTGGCCAGGCGCAGGTTCCCCACCTGGTGGAAACCCGACGGCTGCCCCGTTCGCCGTTCGAGATCGGCCCAGAGGCGGCAGCTGTACTCGTTCAGCCGACAGTTGGCGGGGTTGAGCCCGTACGCGATGACGTGTCCCGCCGCGTGCCACGTGGACCCGGAGGTCAGCTGGTCCTTCTCGCACAGAACCGTGTCCGTCCAGCCCCGCTCGGCCAGGTGGTACAGGACGCTCGTGCCGACGACGCCGCCGCCGACCACCACGACCCGTGCGCTCGTGACCATGTCATTTGCCTCCTGTGGCCGCGGGCAGGCGGCTCGCGATCTCGTGGGGGCCTCGGGCAGCTGGTGCGTCCGGCGCCATGAGGGGCAGGCGTCGCGTGATGTCCGCCACCCGGCCCTCGCGAACGGAGCGGAGAGTTGCGAGCAGCCCTGCGCCCATCGGTGGGTCGCCGCCGGCATCGACAAGGCGCGAGAACTTGTCGTCCACCTGGCGGCTGTCGAGCGGATCGTGCATCGACCCGAGCTGGCCGTGGATCTCGCGCTCGATCTCGCGGCCGTCGGACAGGCCCATCCGGACGCGGCCGCCCATCTTCCACGCGTAGGTAGCGTCGAACTCCGGCGCCGGCGTGACCGAGCGCACGCGCGCCTGCATCGCGGCGAGGCGCGGGTCGGCAATCCGCTCCGGAGCGTAGGTCGCCGGATCGCGTGGGTCGGCCAGCAGCGCAGCCGCGATGTTGAACTGCGCGGAGTACTGCGCCGCCATCACCGAGGTCGTCCCGTCCAGGTTGTTCTGGACAGCGGCCTTGGTGGGCCCCTCGGCCTCGATCCAGACGACCTGCTCCGGGTCCAGTCGATGGATCTCGCGGAGCTCCATCGCCGCCTGGATCATGGGATGGATGTCGCTGCAGGCGGCATAGGGCTTGGTTGTGATCTCGTCGATCATCCAGCGCGAGCCAAGACCGGCGGTGAGCAGGTCCACCTGCGGCTGATCGGTGAACACGCGGCAGAACCCGTACCTGCCCGCGAGACCGTCCTCCGCACCCTCGATACCACGCGCTGCGAGCAGGGCGGCCAGCAGCCCGCCCTCGGCCGCCCGACCGGCATGCAGGCGCTTCGCCATCCCGCCCGATGCGGCGAACTCCATGGTGCCGGAGGCCATGGATGCCGCGAGGCCGAAGGCGTGGTTCAGCCGGGCGCCATCGAACCCTAGGAGGCGCCCGGCAGCCGCGGCGGCGCCGAACACCCCTGACATCGAGGTGGGATGGAAGCCGCGCAGCATGTGGGACGCCGGGCCCACCGCGATGCCGGCCCGCCCCATGGCCTCGTAGCCGATCACCACGGCCTCGAGCAGGTCGCGCCCCGGGGCGCCGGTCTCCTCGGCGAGCGCGAGCGCCACCGGCACGACCACGGCGCCCGGGTGGCTGATGGCCTCCTCGTGCACGTCGTCGAGCTCGAACGCGTGCGCGGCCGCCCCGTTGGCGAGGGCGGCCATGGGCGCCGAGCGAGAGGCTCCGACGCCCACGAGCGTGGACGCACCGTCGGCTCCGGTTGCCAGGGCATGGGCCGCGACCGCCCGCGACCACGGCTGCCGCGCCCCATGGATGATCACACCGACGGTGTCCACGAGGCGATCCACCGCCAGTCCAACGAGGCGCTCGTCAACACGGCCCGAGAGCCCGGCCAGGAAGTCCGCGAGCGCCCGCGAGGCGGGCGGCGAGCCGGTCACGGGAGGTCGGCGAGCGCGGCGACCAGGCGGTCCATGTGCACCGGGAGATTCACGTCGGATCGGAGGTAGCGGTCCGCGAGCCCGCGGAAGCTGACCGAACCGTCCTTGACGATCACCCCCCGCTCGAGCAGGCCGTTGAACACCTTCGTGGAGTCCGTGCCCGGATCCAGGATCCGGACCAGGAAGAAGTTCGAGCGGCTGCCCGGGATCATCTCGAACCGGTCGAGGGTCCGGAAGCGCTCGGCCACGTAGGCACGGCCCGCCACGATCGCCTGCACGGTCCGCTCCACGTGGGCGTCATCGTCGAGCGCGGCAACGCCACCCGCGATCTGGAGCTGGCCCAGGTTCCACGTCGGCTTCACCGCCAGCAAGGCGCGGATGACCGGGACAGGTGCGACGCCGAAGCCGATCCGCAGGCCGGCCAGGCCGAAAGCCTTGGAGAACGTGCGCAGGACGATGAGGTTCTCGTACTCGCCCGCGAGGTGGATGTAGCCGGGTGTCTCGCTGTAGTGGACGTACGCCTCGTCCAGGACAACAAGGGCGTTGGGCGCGGCCTCCACCACTCGCCGCACATCGGCCTCCTCCAGCCACGTACCCGACGGACTGTGCGGGTTGGTGAGGAACACGATCTGGGTCGTGGGCTTGATCGCAGCGATGTACGCGTCAAGGTCGATGGCCATCGTCGCCGGGTTGGTCGCACGGTGTGACAGGACCACGTTGCGGCCTTCGGCCTCGGCGAACAGGTGGTAGATCGGGAAGCACGGCGCGGGCATCAGCACCTCGCCGCCCGACTGCGAGAACGCCCGGATGAGGAGCGAGATCACCTCGGTCTCGCCCGACCCGCACACGACGTGGTCCGGCGAGTAGCCGTACAAGGCGGCGATCTTCTCGCGCAGAGGCTGGGCGGTCCATGACGGGTAGAGGTGGAGCCTGCCCATGGCGCCGTTCACGGCCTCGACCGCCCTGGGGGACGCGCCGAACGGGTTCTCGGCCGACCCCAGCTTGGAGATCTGGGAGGGGTCGATCCCGTAGCGCGCCGCGACGTAGTCGGCCGGCAGGCCGGCGACGTAGTACTCGGGATCGGCGAGTCCGGGGTGGGCGTACTGCATCGGGGTCTCCTTCGGGCCGCGCCGGGTGCCGGTCAGCCGGGGTTGCCGGTGTAGATGCCGGCTGCGCGCCGGGTGGCGTGGAACCGGTCGATCGCGCCCGCGACATCCCCCTCGGACCGGGCGAACATGAAGGCGAGGAGCGTCTCGAGGAGCGCGGTGGTGGCGACGTTCGACGACCACGGCAGCGGCGAATCGGTGGGGACCACGAACGCGTGGGCAGCGAGCGGGATGAGCGGCGACGCGTGGGTGTTGGTGACTGCGATGATCGGGACGCCCCGCGCTGCGGCCAGCCGGACGGCCTCAACGATCTCCACCCGGAAGGGACTGAAGGTGATGGCGACCAGCGCGTCCTGCTCGGTCATCCGTCCCACATCGTCGATCGCGAGGCCGATCGTCGGGATTGCCATGACGTTGTCGAGCGCCATCCCGGCGACATAGGCGAAGTTCTCGGCAAGCGGCTTGGAAGTCCCCACGCCTAGGACATACGCGTGGAGGGCCCGGTTGACCAGGTCCGCGGCAGCGCACAGCGACGCCGTGGATACCCCCGAGAACATCGTCTCGAGGTTCGCGAGCGCCGCGCCGGCCATCCCGGCAAGCACCGCGCCGTGGCTGGTCCCCTGTCCAAGTCCCTGGAGGAACCGCGCGCGGTCGGGAAACGAGACGGCCCCCTCCGCGGCGTGGGCGCGGAACGGCGTTCGGAACTCCTCGTACCCTGGGAACCCGACGGCCCGGGCCATCCGCACCAGTGTGTTCGGCTTCACGCCCGCCGTGTCGGCCACGGTACGCATCGACGAGACGGCGATCTTGCGGGGGTTCTCGAGGACGTACGTGGCCGCCTGGCGGACCTGGGGCGGAAGCTCGCCCAGAGTCGCGGACAGCAGCCGAAGGATCGCCTCCGGATTGGAGGGCAGCGCGGTCGGGGTGCCCATGTCCTGCCCCATCCGCGTTCACCTCCGTCCTCCGCGGGCCGAGCGGCACCGTCGTGCGGAATACAGTTCAAATGTACCATGCTGTTGTCAAGAGCGGTACATATGTCCTACGCTAGTCGCACCGCAGCAGCTCGGGCTGCCCGGCCGCCGCTGAACCGAGGAGTCGCATCGATGACGGACGAGTCGCCCACCCGGGCAGGCAGCGGCGACGGCCGCCCGTCCGCCGCGCGGGTCGTCGTCATCGGCGGCGGTATCGTCGGCGCCAGCGTCGCCTTCCACCTGACCGAGCGCGGCTGGAACGACGTCGTCCTCGTCGAGCGGCGAAAGCTCACCAGCGGCACAACCTGGCATGCGGCCGGTCTCGTGGGCCAGCTGCGCGCGTCGCACAGCATGACGGCGTTCGCGAGCTACTCGAAGGAGCTGTTCCGCGAGCTCGAGCGACGGACCGGCGACAGCACCGGGTTCGTGCAGCACGGCTCGGTCCTGGTCGCGCACACGGAGGGGCGCTGGGACGAGATCCGCCGCAACGTGTCCATGGCGACCACCGCGGGGATCGAAATGGAGCTCATCACGGCCGGGCGCCTGGGCGAGATGTGGCCGCTCATGAGCACCGACGGCGTGCTCGGCGCCGCGTTCATCCCCAAGGACGGGATGGCCAATCCCGTGGACGTCACCCTCGCCCTGGCCCGGGCGGCGAGGCTGGGCGGCGCCCGCGTGCTCGAGAACACGACCGTGACGCGGATCCTGCGCCGCGAGGGCCGGGTCTCGGGCGTGGAGACCGACCAGGG
Organism: uncultured Chloroflexia bacterium; assembly: GCA_963766735.1. GTDB lineage: Bacteria > Chloroflexota > Limnocylindria > Limnocylindrales > CSP1-4 > CAIXZV01. Next base: position 99,901 of record CAVYBU010000019.1, read on the forward strand.
GACGATCGCCTGCGAGTACGTCGTCAACTGCACCGGCATGTGGGCGCGCGAACTGGGCGCCCGGGACGACGTGGCGATCCCTCTCCACGCGGCCGAGCACTTCTACCTCGTCACGGAGCCGATCGAAGCACTTGCGCCGGACCTGCCGGTACTGCGGATGCCCGACGACGGCACCTACGCGCGCAACGAGGCCGGCAAGCTGATGGTGGGCTTCTTCGAGCCGGGCGCGAAGCCCTGGGCGACCGAGGGGATCCCGGCCGACGCGGAGTTCCTGACGCTGCCGGCGGACTGGGACCACCTCGAGCCGTACATCCTCAAGGCCGTCAACCGGATTCCCGTGTTCGGCGAGAAGGGCATCCAGCTGTTCTTCAACGGCCCCGAGGCCTTCACGCCGGACGGCCGCTACATCCTGGGCGAAGCCCCGCAGCTTGGCGGCTACTTCGTCGCCGCCGGGTTCAACTCCAGCGGCTTCGCGACCGGCGGCGGCGCCGGCCGCGCGGTCGCGGACTGGCTGGTTGACGACCGCCCGCCGATCGACCTCTGGGAGGTGGACATCCGGCGGTTCATGCCGTTCCAGCGCAACCGCCGGTACCTCTATGAGAGGACGACCGAGACGGTGGGGATCGTCTACGCGACCCACTGGCCGTTCAAGCAGATGACGACCGCCCGCGGCATCCGCCGCTCACCGCTCCATGACCGGCTCGTCGCCCGCAACGCGTGCTTCGGGGAAGTCGGTGGCTGGGAGCGGGCGAACTGGTATGCGCCGGCCGGGGTCGCTCCCGAATACGAGTACAGCTACGGGCGCCAGAACTGGTTCCCCTACTCCGCGGAGGAGCACCAGGCCGTCCGCGAGAACGTGGCGCTGTTCGATCAGACCAGCTTCGGCAAGCTCCAGGTGGCCGGACGCGACGCCGCCCGCGCTCTGAACCGGATCTGCACGGCCGACATCGACTTCGAACCGGGCCGCATCGCCTACACGCAGTGGCTCAACGAGTACGGCGGCGTCGAGGCGGATGTCACCGTCTCCCGCCTGGCCGAGGACCGGTTCCTGGTCATCACCACCGGCACCCAGACCCAGCGAGACCTCGACTGGCTGCGCAAGCACATCGACACCGACGCCCACGTGCTGCTGACCGACGTGACGTCGGCCGAGACCGTGATCTCGATCATGGGTCCGCGCTCGCGTGACCTCCTGCGGTCGATGTCCGACGCCGACCTGTCCAACGCCGCGTTCCCGTTCGGGACCGTGCGCGAGATCGACCTCGGCTACGCGTTCGCCCGCGCTGCCCGCACCACCTACGTGGGCGAGCTTGGCTGGGAGCTGTACCTCCCGACCGAGTTCGCGACCCACGTCTATGACGCCATCGTGGAGGCGGGTGAGTCATTCGGTCTCCGCCACGCGGGCTATCACGCGCTCAACAGCCTGCGGATCGAGAAGGCGTACCGCCACTGGGGCCATGACATGGCGGACCGCGACACGCTCATCGAGGCCGGCCTCGCGTTCACGGCCGCCTGGGACAAGCCAGGCGGCTTCATCGGCCGCGACGCGCTCCTGCGCCAGCGGACGGCGGGCGTCCCCGGCCGGCGCCTGGCCGTGTTCGTCCTCGACGACCCGGGGCCGCTGATGTACCACAACGAGCCCATCCTGCGGGACGGCGAGCTGGTCGGCTGGATCACCTCGGCGATGTTCGGCCACACGATCGGCCGATCCATCGGCCTGGGCTATGTCAAGCGCGGCGACGGGCCGGTCACGCCCGACTGGCTGGCCGCCGGCCGCTACGAACTCGAGATCGCCTGCGAGCGGTACGGCGCTTCAGCCTCGCTCAAGGCTCCCTACGACCCGTCACACGCCCGCATCCGCGCCTGACCCACCCGCAACCGCCCAGTCCGTCGGAGCAAGGAGAGTCACATGGGAACTGCACACCCGGTCCACCAGCCGCCGGTCCCGGACGCCGCGTCGCCCGTCTGGCCGGGCCTTCCCAGCGGACGCTTCATGCCCATGACGCCGGACGAGCTGGCCCGCATGCACCAGGGCGTTCTCGACATCATGGAGCAGGTCGGCTTCGGGGATCCGACGCCCCGCCTGATCGAGGTCGTGGGCTCCAGGGGCGGCTGGGTGGACGAGCACGGAAGGCTGCGCTTTCCCCGCACCCTCGTCGAGGACGTGATCGCCAACGCCCCGCACACGCTGGTCCTGCCGGGGCGGGACCCGCGCCATGACTTCGAGGTTGGTGAGGGGCGACTCCACACCGGTACCGGCGGGGCATCGCCCAACATCGTGGACTTCGCCACGGGCGGCTACCGCCCGGCCTCGGTCGCCGACCTCTACGACGTCGCCCGGCTTGTCGACCGGATGGAGAACATCCACTTCTTCTGGCGACCGATCGCCGCCGCGGACATCGCCGAGGCTTCCGTCCTTGACATCAACACCGCGTACGCCTGCCTGCAGGGCACGACGAAGCACTTCACGGCCAGCTTCGTCAACGGCGACTCGGTACGCGCAGCCGTCAGGATGTTCGACATGGTCCTGGGCGGCGAGGGCCGGTTCCGCGAGCGCCCGTTCTGCTCGGCTTCCTGCTGCCACGTCGTTCCGCCGCTGCGGTTCGCCGCCAATTCGTGCGAGGCTCTCGAGGCGGCGGTCATGGCGGGCATGCCAGTCGGCGTGGTATCGGCGGGCCAGACCGGCAGCACCAGCCCCGTGACGCTCGCCGCGATGATCGCCCAGACGGCGGCGGAGTGTCTCGCGGGACTCGTCTTCGCCTACCTGCTCGACCCCAACTGCCGCGTCCACCTCTCGGCCTTTCCGTTCGTCTCGGATCTGCGGACCGGTGCCAGCTCCGCCGGCGCGGCCGAACAGGGGCTCCTGGCATCGGGCTTCGCCCAGCTGACGCACTTCTGGCGACTTCCGGCGAGCATCGCGGCGGGCATGACCGACTCGAAGGAGCCCGATGTGCAGGCCGGCGCCGAGAAGGCCCTCTCGCTCGCGCTGACGGCCAACGCCGGTGCGTCGATGATCCTCGAATCGGCCGGCATGCAGGCGAGCCTGATGGGTGTCTCGCTCGAGGCGTTTGTGCTCGACAATGAGATGCTCGCCGCCGTGCAGCGCACGGTCCGGGGCATCGAGGTCAACGAGGACACGCTGTCGGTCGAGGAGATCCGCAGCGCTGTCCTCGAGGACGGCCACTATCTCGGCCGGACCGAGACCAGGGCGCGCATGCGTCGCGATTTCGTGTACCCGACCGTGGGCAATCGGGACGCGCCATCAGTCTGGGAGGAGGGGGGCCGAGTCCAGGTGCGCGAGCAAGCTCGCGCTCGGGTGCGGGCAATCCTGGCCGAGCACTACCCGGGGAACGTCGATCCGGTGGTGGACGAGCAGATCCGGGCACTGTGGGACATCCGCCTGCCGCGCGAGTTCATGACCCCCGCGTCCGGCCGCTGGTAGCGCTCGACGGCTGACGGGCAGAACCGAGCCCGTGCCCTGGCTCATCGCTGAGTCCGGGCACGGCGACTTCGAGCCTTCGCCTGGGCTCCATGCCTGATGGCGGCATGGCGGTCCGTCAGGCGCCGCGCCTCCTGCGGATCTCCGCGCTGATCGCGGGGAGCACCTCGTGCAGGTCCCCGATGACGGCGTAGTCGGCGTCCGACATGATCGGGGCCTCGGCGTCCTTGTTGATGGCAAGGACCAGCTTGGCGCCCTTGCAGCCGGCCATGTGCTGGGTCGCGCCGCTGACACCGGCCGCGATGTACAGGTCGGGTGCGATCTTCGTCCCCGTCTGGCCAACCTGCTCGGTGTGCGGGCGCCAGCCCGAGATCGTGACGGCCCGGGAACAGCCGACGGCCGCGCCCAGGAGGTCGGCGAGCTCCACAACGGGCGTGAAGCCGTCCGCCGAGCCGACGCCGCGTCCGCCGGTCACGACGACCCGGGCATCGGCGAGCGAAACGCCGCCGGTGGCCGCGGGGAGGCGGTCCACCACGCGGACCGCCAGGTCCGCGTCATCGAGCTGTGGCGTGAACACCTCCACGGTGGCGGTGCCACCGGTGGGCGTGGCCGTGATGGCATGCGGTGCGACGGTCAGGATCGCCCTGCCGGCATGGATGACGGCCTCCTCGAGGAGGCTGCCGCCCCAGCGGATCCTCGTGACGGTCATCGGGCTGCCGGGAGCCGCCTCGATGCAGTTCGCGGCGAACGGGAGCCCGGACCGGGCCGCCGCGCGGGCCATCACGGTGTTGCCCGCCTCCGTCCCGGCGCCGACGACCACGTCGGCGCCGAGGCTCGAGGCCAGGTCGTCCACGATCGCGGCAATCGCGTCGGGCGCGAACGCGGCGAGCGCCGGGTGGTCGGCAACGTGGACGTGCGTGGCGCCCCACTCACCGAGATCCGCGGCAAGGGCCTGGTCGCCGATGAGCAGCGCGTGGACCGGCCCCCCGGCGGCGAGCGCCGAGCCGAGGGTCAGCGCCTGGAGAGAGACCTTGTCGACGGCGCCGTCGGCGGTCGCGACGAGGACGAGCACGAGTCCCATCTAGAGCACCCCAACGCTGTCGAGCATGTCAACCGCGGCGACGGCTGCCGAGGCGCCGCTGCCGAGGATCGTCGCCTGTTTCGCCTCGCCCCTGGGCACGGCCAGGCGGATCATCTCGAGCCGCTGGTCCGGTCTGGCCGGGCTCGACGCCGCCACGGGCTTGCTCCTCGCCCGGATGCGGCCCGGGACCGAGGGGTACCGGGGCAGGTTGATGCCCTCGAGGACACCGACGACCGCCGGCAGGCTGACCTCGTAGACGTCGCGCCCGCCGGCAGCCTCCTGCTCGGCGCGCGCCACGCCGTCCGCGACGGCCAGGCCCTTGATGCCGGTCAGGACCGGCCGGCCCAGTGCGCGTCCGACGCGGACCGCGACCTGGTAGCCACCGGTGTCGCCGGCCTCGTTGCCCATGAGGAGCATGTCGAACGGGCCGCTGCCGGCCTCGTCCTCCCGGATGGCCTCGACGATCGCGGCGGCCGTGGACTCCGGGTCCCACTCCTCCCCGTCGGTGACGAGATGGATCGCCCGCGAGACGCCGATGGACATGGCATCGCGGAGCTGCTCGAGCGCCTCTGCGGGGCCGAGGGTGAGGACCACGGACTCGCCGCCGTGCTCCTCGACGAGGCGCACGGCCTGCTCGACCGCGCACTCCTCGTGCGGCCCGATGGCGAAGCCGAGGTACTTGATGTCGATCGCGCGGTCATCCTCGGTGAGGGTGATCCGGCCGGCGACCGCCGGGACGCGCTTGATGCAGACCAGGATCTTCATCTTCAGGCCCGGATGAGAAGGTTCTCGGGGTCGAACAGCGGCCGGGCGCCGACGACCGCGACGGTCACCGGGTACTGCTCGTCGAAGTACTGGACGAAGAGCTTGTTGCCCTCGACCGCGTGCTCCGGCGGCAGGTAGGCCATCAGCACGTGCTTGCCGGTTGACGGGCTGGCGCCCGCGGAGGTCGCGTAGGAGCGGCGGCCCTTGGCGTCCACGATCTCGGAGCCGTCGGCGAGGGTGATCGGCTGGCGGCCCAGCATGTAGCGGCGTTCGCCGCTCGGCGGAGGTGTGGTCGTCGACGGTGAGCGAGCAGCAGATCGCTGCCGGCTGCTTGCCGAGGACGGCCAGGACGGCCTCCTTGCCGATGAAGTCCTGGTCCTTGACCCTGGCGCCCGCCATGTCGGCCTCGACGACGTCATAGTCGTTGTCGAGCTCGGCGCCGTAGGCGCGATAGCTCTTCTCGAGGCGGCCGGTGGTGCCGTACACGCCCATGCCACAGGCAGTGATGCCGTGGGCCTGGCCGGCTTCCCAGAGCTCGCTCCAGAGCCGCTGGCCCTGCTCCATCGGGACGTAGATCTCCCAGCCCAGGTCGCCGACGTAGCTGATGCGCGACGCCAGCGTCATCTGCGAGCCGATCTCGACGGTCTTGCAGGTGCCGAACTTGAAGGCGTCGGCCGACATGTCCTCACGGGTGATCGACTGGACGATCTTGCGGGCGTTGGGACCCCAGAGACCGATCGTCGTGTAGGCGGTCGTCAGGTCGACGATCGCCGCGTCCTCCTCGAGGTGGTCCTTGAACCACTTGAGGTCGGCCATGCCGTGGGCGCCGCCGGTGACCACGCGGAAGACGTTCTTCTCGAGCCGCATGATCGTGAGGTCGGACTTGAAGCCGCCCGTCTCCGAGAGGACCGGCGTGTACACCACGCGGCCGACCTTGACGTCCATCTGGCGCATCGCGACCTTCTGGACGGACGCCAGGGCGCCCGGGCCGACGATGTCGAAGATGGCGAACGCGGAGAGGTCGAAGATGCCGGCCGACTCGCGCATGGCGAGGTGCTCGGCGTTGATGATGGGGCTCCACCAGCGGGCATCCCACTCGTTCGGACGGGTCTTGACGCCGTACTTCTCAACGAGCGGGGCGTTGCTGTTGTACCACTGCGCCCGCTCCCAGCCGGCGACCTCGAAGAACTCGGCGTCGTGCACGCGCTGCCACTCGTTCATCGGCGTCATGCGCAGGTCGCGATCGGACAGGTACTGCTCGGCCGGGTGGACGATGCCGTAGGTCTTGGGGAACGCCTCGAAGGCGCGGGCCTTCGTGTGCTGGCGGGTCTTCTGGTGACCGTGCAGGCGGCTGATGTCGGACTGGTTGCAGTCGATCTCGGGCTCGCCGTGGACCATCCACTCGGCGATGGACTTGCCGACCGCCGGCCCTTCCTTGACCCAGACCGCGGCGGCGGACCAGAGGCCCTTGACCTCGGGCGTCTCGCCCAGGAGCGGCATGCCGTCCGGCGTGAGGGCGATGAGGCCGTTGATGGCGTACTTCTGGCCGACCTTCTCGTCGCCGAGGATGGCGGGGAAGAGCTCGAGGGCGTCTTCGAGCTGCGGGTCGAAGTCACCCTGGGTGAAGGGGAACTCCGTCGGCGAGAGGGCGGCCTCCTCGTTGGACGGGATCGTCTCCGGATCGTGCAGGATGGAGCGGTGGGCGTACGAGCCCACCTCAAAGCCGATGCCGTCCTGGCGCTCGTACATGAGGACGTCCATGTCGCGGACGATCGGGTATTCGATCGCCTTGGACGACTTCTCGAAGATCTCGACGGGGCCGTAGTCGGCCATCTGGTGGACGACCGGGGTGAGCGGGATCCGCGCGCCGGCCATCTCGGCCAGGAGCGGGGCCCAGACACCGCACGCGATGATGACGTACTCGGCCTCGATGGTGCCGCGGCTGGTCGTGACGCTCCTGATGCGGCCGTCCTCGACGCCCATCGCGGTGACCTCGGTGTTCGCGAACGAGGTCAGAGCGCCCATCGCCTCGGCCTTCTCGCGGCACAGGGTCCCGAACTGCAGGGAGTCGCAGACGCCGACGCCCGGCGTGTAGAAGCCACCGACGAGGATCGACTCGTCGATGAACGGGACGAGCTCCTTGATCTCGGCCGGACTGACCAGGCGGGAATCGATGCCCCAGTTCCTGGACGAGTCCATCTTGCGGCGGAGCTCGTTCAGCCGGGACTCGGACCGCGCGACCTCGAGGCCGCCGCACTCCGTGTAGACGTCCCAGTCCTTGTACTGGCGGGCGCTCTCGAGCGTCAGCTCCGCCATCTCCTTGTTGTGATCGACCAGGTACAGGAAGTTGGACGCGTGGCCCGTGGAGCCACCGGGGTTCGGCAGGGGGCCCTTGTCGATGAGGACGAGGTCCTTCCACCCGAGGTTCGCAAGGTGGTAGGCGATGCTGTTGCCGACGATGCCGGCGCCGATGATGACGACCTTGGCGCTGGTCGGGAAACTGCTCATCGATGCTGCTCCTGTTTGGTGGCTGATATCGCCGGCCATCGTGCGCCGGCCGGTCCCTCCTCGGGGCCGTCCCGGCGGGTCACGACTCGACGCGCGGACGAGCCGTTGAACCCCGGGGTGCGGGTGCCGCCGGTGCGCGACAAGCAGGGGACCGGCCGTCGCGCACGACCTGATTGGCGGGATGCTAACTGTTGACAATAGCCCTGTCAACGGCCATTCTTGTGGTCCGAACGATGCTTCCGGGTGCCCCATCGGCCCCGGTTGACGGAGGGCCGATGACGGCGTTGACGCACAAGCAGCTCTGGGAGTCGGTCGCCGACCAGCTCCGCGAGGAGATCCTCGATGGACGCCTCCCGGCCGGCACGCGGCTGGTGGAGACGGAGCTGGCCGACCGGTTCGGCGTGTCGCGCGGTCCGATCCGCGATGCGCTCGCCGAGCTTGCCCGTGACGGGCTCGCGGTTGACCTCCCGCGCCGCGGCACGTTCGTGAGCAGCCTCACCGAGGCGGACCTGGCGGAGGTCTACGTGCTCCGCAGGGCCATCGAGGAGGCCGCGATCCCCCTCGCTGTCGCCAGGGCAACCGAGGCCGACATCGCGGACCTGTTCGACATCCTGGCGGATGTCGAGGCGGCGTACGGGCGCGAGGACCTCGCGGCGGCCTGGGAGACCGACATGGCCTTCCACCGGGCCTACTGCCGGCTCTCGGGCAACGGCCGCCTGCTCGCTCTGTTCGATCACCTGGCATCGCAGACCGTCCTGCTGATGCGGACCGCGCTGGCCGCGCGTGAGTCGCTGGGCTGGACGCCACCCGTCGAGTACCACCGGCACATCGCCACCGGCATCGCGGAGGGCGACATCCGCGGGGCGATCGAGGCGGTCGGCATCCACTACCAGTACACGCAGGACCGCCTGGTCGCGTCGGATCCGTCCCGGGCGGCGTCCAGAGGCGGGCGACCCGCGGCGTAGGGCGAAACCGGCCCGCTCCGGCCCCCGATCGTCGCCGCTTCGGCGATCCGGCACCCGCGCCCGCGCCCCGTGCGTCGACGCGTCCAGGCGACCTCAGCCGGGGGTGAGCGCCCGCGCCCGCACCCGGAGCGCCGACGCGGCCAGGCCGACGCTCGCCACCACGGCACCGGCGGCCAGGAGCGCCCCGGCGCCCGCCAGCGCTCCGATCCCGAGCGGCCACCCCACGGCCAGCAGCGCCGTCCCGGCGTTCAGCGCCACCAGGCGGGGCGTGGCGGCCCGACCCAGCACCTCGCGCTGGACGCCGTGTTCCCTCGGCCCACCAGGCCCGATCGCCGGCAGCAGGTGGGTCCACGATCCGATCAGCACCTGGACGACCCAGCCGACCACGAGCGGCGCGGCGACGAGCGGCGACCGCCACGCCTCCCCGGCCGGCACAAGGCCCAGCGCGGCCGCGAGGACGAGAACCGATGCGAGCGTCGTCCCCACCGCGAACCACCCCACCCCGGCAAGCAGCCCGATGCCCGACATCCGGTGCCAGCCCGGGTCCGTCGTCCAGGTTCCCCGGGCGCGGTACACGCGAGAGGCCTCCAGGACCATCGCGCCCGCGCCAACCATCGCCAGGAACGCGCCCCCACCGGCCACAGCCCCAACCCCGGTCAGCTGCCCCGTCACCACGAGTGGTGCCGCCAGCGCCGTGCCCATCACCGCCAGCGCCGCACTCCCCCGCGGCACGATCCGCGTCCCGAGGACCGTCGGCAGGAAGTGCAGCAGCGTTGAGACGATGATCAGCGACACGAACCCCAGGACGTTCGTCCATGCGTGCGCCGGCCGCAGCTCCGCCCACCGGTCCAGCACGGGCGGCCAGCCGGCCGCGGCCAGCGTCCCGAGCGACGCCCCGATCGCCACGTTCAGCAGCGCCAGCATGTAGCCGGCGGTCACCACCGGTCGGCGGATCATCAGCCCGGCGCGTCCCGATGCCCGCACGGCCAGCGCCACGGCCCCGATCCCCGCGAGGTAGACGCACCCGCCGATGACCGGGACGAGATCGGCTGAGGGCGCGAACCCGCGCACGCTCACGAGCGCCGCCCCGATCGCGACCAGCGCGACCGAGGTCACGCGCAGGCGCACGGGAGCCGGGTGGCCCGCCGCCAGCGCGGCCACGAAGAAGGGCATCACCCCCGAGATGGCGGTGGACGCACCGCCGGCGAGGGCAAGGTGGAGCGGCAGCCACGGCGGCAGTGCGTCGGCGCCGGTCGCCCTGGCGAGCGCGGCGGCGGCGGCGACGAGGAGGAACCCGGCCGCGACCACCACGGACGCCACGACCACGCGCCGGTCATCGCCGCGGCGGGGGCCCGGTCGGAGGGCGGCTGCGCCAGGCGGGCTGGTGTCGATCCTGGTCGGAGCGGAACCGGCCGGAGCTTTGGGGGCCGCCTGGCCCCCGTCAAAAGGGCTGCTTGTCATCTTCTCAAACATCTACTAAGTTACTGATAGTTACAGCACCCACCGCGGGGCCACACGGACCATGGGAGTCCGCGTGCAGGCGGGGCAGGACCCGGGACGGGGAACGGCCCGGGGCCATACGGGAAAGGATGCGTCCATGAACCGCACTCAACGCCTGATCGCGGCGACCGCGCTGCTCGCCATGGCGACGGCCGGCTGCGCCAAGGCGGACACACCTGCCTGGTCGTTCGACACCAGCGCCGGCGCCCCCGGCGGCGGGAACACGGTCGCCAGCGTTTCCACTCCGGCGCCCGCTGCCACCGCGGCACCGGCCTCGTCTCCGGCCGGCGACGTCCTCGGCACGCTCGAGGTCACCGCAGTGGATCTCGGGTTCGAGCCGAAGGCGATCGAGGTGGACGCCCCCGGCCGCTACGAGGTCACGCTCACGAACACGGGCAGCATCATCCACGACCTGGCGTTTGCCGACGGCACGGTGATCTCCGCGGACGCCGGCCAGAGCGCGACCGGAATCGTGGACGTCCCGGCCGAGGGCATCGGCTTCATCTGCTCCATCCCCGGCCATTCGGACGCGGGGATGACGGGCGCCATCAGCGTCAAGGGCAGCACCGCCGGCGGCGAGAGCCACGGCGGCCCCGCCCCGGCCACGGACGTCCAGGCAGACCCGAACGCCCCGGCCTACACCATGAACGACCCGAGGGCCCCTGCCCTCCTCGAGGGGAAGGTCCACGACATCGACCTCGTCATCGAAGAGAAGCTCATGACCGTCGCCACCGGGTTCGTCCAGAGCGTGTGGACCTTCGGCGGCACCGTTCCGGGCCCGGTCATCCGGGTCCAGGTCGGCGACACCATCCGCATCCATCTCAAGAACCCCGCGACCAGCAAGCTCCCCCATTCGGTCGACTTCCACTCGTCGATGGTCGCCTGGAACGACGAGATGACCTCGATCAACCCGGGCGAGGAGAAGCTCTACGAGTACGAGGCGAAGTTCGCCGGCGTCTGGATGTACCACTGCGGGACTGCCCCGGCCCTCCATCACATCGCCAACGGCATGTACGGGATGATGATCGTCGAGCCCAAGGGCGGGCTGGACAAGGTGGACCAGGAGTTCGCCTTCGTCCAGAGCGAGTGGTACCTCGGCCCGCAGGGTGAGCCTGCCTCGCTGGCCAAGGCCGGCACGGGCAACCCGGCTCCCGACTTCGTGGTCTTCAACGGCATCGCCAACCAGTACCTGGACAACCCGATCCAGATCGAGACCGGCAAGCGGGTCCGGGTCTTCGTCCTTGATGCGGGTCCCAGCATCGACAGCTCGTTCCACATCGTCGGCACGATCTTCGACCGGGTCATCAAGGAGGGCATCGAGCTCACGGTCGGCAACACCGGCAACTGGGGCAGCCAGGCCGTCGATCTGTCGCCCGCCCAGGGCACCATGGTCGAGTTCGCGATGGCCGAGGACGGCCTGTACCCGATCGTGACGCACGCGTTCAACTTCGTCGGACGAGGCGCACTCGGCCTGTTCCAGGCCGGCGACGGCGACCCGCTGAACTAGCCTCCCCCGTCCCTCGCCGGCGGTCGCCTTCCCCGGGCGGCCGCCGGCTTCTCCGCGTCCGGCACCGGACGGCTGGCACCGGCTACGCGGCGCCCGTGGGGCGGTCACGTGATCCCGGCGGCTGCCAGCGCCTCGATCTCCTGCGCGCCGTAGCCCAGCTCCGCCAGGATCTCGCCCGTGTGCTCGCCCAGGAGCGGGGGCGCGGTGCGGATCGTCGCCGGGGTGGCCGAGAGCTGGAACGGGATCCCCACCTGGCGCACGGCGCCCAGGACCGGGTGCTCCACGTCCACGGTCATGCCGCGGGCCTGTGCCTGCGGAGCGGCGAAGGCGGCCGGGATGTCGTTGATGGCGCCGGCGGGGATCTCGGCCCCGTCCAGGGCCGCCAGCCACTCCCCGCTGGATCGGACGAGGAACCGGTCCGCCAGGAGGGGCCGGAGGACGGCGCGCTGGTCCACACGACCTCCGTTCGTGGCGAAGCGCGGGTCCAGGGCCAGCTCCGGCAGCCCCAGGGCCTCGCACAGGCGCGGCCACTGGCGCTCGCTGCCAACGCCCACGGCGATCTCACCGTCGGCGGTGCGGAAGGTCTCGTACGGAACGAGGTTCGGGTGGGCGTTGCCGAGGCGGCCCGGTGCCTCCCCCGAGACGAACGCGTTCTGGGCCTGGTTCACCAGGATGGCGAGGGTCGATTCGAGCAGCGAGACGTCGATGCGCTGACCGAGAGCAGCTCCGTCGCCGGCGCGACCCCGGCCCACGAGGCCAGCCAGGACCGACACCGCGCCGAACAGCCCCGTCACGACGTCGCTGATCGCGACCCCCACCTTCGTCGGCCGCCCACCCTCCGTGTCCGTCGCCCCCGTGATCGACATCAGCCCGCCAACGGCCTGCACGATGAAGTCGTAGCCGGGCTTCCCCGCGTCCGGGCCGTCCGTGCCGAAGCCGGAGATGGCGAGATGGACGAGGTCCGGATTGAGGGCCGTCAGCGTCTCGTCACCGAACCCCAGCCGCGCCAGGCCGCCGACGCGGAAGTTCTCCACGAGGACGTCCGAGCCGCGGAGGAGGCGGCGCAGGACCTCTCGGCCGGGCTCCTGCTTGAGGTCCAGGCGGATGGACCGCTTGTTGCGGTTGACGGCCAGAAAGTAGGCCGCGGTCCGGGTCCCGGCCGCCTCGTCGCCCACCCACGGCGGTCCCCAGCCGCGCGTCGCGTCGCCCTCGGGCGGCTCCACCTTGATCACGTCCGCACCCAGGTCCGCGAGGAGCATCGTGCAGTACGGCCCGGCAAGGACCGTGGAGCAGTCGGCGACGCGGATGCCGGCGAGGGGTCCGGGTGCGGGGGTCTGCGTCATGGAGCCGATGGTAGCGGCCCGAACCTGGTCCGACGACCGTCTCAGCCCTCGGGCGCCGGTTCTGGGCGCGGGCGCGGGCTCAGCCTTCGGCCGCCGGCTCCGGGATCGTGATGTCCACCACCTGGGCGCCCGTCGCCGCCACCAGGTCCGCGGGTGCGAGGTGCACGTTCACGCCCCTCGCGCCACCGCCGATCGCCACGACCTCGAGGCCCTCGATCGACGCGTCCGCGATGACCGGCCACGCGCGCCGCGCACCGAACGGGGTGATCGCCCCGCGCACGTAGCCGGTCTCGGCCTTCGCCTCCTCCTCGGTCGGGAGCGTGAGGCGCTTCGTTCCAAGGTGAGCGCGAAGGACGGGCCAGTTGAACCGGCGACCCCCGGGGACGAGGACGAACACGAAGTCGTCGGCGGCGAGGCGGACGAGGATCGAGCGCAGCAGGGACCCGATCGGGATGTCCTGGAACCGGGCGCTCTCCTCGGCACTGCGCGCGATCTCGGTGCGGACGACGCGGAACGGGATGCCGGCGGCCTCGAGGGCGGCGATGGCCGGGGTGCTGGGGATCACGGGATCTGCAGCGGGATCCGCGGCGGGCGGCGGCGGATCCGCGGCGGGATCCGCGGCGGCGTCTGGGTGGTCGGCAGGGTCGTGCGTCACCGGCGAAGGGTAGCCGGATCTGCACTGTCGGGCCTGTGCCGCGTTCTCACAGGCCCAGCGTGAACAGGATCCCATCCCAGTTCTCGCGCAGGTCGTAGGTCGCCACGGCGATCAGGATGATGCCGGACACGATCTCGATCATCCGGTGCCGGTCCAGGACGAACCGGACGACCGTCCGCTGCCGGGCGCCCGCGAGGAAGGACAGGATCACCAGGGGCAGCCCGAACCCAAGGCCGAACACGACGAACGTGCCCATCCGGATGACCGCGTCGCCGGCCCCCACGGACACGGCCAGTAGCGCGGCCAGGAAGGGTCCGGCGCAGGGGAGAGCGATCGGACCCAGCATGATCCCGTAGACGTATGCCTGGCCGTACGGATTGCGGACCAGCGGCACGCGCATGCCCGGGAGGCGGTTGAACGGGTTCCGGCCGAGGAGGAGCAGCACGCCGATCACGATCAGCAGCCCGTCCACGATGGGAACGAGGTAGCTGGCCACGCGCCCGATCGGGATGGAGACCATGAACAGCAGCCCGCCGATCAGGACCATCGTCGTGAGCAGGCCGCCGAGCACCAGGAGGCCCAGGAGGCCCGTGGCTCGGCGGCCGGCCATTTCACCCGCGTTGGCAGCGAGGTAGGCGAGGAACCCCGGGTAGAGCGGCAGCAGGCACGGGCTTGCAGCGCTCGCCAGCCCCGCCAGGAACACCGCGGCGAGCTCCCCCATCAGACGCCGGCTGCCTCGACGATCTGGTCGACGCTCTCGGCACCCGTCCCAAAGGAGACCTCGCCGTCAGCCGAGACGAAGACCACCGGCACCGACGGCGGGTTGATGGCATTCGGGCCGAACTCGGCGTCCAGGGCCCTGGCAACGTCCTTGCCGGCCACGGCGTAGCGGCCCGTGAACCCGCGGTCCGCCTTGTAGCGGGCGAGGTCCTTGGCGGTCTCGGACGGATCGACCGTCAGGACGACGTACTCGGCGGTCCCGGGTGCGATCTTCGAGAAGGCCTCGGTGAAGCGGGCCTGCTGCGCCCGGCAGTTGCCGCACCAGATCGCCATGGTCTCGATGAAGATTGGCTTGCCGGCGAGGTCGGCGATCGTGAAGGTCTCACCGGTGGCCACGTCGGTGAGGGTTGCGGTGGCCCAGGGATGCATCTGGAGAGCCGCTGGCGGCGGCGTTCGGCGTGGGCCCGGCAGACGCGGCTGGGTCCCCGGACGCGGCGGGCTCGGCGGTCTGCACCGCTTCGCCGGTCATCCCGGGCTCAGTGGTCATCGCGTCGCTGGCAGCGGCCGGCGGGGTCGTGGCCGATGCTGCCGGGGTCGGAGCGGCCGTGGCCGGGTCCCCGCCGCCCGCGCCGCATGCAGCAACGAGCAGGGCGATCGGGAGCAGGAGTGCAACGGCGCGTCGGTTGGTCGTCATGGGCGTCATCCCCTTGTTCACAGCTTCAATTGGCGTCATGTGCGGTGGTGGATCCAGTCTTCCGGAGTTACGTGACGGCTCGGTGACCGCCCCGCAGGGGTTGACAGGCGACGCGCAGTAGCATGGGCCCATGAGCCTTGACGTGTCCCCCACCGCCCATGTCCCCACCCTCATGACGGTCCACGCCCACCCCGACGACGAGGTCATCGGCACGGGCGGGACCATGGCCCAGTGGGTCGATGCCGGACGGCGAGTGGTGCTGATCACCTGCACCCGCGGCGAGATGGGCGACATCGTCGTGCCGGAGCTGGACACGCCCGAGGTCCACCGCCGGCTGGGCGAGATCCGTGCCGCAGAGCTGGAGGCCGCGATGGCAGCCCTCGGCGTGACCGAGTGGGAGAACCTGGGCTACCACGACTCGGACATGATGGGTCGCGCCGGAAACCGCGACCCGCGGTGCTTCTGGCAGGCGAACCTGGACGAGGCGATCGGGCGCCTGGTCTGGATGGTGCGGCGATACCAGCCGGACGTCATGACCACCTACAACGACTTCGGCGGGTACGGGCACCCGGACCACATCCGGACGCACCTCGTGGCGGTGGGCGCGTTCGCGCGGGCCGGCGACCCGGCCTGGTACCCGGAGCAGCTGGCGCCCGAGCATGGCGGATCGGGCGCACCCGAGGCGGAGGGCGGCCTGGCTCCGTGGTCCCCCGCCAAGCTCTATGAGCAGGCGATCCCGGCCTCGGTCCGCATCGCGCTCCAGGAGCGGATGGACGCGATCGGCGAGCGTTCGTTCTGGTCTCCGCCCGAGGACGCGACGCCGGAGCAGCTCGCCGAGTTCGAGGCCTACGCCGCCCGGATGCTCGTGCCGGACGAGATGATCACCGCCTGGGTGGACGTCACGCCGGTGCTGGATCGCCGCTGGGCCGCGATGCGTGCCCACGTGACGCAGATCTCGGACGAGAACCCGTTCGTGCGGTTTGGCGCGGATGCGTGGCGCGAGTTCTGGTTCCGCGAGGCCTTTGTGCGTCGCGAGTCCCGGGTACCGGCACCGGAGCACGAGACGGACCTGATGGCCGGGCTGGACGGGCAGGCGCCCGGCCCTCACGGCTGGGGCTGATCCCGGGAGTCGATCGCCATCACGGGTCCGCAGACCCCGCGCTACCAGCCGAGCAGCCCCTTGGATGCGCCCCACAGCTGGTTCATGACCACCTTGCCAGAGCCCATCGGGTCCATGAAGTTCGGCTGCGCCTTGCCCATGATCAGGTGCGGTCGCATGCGGACCTGGACCAGCGACGTGCCGCGGAACGTGAGATCCAGCGTGATCCCCTCCATCGTCGGCTCCGACCAGGTCTGGTCGAACACGAAGTTGCCCAGCGCGTACCAGATCGGCTTGCCCTTGTAGAGCTCCATGCCACCGACCCAGTGCGGGTGGTTGCCGATCACCAGGTCCGCGCCGGCGTCGATCGCCATGTGGGCAAGGTTCCGCTGGCCCGTCGTCGGCTTCGCCCGGTACTCCACGCCCCAGTGCGGGAACACGATCACGATGTCCGCGCCGGCCTTGCGGGCGGCGGCGATGTCCTTCTGCAGGTAGGCCTTGGTCATCTTGGCGCTACCCGGGGTGCTGGCCCCGGAGTGGTAGTACGCGGCGATCGTGTCGTAGCCCAGGATGCCCACCGTGACGCCGCCCGCCTTGAGCAGCGAGGCCTTGTGGGCGTCCGCGGTGTTCTTGCCGGCGCCGGCGTGCTTGATGCCGTAGTCGTCGAGGTTGCCCTGCGTCGAGACGATCCCGGCGCGACCCGCATCGCCGATGTGGTTGTTCGCCAGCGATACCCAGTCGATCCCGGCGTCCACGAGGCCCGCGATGTGCTTGGGGTTGGCCGAGAAGACCATGCCCTTGCCGTGCCAGCGCCACTTGTCGGGGGCAGGGTTCTCGAAGTTGGCGATGGCGATGTCGGCACCCCTGGTGAGGTCGCGCACGACACCCACGTTGCCGGTCTTCTTCGTGTACGGGAGATCCCAGCCAAAGGGCGAGCAGTCCTTGCAGTGGCCGGTGATCTTCACGGTGCCCCCGTCGAACGGGAACTCTGCGCCTGTCTTGGCGCCCTGGATCGCGAGCGACACGCCGCGGTCCAGCATGATGTCGCCGCCTGCGACGATGGTCCAGGCCGCTGCCGGATCGTAGGCCTCCGTGCTGCCAGCCGGGACCTCGAGCTGCACGGTCAGCGGCCAGCCATCGAGCGTCCCGACCCGGCCGACGCCGAACAACGCGCGGGAGCCCCACGCGAGCGCGCGGACCGAAGCGTCGACCTCGTCCGCGCGCAGGAACCCAAGGCGGGTTCGATGCGCGGCGAGGTCCGCGGCCAGCTTCCTGGCAGTGGGGAAGGTGACGAGACGCTTGCCGAGGGTCGAGCGCTTCACGCCCAGCTCCGCGAGGATCGCGTCCGCGTCCTGCTCCACCAGCACGAGCGCATCGTACGGGGAGCTCCCTTCGGCGATGCCCTTGACATCGGCGATGACAGCCTTGGCCCGGCCGGTGCGGAACTGGGTCACCGGGACGATGGCGACGTCCCTGGTGACGGTCTCGGCAACGACGGCGACAGCGGCGGCCGAGGGCGCGGCGCCCGGGTCGTCCGCGGGCGACGCGGAGGCTTCCGGGCCGGGCTGGGCGGATGCAGCCCCGGTTGCGTCCGCGCCCGGCGTGTCCATCGCGGCTGCCACGATTGCCGGGGCGGCGGGCGTCGCCGCGGGGGCCCCGCCGAGCACTCCGCCCCCGAACCCGATCCCGATCCCGACCACGAGGACCAGGGCGATCGCGGCAAGCGCGGGCAGGAGCCAGGTCGGACGCGCGGTTGCCGCCGCAGCCGGACGCGCGCCGCTGCGCGGGTGCTGACGACGGGGATCGAAACCGGGCTCCCGAACGCTCACGGTGGGAACATTACCCGAAGAAGAGGAACGCCCCGTCCGGGCGGGCGGACGGGGCGTGCGGAGAATCGAGAAAGATGGCGGACCCGACCGGATTCGAACCGGCGATCTCCAGCGTGACAGGCTGGCATGTTGGGCCGCTACACCACGGGTCCGCGACCGGTGGCGGATGATAGCAGGAGCCCTGCCAGGCCGCCACCGCGGCGGCGGGCACTCCACCGGGAGACGGGCGAAGTCGAGACCGCTCGGGATGGCTCGTATACTGCCCGCTGCCTGCCGGTCCGTCACAGGGACGCCAGCCGGGACAATGGAGGCCAAACGATGACTCTCAGCGCGTACCCGGCGGCGAGGACCCGCGCCCGCGAGCGCTGGCACGTGCTCGGAGACCGCCTCCGGACGGTGCGCCCGGAGGCCGTCGCCAAGGGCGCCATCGGCCTGACCCTCATCGCCGTCTCGCTCTCGCTGGCCGTGGCCTCGTGGCCCGCCCTCATGCCGTTCGTCGTCGGCGCTGTCCTCGCCTATGCCGTCCTGCCTATCGCGAATCGCCTCGATGCCGTGATGCCACGCGTCTTCGCCGCTCTCCTGGCCGAGCTCGTCGCCGTCGGCGTGCTGGTGGGCGTGGCATCCGTCGTGGTGCCCCCCCTGCTGAACGGCCTCGTCATCGTCGCAGGCAAGCTGCCGACACCCGATGAGATCCAGGCGGGCGTTCTGACCCTGCAGACCCAGGTGGGGAGCATCCCCGAGCCCATGCGGTCGATCGCGCTCTCGGTCCTGACGCAGACCACGGCCAACCTGCAGGGAGTGCTCCAGCAGCTGTCGAGCCAGGCGGCAGAGGCGCTCACGGGCCAGATCCTGGGGATCTTCAACACGGCCTCCAACGTGCTCGGGCTGCTCGTGATCCCGGCCTGGATCCTGACCATGGTCGCGGACGAGCGCGCCATCAAGCAGCGGGCCGGTCGCCTGTTCCCCGAGGCGATCCGGGAGGACGTCTTCGCGCTCTTCAGGATCGTGGACCGGACGCTCGGAACCTTCCTCCGCGTCCGCGTGCTGCTCGGGGTCGTGACGGGGTTCCTGGTCTGGGCGGGCCTGTCGATCGCGAGCGAGATGGGCGTCGGGCCATTCAACTACGCCGTCGCCGCGGCCGTCCTGCTGGGCACGCTGCAGCTGATCCCCGAGCTCGGCTACTTCCTGGGCTTCTTCCCCGTGCTGCTCGTCGCCGCCATCGGAGGACCGGTGCCCGGCGTCGCTGCGGCCCTGGTCTACATCGGGGCCGTCAAGACCTCGTCGTCCCTGGTCGAGACCCGGGTGTCACGTGGCGTCCTCGATGTGCACCCAGGCCTGCTCATCCCGGCCATCGTCGTGCTGAGCCAGTTCGGCCTCATCTGGCTGCTGGCTGCGGCGCCGGCCGTCGCGATCGTCCGCGACCTCGTTCGCTACGCCAACAGCCGACTCGGCGATCCCCCCGGACCCGCCGGCGTGCTACCGGGCGAGAGAGCGAAGCGCTCAGGGTCTGGCCGTGCCGGCATGCCGGTCCCGTCCGCCTACCTGGCCCCCGCTCCGTCGACCCCGGCAGCGGCCTCACCACGAAGACCCGTCCCCGCCGTCTACGCCAACCTCCAGCCCAGAACCGGGGGCCGCCAGCCCTCCGCCACCCTGAGGAGCACCCAGCCGTGAGCGACGATCCCGGCCGCCAGACCGACACGATGGCCGAGGAGGCCTCCGCGCTGGCCCAGGCGTACATCCAGCTGACGGAGGCTGAGGCCTCCCCGCTCGACGCCACCGAGGCCATCGAGCGCCGCGATTCATACGGCCGTGTCCCGGTCCTCGTCCGGATCCGGCGCCAGCCGGCCATCAACCCGGTCTGGCTGCTGGTCGCGATCGGTCTCGCCGCCTCCGGGCTGTTCCTGCCCCTCGTGGATGCCCTCAGGGCCATGATCGTCGTGGGCGCCGTCGTGGCCCTCGTTGTCGGGATCCTGTCACGGCTGCTGATCCGTGTGCCGTCCGGATCCGTCGGCCTGGTCGTCAGGGCCGGCCGGCACGACCGCGTGTTCACCGCGGGCAACCACTGGGTCCTCCCGTTCTTCGCCTTGTCGCACCTGGTCACGACACGCGAGGTCGCGTTCGACGTCCCCGTGAACCAGGTGCGATCCGCCGACGGCGTCAGCGTCACGGTCGACACGCTCCTGACGCTGCGGATCGCCGACCCGGTGAAGTTCGCCTACTCCATCACGGCCGGTGACGCGGACCAGTTCGTCCAGGCGAGCTGTCAGGATGCCGTCCGGATGCTGGTCCGCGGCATCGAGGCGTTGACCGCGCTCGATCTGGGCTCGGAGCAGGCAGACACGCTGCGGAAGGTGATCGACCCCAAGCTCGAATCCTTCGGCATCGACGTGAGTGGCGTCGCGTTCACCCGGATCACCCTGCCCGCCGCGCTCACGGGGTCCCTCGAGGCCCGCCGCCTCGCGTCCCTCCAGCTCGCCGAGCAGGCGGAGAGCTACGCCCTCGACCGGCGCCGGATCGCCGACCAGGCCGCCCTGATCGCACAGGAGGCCGAGGCCCGGATCGCCGCGGTGGGGCACGAGGCCGTCGCCGAGGCCCTGCGCCTGGCAAAGATGGAGGAGCGGATAGGAGCCAGCCCGAACGCCGCCCGCTACGACTTCGAGTCGGCGCAGTTGCGCGTCGCGGAGCAGTTGGCCGGCAACAGTCGAGCCGTCGTCTCGCTTGGCGGGGGCGACATGTTCGCCAAGCTCCTGGTCGCCCATGAGCCAGATCCGGGCGCGCCGGCCGGTGGCGCCGCGCGGGCCGAGAACGGGGAAGCCGCGCCGGCGGAGAACCCGGCCGAGAACGGAGGAGCCCCGAAGGCCTGACCTCCGGGGCTCCCGCTGGGCTTTGGGGCAACCTGCCCCGGGCTGTGGCTCTAGCTGTACCTGTACGAATCCTTGTCCAGCTCGTAGGTGCTCGGACCGATCGGCGGAACGACCAGCTGGGCGATGATGCCCGCGGCGGCGATCACACCCCAGACGATGAGCCAGAACCAGCTGTCACGGATCAGCGCCCCAACCTCGATCCAGCGGATGTTGTCCGTCGCGATCTGCCCGGTCAGGATGAACCAGCCGGCAAGGACGGCGGCAGCCCCGCCGAGACCGGTCATGACGATGACCAGGAGCCGCGGCACGTTGAGGACGATGACCCCGATGGCCAGGACGGCGCCGACGGCGAGGCCGATCACGAGCGCGATCAGGCCATCCTCATTGCCGATGATCCCCCATGCGCTGGCGCCGATCGCATAGCCCACCGCGCCGGCCATCAGCGCGATCGCCGCGTAGTAGTAGAGATACGAGAACAGCGCGAAGGCCACGGCGAACACCAGGCCGACGACCCAGCTGGTCAGCGTCGCGAACGTGCCGTCCCCGAACAGCGCCGAGATCGCCTCGGTCCCGACGTTGAAGCCGACCAGGAACCCCCAGAAGGGCAACAGCAGCAGGAAGAAGCGCCACCCTCCGAAGGCGAACGCCAAGCCGATCACGGCGGCCACGATTGCGATGACGAACTGCATTCCTATCCTCCTTGTGCACACCCGCAGGGCTTGGGGGGTTCACGTCTGCACGATCATACTCACCAGCACGGGCGCGTTTGCGCCTCGCGTGCGTGACCCGCGCTATGCTCGCCGGGCCATGGCCCGCATCGACCTGCGCTCCGATACCGTCACCCATCCCACCGACACCATGCGTCGCGCGATGGCTGCCGCGGAGGTCGGCGACGACGTCTTCGGCGACGATCCCACGGTCAACGCCCTGGAGGCCCGGGCGGCCGCGCTGCTCGGCAAGGAGGCCGGCCTCTTCGTCGCCAGCGGCACCATGGGCAACCTCGTCTCGCTGCTCGCGCACCTGCCGCGCGGCCACGAGGCCATCGCCGGCGCCTCGACCCACACCGTGATGGACGAGGCCGGCGGCCATGCCGTCGTGGCGGGCACCACGATCCGCGCCCTCGCGGAGCGCGCCGACGGGACCATGGACCCGGTCGAGATCGCCGAGGCGTTCCGGGACCCCACGGACTTCCACGAGCCGCCGACGGGCCTGGTCGTGCTGGAGAACACCCACGCCCACTCCGGCGGCCGGCCCCTCTCCCTCGAGTACACGCGGACCGTGGCGGCCATCGCGCACGAGCGCGGCGTCCCGCTCCACGTGGACGGCGCCCGGTTCTTCAACGCGTGCGTGGCCCTGGGCCTGGCCCCCGCGGAGCTGGCAGCGCCCGCCGACACCGTCACCTTCTGCCTCTCGAAGGGCCTATCGGCTCCGATCGGCTCCGTGGTGGTTGGTCCCGCCCCGTTCATCGACCGCGCCCGCCGCGCCCGGAAGCTCGTCGGCGGCGGGATGCGCCAGGTCGGCGTGCTGGCCGCGGCCGGCCTCGTTGCCCTCCAGGACGGCGAGGCGGGGATGATCGACCGCCTGGCCGAGGACCACGCCAACGCCCGCCGCCTCGCCCTGGGCCTGGCCGAGATGACCGGCGTGCGCAGCCCGGGCGGCATGGCCCAGACGGGGGATGGGCCACTTGACCCTGCCCGGTTCCCGACCAACTTCGTGCTGTTCCGCGTGGATCGGGATCGGGCCGCATTCCTGGCCGCCATGGAGGCGCGCGGGGTGCTGCTGGAGCCCTACCCGCACGGCCAGATCCGTGCCGTCACCCACTACGGGATCACCGCCGCCGACGTGGACCGGGCGGTCGCGACTGCCGCCGAGGTTCTCCGGAACCTTGCCAAGTCCCCGGCCGGCGAGATCTCCGGGGGCGCGGCCTGACCACGATCACGACCACGGCCCGCGACGGGCCCACCATGGGCGCCCGCCCCACCACGCGGCCGCCGGAGGAACGATGAGCCACCCCGTCACACGCCTGGACCTTCCGCGACCTGCTCCGTCGCCCGATGCGGGCCCCCTGGACGCGCGCCTGTACGACCTGGTCGAGGCCCGCGTCCGGCGCCTGATGGCGGACAAACCGATCCTCGCCACGAGCCTGGGGATCCACGAGCACGACCACCTCCTGGGCGATCCCAGCCGGGACGCCGTCGTTTCGGAGATCGCCGCGGAGCGCGCCCACCTTGCGGCGGTGGAGGCGCTGGACGCGGCCGGGCTGTCCGCCGAGGTCCAGTTCGAGCGGGACCTGGAGGTCCACAACGTCCGCCTGGGCCTGTTCGAAGCAGACGAGGTCCGCCGCTGGGAGCGCAGCTCCGCCGCCGCCGGCGACCTGGGCGACGCGGTGTTCCTGCTGTTCGCGCGCGGCGCAGCGCCGCTCGAGGAGCGCCTGGCGCGGATCGCAGACCGCCTGGAGGCGGCCCCGGAGTACCTGCTGGCATCCCGGACGCGGGCGCAGGGTGCGCAGGTGGCGCTCTGGCAGGAGGTCGATGCCCGGTACGCATCGGACCTGCCGTCGCTGTTCGCGGAGGTGCGCGCGGCCGCCGCACCGGTCCTCGCGGGGCCTGAGCTGGCGCGCCTGGACCGCGCCATCACGGACGCGAGCGCCGCCCTGGAGGCACACGTGACCTGGATCGCGGAGACCCTCGAACGGGCCACGGATGACTGGCCGCTGGGCACCGAGCACTACGACGAGCTGGTCCGCCTGCGTGCGTTCGGTGACCTCGATCCGGACTCGATCCTGGAGATCGGGTACGAGCAGCTGCGGACCAACCTGGAGGCGCGGCGGGCCGCCGCGCGCGAGCTGGACCCGGACGCAGACCTGGCCACGGTTATCGACCGTCTCAAGCACGACCACCCGGCCACGTTTGAGGAAGCGCTGGACGGCTACCGGGACGCCATGGCGCGGTCGCGGGCCTACATCATCGAGCACGGGCTGGCCAGCGTCCCCGACGACGAGGTCATCGAGGTCATCGAGACGCCGGGGTACCTGCGGAGCGTGATGCCGTTCGCGGCCTACTTCTCGCCCGCTCGCTTCGATGACGACCAGCGCGGCCTGTACATCGTCACGCCCGCGGTGGACGACGACCCCAACGCGATGCTGGAGCACTACCGGGCCTCGATCTCCAACACGAGCATCCACGAGGCCTACCCCGGCCACCACCTGCAGCTGGCGGTCGCCGCCAAGCACCCGTCCCTGACCCGGATGCTCACCGACGCCCCCGAGTTCTGCGAGGGCTGGGGCATGTACTCCGAGCAGATGATGCGCGAGCAGGGCTTCGACGACGGCCCCGCCTTCCGGACGGCCATGTACACGGACGCCATCTGGCGGGCCTGCAGGATCATCCTGGACGTGCGGATGCACCGCGGCGAGCTGACGCCCGACGAGGCGACGGACTTCCTCGTGGAGCACACCTCGTTCGAGACGGCGAATGCGCGGGCGGAGGTCCGCCGCTACACCTACACCCCCGGCTACCAGCTCAGCTACCTCCTGGGCAAGGTCCTGATCCTGGGCCTGCGCGAGGAGGAGCAGCGCCGGCAAGGCGCGGCGTTCTCGCTCAAGACGTTCCACGACACGCTGCTCCGCAACGGGTCGCTGCCGATCACGTTCCATCGCCGCCTCCTCCGGGGTGAGGGCTGACCGGCGTGGAGGTGATCCCGGCGATCGACGTGACGAAGGGCCGCTCTCGGATCGTCTACTGGCCCGGCGCGTCAGCCGGGATCGGCACGCCCACGGACCGGCCGGACCGGATCGCGGAGCAGTTCGTCGCCCAGGGTGCGCGGATCATTCACCTGGTGGACGTTGACGGTGCCCAGCGCGGGGCATCGGCCAACCTGGAGGCCGTCGGCGCCGTCGCCGCGCGCGTCGCCGTGCCGCTGCAGCTGGCCGGCGGCCTGGAGGAGGCCGACCACGTCCGCCTCGCCTTCGCGGCGGGGGCGACGCGGGTCGTGCTGTCGGCGGCGATCGCGGATCGCCCCCAGGCCCTGGCCGAGTGCCTGACCGTCGCCGGTGACTGGCTGGCCGTGGGCCTTGATCCCCGCCCGGACCGCATCGCCGGGTTCCCGTGGCGGCGGCCCGTTCCGCCAACTTTCGATACGCTGGTGGAGGAGCTCGTCGCCCGGGGCGTCCGCCGGCTGGTGTTGAGCCACGGCGGTGGCGCGCCGGATCTCGACCTTCTCCGAACCCTCGTTCGTCGTCACGACGCCGACGTCCTGGTTGCCGGCGGCGCCACCGATCTCGCCGGCGTCGGCCGGCTTCGCGATGCCGGCGTGACCGGTCTCATCCTCGGGGAGGCGCTCCTCTCCGGCGCCATCGACTTCCCCAACGCCCTGGAGGCTGCCGCATGACCCTTCGCCGCTCCCTTGCCCTGGCCGTCGCCGCCCTCGCGGTCCCGATCGTGCTGGCCGCGTGCTCCTCGGGATCGAGCGGCGCAGCGACCATCCCGCCGATCCCCTCCGAGGCGCCCGCGACGCCCACCCCCGCGCCGACGCACCCCGGCCCGAGCTACCCGCCCGGCTGCCCCACCGAACAGCCCGCGGCGCTGGGCGCAGACGACGTGCGCACGGTCACGATCACCACCGACAAGGGCGACATCGTCATGGAGATCAAGGGCGCGCTGTCGCCAATCGCCGCCGGCAACTTCGTCGAGCTCGCCTCCTGCGGTTACTACGACATGGTCGTGTTCCACCGGCTCGTGCCGGGGTTCGTGATCCAGGGCGGCGACGGCATGTTCGGCCGCTCGCCGGATGTCATCCCGGACCTCGTGGGGTCGGGTGGGCCCAAGTACACGATCCAGGACGAGCCGGTCACCACGACCTACGGCCGCGGCACGGTGGCCATGGCCCGGACCCAGCAACCCAACTCAGTGGGCTCGCAGTTCTTCATCGTCACCGACGACGCGGCGGCCGCGGCGCTGGGCGATCCCCAGTACAACAACTACCAGATCATCGGGTCCGTGACCGCCGGCATGGACGTCGTGGACACCATCGCGGCGATGCCGAACACCGGCCCCCCGAACAACGCCGCCATCGACCCCGTGCCGATGACCAAGGTCACCGTCACCACCCCGTAGCCATGCCCCCAGCACATCGAGGAGAGCACCCATGACCCGTGTCGTCATCGCCACCGAGGCCGGCGAGATCGAAGCCGACCTGTTCACCGAAGGCGCGCCCAAGGCGTCTGCCAATTTCGTGAAGCTCGCCAAGGCCGGCTTCTACGACGACGTCATCTTCCACCGCGTTATCCCCGGCTTCATGATCCAGGGCGGTGACGGCGAGTTCGGCAAGAAGGCCACGCTCAACACCGGGCGCGTCGGCACCGGAGGCCCCGGCTACAAGTTCGATGACGAGCCCTTCACCGGCGACTACTACCGGGGCACCCTCGCGATGGCCAACTCGGGCAAGAACACCAACGGCTCGCAGTTCTTCATCTGCCACGCCGACTACTCGGGCCGGCTGCCGAAGAGCTACACGATCTTCGGGATGGTCACCAAGGGCCTCGATGTCGTAGACGCGATCGCGACGGCCCCGCGCAACAGCCGCGACCTGCCGGACGCACCGGTCGCGATGACCTCGATCACGGTCCTCGACGAGGCGTAATCCGCCCGTCAGGCAGACGATTCGGGCCAGTCGGGCCGACGGTTAAGGGATTATTACCAAACTCCTCATCAAAACCCTTCCCAAATCCACACCAGCCCGCTAGGATATGCACGCTGCAAGTCAGCCAGCGCTGCCCCAGCATCAGGATCATGGGTAGGTAGGGTTAGGGTAGTCGGTTCAGCCGACGCGATAGATGATCCTGGCGCGATGGCAAAAGGCCCGCCGCAAGGCGGACCGTTCACCGGGACAGCAACGAGGCGGCTCCTTCGGGAGCCGCCTCGTACGTTTCTGCGGGGAACCTTGTTGAGGTGGCGCGGCGGTGCCAGGCCCGACGGCGGTCGGAGACGGGCTGCTATCCTTTCAGCCCGCGACGCCAGCCGTCGCGACTCGCGCGCCTGTAGCTCAGCGGATAGAGCGTCGGCCTCCGGAGCCGAAGGTCGCAGGTTCGAATCCTGTCGGGCGCGCCATTGCAACCTTTTCGGGCAGCGCCAGCGCCAATCCGTGCGCGTAGGCCGCCGACGTGAGCCGGATCCCCACGATCTCGGGTCCCGCGACCGTGATCCGCTCGTAGATGGCGTGCATCAGGTCTGCCCTCTCCTTCGGTACGTCTGCCTGCTGGATTGACTCGGCCGAGCGCGCGGAGCCACTCGATCGCGCGCTGTGCCGGGACGCCGGTCTCCGATCCCTCGGCGATCGCGTCCCGCGCCTGACGGAGCGCCTTGAGCCGGGCGAGGTACGCGTCGTCGGCGAGGTCGCCTGCGGCGTGCTCGAGGGCGAGCTCGCGGATCCGCCGGTCCGGACCGTCGTGGAGGCGGCCGGAGCCGCCTCGAGCGGGTGGTGAAGACCACGGTCTTCCTGGCCAGCGCAGATGACTTCGCAACGATGAATGCGCTGTTCGCGGAGTTCTTCCCGACTGCCCCGCCTGTCCGATCGACGCCGATTGTCGGTCTGCCCCGGGGTCTTCGGATCTCGATCGATGCCGTCGCCTACATGGGCTGACGGGGGTTCTCGGCTACGCGGCGGTCCTCGCGATCGCTCGGCAGCAGGCGCGACTCCTCCCCATCGTAGGCGTCTGGCGGTCGGTGCGGACCTGATGTGGTTCGCCGGCGCTCATGGCCGCGGTGGTTGCGGTGGCCACAAGCGGTACGATGCAGCGTCCCGAATGGGATGCGGGCAACTGATGTCCGTCTCTTGCGAGTTGCGCGAGGTGATCGGATGAGCCCGTCGATCGAGAATCGCAGCATCACCTTGTCCGACGGTCGCTCGCTCACGTGGGCGGAGTACGGCCAGGCCGACGGCAACCCGGTCATCTTCCTCCATGGCGGCAATGACTCACGCCTCGCCGGGCGTCTGCTGGCGGATGCCGCCGAGCGAGCAGGGGTGATGCTCATCTGCCCCGACCGGCCCGGGTTCGGAGGTTCGTCCTTCCAGCCCGGGCGGCGACTGGTCGACTGGCCGTCCGATGTCACCGATCTCGCGGATCACCTTGGGTTGAGGGAGTTCGCGATCCTTGGCCACTCCGGTGGCGGCCCGCATGCGCTCGCCTGCGCCGCTGCTATGGGCGACAGGATCCGCGCGGTGGCCACCGTCTCGTCCGCCGCGCCACCGCCCGCGTCGAATCGTGGGATGCATCCGATGTTCCGGATCGTGAACGTCCTGATGAAGTCGTCGGCGCTCTACCGACCGATGGCGCGCAGCCAGCTCAGCCAGATGCGTGGATCGCCCGATCGCTGGTTGCAGGTTTGGGGCCGGATGCAGCCAGCCGACGGAGCCCTGTTCGGGCGCAAGCCTGAGGCGGCAGGCGAGATCGTCGCCGAGATGACCGAGGGAGCTCGACAGGGATCGACGGCATCGTTCACGAGGCACGGCTGCTACCACCGAGACTGGGGCTTTCCACTGACCGAGGTCGCGGTCCCCGTCCACGTCTGGCATGGGCGGCAGGATCGCCAGGCGGCCGTGGCCTGGGCGCAGCACCTTGCCGAGACCATCCCTGGCGCGACCCTCACGATCGTCGACGACGGCGGACACTTCTCCACCTTGATCGACCACGCGGATGAGGTCCTCGAATGGCTCACGGCTCAGGGGTTCGCGGAGCGAGAGGTGCAGGCTGGCGTCGCGGATGTCCGCTAGGGCGTCGCGACAGGCGACCGCGTGGGCGCGGTCGATCCGCTGAGTCGGGGCGACGAGGGTCAACACTCCTCGAGCGATCCGCTGATCCGTCCGTCTGCGCTCCGCCGTCGGGTTCCGGCAGCCGCGGCGCCAGGATCCACACGAGCTGCGCCGTCGTCGTCGCCCCCACCTTCGACCGGGCGTTCGCCAGGTGGTGCTTGACGGTCGAGTGGAGCAGGCCGAGGCGGTGGGCGGCCGCCTTCTCCGATCCGGCAGCGAGGACCGCGGCCACGACGACGACCTCGCGGTCGGTGGCGCGTCCGACGGGGCGGGATGGACGGCGCGTCATGCGCTCCGGACCAGCTCGAGCGCCTCTGGCGGCTCGGCGAGCCGCATCGTGATCGGAAGGTCGTTGGTGGCGGGGCTATCCCTCTCGCCCCGACCAGATCGACCAAGTTTCGTGTAGAGATCTCCAGATGAGTAGGCGGGCAGCGCAAGGCGCGATGCCCGGTCTTGATGTGGTGCTCGCGGGGAATGTGTCGGTCACGACGACATCGTCAGGAGGCGTGGGCGGGCAACGTGGATCAGCAGCCCGGCGGCGAGGAGCGTGCCGCCGATGACCACACCCACCGACAGGGAGGTTGCGGCGGCTCCCTGGCCGAGCCCTGCAGCGAGGACTCCGGCATAGGACCACGCCATCATCGTCCCGTGCGCTTCGCTGCGGCCGCGGCTGCGACGCCCGGTCAGCGATCGCGTAGGCTCCGACGAGGGTCACGACACTCAGGACCGTGAGGACGTGGAACGGGCCGATGGCGCCGCGGGTGTCAACGCTCCAGGCAGCCAGGTTCACGTAGGCCATCGCGCCGAGGTAGAGATAGCCGAGGCGGCGGTGGCGCATCGTGCCCTTCCGACCGGCGAGGAGGGCTGCGCCGCGCGCCCAGCGCGACCGCGGCCGCCACCACATGGATCAGGCCGGGCGGATCATGCCCGGTCCCCGTTCCGTCGCCGGATCCAGAGGATGACGCCGGCCCCCATGCCGATGGCGAGCAGGGCGAAGGTCGACGGTGTCTCCCAGTTCGTGCCCACCAGGGCGGGGAAGAGCGTCTCGAAGCCCTCATCCCAGTTCTGCGTGGCATGGAACAGGAGGCCCGGGATCAGCGATCCCCCGCTGCCGTTGAACATCAGCATGAACCAGGAAGCTCAACCCGATGGCCAGGACCAGGAACAGGCCGATGGCGACCGGCTCGCGCGCCATAAGCACCGGCAGATGCCAGAGTCCCCATCCCAGGCCGATGATCTTCCGGCTCGCCCTCAATGGTGACATCCGCCCCTGCAGCCATGGGAGCGCGAAGCCCCGAAGGCCAAGCTCCTCCCCCATGG
>CAVYBU010000020.1:0-45383 GCA_963766735.1 uncultured Chloroflexia bacterium
AACAAAGGGTGCTCGCCGGTTCCGGGCACGACAGAGCACGGCGGCTCGTCCGCTCGGGAGGACTGCCAGCGACAGGATCGAACGAGGAATTGACTGGCCGAGGCTTCGGCGCCCGGTCTGGGTGCCGGATCGGGTTGCGCAGGCGTCCGATCTATGTGGACGGCATCGCGAGGATGGCCTCCAGGGCCGGGATCGCCCGATCGAAGGTTCCTGCGACGACATCGACGGGCTCGCCTTGGCCGCTGCCCTGCAGCCAGGTGGATATGCCCGCTCTCAGGATCGCGACCGTTGCGTGCGCCACGATCCGGGGGCGCGGATCCGTCTCGAGATCGACACCCAGGTCGGCGGCGACCTCGCCCGCCAGTGCGTCTTCCCAGCGGACCTGGTAGGCCAGGGCCGCGGCCGCCACCTTTGGCTCCAGCAGCCCCACACGGGCCTCGGCGCGGACGAGATCCGGCTCGAAGTACACGCCGGCGAGC
Source organism: uncultured Chloroflexia bacterium (assembly GCA_963766735.1). GTDB lineage: Bacteria > Chloroflexota > Limnocylindria > Limnocylindrales > CSP1-4 > CAIXZV01. The sequence goes on from CAVYBU010000020.1 coordinate 480, forward strand.
GCCAGGATGCCCCGGCGCAGCGCAGCGACCGTCGGCTCGTCGGGTGGGCCGTTTGCGAGCGCGACGTGCAGCGTGGCCAGCTTGCCCTCCGGATCGATGACGAAGACCTCCTCCTTGCTGGAGAAGTACCGGAAGAAGGTCCTGCGAGACACGTTCGCGGCGGCGGCGATGTCATCCACGGTCGTCGCGTCGTAGCCGCGCTCTTCGAACAGGCGCATCGCGGCACGGGCCAGGGCGAGCCGCGTCTCGATCTTCTTGCGCTCGCGCAGTCCCTGCGGGATGGGCTCCATGACCGCACACTACGTTGCGTGTCAAGGAGTGTCAAGTGCTCGGATGTGACATGTGGCACTGTGCGCAACTGGCATCGAGTGCCAATATCCGCAGCGTGTCGCGGGTCGCCGGTGCGGACAGGCCGCCGCGACGATGCTCTAGCCGAACGGGTCCGACGCTGCAAGAGGAGGCCCGTGATGGCGCTCCAGGCATCCCGCTCCGTCTCACATCCTGCCGATCTGGCGGACCGCTACGTCTTCCTCCCGCCGCGCGCGCTTCGCGGCGTGCTCGCGAGCCTGGCCCTGGTGATGCTGGCCGCGTCGCTCGACTCGACTGCGGTGGGAACCGCTCTGCCACGAATTGTCACCGACCTCCGGGGCAACGAGCTCTACACGTGGGTCTTCACGATCTACCTGCTGACGATGACGGCGACGATGCCGGTCTGGGGCTCGCTGTCCGACCGGTTCGGGCGTCGCTCTGTCCTGTTCGTCGGCGTCGTCATCTTCCTGGGAGGCTCCGCGCTCTGCGGGCTGAGCCAGGAGATGTGGCAGCTCATCGCCTTCCGCGGGATCCAGGGCCTGGGTGCGGGCGCGATCGTGCCCATCGCCCTCGCGATCATCGGAGACCTGTTCCCTCCCGCCGATCGGGCTCGCCTCCAGGCAGCCTTCAGCTCGCTCTTCGTGGTCGCGTTCCTCATCGGGCCCACGCTGGGCGGCGTCCTGACCGACACCATCGGTTGGCGGTGGGTCTTCTACATCAACCTGCCGGTGGGGCTCGTTGCCCTCGCGGTCATGGGTCGCCTCATGCCGCCCCTTCGCGGCAGCATCGAGCGGCGCGCATTCGACGTGCTCGGCGTGGTGCTCTTCACGGCAGCGGTGGTGCCCTTCCTGGTTGGTGTCCGGAACCTTCCGGACGGGTCGTTGGGTGACCCGACGGTCGGTGGATTGATGCTGCTCGGCCTCGTGATCGGGGCGGCCTTCCTCGCCGCCGAAGCCCGGGCCGAGGAGCCGATCGTGCCTGTCCGGCTCTTCCGGGATCCAACGTTCGCCTCGGCGTCGGCCATCGTGCTCCTGTCCGTGGCCGGGCTGTTCGTCTCGATCGTGTTCATGCCCCGCTACTTCCAGTTCGTCCACGGCGCCAGCGCAACGTCGTCGGGTTGGCAGATCATGACGCTCCTCCTCGGGCTGATCGTGGGCGCGGTCGGCTGCGGCCAGATCGTCGCGCGCACGGGACGCTGGAAGATCCTGTTGCTCGGGGCCATGGCCATCGGGTCGATCGGCATGCTGCTCCTGTCCGGGCTACGCGCCGACTCGCCGATGCCCCTGGTGTGGGCGGCCATGTTCCTCACTGGCCTCGGGATCGGCCCCATCTCGTCAGTGCTGACAGCCGTCGTCCAGACGACCGTGCCTGCGGCGGTCATGGGGGTGGCGACGAGCACCATCACCTTCTTCCGCCAGCTGGGCGCGTCCATCTGGCTCGCGATCAGCGGCTCGATCTTCTCCACCTCCTTCCGGGAGCAGCTCCCGGTGCGCATGACCGCGAACGGGATCCCCGACGAGCTGGCGACGAGCCTGACGTCTGGGACCGGCGCGGCCGCATCGGAGGCCTCCACGAACATCGGCGACCTCGGAGCCTCGATCCTTGCGGCGCTGCCGGCAGAGGCTCGGGCGGTCGTGGAGCCGTTCATCAGCGGGATCGTCGCGTCGATGCACCAGGCCTTCAGCCTGGCCACCGGCACAGCCTTCTGGATCGGGATCGCGGCCGTGGGGGTCGCGTTCGTGATCCTCCTGCCGCTGCGGGAGACACGGCTGCCGCTCGAGCGGCTGGCAGAGATCCGGGGCCGCTCCCGCGCCACGAGCTCACCGCCGCCCGAGGGCGTGACAGCGGGGACGTAGCCCCGGGGCCCCAGGGCCGGGTGTCCGCGTCTGGCCCTGGGGCCGAGCCGGCGCGCTCGGGCAAGGCCCCGGTCTCGGCTGCGGCTACGCGTCGGCGTCCGCGGCAAGCTCCACGGCTGCTGCCTCGGCTCCGGGCGGCTCTGCCCGCCGGGTCGCCAGCGTTGATCCAGCGATCGCCAGCGCGAAGCCGACGAGCATCGGCGTCGTCAGGATCTCGTCGAGGATGAGCACACCAAGGGCGGCCGCGACCATCGGGTTCACGTACGTGATGACGGTGGCGCGGACGGGCCCGACCTCGCGGATGAGCGCGGCGAATAGCGGGAACGCGGCCGCCGTGCAGACCACGGCGAGGATGAGGATCGAAACCAGGACATCCTGGCCCGGCTGGCTCGTCGGCCAGTTCACGAGCGCTATCGGCGCGTAGAGGAGCGCGGTCAGGGTGAGCGAGAGCGCCATGATCCCGAGCGACGACACGCCGACGAGCCGGCGCGACAGGATGAATGGGCCCAGCGCATAGCAGACGACCACGACGGCGACCTGGACGAGCGCCAGCGCATTCTCGGCGCCGAAGTCGCCGCCGGCGATCACCGCCACGCCCGTGAACCCGATGAGCAGGCCGACGAGCTGGCGACGCCCGACCCGGTCCGGCCCGCCGACGATCACCGCGATCGCTGCGCCGACAAGGGGGACGCCTGCGATGAGGAGGCCCGCGAGCGAGCTCGAGATCGTCTGCTCGGCCGCGCCGAGCATCAGCCACGGGATCGCGATCTCGATGGCCGCGAACGCGACGACCCACGGCCAGTGGCGCAGGACGGAACGCAGGTCGACCCGGAAGAGCGCGATGGGCAGGAGCAGGGTCGCCGCAATCGCGGTGCGCGAGAACACGAGCAGCGCCGGGCTGAGCTCCGCGACGGTGATCCGGATCAGCAGGTAGGGGATGCCCCAGATGATCGACATCGCCGCGAACAGCAGGAGCCCCCGACGCGTCATCGGCTGGGGCCCGGGCTTGTGCGCATCGCACGATCATGGCAGGTCGTCCACCGGATGGACCCCTTGATCGGTCGGCGCCACTGGGTCATCCTTTGACGCGACCCCGACTGTCCGGCCGTGCCGGCCGTCCCACGATGACGGGCTTCTCCGCAACTGGAGGGCAGGGTGCGGGACCAGCGGATCATTGGCTGGCCGATCACCATCGCCTCTTGGGTCGTCCTGCTGCTGGCGGGTGTCATTGGCCTGGCGCCGCTGATCCCCCCGGAAGTCCCTGACGATCCAGGGCCAGCCGAGTTCTCGACGACCCGCGCGCTGGATTTGATCGGGCAGATCGCGTTCGAGCCGCATCCGATCGGCACTGCGGCCAATGAGCGGGTGCGCGCGACCATCATCGGTGAGCTCCGGGCGCTGGGCCTGGAACCCGAGCTCCAGGCGATCGACGCGCCCGACTACTACGGCGGCTCGGGTGGTCTCGTGCCCGTCGTCAATGTCCTGGCGCGGATCTCCGGCACGGATCCGACCGCCGCCGTCGCGATCGTCGGGCACTACGACACCGTCCCCGCGACCCCGGGCGCGAACGACGATGCGTCGGCCGTCGCCGTCATGCTGGAGACGGCCCGGGCCGTGCTGGCCGGCCCCGCACTGCGGAACGACCTGATCCTGGTGTTCACCGACGGGGAGGAGCCGGCGCCTCGTTTCGGCTCGTCGGCGTTCGTGGACACACACCCCTGGGCGCGACAGATCGGGACCGTCGTCAACCTGGAGACGATAGGCGGCACCGGGCCGTCGACCCTGATCGGCGTCAGCGGGCCGGACGGATGGATCGTCGATCAATACGCGCGAACTGCCCCGTACCCGGTGGCCTTCTCGTACGTCACGGCGCTCACCCGGCTCATCGGCGGATCCAACTCCGACTTTGCCGAGTTCCGTGACCAGGGCATTCCCGGGATCGAGCTGGCGTACATCCACGGCTCGTCGATCTACCACACGCCGGCGGACACGCCGGACCAGGTGAATCCGGGCAGCCTCCAGCAGCAGGGCGCCAACACCCTGGCCTTCGCCCGGAGCCTCGCGGCTCTTGACCTCGGCGCCGAGCGTGGCCCGGGTGAGACGGTGTTCTTCACTCTCGGCCGCTTCCTGGTGGTGCGCTACCCGGTCGAGGGGGAGCTGATCGTCGTGCTGCTCGCCGGGTTTGCCCTCGCGGTCGCCGGGTGGCGGCGTCGCAACGCGGGCGCTGGTTCCATCCGATGGGGCCTTGCCCGCAGCGGGATCGTGGTGATCCTCTCGCCGCTGCTGGCCGCCATGGCCTGGACCAATATCGCGACCGGGCGGTCCACCATGGGCGTCGGGGAGAGCTATCTGTACCTCGCGTGCCTGGTGGCGATGACCGCCGGGATCGCCATCGTTGTCGGGCGGCTGTTCCGCCGCCGGGACGAGCCCGACCCCGTTGCGGTGGTCGCAATCTGGTGGGTTCTCGCCCTGCTCACCGCCGCCACCGCCCCGGGGCTCAGCTACCTCTTCGGATGGCCGGCGCTGGCAGGAGCGCTCGTCCTGCTCTGGCGCTCGCGGAGCAGGGGCCGCGCTCGCCACTGGGAGGAGCTGGCCGGGTTCGCGCTGGTGGTCGGGGTGACCCTCGTCCTGCTCGTCCCGGCGATCGATACCTTCTACCAGCTCGTTCAACCGCGACCGGGCAATCCCGACTCGCAGATGCTGGCCGTCGTCGTGGTCCCGGTCGTGCTCATCGCCCTGGTCGTGGAGCTGCTCCGTGCCTTCTGGGCGCGCGATGCGATCCGCGGCGATGCCGGATCGCCGGTGCCGAGCCGCTGACGGATCGCAGCGACCAGAGCGTGGACCCGGCGCGGCGGTCCGAGTCCGGATCCCTACCGGCGATGCGGGCAAGGTCGCCATGTGCTGGCGGCGATACCCGACCCGGGGACCTCATCCGTCCGCTGAGGGGAGGGTCCACGCCCCCTCGAGGTAGTGCGTGATCGCCGGTGCCAGCACCGCGATGAGCGTCTCGCGCGATGCGGATGCGATCGGCTCGATGGCCACCACGTGCCGGGCGATGGCCAGGCCCACGACCTGCGAGGCAACCATCGATGCCCTGAGCTCCGGCTGGTCCGCGGACACCTCGCGGGCGATCGGCAGCAGGATCCGCTCGGTCAGGACCTCTCGCACCAGCTCCGCCGCCTCCCGATCCGTGACTGCCGAGCGGAGGAGACCCATCAGCGCCTGGCGGGACGTGGGCTCGTCCAGGACCGCCAGGACCAGCGCGGCGACACGCTCGCCGACCGTACCCGACTCGCCGCGAAACACGCGGCTGACCACCAGCGATGGGTCCACCGGCAGCTCAACCGCCTCCTGGAACAGACCGCGCTTGGACCCGAAGTAGTGCAGCACAAGGCGCGGATCGACGCCCACGCTGGCCGCCACGCTGCGCAGCGTCGTCGGCGCATACCCGTTCTCGCCGAACTGGCGGCGGGCCTCCGCCGCGATCGCGCTCCGGGTGTCCATGCCGCCTGGTCGCCGGCCACGTGTGCGTGCCATGGATTGCCTCTTGCGATTTCCCCCGATGGAGAATACCATTCCTCCCCAGTTGAGGAAATCTAGCCGAGAGGGCGTCCCAGATGCACGAACGAACGGTCGATGCTGCACCCGCGGAGTTGAGCCCAGGGCGGACGCGTGCCGTCCTGGCGGTGGTGGCGCTGAGCCTGATGGCCGTCATCTCGGCCGTGAGCGGGCTCAACGTCGCGCTGCCGGCGCTGGCCCGCGAGACCGGAGCCACGCAGACCCAGCTGACGTGGATCGTGGACGCCTACACGGTGGTGTTCGCCGGCCTGCTGTTCTTCGCGGGCGCGCTCGGCGACCGCTATGGACGCCGCCTCCTGCTGCAGGTGGGCCTCGTCCTGTTCGGGGTTGCCGCAGCGTTGGGCCTGTTCACGACAGACCCGACCCAGCTCGTCTTCGTGCGGGCGTTCATGGGCATCGGTGCCGCGGCCATCATGCCCACGACGCTCTCGATCATCACCACCTCCTTCCCCGAGGTGGAGCGGCCGCGAGCCATCGGCGTGTGGGTTGGCATCGCTGGCGGCGGCGCGGTTCTCGGGCTGTTCGTCTCGGCGCTGCTCCTCGAGTGGTTCTCGTGGCAGTCGTTCTTCGCGTTCAACGTGGCGCTGTCGGCGATCGCGCTCGTGGGGGTGTTCGCCGTCGTGCCGAGCTCGGTCGATGCCGACCCGCCGGCCCTCGACGTCGTCGGCGGGCTGCTCTCGCTGATCACGGTTGCGGCGCTCGTGTTCGGGATCATCGAGGCCCCCGACCGGGGCTGGACCGACCCGGTCACGGCCGGTTCGCTGACCCTGGGACTCATTGCCGGCGCGCTGTTCGTGTGGTGGGAGCTCCGCCAGCAGCACCCGCTCCTGGATCCGCGACTCTTCCGCCTCCGCGGGTTCAGCGCCGGCTCCCTGTCGATCTCGATCCAGTTCTTCGCGGCCTTCGGCTTCTTCTTCATCGTCCTCCAGTACCTGCAGTTCGTGACCGGCCGGTCAGCGCTGGAAGCCGCTGCCGCGCTTCTCCCGCTTCCGTTCGTCCTGATTCCCACTGCCCGCGCCGCGCCGCGACTCGCACAGCGCATCGGTTTCCGGTGGGTGGGGCCCACGGGCCTGCTTGCCATGGCGCTCGGGTTCGCCCTTCTCAGTCGCCTCGAGGTGGACACGCCGTACTGGTTCTTCGTGATCGGCCTGCTGTTCTTCGGCCTCGGCATGGGCCTGGCCGGGACGCCCGCCACCACGGCGATCACGAGCTCGCTGTCGATGGCCAAGCAGGGTGTGGCCTCGGCCATGAACGACACCGCCCGCGAGGTCGGGAGCGCCTTCGGGATCGCGATCCTGGGCGCGGTGCTCAACCAGTCGTACCGCGACGCGCTCGCCCCGGCGGTCGCGAACCTGCCGCCCCAGATCGCAGAGCGGGTGCTGGGTTCGGTGGCCTTCACGTCGTCTCCCGCGATCGCGCAGCTGGGCGCCGCCGGTCAGACGCTCGTCGAGGCCGGCCGCGCCGCGTTCGTCCAGGGTGTCGGGGACGCTGTCCTCATCGGGTCCGTCGTGCTGGCGGTGGCGGCGGTCGTGGTGTTCGTGGCATCGGGTCCGAAGGCCCGGGCCGCGATCGTCGCGGAGGAGCTGACCGCGGCGGCATAGCGGCGTCGGTGAGCGGGCGCCGCCTGATTTCTGTCCGAACGACACTGGGATTCGGCCGCACCACATCGCATCCTCGGATGATGGGACCGCGTGCGCACGAGACGCCGCCAGCGCCGGGCATCGTCGACCGGGGGCCCGGGTGGCAGTCAGGCCCGGCAGGCGGGTCATCCGCGACACCCTCCAAGCCGCTGGCCGGCCTCCTGCGCAGACCGCCGCTCGTCATTCTGATTCTGGCCTTCCTCTGCGGAGGCATCGCCGCGGCGACCGTTGGGCTCGCCTTGGGGTTCGGTGACACCGAGGATGAGGTCGTCGGCCAGGTCCGCATGTGGGGCGCGCTGTTGACCGGGCTTGCCGCTGGCCTCATCGGCCGTGGCGTCTGGGGCTGGGTTGCCGCATCGGCAGGGGCGTCACTCGGCAGCGCGCCGTTCTTCCCGGGCATCGACGGCGAGCTCTCCTTCGCACTCGGGCTGCTCCCGTTCACAGCTGCCGTCCTCGCCCCCGGGTATGTCATGGGAAGAGTCGTGGTGGTCCTGGCGGAGAACCGTTCCGGCCTCCGCCGGGTGCGGCGCGAGGGCCTCGGCGCGCGACCCGGATCAGTGGCCGGATCGACCGGCCCCGCGTCAACGGCCTTGTGGGAACCCACGGCGCTTCCGGCCGCGTCGGGCAGCGTCCCTGCGCCGGCCCCCAGCGCCGCGATGATGGTGCTGGTGCTGGTGGCCATCCTCGCCGGGATTACCGTCGGGCTCCTGTGGGTCGTCCTGGCGGCCTCGGCGACGGATGATTCCGGCGCCCTCGCGCTGCTCGTGTTCTCGATCGGTGCCGGGGTGATTGCCGGCCTGTCGTGCGGCCTTCCCGGACAGGCCGGGTCTGCTGCTCGCATGGGTCGTCGCAGCCGTGACGAGCGGCGCTGTAGCGGTCTGGATGACGGACCTGGCGACAGACGAGGAGGGCGTGGGCTACGTGATGATTGCCTTCCTCGCCTTCCTGGTCGTCCCGGCCGGCGGGGGGTTCGGGCTGGCATGGATCATCCGGAGGTTCCGCGCTGGCAGGCCGCCGTGGGGGGTCTTGCAGGCGCTCGGCATCCTCGCCCTCATCGTGATCGTCCCGAACGGGCTGATGGGCGGGCCGGCGGCCGACTTCGTGTGGCTCGCCGTGATCGTGGTCGGCGGGCTCGTCGCGATCCTGCTGCGATTGTGGCGCGGAGGTTCCCCCAGGACCTGACTGCGCGGAGCAGGTCGCCGGCCGATCCACCTGGCGCGTCGCGGAGGCGTTGGATCTGGCCCCCGATCACGGAGCCCGGGCAGCGCCGCGCCTGGGCATCATCGACAAACTGGGCGAGCCCTCCTGGAGAGCGGACCCAGGCGCACGCTGGCCGGGCGCGTGGCCCTCGGCCCGTCACGGTCCTGCCGGAACGGTCCCTCGTGCCTCGGCGACCGCCTTGAGCACCCGGCAGGCGCGCAGGGTCACCCACCGGCTGGGCCGACCCGGCTGGTCGATGTCGACGATCATCTTGCCGGCGTAGGCATAGCGGTTGGCCCATCGACCGTGCTCGTCCTGCTGGGCGAGCAGCCAGCCGATGGCTTGATCAAGCCGAGGATCGCCGGCGGCGCCTGCCTCGCACAGCGCCTCGAGGACCTGGAGAACGTCGGCCACGTATCCCGACGGGAAGCCGAGCTTGAACCACGAGCCGTTCGGCTTCGTATTGCCGTAGCCCCGCGGGTAGTCCGCACCTGCCGGATCCGTGCCCAGGAGGAACGCGACGCCGGCATCGAGCGCCCGTGCGACCGGCGGTGTCCGGCGAGCCGGCGGGATCCGGGCGAGGGCCAGGACGGCCTTCGTGGCGCCCCAGGCGCACGGCTCGCCCTCGTTCGCGCCGCACCGGAAGCCGGGCCCCGGCAGCGATGACCGGTAGAACCGGATCTCGCCCTCGCCGGTGATGGCGGCCGCTTGCCAGTCGATCGCGCGGCCAACCCGCTCATCGTCCAGCCACCCGAAGCCGACCAGCGCACGCACGAGGTTGCCGTTCAGGCAGTGGATGACCGTGGACGGGGCCGGACGCGCCTCACCGCTCGCGACCGCACCGAACCCCCCGTTCGTCGTCTGCGCATGGTCCAGGAGGTAGGCGCACCCGGTCCTGATCCGGGAGTCGGCTCCATCAGCGCCGAGCTGGTCGAGGAAGACCAGCGTCCACACCGTGGACGCATATTTCGGCCCGTAGCCCGACCCGGGTCGCCCCCACCATCCGTCCGGGTCCTGGGCAGCGAGGATGGCCGCGATCGGGTCGGTTCGCATGCCCGCGGCGCTGGCGGCGACCACGCGCGGGTCGTCCTCTGCGGCATCCAGGAGCTGGCGGAGGGCGAGGTGGCGGACGGCCGGCGCCGCCTCGTCGAGCAGCCAGGGGAGCGGGTCTCCTCGCAACGCGTCGAGCCAGCCTGACATCTGTTCCACCTGGGTACAGGCCCCGCCATCAGCGGCGCCGTCCTCGTGATACTGCGTTGCGCCGAGGGCGGCCGCCTAGGGCCGTTCGATCGAAAGGCCCGAATCCGATCGAGTGCCCTGAACGGCGTCGAGCGTGCGCGAACGGCGTCGGGTTGTTCCGACCGGCTACGGGAGCGTGGGCGGGAGCAGATACAGGTTCGGGCCGGAGACCCACACCGCGCCGTCGGGTGCAACTGACACGGCGTCGAGCCGGAGGCCACTCCACGACCGGTGCCATCGGTGTCCGTCGAACGTGGCGATGCCGTCCCCGACCGCGATCAGAGATCCACCAGGGAGCAGTGCGAGCGTCGTGACGTCGTCGATGCCCCCGCCGTCGCCGCGGAACACCCAGTGCCCGTCGACCAGCTGCATCACGGCGGTGCGCACTGAGTCGGCAGCCGGATCGAACGTGATGGCCGCGACCCACAGCGACCCGTCCCGGTCGACGACGATCGCCGTCGGGCTCGCCTCGACGCCGGGTATCGTGACCTCTTCCCACGCCCCGCCCGCCGAGCGCGACAGGCGGCTGCCCCACCCTCGTTCGAGGAGCCAGGTCGTGCCATCGGCGGTCGTCGCCAACGCGGTTGTGCAGCTCCCGCTCTCCATCCGAGGCTCACTGCCGAGGCTTGCTTCCCACGAGTCGCCGAGCGGGCGCAGACGTCACCAGACGGTGCCCCGAGCGCGGTCCGCATGTAGCCCGCGACCCCCTCGCCGCCGATGAAGATGGCACCTCCGCAGTTGCCGTCTACCTCATCTGCATCGGGCACCGCCGTTCCCGCGATCGTGTCACCAAGATCGATCCAGGTGCCATTCCGGCGGACCAGCGGACCGCTGTCGGCGGTCACCCAGAGCGCTCCGTCCGGCGCGACAACCACCTGCCTGACGGCATCCTTGACCGGCAGCCGCTCCTGGTGCCATGTGGCGCCGGAGCGGCGGTAGAGCCCGTCGCCCGGCTGGCGGTCACCCCACCATGTCTGGGCTGACCGCCCACACCTCGGACCGAGACATCGCCGCGAGCCATGCTACGTCCGTCGCTAATGCCCAACCAGGGGCGCCGGTGACACGGAGCGCATCGCGATCTCCAGACGTCGCCACGACCCGTCCGCCAGCCGGTGGAGCCCGGCGTCCGTTGCTGCGAGCACGTGGCCCGGCCCGGGCAGGCAGTCGGTCGCCCCGACGTCGTCCTCGCCTCGGGCAGCCCGTCGCTTACGTCGTAGGTGGTCAGCGTCGATCCGTCGTCCACCTGGATCTGGACACCGCACTCGTCGCAGTCCTCCCGGACGAACCAGAGCCGGCCGTCGTCGTCGACGGCGCCCAACGACACGCATCCTTCGAGGCCGCCACGTCGTAAGTCGTTGACGTTCGCCCGCGTGGAACCGCACCAGGATCCTGCCCCTGACCAGTCCACACCGTTCCGTCACCGCCGCGACGAGATCCGGCAGGGTGTCCCCGAAGACAGGATCCGGCAGGCCTCGCGGCTGAACGTGGTCCAGCCTGACCCGGTCCAGGCGGAGATGCCTCGCGAGGTCCAATCACCACCCTCACCTTCGTCGAAGTTGACCGTCCAGACCCGGCCCCCGGTATCGACGACGATGCTGCTCGCGCCGCGGCCTGGGCGGCCATGGGGACCACTGGCCCAGGCGCCGTCAGCCCAGCGGATCAGCCCGTACGGTATCGGTCTGTGCCCAGAGGCGCCGTCGGCGATCCTCGACGACGAACCACAGGGGCTCTGGCGTATCGATGACCGCTGCGGAACCGCTCCCCGTCGAAGAGGCGGATCTGCTCCGGGCCCACGAGCCAGACGCCGCCCTGCCGCGAGGTGGCGAGGTCGGCCATCGCGAATGCCGGATCGTCGGCGAGGGTCCACTCGCGGGTTCGACCCGTCCGAGGGTCCACGTTGAGGACTGCGCCTGCGCGGGTCGCCCAGACCGTACCGTTCACGTCGGCCACGAGACCGTGGAGGTCGGGGTCACCGATGTCGGCCACGATCACCCCGGTCGGGGCGAGTTCGGCCGTGCTGATCGCGGCGACCATGGGCGCCAGGGTGGGCATCGGGGTCGGCGCCGGTGTCGGGCCACGGGTGGCACGGGGCGTCGCGATCGGCGTCGCGGTTGCGGTCGCCGCCGCGACCGGAGCGCCGGAGGGCTGGAGCGGCAACGGCGGCTCGCCGTTGCTGTCACCAAGAAGACTGGCCAGCAACCCCACCCCCACCACGAGCACGGCCGCAGCGGCAACCACGTAGGCCTGCACCCGCGATCGATCATCCCGAATCGACCCCCGGAACGCCCTTGGCTGGTTCGACGGATCCACGCCTCGCCTGCTGCCTGCGATGGCACCGGTGACTCAACTCGGCCCCGGCAGCCGGATGTCGAGCGGCGCGTCATCGAGCGGCGCGTCGCCTGCCCGCGCAGGTCCCCAGTCTGAGAGGGAGGATCGCCACTGGCCACGGGCATCGGTCATAAACCCGGCGGCGTTCTGAGCTGCCCGGGAAGCGGCCCACTGCGGCCTGACCGATCCCGCCGCCTTCGGGTGCGCTGCCCGAATGCGGTGCCGCCTCAGCCGCAGAAGTCCCGCCCGATCTCCACGAGGGCTCGCGCGCAGGCCACGGTGCCGCTCACGCTCACCCATTCGTCGTCGGCGTGGGCGCCTTCGCCGGGTGGTCCCAGCAGCACGGTGGGGATGCCCGCGGCTGCGGTGTAGGCCGAATCCGCCCAGAAGCTGAGGCCGGCGATCCCAGGCAGTGCACCGGTCACGCGGGCGGTCGCGCCCCTGACGAGCGCGACAAACGGATCGTCGGCCGCGATCTCGAACGGATCGCGGGCGAGCGTGACCCGCGCGGAAGCGACGAGCGCGGGATCGGCCGCACGGCAGCCGTCGAGGACGGCCTCGATCTCGGCGAGCACGCGCTCGGGCGTCTCGCCGGGCAGCGTGCGCCGTTCGACCGAGAGCAGGCAGCGATCCGGCAGCGTGGCCATCTCGCTGCCGCCCTGGATGAGCGAGGCGTGGAGCAATCCCGCGCCGAGCAGGGGATGGAGTCGTTGGGCAAGCCGTTCCGTGTGACGTTCCAGCGCGGCGATGACAGGGGCCGCCCTGAAGATGGCATCGACACCGAGGTGCGGCCGCGAGCCGTGGGCGGCCTTCCCGCGGACCTCGATCTCGATCCAGGCGAACCCGCGGTGGCCGATCCCGACCGCCATCTCCGTGGGCTCGGTGATGACCGCGCCGTCGGCACGGACGTGGCGGAGCACCTCCTGGATCCCAGTGCTCTCCGCTTCCTCGTCGGCAACCGCAACGACGATGGCACGGCCCCGGGCGCCCGATCGAGCGGCCTCGCGGGCCAGGTCACGGGCGGCGATGAGCGCCGCGGCGAGGCCGGCCTTCTGGTCGTACGCGCCGCGGCCGGTCAGCCGATCCCCGTCGAGGCGGGGCTCGAGTGGGGCTGCCATGGACCCGAGCCCGACGGTGTCGAGGTGCCCGTAGAGCATCAGGACCGGGGTGTGCGGGGCTTCAGCGTCGCCCCCGGACGAGCCCGTCCCGGCGTCGCCCGCGCCTGCCGACGCGTCGCCGATCACCAGGTTGGGCCGCCCATCGGGTGAGGGGATGACCCGGCTCGCCAGCCCGTTATCCGCGGCCCATCGTTGGACGAACCGCGCGATCTCGTGCTCGCCGGCGCCTCCCGGGACCAGCGTCGGGTTGACGGAGTCGATCGCGATGAGGCGTCGAGCCAGGTCGATGACGTCTTCGGTCGGCATGGGCCAAGGATGTCGCAATTCGATCCGCGCCGCCTGCGGCTGGCACCGGAGGACCGCTCGAGCACGGCGCTGACTGGTGACCTGGCCGACTATCCGCCGAGGAGCCGCTGGAAGAACTCGCTGCGGTCGATGTTGGCGACGTGCGTGAAGTACTCGTCCTGGATCTTGTAGATGACGATGAGCGTGCCGATGAGCCACCGGTGGCGGTGCAGGAGGGCGAAGCTGCGCTCCTGCCAGTCGGGGAGGCGGCGGATCACCCGCTCCCAGGCCAGGATCGAGGCGGTCACGAGGAACAGCGGTTCGAGGAAGTTCGGGAAGACGGCGAGGAACAGCTCGTTCCCGGTGAGCAGGAAGCCCACCTGGCCGACGGAGCGGAACAGGAACAGCCCGAGCATCAGCCGCCTCGTCGGCCACTCGTTCCGGTACGCCACGACGACGATCGCGACGTACGTGACCCAGTCGGCCAGCTTGTCGATAGGCTGGTAGGACTCGTTCGGCAGGCCCAGGGGGACGAGCAGGTCGCCGTCCACGGAGTCGAGGACGAAGTTGGCCCAGCCGGCCGCGAACGGGAAGCGGACGATGAGGATCGGGAGCCCGAACTTCGCCGCGATGATCAGGGCGATCGCAAGGACCTCGATCGGGCTGGTTCCTGCTGCAAGGATCCGCTGCATCACGAGGGCCTCGACTTCACGGGCGGCTGTGGGCTCAGCCGACGGTCTTGCGCATCATGACGTCGGTCTCCATGTAGCCGGACGACCGGTAGAGGTGACGCGCGACCTCGTTGTCCCCGAAGACGTGCAACCCGATCGCGTCATAGCCGAGGTCGCGCGCGAGCGGCTCCAGCGCGACCAGGGTGGCCCGGCCGTAGCCTCGGCCGCGAGCCTCAGCCAGGACCTCGATGTCCCAGATGAAGCAGGTGCTCCGGGGACCCTCCCGGAGCGGCCCGAACCAGAGCGTGCCGACCACCTCGCCCGACTCGTTCACGATCGAGCGCAGCTCGTGGTCAGGCGTGTCGATGCCCCGGGGCAGGAGCTCCGTGAACTCGCGATCCGCTCGCGCTTCGGCACCCTCCGCCGACCAGGCGCCGACGCGCACCTTGTCGGCCGCGTACCCGCGCACCGCACCAACGCGCCACTGCTCCCATGTCTCGAGGGACATCGGCTCGAGTGTGACCATCGGCGGGAGGATATCGGAACAGTGCCCCCGGAGGGCGTCGTGCTGGGTCTGGGGCGCCGCGTGCCGCTCGTGAGTTGCTGGGTCGCGTCACCGCGGAGTCAACAACGCCGGCCTCGTAGGGAGACGCCCGAGCAGGTATCGGCCCGCGCAGCCGACTTGGCGCGCCAGCGGCACCCAATCGGCCTCGGACGGGCACTTGGCCCCGCGCTCAGGACGGGGGCCGAGTGTCGTCGGCCCGGCGCACCGCCCGCTCCGCGAGGACGCGGACCGTCCCGCGGAAGATCAGGCCGTGGACCGGGTACAGCAGGTACCAGTAGGCGAGTCCCGGAAGCCCCTTCGGCTCGAAGAAGGCCGTCTGCACCAGGCGGCTGCCGCCCTCGGTCGCTGCTACCTCGTACTGGAGCCAGGCCCGGCCCGGCACCTTCATCTCCGCCCGCAGGCGCAGCAGGGTCGGCCGCCGGATCTCCTCCACCCGCCAGAAGTCGAGCGCGTCGCCAACTCGCAGCTGATCGGGATCACGGCGTCCCAGTCGCATCCCGACGCCACCGACGGCCCGGTCCATGAGGCCGCGGGCCCACCACAGCCGGTTGCCGTACGGCCAGCCGGCTTCGCCGCCCACCCGCTCGATCTCGGCGAACACCATGCTCGGGTGATGCGGCGATCGTCCGCTGCCGTCGCTCGACGATCATCCCCTCGTGGGATGCGACCGACGAGAGGCTCGCCTTGTCGGGGGCCGCGAGCGCGTCGAACCACGTCGACTCGACGTCGTGTCGGTCGGTCCGGTCGATCGCCCGCTGGAGCGCCTCGACGTATGGCAGCGGACGGATGTCGAATGCTGCGGCCGGCCCGGGGTCGCGGACCACCACCTCGTTGCGGAGGCCCTCGATGAGCGGCCGGGCGATTCCCGCCGGCACCGGCGAGACCAGGTTCACCCAGTACGAGGAGAGGCGCGGCGTGAGGACGGGGACCGGGATCATCAGGCGGCGCAGCCCCCGGAGACGGGCGTACGTCCGCATCATGTCGCCATAGGAGAGGACGTCCGGGCCGCCGATCTCGACGACCCCGGCCACCTCGGGATGGTCGAGTGCATCCGCGAGGTAGTCCAGGACATCGCGGATCCCGATCGGCTGGCAGTGGGTACCGACCCAGCGAGGGGTGATCATGATCGGCAGCCGCTCGGTCAGGTGGCGGAGGATCTCGAACGACGCGCTGCCCGATCCGATGATCACCGCCGCCCGGAACTCGGTGACCGGCACGCCGTGCGCCGCGAGCTCGGCGCCGGTCTCGTGGCGGCTCGCCAGGTGGTGCGAGAGATCGGCTGAGTCGTCGCCAAGGCCACCGAGGTAGATGATCTGCGACACGCCGGCGCCTGCCGCGGCCTGCGCGAATGAGCGGGCCGCCTGCCGGTCCCGCTCGGCAAACCCGGCCTCGCCGCCGCCCATCGAGTGGGCAAGGTAATAGGCGACCTCGATCCCCTCGAGCGCCCCGGGCAGGGTCGATGGGTCGAGGAGGTCGGCGGCGACCACCTGCGCCCCCGGGAACCGGTCTGCGAGGGGGCGGGCATCGCGGCTCGTCAGGACGAGGTCGTGACCCCGCGCCTGGAGCAGCGGAACGAGGCGACTCCCGATGTAGCCGCTGGCACCGACAACAAGAATGCGCATGACGCGAGTATGCGCCAAGATCCTCCACGCGCCGTCCGGGGCTCTCGGAGCTCGTGCGCCCGGAGGGCTCGAGCGGGCCAGAACGACACCGCCGCGAGTGCCGCCCCGCGGAGAGCCCTCGCAGAGGCGGGTTGCTGCCTCGGGTAATCTTCGCCCCATCGTGAACTGTCCCAACTGCGGTACCAACAACCCGGCTGACGGCCGCTTCTGCCTGGAGTGCGGCGCGCCGCTCGGTGGGTGTCCGGCGTGCGGCGCCGTCAATCCAACCGGCGCGCGCTTCTGCGGCACCTGTGGAAAGCGGTTGCTCGAGGCACCGGACGGTGCCTCGAGCGCGACGGGCGCCTCGCCGGAGGGCGTGCCGGTGAGCGAGATCGGATCGCGGGCAACCGCGCCCGCCTCCGGGCAGGGTCCGGGCTCCGAGGGGGTCGGATCAACCGAGCGGCGCATGGTCACCGTGCTGTTCGCCGATCTTGTCGGCTTCACTGCCCTCTCGGCGAGTCGCGACGCGGAGACGGTCCGCGAGATCCAGGGTCGCTACTTCGAGCGAACGCGGGAGATCCTCGGCCGCTACGGCGGCTCCGTGGAGAAGTTCATCGGCGACGCCGTGATGGCGCTGTGGGGCGCACCCGTCGCCCACGAGGACGACGCCGAGCGGGCCGTCCGCGCAGCCCTGGACCTCGCGGACATGGTGCCGGCCCTCGGTCGAGAGTCGGGCGTGGAGGACCTCCAGCTCCGTGTCGGAGTCATGACGGGGGAGGCAGCCGTGGTCGTCGGCGCCGAGGGTCAGGGCATGGTCACCGGCGACATGGTCAACACCGCGGCGAGGCTCCAGTCGGCTGCGGCCCCGGGAACCGTCCTGGTCGGCGCCGCAACTCGCCTCTCGACCCAGTCAGCGATCGCCTACGAGATCGCCGGCGATCACCTGCTCAAGGGCAAGGAGGCGCCGGTCCCCGCCTGGCGTGCGGTTCGAATCCTCGCAGAACGCGGCGGCGCCCGGCGGCCCGAGGCCCTGGAGCCGCCGTTCGTCGGCCGGGCGGACGAGATCCGCTTTCTCAAGGAGCAGTTCCATGCCACGGGTCGCGAGAGACGGGCTCGGCTGATCTCGCTCGTCGGCCAGGCGGGGATCGGCAAGAGCCGGCTCGCATGGGAGCTCGAGAAGTACCTCGACGGCGTCGTTGAGACGGTCTTCTGGCACCGTGGGAGGGCACCCTCGTACGGCGAGGGCATCACCTTCTGGGCGCTCAGCGAAATGATCCGGCGGCGGGCTGGGCTGGCCGAGGGCGACGACGCCGAGACAACCCGTGCCGCGATCGCCGCGATGGTCGCCCGGTACGTGCCGGATGTCGCGGAGCAGGCCTGGATCGAGCCGCGTCTCTACACTCTCCTCGGGGTGGGGGAGCCGGTGACCGGCGGACACGAGGAACTGTTCGCCGCGTGGCGGACCTTCTTCGAGCGACTGGCGATCGAGGGCACGGTGGCGCTCGTGATCGAGGACCTTCAATGGTCCGACGACGGTCTGCTCGACTTCCTGGAGCACGTTATGGATTGGGCGCGGTCCAGCCCGATCTTCGTCCTGACGCTTGCCCGGCCGGAGCTGCTGGAGCGCCGGCCGGGATGGGGCGCGAACCGGCGTGGCGCGATCTCCATGCGCCTCGAACCGCTCGCGGACGACGCGATCCGAGAGCTTCTCACGGGCATCGCCCCCGCCCTCCCGGAGCCGGTCGTCCGTCGCGTCGTGGACAGAGCGGACGGCATCCCGCTCTATGCCGTCGAGACCGTCCGGATGCTCGTCTCCTCCGGGCGGCTGGTGGCGCGCGACGGCGGGCTCGTGGTCGATGGCGAGATCGCCGAGCTCGACGTCCCGCCGACCCTTCACGCGCTCGTCGCGGCCCGGCTGGATGGGCTGGCACCGTCCGACCGGGCGCTGCTCGAGGACGCGTCGGTCCTCGGTCAGTCGTTCACGATGACGGCCCTCTCGGCGATGACCGGGGAGACGCCGGACACGCTGGCTCCACTGCTCGATTCGCTCGTGCGGCGCGAGATCCTCGCAGTCGAATCGGATCCGAAGGCGCCCACCCGTGGCCAGCATGCCTTTGTGCAGGCGCTCGTCCGCGAGGTCGCCTACTCGACGCTGTCCAGGCGCGAGCGGCGCGCCCGCCACCTCACGGCGGCCCGCTACTTCGAATCGCTGGTGGACGAGGAGCTCGCCGGGGCCGTGGCAACCCACTTCGTCGCCGCCTATCACGCCGCGCCCGACGGACCGGAGGGTGAGGCCGTGGGGACGCAGGCGCGGATCGCACTCGTTGCCACGGCCGATCGGGCGGAACGACTTGGGGCCCTGAGCCAGGCCATCGACGCCCTTCGCGAGGCGGCCGAGGTGAGCCGCGATGCCGCCGAGCGGGGGCGCATCCTGGAACGGCTCGGCTACCTCGCCACGGAGGCGTCATCTTCTGACGAGGCGGTCACGGCGCTCGACGATGCGATCCGCGTCTTCGAAGCCGCAGGCGACCGGGTGGGCATCATCCGGGCGACGGCCGGGCTCATGCTCGCCTATTCGGCGGCGACTCGGATCGCGGAGGCCGTCAGCAGCGGGGACACCGTCAAGGCCGAGGGCGAGGCGCTGGTGGAGGAGGTCCTCTCGGCGGGCCCCGGCGGCGCCCGCGACCGGGCGGAAGCCGCGGCAATCTTCGCGGAGGCGATGGGCCGCGTGGAGTTCCGGGCCCAGCGCCCCGACACGTCGATCGAGTGGTGTGACCGGGCGCTCCGCATCGCAGAGCCGCTCCGCCTCGACGAGGTGATCGCGATGGCCCTCACCACGAGGGGCACCGCCCTCAGCCATGGTGGCCGGGCACGGGAGGGCGTGGCGCTCCTCGAGGGCGCCCTGCTCGACGCCCGCTCGCACGGCCAGCACCTGGCAGCGCTTCGAGCTGCCAACAACCTCGCCTCGAACCTGACCCTGACCGACCCGCGTGCGTGCCTGGACCGGATCCGCGAGGCGCTCGCCCTCGCCCACCGGCTCGGCTTCCGCGCGTTCGACGGCTATCTTGCGGGCAACGCCGTGGGCGCGGCCGACTCGACGGGTGAATGGGACCTCGTGACCGGGTGGATCGCCGAGATGCTCGAGAGCTTCCCGGATCGGCCGGAGAGCGAATGGCTCCGATTCTGCCTGCAAAGTGCGTCGCCCTGGCGAGGCGGAGCGGACCTCGCGCTGGTCCAGAACCTGCTCGAGGAGGCCCAGCGGGAGGGCGACTACCAGAGCGAGATCAACGCGCTGGCCTTCATGGTCGATGTCGCCGTGGCTGCCGGGCGGCACGAGGAGGCCGTCCAGCAGGCCGAGCGCCTCCTGGCGGTCGACCGCGTGGGGATGATGGCCGTCATCACGGCCCGGGCCGGCCTCCACGGCGGCCGCCCCGACATAGCGGGCAGGGCCCTGGAGGCCGCGGGTCAGGGGTTCGGCGGCGTCCACGATCACGACCTGGCGACCGTCCGGGCCGGTCTCGCCGCCGTCGAGGGCCGTGCTGCCGAAGCCGTTCTGCTCTACCGCTCCGCCATTTCCGGTTTCCGGGAGTACGGCGTCCGGTTCAGCCTTGCGCTCGCCATCTTCGACATGCTGACCTTCATCGGCCCGGCGGACCCGGCGGTGCACCCCCTCTTGGACGAGGGCCGAGGGATCCTGGCGGACCTGGGTGCCACGGTGCTCCTGGATCGGTTCGATGCGCTGGTGGCCGGTGGGACGTATGCGGCAAAGGGGTCAGAGAAGGATGGCGGCGGCGTGACCGAGGCGACCGCGCGTCACTGAGGCGGTGCTCCGTGGGCGCTGACTGGTGACCGGCCGACTATCCGCCGAGGAGCCGCTGGAAGAACTCGCTGCGGTCGATGTTGGCGACGTGCGTGAAGTACTCGTCCTGGATCTTGTAGATGACGATGAGCGTGCCGATGAGCCACCGGTGGCGGTGCAGGAGGGCGAAGCTGCGCTCCTGCCAGTCGGGGAGGCGGCGGATCACCCGCTCCCAGGCCAGGATCGAGGCGGTCACGAGGAACAGCGGTTCGAGGAAGTTCGGGAAGACGGCGAGGAACAGCTCGTTCCCGGTGAGCAGGAAGCCCACCTGGCCGACGGAGCGGAACAGGAACAGCCCGAGCATCAGCCGCCTCGTCGGCCACTCGTTCCGGTACGCCACGACGACGATCGCGACGTACGTGACCCAGTCGGCCAGCTTGTCGATGGGCTGGTAGGACTCGTTCGGCAGGCCCAGGGGGACGAGCAGGTCGCCGTCCACGGAGTCGAGGACGAAGTTGGCCCAGCCGGCCGCGAACGGGAAGCGGACGATGAGGATCGGGAGCCCGAACTTCGCCGCGATGATCAACGCGATCGCAAGGACCTCGATCGGGCTGGTTCCTGCTGCAAGGATGCGCTGCATCACGAGGGCCTCACCCGCACGGTTCGGTGCGGTCGGTGGTCACATCGTCCTGCCCGTCGGGCCGTGGACGCGGTCACTCCACCGCACCGATGGGGTCGCGGTCGAGAGCCGAACGACCCTGACACCGGTAGCATCGAGAACGTGCGCCTCGACATCACGCTCCTCGGCGAACCCGCGCTCTCGATCGATGGTCAACGCCAGCCGCTCGCCGGCGCCAAGACCTGGGGACTCCTGGCCAGGGTGGTCATCGGTCCACCGATCACCCGCCGTCAGCTCGCGACATTGCTCTGGCCCGAGGCAGACGATCCGCGGGCTGCCTGTCGATGGACGATCCTCCAGGTCCGCCGG
This sequence comes from uncultured Chloroflexia bacterium, assembly GCA_963766735.1. Classification (GTDB taxonomy): domain Bacteria; phylum Chloroflexota; class Limnocylindria; order Limnocylindrales; family CSP1-4; genus CAIXZV01. Next base: position 21,658 of record CAVYBU010000020.1, read on the forward strand.
GCCCTCGAGCCTGCGGCAACGCTGCTCGACGCGGACGACGGGTTGCGTCTGGCCACCCTTGACGGAGCGACGATCGTGGCTGACGTCCTGATGCTCCACGAGGGTCGGACGCCCATGGATGAGCTCGGAGCCACCGGCGGCGTGCTGCTGGAGGGCATCGATCCGCGCGACGCGCCGGAGTTCGAGGACTGGCTGGATCGGGAGCGAAGACGGGCGGCCTCGGCTCTTGGCGCCACCCTCCGGTGGGCGGTCGCGGTCACAGCCACGACCGATACCGGTGCGGCCATCGCACTCGCGCGCCGGGCCATCGCGCTGGACCCCTTTGACGATGCCGCGCAGGAGGCGCTCGTGTCGTTGCTGGTGGCGGCGGGGACACGGACGGCCGCCGAGGCGCACATCCAACTCGTCGAGCGGCGCTATCGAGAGGACCTGGGGGTCGCAATGCCCGACGTCATCCGTCGCGGACTCGATCGTGCGCCCGCGGTTGGCCACGGCGCCTCGACACCTGAGACGGCGGAGGCACTTCTGGAGGTCGCCCGTAGCCGCGCGGCGAGCGGCGACTATCCCGGCGCGATCGACGTGTCCACGCGAGCCGCGGCCTCGGCCGCGGGGTGGCCAGCCGTTCAGGCGCGAGCCTTGCTTCAGCTGGGAGGGATCCTCGTCCATTCGGTACGCGGTCGAGATCGCGAGGCCGTTGGGCTCCTGCATCGCGCGCTGCAGCTGTCGCTGAGCGCCGGCGACGAGAGCGCCGCAGCCGAGGCGGAGCGCGAGCTCGCCTACATCGAATTCCTGGCAGCCTCGTACGGGGCCGCTGAGGGGATCCTCCATCGCTCCATCGCTCGGTCCGAGGCGGCCGGCGACGATGCCGGTGCCGCTCGGGCGTTCGTCATCCTTGGGGCGTGCCAGTCCGATCGCGCGGAATACTCCCTCGCGGCGGTCACGCTCGAGGAGGCTATCGCGCGACTTCGCGTCCTCGGCGATCGCTGGGAGGCGTATGCCGTGACCTTCCTCGCTCGCGTTCACCTGCTGACGGGCGATTATCTCGCTGCCAGGGAGCACGCCGAGGCCGCCGTCGCCCGATGTCGGGAGACCGGTTGGCTGTCCCTCGTGCCGTGGCCGATGATGGTTGCGGCAGAGGCCGCTCTGCGGCTCGACGCTGACGTGGATCACAGTTCCTCGTTCGATCGCGCGTACGCGCTCTCGTGCGAGATCAGCGATCCATGCTGGGAGGCCCTGGCCCTCCGAGGCAAGGCGTTGGTGGCTCGGGCTGCCGGCCGGGACGAGGAAGCCGAGCATCACCTCCTGGCAGGCCTCGACCGGGCGCGTTCTCTCCCGGACGTCTACGTCTGGGCGCAGGCATCGCTGCTGACCGATCTTGTCGAGCTGGAAGGGGGCCGGGACGCCACGCATCTTGCAGCGGCCTTCGCGATCACCCGCCGCGGCCCGATGTCGAGTCTGCTCGACCGTGTCCTCGCGGTCTCCGGGGACTCGGGCTAGCCCATCCGCGGAGCCACCAAACGCGAAGCCAAACGGTCCTGGCCTAGGGTCACGGCACGGCGCCGGAAGGGCGCCCTGCAAGGAGACCAGAGATGGCGACATTCATGGACGTGCACGACGGCTTCTTCGGCGTCACGGGCGATCAGCTGCGCGAGGCCCACGACCGCGATCTCGCGATCGAGGCGGACGAGGGCGTGCACTTCGAGCGAGCCTGGCTCGACCCGGAGTTGGGCAAGGTGTTCTGCCTGGCCACCGGCCCGTCGAAGGCAGCCGTGATGCGGATCCACGAGCGGGCGGGGCATCCGACTCCCGAGGTGTACGAGCTCACGGTCGAGGTCTGAGCGACCCACGCGCATCGCCTCGTCGGCTGCACCTCCGGCTGTGCGTCCCTGAACAGTCACAGGCGGGTTGACGAACGCCTGTCGCGCCTCCGCCTCGAGGTTGCCCCCTGGGATGGACCCCGCCCGCGGCATCCGTCGCATGTGACCCAGGGTGCCGCATCGAGACATGGAGAGCACAGCTGGACCGGGGACTGCCAGGGTGACTCCGTCATCCGGTAGCGTCAGGTGGTCGGTGCATTCCCCTCGATCAGCACGCTGCCGGTCATCCCGTCGAGCACCACGGTCGCTCCGTCCGGGATTCGGGTGCATGCCGCGGGCACGGAGACGATGCACGGGATCCCGTACTCGCGCGCGACGATCGAGCTGTGGGACAGGATCCCGCCCGCCTCCGCGATGACGCCCGAGGCCCGTGCGAACAACGGACTCCACGCGACGTCCGAGAAGGGGATGACGATGACATCGCCGGCCGCGACGCGCCCGAAGTCCGCAGCTCCGCGCACCACCCGGGCCGTACCACGCACGGACCCGCGCGAGGTCGGGATCCCGCTCAGGGCCGTCTCCGGCGCATCCGACGCGTGCCGGGCGACGAACGCGTCGCCGTACACGACCTCGGGGACGACGAGGTCGGCAGCCCCGGCGATGTCCTCGCGGCGATGGGCGACGAGCGCCCGCGCCTCGCCGGCCGCCGGCGTGGCGCCACGGACCACGGCCCGGACCTCGTCCACGGTGAGCATGAACACGTCGTCCCGCACGTCGAGGACGCCCAGGTCCACGAGCCGGTCCCCGATTGCGATGAACGTCGGACGGTTGAGGCCGTAGACCCGGGCCCATGCCGCGCCGACGGCGTCCCGGTACGCGCGGAAGGCGCCCGCGCGCCGCCAGAGCAGCCGGACGAGCGGGCGCCGGGCGCGCGGGGCACGGGCCAGGATCTCGTCGATGCCGGGGCCGCGTCCGGGTGTCTCGGCGCCGTTGGCATCCGGACGCTCCCGGTGCGCCAGCACGAGGTCCACGACGTGGTCCGGGTCTTCGCGCCAGGTGGGAAGCGAGAGGTCGTTGCCGCTGTCGGACAGGTGGCCGAAGCGGCCGAGGTAGTCGTCCAGGGCGTCGCGGAACTCGGCCAGGGCCTCTCGCTCCCGGAGGGCCGCGCTGCGGCGCGCGGCCAGGTCATCCCGGGCGTCCGGTGGCAGGTCCCGGGCGAGGGACGCCAGCGCGTCGACGGCGGCGGCCGGATCCCAGGCCGCGCGATCGGTCCGTTCCGCGGCGGGGTCCACGGTGGCCGGGTCCACGCCAACTGCGCGCAGTTGAACGGCCAGGGCGCGGTCATACGCGAGCATCGTGAGCGGCACGACGATGTTCGCGTACGCTGCCCGGCGTGCGACGACTTCGATCGCGTCGAGGCGGCGGAGCAGCGCCGGGCCATCGAGCCCGGCCGGATCCTCCTCGGTCAGGGCGGCGTGTGCCGCGCGCAGGTACCGCAGCTCCGCGCGCGTCCAGCGGCCGCGCCGGAGCAGGCGCCGGCTGGCTCGCAGCATCCGGGGCAGGTGGCGTGCGGCTCCCGATCCCGGGCGGAACCGCGGCGCCTCGGGGCCCTTGGGCAGGCCCAGAAGAAGCTCCAGGCTGTCGTGGGGCATGCCCAGGGCCTCGAACACCGACCCGATGGTCGTCATGTCGAAGTAGGCGCGATAGCCGAACGAGCGGGCCAGGTCCTCGGGGCGGACGCCCAGCGGTCCGACGAGCTCCTCGAGGAGCTCCAGCCAGGCCGCGTTCACCAGCGGCACGTTGACCGACCACACCAGTGGCTTGATGACGCCCGGCAGGACGTCCCGGGCGATCCGGTTCGAATAGATCCGCAGATCACCCAGCCCGGTCATCGGGCGCGCCTGGAGCCACCAGATCGTGGTGCCGTCGGTCGCCCACTCGAGGTCGAGCGGCGACCTGCCGGCCTCCGAGAGCCGTACCGTCTCCCGTGCGACGGCTTCCACCACCTGCGCCGGGACGCGCGGCTCGGGCGGCTCGTCTGTGAACGCTCCCCAACGGCGGACCCAGCGGTCCGGCGTTACGCCGTCCATGGCCAGGGCGTCGCCCCGGCCGGGCACCGCCTCGACCACCACCTCGTCCAGGCCCGTCACCGGGTTGCGCGAGAACGCGATCCCTGCGCCGCGCGCGGGCACCATCTCCTGGACCACGACCGCCACGCGATCCGGCACGGTCACGCCGGCACGCTCAGCGTAGGCAGCAATGCGCACGGGGTCCGGCGCCGCGACCTCTCCCACGGCCGCCAGCACACCGTCCGCCGGGATGTCCAGCCGGCTTCCGAGCTGGCCGTCGAACGAGCGGAGCTCACCCTCGTCGCCATCCGCGGACGATCGGACGGCGTAGGTGCCGTGTGGGTCCAGCCACCGCCGCAGCGCGCCGGCCAGGAGCTCCGTGGCGAGCGTGTCGCCGTCGGCCACCAGCCCCGCGATGTCGGCGGGCACGGCCACGGCCGCGGGCACGGGCACGCCCTGGGCGGCGAGCCACGCCAGCGAGGCGGCCTTCGCCCCAACCCTTGTTCGGTCGGGCAGTCGGGTCCCGGGACCGAGGGCCACCAGAGGCGACGGGACGACCGTATGGGGCCGGGCCGGATGCAACGGGCGGACGACACCGTGCACGTCCGAGTGGTCGTCCTCGCCGCCATGGGCATAGGCGACCGCGCGAGGGCGGAGCACGGCCGCGATGCGCGGTGTGGGCGGCGAGGTGCGGATCGGGTCCACGGGGGCGGCGGTCAGCGGCTCGCGGCGTCGTCGATCAGGGGCGCGATCCAGTCCGCCGCCATGCCCATCAGATCCGGATCGTCGTTGAGGCTCGGCAGGTGGAGCACCTCGACGTCGGGGTGGACCTTCTTGAGGCGGTCGATCGTGTAGCCCACGTCGAGCATCGTCTCGTGGTTGTCGGTCACGAATCCGATCGGCGCGAACACGATCGCGCGAGCCCCGGTGGTCACCAGGTTCCGCGCCGCCTGGAGCATATCCGGCTGGGTCCAGCGCCCCGGGGTCGGGTGGTTCATCCAGCCGACGCTGATGTTCGGGAACTCGTGCCACAGCTTCTCTTTCACGGCGTGGTACAGGGTCCGGCTGTCGCGGATGCCGGTCTCGAACCCCTTCGCCTTGTACGGGCAGCCGTGGTTCAGCAGGACCACGCCGATCTGCGAGGTCGCGTGGCGGGCCTTGAGGGGAGACACCCCATCGCGCACGTGGCGCGCCAGCCGATCGTGGTAGCCCTCGCGGTCATGGAAGCTGGGCAGGTAGCGGATCTCCCGCACCCACATCCCATCGGAACCGAGCGCCTTGTTCACCTGTTCCAGCGAAAGGCCGCCCGTGTACACGGAATCCACGACCAGCAGCGGATAGATGACCAGGCGGTCGTAGCCGGCGGCGCGGATGCCCGGCAGCACCTGCTCGGGCAGGTAGCCCTCGCAGAAGTTGAGCGCCGTGAAGACCTCGACCCGGTCGCCGTACCGCTCGCGCAGCGCGAGCTGGAGACCCGCTCGCTGGCGTTCGAAGATCGCGTTGTGTGGGGAGACGAAGCGGTTCGCCCGCTCGTACTCCTCGCGGGCCTTCCGGGCCAGACGGCGCGACATGAACGGGACCACGCGGTCGGGAATCCGGACGGACTTGCTGACGAGCAGGCGCAGGGACTTCGCGTTGTACTCCGTGAGGTCCGCGTTGTCCTCGACCTCACCGTAGCCGCACAACAGGACCGCGACCCGGGCACCGTCCTGCCCGTCGGCGTGATCGTGACCATCCTCGTGCTGATGGTCCTGGGCCGCGGTGGCTCCGGCGGTTCGTCTCGCGCTCATGATCCCTCATCTGATTGGCAGGCGCGGGTCGGCGGGCTCGGCCGGGTCCCGTGAGGGGCGATGGTGCCATATCGTGGCGGAACAGGGAACCGGCAGCGTCGTCCGCGGTGCGCCCGAACACCACGGACGCGCCGACTGCCCAGGAAGAGCGGTCGGCCTTCCCGCGGTCGTCCTGGCCTGGGAAACGGGCCGCGTCTCAACTGCTCCGGACGGACACGATCTGGTTCGACAGCCAGTCGGGCATCCAGCGCGTCTCTGGAGGCCCCCTGGTGCCCTGACTGGGGCCGAGACCGTCGCGCGGACTCGCCTGCCGGATGATGAGGCCACACGGGGCAGCCGACGATGGCGCGACAAGCGCCATCCTCGTCATCGGCCGACCACCGTCGTGTCCGACCGAATCGGCCCACGTCCCGCTTCGGGTGCCGTATGGTCTACACGAGACGTAACGAAGCACGACTCGCGCCTGGAGGGTCAACGGTGGACGAGCAACAAGTTCGCGAACGCGCCGACGCGGTCTGCACTGCGCTCGTCGCCGGAGACGTCGAGGTGGCGATCGGGGCCTTCAGCACGGAGCTTCGCCGGAACCTCGGCGAGGTGCTTGCGCTGCTTCCGCTGCCGGCGAGCGAGGCGACGATCGAGTCCATCGACCACGGTGGGCGCGACACCCACACGGTCGTCCTCAGGTTCGTCGGCGAGACCGAGGAAGTCCTCCTCCAGACGCGCTGGAAGGAACGCGATGACCGGCCGACCATCGTCGAGGTGAGCCACCTGAGCAGGGCGGAGCGAGTCGCCGTGACGGGCGAAGCGGACGAAGAACCCGCAGAACCCGACGAAGGGTAGTCAACAGCTCAGCCTCGCTGGGGCAGGAAGCCCACCCGCGCGCATCCTCATCGAGCTGGCGGTGCCGCTCCCGTCACCCCTCGGTCGATGACGATGCCGTCCCGGTGTCCGCGATGACCGAGCGCTCGGGGCTCACGCGACGGACGTTCGCTCGCCGCTTCCAGGCGGCGACCGGGCGACGGCCGATCGACTACGTCCACGCCGTGCGCATCGAGGGAGCTCGGCTACGTCTCGAAACCTGGGCCGGCGTCGACGACATGGGCTTCGAGGGGGTACGAGGATCCGACCTTCTTCCGCCGGCTCTTCAGGCGGACCACGGGCCTCACGCCGGCCGCGTACCGTCGGAAGTCCGCCCCGACCGTCGCAGTCCGATAGGCACAAGAACCGCGGTCGAGCCGATCCTCGTCGTCCACCGCGCGGACTTCGCGCTCTTCGGCTCGCCGCGGTCCATCGGCGAGAAGCCGAATCGGCGCGTGCTGGTCCTGCCGCGCAACGTCTGAGGGGCGGTCCCGCGTCCCAGTCCCGCCGGCCGAGCGACCGTCGCCTGACAGATTCGCGTGTACGCGCGAAGATAGCGCGGCTGCCGGGGACGAGGCCCGGCGCTGGCCGACCGCGCATGAGCCTCTGATGACCGACCTGCCCAACTCCGCAGCCGACCGGGCTGCCAACGCCTCCGTACCCGAAGGCGAGACGCCCGCCGGCGACCCCGAGCTCGCGGCTCTCGTCGGGCGCGACGCACCGCCGGACGATGCTGGCCCCGCCGCCGGCGATGCCACGCCCGAGGGCGGGGCGGATGCCACCGAGCCCGTCCTCGATGTCACCTCAGCCGCGGCGGAATCGACCTCGCCCGATCCCGACGAGCCGGCCGGGGTGGCGGCGAATGCTGGCGCAGCCGGATCGCCAACCGCTGGGGCCTCCTCGGCTGATGCGACCACCGCCGATACCCGTGCTCCGGGAGAGCCGACCGACATCACACCGGCGACCACGCCGCCGACCTCCGAGCCAGGCGTCGATGCCGTGCCGGTCCTGCCCCTCGCGGCCGCCGTGACCGACGGCGAGCCCCCGGCACGCCATCGACGCCGACGGTCGCTCGCCCTCCGCTTCGGCGTGTCGTTCGTCATGGGCGTCCTGCTCGCCGTCGGCATCGGCGCCGGCGCCCTGTACGCATGGGGCCAGCAGTACGACGGCCGGGTCCTGCCCGGCGTCCGCGTCGGCAGCACGGACCTCGGCGGGCTCACCCGCGAGCAGGCGGAGGTGGAGATCGCGAACGCCTATGCGTCGCTCGCGACGGGGCAGATTACGTTCAGCGGCCCGGACGGCCGGATGACGACCATCAGCTACGCCGACGTCGGCCGCGGCCCCGACACCTCGGCGCTGCTCGACGCGGCGCTCGCCGCAGGCCGCCGGGTCGACCCCCTCGCGAATCTCATCGGCGCACCCCGGGCCGCGATCCACGGCGTCACGCTCGACTCCGCCGTCACCTACAACCGCGACAAGCTGGCGGCCGCCGTCGAGACCCTCGCCACGACGATCGACCAGACCCCCGTGGACGCCTCCGTGTCGGCCGGCCAGGGCGGGACGTTCAGCGTCTCTTCGGCGAGGGACGGTCGCGCCGTGGACAAGGCGGCCCTGGTGGCCGCGGTCGACCAGCAGCTCGCGGCGCTTGGCACGCCGGCGTCGATCACGCTGGCCGTGCCGGTCGTCCCCTTGGCACCCGCCGTCGCCACCGCCTCGGCCGAGGCGGCGAGGGCGGCCGCGGATCGAATTGCCGCCGACGTGGTCGTCGCCCGGGGCGAGGACAGCTGGACGATCGCCGGCACGAGCCTCGCGCCACTGGTCTCGTTCTCGACGGCGGCCGACGGGAGCATGACCCCGGTCCTTGACGAATCGGGCCTGGACCCGATCCTCACGACACTGGCCAAGGACGTCAACCAGAAGGTCAAGGACGCGGGCCTCAAGATGGTCGGCGGACACGTCGTCGCCACCGGCACCAGCCGCGAGGGCCGAACGCTCAATGCCGAGGGCATGAAGGCTGCGATCGTCACCGAGATTGCGGCCCGCCAGGCGGGCGCGGCGGCATCGCCGGTCGCGGCCGTCGTCGAGGCCGTCGACCCGAAGCTGACCCTGGCGGACGCCAAGGCGTTCGCGCCCAAGATGAAGGTCATCAGCTCGTACAGCGTCTACTACTGGGTCATCGTCAACAACCACTGGGGCGGGAACATCGAGGCGCCGGCGACAAAGATCAACGGCACGGTCGTGCCGGCTGGCGCCAAGTTCGACTTCTGGAAGGTTGTCGGAGACGTCAGCAAGCTCCCGGGCGTGGGCCCCGGCAACGCGATCGTGAACGGGAAGATCACCGTCACCGGAGCGCTCGCCGGCGGCATCTGCACCACGTCCACGACGCTCTTCAACGCGGCCTTCCGGGCGGGCATGGTGCCGCTCGCCAAGAAGAACCACAACGAGTACATCACCCGGTATCCGCCGGGCCTCGATGCCACCGTGTGGATCATCGGCAACGCCAAGCAGACCATGAGCTTCAGGAACGACACCGAGTACCCGATCCTGATCACGCGGACCGTCACCAAGGCCGGCAGCAAGCGATGGCTCACGTTCAAGATCTGGAGCGTGCCGAACGGACGGACCTACAAGATCAGCAACGTGGTCATCCGGAATGGCCCGCGCGCGAAGGACACGGTCGTCAAGGATCCGACCAAGCCCGTGGGGTACTCATACCGCAACAACGCCCCGGCAGACGGTGCCAAGGTGTGGGTCACCGTCACGATCTACGACCACGGCAAGCGCCACTGGACGAAGCGGTACTACTCGAACTACCCAGCGGTCGACGGCGTCCTCGTGGTGGGGACCAAGACCTGACGCAGGCCTGGTCTCGCGAGGAGAAGACATCCTGGCGGCGGCGACTGCGGGTGGCGCGCCCGGAGGGCGTCGGGCGCGCAGGAACAGCAATGATTCGCGGGGCAGCGTTTCAAGAGGTTTGGCGAGCTGCAGCCGGCGCCTCGGCCACCGCGTACGGCGGGGCCGCCACCGGAGCACGCGGCCGGGTGAGTGGGGTGGCAGACTAGAGACGTGGCACCGAAGAGCGCCCCGCGATCCGCCCCCAATGCTGATGCCGGGCTCGGAGGACTGGCGTCTGCGTGGCTGGTCGTGCGGTGGCCGCTGTTCGGCGCAGTCGCTGTGGTCGCTTTCCTCCTTGGCTACGTCGGCTTCGGCTCCTACTTCGAAGACCTCCTGACTCCACGTCCGCCGACTGATCTGGTGTACCTGTCGCTGCAGCTGTTCGTGCTGGAGTCAGGCAGCATTCCGGGACCCGTGCCCTGGCAGCTGGGCGTCGCCCGCTTCCTGGCTCCTGCCACCACAGTGACAGGGGTCGCGGTGGCCCTGGCGGCCATCTTCGGCGAGGAACTGGCGGAGGTGCGGCTGCACCTCCAGAGACGACACATCGTTGTGTGCGGGTTGGGTGAGCGAGGAACACGGCTGGTCCGGTCGTTGCTCGACGGTGGGTATCGGGTGGTGGCAGTCGAGCTGGATCCCGGCAATCGGGCGATCCCCGAGGTTCGCCGTCGAGGGGCTCTGGTGGTGGTCGGAGACGCCCGCACTGCTGGGGTGCTGCGCCGCGCCCGCGTCCAGCACGCCGAATACGTGGTTGCGTTGACAGGCGCCGACGACGCCAATGCGGAGGTGGCTATCCGCGCGGGAGAGTTGGCGCCGGTTCATGGGCCGGCGCTGACCTGCCTGGCACATGTGCGGGACCCGGGGCTGTGTGCCCTCCTGCGCTCGCGGGAACTGGCGTCCGGCCACGCGACTCACTACCGCCTTGACTTCTTCAACATCTATGAACAGGGCGCGCGGGCGCTGCTGCGCGACCAGCCGGCAATTGGTCTCGCCGTGCAGGAGCCACGACTGGCGGTGATCGGTCTCACCCCGCTGGGTCAGGCGGTCGTCCTCGAGTCGGCCCGGCAGTGGCGAGCCAGCGGCCGGGCGCGCGACCATCGCATCCAGATCACGGTGCTGGATCCGGACGCGGAGCGACTTGTGGGCCTGTTGCAGGCGCGCTACCCCCAGCTCGACCATGTCGCCGTCGTGCAGGGTGTCGAGACCGGAGCCGGCCACCTCGATTGCTCGACACTCAGGTCCGGCGGGCCGTGGCAGGCCGCCTACGTGTGCATCGATGATGATTCAATGGCGCTTGACGGGGCGCTACAGGCTCGTCAGTGCCTGGAAGGCAGCTCGACCCCGGTGGTCGTCGATCTGAGCATGTCACCCGGGCTGGCGGGACTAGTGCAACGCCCGGCGGGTAGCGACGGTATTCGCGCGTTCGATCTGTTCGAGCGGACGCTCCGACCTGATCTGCTGTTGGGCGGGACGTACGAGATCCTCGCTCGCGCCATCCACGCCGAGTATGTCGATGAGGCACGCCGGCAGGGGGCCACCGCCACCAGCAACCCATCGGTTGTTCCCTGGGAACAGTTGCCCGATTCCCTCAAGGAGTCCAACCGGGATCAGGCAGCACACATCGGGGTGAAGCTGGCTGCGATCGGACGGGGGATAGCCCCGCTCAACGACTGGGAGGCCGATCAGCTCACGTTCACGGGAGCCGAGGTCGAACAGCTGGCCGAGCAGGAGCACCGACGGTGGGTCGAACAGCGGCTGCGCGACGGCTGGACACTCGGACCCAAGGACATCGACGCCAAGGTCACTCCCTACCTTGTCCCGTGGGAGCAGCTCAGCGACGAGGTCCGGGAGTTGGATCGCCGACCGGTCAGGGGCATCCCGGGATTTCTGGCCCGGGCCGGTTACCAGGTTGTGCCCAACTCGATCCCCTAGGATAGGGAGGCGAGATCCACCGGCGATCCGTCCGGGCCTGCCGAACGTCCCTGTCACCGCAGGCCCGCTGCTCCGCCGGACAGGACCGGTCCACCGACCGGTTGGGAGCCGGGCGTCATGGCCCACGACGTCTTCATCTGCCATTCGTCCAAGGACCGCACGGTCGCGAACGCGATCTGTGCCACGCTCGAGCAGCAACGCATCCGCTGCTGGATCGCGCCCCGGGACGTCCTCCCCGGCAGCGACTATGCCACGTCCATCGTCGAGGCCGTCAGCGCCACAAGACTCACGGTCTTCGTCTTCTCGGAGAACTCCAACCAGTCCCCGCACGTCCGCAGGGAGATCGAGCGCACCGTCAGCCGCGGCATCCCGATCCTCCCGTTCCGGGTGGAGGACGTCGTGCCCTCCCCGTCGCTCGAGTACTTCATCTCGGACGCCCACTGGCTCGACGCCCTTACCCCGCCGCTTGAGCAGCATCTCCAGCAGCTCGTCGGCGTCGTCCGGGCTCTGCTCGCGAGCCTGCCGCCGAAGAGCGGGATTGTGCCGGTGGCCGCCGGCGCCCAGGAGCCCTCCCCAGCGGAGCGTATGCCGACGACCGCGCCGCCGCAGATCGCTCCGGGCACGCCCTGGACGATGGCCAAGCGACGGCCGCCGGTGCTGATCGCTGGCATCGTCGGGGTGGGTTTGGTGGCTGTCCTGGGACTCGTCGGGGCCATTGCTCTTGCCCCCTCGGGTCCGGCAGCGACGTCGCCGAGTCCGGAAGCGATGTCGCCGAGTTCTGAAGCGACGTCGCCGAGTCCGGAAGCGACGTCGCCGAGTCCAGCGGCAAAGATTGTCGCGGAGTCGGCGCTCATGGCCGGCGACTGCCTGAGGACGCCGAACGAGTACGCGGGCAGCGCATCCGATCAGGCTCGTTTCTGGGCGGAAGGCCCGTGGTCTTCGAGTTGGGTCGTCTTGCCATGCGATCAGGACCACGGCGCCGAGGTGTTCTTCTATGGCGATGTCTGGGGGTCCCGGACAACCTATCCCGGCGACGCCGCCGTCGGGTCCCGGTGGACAGCGCAGTGCGCGGCAGAGTTCGAGCGCTATGTCGGAGTCCCGTCGGGGCGGTCGGTCCTGAGCATCAACGGATGGACTGGCTTCGGCGCCGACGGGTGGGCCCAGGGGCTGCGCGACATGGCCTGCATCGCCTACGACCGCGGCGGCGCAGCTCTGCAAGGGAGCATCAGGGGAACCGGCCGGTAGCACAGCGCCCGACGGTGGGTTGATCGGCCGTCGGGATGGTAGGCCCGGAGGTGTCTGGCGCGCGGAGGGCGGACGGCGAACAAGGGACGGGCATGCGAACGCCGACCGCCAGGCTGAGGTTGAACGACCCGCCCTTGGTGCGCTTGCCGAGCCCGTGGCGTCCCGCCGTCGACGGTGTGTCGCGGATCCCGGGTGAGGTATGGACCGATGCGCGAGGATGTTGAGCGGCTGATCGAGACCGCAGAGGAGCGCTGGAAGGCTGGCTGGAAGGCCGGCCCCAGTCGGCTCCGCTGGACGTTGCTGCCACCGCAGCCAGGAGATCCAGCTCCTGATCCGTCGCTGCCGGATCATGAGGGCCGGGAGGTTCGGCTGTCGTCCCTCTGGGCGGAGCGTCCGCTGCTCATCCTCTTCTGGCGCCACTTCGGCTGCTCGTGCGGTGGGAACGGCCGCCCAGATCCTGTTCGACGCCCCGGACCCGATCCTCCGCTGCGACCTGCAGGCGGGCCTTGACCTGGCCCGATGCCTCTCGCCTGGAACGCTGCGCCGCGCCACGCGAAATCGGGGGGATTTGGGGCAAGGTGAACGGGGCCGGGAACGGCGCTCGCGGAATGGGCTGACTCGCCTCATTCACCCTCGTTCGATTGACTCTACCGATCGCGGCCCGCCGAGAGGCCCGCTGCCGTGCTCTTGGCGGCGATCAGGATCGTGGCCAGCAGCCCAGCCACATCGCCCGCGTGCGCCATCGCTGACCGGCGGCAAAGAGCTGGGCACGTGCTTCCGTCCTTCGAAATGCAGATGCCGCTATTTGACCTTCTGGGTCGAAACGGCAACGGCGTACTTGTTGATGGCGCTTGCGGGCACATCGCGGCCGTAGATCTTCCACGGCGGAGCGGTGCTGGGCAGACCGACGCTTTGACCACAGGCCGGGACCGTGCCGTAGATGGTCTTGGTCTGCAGCACCTTGGTGGTGCGGGCCACCCGCACCCGCACCACAATCGCCTCCTTGTAGCGGGTGACCTTGCCGATCTTGCCGTCGCTGGCCCGCTTGTAGGTGCCGCAGACGCTGACCTTGACCGATTTCTGCCATTCGACACAGGCCACCAGCTGGATGTCCGAACCCGCCCAGGTCTGGTCGAGCCAGTGGTCGTTGATGTCATGGGAGGTGAGCTTCCAACCGTCGGTCGAGCCCCACTGTTCGACCACCACCAGGGGATGGCTCTTGCCGCCGTACTTGGCGGCTTGCGGCAGGGCGGTGCCGTGGCACACCAGTTCGAGATCAAGGTCGCTGATCGGCACCGGGGTCGGCTCGGGGGTCGGGGTGGGCACCGGTGTCGGAGAGGCCGTCGGAGCCGGGGTCGGAGCCGGTGTCGGAGCGGGCGTTGGTGGGAGCGTCGGGGCCGGGGCCTCGCGGCCGGGCGGCTGAGCCGAAGCGGCCTGGTCGACCGGCGGGGGAGTGGCGGGGGCCGTACCGCAGGCGGCGAGGAGAGCCGCTATCAGCGCAAGGGAAAGGAGGGAACGAAACCTTCGCGGGGGCTCGTCGGTCACCAGCAGCGCCTCGACCTCGGCCTCGGTCGCCCGGACCACGCCGGACTCGAAGTAGAAGGACTCCAAGTGGTCACGATCCCCCGGCTCGGTCTCGAACCACGAGAGCCGCTGCTCGCCGGCGTCAGTCATCGGGCAATCCCTCACAGATGTGGACTGGGGGACGCCTCACTACTGTCTTGGCACCACTATGACGAGCCCGCCTCGCTCGCGGGCGCTCATTCCGTGCCTGACTCACCGCATCGAGTGCTCCGAAACCACCCAATCAGCGCTCCTGACCGTCAGGTCAAATCACCCTGATCTTGCACGGGGTGGCCACCCCGCTTGACGCGCGCACGTTCCCGCCGAGGCTGTTGCGGACAGCCAGGTCGGCTGGTCGTGCCGCATAGGCGATGCAGTGGTCGCAATTCAAGAAATCTGATGTCCGACTGAGCAGGCGTGACGCGGCGGAGGAACACACGAAGATATGAGCATCATCGCGATCGACTGGGCCGACTCGGGCCTCGACTGGGGCACCGAGGACGGCGCCACGCCAACTCATGGTGCCGTTCGTCCTGTGTCACCGATGTCGCGACTCAAGTCACTGGCGCGTCCGGAGGGCTGTGAGCGCGCACGAACAACACCGCACCCGGGTGCAGCGTCGCGGTCTGGGGCGGGTCAGTCGCCCGCGGCCCGCGACCCCTGCATCATGCCGTAGGCGTTGCCGTCCGGGCCGCGGAAGTGGAACCAGCCGTAGCCGTGGATGCTCCCCGCCCCGGAGGGATGCGGGCGCGCAGGAACCGAGGATCAGGCCGATCCCCAGGGCGGGTCACTTGGAGCGGTGGTCGGGCAATGCCGCGGCGACGAGCAGGTCACGGATCACGTCGTTGCCCTTCTGCGAGGGGTGCGTGTAGTCGCCGCCCACAAAGTCGCCGGCGGGGTCCGTTCCATCGGCTCCGTTGAACGCCCGATGAACATCCACGCAGACCGCGTCGATCGCCGCGGCCTCACCGCACAGAGCGGGGTTCCAGGTTCGGAACCAGTAAGCCTCCGCGTCAAGGAGGGCTGATCGCGTTTCCTCGTCGAACTGATCGAGGAAGCTCCAGCCCCTCCACGTGTCGTAGGGGGCGAGGACCCCGACAGCGGCGTGCGGGGCTGCTCGGCGGATCCCCGCGAACACCTCGGCGACCTGGCCACGGGTCACCGGGACCACGGAGTCGATGCATTCCCTGCTGGTCGCGGCGGCTGCCTGGATGGCATCGGTGTCGCTCGCCGACGGACCAAGTGCGGGCGGGCAGGCGTCATGGGGATCGGAGAACGGCGGCTGATCGTTGAACGCGATCGAGATCACGACGACGTCCGCAGCCTCGAGTTGGCTCCTGAGGGTCGCGTCAGACTGCATCTGGTCGACGATGTCGATGGCCCGCGCCCCATCGTGGCGAGACCGGTTCACCACTGTCACCGGGCCCCCGAGCTCGGTCTCCAGCGCTCGGGCGTACGAGGTCACGAACCCCGTGCAGCCCGGACAGTCATCGGCCGAGTTGAAGGGAATGGAGTCACCCATCGCGACCAGAGTGAACGCTTCTACGTCCGTCGTTGGTTCGGCGGACGGCGTCGCTGGGATGGAGGCGAACACCGTGACGTCTGGGGAGGGGCTCGACTGCGGGGCGCCGCCACAGGCGGCCACCAGCGCCGCAATGAGAGCGCCGACAATGACGATGGGACGCCGCGTCATCCTTCGCTCCTCGGGCTCCGATGCTCGGGACCGGAGTGTACGCGGCGCGATCCTGAGCCACGGGACTACGAGGGGTTGGGGGATGTCGTCCGTGGTGGCCGGGCCACATTCGTCATCGGAGGTCTGCAAGCCTGGCGACCAGGCCAGGACGGGTGTCTCCTCATGTTTCACAAGCCCCGCGAACGAGAGCGTGTGGAGCGAATCGACGAGGCCCCGCCTTCTGGCGGGGCCTCGTGCGTTTGGATGGGCTGGTTCAGTTGGCGAACGCCGCCTCCCAGGATGCCGCCGTCCCGGTGTCGAAGTCGAGCGTGTAGCCGCAGGCGTTGATGCTCGTCCCGGCCGCCGTCACGAGGTAGCGCCCGCCGACCTCGAAGTCAGGGACCGATCCGATGAGCGCCACACCCTCCGACGGGCTCGTGAGCGTGACGGCGCCATCCACGCCCTTCCAGCCGGTGTTGACGGCGAACGTGATCACACCGCCGTCGACGGCGGTGACGGTGCCGTCGAAGACGACGTCGAAGGTCGGCAGGATCGCCGGGTCGTACATCAGGCACGAGGCCATCCCGACGCCGGAACCGGTGTCGATGGACGGCGCCGGGGCGTCGGGGGACTGCGTCGGGACGCTGGCGATCGCGTCCGGCTGCTGCCGCCCGAGGCCGGGGCCGACGACGACCACGAGGGCGACGACGCCGACGAGGGCGAGCCCGCCGAGCAGGGCGAGCGGGCGGCGCGAGTGCTTGTCCGCGGGGGTGGGCTGGACGTCGGTCATGATGTGCTCCTGGATCCTCGCCGAGACGCGGGCGAGGCTCGCGTCGGGCACGTCGTGCGCGCGGACCGGGTCGGCATCACGGAGCCGGTCGAACGGATCGGTCCCGTTCGGCATGCTCATTCCGCCACTCCCTTCCATGCGACACCGGTGGTGCCCTTCACATCAGCCAATGTCCGGCTGTGACCGGGATCTTTCACGTCGCGATCCCCTGGTGCAATTCGTTCGAGCGCCGCCGCGAAGCGGGCCCGGGCCCGATGCAGGCGGATCGCCACTGCGTTGGGCGTGATGTGGAGGACCTCGGCGATCTGGTGATTGCGCAGCTCCTCCCACGCGACGAGACGCAGGATCTCCTGGTCAGCAGGCGGCAGGGAGGCGAGCGCCTCGAACGCGGGGCCATCGAGATCCTCGCCCGCGCGAAGCGGGGTTGGGGCGTCCTCGACGCGGAGGAACGCCGCCAGCCGCTGCCGCCGACCATGGCCGCGACGCTGGTTGGCGAGGACCCGCCTTGCGACGGCATACAGCCACGGCAGTGGTTCGGCGGGGACCGCGGAGAGCCTGCGCCAGGCGACGGCGAAGGTCTCGGAGGCCGCGTCCTCGGCATCCGCGAGGGTCTCGGTGCGCCGCATCGCGTAGGCGAGGACGTCACGCTGGTGAGCCGCGACGATCGCCTCGAACCGGGCGAGCGGCTGGATGGGGATCGGGGTTTTGGTCACCACCGCGAGACGCCGAGCCGGCAGCGCCGGTTCCGCCGGGACGAGGCTGGCGCGATCGGTCGTGTGGTCGGGTCCGCCGGAGGCCGGAACCCCATGCTGCGTCGCCGGTTCGCTGGGATCGTCTCCGCGTATCGCCGGATCTGAGTCGGGTCGGGTCCTGGCAGAAGGAGTGCCGTGGCAATCAAGGTCATCGTCGAGCTGAAGGCCAAACCGGGGCGGCGCGACGAGCTGCGGTCGCTCATCGAGCAGCTCGCCACACGCGAGCGACCGAGCGGCTACCACGGGAGCACGTACTACGAGTCGGTGGACGACCCAGACTTGCTCATCGACATTGCGGACTGGGAGTCGCCTGAGGCACGGGCGGCCCATCTCGCGAAGGCCATGGCCGTCGGTGCCTATGGTCCGGTGCTCGAGCCGCTGGCGGGGCCCTTCCGGGCCACCGTCATCCGCCGGCTGCCCTGAGCCCTGCGTCCACGCGGCGACATTGGCGCGCCCGGAGGGATTCGGGCGCGCAGGAACAACAACGTGCTTGATCTGGGCCAGGCCGTCCGGGACCGATCGCTCGGCGCGACGGCAGGGTTCCGGGCGGCGTCCGGGGCGACCTGGGCGGGGTCCCGAGAGGCGCGGCGAAGACGCCCGAAGCCTTCCGTCATGGAGTGGGTCATCGGCTGCCTCATCTATCGGGGCCCGCCGCCGCCGCTCGTGTCCTGCCGTGGTGTTATCGAACTGACGGACATCGTGTACACATCAGGACCTGCGGTGTCGGCCCGGGACCCCTGGCACCCCATCGGTGGCTGCGTCCGCCGGGCGCAACCGTTCGCGACCAATACCCCTGGTTCACGCGATCTGAGCAGCCCACCATCCTCGAAGGAGAACGCGGTCCGGCGGCCGCGCGGACGACTGTGCCGGCCCGGAGGCGGTTCGTCATGGTTGGGCAGTACCTCGACTTCCAGGCGGTTGTCGGGATCACCAAGCACATGGGCGGCCGGGGGGCCACGAGGGATCTCCTCGAGCTCTGCCACGTGGACGAGGCGCGCGATGTCCTCGAGGTCGGGTGCGGGATCGGCGTGGGGCCGGTCGAGCTCGCGCTCAGCCGCGACTGTCGGGTGGTGGGCGTCGACCGTTCCGCGCAGATGATCGAGTGGGCGCGACGGCGCGCCCGCGAGCACGGTTGCGCCGATAGGCCTGTTGCTGCAAACTCCGCCGAACGATCGGCGCAGCGATCGGGGAGGGTGAATGACCAACGCAGACGCGCCGGAGCCCGGCTCCGCCGACGGGCCTACGGAGCCTCCCGGCGTATTGCCGCCGGGCGCCCGGGCGGAGGCGGAGCTCCGGACGTTCCTGATCGCCGACATCCGCGGCTACACGACGTACACGCAGGAGAACGGCGCCGACGCGGCCGCCGAGCTCGCCGGCCGGTTCGCAGCAATCGTCCGCGAGGTCGTCACTGCCCATGACGGGTTCCTCCTCGAGTTGCGTGGCGACGAAGCGCTCGTCGTCTTCGTCCTCGCCCGTCACGCTCTCCGGGCCGCGCTCGAGCTCCAGTCCCGGTTCGCTGCCGAGCTCGCTCGCGGCGTCGGCATCGGGCTCGACGCCGGCGAGGCCATCCCGGTCGAGGGCGGCTACCGCGGCAGCGCACTGAACCTCGCCGCCCGCCTCTGCGGCCAGGCGGGACCGGGTGAGACGCTCGCCTCCGAGGCGGTCATCCACCTCGCGGCCAAGGTCGAGGGGGTCGGCTACGCGGACCCGCGGACGTACCGCCTCAAGGGCATCGAGCAGCCGATCCGGGCGATGCACATCGTGGTCCCAGAGCTGGGCTCCAAGAAGCCGATCCGCTACGGCGGTGATGGACGGCGCGCGGACCGCCGCCTGCTCGCCGCGGGCGGGGTCGGCCTGGCCGCGCTCGCCCTCGTCACCGTCGTCGTGTCGGGAGCGTTGGGCGGATCTGGCGGCGCCGCGCCGAGTCCGAGTGGCGCCGCCGCGTCAGGATCTCCCTCGCCAGTCGCCTCTCCCGAGCTCGTTGCGTACGAAGACCTCCCGGCGATCGCGTACCTGGACCCGGCGACCGGTCAAGCGACGAGCGTCAAGCAGGTGGACGAGCGGATCGAGAGTGTTGCGTTCGATGACGGCGCCTTCTGGCTGTCCTCGCCACCGTTCACCAACATCGTGGCGCTCGACCCCGCCACGCACGAGCGGATCCGCACTGTCTCCCACCCGGTGGCAACGCCGCAGGACATCAGGGTGGCCGACGGCATCATGTGGGTGGACGACTTCGATCGGCCGCGGGTGGTCGGCGTGGACGTTGCCACGTCGAGGGTGGTGCACGACTACGACCTGCCGAGCGAGGACGGCGGCGGCACCGCCGGTCTTGCCTTCGCCGACGGTTCGCTCTGGGTGGGCACCAGGCACTCCGAGGAGCTCTTTCGCCTGGACCCCGCGACCGGTGACGTGGAGGCCACGATCCCCGTGGCGTCTCCTGTCCTGGCCTCCGACGGCGACCTGCTCATCGCCCAGAGTTCTGGGAAGTTGCACCGGATCGACACGGCCCGGAACGTCGTCCTGTGGAGCACCGCCGAGATCACCGCCCCTGACATCTGGACGGCCGTTGCGTTCGGCGGCGGCTACATCTGGGTCAGTGACGACACGCGGGGGACCGTCACGAAGGTCGAGCCGACGACCGGAAAGGTCGTCAGGGTCTTCGACGTCGGGGTCGGCGCCCTGCCGATGGCGGCCGCGGGGAACACGCTGTGGGTCGCCGTGCAGGACGCGGGAAGGCTGGTCGCCATCGACATGACGACGGGCGAGACGCGGGACGTCGACATCGGTCACTTCATCGGTGGCCTGGCGGCGTCGGACAGCGAGCTTCTCGTCAGCCTGGATCGCACGGGAGACGACGTGATCGCGCACCTCTCGGGCGACGTCCTCACGATCACCGCGCCTACCTTCCCGTTCCACGATCCTGACCCCGCGAGGAACGGCTCGTTCCAGGGTCGCCAGGCAGCCTACGCGACCTGTGCGGGCCTTCTGCGCTATGCGGACATGCCCGCGCCCGAAGGTTGGGCCCTCGTGCCCGAGGTGGCGGTCGCGCTGCCCGACGTCTCGGCCGACGGGACGACATACACCTTCGCCGTTCGGCCGGGCTGGAAGTTCTCGGACGGCCAGGCGCTGACGGCGGAGACCTACCGATCCTCGATCGAACGGGCACTGTCACCCGAGCTGGACAGCTGGTTCGGGCGCCGCTACGCGCCACCGTTGGTCGGCCTGCAGGCGTACCTCGACGGAACTGCGACGCACGTCGAGGGCATCGCGGTGGACGGAGAGCGGATCACCTTCACACTCGCCGAGCCAGCCGGCGACTTCCTCGACCTGCTGACGCTCCCCTGGTTCTGTCCGGTGCCCACAGGGACACCGGCTGTCCCCAACCTCGACCCTACGCCACCCTTCCCGTCAGCCGGTCCGTACTACCTGGCCGAGCACCTGTCCGCTGAGCTGGCGGTCTTCAAGCGCAACCCGAACTACGCGGGTGACCGGCCGCAACCGTTCGACGCGATCGTCTTCCGCGAGGGGATCGAGCCCGGCACGGCCGTCTCGCTCGTCGATGCGGGCGCGTACGACGCCGTTGCCGACGAAACCGGGGAGCTGAGCGTCCAAAGCGCGCTGGCCCGGACCTGGGGACCCGGCAGCGACAATGCAGTGGCGGGTGACCAGCGCTGGTTCGGAGGCGCACGACCCGCCACCGGCTTCCTCGCGCTCAACCCGGCTGACCCCTTGCTGAAGGACCCTCAGGTCCGTCGCGCGATCAGCCTGGCCCTCGACCGATCGGCGCTGGCCGCTCCTTCGAACGAGACGCCATCCGACCGGCTTCTCAGCCCGGCGGTGCGCGGATCTGACCTCTCCGATCCTCCAGTCCCGGCGCCCGACCTGGAGGCCGCCCGAGCACTGATGGCCGGCCGGACCGGGACCCTCGTGCTCGCCACCGGCCCGGAGGGTGAATGCGCGACCTGCGACGCCCGGGCCAATGCTGTGGTCGGCCAGCTGGCCGCCATCGGCCTGACCGTCGAGATCAAACGTCACCCGTGGGCGGAGCTCGGAGCAGCCATCACGGCTCCCGACTCGACGGTGGACCTGTGGCTTGAGCCCGTCTGGGCGGACTATCCGGACCCGGTCGCCATGCTACGCGGGCTGCACGATCTGGCCGCCCTCCCGGAGGGCGACCTGGCCGAGCTCGATCGCCTCGAGGCCCTGGCGGGCCAGGAGCGCGTCGACGCCGCCGTGGCCCTCGCGACAAAGGTCACCGAGACCGACCACCTCGTCCTGCCGTTCGGCTACCGCGTCTACCCCATGTACCTCGGCGCCGACGTCGGCTGTGCCTTCGTGCAGCCGGCGATTGGGGCGGTCGACCTGCTGAGCTTGTGCCGGAAGCCCTGATCGTGACGTGGCGCGCGATCGCGCGATCAGTGGTCGGGCCTGGACCTGGCGCGCCCGGAGGGATCCGAACACGCAGGAACAACACGCGTCGCACCGCGGTATCACACGGACGATGCATGACGCGCAGGAGGGACCGGTGGGCCGCGCGGCGTACCCATTGGGTTGGCGCTCACTGGCTGGGTCGACGTATGTGGTCGTCCAGTCGATGGGCCCCTTCGCGTCCGCCGTCAGGCCGCGTAGCCGCCCCGCAGCGCGGCCAGGATGTCCTGCCATTCCCGGTCCTGGGGATCGCCGGCGCCCCGGGCGAGGATGGTGCCGTCGCGGGTCACGACCAGTGCGTGGACCTCGTCACCACCCGGGATCGCAAGGGACCGCTGGAACCTGCCCACGTCGGTGTAGATCGTGATCGTCCGGGCGAGGACGTCCGGGTCGCCGATGCCCGACGTCATGCCGCCATCGATGAATCGCCGGACCGGCCGCCACGCGGTGGCGAGGACGGGCAGCTCCACCACGGCAACGGGCAGCGCGCCGGTGTGGCCCCGAGGCGTCGGGGGCACGCCATCCGCCACGGCACGAGCGATCCAGCGGTCCACCCGGGCCTGGTGCCATTGTCGGAACGCCACGACGGCCAGCGTCCGTTCGGCGGGGAACTCGCGCGGGAGCGCAAGCTCCACGCCCAGGAGCGAGCGACCGGTGACGGCAGGGAAGCGGGCGGCGGTCCCGCCGGCGTCGGCGGTCATCGCGGGGCAGCCCGTCTGCCGTGCATCAGGAACCCGTCCCGGGATCGGGCAGGGGATCGACCCCGGTGAGCCCAGCGGCGAGCTCCCAGAAGCGGCGGGCCCTGCCCGCATCGTGAGACTCCGGGCTGGAGTCGATGGGCCGCCGCTCTCCAAAGAACTGGCCCCCGACGCCCACGATGGACGGATCGACGGCCATGAAGGCGAGCGAGTCCGCGGCGGCATCCACCGACGTAGCGAACGGCATGCGGGGAAGGACGACCTGCATGAACCGCCGCTTGACGCCGTGGGCGCTGGCGGAGGCGGTCGCCGGCACGAAGCCCGGACACACGGCATTCGAGGTGATCGAGCGGGGCGGCAGGCGGCGCTGGAGCTCGTAGGCCAGCCACACCACCGCGAGCTTGGAGTTCTTGTAGGCGCGGTCGGGCTGGTAGCCGCGCTCCAGCTGCGGATCGTCGAAGTCGAAGTCCACCGGGACGCCGCGCGAGTCCGGCAGGTGGAGCCGGGAGCTGACGAAGACGACGCGGGAGGAAGGCGACCGCTCGAGCAACGGCAGCATCAGGCCCGTCGTCAGGTAGGGCGCCAGGTCGTTGACGGCCAGCGTCTCCTCGAAGCCGTCCACCGTGACCCTGCGGGTCGGGCTCTGCTGCATGATGCCGGCGACGTGGAACAGGACGTCGATGGGCGCATCGAGCTCCAGCTGGGCGTCTGCGAACGCCCGCACGGCGGCCAGTGAGGAGAGGTCCACGGCCCGCGGTTCCACGAGAGCGCCGGGATGCCGCTGCCGGATCTCCGTCGCCGCGGTCTCCGCAGCAGACGGGGTCCGGGCCGTCAGCAGGACGCGGTGGCCGGCCGCGGCGAGCTTCTCCGCGGTGGCTCTCCCGAGGCCTCGCCCGCCCCCGGTGATCAGGATGGTCGTCATCGCACGACCATCGTAGTCGCGTGTCGCGGACGCGGGGCCTCAGCCTGCATCGGCGCTCGAGGGACGTCGGTCAGTGGGAGCGTCACGAACATTCGAGTCCCGGTCGCGCGGCACCAAACCTTCGGGGTCGTCTCTTGGGTGGTGACCGCATGGGCACCGAACCGCGCGTCGCCCATGTCGCCGACTGACGCAACCGATGGCACCTTTCGCAGCGTCGCAACGGCTGGCGCGATCGCCAACCCATGGCGCCGCTGGTCAGTCACCTATGTCGCGACTCGGGACAATGGCGCGCCCGGAG
>CAVYBU010000021.1:0-117564 GCA_963766735.1 uncultured Chloroflexia bacterium
GCGATACCGATCCGTGTCGCGAACGTCGCCAGCCATGAGCCTCCTCGGATGTGGTTGACGAAGTATGCCGCCCGGCGTCGGGCCGGCGTCGACCCGGGGCGGGCGTCGGGCGGGCGTCGACCCGGGGCGGGCGTCGACCCGGGGCGGGCGGGCCGTATGCTGGCGCCGTGAACGTCAGCACGATCGACTTCCGGACCGTCATCGGCCAGTTCGCCACCGGCGTGACGGTGGTGACCGCGATGGACGGCGACCGCCCCGAGGGCATCACGGTCAACGCTCTCGCATCCGTGAGCCTCGATCCGCCGGTCCTGATGATCGCGCTGGACCGGCGGCGGTTCATCCTGCCGGCCATCGACGACTCGGGCCGGTTCGCCGTCAACATCCTGGCGGAGGACCAGCAGTGGCTCTCCGACTGCTTCGCCGGCGCCAGCGTGACCCCCGGGCGGGATGCCTTCTGCGGAGCCTCGTGGCGGCCGGGCGACACCGGCCTGCCGATCCTGGCCGGGGCGATTGCTGCCATGGAGTGCGAGGTCCTCGACCGGTTCACGGTTGGCGACCATCACCTCTACGTGGGCGCGGTGCAGGCGATCGCTCTCGAGGAACCGGATGCCCCGCCGCTCCTCTACCACCGGCGCCGATACCTGCGGATCGAGCGGGCGACGACGACCCAGGTCGCCGGCAAGCCCGAGTCCGAGGCGGGCTGAGGGCGTACGGACCGGTGCCGCACATCGCTGCCAACGGGCTCGACATCGGCTACGAGGTGGCCGGCTCCGGGCCGCCGCTCGTCATGCTCCACGGTGCCACCTCGTCCGGGCCCGACGACTTCGCCCACCAGCTCCCGCTCTACGGGCAGGAGTTCCGGTGCTACCTGCCTGATGCACGAGGGCACGCGACCACCCGCTGGGACGCCGCCGACGGCTTCCGGTACGACTGGCTGGTGGAGGACCTGGCGGCCTTCGCCGACGCGCTCCACCTGGACACCTTCCACCTGCTCGGGTTCTCGATGGGCGCCGCGACGGCGCTGGGGTTTGCGGCCCGGTACCCGGAGCGCCTGCGGACGCTGGTGCTGGTGGGGATCTCACCCCAGCGGGAACCGCGGGCATCGGTGGCGCGCCGGCTGTTCGATCCCGAGCGGATCCTCCGCCACGACCCTGCCTGGGCGGCCGCCCTGTCCCGCCGCCATGACCCCGTCCAGGGCGAGGGCGCCTGGCAGCGGCTGCTCCCGGCGGTTGCGCGCGACGTTGGTGCCAACGAGCCGCATGGTCCGGCGGAGCTGCGGCGGATCGATGCTCCGACGCTCGTGGTGGCAGGGGACCGGGACCCGTTCGTGCCGGTCGACCACGCGTGGGGTCTGCGCCGCCAGCTGCCGGACGCGCGGCTGTTCATCGCGCCGGAGTGCGGCCACGAGGTCATGCTCTGCAAGCCGGCGCTGTTCAACGAGGCACTGGCCGGCTTCTACCGGTCAACGGCGGCGGTGGCGACGCGCCGAGCGCAGGCTGGGAGCGAGTCGCCAGCCCGGTCCCGGACCAGTGAGGACTCGAGATGACGGAGGACGGCATGGCGGTGGATGACGAGGGGATCGGCGAGCGGACGCTCGTCCGCGTGGACTTCCCGGCGGGCGACCCTTCCGTCGAGGGCGTGGCGCTGGTCACCCTGGACCAGCCCGAGGCGCTCAATGCCCTCTCGTTCGCGCTCCTCGCCCAGCTGGACGACGTGCTGGCGGTCCTCGACGACGACGAGACCTGCCGCGCCATCGTCATCACCGGGGCCGGGGACCGCGCGTTCGCCGCGGGCGCGGACATCCGCGAGCTGGCAGCCGAGACCGCGGGCTCCATCGGGGACGGCGACCGGCTCGCCGCGATCGACCGGGTGGGTCGCCTGCGGACGCCGGTCATCGCGGCGGTCCGAGGTTTCTGCCTCGGCGGCGGCGCCGAGCTGGCGATGGCCTGCGACATGCTGGTCGCCGGCGACAACGCGCAGTTCGGACAACCGGAGATCCGGATCGGCATAATCCCGGGCGCCGGTGGCACGCAGCGCCTGGCGCGGGCGATCGGGCGGGCGCGGGCGATGGAGCTGATCCTCACGGGGCGCCGGATCAGCGCCGCGGAGGCGGACCGGCTGGGCCTGGTGACGACGGTGGTGCCGGCCGCGGAGACCGTGAGCCGCGCCCTGGAGCTGGCAGGGAGGATCGCGGCCCTCCCGCGGGCGGCGGTCGAAGCTGCGAAGGCCGCCGTCAACGCGGCCCAGTCGCTGCCCCTGGACAAGGGCCTCCGCTACGAGCGGGATCGCTTCGAAGAGCTCTTCGCCACGGACGACCGGAGCGAGGGAATGATCGCGTTCCTGGAGAAGCGGCCGCCGTCCTGGCGCCACCGCTGACGGGATCCGGGCGCCCGCGGCGGCCCCCGCCCGCGGCCGCTTGCCGGTGCCCCGCCCTGCCAGCGGCTGCCCCGCCCTGCCCGCGGCTGCCCCGCCCCGCCCGCCCGAGGTGGCCCCGCCCGCCGGTACGCGGCCCGTACAATCCCTGCATGTCCAGAGACCTGCACCGGCCCCTTCGAGAGGCCTGGATCGTCGATGCCGCCCGCACCCCCATCGGCCGCTATGGCGGTGCTCTTGCCTCGATCCGCCCGGACGACCTTGCCGCCATCGTCATCCGCGCCGTGATCGAGCGGACCGGCGTCGATGCCGCCCTCGTCGAGGATGTCATCCTCGGCTGCGCCAACCAGGCCGGCGAGGACAACCGCAACGTGGCGCGCATGGCTGCCCTGCTCGCGGGATTGCCCGTCGAGGTGGCCGGCCAGACGGTCAACCGGCTCTGCGGCTCCGGGCTGCAGGCGATCAAC
The DNA here is from genome assembly GCA_963766735.1 of uncultured Chloroflexia bacterium. Taxonomy (GTDB): domain Bacteria; phylum Chloroflexota; class Limnocylindria; order Limnocylindrales; family CSP1-4; genus CAIXZV01. Next base: position 2,841 of record CAVYBU010000021.1, read on the forward strand.
ACCGCGGCACACGCCATCGGCGCCGGCGACGGCGAGGTGTTCATCGCGGGCGGTGTGGAATCGATGACCCGCGCCCCGTACGTGCTGCTCAAGCCCGAGACTGCCTACGATCGCGGCTCCCGGACGATGGAGGACACGACGCTCGGCTGGCGGTTCGTGAACCCCGCGATGCAGGCTTCCTTCCCGCCGATCTCCCTGGGCGAGACGGCTGAGTGCGTCGCGGACCAGTGGGCCGTGCCGCGCGGGCGGCAGGACGCGTTCGCGCTGGAGAGCCAGCATCGCGCCGTCGCGGCCATCGAGGCCGGCCGGTTCGCGGGCCAGCTCGTGCCGGTCAGCGTGCCCGGTCGCAAGGGCGCCGTGACCGTGGTGGACCGCGACGAGCACCCACGCCCCGACACCTCCGCCGAGGCTCTCGCCGCCCTGCGGCCCGCCTTCCGCGCCGGTGGCTCGGTCACCGCGGGCAACAGCTCGGGGATCAACGACGGGGCGGCCGCGGTGCTGCTGGCGGAGGCGGACCGGGCGCGCCAGCTCGGGTTGACGCCCCTGGCCCGCGTCGTTGCCACGGCGGTCGCGGGCGTCCACCCGGACGTCATGGGGATCGGGCCGGTGCCCGCGGTCCGCAAGGCGCTGGCCCGGGCAGGCCTCGCGGTGGGTGACCTCGATGTCGTGGAGATCAACGAGGCGTTCGCCAGCCAGTCGGTCGCCTGCATGGACGAGCTCGGCCTGGACCCGGCACGTGTCAACCCGAACGGCGGGGCGATCGCGCTGGGGCACCCGCTCGGCGCCTCCGGGGCCCGCCTCATGACCATGCTGGTCCACGAGCTTGCGCGCACCGGCGGCCGATACGGGCTGGCGACGATGTGCATCGGCGTCGGGCAGGGGATTGCGACCGTCGTGGAGCGCGTCGAAGGCTGATCGCCGTCGGGTCCGAAGAGCGACGTTCCAGTCTGATCGCCGGGGTTTCGGCGGGGGTGCTGGACGAAATCCATTGACCTGCGTACGATCCGCGGTGTCCGCGCCCCCGGATGGCTCGTGACCAGCGCCCCTCCGAAGGAGACACGACCCATGATCGACGCCCAGCCGACGATCGACGCCCAGCCCATGGTCGACGCCCAGCCGACGATCGTCTCGCTCACCGAGGCGGCCGCGGTCAAGCTGGCCGAGCTGACGAAGGACGAGACGAGCCCCGAGATCGGCCTGCGCGTGTATGTCTACTCGGGCGGCTGCTCCGGCTACCGGTACGGGATGATGCTCGAGGACCAGCCGACAGCTGACGACAAGGTCCTTTCCACCAGCGGCGTCCGCGTCTACATCGATGCCAACAGCGTGCCGCTGATCACGGGCAGCCAGATCGACTACGTGGACACGCTGATGGGCGCGGGGTTCACCGTGAACAACCCGAACGCGGTGTCCGGGTGCGGCTGCGGCTCCAGCTTCCGCACGTCGGACGACGCGGGCCAGGCCCGGAGCTGCTCGCACTAGCCACCTCCGCCGCGGGTCGCACCAACCGCGGCGACCGATAGCCACCTCCGCCGCGGGTCGCACCATCCGCTGGTTGCAGATCCGCCGGAAATCCCCAGATTCCAACCTGCAGGGCATTCGCCGGACCTTCGGCGCTAGACCGAGCTGGTCCTGAGCGTGGATCGGGCCTCGCTGCCCGTCATCTGCAGCGTGGGAGCGGCAGATGACGACGCGAAGGGCGCGAATGCCAACCAGGACGGCATCTGGGGTTCTGCGGGGGCCACGGCGGCTCCTCGGCGAAACGGGGCGTGAGGGTCGCGCGGCAGCTCCTCGGCGGGTCCGTGCTCCCCGGCCGGCCCGACACACGGCAGAATGGCGCCATGAGGATTCGTGAGTTCGGGGTCGAGACGTGGATGAACCGGTGGGAGACCCGGTGCCGGTACAACCTGGCCGAGACCTGCGTTGAGTCCCTCACCGTGGACCAGGTCCTGGGGCTGGCCGGCATCGACGGGTCGGCCTTCCTGGACGAGCTACGCGGGCTCAAGCTCACCTACGGCGCCATCGAGGGGTCCGATCGGTTGCGGGACGCGATCGCGGCGCTGTACGAGACCGTCCGCCGCGAGGATGTCCTGGTCGCCCACGGTGCGATCGGGGCCAACCACCTCGTGTACCAGGCGCTGGTGGAACCCGGCGATCGGGTGATCTCCGTCGTGCCCACCTACCAGCAGCACACGTCCATCCCGGAGAGCCTGGGGGCCGAGGTCGTCACCCTCCCTCTGCGCGAGGCGGACGCCTGGCGCCTGGACCTCGCCGAGCTGCGCCGGCTGGCGGCCGGAGGCGCCAGGCTCATCGCACTCGCCAACCCCAACAACCCGACAGGCGCCCTCCTCGACGAGACCGACCTGCGCGAGATCGCCTCGATCGCGGACGCGTGCGGCGCGTGGGTCCTGTGCGACGAGGTGTACCGCGGCATCGACCAGGCGGGGAACGGCACCACCTCGTCCATCGTGGACCTGTATCCCCGCGGCATCACCGTGGGCAGCATGTCGAAGGCGTTCTCGCTGGCGGGGCTCCGTCTCGGCTGGATCGCGGCCCCGCCCGAGGTGATCCGGGCCGTGACCGTCCACCGCGACTACAACACGATCAGCGTGGGCATGGTGGACGACCTGCTGGCGGCCATCGCGCTGGAGCACAGTGACGCGATCCTGGCCCGGAGCCGGTCCATCGTGCGGGGAAACCTGACGGCGCTCGACGCGTGGGTAGCGGAGGAGCCGTCCATCTCGTTCGTGCGGCCGCACGGGGGCACGACGGCCCTGCTCCGCCATGCGTTCGAGCTGACGTCCGAGGCGCTGTGCGTCCGGCTCCTGGAGGGGCCCGGCGTCATGTTCACCCCGGGCAGCGCGCTGGACATCGAGGGATACCTGCGGATCGGGTACGCGAACAACCCGCAGGTCCTGGCGGACGGACTGGCGGAGACGTCCTCATTCCTCGCGACCCTGGACTGAGGCAGACGGTGATCGTCGCACTGCGACGCGTCCGGGCGTCGCTCCTGTCCTCGATCGGGGACGTCGCTTTCGGGATGGAGGACGGGGCCGTATCGGTCGCGGGCCTCGTCTTCGGGGTGGCCGCGAGCACCAACGATGCGCAGATCGTCCTCCTTGCCGGCGCGACCGGCGCGATAGCCGGGGCGGTGTCGATGATGGCCGGCACCTATCTCGACGTTCATTCGGAGCTGAGCCGGTCAGCCGCCCTCGTCGCGCAGGCGCGGCGCGCGATCGCTGCGGATCCGGGCGCGGCGCGCGATCGCGTCGCCGGGCAGCTGCTGGCCGCCGGCTTCACCGAAATCGAGGCGCGGGCCGTGACGGCGGCCTTCACGCGGAACCCCGACGCGCTGCTCGATTACGTGGCGGCGTTCGAGCTTGGGGTGCCCCGCAGCGCCGGCGCGTCACCGTGGACCCACGCGATCTGGATGTTCATCGCCGACCTGTTTGCGGCGAGCATCCCGGTCATCCCCTTCGCGCTGTTCGACATCGAGACGGCGCGCGTCGTCTCGCTCATCGTGACGGGCGCGCTCATGGCGGTGCTCGGCATCGCGCGGGGCCGGGTCGGCCACGAGCCGGTGTGGCGGACGGCGCTGCAGACGATGGCGATTGCCGGAGCCGCGGCACTTGCCGGCGTCCTCATCGGGCGGCTCGTCACGATGTAGGGGATCGCGCCCGCGGCACCGTGGAGACCGCGACGCAGGGAGGCGCCGGGTAGCGCCGCCAGGTCGCGCCCGCGGCATCGCGGTGATCGCGCCGCCCGTTCAGCCAGCGAACGCCACCCGGTTCAGGCGGCCGCGTCCGAGGCGGCGGCCTCCTTCCGCATGCTCGCGCCCGCGGTCACCGAGAGCGTGACCAGCAGCGCCGCCACCAGCCACGCGACCAGCACCGCGGCGTTGAGCGCCGTGGCGGATGCGCCGCCCGTGATCGCTCCCCGGAAGGCATCGATCGCGTACGTGAGCGGCACCAAGGGGTGGAGGACGGCGAGCGGCCCCGGCATGGTGGCCGCGGTCAGCGACACGCCTGACGCCGCGACCTGCACCACCAGGAACAGGAGCGCCGCGAGCCAGCCGCGGCTGCCGAACAGGGCGACCAGAGCCTGGACGATCGCCGTGAACGAGAGGGCCGCGAGAGCCGCGAAACCGATCAGCTCCGGCATCCGGGCCACCTCGATCCCGACGAGGAACCGGAGCCCGGCGACCATCACCAGCGTCCCCACCACCGCCACGGCTGCGGCACCGGCGTAGGCCACCAGGACCGAGAGCCACCAGCGTGGGTCATCGCTCCGCCAGAGCCCGGGCAGGACGAGGAAGGCGCCGAGCGCCCCCAGCCAGATCGCGATCGCCATGAGGAAGGGCGCCAGCCCCCCCGCGGCCCCACCGACCGCGTTCGCACGGCTCGCCTCCACGGCCACAGGGTCCGCGGCCAGGTTGCCGATCCGCGTCCGCGTCTCGGATCCGTAGCTGGCGGTTCCGTCGGCCGACTCCTGCAGCCCGTTCGCAAGCGCGTCCGCCTGATCGGTCAGGGTCGTCCCGTCTTCCGCCAGCCCGTCCGTGAGTGCCTCCACGAGCGCGGCCCCACCCACGACCTGGCGCATCGCACCGGTCAGCTGGTCGATGCCGTCCGCGGCCTGCGACGTCCCGCCGGCCAGGGCCGCGGCGCCGTCGGCCGTCAGCCGTGCGCCCGAGGCCAGCGCGTCGGCCGCCGTCGCAAGCTGGTCCATCCCGGACGCCAGGCTCAAGGCACCATCGGCGACCCCTGTGCCGGCGTCCGAGAGCTGGGCGATCCCGTCTGCCAGCTCAGGCATGCCGGCGGCCAACAGGTGCGTGCCGTCCGCCAGCTGGTCCGCGCCGATGCTGAGGCTGCTCGCGCCGGTCGCGAGGTCCATCGCACCCGCGGAGGACTGGGCAACCCCGGCCTCCAGGGCCGGCGCCGAGGCCGCGAGCTGGCCGGTTCCGGCGGCCAGCGCCGTCGCACCCGCCTGGACATCCGCGGCACCCGTGGCGAGCCCACCCGTTGCGCCTGCCAGCTGGCCGGCACCAGCGGCCACGTCGCCTGCTGCAGCAGAGAGCTGCCCGCCGCCGGCCGCGAGGGTCGCAAGCTCCGTGCACAGCGGATCCGCGCCTCCGAGCGCCACGCAGTTGCCCGCGAGCGCAGCCACGCCCTCCGTGTATGCCGTCACCGAGACCGCGAGCTGGTTCGCGCCCGCGGCGAGGTCTCCCGCCGCCGTCGCCGTCTGGGCCGCTCCGGTCGAGAGCGAGCCCGCGCCGGACGCGAGGTCGATGGCGCCCGAATCGAGCGCCTGGGCCTGCGCGCCGAACCCGGTGGTCCCTGCCGCAATCGTCGCCAGGCCATCCGACAGCGACGAGGCTCCCGATGCGACCCCCGCGGCGCCGCTCGCAACCCCGTCTGCCCCCGAGGCGAGCGCATCGGCCTGCGCCGGCAGGTCCTTCGTCGAGCCCTCGAGCGCCGTGAGACCCGAGGCCAGCAGGGCGGCCCCATCGGCCAGGGTGTCGGCCCCGTCCGCGGCGTCACCCATCCCGACGGCCAGCGCCTTGGCCCCGACGGCCGCCTTCGAGGATCCCGACGCGAGCGCGCGTGTGCCGCTGACCAGCTCGTTGGCCCCGCCCATTGCCGCGTCCGCGCCGTCGGCAAGCTCCTGGAGTCCCACAACCAGCTCGCCGGCCACAGTGCTCGTGCCCGCGGCATTGTCGGCAAGTCCCGACGTGGTCGTGGCGACGGAGCCCGCCTCCTCCGCGGCCGAGGCAAGCGCCCCGTGTGCGGATGTCACCGCGAGCAGCGTGTCGTCGACGTAGGACGCGGTGATGCCCTGGGCCGTGGACGTGGCGATCGCCGCCGTCAGGGCCCGGGCGACCGTCCCCAGCGCGTAGCCCGAGGCGTCGTCCGTGACCAGCCGGAGCGTGGCGCGCGGCGCCCGGCCCGTGGCGTCTGCCCGCAGCGCGGCGACCGTGCGCGAGAAGTCGGACGGGATCGTGAGGATCGCTGCGTATCGCCCGTCCGCGAGTCCTGCCGCGGCGTCCGCCTCGTCCGCAGCGGCCCAGCTGAAGCCGGCCCTCGCTCTCGGCTGTGGTCAGCGCGGCCGCGAGGTCGGCGCCCAGCGACAGGTCGACGGCCGTGCCGTCGGCTGTCGTCACCGTCCCACCCTCGTCCAGGTCTACGACGGCCGCCCGCACGGATCCTACGTTGTCGTCCGCGCTGCCCAGCGACCACGTGAGCAGGCCGGCAAACGCCAGCGGCACGAGGATGACGAGGGCAAGTGCGATCGCGAACCGGCCCCGCCTTGTCCGCGGGGCGCCCCCGGCATCGGCCGAGGCAGCCGCCATCGCAACACCGGCCGTGGCGACCCCGTCCGCGCCGAGCGGCCCCGGGACCAGCGGCCCCGGGACCAGCGGCCCGCGGCCCCACATCCCCGCGAGCGCCGAACCCGAGGGCCACCAGGCCCGGTTTCCGAAGAGCGTGGTGATGGCGGGCACGAGGATCGAGCGCACGAGGAACGTGTCGATCAGCACCCCAACGGCCACCGCGACCCCCACCTGGAAGAGCACCATCAGCGGCGCCGTGGCCATGGACCCGAAGGTCCCGGCCAGGATCAGTCCCGCCGACGTGATGACGGCACCGGTGTGACCGGACGCGATGCGGATCCCGTCCTTGATCGGGCGGTTCTCGCTCTCCTCGCGGACCCGGCTCATCAGGAAGATGTTGTAGTCCGAGCCCAGGGCCACCAGCAGGACGAACACCATCAGCGGCAGGTAGAAGGACACTCCGGGCTGGCCCAGGACCTCCTGGAAGAACCAGGCCGACAGGCCGACAGCAGACCCGTACGAGATCAGCACCGTCCCCACGAGGTACAGCGGCGCGACGACCGCGCGCAGCAGCACGATCAGGACCATCAGGATCCCCAGGACCGTGATCAGGGCGACGCGCTGGAAGTCCTGGCCGAGGACGGTCTCGACATCGGCGAACTGGGCCGTGGGACCGCCGAGGTGGCCGGACGCACCGGGCCCGAACGTGGCGGACTTCGTGGCGATGACGTCCTGGGCGGCCCGGACGATGGCGAATGCCCCGCCGGAGTAGGGATCGTTGGAGTTCGTGACGTAGAAGCGTGATGCGGTGCGATCCTTCGAGACGAAGGCATCGATTGCGTCCTGGATCTTCTCCCCGTCCTCGCCCGTGAAGGTCGTGGGGATGTAGATGTCGTCCGGGCGGGTTGCGAAGACCGCGCCGAGCGCCGTGAACTGGTCAGGGATCGCGCCGAAGACCGCCTCGGCCTCTCGCTTCAGCTCCAGCGCGCCGGCGGTGTTGGCCAGGCTCTGCGGTGAGAGGGTCGCGTCGGGCCGGCCGTCGAAGTGGACGGCCAGGTCCTCGAACGCGGCGGCAAGGTCGAGGGCGGCCGTGATGGTGGCCTCCTTCTCGAGGCTCGCGGCTGCCTTTGTCGCGTCCTTGTAGGCCGGGAGCGGCCGGACTTCGGGATAGGCCGCGGCGAGCTCGTCGAGATAGTCGCCCATCAGAGTCGACGGTTCGTCCGAGCCGGCATCGGAGCCGGCCGCCGCCGTGGGCGACGTGATGGACGACGCAAGCGTCCGCAGCTGGGTCGAGAGGACGCTCTGCTTCTCGACGCGCGTGATGATGTCCTGCGCGTCCCCGATGCCGCCGGTGACGGCACGCAGCTCGGCGCCCCCGGCCACGTCCGGATAGGCGAGCGCGAGGCCGTTGACGTACGCCAGGGCCGTGTCGAGCCCGTCGGACACCTGGGGATCAAGGAGGGACGCGGAATCGGTGTCGGTCGTGCCGTCGTCACCGGCCATCTCGTCGCCGATCGTCGCCAGCTGCATGGAGGGCCGGAAGCCGTCTGGCACGACGCCGTCACCGCCGGGCGTCACGAGGCTCGTCGCGGTGGCGACACCCGGCGTGGCCGTGAGGTTGGACATGAGATCGCGCAGGTGCGCGAGCGAGGCAGGGCTGAGCATGTCGCCGCCCGGACCCGCGTCGACCAGGCCCGCCGACTGGACGAGCATGTCCTCGCCCAGGTGCCGGGCCATTGCGTCATAGCCGGCGCGCGAATCGGAGTCCGCGGGCAGCTCGCTCAGGACGTCGAAGTTCGTCTGCACCTGGGGCAGGTAGGTTGCTGGGACCAGGAGCGCGATCAGCAGGACGACGGTGACGAGGCCGGGCCGGCGCGACACCGCGGCCGCGAGCCGGGCGAAGAACCCGTCGGGCTCGCCTTCGGGGCGCTGCCGTGTGTGCAGCGGCCAGAACAGGTAGTGGCCGAAGATCGAGAGGAGCGCGGGGGCCAGGGTCAGGCCCGCGACCAGCGTCACGAAGATCGCCACGGCGATCGCCGGACCGGTCGAGGAGATCATCTCGAACTCGCCGAAGGCCATCGCGGTCATGCCGACGATGACCGTCGCCGCGCTGGCGGTGATGACGGCGCCGATGCGCTTGACCGTGACCCGCGCCGCGTCGTGCCAGTCGCCGCCACCCGCAACCTCCTCGCGGTAGCGCGAGATCAGGAAGATCGCGTAGTCGGTGCCGACGCCGAAGACCATCACGACGAGGAACGTGTCCAGCAGCGAGGACACCTGCCAGCCCGCCGCCGCCAGGAGTCCAAGGGTGCCGCGGGAGACCATGAATGCGCTGCCGATCGTGACGAGCGGCACCAGGGCCGCCAGGGGCGCGCGGTAGATCAGCAGCAGGATGACGAGCACCAGCAGCACCGTGACCATCGTCGTGCTGTCGGTACCGGCCTTGACCGCATCGAGGTAGTCGCTGCTGATCGCCGCCGCGCCCGTGACGTGCGTCTCGAGGCCGGCCGGCGTGGTCCTGACGAGGTGATCGCGCAGCTGGTTCACGACCAGCGCGGCCTCGTCGCCGGCATTCGTCACGTCCAGGTTGACGATCAGGATCTCGAACTGGTCGTCCTCGCTCCGGAGCATGGCCTCCAGCTCCGGCCGGGTTTCGGCGCTCTCGGTGCTGGTCACGGCGTCGCGGAGCTCGGACGGCGCGTCGCCGCTGATGGTCCACGCGGCGAACTCGGCCAGGTAGGCGCGGTCCGCGTCGGTCAGGCCGTCGGCCCGGTCGAACGTGATCGAGGCCGAGGAGTTGGCGCTGCTGCCGGGGAACGCGCGCTCGAGGGCGTCGCGCGCCAGGACCGAGGGTGATCCCGGGGGCAGGAACGACGCCTGGTCCGTGGACCCCGAGCCCGCGAGCGACGGCGCGAAGCGCGCGCACGCGACAGCCCCGACGATCCAGGCGAGGACGATCAGGAAGCGGAATCGGTAGGTCCAGGAGCCCAGGCGCTCGAACATGGGTGGCCTCCCCGGGCGAGCGCGCGCGGCACGGCCCCGGCGTATGTGGCGTTCTTGGCAAGTGGTTGCGGGGGGACGCTGCACCGGCTAGGATACGAGAGGGCATCGGATACGTCAACGTATCGAATACACATCTGTATCGAACCGCACGAGGAGGCGGGCATGGTGCGCGAGCGACCGGAGGACTGGGCGGCCTGGATGGCGCCGGGCGTGTCGGCGCGCGAGATGCAGCCCCCGCTCGAGCCTGGGCCACCCAGCCAGCGGAGCCTCGACCCGGAGCCGGCGCCCGAGCCCGCGGCGGCGCCCGACCCCGCGTTGGAGGCTGAGGAGCTCGTGGCGGAGCCCGACCCTGCGGGGGCGCCCGAGGAGCCTGCGACCGGGGCTCGGTCCGCGCGCCGCGAGGCCACCCGCCAGCGCGTCCTGGACGCCGCCCGGGAGGTGTTCGCGGAGCGTGGCGTGATCGGTGGAACCGTGGAGGACATCTGCGAGCGGGCGGGGTTCACGCGCGGAGCGTTCTACTCCAACTTCGCCGACAAGGAGGACGTGCTCGAGGCGCTGGTCGCGCGCGAACACGCGCGGCTGCTGGAGCACCTGGATGCGAGCCTCGCGCTTGTCGACCAGGAGCTGGCGGCCGCCCCGGACCTCGCAACCGCGATTGCATCGATCGTCGACCGGATCCTCGGTTCCGTGCCGGTTGACCGCCAGCTCTCGCTGGTGCAGACGGAGATCGAGATCCACGCCATCCGGAGGCCGGAGCTGGCGAGCCCGTTCCTCGAGGCGACGAGCCGGTTCCACGGCCGGATCGCGGTCTTCCTCGAGGCCGCCCTGGCCCGGAACGGCCTCGAGCTGGTGGTGGACCCCGTGGACGTGGTCGACGCGTCGGTCGCCGTCGTGGAGCGGAGCGTGCGACGGGCGCTGCTGGCGGGTGGCGGCGCCGACCCAGACGCGATGGCAAGGGCCGTGCTGCCCGCGATGCTCCTGGCCCTGGCGCGGCCCGTCGACCGCTGAGCCGGGGGCTCACACGGCGTCGGCCGCGGCCTCCAGCGCTGCGATCTCGATCCGCGACATCGCCAGCATCGCGTCCCTGGCGCGCGTCGCCCGACCGGGATCCGGGTCCGCGAGCAGCTCCATCAACCGCCCCGGGACGATCTGCCACGAGAGGCCGAACCGGTCCTTCAGCCAGCCGCACTGGCTCGGCTCGCCCCCGTCGGTCAGGCCATCCCACAGGCGGTCAACCTCGGCCTGGCCGTCCACGCTGACGAACATCGAGAGCGCCTCGGTGAAGGCGAAGACGGGCCCGCCGTTGATGGCGAGCAGGTCCTGCCCGTGGATCCGGAACCGCGCCGAGAACAGGGGATCCGTTGCGGCAGGGCCGGTCCGGGACAGGTCCATCACCATCATGTCCTCGAAGACGGTGGCGTAGAAGGCCAGGGCCTCCTCGAGGTTGTCGTCGAACCAGAGGAACGGGGTGATCGTGGTCATGGGACGCCTTCTGCTCAGGACGATGGCGGTTCGCGGATTCACCGCGCCACCGGATCCTGAAGGCTACCGCGGGCGGTGCGGTGTTGCTCTCGGCCGACAACGCGCGGCAGCGCCGTCACGAGGGGGGTTGACATGCGGCGTGATCGTCATATAGTACGTCGCACGATATATCGATAGCCGTAATAGAGGAGGAACATGGAGCCACGCATCCCGGAGCTCGGCCGCTTCGCCGAGCCAGCACTGCTCATCCTCGTCAGCCTCAGCGATGGCCCGAAGCACGGCTACGCGATCATGGCCGACGTCGAGGCCGGCACCGGCCGCCCGCTTGGTCCGGGAACCCTGTACGCGGCGCTCGCCCGCCTCGAGGAGCGCGGTCTCATCGAGGCCCTCGCGCCCATCGACCGCCGCCGGCCCGTACCGGCTGACCGCGGTGGGCGCCACGATCCTCGCCGAGCAGCTCCGCGATCTCTCCGAGTTCGCTGACCTCGGCCTTCGCCGGCTCGGCCGGACGTCCGGCTAGCCGACGATGCGTCCCATGATCACCCTGCTCATTCGCCTCTACCCGGCGCGATGGCGCGCCCGCTACGGCGGCGAGTTCGCCTCGGTCCTCGAGGAGCGAACGCTCGGCCCGTTCGACGTGGCCGACGTCCTCCTCGGCGCGCTGGATGCCCATCTCCATCTCCGCGGCCTCGGCGCCGCGTCCCAACACGCAAAGGGGTTCGCCATGTCACTCCGCATCGGGGGGTATGCCGCCATGATCAGCGGCCTCCTCTGGCTGTACGCCCTCGCCGGGAATGCCATCAATGACGGCGCCGGATCGGGGGCGCCCTTCATCGGCCTCGTCCTCGTCGTCGCCACCGTCACGACACTCGTCGCACTCGTCGGCCTCAGCGCGTTCCAGTCGCGTCGCCATCCCGTGCTGACCTGGACCGCATTCGCCGTGCCGGCCATCGGGGCGATCGTCGCGTTGCTGGGGGTGGTCGCGCTGACCGTCGCCGGCGACAGCGATGCCGCGATCATCGGTGGCCTTAGCCCGTGGGCGATCTCGACCATCGGCCTGCTCACGCTTCTCGTGGGCTCGGCGCTCTTCGCGCTGGCGACCTGGCGCACGCGGGGCCTGTCGCGTGGAGCGGCGGCGCTGCTGGGCATCGGCGCGCTCCTGATCTTCCCCGTGCTGATGGGCGTGACGGGCGGCCTCGTCCCCGAGGCGCTCGTCGGGCCCGTCATGCTCACGGCGATCCTGGCGTATCCAGCGGGCTGGATGGCTCTCGGCATCAGCGCCCTCCGGGTCGGCCCCGCCACATTCACCTCACTCGAAGGAGCGTCCCTGTGACTCGCCTCGTCCGTCCCGTGCTCGCCGCGGTCATCCTGCTCGCGCTGGCCGTCACGCCGGTGCTCGCCAGCCACTCCCACGTCAAGCTGCTTGGCAACGGCCGGTGCGTCGTGCTGGCCGAGGGCGCCGGAGAGGACGAGGTCGTCCTGCCGCTCGCCGTCTTCGCGCACAACCCGAACGTTGACGTTCCCGCGACGGGTGCCGCGCATCCGCTCCACGTGCTCGTCCACAAGGGCGTGCCGGGCGACAGAGGCACATACGCCGTCTATGGCTCTGTGGCGGGAAACCTCATGTGCATCGCAGGCTACGTGAACGACTGACACCTCAAGACCCGACGGCGCGGCGGGTGACGCTTCACCCGCCCGCCTCCGCGGTTCCACCGCACCAGACCGATCCCGGAGGGTCCAACCATGACCGCGTCCCATTCCGCCGGGCCTCCCGGCGCCACCCGCGCCCTCGGGGTCGTTGGCATCCTCGGCGGGCTCGGCCTGCTGGCCGCGTTCGTGATCGACATCCCGGCCGCAGCAAACACCGTCCGCCTCGTCCTGTTCTGTGTGGGCGCGATCGCGGTTGGCGCTGCCCTCTTCGGACCCCACACCGCCGTGTCGCGGCGGCTCGCGCTGTTGGCGACCATCCCGCTCATCGTGGCCAACGTCCTGTACATCGCCTGGATCCTGCTCGCCCTCGGGCAGGAGCGGCCCTTCGCAGGGGACTTCGGCCTCATCGGCTTCTGGTCGGGGCTCGCGTTCTGGCTCGCCGACGCCTGGTTCGGGATCGTCGCGTTTCGGCTGCGCGTCGTGCGACCGTGGGCCTCGCTCATCCTCGTCGTCGGCTCGCTGCTGGCGATCACCGGCATGGACCGCCTCGAGCTCACGTCGCAGGCCAACCCGACCATCTTCATGAACGTCGGGTTGACGGGCGTCGCGCTCACCGGGGTCGCATGGGTCCTGCTGGGGCTCGACGTGGCCATCGCGCTTCCGCGCGCCGGCTTGCGCCGCGGCCAAGGCGTCCCCGAACGCGCCGGATAGCCTCCGGGCCCGGGCAGCGGCTCGACCTACGGCTGGGTCTACGCCTCGAGGATCTCCCAGCCTCGGGCGACGGCCTCGCGGCGCAGCGCTGCATCCGGCGCGACCGCCACGGCCCGCGTGGCCATCCGCAACAGGGGGAGGTCGGCGGCCGTGTCCCCGAACGCCGCGACAATCTCATCCCCGCCCGCCAGCGCGCGAACCGCGGCCGCCTTGGCCTCGCCACTCTGCGTGGGTGCGGCGATGGCGCCGGTCGCCAGCCCGTCGCGCAGCTCGAGTGGCGTGCCGAGCGCGGCGTCAGCCCCGATCCGCCTCGCAAAGGCGTTGCCGACCTCCTGGTAGGCACCGGTGGCCAGGAGCAGTCGGGCGCCGGGGTCGGCGCGGCGTGCCGCTTCGGCGGCCGCCCGAACCGCGTCGATGGCCGCCGCTCGCCTGGTCGGCCAGAGGTACGACGCCACGACCCACTCGCCCATCGCCGTCAGCCGTTCCGTTGGGAGGCCGCGCAGCAGGCCTGCCTCCTCTGCGATCCAGCGCGCTCGGAACGTCTCCTTGTCGTAGAGCCCCGCCTTCGCCAGCACCACGGAGGGGATCCGCACGGTGACGAACCGCCGCGCGGCGGCGGAGGGGTGGTTGTCGCGGACCCAGGCGAGGACGCCGCGCCACGTCTCCACCGTGGTGAGGGTGCCGTCCATGTCGCTGACGACGACGCCTGACGTCATGCGCGGATCCACCTCCTACCCCGAGAAGCGCTCCTCGCGCCACGGATCCGCCTCGTTGTGGTAGCCGTAGCGCTCCCAGAAGCCCGGCGAGTCCGCGGTGAGGAACTCCAGGCCGCGGATCCACTTCGGTCCCTTCCAGAAGTACTTCTTGGGGACGATGAGCCGGAGCGGGTAGCCGTGGTCGGGCTCGAGCGGGGCACCGTCGTACGTGTCCGCCAGGATCACGTCATCGTCATCGAGCACGTCCAGCGGCAGGTTGGCCGTGTAGCCCTGCTCGGCGTGTCCGAGGACGAACGCGGCCGCGGGCCTGACGTGGGCCATCTCCAGGATCGTCCGGATGGCGACACCCTCCCAGTGCGTGTCCAGCTTCGACCAGCGGGTGACGCAGTGGATATCCGCGGTGAGATTGGTGCGCGGCAGGGTCCCGAACTCGGCCCAGGTCAGCCGGAACGGGCTGTCGACCTCGCCCCAGACCCGGAAGTCCCACGTCGCCAGGTCCACCTTCGGCACGCTGCCGTAGTGGAGCACCGGGAACTTGGCGGTGAGGTGCTGGCCGGGCGGGACGCGGCCGGCCAGGGCGGGATCGACGGGGCGATTCCCAAGGAGGCGTTCGATCATCGGCTTCTCCTGCGCGTGACGTGGCGCGGCCGACAGCATCGCCTGAATCGCCCCGGGCTGCACGCGGGCCCGGACCCGCGTACCTTGTGTTCGTCATGCCCACCCCGGATCCTCGCGTCGTCATCGTCATGCCCGCGTACAACGCGGCCAGGACCCTCGAGCGCACGTACGCGGACATCCCGCACGACCTGGTGGATCACGTCATCCTCGTGGACGACGTCTCGAATGACGAGACCGTGGAGATTGCGAAGAGGCTGGGCCTCGAGGTGATCGTCCACCGCCAGAACCTGGGCTATGGCGGCAACCAGAAGACCTGCTACGACCGGGCGCTCGAGTGGGGCGCCGACGTGGTGGTCATGCTCCACCCTGACTACCAGTACGACGCCACCCGCATCCCGGCGCTGGTCGCCCCCATCCTCGCCGGCGAGCGGGACCTGATGCTGGGCAGCCGGTTCCTCGGCGATCCGCTGGCGGGCGGCATGCCCAGGTGGAAGTACATCTCCAACCGTTTCCTGACCGGCCTGGAGAACGCCGCCTTCGGCCTCCACCTCTCCGAGTACCACACTGGCCTCCGCGCCTACAGCCGGCGACTCCTGGAGACCATCCCGTACCGGCTGAACTCGGACGACTTCGTGTTCGACCAGGAGCTGATCGCCCAGGTGGTGGCGGCACGCGGGCTGCCGGTGGGCGAGATTGCCGTGCCCACGCGGTACTTCCAGGAGGCCAGCTCGGTCGGGTTCCGGCGGAGCGTCGTCTACGGCCTGTCCACGCTGCGGGTCGTGGGCCGGTACCTCCTGCACCGGAAGGGCATCCGCCGGTCGGGCAAGCTGCGGGCGCGCCCGTCCACGCGCGACCAAGCCCAGACCTGACATGCGCCTCCGCGGGGGAATCGGGCGGGCGACGCTGGGGATCTCGGTCTCGGTCGTCGCGCTGGCGCTGGTCTTCCGGTCGGTGGACCTTGGCGCCGCCCTGGAGGCGCTCAAGGGCGCCGACCCGCGCTGGATTGCGCTCCTGGTCGCCTTCCTCTGCGGGGACATCCTGCTCCGTGCGATCCGCTGGCGCGTGCTGCTGCGGCCGGTCGCCAAGGTGCCGTTGCGGGACGCCACCGGCTCGCTCCTGGTGGGGTACCTCGCGAACAACGTCCTCCCGGCACGCCTGGGCGAGATCGTCCGCAGCCATGACCTCGGGAGCAGGACGGGGCTCAGCGGCTCCATGATCCTCGGGACGATCGTCGTGGAGCGCGTCGTGGACACGCTTGTCGTGGTGGCGATCGCGGCGGTCGCCATCCTCGTCCTGTCCGTTCGCGGGGTGGTGGCCTCGGCGGTGCTCGTGGGGGTCGCCGTCACCGGCCTGCTGGTCGTGGCGATCGCGGTTGGGATCCTTGCCCACCGGCTGCCCGGCGCGGAGCGTGTCACGGCGGTCATCGCCCGGCGGCCACGGATCCACGGCATGCTCGTGCGTCTGCGTGTCGGCCTCTCCATCGCCGGCCACCCGCGCACGATGGTCGCGGCCGTCGTCCTGAGCGTCATGGCCTGGTCCTTCACGGTGCTGGCGTTCGCGGCCGCGGCGCAGGCCGTGGGAATCGAGCCGACGATCGGCCAGGCTGCGCTCCTGGCGGCAGGCACGGCCCTCGCGACCGCCATCCCCGCGGCGCCGGGCTACGTCGGCACGTACGAGCTGGCGGCGGTCACGATCGCGGCGTCCGTCGGGATCCCGCGGGAGTCGGCTCTCGCGTTCGCGGTGCTCATGCACGTGACCACGTTGCTGATCACGTCCGCCGGTGGTGCCGTGGCGCTGGTTGCGGGCGGCCGGCGACGCCGCGCCATCGCCGTCCCCGAAGGCGTCCCGGGGGTCGACGCTTCCCCGGGGGTTGAGGTGGCACCGGAGATCGAGGCGTGATCGCGCGCGCGCCGCGTCCGTGGCCCGGTGCCCTGGACTGGGGCGGCGACTGGCTGGCCGACGCCGCCGGCGAGCTGGCGCACCTCGGGTTCGTGCTGCGCGACGGGCTCCTCCTCGGGACGACACCCGGACCGCGCCTGCTGGTGGCGCTCCGGGACCAGCCAACCCTGGAGCACTTCGACCCCGAGGAGGTGACCTTCTGGGAGGCCCGCGACGGCCGGGGCCGTGGGGCGTTCATCGACCGCGAGACACCGCTGCCGCTGACGCGGCCATTCGCCTGGGGCCGGATCGAGGTCACCGACCGGATCCCGGAGTCCAACCAGTTCCTGAGCTTCGGCGGCACGCTCCTCGCGGAGGCGCGTGACGAGCGCGAGACGCTGCTGGCGTTCACTTCCCGAGCACCAATCGTCCGGTGGGCCGGCCACTCCCAGGGCGTGGACCCGCTGGCCGACGAGATCGGGTCGTTCTTCGCGCGGCTGATGGTGCCCATCGACTTCCAGGACGGGGCAGAGTCCCGGATCGCCGCCACCGATCCCGAGGCGTTCTACGCGGCCTTCCTGGCCCACTCCGCGGCGCGCTTCCATCGAGGCGGGCTGCTCCGCGAGACGTTCCCGGCCCTCGCCGGGTTCGTGGACCACGAGAGGCGCCGCCTGTCCCACGACAGTCCAGTGCACTGGCGCGAGGCCGAGGATCTCCTGGGCTGGCTGGAGCTGGGTTAGGGACCCGGGATCTGACGGCTACTCAGGCGTTGTCGAGCTCGCGCGATATCGCCCGCATGATGAACCGCGCCGCCTCCGCGCTCTTGCCCCCGAGCGTGTCGCTGTCGCCGGCGTCCAGCGCCACCGCCAGGTCCGCGAGCATCGCTCCGAGGATAGGCGTTCTGGGCAGCGTCCCAGCGTCGAAGGCCGCCTCGAGGCCCACCACCGCCGCCCGTGCGTTGTCCACGGCGTGACCCGTGGCGGCGGCCCGCTCCCGGAACGCTGCCCGTGCCTCCTCCGCCGCGTCGCCCTCGGTCGCCATCGTCAACTGCGTCCCCGCCCGATCGGCGCCGAGCCTTCGTCTGCCGCCGTCCCGACCCCGGCCCGCCCATCGGCCACCGCCCGCGCCTGCCAGCGCGATGCCCGCCAGTCCGACTCGAGGACACTCATATGCAGCTCGTCCCACCAGCGTCCATCGCGCCAGATCGCCTCCCGGGCGCTGCCCTCGATCACGAACCCCACCCGCTGGTAGGCCCGGATCGCGCGCTGGTTGAACGCGAACACCGTCAGCGCAACGCGGTGGAGGCCCATCGACCCCAGGGCGTGGTCCACCATCAGACGCGTCGCCTCGCTGCCGTACCCGTGCCCCCAGGCGTCCTTCTCGCCGATGGTGATGTGGAACAGCGTGGACCCGTTGTCGCCGTCAACCTGCGAGAAGGCACACGACCCGATGAGGCGGTTGTCGGCGCGGACGTGGATCCCCATGGCCAGCGACTCCGGCCCGAGCGCGCGCATCGTGAAGAACCGCTCGATCTCATCAGGGCGCATCGGTGCGTCCTGGTACCGCGTCAGCCGAGCGACCTCGGGATCCTGGTACCAGCGGAGGAAGTCGCGCAGATTCTCACGGGTATGCCGGCGGAGAACCACCAGCCCGCCGTCGAGGTGATCCGGGAACCAGCGCCGATGGAGCATCGCGGGAACCCTATACCATCGCTCCCATGCGCCGCTGGAGCGACACGGCCGACCGCGTTGCCGCGACGACGAAGACGTCCGGCAAGGTCGCGATCCTGGCCGCCTATCTGGCCGACCTGACGCCCGGCGAGCTGCCGGTCGCCGCGGTGTTCCTGACCGGGCGCCCGTTCCCTGGTGACGATCGGCGCTCGCTCGGCGTGGGGTGGTCCGGGCTGGCGGGAGCGGTCCTTCGCGTGGCAGGCGCCGACGGCGATGCCCTGCGCGACGCCTACGATCGTTCGTCGGACCTCGCCACCGCGGTCACCGAGGTGCTCGAGGTGGCCGGGCATGACCCCGATCCTGCGGTGGAACCCGGCCTGTCCGAGGTCCGCGCCGCGTTCGAAGCGATCGGGGCGGCGTCGGGTACGGCCGCGAAGGCAGCGATCCTGGAGGCGTTGCTGGCCCGCTCCGCGCCCCGCACGGCCGGCGCGATCGTCAAGGTGCTGGGCGGAGAGCTCCGGATCGGGCTGCGCGAAGGCCTGCTGGAGGCCGCGATCGCGGAGGCGTTCGACCGGCCATTGGCCGAGGTCAAGCGGGCCGGGATGCTCACCGGCGACGTGGGCCGGACAGCCGTGCTGGCCCGCGAAGACCGCCTGGGCGAGGCGTCCATGGCGGTCTTCCACCCGCTCACGTTCATGCTCGCCTCGCCGGCGGAGGACGCCGCAGAGATCATGACCCGCCTGGGACCCGTGGTCTGGGTGGAGGACAAGTACGACGGCATCCGCGCCCAGCTGCATCGAAGCGGGGGAGAGGCCCGGCTCTACTCTCGGGATCTCCACGACATCGGCCGCCAGTTCCCGGAGGTGGTCGAGGGCGCCCGGGACCTCCCGTGGTCCGGCATCCTGGACGGCGAGCTGCTCGCCTGGAGGGACGGCGTCGTTCTGCCGTTCCTCCAGCTGCAGGCACGGCTGGGCCGGAAGGCACCCTCAGCCCAGATCCGGGCCGAGGTCCCGGTGATCTTCGTGGCCTGGGACGTGCTGGGCCTGGACACGGACGGCAACGGCGAGGTCCGTCCGCTGCTCGATGTCCCGCTGGAGGAGCGGCGCCGCATGCTGGAGGCCCTTCCCCTGCCGCTCGCCGCGGACGGCGGCCGGTTCGCGCTCAGCCACCTCACCACCGCGGACTCGGCCGATGCGCTGGAGGCCGCGTTCGCCGAGGCCCGCGCCCGCCGCAACGAGGGACTGATGGTCAAGGATCCAACCAGCACCTACGCCCCCGGGCGGCGGGGTCTCGGCTGGCTCAAGATGAAGAAGGCGCTGGCGACGCTGGACTGCGTGGTGGTCGGGGTGGAAGCGGGCCACGGCAAGCGCCACGGCGTCCTGTCGGACTACACGTTCGCCGTCCGCGATGACGAGACGGGTGCCCTGGTCACGATCGGCAAGGCATACAGCGGGCTGACCGACGCCGAGATCGCGGCGATGACGCGCTGGTTCGAGGCCCACACGGTCAGCACCCACGGGCGGTACCGGGTGGTGGAGCCGACGGTGGTGGTGGAGATCGCGTTCGACGTGATCATGCGCTCCACCCGGCACCGGTCCGGCTTTGCGCTGCGGTTCCCGCGGATTGCACGCCTCCGCCCGGACAAGACCCAGGAGGAGGCGGACACGCTGGCGACGGTCCTCCGGCTCTACGAGGGCCTCCAGCATGGCGCCGAGCACCTGGTGACCGCGGGCGCCAGGAAGTAGCGGGGCCGGCGCCGTCGATGGTCAGGGTCCTGATCCAGGGTCGCCGGCGGGTCGTATCCTGTGGGGCACGCACCCAGCCGACGGGGCCGGGGGGGCGCGCAGGGAGAGCCACATGTTCGCAGGCATCAGCGAGTTGACCCGGGTCGAGCTCACGCTGTACACGGACGCACTCATCACCCACGGCACCGTCCGCACGCGCCAGCACCGGATCACCGACATCCTGAACCTGTCTGAAGAGCCGTTCCTCGTCCTCGAGGACGTGCTCGTGGAGGAGCTGGGGACACGCGGCGAGCCGATCCGCGCCTCCTACGCCCAGGTCAACCTCGACGCCGTCCTGTTCGCAGTGGTCAACGAGCCGATCCAGCCCTCCCCGGAGCTGCGGACGCCCAAGACGCAGGAGCAGGCGATCCTCTCGATCCCGCCATTCAAGGTGGTGGGCACGATCCACCTGCTGCCTTCCGGCGGAGATCTACGCCAGGCCCTGGTGGAGCTCACCGGGCGCTTCCTCCCGGTCACGGACGCGGCCTACTGGTCGGAAACGCTCGGGGAGGCCCGCCAGCAGGCGCTGCTGCTCGCGGTCAACCACCGGCGGACGCAGATCCTGGCGCAGTACACGGCGGTCGACCCGTGGGCCGGGCTCGGCGGCCCGGCCACCGAGGGGTAGCGCAGGGACGGTCCCCAGGCCCCTACCGATCGACGGGCAGGTCCAGGCGGTCGCCCCACTCGGCCCAGCCGCCGTCGTACAGCGCCACGTCCTCGTAGCCCAGCAGCGTGAGCACGAAGGCGAGCTTCGCCGAGGAGATCCCCGACCCGTCGTAGCAGACCAGGCGCCGGCCGCGGGTGATGTTCGCCTTGACGAGCAGCGCCCGGAGGTCACTGGGGTCACGGAGCCGCTGGGTGCCGGGGAGGTGCATTGCCGCGACGGGCACATTGACGGCGCCCGGGATGTGGCCCAGCCGCCGCACGTTGCCCTCGAACCCGTTGAACTCCGCCGGGCCACGCGCGTCCACCAGCAGCACGTCGGGCGCGCCGAGGAGGCCGCGCACGTCCGCCGTGGTGAGTCGCTGCCGGACCTGCGCCCGGGGCGTGAACGTCCGCGGCGCCACCTGGACCTCCCCGCTGGCCACCGGTTGGCCGCCGTCCTGCCAGCCGGGATAGCCGCCCTCCAGGATCCGCGCGGCCTCGTGGCCATAGGCGCGCAGGCTCCACCAGACGCGGGCGGCGAAGTACGAGAGGGTGTCGTCGTAGAGCACGACCGAGGTGCCGTCACCCACGCCCGCGCGCGACATCACATCGGCCATCCGGTCCGGCGGGGCGAGGAGCAGGGCATCCGAGCCCTCGACGGCGGCGGTGACGGCCGTGCGCCAGTCCATGTGGACCGCTCCCGGAATGTGGCCGACCGCGTAGACGCCTGCCGCCGATGAATCCGGCCGCCACCGCAGGTCGATGATGCGGAGATCCGGGCGGTCGAGGTTCTCGGCCAACCAGTCCGGGGTGGCGAGGAGTTCGGGTCGTGCGAAGCCGGCCACAGGGCCTCCAGGGAGCGGGAAGGGTGTGAACGGTACCGCCCATATGATACGGGCGTGCTGTCACCCTTCATGCCCGAACCCGAGAAGGTCGCGGCCGTCCGCGCACTCCTGCCCGCGACCGCCGCAGGGCTCTACCTCAACGCAGGCACCTGTGGCCCGATGCCGGCCGAGACCCAGAGGGCCATGGACGAGCAGTCCGCCCGGGAGCTGGCCATCGGGCGCGCCCACCCGGATCTGTGGCCGGAGGTGCTCCAGCGGATGGATGAGGCGCGCTTCGGGGTGGCCGCCGCGCTGGTCGCGGACCCGTCGGACATCGCGCTCACGCACTCCACCACGGACGGCATGAACCTGGCGATCTCGGCCCTGCCGTGGGCGGCCGGCGATCGAGTTGTCACCTCCAGCCACGAGCACCCGGGCGGCCTCGGGCCCATGTGGGCGCTGCGTGATCGCCTCGGCGTCGAGATCGAGGTGGTGGACGTCGGGGACGGCGGCGATGCCGACGCCGTCCTGGCCGGGTTTGCCCGCGCTCTCGAGCGACCGGCCCGGGCTCTCGTCGTCAGCCACGTGCTGTGGACGACCGGCGCGGTGCTGCCCCTCGCATCGATCGGTGCCCTCGCCCGCGCCGCCGGCACGATCACCGTCATCGACGGCGCGCAGTCCGCGGGCGCCATCCCGGTCGTGCTCGAGGACCTGGACGTGGACGCCTACGCCGTCCCGGGCCAGAAGTGGCTCCTGGGGCCCGAGGGCATGGGTGCGCTCTGGGTCCGGCGTGAGCTCGCGGACTCCGTGACCCCGGCCTCGGCCGGGTACCTGTCCTACGCCGCCATTGCCACCGGCAGCCTCCGTCCCGGCGCCCGCCGGTTCGAGGCCACGGGCTTCCACCGCCCGTCGGTGACCGGCTTCGCCCGCAGCCTCGGCTGGCTGTCCATGTACGTCGGCCTGCCGTGGGCCCAGGAGAGGGCCGCGCGCCTTGCCGTCGCCGCCTACGAGCGCCTGGTCGCGATCCCTGGGGTCCGGATGGTGTCACCCCGATCGGCGCTCGGCACGCTGGTCACGTTCCGTATCGATGGCTGGACGGCCGCCGCCGCACTGCCCGAGCTGGGCTCGCGCGCATTCGCGATCATCCGGGACCTGCCGCCCATCGACGCCCTGCGGATCTCGGTGGGCTTCTGGAACACCGAGGCGGAGCTCGACCGGTTTGCCGAGACCGTGGAGCTGCTTGCGCACCACACGCCGGACACCATCCCGCCCCGGCGCATCCTGGAGGTTCTCGGCAGCGATGACGGCCCCCTCCGCTGACCGGAAGCCGCCGGCCGAGGCCCGACGGCGGGGGTTCTTCGAGGTCCGGTGGCGCCAGTTCCGACGCGCGCCGCGGCCCGTCGTCAGGGCCGTCGTCAGCAGCCTGAGCGTCGCGCTCGTGCTGGGCATCGCGTTCCTTGTCTACGACATGGCGCTGGACCGGGGCATCGACCTCCCCGGCGGTGACCTGCGGATCGGGTTCCTGGCCGCCTACGTCGCGACCGTGATCGTCGTCGGCGCCGTCGTGACCTGGTTGGTCGTGCCGTTGCCAGCTGGCAACGGATCCGTGCGCACAACGCGGACGCCATGGAGCCTTGCGCTCGGCCTGTTCGCGGCGGTGCCGATCGCGTACCTCGTGCTCGTTGTCCTCCACGAGATCGTCAAACCGCTCCTCGCGTAGTGTTCGCCTTCTGAGCCTGCGGGTGAACCGCAGTACGACAAGGGCGGGCACGAAACGTGGGAGCGCCGCTATCATCGTCGCGGTCGCCCGACCGAAGCCCCTGGCGCTCGAGGACCTCCGTGGCGAACGAAGATCTCGGACACTCGGCCCTGCCAAAGCTCATCGGAGCCCCGGCCTACGCGCGCCCGCCAGTGGTGCCCGCGAAGCCGGTCGAGAGGCCGTTCGACCCGGACGATCTCCCGATCGAGGCAGAGCTCACCGGCGAGGAGCTCGAACTGGTGACCCAGCTCGCCGGGCGTCCATATCAGGGGGCCGCAGCCTCCGAACCCGAGCCGGCCCCACGGAAGGGGTTGCTGATGTTGCGCGGGCGACCGTTCAGGATCAAGGTTCCCCTGGGTCGCCCAAAGGACGGCGGCGGAACCGCGCCTGGCGGCTGAGCCCGCCGTCTGCCCGCGCCTGGGCAGTCACCGAGTTCTCGGGGGAGTAGCTCAATCGGTTAGAGCAGCGGGCTTATATCCCGCCGGTTCCAGGTTCGAGTCCTGGCTCCCCTACCACTCTGTCAGCGTCTCCTCGCCACCGGCCGTCGAGTGAGGGCGCGGCGTCAGCGCCGGACGGCGACGGACCGGACCAGCTCCACGAGGCGCTCACGGCGGTCCGGGGTGAGCCCGCGCTGCACGGGGAGGGCCTCCAGCCAGGCGGCGAGGTCGCTCGGCGCCACGACGGCGCAGCTCGGCGTCCGTTCCACCCGGGCGTCGTCGGTCACGATGACCGCATAGACCCGGACCAGGAAGTCCCGGTCCTCGGTAGCCAGCCAGCCGCGGACGCGCTCCGCATCGCGGGACGCTCGGTCGAGCGGCGCCTCGATCGGGATCCATCGACCCCGCTCGCCGCGGAGCTCCCACGTGGAGCCCACGTGCCGGCTGAAGGCCGGAGGCGGGCTGTCCCCCAGGACGACGAGACCGAACGGACCCAGGACCAGCTCGTGGATCCGGCGGCCGCCGGGCAGGACGAGGTTGGTGGCCGCGAGATGATCGGGCCCAAGGGCTCCAGCCAGCCGCGGCGCCATCGTCCGCGGCCGCAGGCTTCTTGCCGTCTCAAGCGTTGCCGCGATCCACGCGATCCCGATGATGGCGAGCCCGGCCGGCACGAGGATCGCCAAGCCCCACGCGATGATCCCGGCGGCGGTTTCCGCCATCGACGGCCGCCCGGCCGGGATGAAGCCGGTGAGCAGCGGGGTGCCAAGGCAGAGCCACGCGACGGCGATGGCGGCGAGCACGAGCAACGCGGAGGCCAGGGCCGAGCGGACCAGGGCAATGCGATCGGCGCGGGTAGTCGGGTTGGAGGCAGCGATGACCTGCATCTCGTCATTCTGAGCCTTCGCTCGCCCGCGGGCCGTGGCCGATTCGGGCTACGTAGGAGGACGCTTGGGTCCGCATCTCCGCTCCGCACTCCACCGTTCCCGACAGCGACTGGTGCGACGTCGCACCATGAAGTGTCGACCGGGACTCCCGGCGGCCGGAGAGCCCCCTCGACCCGGACCCCCGTACCATTGCGAGCCGTCTCGCGCCTCGCGATGCTCCGTTGCAGATCCCGTACCCGGCCTGCTGTCGGGGAGTGGAGGAGGCGGAAGCCCACGTGCTCACGATCTCGAGGCGCATCGCAACGATCGCGGCCGTTCCCGGCCGGGCCTCCCTGCGCGCCGTCCTGGCGGCGCTGATTCTCGTAGCGACAACCGTCCTGCCGGCCGTCGCCGTCACCGGTCCGACCAGCCTGTCCGATCCCGCCGCGACGCCCAGGACCGCCACGGTTGGGACCGTTGTCACCTTCGCGGTGACGTACCGGAATCGTGAGGGATCGGCACCTGACTACGTCCGCGTCGTGGTCGCTGGTTCCACCCTGGCCATGAAGGCCGGGACGACGTCCGAGAGCTGGAAGAAGGGGGTGCGCTACGAGGCGTCGAGCGCCCTTCCCGTCGGCAGCTGGACCCCGGTGTTCGAGGCCGCCGACCGCGAGAAGTTCACGGACTCCGTCACGGGTCCGACGGTCACGATCAACCCGGCTCCGACGCCGACGCCCCGCCCGACGGCGACGCCAACGCCGCGCCCGGTTCCGACGCCCACGCCGCGCCCGACTGCGACACCCACGCCGCGACCGACAGCGACGCCCCGACCCACGCCCACTCCGACTCCGCGACCGACGGCGACACCCACGCCGCGATCGACAGCGACACCCACGCCGCGACCGACGGCGACCCCCCGCGCTGGGCGACGCCCACGCCGCGACTGACACCCACGCCCACGCCGACCCCGGGCGCTGGCGCGACACCCGGACCGACCGTCACGCCGACGCCGGCCGCGTCAGCCACCGGCACGGCCGCTACCCGGCACCGAATCGAGCGAAGGAGCCTCCGGCGCGGCCTCCGCGCCCGGCGCCGACACGCCGGGCGAGCACGCCAGCCCGTCACCGACCGATGAGCCCGGCCTTGCGATCGTCGTTCCCCTCGGGACGACCGGCGGCGGCTCCACGGGTCCCGGCGGCGGCTCCTCGGGTCCCGGCGGCGGCACATCCAGCCCGGATGGCGGCGCCCAGGCGTCCCTGTCCGGCGGTTCGGACGGCTCGTCCCTGGGCGCGACGCTCACGCGCGTGATGCCCACGATCCTGGTCACCACCGGCGGCGTGGCGATGGCCATGGCATTCCTCACCTTCGGGAAGCGACGCCGCGACCAGGAGCCCACGGCGCCCGATGAGGTCCTCGGTGCCGCCGCTGCGAAGGGCAGCAACCTCTTCGCAAGCTCGGGACTGGTGCCCGCGATGTCCGTCGCGGGTGCCGCGGCCGCAGCCTCCGCCGTCCAGGCTGCCGTCGCGGTCGTCCCCGGAGCCGGAGATGTCGAAGCGGACCTCCCGCGCTGGCGGCGACCCTCGCTGCTCGAAGCCCGCAAGGCAGACCCGCTGCGGAGCGTGTCCACGACGGTCCATCTCACGTTCGAAGGCGAGTCGAACGCAGCCGTCTCCGGCCTCGAGCGCCGGCTCGTTCGCTATCGCATGGTCAGCCTCCTGTCGGCCCCGGACGAGGTTCGCGGCGTGGAGATCGGCGTGCTCGACGAAGGCGACGAAGTTGTCCTGATGGAGAAGCGTGGCACCTACTGGCGCGTCCTCTGCCCTGACGGGAGCCAGGGCTGGCTGCACAAGATGACGCTGGGCGACGTGGTGGTCGACTCGTCGAGCTCGCGCACGGACACCTGGACGTCGGGTGACGACGGCCCGGTCACCGGCGGGTTCGAGGACGTGATGCGTGCCTACACGGAGCACCGCAACCAGTTCGGCGACGCGTAGCGGCCGCCGCACCGCCCGTCGTCCCGGTCAGCCCGACTTCGGCCGCCGTGCCGCGCTCCGGACCGCCGGTGGTTTCCGTAGCACCACGATGTGCTGGTGCGCGATGTTTGGCACGAACGAGCGCGGATACCCGTACGGCCGCAGCCGCGTACCGGCCTGGTACCAGGCAATGTCGCCCTTGGGCACCAGCCCGGCGGCGTCCGCCCGGGCGGCGAGATCGGCAGCGGTGAACAGGTATCGCCCCCCCTGGTAGGCATCGCGGACGATCAGGACGGCGTACCGGCCGGGCCGGAGGACGCGGTGAACCTCGCCCAGCACCTCGCCCATCGCATCGAGGAAGGCAGGGTAGTCCGGCAGGTTGGCGAGATCACCCGCCGCGTCCGAGATCATCGCGTAGTCCGTGCGCCGGTTCGCGTGCGCCTCGGCCAGGCGGCCACCGGCCATCGTCATCGGCAGCTGGACGTTGTACGGCGGGTCCGTCGCCACGAAGTCAACCGATTCGGCCGGCAGCGTGGGGAGGATCACGCGCGCATCGCCCCGCCGCATCTCCAGCCCGGACGGGTCGAAGCCTCGCTCGCCGCCGGGGTCGTTCTGACCGAGGTCCACCAGGCGCGGGCCGGCTCCGTCGCGCTCGGCCCCCAGGGCTGCGACGGTCTCCGCGTAGACCGTCGACCAGCGCTCGTCCAGCTCGATCCCGAGGGCGCGGCGCGGGCCCCGGGCGATGGCAGCCCCGAGCAGGGTGCCTCCCACGCCGGCGAAAGGGTCCAGGACCAGCTCGCCGCTCTTGGTGAAGAACTCGATGAGCCGCGCCATCAGCCGCGGCGGCTTGTTCGCCCCGTGGACCCGGCGCCGAGCGTGCCCCAGCTCGGACGGGTACGCGGTGGTCCAGACCGACTTGGTGAAGTACAGCCACTCCTCGCCAGAGAGCTCGTTGAGGTCGTTGGCCGGGTGGGGCGGGCGGCGGTCGTTCACGCGGGCAGCGTACCGCCCGTGCCCGCACTCGCGAGTTCCGGGCTGGGCTCCCACGGGCCGAATGAGCCAGCCGCCTACAATGCGGAGATGCCGGGGAGAGTGGTCAGCCGCCGATTCATCGGGCGCGAGCACGAGCTCGCGCATCTCGATGCGGCCCTGGCAGCCGCGGCGTCGGGTGCCGCCACCACCGTGCTGATCGCCGGCGGTGCCGGGATGGGCGCCACCCGGCTCGTGGACGAGGCGCTTGCGCGGGCTGCCGCGGGCCCCGCCGCTCCCCTGGTCCTCCGCGGTCGCTCGTACGGACCGGCTGACCCGCCCTGGGCAGCCGTCCTGGAAGCGCTGGCCCCCGTCATCCCGCAGCGGCCGACAGAGGAGCTGCAGGCCCTGCTGCGGCGGGACGCACGGCTGATCGTTGGGGGTTTGCCGGGCATGGCAGCGCTCGCCGCCGGGGTACCGGCCCCGCGCTCCAGCGCGCTCGAGGACCCGGAGCACCGACAGCCGCGTGCCCTGGAAGGGCTGCTCCGTTGGCTCGGCCGGGTTGCCGCCGAGCGCCCCCTGGTCCTGGTCCTCGAGGACCTCCACGCTGCCGATGCCGCGACCGGCGCGTTCGCGACGTTCGTCGCCCGGATTGCCCGGGAGGAGCGGATCGCCCTCGTGCTGAGCTACCAGCCTGACCGCCTCACCCGGGAACACCCGCTCCGCGAGAACCTCGCCATCATCCAGGCCGGCCTCCGACCGCCGGTCCGAGTGGAGCTGGCTCCGCTCGCCCGGCGTGAGATCGCCGGTCTCATCGAGGGGATCGAGGGGGAACGCCCCTCCGCCTCCATCGTGGTCCTGATGGCGGAGCGTTCCGCAGGGTCGCCGCTCGTGGTGGAGGAGCTGGTCGCCGCCCGCCGCGAGCTCCGCAATACCTCGCTGACGGGGTCGCTTGCGGACCTGGTCGCCGCCCGCCTCACTCGTCGCTCCCCGGAGTGCCGCCGTGTCCTGCGGCTGCTGGCGCCCGCCGAGCGGCCGATGGATCACGAGCGTCTCGCCCGGGCATCCGCGGTCTATGAGGAGCTGCTCGCGGCGGAGAGCGGGGACGGGTCCGGCACGCTGCCGCCACGTTCCGCCACCCGGCCCAGAAGGAGCTCGGCGCACCTGGACGCAGATCTCGCCGCGGGGCTCGCGGAGGCGCTGGAGCATGGCTTTGCCACGGCCGAGGACGGCGAGTGGCTCCAGATCCGTCACGAGCTGATTGCGCGTGCGGTGGTGGCGGACCTCCTGCCGACGCACATGTCCCGCTACCGCACGGCGCTCGCTCGGTCGTTCGCAGACGTTCCGGTCGTGGCCGCCGTGCACTGGCGTGCCGCGTTCCAGACCGTCGAGGCGCGCGAGGCCGCGATCGAGGCCGGTCGCCGGGCAAGCCTCATGACGGCACCACAGGACGCCCTCGCCGCGTTCGAGATGGCGCTCGAGCTGCCTGCCCCGGCGCCCAGTCCGACCCACCACCCAGCCCCAACCGCATCCGACACTGAGGAGAGTGGCGAGGGCGAGGCCTGGGCCGAGCCGGGTGTCTCAGCCGTGGCGGAACTCGCCCAGCTGGCAGCGGAGGCTGCCTTCGCGTCCCAGCGCCCGGGCCGGGCGGTTGCCTACGCGGAGAGTGCCCTGGCGGCTCTTGGGGATCGACGGAACCGCCTGGCGCACGCGGTGCTGGAGGGACGCCTGGGCCGGTACCGCCTGGCCGCGGGCGATGCCCCGGGGGCGACGGCAGCGCTCCGACGGGCCGCCGATACCGCTCCGCCGGGCGCCTCGATCGAACGCGTCCGGATCCTGGCGCTGCTCGCCCAGGAGCGGATGATCGCGGGTGCGTTCCGGGACGCGGAGCGCGCGGCCACAGATGCCCTGGAGATCGCGGCCGAGATCGGCGACGAAGCGGAGCCCGAGGCGATCCACGCGACGACGACGCTGGCGGTGGTTCGCGGCTGGGGGGACGATCCCGAGGCCGCCGTCCCGCTCCTGCGCGACGCCGCGCGGCGGGCACGGGCGCTTGGCCTGGTGGAGGAGTGGTGGCGCGCCGGTGCCAACATGGCGGTCGTCCTGGAGTTGCTGGGCCGGCCGGCCGAGGCGATCGAGGAGGCGTTCCGGGGCATGGCTGAAGCACGCGCCGACGATCTGGGCGCGGTCTACGGGAACCTGATGGGCGGCAATATCGCCGGGATCCTCGTGGACGTGGGGCGCTGGGCCGAGGCGCGGGAGCTGAGCATGCGGGCGCTGGACTGGAGCCCCGCGGGGATCCCGTTCGTCAACGCGATCCTCAATCTCGTCATCGTGGAGATCGAATCGGAGGCGGGCGAGGAGGCGGGGCGCCTGCTGGGCAGGATCCTCGTGGAGCTGGAGACCGGTGGCGACCTGCAGTTCGCCGTGCCGGCCTACCAGGCCACCGCGTCCTACGCGATGTGGAGCGGCGACCTGGCAGATGCCCGACGTGCTGCGGAGCGCGGCTGGGCCAGGCTGCGCGGCTCGGAGGACTGGGTGCTGGTGGCACGGATGGCTGCCACGGCCCTGGAGGTGGAGTCGGTGATCGTCGCAGAGGCCCTCGAGAGGCGCCGGATCGGGGACGTCGCCGCGTCGCGGGAGCGCGCGAACCGCATCCTTGCCGACGCCGAGGCCGCGGTTGCGCGGGGACGCGCGAAGGACGGCGGGGCAGCGGCACGCGAACCCGAGGCCAGCCTGGCAACGGCCGGTGCCTTCCACGCCCGGCTCAGGGGCCGGGACGATCCGACGCGCTGGGCGGAGCTCGCGGCGCAGGTGCACGACCTTGGCGATCCATATCGTGAGGCGCGCGCCCGCTGGCACCAGGCGGAAGCGATCCTGGGCGGGGCAATCCCCGGACCCGGCGGCGCGCGGGATCGGACGGACGCCCGCGTGGTGCGCGCCGACGCGCGCGAGCCGCTCCTGGCCGCGGTGAGCCTCGCGATGGCCCTGCGTGCTCGGCCGCTGCTCCGCCGCCTGCGGGAGCTCGCCGGCCGGGCGTTGATCACGCTCCCGCCCGAGGTGGACGTGCTCCTGAACGAGCCCGCCCCTGCATCGTCCGGGCCGGCCGTGACGCCGAGGCCGGTGTCCGGCGCCACAGCCCCGGGGCCCGCCGCGATCGTCGCGCGCCCGGCCGGCGCGGGAGGCGACACCTTCGGCCTGTCGAAGCGCGAGCAGGAGGTCCTCGCGCTCATCGCGCAGGGTCGCACCAACCGTGAGATCGGTGATCGGCTGTTCATCAGCCAGAAGACCGTCGGCGTCCACGTCGGCAACATCCTGGCCAAGCTGGGTGTGTCCGGGCGGGTGGAGGCGGCGGCAGTGTCAATCCGGCTGGGTCTCGAGGACGGCGCAGGAGCCCCTCGCGGCCGGTGACGCGGCCCGTTTCGGCCCTGACGCGGCCCGTTTCGGCCCAGGATGGGCCATCGGCGGCGCATCCGCCCGGCATTCGGTAGATTCGCCGGGTTCCACGCTGCCCGCACCCGAGGTCTCCATGCGTCGCCCGCTGCTCGCCATCGCCCTGCTCGCCATCGCCCTGACCGCCGGCGCCTGTGCCGCGTCCGAGGCGCCCGGCTGGACCTACGCGCCGCCCACCGAGGCCCCCGCCGTCACGCCCGCGCCCTCCGGCGACGGTTCGGTTGCCCCGAGCAGCGGCCCATCGGAGCCCACCGCGGTGCCCGGTGGCGAGACGGCGCCTGCGGGCGATGCAATCGCGATCTCGGCGTTGGGCATCGCCTTCGAGCAGAGCGAGGTCAGCGCACCCGCGGACACGCCATTCGTCATCCGGTTCGACAACAAGGACGCAGGGATCCCGCACAACGTCGAGATCAAGGACCCGATGGGCATGTCGGTCTTCAAGGGCGAGATCTTCAACGGGCCTGCCCAGATGGACTACCAGGTGCAGGCGCTGGCGGCGGGAACCTACCCGTTCATCTGCACCGTGCACCCCAACATGGTCGGCACCCTCAAGGTCGGCGGCTGACCCGCGTGATCCCGGTGGCCGCGCGATGACGCCACGCGTCGACGAGGTCTGCTACCGGGACGCGTACGCGCGCTCTCTCGGGGCGCGGGTGCTGGACGTGTCCGTGGTGGACGGGCCGCCCCTCGTCGTGCTCGACACGACGCTGTTCTACCCGGGCGGCGGCGGTCAGCCGTCGGACCGCGGGGCGATCCTGCGGGCGGCGGACGGGCGGACGTGGACCGTGCGGGCGGCCCGCCGAGTGGGCGGTGAGATCGTCCACGAGCTGGAGGCCCCGGAGGACGGCGAGCTGCCACGCCCGGGCGATGCGGTGGAGGTGGACCTGGAGTGGGCGCGCCGGTACGCACTGATGCGCACCCACACGGCGCTCCACGCCCTGTGCGGCGTCGTGTGGCGGGACTACGGCGCCCTGGTCACCGGCGGCAACATGGAGCCCGGGACCGGGCGCATGGACTTCGAGTTCGAGACGATGTCGGGCGACCTGGTGGGCGAGATCGAGGCGAAGGTCAACGCGGAGCTGGCGTCCCAGCGTGACGTGCGGGTCAATGTCCTGCCGCGCGAGGAGGCGTTCGCCATCCCGGATCTCATTCGCACCAAGGTCAACCTGCTGCCCGAGGGGATCGAGCAGATCCGGACCATCGAGATCGTGGGCCTGGACCTCCAGGCGGACGGCGGCACGCACGTCGCGAACACCCGTGAGGTCGGGCAGATCCGCGTCCAGGGCTACGAGTCGAAGGGCCGGATCAACAAGCGCATCCGCATCGCGGTGGTGGGCGAATAGTCGTCAACCTCGCGGTTGACCTACTCCTTTGCCACAGCGAGACGGTGGCCTTGTGTCCAGCGTGCCGATGACCAGGATGGTCGGTGGTGTCATCGATGCCTCCCGGGACGCGGTCTGCCCAGTGGGACCCCGGCGACGCTCGACAAGGCGGGCCAGACACGGGATGCTGGAGGCCGCACCAGCGTCATCAGCCAGAGGAGGCCCATGCGTCCCGCTCCCACCCAGACGACCCCGCCGCTCGGCACCGCCGCCGACCCCGCCGCGCTCCTCGCCCGGACCGCGGAGCTCGCGGCTTCGTTTCTTGACACGGTGGGCGAGCGGCCCGTCCGTGCCACGGCCACGCGCTCCGAGCTCCTCGCCGCACTCGGTGGGCCGCTCCCGGCCGAAGGAGACGCGCCCCTCGCCGTGGTCGAGCGCCTGGCCCGCGACGCCGAGCCTGGTGTCATCGGGATCGCCGGGCCGCGGTACTTCGGGTTCGTGATCGGCGGATCGCTGCCGGCCGCGCTCGCTGCGGACTGGCTGACCAGCACCTGGGACCAGAACGCCGGGATCTACGCGACCGGGCCGTCGGCATCGGTGGCGGAGGAGGTCGTGGGCTCCTGGCTGCTCGACCTGCTCGGCCTGCCGTCCGGGACCTCGTTCGGGCTCACGACCGGCTGCCAGATGGCGCACGTGACCTGTCTGGCTGCCGCTCGCCATCGAGTGCTGGCGAATCGCGGCTGGGACGTGGAGGCGGACGGGCTCGCTGGCTCGCCCGCGATCGATGTCGTTGTGGGAGCGGAGGTGCACGCCACCATCCCGACGGCGCTCCAGTACCTGGGGCTCGGCCGTGACCGCGCGACGCAGGTGGCGACCGACGAGCAGGGACGGATGCGGCTCGACTCCCTCGGGGCGGCACTGCCCGACGGCGACCGCCCGCTCATCGTGTGCCTCCAGGCCGGCAACGTGAACACGGGCGCGTTCGACCCGCTCGGCCCGGCCATCGAGCTCGTGCGTGCCCGACGCCCGGACGCCTGGATCCATGTCGACGGCGCGTTCGGCCTGTGGGCGGCGGCGGCTCCGGGCCTCAGCCACCTCGTGGACGGCGTCGAGGGCGCCGACTCGTGGGCCACCGACGGCCACAAGTGGCTCAACGTCCCGTACGACTGCGGCTTCGCCTTCGTCCGTGATGCCGAGGCACACGCGGCCGCGCTGTCGCCGCAGAGTGGCGCGTACATCGTGTACGGCGACAAGGAGCGCGACGAGTTCCGCTGGGTTCCGGAGTACTCGCGGCGGGCCCGCGGCTTTGCCTCCTGGGCCGCGCTGCGCTCGCTCGGAAGGGATGGCGTCGCGGCGCTGATCGCCGGGCACCAGGCGCTGGCGGCCCGGATGGCAGACGGGCTCCGCGCGGCAGCGGGCGACGCCGGCCTCGAGGTTCTCAACGACGTGGTCCTCAACCAGGTGCTGGTGCGGTTCACGGAGCGCGACGGCCTCAGCGCGGACGATCGCACCCGCGAGGTCATCGGGCGGGTCCAGGAGGACGGCACCTGCTGGCTGTCGGGGACCACCTGGCACGGAATGGCCGCGATGCGGGTCTCGGTCAGCAACTGGTCCACGACCGAGGCCGACATCGATCGGTCGCTCGAGGCGATCCTGCGGGCGGCGATCGGCTAGGCGGCGGGGCGCCGGTTCGAGCTCCGCGCGGCCTGCTGCCGCCTGGGATCGAGCAGATCCGGACCATCGAGATCGTGGGCCTGGACCTCCAGGCGGACGGCGGCACGCACGTCGCGAACACCCGTGAGGTGGGCGGCATCCGCGTCACCGGCTACGAGTCCAAGGGCCGCATCAACAAGCGGATCCGGCTGGCGCTCACAGACCCGACCTGACGACGGCGCCCGGGCCCGGCATCATGGCCCCATGCCGACCTTGGACGCCGCCCTCAACTCCCTCGACGCCCGGTTCACCAGCCTCCGGGACGAGGCACGCGTCCCCGGCGTCGCCTGGGGCGTGGTTCGGGACGGCGAGCTGATCCACTCGAGCGGCGCGGGCTCGATCCGCCACGGCGAGGAGCGGCGCCCGGACGCGGGGTCCGTGTTCCGCATCGCGTCGATGACCAAGTCCTTCACGGCATCCACGGTGCTGCTTCTGCGGGACGAAGGGCGCCTGCGCCTGGACGAGCCCGTTTCGACGTACGTCCCGGAGCTGGCCGGCTGGCGACTCCCCACGGCCGACAGCGCCCCGGTGACGGTCCGCCAGCTGCTGACGATGTCGGCCGGGCTCGCGACGGACGATCCGTGGGGCGATCGCCAGCAGGGGCTGCCCCTGGACCGTTTCGCGGAGCTGCTCGCGTCGGGACCGTCCTTCGCGTGGCCGCCGGGGACCGTCTTCGACTACTCCAACCTGGGCTACGGCATCCTCGGCCGGGTCATCACGAACGTCGCCGGGGCCGAGTACCGGGAGGTCGTCCGGGACCGGATCCTGGCGCCGCTGGGGATGAACGCGACCGGGTACCTGGCGGAGGACGTCCCCGAGGAGCGCCTGGTGCACGGCTACGTCCGGCGCGGGGAGATCCTGGTGCGCGAGGGCACGGATGGCTACGGCGCACTGGCCGCCATGGGTGGCGTGTACTCGTGCGTGGAGGATCTCGCTCGGTGGGTGGCCGGGTTCATGGACGCATTCCCCGCGCGCGATGACCCGGAGGACGGCCACCCGCTCCGCCGCGCCACGCGTCGCGAGATGCAACAGGTCCAGCGCGCGTTCGGCCATGAGGTCCCTGCCCACGCCCCCGACGCCGAGCCGGCAATCGAATCAGGTGGGTATGGGTTCGGGCTGTTCGTCCTCCAGGACCTGGATCTGGGGACCACCGTGAGCCACGCCGGCGGGTACCCGGGCTTCGGCTCTCACATGGCCTGGCACCCGGGAACCGGGCTCGGGGTCATCGGCCTGGGGAACGTCAGGTATGCGCCGGTCCGGCCGGTCGTGGCCGAGATGCTCGCGATGCTCGTCCGTGCGGACGTGGCGCCGCGGCGGCGCGTGGTCCCGGCGCCGGCGGTGGAGGCGTTCCGGCCACTGGTCGAAGGGCTGCTTCGGGACTGGAATGACGGCGTGGCGGACGCGACGTTCGCCATGAACATGGACCTCGACGAGCCGCGGGACGTGCGGCGGTCAGCGGCGGAGAAGATCGCCGATGAGCTGGGTCCGTTCCACCAGGACTCAGCCCGACCGGACCACTCAGACTCCCCCGCGGACCTCACGTGGTGGCTGCGCGGCGAGCGTGGCTGGCTCCGCCTCTCGATCCTCGTGACGCCCGAGCGGGAGCCACGCCTCCAGCAGCTGGCGCTCCGAGCGGTGGGGGACCCGTCGCCGGTTCTCCGGGACGCGGCGGAGCGGCTCCTGGCATGTGCCGCAGAGCCGACCCCGGCCTGGCCCGTGGACCTGCCGGTGGGCGGGAAGGTGGACGCAGGTGCGGTGCTGCGTTCCCTGCGTGCCGGCGGTGCGCGATTCGGGGCGATGCGACTGGGCCTCCCGATCGAGGGGGATGGACGGGTATCGTCCACATATGAGATCGGGAGCGAGCGGGGACCCCTCGAGCTCAAGGTGGCGGTCGACCCCGTGACTGGCGCGCTCATCTCGGCGACGCTGCTGGTCCGGACCCGGCAGGTGCCGGCCGAGGGCTGGTAGTCCCGCGGGCTCAGCGCCAGAGGTCGGGTGCGGCCACGGTCGCGCCGATGCCCGTGGCCAGGCGTTCCAGCACCCCGAACCAGTCGAAGCGGCTGGTAATTGCCGAGGCCCGGAGGGTGACGAGGCGACCCTCCGGGACCAGATCCGGCAGGACCCGGTCGAGGATTGCCTCGATCTCGTCGCGGAACGCGTCGCTGGTGGAGCGCACGCCGTCTGCCTGGAGCGCGACATCCGGCAGCAGGCGCACGACCAGGTCGTAGGTCAGCGACCAGCGGCGGATCAGGGGCTCCGCGTCGAAGGCGTCCGTCCCGCCGCAGGCCCGCAGGTAGTAGGCGTAGTTGTCCATGACGCCGCGGTCCGTCGCGAGGACGTCCGCCTTGGGGGCCAGCTCCAGCTCCTGGCGGATCTGCGAGACCAGGACCCACAGCTGCGCCTCTCCGGTGGCGCCCTCGTTGATGCCCAGCGGGTTGTCGCGCACGACCTCGCGGCCCAGCTCCACGGACCGGCCGGCCCGCTGGACCTCGGCCGCGAACGCCAGCAGCGCCGATGTCTTGCGGATCCCGTGCGACCCGATGAAGGCGACCTTGGCCGGGCGCGGCCAGGCGGCGGCTTTCGCGGCTTCGGCGGTCGCGGCGGTTCGGCGGGGCTTGCGGGGCATGGCCCAAGGGTAGGTCCCGCGGCCCGCTCGCGCGTCGCGTCCAGGTGAAGGCTCCCCGACCCCCGGGGGTTCTGCCACGTTCCAGCGCCGCTGGTGCAGGCGGACAACGGAGGCCGGATTCCCTGCCACCTACCAGGTCTGGTTGGTGTTGGTCCGTGTTGAGGCGGCGATCCGACCGGGACCGGGCTGCTGCCGCCGTCCCCGTGCTCACGTCGGGATCGCGGGGAGTGTGCGCCCCCCGGAGCTGTCCGAACCTTGCCGACCACCAGCTCCGCTGGTATCTGACAGGAGCGGCAGCAGCCGGGCCCCCGAAAACGGGTGCCGGGTCGGGCACGCGCCCCGGGCGTCGCCCCTGGACCTGTCCGAAGTCGAACGCACCTGGCGTCACCGTCGGTGCCGCTCCATGTGCGCGTGAGCGGCGGGTCCTACAGCGCCTTGACCGCGCTGATCAGCTCCGACAGGCCGGCCTTCGCGTCGGCGAACAGCATTCCCGTCTTGGGGTTCGTGTACAGCTCGTTGTCGATGCCCGGCGTAGCCGCGACCCATCGAGCGCTTCATCACGATGATGTTCTTCGCATGGTCTACGTCCAGGATCGGCATGCCCGACACCGGCGAGCCCGGGCGGCGCGCCGCCGGGTTCGTCACGTCGTTCGCGCCGATGACCAGCGCCACGTCGCAGCGGTCGAACTCGGGGTTGATGTCCTCCATCTCCTTGAGCTGGGGATAGGGGACGTTGGCCTCCGCCAGGAGCACGTTCATGTGGCCCGGCATGCGGCCGGCCACCGGGTGGATCGCGTACTTCACGTCCACGCCGCGACTCTCGAGGATCTCGGCCAGCTCGCGGACGCCATGCTGGGCCTGCGCGACCGCCAGGCCGTAGCCCGGCACCACGATGACCGAGGAGGCGTACGCCAGCTGGATCGCGGCGTCGTCCATGGAGACCTCGCGGACCGAGCCGCCGCCGGCCACCGCTGCCCCGACCGCGCCCTCACCGCCGCCGAACCCGCCGAGCATGATGTTCAGGACGGACCGGTTCATCGCATCGGCCATGAGCTTGGTGAGGATCGCGCCGGATGCGCCCACGAGGGCCCCGGCGATGATCAGGAGCGGGTTGTTCAGGACGAAGCCGGCCATCGCGACCGCCGTGCCCGTGAACGAGTTGAGCAGGCTGATGACGACGGGCATGTCGGCGCCGCCGATGGGCAGCGTCATCGTGATCCCGAAGACCAGGGAGGCTGCCAGGATCGCCCCCATCACCGCCAGGCTGTAGTTGCCGGACCACAGGTAGAGGGAGCCTGCGACCACGATCAGCGCGAGCGCCGCCGTCACGAGCCGGCCGCCCGGGATCATCACGGGTCGCGACGGGGTGATCCGGAGGCCCATCAGCTTCCCGGACGCGATGAGCGAGCCGGTGAAGGTGACGGAGCCGATCACGATGTCCAGCACCGTGGCGACGTTGTCCTGGAGGCCCGGGGCGCCCGCATGACCCAGGTACTCGTCGATGGCGATGAGGGCCGCCGCGCCGCCGCCCACCGCGTTGAACAGCGACACCAGCTGGGGCATCGCCGTCATCTTCACGGTGCGGGCCGAGTAGAGGCCGTACCCGCCGCCGACGGCAATACCGACGAGGATGATGACCCAGCCGATGGGGTTGAACGACCCCGTTGGGGGCAGCAGCAGCAGCCAGGCCGCCGTGGCCCCGATGGCCAGCGTCATGCCACCCGCGGAGATCAGGTTGCCCTGGCGCGCGGTGGCGGGGGAGTTCATGCGGCTGAGGCCGATCACGAACGCCACCGCACTGGCGAGCCAGATGAGGCGGACGATGGGATCGACGACGTCCGCGTTCACGGCTGCCCGTCCGCTTTCTCGGCCTTGGGCGCCGCCGGCTTGCGCCGGAACATCTGGAGCATCCGGTCGGTGACGACGTAGCCACCAACGACGTTGAGCGATGCGAACGCGACAGCCAGGAATGACAGGATGTACGCGACGGGGTCGTTGGCCGTGACCGCGATGATCATGGCGCCCACGAGCACGATCCCGTGGATCGAGTTGGCGCCCGACATCAGGGGCGTGTGGAGTGTCGCCGGGACCTTCGAGATGACCGCGACCCCGCACAGGATCGCGAGCACGAAGATCGTGAACGCGAGGTCGATGTTCATGCGCTGTCTCCGGCGGGCGTCAGCAGCTTCAGGACGGCCTCGGAGACGACCGCTCCGCCGTGGGTGATGACGGTGGCCCTGGTGACCTCCTCCTCGAAATCGAGGTTGAGGGCACCGTCCTTGACCATGTTCAACAGCAGGGACGAGATGTTGCGGGCGTAGAACTGCGAGGCGGACGTCGGCATCGAGGCCGGCAGGTTCTCCAGTGCGACGATGGTGACGCCGTTGTCCGTGACCACGGTCTCGCCTGCCACGGACAGGTCGCAGTTGCCGCCGAGCGCGCTTGCCGCCATGTCCACGATCACCGACCCGGAGCGCATCGCACGCACGGCGTCCGCGGTGACGAGCACCGGGGGCTTGCGGCCGGGGACCTGGGCCGTGGTGATCACGACGTCCTGGTTGGCGATCACCTCGTTGAGCTCCGCCTGTTGGGCGGCCCGT
The DNA here is from genome assembly GCA_963766735.1 of uncultured Chloroflexia bacterium. Taxonomy (GTDB): domain Bacteria; phylum Chloroflexota; class Limnocylindria; order Limnocylindrales; family CSP1-4; genus CAIXZV01. The sequence continues at coordinate 41,862 of CAVYBU010000021.1, forward strand.
TCCTCGGGGGTGAGCTCCCGGGCATAGCCGCCGGCGCCCGTGGCATCGATGGCGGTCGTGAGCGTGACGAACTTCGCCCCCAGGCTCTGGGCCTGCTCCGCGGTCTCCGGGCGCACGTCGTACGCGGAGACGACCGCGCCGAGGCGGCGCGCCGTGCCGATCGCCTGGAGCCCCGCGACGCCGATCCCGAGGACCAGGACGTTCGCGGGCTTGGCGGTGCCGGCGGCGGTCGTCAGCAGGGGGAAGTAGCGCCCGAAGGCGTTGGCCGCGATGAGGACGGCCTTGTAGCCGCCAACGTTCGCCTGCGAGGAGAGAGCATCCATCGTCTGGGCCCGGGACAGGGTCCGGGGAATGGCGTCCAGGCTGATCGCGGTGACGCCCGCGGAGGCCAGCGTCTGTGCCAGCGCCGGGTCCAGCAGCGGCTGCAGCAGGCCCACGACGGCCTGGCCGGAGCGCAGCCTCGCGGCTTCCGCGGCTGCCGGCTTCTGGACACGGAGGATGACCTCGGCCTGCGCGTACAGCTGGTCGGTATCCACGATCCGCGCGCCAGCGTCCGTGAACGCCTGGTCGGGGATCGCGGCACCGGCACCGGCACCGGTTTCGACGAGGATCTCGAGCCCGGCCGCCGTCAGCTTGCCGAGCGCATCGGGCACCAGGGCGACGCGCCGTTCTCCGGCCGCGGTCTCCCTGGCGACGCCGATCTTCATGGGCATCACCATCTCGTTGGGACGTGTCGCTAATTTGGAACGCGTGGAGTGTACCGGAGGAACTGGCGCGCCAAGGTTGCAGCGTGGTGGTGGGTGGTGTGCGCTCGCGGTCACGTGCCGTGCCCTCTTGGCCGACCCGCCCTACCATGGCTCCGTGAACGACTCCAGCCCTGATCCCACCAACAACCCTGACACCGATCCCACGGCCCGCGTCGAGCCTCCGGTGGATCCCGTCGAGCCCCCGGTGGACCCCGTCCCGGTCGCCCCGGTCACGCCGGCCTCCCCGGTCTCGGCGTCCGGCGGCGCCCCCGATGCCCACGACAGTCCGGATACGAGGCGGCGCCAGAACCGCATCGCCGCGTACGGCTCAGTGGCGCTGGCCGTCGTGCTTGCGTTCGGAGGCGGTCTTGCGATCGGCCGGGCAACGGCACCCGCGGGTCCCACCGATTCCGTCGCGACCGTTGATCCCACCGTCACGCCCGGCACCGTTCCGACTGCCGTTCCCTCCGCCGGAGCCGCACTCCCGTCCGAGGGCGCCCGGCTCGGGCTCGCGGACGCGAAGGTGACCGTCGACTACTGGGCGGACTACCAGTGCCCCTACTGCTCCAAGTTCGCCCGTGAGGTCATCCCGCTGCTCGAGTCCCGCATCGCGGATGGCACGGTCGCGCTCGTCCATCGCGACTATGCGTTCATCGGTGAGGAGTCGGTTGACGCCTCGATCGCCGTCCGGTGCGCGACGCCCGAGGGCAAGTACTGGGCGATGCACGACGCCGTGTACGCGGCCCAGGACGGGGAGAACCAGGGCGCCTTCGCCCGTCCGCGACTCGCCCAGATTGCCGATTCCGTGGGCCTGGACGCGACCTCGTTCGCCGCCTGCATGGATGATCAGGCGCGGCTGGTCGAGGTCCTGGACGACACCGCGGCGGGCGTGCGGACCGGCATCGAATCAACGCCCACGGCGGACGTCAACGGCAACCGCTTCCTGGGCGTGCCCGACACGGCCGCCCTGCTCAAGGCGATCGACGAAGCCGCCGCCGGCGCACCCGCGAAGCCGCTCCCCACTTCGAAGCCGACCTCTGATCCGTGGACCGGGACTCACCACCGACGGCCGCACGGCAGGCCAGGCCGCTGCCCCCGTGACTGTGGAGCTGTGGATGGACTACCAGTCGCAGGACGCAAAGCCGATCGCGGAGACGCTTGAGCCCGAGTTGCGCACGCGTGTCGACGCCGGCGCCATCCGCGTGGTGCAGCGGGACCTCGCCACGCTCGGCGACCAGTCCGTGGTGGCCGCCGCGATGGTCCGCTGCGTCGCGCAGCAGGGCGGACCGGCGTGGTTCGTCCACGACATCCTCGCCATATCCGCCCAGGGCGCCGATGCCGGGATCTACACCGCAGCGAACCTGCTCCGGCTCTCGTCGCAGCTCGGGCTCGAGGTCAAGGTCCTCGATGCGTGCCTGGGCGATCCGGCCACCGGGGCCGCGGTCAAGGCCGAGACCGCGGAGGGAACTGCAATGGACCTGACTGCGGGGCCGTCGATCGTGATCCGGGTCGGTGACAGGGAGGTCGGCAGGTTCAGCGGGGCGCTGGACTCCGAGGCCGTGCTGGCGGCCATCGACGCCGCGAAGTGACCAGCGCGGCGCCGCGTAGTGCGGCGCGGCGCCCGTGTGTGGGCGGCGCTACAGGTCCGAGGCGCTAGTGGTCCGAGGCGCTACAGGTCCGCGACGCTGATGATCCCGCGCCGGATCGCGAACTTGAGCAGCTCCAGGCGATCGTGGAAGCCGAGCTTCTCCATGAGGTTCGCCCGGTAGTTGTGGACCGTCTGCTCGGACAGGTGGAACACCTTCGCGATCTCGCGGTTGGTGTGGCCGACAGCCGCGAGGAGGAGGACTTCCCGCTCGCGGTCGGACAGGGTCGCGTAGACGTCCTCGATCGGGGCATCCGGGCTCCGGAGGACGTAGGTGTTCACCATGCGGGTGACGATCGCCGGTGAGACGTACGTCTGGCCCCGGCTGACAGAGCGCAGGGCGGCGACGACGTCGGACGGCTCCGCCTCCCGGGTCAGGAACCCGTCGGCGCCCGCCTTCAGCGCGAGGCTGAACTGCTCGCTGCCAGTGCGGCACTCCAGCGCCAGGATCCGGACGGCCGGTGCGGTCGACCGGATCTGCTCGATCGCCTCGAATGTGCCCGAGCCCGGGGTCGTAAAGGACTGGCATTCCGTGATCACGACATCTGGCCGCACGCGGTCGATGGTCTCCAGGAGAGCGTCGCGCTCCGGCACGGAACCCACGATCTGAAGATCGAGCTCGCCGTCGATCACAGTGCGGTAGCCGGAGATGAGCATCGGGAAATCGAAGATCGCGAGGAGCACCGCGACCTTGCCGCCAGCGCCCTGCCCGTTCGTCTTCAACCCTTCCCCCTGCCCCATGGCATTCGTGTTCGATCCCGCGAGGGGCCGCATGCCAACTGTGCCGCCTCCGGGGTGTCAATCGAACGGGCCATCGGTCGCCTTGCGGGCCCTCCCGGGTCCGCCGGGGTCGGGACCGGCGGCCCGGGCGATACAGGCCCTTCGGGACACCGCCCGCGAGGCTATGGGCGGGGTGACGGCCGTGGGCGCGGGGACTGGCGGATGTCGTTCTGGAGGCGACGATGGTGCGTTATCGGGCAACGCGCGTCGCTTCTCAGGCCCCTGGGGCATCCGAGTCTGCCGGGTCTCCGTGCTCGTTCGTGCTCAAGGCCTCGTCCCAGGCCGCCTCGGAGCCGAGCGGTGCGAGCCGCGTCACTGCCATCTCGATCTGGCGCATGCACCGGTCCCGCCAGACCCCGCTCTCGATGAACGCGCGGTGGCCGGCCTCGGTCCGCAGGTCCACGCCGATCAGCTCGCGGCAGGAGGAGGTCCCGAAGCCAGCCTCGAACGCCGCGAGGAGGTCGGCCGTCACCAGCCGGGCCACACGCTTGGCGGCACGGTGGTCGGGGACGCGCCGCTCCGCCAGCATGCCCACCGCCAGCGCGGCCCCGGTGACCGCCCCACACGTCCCGCCGCTGTAGGCGATCCCGCCGTTGAGCGCCATCGCGGCCGAGGAGTCGGCGGCATCCGGCAGCCCGTACGCCGCCTTGAGCACCACGAACGCCGTCTCGGCGCAGCCGTGGGCGTTGCGGTCGTCCAGGAACAGCTCGCGAGCCTTCCGCACCGCCTCGTCGGCCCTGGCGGCCTCGACGTCCGTCATCGCTCGTGCCGGGATGGGTCCTGGACGTCGGGTTCGCCGCGGCCCAGGCGCTGCATCCGGTCCAGACCCGTGAGCCTGCTCACCCTGCCGTTGCGGAGGGTGAACGTCGCAACCGGTCCGGTCCTGCAGTCGTCGATGCCCACGCGGTCTCCCTCGCACGGATGCTCGCCGGGCCGCCGTGGACCGGCTTCTCCGGCGAACATCATGCCCCAGCCTGCCCACACCCGGTGAGGACCCACCACGCGGCGAGACCGCATCGGCGCTACGGGGTTGCGGCGGCCGCCTTCATCCGCTCCGCGACGACGCTGCGCTGCGTCTTGCGGGTGTGGGTCCGCGGGAAGTCAGGATCGGGGTAGGGCGCATAGGACACCACGCGCTGGTGGACGGCGAGCTTCTGGTTGGCGGCCTTCACGGCCTCGCGCACCGCCGCTGCCTCGTCGGCCGGAGGATCGCCAAACGCCGCCTCGGGGCGATACGCCATCGCGATCCGCCCGTCCGCCGCCTCGTAGACGACGGGCTCGACCAGCCCCTCGGCGGTCAGCGCCGCCTCCACGTCCTCCGGGTGCACGTTCATCCCGTTCGGCAGCGCGATCAGGGACCGCGTCCGGCCGATCAGCCGGAGCGCCCCTGTTGCGTCCACGTCGCCGTAGTCGCCGGTCCTGTACCAGCCGTCCTCGGTGAAGGCGGCCGCCGTGGCGACCGGGTCCTGCCAGTAGCCCGCGAAGACCGACGGACCCCGGACGACCACCTCGCCGTCCGGCTCCACCCGCAGCTCCAGGGGCGGCATCACCCAACCGACGCGGTTGGGCGGTGTCCGTCCGAGGAAGTTGGCGGTGACCAGCCCCGCCTCGGTGGATCCGTAGCCCTGGACGACCTCGACGCCCAGGGCCTCCCAGCTGCGCTGGAGGGCAGGCGAGAGGTGCGCCGCCGAGCACATGACCATCCGCAGCTCGCCGCCGAGCGCCGCGTGGACCTTCTTGAACAGCTTCCGGCGCATCGAGACCGGCAGGTACGGTGCGACCCGGAGCGCGCGTCGGAACGTCTTGCCGCTGCCACTCTTGTCGGCCTCGCGGCGAATGGCGCTGAACAGCAGCTCCAGGACTTGCGGCACCACGACCAGAGCCGTGGCCCGGTGGCCCTTGATCGCCGCCGCGATGACGTCCGGCCGGAGGGTGGTGATGTACTCGGTCTCGGCGCCGGCCGCCACCGCGTAGATCAGCCCGGCAACCTGCTCCATGATGTGCGAGAGGGGCAGGATCGAGACGAACCGGTTGGCGCCGGGCGGGATCGTGGCCAGGCAGCGGATCGTTGACGCCAGGAGCATCGACTGGGTGACCGTGACGCCCTTCGGGTTGCCCGTGGACCCCGAGGTGCACAGGATCTCCAGAGGCTCACCCGGATCCGCCGGTGCGCGGGCAGCCAGGGCGGCCAGCGCCTCGGGCGGCGGCGCGTCCACCAGGACGTCGAGGTCGATGACCGGCAGCGTGGCCAGCCGCCGGATCGTCACCGGCTCCACCGTGGCGCCCGATCCGAGGAGGATCGCCGACGGTTCGGTGAGGGCGGCGATGCGGTCGATGGTGTCGGGCGTCATCCGCACGTCGAGCGGGACGAGAATGACGTCCGCGCGGGCGGCGGCGAAGAGCGCGGCTGCGAACCCGGGCCCGGGCGCACCCTGCACCAGGACGCGGGCGCGCGGCTTGACCGCTACCGCCAGCCGGGCCGAGGCGTTCGCCACGGCCTCGCCGAAGGCCGACAGGGTCAGCGACTCCTCGCGCGTGCTCGACGTCCGGACGCCCAGGAATGGGGCGGAGCCACCCTTCGCGATGGCTTGATCGAGGAGATCGGGCAGGGTGGTCGGCAGGATGATCGCCACAGGCAGAGCAGGCACGACGCAGGCCTCTTGCTGGGGGAGCCGCCGGGAGTGTCCGGGCGGACGAGGGGGACCACCGGAGTGGACCCCATCGGGGGTTGGTCCCACGGGCGGAAGCATAGCCCGAGGGGGGTTCTTGTGCCCACGGTGTTGCGGGCACGTGGCGAACGCTCGCGTCTTCGCGCGAACGCGCGTACGATCACGCGACGCCCCGAGCACCGGGACGGAACCGAAGCGAGGCATGATGACCAAGCATTCAAGGAGCGAGCGCGATCGGCGCGCCGCGGAATCGGCCCGGATGGTCGAGGTCCAGCGCGCCTGGGAGGGCAGCATCCCGGCGGCCGTTGCGGCGGAGTTCGCCGACGCCGTACGCGCCGTCCGCGAGCGCGGGCCGATCGCCCGCCAGCCCGACATGGCCCCCGGCACGCTGCCGCGCCCACCCCGCCCGGGCCGCGAGCCGAAGCCCAAGAAGGAAGAGACGACCCCCCGTCGTCGCTACTAGTCGCACCTTCCAGGGGGCCTGACGCCGGGGCCTGACGCAGGCGCGTTGTGGTCCGGGTCTCACGGCCCCTCGGCCATGACTGACGGCCCAGTTTGAGCATGCCGGAATCGCCCTAGCCAGCGCATGGTCCGACGCGTCAGCATCGCCGCACGACACGTGCAGCGAGAGGGTGGTCATGGCCCATGCCACGTCACGCGGCGCCTACGGAGCGTTGACCGAGCGCCTGAACCGCTTCCCACAGGGCGCCCCGCCGTCCGACCTCCTGTACCGCATCCTCGAGATGCTGTTCAGCGAGCGCGAGGCAGGCCTGGTGGCGCAGCTGCCGATCCGGGCCTTCACCGCCCGTAAGGCGGCGAAGCTATGGGGCATGCGCGAGGCCGAGGCGCGCACCATCCTGGACGAGCTCGCGTCGCGGGCCGTCCTCCTGGATGTCGAGGGCCCCAACGGCACCGTCTACGCCCTGCCACCGCCCATGGCCGGCTTCTTCGAGTTCTCGATGATGCGGGTCCGCGACGACATCGACCAGCGGCTGCTGAGCGAGCTGTTCTACCAGTACATCACCGTCGAGGATGACTTCATCCTGTCGCTGTTCACGGATGGCGAGACGCAGCTGGGACGCGTGTTCGTCAACGAGAACGCCCTCGCCGACGCAAGGCCGGCCCGGTCGAACGGCAACGGAGCCCTCCACGTCCTGGACTACGAGCGGGCCAGCGCGGTCATCGGGACGGCCGAGCACATGGGTGTCGGGGTCTGCTACTGCCGTCACAAGGCGGAGCACGTCGGCCTGGCCTGCAAAGCCCCGAAGAACATCTGCATGACGTTCGGCGAGACGGCGGACTCGCTCATCCGCCACGGATATGCTCGGCGCGTAGACGCGGCCGAAGGCATGGACCTGCTCGCGGAGGCGCACTCGAACAACCTCGTCCAGTTCGGCGAGAACGTGCAGCGCGACGTGGCGTTCATCTGCAACTGCTGCGGCTGCTGCTGCGAGGCGATGATCGCCGCGCGGCGCTTCGGCCGGATGAACCCGGTCCACAGCACGAACTACCTCCCGCACGTGGACGCAGCCGCCTGCAACGGCTGCGGCAAGTGCGCCGACGCCTGCCCCGTTGAGGCGATGACGCTGGTCTCGGCCAACGACCCGCGCAAGCCACGGAAGCGGAAGGCGGAGCTGGACGCGGACATCTGCCTGGGCTGTGGGGTGTGCACCCGGGTGTGCCCGACGGGCGGGCTGTGGCTGGAGGCGTGCCCCGAGCGCGTCATCACGCCCGTGGACACGCTCCACCGCACCGTCCTGATGGCGATCGAGCGCGGCAAGCTCCAGGACTGCATCTTCGACAACCGGGCGCTGCTCAGCCACCGGGCAATGGCGGCGGTGCTGGGCGTGATCCTCCGCCTGCCGCCGACGAAGCAGGTGCTGGCGACGCAGCAGATGCGGTCGCGCTATCTCGTGAAGCTGCTGGAACAGGTGAACGTGTAGCGCCTTGGGCCCGCTGGGCCTGGCCGCGGCGGATGCCGCCCCCTATCAGGTCGCCGGTGCCGCGGCCCTGGCGACGGGAAACTCGACGATCGTCCGGATCCGGTCCGGCGGCGTGTCGGGCGGACTCAGGTACACCTCGCGCGGCGGACCCGCGACGGCGAGGCCCCTGGAGCCGATCCAGGCAAGCAGGCTGTCGTAGGCGCTGGCGATCGTGTCATAGGGACCGACATGGAGCAGGGTCGCAAAGGCGCCTGCCGGGAGCTCCTGCATCTGCCACCCGGGGGGTGGATCGACCGCCCGGGACACCGGGGCACAGACCTCGATGTCGAACGGGTCATCGCCCGTCGGCATCCCGTGGTAGATGACGAACGGCGGCCCATCGCCAGGGGCCTGTGTGACCCCGAGGTGCCCGTACACCTCCCCGAACGCCCTTCCCATGGCGCCGCCGATCTCCGACAACCGGACCGGGAAGCGTTTCGAGACGATCGGCGCTGCCTCGCGCTCCCTGAGCGTGATCTCGTGCTCCACGCGACACCTCCTCGCCGGCCCGGCCTCGTGCACCCCGGGCCGACCGTCATGGTGGGCGGCATGCCTTTCGATCGCCAGAGTCCATCGGCTCGAAGGGCGGGCTGGCGGGCAGCCGCTGCGCCGCACTGCGGTCCGGCCAATTTCCGGTGGTCTATCGTTCGCGACGACGGCAAGGATTGGAAGCCGGAGGAGACTGCGTGATGGTGCCCACCGCGACCACGCGAAGGCGGCGATCGGCCCAGATCCTCGGGGGGCTCCTGCCCCTCGACCCGGCGCGCCTGCCGGCCGACGTCATCGCCGGCGCGACCCTCGCGGCCCTCGCGATCCCGGAGGTGATGGGCTACACGAAGATCGCCGGCACGCCGGTGATCACCGGCCTCTACACGCTGCTCCTGCCGGTTCTCTTCTTCGCCATCTTCGGCTCGTCGCGCCACCTGGTCGTGGGCGCCGATTCGGCGACGGCGGCGATCCTCGCAACCGGACTCGTGGCCATGGGTCAGACCGCCCAATCGGCCGAGTACGTCCAGATGACATCGCTGGCCGCCCTCATGTGCGGCGCGCTGCTGATCGTTGCCCGACTCCTGAGGCTGGGCTTCATCGCCAACTTCCTATCCCGCAGCGTGCTGATCGGGTTCCTGACCGGCGTCGGCATCCAGGTTGCTATGGGCCAGGTCGGTGGCATGTTCGGGATCAGTGGCGAGAGCGGCGGGACGATCCAGAAGTTCCTCGAGACGCTGCAGGCGATCCCGACCGACACCAACGTGCCGTCGCTCGTGATCTCCGTGGCGGTCCTCGCCGTCATCCTCGGGCTGGGCCGTGTCAACAAGGCGATCCCCGGTGCCTTGATCGCCGTGGTCGGCGCGATCGTCGCGAGCTACGTGTTCGATCTCGAGGGGCTGGGCGTGACCGTCCTCGGAACGGTGCCCGGCGGTCTGCCGTCCCTGGGCCTGCCGACCGACGTCATGACCGGGGCGAACGTTATGGCGCTGCTGCCGACGGTCGTCTCGCTGGTCATCGTGATCCTGGCCCAGAGCGCAGCCACATCGCGGGCCTACGCAATGAAGTACGGGGACAGCTTCGACGAGAACGTCGACCTCGTCGGTCTTGGCGTGGCCAGCGTGGGTGCCGGCATCTCCGGCACCTTCGTCGTGAACGGCAGCCCGACCAAGACCGAGATGGTCGACAGCGCCGGAGGCCGAAGCCAGGTCTCGCAGCTCACCGCGGGCGCCGTGGTCGTGGTGGTCCTGCTGTTCCTGACCGGCCCGCTTGCCTACATGCCCAACGCCGTCCTCGCCGCCGTCGTGTTCCTCATCGGCCTGAAGCTGGTCGACCGTTTGGGGATGGCCGCGATCGCGCGGGTCCGCCAGGGCGAGTTCGCCGTCGCGCTCGCCACTGCCGTCACCGTTGTGGTCGTCGGGGTGGAGCAGGGGATCATCCTGGCGATGGTGCTCTCGATCATCGAGCACATCTACCACAGCTATCGCCCGTATGACACGCTCATTGCCCTCACCCCCGACGGCACGCCGGGATCCGTCCCGCTCTCGGAGCTTTCCCAGGCACTTCCGGGCCTGGTGATCTACCGGTTCGGGGCAAGCCTCTACTACGCGAACGGCACCCGCTTCACCGAGGAGATCATGGACATCGCCGAGGGTGCCGACCCGGCCCTGCGCTGGCTGGGTGTCTCTGGCTCATCGATCGGCGACATCGACTACTCGGGCGCCGACACGATCCGGCAGGTCAAGGAGGAGCTCGCCCGCACGGGCATCACGCTCGCGATCTGCGACCTGAACCCGAAGGTCCGCGGCCAGATCGACGCGTACGGCCTGACCGAGACGATCGGGACCGACCGGATCTACGACACGACGGTGGACCTGCTCCGGGCCTACCGCGCCACCGCGGAACCGGCACCGGCACCGGCCGAAGGCTGAGCGGGCCCGTGTCCCCGCTGCCGTCACGCGAAGAGCGTCGGGCGGCCGGCGAGGCGGCCCGGGCCCGCGTGCCGCTCGCTGCCCACGCGGCCTGGCGTCCGGCGCCCGACCGGCCGGACCCGGTCTCCCTCCTGCTGGAGCAGGCCGCGACCCGGCTGCGCGAGCTCATGGCGGCGATCGGGGCCGGGCGCGTGGAGGCCGAGTCGGGGGTCTGACCGGCTGGCTCGTCAGGGCGATCGCGGGGCCGCGGCGCCGCCACGTCGGCCCCCCGACGACTGATCACGCGAACCGCGGACGGCGCTGCTCCGGGGCCGACCCATGTGCCGAGAGACGATGGCGTGGGTCTTTCGTCCGGTCTGTCCGGGGAAACCTTTCCACTATGCGGCGCCTCTTCGATGTGACACGGTCCACAGCCCAACCGACCGCGACCTCGTCGAGCGGAGCAGCCCTTGATCACGTCTCCGACAGCGCACCGACTCCTCGCCGGCCCGCCGCCCGGTGGCAAGCCCGAGCCCCATCACGAGCACCGGGCGAGGCTGGGGCCGCTGCCCCGCGAAGACGCTCGCGGAGACCTCATCGCGAACCTCGAGACGAGCGGCCTGCTCGGCCGCGGCGGGGCAGGCTTCCCGGTCGGGCGCAAGTGGCGTGCGATGGCGGAGCGCATCCACGGCAGGGCCGTCGTCGTGGCGAACGGCGCCGAGGGCGAGCCCGCGAGCTTCAAGGACCGCGTCCTGATGGCCAGCCGGCCGCACCTCGTGATCGACGGCGCCATCCTGGCGGCCGATGCCGTCGGCGCCGACGAGATCGTGTTCTACATCGGCCAGGAGCACGAGGCGGCGGTGGCCGCCATGAGCCGGGCCGTGGACGAACGGTGGCGCGAGATCGGTCACCCGGCCCGGATCGTGGAGGCACCGATCGGCTACATCGCCGGCGAGGCGACCGCGGCGGTCAACTTCATCAACACCGGAAAGGCGATGCCGACCGTCACCCCTCCGCGCATGTCCGAGCGCGGCGTGGCGGGGCGTCCGACGCTCGTCCAGAACGTGGAGAGCCTGGCCTACGCGGCCCTCATCGCCCGGTTCGGTGAGCACTGGTACCGATCGGCTGGCCGGCTCGGGACCCGGGGCACGGCCCTGATCACGGTCACCGGCGCCGTGCGGGATCAGGGTGTCCGGGAGATCGAGATCGGGACCACGATCGGGGAGATTGCTGCGGGGGCCGGTGCCCAGGTCGCCGACACCCGCGCGGTCGTCCTCGGTGGGTACTTCGGGACGTGGGCTCCGGCCGGCGACGTCTGGGACCTCCCGCTCGATCCAGCCGTGATGAAGGACCGCGGCCTCACCTTCGGCTGCGGCATCGTCGGGCTGCTGCCGAACGACGTCTGCGGCGTGTCCGCGACCGCGAACATCATGGCGTTCATGGCGAGGGAGAGCGCGGGCCAGTGCGGTCCCTGCCTGTTGGGCCTGCGGGCGCTCAGCGACGCGACGACGAACGTCGCGATGGGCAGGGCCGGTGCCGACGAGCTCGATCACATCGAGCGGTGGACGGCGCAGACCGGAGGGCGGGGCGCGTGCCATCACCCGGATGGCGCGGTCCAGCTCATGGCCAGCGCGCTGACCGTGTTCGGCGACGAGTTCGGCCACCATGCCCGGACGGGACGATGCTCGACGACGGGGGCGCGGTTCGATGCCTTCTAGGAGAGACCACAGGCTGCGGGTGGACTGGATCCTGTGCGACGGCTACGGCCTGTGCGGCGACATGCTGCCGGAGCTGATCGACCTGGACGAGTGGCGGTACCCGATCCTCCGTGCCGGTTCCGTTGACCGGGGGCTGCTCGACGACGCCCGTCGCGCCGTCGACTGCTGCCCGATGAAGGCGCTCATCCTCGAGCCCGTTCCCGCCGACCGGCGGGGGTAGCGGGCGGCTCCGTTCCCGCCGATCGCAGCATGTCGACCACGCGGGAATGCCAGCACCGTTGACCCGCTGCCGGACGCGTCGCGTCAGCCGGCCAGGGCCTCGCGGACGGCGGGGGCCACCTTCGTTCCGAACAGCTCGATCGAGCGCATGACCTGGGCGTGGGGCATGCCCCCGCCGATCACCTGGAGCAGGAAGCGCTCGTGGTGGAAGATCTCGTGCTGGAACAGGATCTTGTCCACGATCTCCTGCGGGCTGCCCACGAAGTTGGCGCCTCGCAGCGCCCGCGATTCGTCGAACGACTCGCGGTCCATGGGTGCGAAACCACGCTCGCGGGCGATCCGGTTCATGAGCGTGCTGAGCGGCGGGAAGGCCTCGTCGGCCGCCTGCTGCGATGTCGCGGCGACATACCCGTGGGAGGCGATCGCGAGCGCCAGTCCGGCGGCGCCCGCACCCTGCGCGGACTGCCGGTAGAACCGTGCGAGCGGCTCGAACCGTTCGGGGAGCCCGCCGATGATCGCGAGCGCCATCGGGAGACCCAGGGTGGCGGCTCGAACCGCGGATTCGGGCGTGCCACCAACGGCGACCCAGACCGGCAGCGGGTCCTGCAGCGGGTCGCGGGTAGACGCCCCGATCGTCGATCGCCGCCCGGTGGCCGCCCGGCCATGTGATCCGCTCGGAAGCCCGCAACCCCAGGAGCAGGTCCAGCTTCTCCTCGAACAGGGTGTCGTAGTCGCGCAGGTCGTGCCCGAACAGCGGGAAGGACTCGATGAACGAACCGCGGCCCGCCATGATCTCCGCCCGGCCGCCGGACAGGAGGTCGAGCGTCGCGAACTCCTGGAAGACCCGCACCGGGTCATCGGAGCTGATGACGCTCACGGCGCTCGTCAGCCGGATCCGCGAGGTCCGTTCCGCCCCCGCCGCCAGGACCACAGCGGGCGCCGAGACGGCGAAGTCGGGCCGGTGATGCTCACCCACCCCGAAGACGTCGAGGCCCACCTGGTCGGCGAGGACCATCTCCTCGACGAGATCGCGGAGGCGCTGCCCCGGGCTCGTCCGCCCGGTCGCAGGATCGGGCGTCAGCTCGCCGAACGTGTAGAGGCCGATCTCCATCGGGGGGAGTATGCCCGCTGACTGGCTCACCGGCGCCAGCCCCGCGGCTCGTCATGCGACACGGTCCCCTGCCGCCAGCCGCGGAGCCTCAGCGCCGCGTCGATCTCGGTGCGGTAGGGCGCGCCCTCGGGTCGAAGGTCGAGCCAGTCGAGGTAGCCGGGGTCGTGGCGGGCAATCTCGCCGATCGACCAGGCGATGAACCGGCCGAAGGGAAGAACGGTTCCCGAGGGCGGCCCCGGCGGCTGCCCGGCGGCGCCGGTGCCGTCGGGCGCGTTGCGCCACTCGATGACCCGGCCATCGGCCCCCCGCCGCTGCACGGGCGGGCGTCCGGACGCGAAGCCCGGGCGGGCTCCCGAGCGCGGCGCAGCACCGGCGCCCGGGCGACCTGGGGCGGCGTCGGGACCGGCACCACCCGTTGCTGCCGCGCCGCCGGCATCGCTCTGCCTCTGCCGTGCCGGACTCGCTCGGCGCGCTCCAGGTCGCCGGGGGGTGGACGTCCTGCGCCGTGGACTGCGGGTGGGGCGTGATGCCGTGCTCCCGGTCATACCCGGCGCGCCGATCCGGGTTGCCCAGGATCTCCCACGCCCAGTTGACGATGACCATCTGCGGCGACGACGCGCCATCGACGGTCGCATCCGGGTGGTAGCGCCGGGCAAGGGCACGGTAGGCCGCGCGGATCACGTCCTCGCCGGCATCCGAGCGGATCTGGAGGATCTCGTAGGGATCGGGCTCGTTGCTCACCGGGCGCCAGGCGGGCCAGCCGCGATCTCACCGGCTCCGCCGGCCGTGCTCTCACCGACTCCAGGATTCTCGCGCTCGCAGGTCGTGCCTGCCGTCGGGACGACCGTTGGCATCGGCGATCTCTCCATGCCTGACCCTAGCCGATGAACCCGCCAGGGCGCAACCGGATCCCCCTGTCCTGACGCGCCTGAGGTCGAGATCCGGGCCGCGACCCCTTCGCTGGCCGTTGTGGCCGAGGCCCCCCCGCGCTCGTCCCGGCGTATTGACTCGGGATGCCAGAGTTGGGGACGACCCGAATACCTGCCGATGATCTGCATCGCGCGAACCACGATCGCCCGATGCCGGCGTCGCGTCGTGGTGAGGACCTTGGCTCGCAGGGAGGACCTGATATGGGGCAGGCCGCGCACGCCCGGCAGGACGAGGGGCATGACGGATCGCCGTCTCGTGCGCCCCTCGCATGGCGGCCGGTCCTCGCCATCGCGGCTGCCGTCGTCGGCGTCCTCCTGGTCGTAGCCGGGCGGTACGGGTTCCACCGCGACGAGCTGTACTTCCTTGTCGCCAGCCGACACCTGGACTTCGGCTACGTGGATCAGCCGCCCCTCACCCCGTTGCTCACCGGGCTGCAGGCTGCGCTGCTGGGCGCTGCGCCGGCTGCGATCCGTGTCATGCCGGCATTCGCTATCGGTGCCGTCGTGGTGCTCGCCGCAGACATGGCGCGCTCCTTCGCGGGAGGCCGGCTGGCCCAGGTTCTCGCGGCCGCGGCAGTCGCGACGGGCGGCGGGATCCTCGCCGTCGGCCACCTCCAGTCAACGGCCACCTACGACCTTCTGGCCTGGACGATCATCACGGCGCTGGTCATCCGGCTGCTGCGCGGCGCCGATCCGCGGTGGTGGCTCGCGGTGGGCGCCATTGCCGGTATCGGGCTGCAGAACAAGCACCTCGTGGCGGTGCTGCTGGCCGCGCTGGTCATGGCGTTGCTCGCGACCCGGCGGTGGGACGTCTTCCGGTCGCCGTGGCCGTGGCTGGCCGCCCTGCTCGCCCTCGCGATGTGGGCACCCAACCTCGCGTGGCAGGCGACGCACGGCTGGCCGCAGCTCGAGATGGCGGGCCGGATCGCCGACCGCTCGGGAACCGAGAACCGCGTCCTGGCGATCCCGCTCCAGTTCATCATCGCGGGCGTGTTCACCGCTCCGGTGCTCGTCGCCGGCGTCTGGTGGCTGCTCCGCAACGACGCCGCCCGGCCCTTCCGTGCGATCGCGGTTGCCTACATCGTCGTGCTTGCCTTCCTGATGCTCTCCGGCGGCAAGGGGTACTACGCGGCCGGTCTCATCCCGGCGATCCTCGCGGCGGGCGCGCTACCGCTCGCGGTCTGGGTGCAGCGTGGGCGCTGGCGGCCCATCGCCCTCGCCGGCGCGCTTCTGGGGAACGTCGTTGTCGTCGGGCTCGTCTCGCTGCCGCTGCTCCCGCCCGCCGTGCTTGCTTCGACGCCCATCCCGGGCATCTACAAGGAGAACGCGGAGCAGGTTGGCTGGCCCGAGCTCGCGGACACCGTCGGCCGCGTCATGGAGGGGATCCCCGACGGGGAGCGCGCCAACACCGTCGTGTTCACCGGGAACTACGGTGAGGCAGGCGCCATCAGCGCCTTTGGCCCGGAGCGCGGCCTGCCGCCCGTCTACTCGGGTCACAACTCGTTCGCCGACTGGGGAGTGCCGCCCGAGTCAGCCCGGACCGTGATCGTCCTTGGGTATGCCCGGGAGACGGACCTGCTGCGCTACTTCGAGCGCGTCGAGCAGGTCGATGTCGTCCGCAACGGGTACGGCCTCGAGAACGACGAGGAGGGCCTGCCAGTGTTCGTCGCCCGCGATCCCAGGCGTCCGTGGGTCGAGCTCTGGACGGAGCTGCGCCACCTGGATTGACCTCCCCAGGGTTGGCCCGCGGGGCGCGCTCGTCCTGGCCGGCCTCTAGAGCTCGGTGCGCTCGAACCGCCAGAACGCGACGATCGTGAAGATGATGCAGGCCGTGGCCGTGAAGACGATCGCCCCGTACCCCTGGATCGGCTGGCCGCCGATGATGGCGCCGATCACGCTCGTATCGGACCCGGCGATGGGCACCAGCAGGGCCCACGGCAGGTACTCGATGATGGGAACGCCGCCGAGGAGCTGCTGGCCGAACGCGAAGGCCAGGGGGATCGCGATCACAGGCCCGGCGCTGTCGAACAGGGTTCCGAGCATGAGTGACAGCGTGAGGTAGAAGAGCAGGTTCAGCCCCGCCACAGCGGCGCCCACCGCGAACGGCCCCAGATCCACGTCGATGCCGGCGATCGCCAGCTGCACGAGCAGGACGGCGCTTGGGATCAGGATCATCGTCGCCAGCACGCCGACCGAGTTGGGCACGAGCTTGGACAGCACGAACGCCTTCCTCGATGCCGGCTTGGACAGCACCCAGGCTGCGGTACCGCTCCGCTTCTCGCCGACGACCACCTCCTGCATGATGATCGTCACGGCGATCGCCGCGAACATGGTCATCACGCCGAAGATGGTGAAGATCGCCTGGCGATCAGGTGCGTCACCCCAGATCAGCGCCGCAAGGGACCCGTTCACGACCGCGATCCAGATCAGCGACTGGATCCACCAGGACTTCGTCTTCCACCATGAGCCGAAGCCTGCGGCCATGAGACTCGGGAGGCCGCTGCGCCATCCCGTCTGCGTGACGCGGTCCAGCCCCGCCAGGCCCGACACGCTGGAGCTACCCATCGTCGCGTTTCCCTTCGACCAGGCTGACGAAGACATCCTCGAGACTGGCCGTCTGCCGCCTGAACCCCTTCACGACGAGTGAGTCGTCGGCCAGGAGCACACGTTGCATCCGGGACTCCGCCGCCTGCGCATCCGACACGACCACGTGCAAGGTCGCCGATCCGTCGACGTCGGAGACCGTCACCGTCTCCACCCAGGGCTCGGCCATCAGCGCCAGTCGCGCCCTCTCGACGTTACCGACCACGTCCACCAGGAACGCGGTTCCGGATCCGGTCGCGAGGATCTCCGAAATGGGGCCCTGCGCCGCGATCCCGCCCTTGTTGAGGATGCACACGGTGTCGCTGACGCGCTGGACGTCGTCCAGGAGATGCGTCGAGTAGAACACCGTCGATGTGGCCCGGAAGCCCTCCAGGATCGCCAGCACGTCACGCCTCCCGAGCGGGTCGAGCGATGCAGCCGGCTCGTCCAGGATGAGCAGCTCGGGCTCGTGGATCTGCGCCTGCGCGATCCCGAGCCGCTGCCGCTCCCCGCCGGAGAAGCCCTTGATCGCGCGGTCGGCTGCGTCGGTCAACCCGACGAGATCAAGCATCGACGCGATCCGGTCCTCGATCGCGGCCTTGGGCCCGGTGAAGAAGAAGCTCGCGGCGAACCGCAGCGTCTCCCGCGCGGTCATGTGCTCGTAGAACCGGGGGTCCTGGGGCAGGTATCCGACCCGGGCGCGGATCTCGGGACTGTTTCGGTGGATGTCGAGGCCGAAGATGGCGCCGGTGCCCGCGGTGGGTCGGATGAGCCCCAGCAGCATCTTCATCGTCGTGGTCTTGCCGGCACCGTTGGGGCCGAGGAAGCCGAAGATCGAGTGGCGCGGGACGCTCAGGTCCAGGGATCGGACGACGTCGAGGCCGTCATATGACTTGGTCAGCCCGGCTGTCTGGACAACCGCCTCCTCCGCCGCCATGCGAGCCCTCCCGTCCGCGCCAGTGCCGACTCCCTCTCGCGAAGGGTAACGCAGGCCCGGATCGCGATTGCGCCCAGGACGTGGCCGGCGGACCGCCCGGACCGCCAGGGGGCTGCCTCAGTCTCGGCGGAACGTCCGCAGGATCCCCGAGATGGCGACGAGCGTCCACCCGATCAGGCCGACCGCCACGACCGCGGCCGCGAGCGTTGGCAGGTCGGCGTTCCAGGCCCAGAGCGCGACCGCGATCGGGAGCGCCAGGATCCAGATGACCACCGCCGCCAGCGGCTCCAGGCCCGTCAGCCACGTCCAGGTGTCGGCGAACAGCGCACCGCCGGTCGCGAGGCCCACCGCAAGGCCGATCCACAGCAGGGCGAAGACCACCCCGGCGTACGACGCCAGGAAGACCTCGAGGGCGCGAGTTCGGGAGCGCACGGTCAGCTCCTCGACTCGACCGGAACGAGGCGGACGAGCGGAATCGAGCGAGTGGTCGCGCGCCGGTATCGCTCATAGCTCGGATCGCGGGCGAGGACCCGGGGCCAGAACGCGGCCGCCTCGTCGGGCGGCAGCTCCTCCGCACGCACGGCGATCGTCCGGCCCATCACCTCGGCCCGCGCGGCCGGCTCCGACCCAAGGTTGTAGTACCAGCCAGGATGCGACGCACCGCCGTCGTTGGCGGCCGCAAGGACCATAGCCTCGCCATCGCGGAAGAACTGGAGCACGACCGTCCGCTCCCGGCGGGACCGCCGGCCGCGTGTCGTGAGCAGCAGGGCATCCACCTTCCACGGTCGCGTGATCCCGCCCCTGGTTCTCCGATACACCCAGACGCCGAGAGGGCTCAGGTACCGGTCGAGCCCCCGGTGGACCGCCAGGGCGATGCGCTCCTTGCCGGAGATCCCCCGGGCAGCTGGTGCCACAGCTCCGGGTTCGTCCGCGCCGGTGTGCGTCCCTTCGTCGCTCATGGAGCTTCAACCGCCGTGCCGTCCAGCTCCCGTGCGATCTCGTCGGCCCAGGCATCGATGGCTTCCCAGTCCCGGAAGTCGCCTGCAGGCAGCGCCATCTTCGCTGCCGGCATCAGGGTGACAATGCGCTCCGCGAAGCCGATCGGCTTGGCCGCGGGATCCCAGGCGCCGAAGAACACCTTCTCTCCGCGCGGGTGGATCGCGTCGTGCAGGTCCGGGAACTCCTTGGGTACGGAGACCTCGAGGAGGTCGCGGCCTTCCTTGTCCACCGTGTCCGTCCCGACGGGGCCGCTGCTGAACAGCCAGGTCGGGCGCCCGGCGAGCAGGGCCCGATTCCTCTGGACGAACTTCGTGGCGTCCTTGAGCCAGTGGAACATGTATGCAGCGCCGCCCACCACGAACGCGTCGTAGCGCGACGGGTCGCGGACCTCGGACGCCGGGCGCAGGTCCGCGTCCAGGCCGTCGGCCCGCAGCCGCTCCGCGATCCGTTCGGCGATCCCCCGGGTTGCCCCATGACGGCTGGCGTACGCGACAAGGACGGACATCGATGGGCCTCCACGCTGCGCAGGGCGATCGAGTGCAAGGATGCCTGCTCCCTGTCCACCCCCCAAGGGCCGGAAGGGCACTGAGGAGGGGCCGGGCTGAGCTGAACCATCCGGCACCGGTGCGGACACGGGAGCGCTCCCGGCGGGGCCGGGAGCGCTCGGGCAGGAACGGGCATGCGCGATGAGCCGCTCAGGCCGCGCTGGGTGCCGGGAGCGGCGCGCCCCGCCTGGCCCACCGGGGACGGCTCGTGCCGGAACATCCGCCACGCCGCCAGGAGCACGGCCCCGAAGCCGAACAGGGTGGCGATCGCGGACACGAACGGGAGGATCCCGGCGACGGCGAGGACGATGACGCCCAGCACCGCGGCCAGGTAGGGACGGCCCGGCTCGGCGGCGCCGCGCATCCGGGTGACCATCCAGTCGCCGATCCAGATCGCGGCCACGATCCAGGCGAGGAATGCGACGGCCGGCAGCACGATGAAGAACATGCCCAGGCCGATCGGCGCGCCGACGACCGTGATGATCGAGAGGACCGCCAGCAGCGGCAGGACGATCGACCCGAGGATGCCGGCGATGAGGACGGGGCCGGGCTCACGGCGGATGAGCGCCCCGGTCTCGCGGACCTGTCGCGCGCCCAGGGCGGCAACCAGCAGCGCCGCCGCGATCGTCGCAATCCCCATGCCGATGAACAGCAGGATGAAGAGGGGGATCAGCAGCGCGGCGAACGCCCCGGCAAACGCCACGAAGTCACCGTCCATGGCCCGCACGGACCCCGCGACCGTAGCGCCGGACTGCTGCGACACCGACCCGTCGAGGGTGCGGACGTCACCCAGCACGGTGGTCCCGGCCTGCAGATCGGCAGTGCCATTCACCACCACCAGGGTCCCGGTCGTGGCGCCGGCGAGCGTCGCGGTACCCCGGACCACGACGATCGTTTCGACGTCGCCGCTGATCCGGGCGTCCCCGCCGACGACGACGAGGGTGTCAAGGTGGTCGCCGGCCGGGATGTCGACGCTGCGGTTGACCGCAACGAGGACGCTGTCCGTGTTGCGGAGTGGTTCGGCGGCGAGGGCGACGGGAGCGCCGAGGCCGAGGAGGAACGCGGCCGTGGCCACGATGAGGATCAGGCGTTGCATCGGAGTCCCCTTTGTCCCTGTGTCGCGTATCGACTGGTTCGTCCGCGCCGTCGAGGGCCTTTGGTGGCCGATTGGGCGGAGCGCGGCGACATGCATGACGCTACCGGCCGGGCACCCCGCGTCCAAGCCGGGCACCCGGCGTCTTGGGGGTGGGGGAATCCCCAGTGCCTCCCCGGCGGTACCGGACACCCTCCCCGGTGATCACCCGTAGACTGCGCCGTCATGGACGACCGCCAAGACGCCGCCGCAATCGACTCCCTGGGCCACGCCATCCGCACGGTCCTGCCCTCCCTGGAGCGATTCCTCGAATTCGAGGGGCAGGATCCCGCCAGGCAGCGGGCGCGCTGGCGCCCCGCCCTGGACCGCCCGCTGCCCACCACAGGCATCGGACGCGACGCGACGCTGGCGGAGCTCGCGGACCTGGTGATCGCGCGCTGAGCGACGCCGACGCACTGGTCGACGAGGTGCTCACGATGGGCCGGGAGCTGACGGCAGGCGCCTGACCTCGCCGCCACCCGACTCCCGCCTTCCGGCATCCGGCCCGCCGCCCGTTCCCACGCACCGCGGTTCTGTATCGTTCATCCTGAACCGGCTGCGCCCAGGCAGCACCTGACTCCGTGATCACGGCCCGGCAGCTCGCGCACCCCGGGCCGGAAGGAGACCTTCATGCCGCAGGCACAACGAGTCGTCGACATCCTCGCGGGCTCACCCGCCGTCGGTGAGCGCGCGACCGTCCAGGGCTGGATCCGGACGCGGCGCGATTCGAAGGCCGGCCTCTCGTTCCTCGCGGTCCACGACGGGTCCTGCTTCGACGCCCTCCAGGTCGTGGCGCCGGCGACGATCGGCAACTACAACGACGAGATCCTGCACCTGACAGCCGGCTGTGCCGTCACCGTCACGGGCACGGTCGCCGCCTCCCAGGGCAAGGGCCAGTCCGTCGAGATCCTGGCCGACTCGGTCACCGTTGTCGGGTGGGTGGACGACCCGGAGACCTACCCGATCTCGCCCAAGCATCACAGCTTCGAGTACCTCCGTGAGGTCGGTCACCTGCGGGCACGGACCAACACGTTCGGCGCGGTCGCCCGGGTCCGGCATGCGCTGGCCATGGCGATCCACCGCTACTTCGACGAGCACGGCTTCTACTGGATCCACACCCCGATCATCACGGCCAGCGATGCCGAGGGCGCCGGCGAGCTGTTCCGCGTCTCGACGCTGGACCTTGCCAATCTCCCGCGCACTCCCGAGGGCGGGATCGACTACTCGCAGGACTTCTTCGGCAAGCCCGCCTTCCTCACCGTCTCGGGCCAGCTCAACATCGAGTCGTACTGCCTGGCGCTCACGAACGTCTACACCTTCGGACCCACCTTCCGGGCCGAGAACTCGAACACCAGCCGCCATCTCTCCGAGTTCTGGATGGTGGAACCGGAGATCGCGTTCGCGGACATCTCGGACAACGCCGACCTGGCCGAGAACCTGCTCCGGTACAGCTTCCGCGCGATCCTGGACGAGTGCGCCGACGACATGGCGTTCTTCGCGGACCGGATCGACAAGGAGGCGGTCACCCGGCTGGAGGGCCTGGTCAACTCGGACTTCGTGCGCATGGAGTACACGGAGGCGATCAGCGTCCTGGAGCGTGCCGGCCGCTCGTGGGAGTTCCCGGTGGAGTGGGGCGTCGCCCTGCAGGCCGAGCACGAGCGCTACCTGTGCGAGGAGTACGCGAAGCGGCCGGTGGTGGTCATCAACTACCCCAAGGAGATCAAGGCGTTCTACATGCGCCTCAACGATGACGAGCGCACCGTCGCGGCGATGGACGTGCTGGCCCCCGGGATCGGCGAGATCGTCGGCGGCAGCCAGCGCGAGGAGCGGCTCGACGTGCTCGATGCCCGGATCATCGAGACGGGCCTCGATCCCGCGTCGTACTGGTGGTACCGCGACCTGCGCCGGTACGGCACCGTGCCCCACGCCGGCTTTGGGCTGGGGTTCGACCGCTCCGTCGCCTACGCCACGGGGATGGCCAACATCAGGGACGTCATCCCGTTCCCGCGCACGCCGGGCAGCGCGGACTTCTAGGCGATCCGCGGGGCCGGCGCGAGCAGCGAGGACGCGGAGCGATGGCCGAGACGTTCCGGCACTTCACCGTCGACCAGCTGGGGGATGGGGTCTGGGCGGTCCTGCACCGGACGGCCCCTCCGGCCCCCGACGCCTGGGCCGTCTCGAACGCCGGGATCGTCGACCTCGGCGATCGGACGCTGGTGTTCGACACGCTGATGTCGCCCGACGCCGCCCGGGAGCTTCGCATGGCCGCAGAGGAGCTCACGGGTCGGCTGCCGGATGTCGTGGTCTACAGCCACGCTCACAACGACCACACCTGGGGTGGGAGCGTCTTCCCGGAGGCGACGATCGTGTCCAGCGGCCAGGCAAGGGCGGCCATGGTCGCCGATGGGCATCTCGAGGTCGCCGACTTCCGCGAGGTCGTCACGGACCGGCTGGCGTTCTGGGCGGACGCGGCATCGAGCGACGATCCCGTCGTGCGCCATGACGCTCCGTTCTTCCTGCCGTACTGGAATGGAGTTGCCGCCGCCCTGCCGACGCTCGACCTGCGCTACCCGGACGTGACGTTCGATGACCGCCTGGAGCTGCACGGACGCGACCGGCGGGTCGAGCTGGTGGCGACCGATCGGGCGCATGCGGCGGGCGACACGTTCCTCCTTGTACCCGACGCCCGCGTCGCGTTCTGCGGCGACCTGCTGTTCGTCGGTTGCCACCCGTTCCTCGGCGACGGCGACATCTTCGGTCTCCGGGCCTCGCTCCGGGCCCTGGAGGTGAGCGGCGCGGACCGCTTCGTGCCGGGTCACGGGCCGGTGGGCGGGGCCGCCGAGCTCGGTGCGCTCGCGCGATACATCGACGATGTCGAGCAGCTCGGCACCGCGGGCCGGGAGAACACCCCGATACCCGATCCGTACCGGTCGTGGGGGTTCGCCCGGTTCTTCGCCCCGAACGTCGCCTTCCGTGCCGGCGGTGGCCGCCAGGCGGAGGCGGCGCCCGGAGATCAGGCGGGCTGACGTCCGGGGGCGCCGCGGACTGATGTCAGGGGCGCCGCGGCCCGGCACATGACGCTGGGTGCCAGGTGGCAGAGCTCGACGCTACGGAATGAGGCGGTAGAAGCGCCAGAAGTCGGTCTCGATCGGCAGGATGTCCACCCGGCTGTAGCCGGCCTCCGCCGCGAACCGCCGAAGCACGTCCGGGCGCATCACCGTTCCGGTGCCGGCCGACGGTTCGTCGGCAAGCACGTTCGGCAGGCAGAGCAGGAAGCTGAAGCCGTACATGAAGCGCTCGACCGCGTCGCCCGGCGCGGTGAAGTGCTCGGCGACCCGCTCGTCGGCGACGAGCAGGCTGCCGCCTGGCGCCAGGAGCCCCCGAACCGCGCGGAGGACGGCGACCGGCTGGGAGAAGTCGTGCACCGCCTCGAAGATGGTCGCCAGATCGTACTGGCCGGCAAGGCCCGGATCGGCGGCATCGCGGATGGAGAAGGTAACCCGGTCTGCGACCTCGGTCTCCGCCAGGTTCGCACGCGCCAGATCGATCGAGCCCGGGTCAAGGTCCAGGCCGTCAACGTGGATCCGGGGATAGGCGCGGGCCATCGCGATGGCCGACCAGCCACCCCCAACGGCGATATCCGCAACGCGCGCGGGCGGATCGGAGCGGAGCCGGGCGTCGATATCCGGGATCCTGGCCAGCCATTCCGGCCCGAGAAGGTTGGCGAACATGGGCCGGTTCATCGACGCCTGTCCCTCGCGGACGTCGGCGCCGTACGCCTCCCACGACAGGCCGTCGCCGGTCCGGAAGGCGTCGAGCAGGCGCGGGGCCTGGGCGGCCATGCCCATCATCAACTTGGCAACGGGGGCCATGAACGCAAGGCTCTCCGGGTGGAGCAGGACCTCGCGATGACCGTTCGGCAGCGAATACCGCCGCTCGTCCTCGCCGGCTCCCTGGTCGTCCACGGTGAGGATGCCCGTCACCGCCTGCTGTTCGAGCCACTCCCGGATGTACCGCGGCGCCGTGCCGGTCGCGACGGCCAGCTCGGGGGCGGTGTGCGACCCGCCGGCGAGCGCCGCGTAGAGGCCGAGTCGCTCGCCCACGTGCAGCGCCGCGATATCGAACGTGCCGAGGGCCGCCTCGAACAGCCGCCCGACCAGCGCGTCGCGGACCTCCTCGTCATTCGGGGTGGGCATCTCGGTCATGCCGGCCGCCGGAGTGTCCATCGCCGTACCTCCCGCGCGCAGATGACCGCACGCAAGCAGGCTGCGAGCGGGGGACGCGCGCTCCATTGGGACCCTTCAGCGGATCCGCTGCGCGGCACTCTACCTCGTTGCGCGCGCCGGGCACCGCGCCCCGCGCGCGATGGGCCGTTCGCCTCTGCTGCCCGATCGAGGGGCCGGGGACACTCAGCCCGTGAAGCGGATGGGGGTTCTGGCGGTAGTCGGGTCGCTGGCGGCAGTTGGGGCCCTGGTCGGGCCTCGCCTGTGGCGACGAATGCTGGACTGGGGTGCAACAGCCGAGGAGACCCGCCGTCCGCTCCAGGGCGACGAGCTTCTCCCGGACGCGGACCTGGTCGCCACCCGGGCCATCTCGATTGACGCGTCGCCCGCCGACGTGTGGCCCTGGCTGGTGCAGATCGGCGTGGGCAGGGCCGGGGCCTACGCCTACGACTGGCTGGACCGGTTGTTCGGGCTCGACATGCGAAGCAGCCGGAGGATCGTGCCGGAGCTCCAGGGCCTGGCCGTCGGCGACATGGTCCCCGTGTCCAACGACGGGACCGGGCTGCGCGTGCGGGCCATCGAGCAGGAGAGCGTGCTGGCGACCAGCACCGACGACGGGACGTGGGCGTGGACCTGGATCCTGGAGCCTGCCGGCGACGCCACGCGGCTCATCAGCCGCACCCGGATGGCGACCGCCCACCAGCCGCTGCTCGTCCGCACGGCGACCTGGCTGCTGCTGGTGCCCGCCTCGTGGGTCATGGAACGCCGGATGCTGTTCGGTCTCCGCGACCGGGCCGAGGGGAGGATCGACGCGGCGACAGACGAACATCAGACGGCCGCCCGGACCACCGATGGGGAGATCGCGCCGGGGGTGCACCTCCTCGGGCCGTGGGGTCGCACGCAGACCAACGCCTACCTGGTCCGCGACGGGTCGTCGTGGATCCTGGTCGACGCCGGCTGGCAGAACGACGCCGCCCGGATCCAGGCGGCCGCGCGCTCGCTGCTCGGGCCCGACGAGGCGCCCTCGGCCATCCTCCTGACCCACGCACATCCGGATCACGAAGGATCGGCTCGCGAACTGGCCCGCGCCTGGGGATGCCCCGTCTTCGCGCACCCCACCGAGATCCCGCTCGCCACCGGCGATTTCGCGGCCATGAGGCGCTTTGCCGGGCCGCTGGACCGCTGGCTGATCCTGCCCATCATGCGAGCCATCGGTGGGCGCCGGCGCGAGGCGGCTCTCGCCCGCTCCAGCCTGGCCGGGTTCGTGCAGGCTCTTCCCCCCGGGGGCGTGATCCCGGGCATCGAAGGCTGGCACTGGATCCCCACGCCCGGCCACACCCCGGGGCACGTCGCGTACGTCAGGGCGAGCGACCGGGTGGTCATCAGCGGCGACGCGATCCTGACCCTCAGGGTCAACGCCTTGTCGGGCATCCTGCGGGGGAGTCAGGGCCTATCGGGCCCGCCCTGGTACACGACCTGGGATCGGCACGCCGCGATCGACTCGATCGCCGCCATCGCCGACCTCGAACCGTCCGTCCTTGCCGCCGGACATGGCCTGCCGCTGGCGGGCCCTGGGACGGCCGCCGCGGTCGCCGCGTTTGCCGCGCGGGTCAGATCGTGATGACGAGCTTCCCCTGTGCCTTGCCCGTCCGCCAGGTACCGGATCGCGTCCGGGGTCTCGCTCAGCGGGTAGCGTCGGTCGATGACCGGTACCACGGTGCCGGCCTCCAGCATCTCCCCGAGGATCCCCATCTCCTCCGGGTCGTTGGGCTTCCAGGCAATCATCAGCCCCATCTTGCGGCTCCCGGAGCGGGAGATCAGCCACCCGACCACCAGCGTCTGCAGGATCCGCGCGGTCGATGGACTCCCGAATGACTGGTAGACGCCGTTCGGCGTCAGCGCTCGCCGGACGGCCACCACCGAGCGGTTCCCGGCGGTATCGAGGATCCGGTCGTACCGCTGCCCGCGCCGGGTGTAGTCCTCGCGCGTGTAGTCGATGACGTGGTCGGCGCCGAGCGAGCGGACGAAGTCCAGCTTGGAGGTACGGCTGACGCCGGTCACCTCGGCCCCGGCCGCCTTGGCCATCTGCACCGCGAACGGCCCCACGCACCCCGACGCGCCGTTGATGAGCACCCTGTCGCCGGGCCGCACGCCGTTCCGGCCGCCCAGACCCTCCAGGGCCAGGATCGCGGATTGCGGCACGGTGGACGCCTGCTCGAACGAGATGCCGGCCGGGATCGGGTGCCACGCCTGCTCGGGCGCACAGGCGAGCTCCGCGAACGCGCCGTGACCATGCCCGGTGAGATCGGCATAGACGCGATCGCCGGGCTTGAGCCGGGTCACGCCCGACCCCACCGCCTCGACCTCGCCGGCCGCGTCCAGCCCCATGCGCAGGATCTTCGGCGTCCGCAGCCCCATGACCGCACGCGTGATGGCCGGCTTGCCGGTGAGGTAGTCCACGTCGGCCCGGTTGACGGATGCCGCACGGATCCGGACCAGCACCTCGCCATCGGCGGGCACGGGTGTGGGCACCTCCTCCAGGCGGAGGATGTCGGGACTCCCGTACGCGGAACGGACGATGGCGAGCATCCGCGAACCATACCCCGTCAGCACGCCGCGGACTCCTGGGTGGGCGAGCGGGGTTGCTCACCCCCTCTGGTCATGCCAGCGACCGGGGGTTAGACTCGGCCACTCGCCGCGCCGGGAGGTCAGATGCGCAGTCTCGAGATCGGTCTCGTGCTCCCGATGGGAGAGTCGTTCGTCGATGGTTCGACCGCTCGCTGGGCCGAGATCCGGGAGCTTGCCGTGCGCGCGGAGGTGCTCGGCTTCGACACCGTCTGGATCGCGGACGAGCTGCTCTGGCGCCCGCCCGAGGGTGAGACCCACGGCTGGTGGGAGTGCGTCTCGATGACCGGCGCCGTTGCTGCGGCGACCTCCAGGATCAAGGTGGGCACGTGGGTCCTCTCCGCCCTGCACCGGAACCCGGGGATCACGGCCAAGGCGGCCGAGACGATCGACGAGATCAGCGGCGGCCGCTTCGTCCTGGGGCTCGGCTCCGGTCATGCAGGCGGCCAGGCCCACGCCTTCGGATTACCCGAGGATCGCGTCTTCGGGCGCTTTGCGGAGGCGGTCGAGGTCATCGTCCCGCTCCTGCGGCAGGGTCACGCGGACTTCGAGGGAAGCTTCCACGCGGCGCGAGACCTCGAACATCGGCCGGTCGGACCCCGGCCGGGCCGCATCCCGATCATGATGGGCGCCAAGGGTCCGAAGATGCTCCAGCTGGCGGTGCGGCACGCCGACACCTGGAGCTGGTACGTGGAGGAGCGGAGCGACCTCACGGAGTTCGGCCCTCGTCTCGAGACGCTCCTGGCGGCATGCGACGAGGCCGACCGGGATCCCGCCACGATCGGCAGGTCGGCGGGCATCGTCGTCGAGCCCACCTCGGTCACGGGGGCCGCCGATGTGGTGGGGGTGCCCATCGGCGGCACGTCCAGGCAGATCGCGGACGCCTTCCGCGCGTTCGGTGCCGCGGGCTTCACCCAGCTTGAGGTCATCCTCTGGCCTCCGACGCTCGCTTCACTCGAGGCAATGGCGCCGGTGATCGACCTCCTGGACGGCGACTGATCGTGATCCGGGCCGATACCGGACGGCCTCGAGAGGTGCAGAGCGTCCCAGGAGACCCACCCATCCCCGCGAAGGAGACGCCGTGAAGAGGTTCCTGATGCTCCACTACGGCTACGAGGAGCCGACCCCCGAGGTCATGGCCGCCTGGCAGGCCTGGTTTGCCAAGGTGGGTGACCGGTTCGTGGATATCGGCAGCCCGCTGGGCAACTGCCTCGAGGTCACCAGGACCGGCACGCGCGAGCTGTCACCCGACACCGGGGCGGCGACGGGCTACTCGATCCTCTCCGCCGAGAGCCGGGAGGAGGCCGAGCGCCTGCTCGAGGGCTGCCCCATCATCGCGAGCGTCCGGCTCTACGAAGCGATGGCGATGTAGCTACCAGGTCTGCCTCGGTCCGCGCCACGCCCGGTCGTCGCGGATGCCGAACAGCAGGCGGCTCCGCGCATCCATGCTGTCCGCCATCGTCTCGCCGAGATCGAGCGATCGGATGGCCTCCGTGGAGCAGTGGCGGGTGATCAGGTCATGCGCCAGGTCGGGCTTCCCGGCCGCCATGAGCATCTCCGCCGCATCCACGACGCTGGCGATGCTCGCTGCCTGTTCGCGCTCGAACGCCTCCCAGACCGGCGTGACCTCGGGCAGGAACATCTCGTGGTGCTCCGCCAGCAGGTACAGCAGCCGCTTGAAGACCGCGACCGCCGACCGCGTCGCCTCGATGCGCTGGGGCACGGCCGACGGGATGTCATCGGGGTCCGAGTCGTCGATGAACGCGGCCGCCTCGCCGTCGAGCAGGTACCGGTGCGCCCGGAACTCGGGTGGGATCGCGCGCACGCCGAGAAGGAACGGCGTGAACGGCGCCGCGATCGGGCCGACCGGCGCGTGCCACATCAGGCGCAGCTCAGGGGCGTGGGCCGGGCGGAGCGGTACGACCTGGCCGTATCCGGCGGTATCGCCGGTCATGCGTTCCGTGCGCACCGCCCACATGACGTCGGCGAGCGTGAGGCCGCCGTGCTCGGACGCGCGCCCGGTGAGCTCGTCCTCCATCCAGGCCACCCCCGGCCACCGGCCCTTGCCGTCACCGTAGACCGCGTTCACGTCGAAGGGCTCGCCGCGATCCGGGTCGTACCAGCCGCGTTCGATGGCGAACGAGATCAGGTGCGCGGACCCCATGAAGTCGGGTCGGTCAGCGAAGTCGGGGGGAACCTCTCGGATGTAGCCCGGCCGGCTCACGCGCACGCCGTCGGACCGCAGGCGTTCGGCCACCCACAGCCCCTGGCTTCCCGCGAGCTCGATCACCACCCAGGCTTCGACGTCGTCGGCGATCAGGTGCGAGTTGCCGCCGTAGGTCGTCTCCCCGTGCGCCGCGATCATGCTGCCGATGAGCTCGACGCCCTCGCGCGCCGACCTCGCCCGGTCCAGCACGATGCGCGCGAGGTCGCTGTACGTGGGACCCGCCTGGTCGGCGCGTGTCATTGCCTGCAGACGCGGGCTGCTCGGTGACCACACGTCGCGCACGGCCACGCCGTGCTCGTTCAGCCCGCCGTTGGTCAGCGGGCCGGGCAGCCCCCGGTAGTGGGAGTAGCTGACGCGCAGGTGTCGGGCCGTCTCGGAGGCCTGCGGGATCACGCTGCGGATCCCCGGCATCGCGGCTGCGGCGGTCGCACCGATCTCCATCGTCGCGCCGGGCGCGTGTTGCTGGCGAGGGACGATCTCGAGCCAGTGTCCGGACGGCTCGTCCCCGTAGCCCGCGAGGTAGCCGTGACCGTCGGCGGTCAGATCCTTCCCGATGTAGATCGCGTAGCTCACGACCGCTCCTCCGCCCGGTACCCCGGTGTTCCTGGAGGCAGGATACGGCGACGGCACCGGCCCCATCGGCGACCGCCGTCGCTGGGTGATCGGGGGTTCCCGGTGGTAGGGTCGGGGAGGATGGCCGGCCGACGATGGCCCGGGCGCGGCAGGGCTGAGGGTGATGGACGGACGGCTGACGGCGATCCTGGGCCAGGTCTTCGGACCCGCGGACGCCACGCGTGGCCTGCCGATCCTCGACCTGTCGCCGTGGCTCCGCGATGGTGTCGACCCGATCGCGCAGGTGACGGCCGCGTTCCTCGTGGCTGCCGCAGGCGCCGCCCATCCGGACCACGACCGGGCCCTGGCCGCGCTGACGTCCCCGGCGGCGGAGCCGGCCGCCCACCTCGCCGCCTTCTACCGCACCGGCCTCGACCGGATGACGGCCGAGATCGAGCGTGTCACGGCCGAGAACCCGGAGGTTGCCGCACGACTGGGCTCCGCGGCAGTCGATCTCAACGCCTCGACGGGCGTCGATGACACCCGGGAGGCGATCTGGGCGGCGTTCTTTCCGCAGGCGGTCGGCATCCTCGGCAACGAGGGAGAAGGCATCCGCGAGCTGCGTTCGACTCGGACCGTCACCGTCACCCGGCTGGCTCCGGATCCGATGGCGGACCCAGCGCGCGACGTCCTGTTCACCTCCAACGTCCTGCTCACGATCCCGGCCGCGACCACCGACCTTGAGGCCCTCCCGTACCCGCAGCGACTCCGTGACGCGATCACGGCCGCCGCCGACGAGCCGCAGCACTACTGGTACGACCACCCCATCCAGCTTGGTGTGGAGCCGGCCGGCAACGAGCTGCTCTACGGGCTGCGCGGGCTTGACGCGGCCGTGGACGCCGAGCCGGGGGCCGCGCGCGTCACGTGCCTGCTCTCCGTGAGCGTGACGCACGATGGCCTGGGCGCGGTTGCGCGGCCATACATTGAAGCTGAGCTCGAGCGCGCCGGGGGCCTGCGTCACCTGGATGTCGTCGTCGTGACGGAAGCCGACGCGCTGCGGCTGGTGGACGAGGTGATCGTCCCGGCCCTGGCTCTCCGGATGGGCGAATCCGCCGCGGTGGCCGCGGCTCCGGGATTGCGTGCCGTGGTGGGGGTGGATGGCGAGTACGGCCGCCACTACAGCTTCCTGAAGGCCATCGCCGCGGTCTGGCACGTCGCGATCGACCCTGCCGTGCGCGCGACGTTCAAGATCGACCTGGACCAGGTCTTCCCGCAGGACGTGCTCGTCGCAGAGACCGGCCGCACTGCGTTCGGACATCTCGCCACCCCGCTTTGGGGCGCGATCGGCCGCGATGCCGATGGTCGCGATATCGAGCTCGGCATGCTCGCCGGCGCGCTGGTCAACGAACGTGACATCGCGCGCGGCCTGTTCACTCCGGACGTTGACCTCCCGGGCCGACCACCCAGTCTCGACGAACACGTTGTCTTCAGTGCGCTCCCACAGGCCATCTCCACCCGGGCCGAGATGATGGAGCGCTACGACGGAGCGGCTGTCGACGGGGTGGGCCGCGCCATCGAGCGGGTCCACGTGACGGGCGGCACGAACGGCATCAGGGTGGACGCCCTGCGCCGTCATCGACCGTTCACCCCCACCTTCGTCGGCCGCGCGGAGGACCAGGCGTACGTCCTCTCGGCCCTCGGCCAACCTGGACCGCGGCTGGCCTACGCCCACGCGGCCGGCCTGGTCATGCGCCATGACAAGGAGGCCTTCGCCGGCGAGGCCATGGCGGCGGCCCACGTCGGCAAGCTTGTCGGCGACGACGTCCGGATCGTCGTGTTCTCCGCCTACGCCGACGCGGCAGCCGGAGACGGCCTGGACGGCGCCCTGGATCGCGCCGCGCTGGGTCGGCTGCTGGATCCGTTCACCGGTGGCTTCGCATCCACCATTCCCCAGTCGCTTGTTCTCCTCCGCGTGGCCCTGCGGACGCTGCGCATGTTCGCGGCCGGCCAGGTGGGGGATGCGCACGAGTACTGCTCCGTCGCCGCACGCCGCGTCGATGACGCCTTGCGGGTGTTCGGGGACAGCGCAGCGGTCGCCGCTCGCGTCCAGGCGGAACGGACCGCGTGGGGTCACTTCCACGACGCGCTCGACGCTCTCGAGGCCGGGATCGAGACAGGGGACGGGCGAGCCCTGGACCTGCGTGCGCGGGCCGTCCGAATCGTCGAGGAGTGCCGGGTCGTGGCGTGAAGCCCCCGGGTACATCGCGCGGGAACGGCCGAACACCGGACGGACGGCGAGGCCGATTGGCCGATCGAGGGCTCCGGGTGTAGGGTCGAATCGAGGCTCGACGCCACGAGCCGATCGCGATTCCGGAGGGCGTCCCCATGCCTGTTGCCGTGACCAAAGAGACCGAGGTGCTGTCGACACCCAGGTACCAGTCCGTCGAATTCCGGTCCGATGGGGCGACCCTGCGCGGCCGGCTGTACCTCCCCAGGGGAGGTCCATCCGGCGTCGTGGTCATGGCGCACGGCTTCTCGGCGACGATCCCGATGACCATGGACAAGTACGCAGAGTTCTTCTGCGAGCGGGGTCTGGCAGCATTGGCCTTCGACCACCGGGGTCATGGCGTGAGTGACGGCGAACCCCGGGGCGAGATCAACCGCTGGGTGCAGGCGCGCGAGTACATCGACGCGATCGACTTTGTCCGCGCATCCGCCGAGATCGGATCAAGGCCGGTTGCCCTCTGGAGTGACAGCCTGAGCGCCCGGGTCGCCCTCGGCGTGGCGGCCCTGGACGATCGGGTCAGGGCCCTGGTCTGCCAGGTCCCGGCACTCGGGGATGAGCTAGGTTCCGATGACCCGGGTGGCACTCGGCTGGACGCCATGGGCCGGTTCCTGGCTGCTGGCGACCTGCGTCGGCCATCGGACGCCTGGACGTCGTCGTCGGTCGTGTCGCCGGACCAGGTCACGAGCCCGTCCGCCCTCGAGCCCCTGACGGCCTTCCGCTGGTTCATCGAGTACGGCGGCCGGTACGGATCCGGATGGACGAACCGGGTGACGTTCACGGCTCCGCGCGATGCGCCGGATTTCGACCCGTTCGCCTGTGCTCCCGGCGTGCGGATCCCCACCCTGTTCGTGATGTCGCCGGACGACGAGATGCCGGGCGCCGTGAGCGAGGTCACCAGGGCGGTCTTCGAGCGCCTCGCCGGCCCGAAGGAGCTCGTCGAGGTGGACGGGGGCCACTTCGGCATCATCGAGCACCCCAGCGTCGCGTTCGATCGGGCCAGCGAGGTCCAGGCGGCGTTCCTGGCTCGAATCCTGACGACCGACTGAGAGAGTCCCGCGGGGGACGCGTCGGCTTGCGTGTCGGATTGACCCTCCGACGCCTGCAGGCGCAGCGCCCCGTTGCGGCCGTCCGCACCCGGTCGATTGGTCCGTTCGGCCGTACGACCGAACGCGCTCGCCTGCTTCACTGGTGCCCTGCAGAGGGAGGAGCTGCCATGGCGCAGATCCACGTGCCCGCCGCGACTGCCGGGCCGCCCACCATTCCGCGGGACGACCTCCAGCGGGCGGCCGACCGCGAGCACCAGAACGCCTACCTGGGCGCCAGCATCGGCGTCGGGCAGGTGATCGTGGGCGTCCTCCTGGTGGTGCTGGGGTTGACGGGCGCCGAGGAGTTCGTGGCCGGCTCGGCCCGGATCGTCACGGTGCCGGCGGGGGCCCTGTTCGCGGCCGCAGGGGCGATCGTGGTCTGGATCACCCGGCCCACCATCGACTATGAGCGGTAGGCCAGGACCAGCGAAACGGCCGCCTGGCGCCGCCATGGGAGCGGCAGGCAATGTCCCGCGCTGAAGCACCCGACCCGCACGCGTCACTCGGCCCGGACGGCCTCCGGGCAGCGACCACGATCTGGCTCGTGGTCAACGCGGTCAACGTCCTGCAGTCGGTCGGTTTCGCGACGCGGCCGTTCGCCCCGTGGGTGAACCCAGTGCTCGGGCTCGTCATCGCCGCCCTGGCGATCCCGGCGACGTGGGCCCTGCTGGTCTTCATCCGCATCGGAGCGGGCTGGCGGTTCACGGCCGGGCCACTCGTGTTCGATGCCTTCGTGATCCTCCTGCTCCTCGTGGAGCGCGTGTTCCGCATCGCGTGGCGCGACCCGGCCATTCCCGCGATCCAGATCCCATACCTCGTGCTCTTCTTCGGCTCGATCTTTCTCATGGGCGTTCCGATGTACCGGATCGACCGGCGGAAGTGGCTGGTGACGGCCGCAACGACGGTCCTGCTGCTGGCGGCGATGGTCTACGCGACGGTGATGGGGGTGGGCTGAGCCGGATCACGGCCGCGCATGATCGCGTGGCGGCGCGGGAATCATCCGACAGGGATGTGCCGTTGGGCCCGACGGCCCTTCCCGTTCGCTCACGGCGTGCGGGAGACTGCCGTCGGAGAAGGCAGCCAGTCGGCGGTCGCCGTTTCCGGTTGCCCGCCGCAGATGGGAGGTGCGTGGTGGCCGTCAACGGACTCGCCATCCGGTTCGACGGGCTGACACGGGAGTTCGGGACCGCCAGGGCGGTCGACGGGCTCACGCTCGAGGTTCCGCGCGGCATCATCTTCGGGTTCCTCGGACCCAACGGCGCAGGCAAGACCACGACGATCAACCTGCTGCTCGGCCTCCTCGAGCCCACAGCCGGCAGGGCGGAGGTCCTCGGGTTCGATCCATGGCAGGACGGCGATGCCGTGAGATCGCGAACCGGCGCGGTCCTGGAGCAGACCGGGGTCTACGACCAGCTGACGGCCGAGGACAACCTGGAGTTCTACGCGCGGACCTGGCGCATGCCGGCCGCCGAGCGCGGGGAGCGCATCCGGGAGCTCCTCACCGGAGCGGCGCTCTGGGAGCGCCGCAGAGACCGGGCCGGCACCTGGAGCCGGGGCATGAAGCAGCGGCTCGCGCTGGCGCGGGCGCTCCTGCATCGTCCCGAGCTCGTCCTGCTCGATGAGCCGACGGCCGGGCTGGACGTGATGGCCGCAACCGACGTCCGGGCGGACCTGGCCGCCCTGGCCGGCAACGATGGCACGACCATCTTCCTGACGACGCACAACATGGCCGAGGCCGAGCGCCTGTGCGCCCTGGTGGCCGTGATCCGTGGAGGCCGCCTGGTGGCCGTCGGCAGTCCGGCAGACCTGCGCTCGAGCGCCGGCACGCCGAGGGTCGAGATTGTCGGCCGGGGCTTTGATGAGGCCGTGCTGGAGGAGCTCCGGGCGTGCCCGGAGGTGGTTGCGGTCACGCGCACCGACGGGCACCTGACGCTCGAGGTCGCTGAGGCAGTCGAGCCGGGTCCGATCGTCAGCCTCCTGGTCCGGCGCGGCGCCGAGATCGACGAGGTCCGGCGGGAGCAGGCCAGCCTCGAGGAGATCTTCGTCACGCTGATGGAGGAGGAGCGATGACCGCGGACCTCCGCACGATGTTCTGGAAGGAGTGGCGCTCGCTCGTCGGCGGGCGTGCCAGGCGGCAGCTGCTGCTCACGGGTGGCATCCTCGCCATCTGGGCGATCTGGTTCCCGATCCAGATGGGCGGTCGGGACTTCGTCTCCGACCCCGTGATGATGGGGATCCTCTCCATCACCCTCCCGATGGTCGTGGCCGGGATCGTGATCCCGGACGCGTTCGCCGGCGAGCGGGAGCGCCACACACTGGACACGCTGCTGACCAGCCGGCTCGCCGACCGGGCGATCCTGTACGGCAAGCTCGGGTTCGGCGTGGCGCTCGGGTGGCTGGCGGCCCCGTTCATGATGGCCGTCGGGCTGGTGGTCGCGAACCTGGTCGCGCTCGACGAGGCCCCCCTGCTCTACGACCCGCTCGTGCTGCTTGCCGTCCTCATGCTGGGACTCCTGGTCGCGGCCCTGACCGGGGCCATCGGGGTGTTCGTCTCGCTGCGGGCGTCCACCGCCCAGGAGGCGCAGCAGCTCACGCTGCTGGGGCTCATGACGCCACTCATGCTGGCCAGCTTCGGCGCCATGGCCGTGCTGTCGAACCGGGAGCTGGCCGGCGGCGTCATCGACTTCCTCGGGAGCCCGGACGTCTGGCTGCTCGTCGCGGCGATCGTGGTCGTGCTGCTGGTCGTCGATCTGATGCTGATCGCCGCCGCGGATCGTCGGTTCCGGCGCGGCACGCTGATCGCGCGGAGTCGGTAGCCGGTCCCCGTCACCGTCCAATGAGCCGTCGACAATCCGAACCTGGGGCACGCCTGCGGCATCAGATTCACAGAAGGCAGTGCGGGGCACAGCCCGCGGTCGGTCCACGGGGGGGGTCGACCGGGAGCAGGAAGAGGTATTCGGCGAGATGCTTCGACGAGGTGGGACGTCAGCGGGGGGATCCCCGGTGGCGAGCACCCTCGGGTCGGTCGCCGGTCCTGCCGCCGCGACGGCGCCAGATCCCCTCGTCCTGGCACGCAGGTCGGCCCTCATCGCCCACGTCGAGCAGGCCCGCGCCGGCGACCGTCTCGCCTTCGAGGTGCTTGTCGAGCAACGACTCCACCAGACCTTCCGGACGGCCTGCGCCATCCTGGGCAACGAGGCCGATGGTCAGGACGCGACCCAGGAGTCCTTCGTCCAGGCGTGGCGCAACCTGCCGCGGCTGCGGGATCCCGCCAGCTTCGATGCCTGGTTCGGCCGGATCATCGTGAATGCCTGCCGCCAGGTCCTGCGCAGCAGACGCCGCCGCTCGCTGCGGGAGATCACGACCACCGATCTGTTCGATCCGCTCCAGGGCGTGGAGACGAGGGATCCCGCGCCCGATGAGCAGGCGGCCTCGAGCGATGCGCTCGAGCGGGCCTTCGAGCGGCTGTCGATCGACCAGCGGTCGATCCTTGTCCGCCACCACCTGGAGCACCAGGCTCTGACCGAGATCGCCTCCGACCTGGGCATCCCGACCGGCACGGCAAAGTCACGCCTCCATGCGGCACGTCAGGCGCTCGAGCGAGCGCTGGAGGTCGAGCTGCGATGAACAGCCAGCACATCCTGACCGACGCGATGCTCGAGACCATGCTCGTTCGTCGCGCCAACCACCCTGTCCCGACCGGCCTTGCCGAGACGATCATCCGGACCGCGGCCGAGACCCCCCGGGTGGGGCGGCCCTGGTGGACGCTGCTGCTGCCGCCCGCGCGCCAGGCTCCGGCGCTGCGCCTGGTCTGGATCGTGGCCCTCGTCGGCCTGCTCCTCGCGGCCACCGTGTCGGCTGCCTTCGTCGGTTCCCAGCTCCTCCGCGGCGTCAACGAGCTCGCCGTCCTGCCAGCGCCGACCGCCGAGGCGACCGCGACCGCGGCGCCGTCGCCTCCCTCGGACACCCTTGCCCGGCAGCCAGCCGGACTCCAGCCGACCGGCGTGATCGCGCCGTCCGGGCAAGGGGCCTCGCTTCCGAGCACATCGGCTCTCGCGGTCGGGTCCGACGGCAGCGCCTGGGTGCTCTTCTCGAGCGGGTTGCTGCGGGTCGACCCGGATGGTTCGGTTCGCGAGTGGTCGCTCGCCGACGACGCAGCGTTTGCGGCTGCCCAGGGACTTGCGCCATCGCAATTCGGCGGGGTCTGGATGTTCGACGCCACGACGCTCCGCCACTTTGACGGCGAGACCTTCACCGATGTCGTGACCCTCCCGGAGGACTCGGGCCCCGGCTTCGTGACGGATGCCACGGAAGGGCCGGACGGCCAGCTGTGGGTGACCTCGGGAGCGGGTGTCTTCCACTGGGACGGCGCCTCGTGGGCGAACCTGCCCTGGACCTTCGATGCCCTCCCCGGCGAGATCGATTTCGACGCGCGGGGCCGGCTGTGGGTCGATTTGCTGCAAGTACGCGGGCGACCCTGGGTTCGGCGTGGCGATGCACGACGATCACGGCTGGAGCGGTCCGCAGGGTGCGAGCCTGGTCCGCTCGATGGTCCGCTCGATGGCCTCGTCCGCGGACGGATCCACGTGGTTCGGAACCGAGAGCGGGCTGGCCCGGTTCGATGGCAGCGCCTGGAGCGGGGAGCTCCCCTTCGGGTCGCCCCGCAGTCCGATCTCCTCCGTCTCCATCGGCCCCGACGGATCCGTCTGGGTCGTGATGTCCGTGGGCGCGGGAGTGGCCCGGATCGCCGTGCTCAGGGGTGCGATATGGCAGGAGCTGGACATCCCGTCCGATCTCCAGGCCTTCGGTGGCTGGGCGCTCGTGGGCGCTGCCGGCGACAGTGCCGTCTTCGCCTCGGACGGTGGCCTTCTCCGCTTTACCGGCGAGGATTGGACCCGCATCTGGCCCGAGGCCTCACCGGCCGACCCCGGTTGGGTCCTGACACTCGCTGCCGTCTCGGCCGAGGATGTGCTGGCGGGCAGCGGCTACGGCGGTCCCGGTGGGATCTGGAGGCTTCGTGCCGGGGCCTGGGAGCGCGATGCTTCCCCAGGCTCACCGGACTCGCCGGTCCGATCGCTGGCGTTCGGGCCGGACGGGGCCCTATGGGCCGCAGGAGAGACTTGGGTCAAGACCTTCCGTGACGGGGCATGGACGAGCGTGCCCAACGCCGCCGAGTCGTCTGTTGCCTACCAGATCGTCCCGGTGGCTGACGGCACCGTGTGGGTGGCGGCCGGGTTCGGCGGTGTCGTCGCCCTGAGGCCCGACGGATCGACATGGCGCCCCGACAGCCTCGACCGGGCTCCGCTGGGCTTCGTTGCCTCGATCGCGGTCGGTCCCGACGGAACGATCTGGGCGGGATCGAACGTCCAGTGGTGCACCGAGGGCCTCGACGGGCAGACTGACTGCGATGTCACCGGCCTGGCGCGGTTCGACGGTCAGACATGGACCCTCGAGGACCCCCTCGGCGCACTGCCGCGCGGTGGCGCGGAGCTGCGGGTCAACGACCTGCTCGTGGCATCGGACGGCTCCCTCTGGGTCGCCGGCGAGGAGTGGGGTGGGTCCGCCAGGTCCTTCGTCTCGAGGTTCGCTGACGGCGCCTGGACCGTCCTGCTCGACACGGCCTCGCAGGTGATGGCCCTCGCCGAGCATCCTGACGGCTCCATCCTCGCTGCCGGGCGCGGCGTCTGGACGTTCGGGGCCGGCGAGTGGACCCAGGAGCTCGGGGACGTGACCCTCGAGCAGCTGTCTGTCGCGCCCGACGGGTCGGTCTGGGTCTCGGGCGAGAACCCAGGGGGTGTGGTGTATCGCATCCCCTAGGCCCGCAGCGGCGGGCGCACTGCCCCCGCTGCGCCCGAGTAGGGCTGGCCCTTCTGCAGCTTCCGGACGCCGTATCCCGCGGCCAGGCGCTTCCAGCCGAACGTTCCCATCAGCCGGTATACCCAGTGCGGGATGAGCGGCCGGCCCATCAGGTCCGGTGCCGCATCCGGGATCGCCCGCCCTCGCGCAAGAGCTTCCGCGGCGAGCTCCAGGGACCTGCGAATGCGGGCGGTCCTGCCGCCGACCAGCGGTGCGCCACCCACCGCCGCGCCGCCGCCCAGGGCCAGGGAGCCCGCCCACTCGAACCCCGCCTCCCGCGCGAAGGTGCGGCAGATCGCCAGCGCGGTGGCCGTCTGCGCGGTCTCGGGGAAGCCGCAGTTCGCGATGGCCGTGAACAGCTGCGCGCGATGCGTCTGTCCTCGGCGATCGGCGGCGATCCGCTCGAGGGCCTCGATCGCGGGGGCCGGCAGCGAGTCCACGTACAGCGGGAACGCCAGCGTCACGAGGTCCGCGGCAGCGACGGCATCCAGCAGCTCCCGCGTCTTCTTCGGGGAGCGGACGACGGTGTGCAGGTAGACGGTCTCGATCTCGACGCCCCGCGCCGCCAGCTGGTCGTACATGTAGCCCCCGAGCGAGTTCGAGGTGCTGTTGCGCGTCCTGGGGCTGCCCACCAGCAGCAGGGCCCGCCTGATCTCGACGGTGCCGCTGACAGCCACATTCTCGGCCGGGAGCTCGGCATGCTCCGGCGCGCTGCCCCGCTCGAGATTGTCGAGCCATGCGTTCGCGGACTCGGTGAGCCGCTCGTCGGACGAGCTGGC
Organism: uncultured Chloroflexia bacterium; assembly: GCA_963766735.1. Lineage (GTDB taxonomy): Bacteria > Chloroflexota > Limnocylindria > Limnocylindrales > CSP1-4 > CAIXZV01. Next base: position 81,887 of record CAVYBU010000021.1, read on the forward strand.
CGGCACGACCTCTGCCGCGAACCGGCGCGCGTGGAAGTTGATGGCATTGCGCCTCGCGAGATGGCGGAAGATGGCCTGCGCATGAGCGTCCGGCGTGTCCGCCCAGCCCACGACCAGGAGATCGGGATTGGTGTCGTAGCGCGGCTGGTGATGGGTCTCGCCGTCGACCGTGGCGAAGAACGGCAGGACGTTCTGGATCTGGCGGTCCACCATGCGCTTGAGGGTGGAGGAGTAGCCGCCGAACGTCACCGGCGTGAGGTAGATCGCGAGGTCGCTGGTCGCCAGCTGGGCCGCGACGTCGCGGTTGTCGTCATCGACGTTGCACACGCCCGGGGTCCGAACCCAGCAGTAGAAGTCGCCGGCGCAGGCGCCGATCTTCCGCTCGGCCAGGAGGACCGGCTCGACCTCCCAGCCCCGCTCCCGCAATCGGGTCTCCAGTGCAGCGCGGATGCGGGCCCCGGTCTCATCGGCGATCGGGGAGCCGTCAAGGATCACGGCCTTCATGATCAGCGCCCGTCCACGTTGGCCACGCGCCCGCGGGTCCCGACCCGTGCGCCACGCAGGACGACCAGCCCGAGCCCGATGAGCAGGACCGGCCAGTAGTCGAGGACCTGGACGGCCTGTCCACCGATCAGCAGCGACCCGCCGATGACTGCGAGGATGCCGCCGGGGACGAGGGGCCACCAGTGGTGCCCGGTCACGCGAAGCAGGCCGCCGATGACCCAGACCGACAGGAACCCGAGCCCGAGACCAAGGACCACGACGCCCGAGGTCATCTCATCGGTGCCGGTGATCTGCTGGGTCACGGCGATTCCGGCCCCGAGGCCGGTCAGGATCCCCGCCGGGACCAGGAGCCCGTACTGGCGAGTGACCGCGTGGGCTGCCATGAACGCGAGGCCCATGATGAGCACGATCCATGAGCCCGCCCCCGGCGTCGTCTCCGTCGCGCGGAGGGCCAGGGTGCTGGCACCGATGGTGATGAGGGTCGCGGCAGCCGCGAGCTGGTTGCGCGACCGGGTGGAGAGCGAGACAGGTGAGCTGGTTGTAGCGGAAGCCTGGTTGATCATCGGACGTACCTTTCGTGGGTCTAGATACTTACTGATTAGTCGCAAAGTTCACGAGGCAAAAAAGGGGAACGCGGCTCAACTTGCAGGGGCGCCACCTCCGGGGATCAGCGAGTAGAACTCCTTGAGCGTCTGGGCATCGCCGAAGCTGGCGATGACGTTGATCAGCATGCCGTTGGCAAACCATGTCTGGACCGCCTGCGGGTCCGCCCCGGAGACCGAGGCAACGGTCCGCCACAGCGTGTTGTACTCGCTCCGCACGAGGGCCTGGACGTCCGGGTCGCTGCAGGCTGCGTAGGCGTGCAGCTGGAGCCGGAGCAGGTCGCGATCGGCGAGCAGCAACTCCACGTAGCTGTTGCCCATGTGGGTGAGGATGCTGATCGGATCCGGGTCCAGGGCCGCCGCCTGCCGGGCCGACACCTGGAAGCGGTCGCCGGTTCGCGCAAAGCAGTCACGGACCGTCGCGAGGAAAAGCTCCTTCTTGGTCCCGAACAGCTGGAACAGGTAGGGCTGCGAGACGCCTGCCCGCCGGGCGATCGACCCGGTCGAGGTTCCGGCGTATCCGCCGGCGGCAAACTCGACTGAGGCGGCGGCGATCACTTCACCTCGGCGGTCATCGGCGCTCATCCGTGTGCTCATGGGCATAACTTAGCGACTACTAAGTAACTTGTCAAGAGGAATCTTCACATCCTGGGATCCGGATGCGCGCCACGTTGATCTCGAGCGGCAAGCGGGGGCAATCGGACAGGGTGGCGTCCGTTCGCCCGAGCCGTCCAGCGGGCAAGGCCCAGCGCTGTGCTGGTGGGCTCGGCTCCCAGGCCGTCAGCAGTTGCTCTTGTCGGCCGCGACGCGCTCCGCCCGAAGGTCCTTCCGCAGGACCTTGCCGATCATCGTCTTGGGCAGCTCGCTGCGGATCTCGATCCCGGACGGGACCTTGAAGCGCGCGAGGTTGGCCCGGCAATGGTCGAGCAGCTCCGGCACCGTCGTGGTGGCGCCTTCGTTCAGCACCACGAACGCGAAGGGCACCTCGCCCAGGCGCTCCTCCGGGACGCCGATCACCGCGGCATCGCAAACCGCCGCGTGGCACATGAGGACGTCCTCAACCTCGCGCGGGTAGACGTTGATGCCGCCCACGATGATGAGGTCCTTGGCACGGTCCACGATGGTGAAGAAGCCGTCGTTGTCCATGGTGGCGATGTCGCCCGTCCGCAGCCACCCATCCCGGAGCACCGCGGCGGTCTCCTCGGGTCGGTGCCAGTAGCCGGCCATCACCTGTGGTCCTCGGACCTCCAGCTCGCCCGTCTCGCCGACGGCGACCGGTGCCCCCGTCTGCGAGTCGATCACCCGGGCGTCCGTCGAGGGGAACGGGAGGCCGATCGTGCCGTTCCGCCGGTCGCCGCGGATCGGGTTGCAGTGCGTCACCGGGGAGGCCTCCGTCAGGCCGTAGCCCTCGCACACCCGCCCGTGGGTGATCTCCTCGAAGGAGCGCTGCACCTCGAGCCCCAGGGGTGCCGCGCCGCTGATGCAGGCATCGATGCTCGAGAGGTCGTACTTCTCGACGCCGGGATAGCGGGCAAGCGTCTGGTACATCGTCGGCGCCCCGGGGAAGAGCCGCGGGTGATGCTTGGCCGCCGTCTTGAGCACCTGGTGGGGGTCGAACCGCGGCAGCAGGAGCAGGGTTCCGCCCGTGAGCATCGCGTAGTTCAGGTCGACGGTGAGCCCGTAGATGTGGAACAGAGGCAACGGGCAGAGCATGACCGGTGGGCCGTCGTCGGTGGCGGTGGGGAACCAGGCCGCAACCTGGCACGCGTTGGCGACCAGGTTGCGGTGCGTGAGCATCGCCGTCTTGGGAGTTCCCGTCGTGCCGCCCGTCGGCTGCAGCACGGCCAGGTCGTCCGATGTCGCCCTGGATTCCACTGCCTCGGCCGAGGCCTCGGCAAGGAGCCGGAACAGGTTGGGTGTCTCGTCGTTGTGCGGCTGCGGATTCCAGCGCCCCTCGCGGCGCGCCTTGATCGGGTAGAGCCAGCGAATCGGGACGGGCAACGAGTCCTGGATGCCGGTGACGATCAGGCGGCCCGGCCGCCCGCCTCCGTCGCTCGCGACCTTGCGCATCCGGGGAACCAGCACGTCCATCGTCACTGACACCGCGGGAGCCGTGTCGGTGAACAGGATCTTCAGCTCCCGCTCCACGTAGAGCGGGTTCATCGGCACCGCCACAGCGCCTGCCCGCAGGGTGCCCATCAGGGCAATCACGAATGCCGGGGTTGTCGGCAGGTGGATGCTGACCCGGTCTCCCTTCTCGACGTCCATCGCCCGCAGGACATGGGCGAAGCGATCCGCCGCCTGGTCCAGCTCCGCGTATGACGTGAGGGCGCCCAGGAAGTTCAGCGCCGTGTGGTCGGGTGCCCGTCTGGCGGCTTCGCGGAGGAGACCGTCGACGGGGATCGTGGGGATTTCGATCTCCGCGGCGACGCCGCGCTCGTAGTGGGCGATCCAGGGACGCTCTGGGGGAGCCATCGGCATGACCGCATTCATCGTGAACCCTCCTTGCCCATTGACGTCAGATCGGATAGGCGACCCGCTCGACAACGGCCGCGGCCACGCGCCTGGCGATCGCGATCTGGTCGACCGGGTCCCCGCGTAGCAGGCGGCGGATGCCCGCGACCAGGGTGCGCGCCTCATCCCCGTCGGCGATGCCCGCCGCCAGGCGCTTGGCACGCTGCTCGCCCGAACCGGCCCGCTCCGCCACGACGAGTCGTGCCAGGTCGTGATGGCGCGGATCGGCCGCCGCTTTCGCGCGCTCGACAGCGCTTTCCATGGCGAACAGGTCGATCGCCAGGTCCGCGATGCCGCTGAGCACCTCCTGCTCCTGGTCCAGTTGGGTGCCGTGGCGCTGTACCGCGGCCCCGGCGAGCAGCAGGGTCACGGTGCGCATGGCGGCGACGGTTGCCTCCTCGGCGGCCAGCACCCCGTCGAAGCTCGGCAGGTCACCCCCCATGAGAGTCTCCTGGGCCCGTCGTGCGGGACCCAGCAGGTCGAGCCGCCCGGCCATCGCCCGCTTGAGGAGGGTGCCCGGCACCAGGAGCCGGTTCACCTCGTTGGTGCCCTCCCAGATGCGATGGATGCGGGCGTCGCGGTAGGCGGTCGAGGCTGGGTAGGCGTCGATGTAGCCGTAGCCGCCGTGCACCTGGACCAGCTCGTCCACGACGTAGCCAAGCTCCTCGCTGGCGAGGACCTTGGCGATGCTGCACTCGACCGCATATTCCTCCAGCGCGGCGCGGATCGCGACCGCAGACGAAGCGTCCTCGGCCGCGGCGAGCCTGGCGTCGAGCAGGCCCCCGATCCGGTACACGACCGACTCCACCGCGTAGGTGCGGGTCGCCATCGCCGCCAGCTTGGCGCCGATGAGCGGGAAGTCGACCAGCCTGCGTCCGAATGCCATCCGCTCGCAGGCGTATTGCGTCGCGACCCCGACCGCCGGACGCATGCCGCCCAGGCACGCGGCCGCGAGCTTGAAGCGACCGACGTTGAGGACGTTGAAGGCCACGCGATGGCCCTTGCCCTCCTCGCCCAGCAGGTTCTCCGCCGGGACCACCACTCCGTCGAGGACCAAGGGGCACGTGGAGGCGCCGTGGAGGCCCATCTTCTGCTCTTCGATGCCGACCGAGAGCCCCGGCGTGTCGCGCTCGACCAGGAACGCGGTGAACTGCTCGCCGTCGATCTTGGCGTAGACGGTGAACAGGTCCGCGAAGCCCGAGTTGGTGATGAACTGCTTCGTCCCGTCGAGCCGCCACGACCCATCGGCCTGGCGGGTTGCGCGAGTGCGGATCGCCATCGCGTCCGACCCGGCCGAGGGCTCCGTCAGCGCGTACGCGCCGACCGTGGTTCCCGCCGCCAGACCGGGCAGGTAGCGGCTCTTCTGGGAGTCGGTCCCGAAGAAGACGATGGGCAGCGTGCCGATCCCGGAGTGGGCGGCATAGGTGACGGCAAACGAGCCTGCCCCCGCGATCCCCTCGTTGACGACCAGGGAGGTGATCCGATCGAGGCCCGCCCCGCCGTATTCCTCCGGGACATCGATCCCGAGGAACCCGTCGCTCCCCATGCGCTCCAGCAGCCGGCGGTGCGTCGCGTAGTCACGCGCCTCGACGGCATCGCGCCGGGGATCGACCTCTCGATCGACGAAGGCCTTCACGGAGTCCCGGATTGCACGATGCTCGCTGCTCAGCTGCTCGGGGGTGAAGATGCCCTGCGGCCCCAGCGGACCGGTGAGGAACGCGCCCCCCGGCACGCTGACGGCGCGATCCTGCAGCTCGGTGGTCATGCCGCCCGTCCTTCCGTCGTGTTCTGCGGGCCTGACGGGTCGATCACCGCCGCCTGTCGGCCGCCCAGCCATTCGATCACTCCTGCCGCACCCTGCCCCCCGCCCACGCACATCGTCACCAGCCCGTAGCGCGCCTGCCGGCGCGCCAGCTCGGACAGGATCTGGACCGTGAGCTTGGCCCCGGTCGCACCGAGGGGATGGCCGAGCGCGATTGCGCCGCCGTTGACGTTGGTGCGCTCAGGGTCAAGCTCCAGGAGGCGAACCACTGCCACTACCTGCGCCGCGAAGGCCTCGTTGAGCTCGATCAGGTCGATGTCGGCGAGCGCGATGTCCGCCTTGCGGAGCGCCTTGGGCACCGCGTCGACCGGCCCGATCCCCATCAGCGCGGGATCCACCCCGGCGGTGGCAAAGCTGACCAGGCGTCCGAGCGGCTCGAGGCCCAGCTGCGCTGCGCGCTCCGCGGTCATGACGACGAGCGCCGAGGCACCGTCGCTCAGCGGGCTCGAGTTGCCGGCCGTCACCGTTCCACCCGTCGCAAAGACCGGCTTCAGCGCGGCCATCCGCACGGGATCGGCGTCGTGCCGGATCGCTTCGTCGGTCTCGAACCGCTCCTCCCGCACGGCGGGCCGTCCGTCGTCGTCCACCTCGGTCAGGCGCACCTGCACCGGGACGATCTCCTCGCGGAAGCGTCCCTCCCGCTGTGCTGCCGACGCGCGCTCGTGCGAGCGCAGCCCCCAGGCGTCCTGATCGTCGCGGGTCACGCCGTAGCGCGCCGCGACGTTCTCCGCGGTGAGCCCCATCGAGACGTACGCCTCCGGTCGGGCATCGGTGAGCGAGGGCTCGGGTGCGAACCGGTGTCCGATCATGGGCACGAAGCTCATGGACTCCATGCCGCCGGCGACCACGACGTCGTGCACCCCGGTGCTGACGGCGGCGCTGGCGAGCGCGAGGGCCTGGAGGCCCGACGCACAGAAGCGGTTGATCGTCATCGCGCTCGCGCTGTCGGGGATCCCGGCCCCCAGCACCACCTGGCGCGCGATGTTGAGACCCTGGGCGCCTTCCGGCATCGCGCAGCCGAGGACCAGGTCCTCGACCTCGGCCGGGTCGAGCCCCGGGGCCCGAGCCAGCGCCTCGCGGACGGCGATCATGGCGAGAATTGCGGGCGACGTCTCGCGCAGCGTGCCACGCGGAGCCCGGCCGACCGCGGTCCGCACGGCGGAGACGATGACAGCGTCACGCATCGGCATGCGGACCTCCTAGTTGCGGAGCGGCTTGCCCGTCTTGAGGATGTGGCGAATTCGATCGCGGGTCAGGCGCTCGCCGAGCAGCCGCAGGAATGCCTCGCGTTCGAGGTCGAGCAGGTGCGACTCGCCGACGCGGGTCCCCTCGGCCACGTCGCCGCCGCTCATCACGCGCGCGAGCTCGATGACGACGCGCCGGTCGTGCTCGCTGATCCGGCGCGCATGGAGCTGGTTGTAGCTGAGCGACTCGGCGGCGGCGATGCCCCTCCGGCCAAGGACCTGGATGGGAGCGGGCGCGGGGGGACGGTAGCCTCCGTCGGCCAGCGTGCGCGCGGTGCGGGCGGCATCGAGCCACTGGCGATCCGGGTCCGCGGTGAGCGGATCGCGGTCGTCGAGCAGCCACAGGGTGACCGCCTCGGCAGCGCTCATCGCGACCCTGGCGGTCGCGATCGTCGTGAACACGTGCTGGAAGCCGGGGAAGAGGTCAGCATCCACGCCGTCGGGCACGGACGCGGCAGCACGGCGCGCCATCGCCGTCGACCCGCCCCCGGCTGGGATGAGCCCGACGCCGACCTCCACGAGCCCGATGTACGTCTCGGTGAGCGCCTGGGCACGCGCCGCGGCAAGCACGATCTCGGCGCCGCCGCCGAGCGTCCGGCCGCGTGGGGCGACGACAACCGGAACAGCCGCGTACCGGATATCCGACGTCAGCGCCTGGAAGCCGCGGACGGCCCGGTCAAGCTCGCCCCATTCGCCGTCCTCGGCCTCGATGAGCAGGAGCGCCAGGTTGGCGCCGGCGCTGAAGTCGGCGGTGTCGGTGCCGATGACCAGCCCGTCGTAGCGCTCGACCGCGAGCGCCACCGCCCGGCGGAGCATCTCGATGGTGTCGATGCCGATGACGTTCATCTTGCCGTGCAGCTCCACGCCGAGGATGCCGTCCGCCAGCTCGATGATGCTTGCGGCTGCCCCGGCCGGAAGCTCGCGGGCGCGCGCCTGCCTGCGCCGTTCGGCCAGGTCCACCGTCCCGGGCCGGCGGGGAGCGGCGTGAGCTCTTCGGCCCGGAAGCTCCAGGTCACGCCCTCTCCGGAGTAGTGGATCGGGGCTGTGACGCCCGCAGCATCGAGGAGGCTTCGAGCCGGTTCGCCCAGGCCGTCGATCGTCTCCAGCGGGCCGAGCTGCCAGCCGAAGCCCCAGCGCATGGCCGCGTCGACGCTCCACGCGTCGTCGGCCATGAGCGGAGCGACCGTGGCCGCGTAGACCAGCTCTCCGGAGATGGCACGGCGCAGGAGCTCGGCGGGCGCATCGCCACCGGCGAGCAGCAGGGCGAGCCGCTTCGACAGGTCGGTCTCCATGCGCGCCATCTCGATCGCTCCGGACGCGATCCGGCGCCGTGGACGGTACTCCCCGGTCTCGAGGTCCAGCGCGAGGATCTCGCCGTCGGCCTCTCGCCGGAAGAAGCCGGCGCCCGTCTTGCTGCCCAGCGCACCGCGCTCGACCAGGCTCCGCAGGATCGGCGGGGGCAGGAACCCGTCACGATCGGGGTCGTCGGTCAGGCTCGTGTGGCAGTGCTCGGCGACCGCGAGGGCGACGTCGATGCCCACGAGGTCCAGGGTCCGGAACGTCGCGCTCTTGGGGCGCCCGATGAGCTCGCCCGTCAGCTCGTCCACCTCGTCGACGCCCAGGCCCAGCTCGCGGGCGAGACGGATCATCGTGAGCATGCCGTGGACGCCCAGCCGGTTGGCGATGAAGGCCGGCGTGTCCTTCGCGATGACCACGCCCTTGCCGAGCAGGAGGCCCGCGTAGCTGGCCAGGGCGGCCATCTCGGCCGCGCTGCTCTCGCCGTGCGGCACGATCTCCAGGAGCCGTGCGTAGCGCGGCGGATTGAAGAAGTGGGTGCCGAAGAAGCGCCGCCGGAAGGCGTCGGAGCGACCCTCGGCCAATGTCCCAACGGGCAGGCCGCTGGTGTTGGTCGTGACGACGGGCGCCTCGCGGTCCACCGGCAGCGCCGCGTCGACGCGCTCGAGCAGCGCGCGCTTGGGCTCGAGACGCTCCACGATTGCCTCGAGCACCCAGTCGGCCGCGGCAACCTCGCGCTCCAGCTCGTCGAACCCACCGGTCCGGATGCGGGCGAGATCAGCCGGTGAATAGGCGGGCGCTGGACGCAAGGCGACGGCACGGTCCAGCCCGGCGCGGGCGACCCCGGCATCGAGGTCGAGGAGAACCACCCGTGATCCGGCACCGGCGACCAGGCACGCCAGCTGCGCGCCCATCGTCCCGGCACCAAGCACGACGACGCGTGGGTAGCGAGGGATCACGGCATTCACTCCCGTGCGGCGGGCTGAACCTGCGCTCCGGACCCATCGGGGCAGGGGCGGAGCCCGTCCATGAAGAGCTCGCAGAGCCGGTCTGCGATCGTGTCGACATCCAGCGGGCCGTCTGGACGGAACCACTGGGTGAACCAGTTGTTCACCGAGAGGATCCCGATCGCTGCCAGGCGCACGTCGATCGGCCGGAACGACCCGTCCGCGACGCCGGCGATGATCGCGTCGCGCCAGCGGGCCTCGTACGCGTCGCGGCGGGTGATCATCTCGCGGCGCCGCTCCGGCGACAGAGACCGCAGCTCGATCTGGATGAGGGAGAGCTCGTCGGCGTGGTCCGCGGCGACCCGCAGGTGCTCGCGGATGGCGAGGCGCAGTCGCTCAGGCGGGGGAGCGTCGGACTCCAGGACCGGGACGACTCGTCGCTCGAGGAGGTCGAACGCACGCGTCAACACCATCCACAGGAGGTCGTCCTTGCTGGCGATGTAGTGGTAGAGGCTGCCGCGGTTCATCCCGAGCGCCTCGCCCAGGTCCTGCATGCTGGTGGCGTGAAAGCCACGCGCCCGAAACAGGGTTGTCGCAGCGGCCAGGAGGTCGACCTCCCGCGGTCGCTGCTGCCCCTGCACCACCCGTGGGGAGCTGGCTGACGACTTCGCGAACACCGGCGCCTCATCAGATCAAACGAACGTTTGATTGATGCCCAAGACGCTAGACGCGTGGCCGCCCTGTGTCAACCAGAATCGACCAGGCGGGACGGGCGGCGTCCCGGTCCCCGCGCGTGACCGAGGCGTGTCCGGCGTCCGGGGGGACTGCCCGAATGGCCCTTGCGACACCACCGGCCGGGGCCGACCATGACACCATTCAGGACGCCCCCGGCGGGGGCCGGGTGCGTCCGAGTGGTCGATGACCCGCCGTCCGCGCCGTTGACGCCTGGGGATGGAGTTCCTGGGTGCCGGCGGCGTACGGAGGCGTGGCGCCGGCCCCACAGGTTGCGGAGGACGACGCTACATGCCAGCTCAGCTCACCCGTCGATTCGGCGCGCTCCTTGGCGCCGTGCTTCTCATTGTTGCCGCGTCGCCCGCAGCCGTGGGTCAGGCAAAGGCAGCCGCTCCGACCGAGCTCTTCTTCTCCGAGTACATCGAGGGCTCGAGCAACAACAAGGCCCTCGAGATCTACAACGGGACGGGTTCGGCGGTCGACCTCGATGCCGGTGGCTACAGCATCCAGATGTTCTTCAACGGGAACACCTCGCCCGGGCTGACCCTCAACCTCACGGGCACCGTCGCGGACGGCGACGTGTACGTGCTCGCGCAGAGCAGCGCGGACGCGACGATTCTGGCCCAGGCCGACCAGACGAACGGATCCGGCTGGTTCAATGGCGACGACGCCGTCGTGCTCCGGATGGGCACGACCGTTCTCGACGTCATCGGCCAGATCGGCGTTGATCCCGGAAGCGAGTGGGGAACCGGCCTGACGAGCACGGCCGACAACACGCTGCGCCGCATGGCCACCGTCTGCGCGGGCGACCCGGATGGCGCGAATGCCTTCGACCCCAGCCTCGAGTGGGACGGCTACGCAACAAACACGTTCGACGGCCTCGGCGCGCACAGCGCAACGTGTGGTGCGCCGCCGACCGTGACGCCTGTCATCAACGAGTTCTCGGCCAGCACGACCGGGACCGACGTGGAGTTCGTCGAGATCCTCGGCGCCCCCTCCGCCGATTACTCCGCCCTCACGGTCCTCGAGATCGAGGGTGACTCGGCGGGCGCAGGCGTGATCGACGAGGTCATCGCGCTGGGGACGTCCGACACAGGCGGCTTCTTCCTCGTCAACCTCCCGGCCAACGCCCTCGAGAACGGCACGATCACCCTGCTGCTCGTCGAGAACTTCACCGGGGCCCTCAACACCGACCTCGACACCGACAACGACGGCGTGTTCGATGCGACCCCGTGGGACGCGATCGTCGATGGCGTTGCCGTCAACGACGGCGGGGCCGGCGACCTGACCTACGGCGTGCCCGTCCTCGGTCCCAACTACGATGGGATCAGCTCGTTTGCGCCCGGCGGCGCCTCGCGGATCCCCGATGGCATGGACACGGATGCCGCCTCCGATTGGGTGCGCAACGACTTCGACCTGGCGGGCATCCCCGGGTACACGGGCACGCTCGGCCCGGGCGAGGCCCTCAACACGCCCGGCGCGCCGAACGAGATCTACGTCGCTCCGCCGGAGGCCTGCGGCGACTCCTACACCGCGATCCATGACATCCAGGGCGGGGGCGACTCGAGCCCGGTTGTCGGCACCGAGGTGGCCACCGAGGGCGTGATCGTCGGTGACTTCCAGAACAACTCCTCGCCCGACAACGGCAACCTGAACGGGTTCCATATCCAGGTGGCGGACGGTCTCGCCGATGCCGACCCCGCGACCTCCGAGGGGATCTTCGTCTACGCCCCGAGCGCGCCCGACCTGTCGGTGGGTGACGCGGTCCGCGTCCGCGGGACCGTCGCCGAGTACTTCGGGCTGACCGAGATCTCGCCGACCACCCAGGTCTGGCTGTGCGACACCGCGCAGCCGGTCCCGACCGCCACCTCGCTCTCGCTGCCGGTGGCAGCACTCGCGGACTTCGAACCCGTCGAGGGGATGCTCGTCACCTTCCCGCAGCCCCTGGTCATCTCCGAGTACTTCAACTTCGATCGCTACGGCGAGATCGTCCTGACGAGCGAGCGCCAGTACCAGCCGACGGCCGTCCACGATCCCGGTTCTACGGAGGCAGCCGCGCTGGCAGCGGCCAACATCCTCGACCGGATCACCCTCGACGACGGCCGGACCAACCAGAACCCGGACCCGGCGATCCACCCGAACGGGAGCATCTTCGATCTGACGAACCGCTTCCGCGGTGGCGACACCGTTGCCGGTGTCACCGGCGTGATGGACTACTCGTTCAATCTGTACCGGATCCAGCCGACGGCAGGTGCCACGTACGCCGATGCAAACCCGCGTCCGGATGACCCGGAGGACGTGGGCGGCAGGTTGCAGGTGGCGTCCATGAACGCCCTCAACTACTTCCTGACGATCGATGCGTCCGGCTCGATCTGTGGGCCTGCCCAGGACGTCGAGTGCCGAGGAGCCGACACCCCGGAGGAGCTCGACCGCCAGCGCGCGAAGCTGCTGGCCGCGATCGCCGGGTTTGACGCGGACGTCGTCGGTCTCATCGAGCTGGAGAACACACCCGGCGTCGATGCCGCTGCCGATCTCGCCTCGGGCCTGAACGACCTGCTTGGCGTGGGGACGTATGCCGCGCTCGACACCGGCGTCATCGGCACCGACGCCATCCGCGCCGGTGTGCTGTATCGGCCTGCCTCGGTGACGCCGGTCGCCGACTTCCAGACGCTCGATTCGGCTGACGACCCGCGGTTCATCGACACCAAGAACCGGCCAACCCTGGCGCAGACATTCCAGGAGAACGCGACGGGAGCCCGCTTCACGGTGGCCGTCAACCACCTCAAGTCCAAGGGTTCCGCCTGCGACGACGTCGGTGACCCCGACCTCGGTGACGGAGCCGGCAACTGCAACCTCACCAGGACGGCCGCGGCCGAGGCTCTCGTCGACTGGCTGGCGACCGACCCGACGTCCAGTGGCGACCCTGACTTCCTCATCCTCGGCGACCTCAACTCGTACACCCTCGAGGACCCGATCGACGCGATGCTCGCCGGTCCCGACGACACCTTCGGAACGTCCGATGACTACACGAACCTCATCGCCCGGTTCCAGGGGGCCGATGCCTACTCGTACCTGTTCGATGGGCAGCTCGGCTACCTCGATTACGCCATCGCCAGCGCCTCGATGACCGGTCAGGTGACCGGCGCCGCCGACTGGCACATCAACGCCGACGAACCGGACCTCCTCGACTACGACACCACCTTCAAGCTCCCGGCCCAGGACGCCCTGTACGAGCCGAACGCCTATCGGTCAAGCGACCACGACCCGTTGGTCATCGGTCTCGATCCCCTCGCCTCTGAGGGCTTCGCCACCGGCGGCGGCACCTTCGTGCTCGGCGGTGACAAGGTGAGCTTCGGGTTCAGCGTGAAGGGCAACCGGAAGAACGCCGAGATCAAGGGCAGCTTCAACGCCGTCCGCCACCATCCTGATGGCACGATCTCGCAGCTGAAGGGCGATGCGTTCGGCGGTCTCGCGATCCTCGAGGCGGGCGGCTGCGGGATCGCCACCTTCAATGGGACGGCGACCTACCTGACCTGGGACCCGACGGCCAACGGCGGCCTCGGCGCATACGTCAGCTCCAGCGGCCACCCCTTCACGGTACGCGCCGACGACTGCGGCACACCCGGGAACGGGAACGACGCGATCTGGATCGACGGCCCCGGCGACATCGACATGGCGGGGCCTGCGAGCGCGAACCTCGCTCCGCTCACCGGCGGCAACATCGTGGCGCCGCACACCTCCGGCAAGAAGTAGCACAGAACGGGACGGGGGGCGACCCCCGCGGTCCTCCAGGCGAGGCCCCGGCTCCGGCCGGGGCCTCGCGCATTCGGCGAGGCGGGCTGGCGTCAGAAGCCGCGAGCGGCCCCGGGCGACGCGTCCCGGCCCCGGCACGCGCCCGCGGGGCATGGCCTGGATTGCGACCCAGCCCATGGAGCGGGGTTCCCGTCGGGGCCGCGGACAGGCACACTCACGGGGCGCGACCCGACCGGCGATCGCGCGAACCGGAGGACGAGCGATGCGACGATGACGGCGGCTGGGGATCGGGCGGCCAATGCGCGCGCCGCGACCGTCGCCTTCGAGCACGTCACGAAGACGTACCCGAGCGCCGGTCCGGGAGTGCCCGCGGCCGTCACCGACCTCTCCCTGACGGTGCCCGCCGGCCGGATCTGCGTGCTGGTCGGTCCGTCCGGGTGCGGCAAGACGACCACCCTCAAGATGGTGAACAGGCTGATCGAGCCGACGTCAGGCCGGATCCTCATCGACGGGGCCGACGTTGCCGACGAGGATCCCACGGAGCTCCGGCGGCGGATCGGATATGTCATCCAGCAGGTTGGTCTGTTCCCGCACCTCACCGTCGGCGAGAACATCGTGCTGGTCCCCGATCTCCTGGGCTGGTCGGCCGCGCGTCAGCGCGAGCGGGCGGACGAGCTCCTGGGGCTCATCGGCCTGGACGCTGCCCGCTACCGGTCCCGGTATCCGGCGCAGCTCTCCGGCGGTGAGAGGCAGCGCGTGGGCGTTGCGCGGGCCCTCGCGGCGGACCCGCCCGTGATGCTCATGGACGAGCCGTTCGGTGCGGTGGACCCCATCGTGCGGGATCGACTGCAGAACGAGCTGCTCCGCCTCCAGGACGAGATTGCCAAGACGATCCTGTTCGTCACCCACGACATCGACGAGGCGATCAAGCTCGGTGACCTGGTCGCGGTCATGGAGGTCGGAGGACGGCTCGCGCGGTTCGGGCCGCCCGAGGACATCCTTGCCGATCCGGGCTCCGCCTTCGTGGAGCGCTTCGTGGGTGTCGATCGCGGCCTGAAGCGTTTGTCGCGCACCAGGGTGGGAGACCTGGTCCTGGATCCGGTCGCCGGTGACGGGGGGCGGATGCCTGATTCCGGGTCGCCCGTCGAGGGCGGGGCGCCGACGCCCGCCGGTGGCGTGACGCTCGAGGAGCGGACCACGCTCAAGGACGCCCTCTCGATCATGCTCAGCGCTGGGGTGGACGCCGCGGTGGTCACCGACGGCGCGGGGCGTCCGATCGGCACGTTGACGGTGGCGGCCATCGCCGCGCGGATGCGCGAGGGCGCCGACGGACGGAGCCGGGTCGTGACCGGCGACCGGCCGCTCATCGACTGGGGGTGGATCGCCGGCCACCTCCCGATGATCGGCGCGGCGACGCTTCAGCACCTGGTCATCGCAGCGATCGCGGTGGCGGTGGGGTTCGCGATCAGCCTCGGCGTCGCGCTATGGGCGCGTCGCGATCGGAGGGTCTACGGCCCGGCCACGGCCATCTCGGGAATTCTCTACACGATCCCGAGCCTCGCGCTGTTCGCCCTGCTCGTGCCGTTCACGGGCCTGTCGCTCCTCACGGTCGAGATCCCCCTCGTCATGTACACGCTCCTCATCCTCATCCGGAACATCGTCGCCGGGCTGGACGCCGTGCCGGCCGAGGTGGGTGAGGCGGCGACCGGGATGGGCCTCACGGGCCGGGCGAGGCTGCGCCGTGTGGATCTCCCGCTCGCGATGCCGCTCATCTTCGCCGGGCTCCGGCTGGCCGCCGTGTCAACGATCGGGCTCGTGACGGTGGGCGCGCTGATCGGCGACGCCTACGGCGGGCTTGGTGTCCTGATCAACGAGGGGCTGCAGACGTTCTTCCCCACCAAGGTGTACGTCGGCGCCGTCCTCTCGATCGCCCTTGCCCTCGGGGCTGATGTCGCGCTGGTCCGTGCCCAGCGGCTCGCGACGCCGTGGACGCGCGCCCGCGAGTCGGACGGCTAGGCCATGAACGAGATCCTCTCGACGGTCGCCTGGCTGGCGGATCCGGCCCACTGGCAGGGCCCGGACGGGATCCCGGTCCGCCTCCTGCAGCACCTGGTCATCTGTCTTGCAGCGCTCGTCGTCGCAGCCGTGATCGCGCTGCCGATCGGCCTGTGGACCGGGCATACGGGGCGTGGGGGGCAGCTCGCGGTGAGCGCGGCGAACGTCGGGCGGGCGGTCCCGTCCTATGCGGTGCTCGTCATGGTCCTGCCCATCTCCCTGAGCCTCAGCCCCGCCTATGGCCTCGACGTGATCCCGACGTTCGTCGCGATGACGCTGCTGGCCATCCCCGCGATCCTGGTGAACGCATACGCCGGCCTGCGTGAGGTGGACCGCGACCTGGTCGAGGCCGCACGGGGAGTGGGCATGCGGGAGCGCCAGGTGCTCACGCGAGTGGAGCTGCCGCTCGCGCTGCCGGTCATCCTCGGCGGGCTGCGGACGGCGTCGGTCCAGGTGATCGCGACCGCCACGCTGGGAGCGGTCGTCGCGTACGGCGGGTTCGGCCGCTACATCGTGGATGGCATCGCCCGCAATGAGGACGATCGGCTGCTCGCGGGCGTCGTTCTCGTCGCGGGGCTGGCGATCACGACCGAGCTCGTCTTCGAGTGGCTGCAGCGTCGCATGTCACCGCCGGGCTTTGGAGACGCCTCACCGGCGGGGCCGGGAGGTGTGGCCTCCGACGAGCTCGAGCTGGGACTGCCCGCCGCGACACCCGCCGCCGGCTAGGGTTGCCTCTGCGCCGAGATCGGCACGGCGAGCGGGTTCTCGGGCAGCGCGGGCGGCTCCGGCGGCTCCGGTTGTGCGGCGGCTCCGGTAGTGCGGGAGGCTCCGGCGCGCCGATGGTATGGTCGCCGGAGCGACGCCACCCCGCCCGGGGTGTGCTCGGAACACGGGAGAGGACTACCCAATGCGGCTGAACCGCGCGCTCGCCCTCGGGGCGTCGGTGCTGGTGCTCGTTGGCGCCTGCACGACGGGAGGAGGCGACAAGCCCACCATCAGGATCGGCTCCGACGGCTTCTACGAATCCAAGCTGATGGCTGAGATCTACGCCCAGGTCCTGGAGGACGACGGCTTCACCGTCGAGCGGAGCCTGGGGCTCGGACCGCGCAAGGTCAGCTCGGCGGCCCTGGAGGGCGGCCAGATCGACCTCAAGCCCGAGTACATCGGCAGCGGTCTCGGTTACTACGATCCGGCCCAGCCGACGGGCGACCCGGCGACCAATGCGGCGGCGCTGGCGGCCATCCTCGCCACCACGGGCGGTGGCATCTCCGTGCTCGGCTACACGCCCGGCCAGGACACGAACGCGTTCGTCGTGCGCGAGGACACCGCCGCGCAGTACAACCTGACCAGGATGAGCGACCTCGCCGCGGTGCAGGATCAGCTGACCTGGGGGCTGCCGCCCGAGTGCGAGACGAACGCCCTGTGCGGCGGGGCGTTGAGTGACAGCTACGGGATCTCGTTCCCGCCCCAGAACCTCAAGCCACTCGCCGCCTGCGACGCCCCGATCGCCGAGGCCCTGCAGGGCGGTGCGGTGGACGTTGCCGAGCTCTGCTCCACGCAGCCGGCGATCGCCCAGTTCGGTTTCGTGGCGCTCGAGGATGACAAGAAGACCCAGCCGGCCGAGAACATCGCCCCGATCGTCCGGGACGACTACCTCGCCAAGGTGGACAAAGCCTCGTTCCAGGATCTCCTCGACGCCGTGTCCGCGAAGATGACGACCGAAGAGCTCACGACACTCGGCGTGGAAGTTGCCGTGAACAACCGTGATGTTGCCGAGGTCGCGACGGAGTGGCTGAAGGCCCAGGGCCTGGTCAAGTAGGGGTTGCGAGACCCTCGGCAGCCGCGCTGCTGGTGATCGGCACGTAGCTGGGCCGGGTATCGTCCAACGCCGCCCGGTCAGCGGCGCGCGAGGGTCACCGGCAGCGTCACGTGGAAGCACGTCGCGCCGGGCTCGGACGTGACCGAGATCTGGCCGCCGTGCTGGCCGACGATGATCGAGTGCGAGATGTGGAGCCCGAGGCCGGTCCCCTTGCCCGGCTCCTTGGTCGTGTAGAAGGGCTCGAAGATCCGCTGCCGCACGGGTTCGGGGATCCCGGGTCCGTCGTCGCACAGGTCAACGGTCACGTGGTCGACCGGCTCGGCCCGAAGTCGGATCGTCAGCGTGCCGTGCCCGTCCATCGCATCGATCGCGTTGTCGACGATGTTCGTCCAGACCTGGTTGAGCTCGCTTCCGTACGCTTCGATGCGCGGCAAGCCCTCCGCGTAGTCGCGGACGACGGTGGTCCCTTCCTTGAGCTTGTGGCGCATGATCACGAGCGTGTTCTCGATCCCCTCGCGGACGTCGATGTCCAGGACCGGCGCCTGGTCGAGGTAGGTATAGGACTTGACCGCGGTGACCAGCTCGGCGATCCGCTCCGACGTCATTGCGATCTCGTCGATCAGGCCGTCGATCGTCGCGACAGCGGCAAGCCACCCGGCGGCGGCACCGATCGCCCGCACCCCCACCCTCTGCCCGAGGGCGTCGAGGTCCTCCGCCGTCCACCCCCGTTCGGCGAGAGCTGGTGCGAGCCGCCACGCGTCCGCCACGTCGAGGTCGTCGAGGTAGGACTCCAACGCCTGGGCACGATCGCTCGCCGCGAGCGCATCGACGACGGACGGAGCCTCCGCCGGCCCGGCTCGCCCCGCCCGCACGTCGTCCAGCGCACTCCTGCCGGTGTCGTCCAGGCCCACGGACGCCAGCGCCTGTTCGGCGGGCCCGAGCTCGGCGAAGGCGTCGCGGAGGAGGGCCGCGCTCCGCCGCATCGCGGCCGTGGGATTGTTCAACTCGTGGGCGAGCCCGGCGGCGAGCGTCCCGAGGGAAGCCAGCTTCTCGCGCTGCTGCAGCATCGCCAGCGACGAGCGCAGGCGAGTTCCGAGCGTATGCACGAGAGCGAGCGAGACCGTCGAGTCGGTCGCAACCAGCTCAAGGAACGCGTCCCGCGCGATGAACAGCGTCCGGCCGGGCTCCACGGCGCGGACCGTCGCGGTGCGCGGACCCTGCTCCAGCAGCGCCATCTCGCCCACGACCTCGCCGGGCCCGATCACGCCCACCGGGAGGTCGTCCGGGCCCATGCGCTTGGTGACCTCGAGTTGGCCCCCGAGCACGACGTAGAGTCCGTCCGCCTCCTCACCCTCGCGCATGAGGACCGTGCCCGGCACGACGTCCACCACGACCGCCATCGTGGCGAGGCGGTCCATCACGTCATCGTGGAGGTCCGCGAGCAGGGGGACGGTGCGCAGAGCGTCGACCCGCGACGCCGGCCCGAAGGTCACAGGCTTGAGAGGTACTGGTGGACGAGCTGGATGGCCATCGAACCCTCGCCGACTGCGGAGGCGATGCGCTTCACCGATCGGGAACGGACGTCTCCGGCGGCAAAGACCCCGGGGACGCTCGTCTCCAGCAGGAAGGGCTCGCGCTGGAGGGTCCAGCCGGCGGGTGGCTTTCCATCCCGGACCAGGGCGGCGCCGGTGAAGACGAATCCGGCGCTGTCGCGCTCCACGAGGTCGCCGAGCCAGTCGGTTCGTGGGGCGGCCCCGATGAACAGGAAGAGCGCGGCGATCGCCAGGCGGTCCCGAGTGTGGGTCTCGCGATCCTCCAGCTCGACCGCGGTGAGCTCACGCTCGCCCTCCACTGACGCGATGCTCGCGCCGAGCCGGACGGTGATATTGGGGGTGGAGGCGATCCGGTCCACGAGGTACTGGGACATGCCGGCCTCGATCCGGTCCGACCGGATGATGAGGGTGACGCTCTTCGCGAATGCCGAAAGATGGATGGCGGCCTGCCCGGCCGAGTTGCCGCCGCCGACCACGCCCACGTCCAGGCCCCGGCACGCGACGGCCTCGCTGATCGCCGAGCCGTAGAAGATCCCGGTCCCCTCCAGCTCATCGACGCCGGGGAGGTCCAGCGTGCGGTACTGCACGCCCATCGCAAGGATGACGGCCTGGCAGCTGATCTCTGTCCCGTCGCCCAGCGTGGCGACGCGGTACGGGTCAGCGAGCCGGAGGCCCGTCACCTCCTGTGGGCTGAGGATCTCGGCTCCGAGGCGGGTCGCCTGCGCGACCCCGCGACGGGCGAGGTCGGCGCCGCTGAGGCCCGCTGGGAAGCCGAGGTAGTTCTCGATCCGCGAGGTGGTGCCCGCCTGTCCGCCGGGGGCCTCGCGCTCGATCATGAGCGTCCGCAGCCCCTCCGATGCGCCGTAGACCGCTGCGGCGAGCGCCGCCGGTCCTCCACCCACGATCACGACGTCGTAGAACGGCAGGCCGGCCTCGGTCTTCCGCCCCAGCTTCTCCGCGATCTCGCGATTGGAGGGTTCCACGAGCGTCGTCCCGTCAGGGAAGACGACCAGCGGCTTCTGCAGGTCTCCAAGGCCGGCGCTCTCGACGAGCCGGCGTGCCTCGGCGTCCTCCTCGACATCCAGCCATCGATAGGGGACCTGGTTGCGCGTCAGGTAGTCCTTGATCGCGTGCGCTCGTGCCGACCACCTGTGGCCGACGAGGCTGATCCCCTCGAACGGCGGTCGGTAGCCGGCCGCCCAGTCCTCGAGCAGCTCCGCGACGATCGGATACAGCTTCTCCTGGGGCGGATCCCACGGCTTGAGGAGATAGTGATCGAGGCGGACCTCGTTGATCGCGCGGATCGCGGCGTCCGTGTCCGCATAGGCGGTCAGCAGGACGCGCTTCGCATCCGGCACGAGATCCAGGGTTTGCGCGAGCAGCTCGACGCCGGACATGCCCGGCATCCGCTGGTCCACGATCAGGAGAGCGACGGCGGACCCGCGCAGCGTGAGGGCGCGGATGACATCCAGCGCCGCTGGTCCGGAACCGGCGCCCAGGATCTGATAGTCGCGTCCGAATTCCGCCCGAAGGTCGCGCTCGACCGCGCGCAGGACCGGCGGGTCGTCGTCGACCGCGATGATCACAGGTTTCCCGGCCATGGCTCCCCAACTGTTCTGCGGAGCCGCGATCGTAGACTGATCGCGCCCGGCCGACAAGACAGGATGATCCCCGCGGGGTCGGCAGTGGCCGCCGGGCACGGGTTCATCCCGGGATCGACGCCGGGGGCCGGCCTAGCGCTGGTGAGTTGCTGCGCCCGCGGATGCCGAGCTCGACGAGACCCCGGCGGCCGGTCGGGAATGCCCCACCAGGAACCAGGTAGGGGTTGGACCCTTGCCCTTCACGTCGATGAGCCCGCGCGGCTCCAGGACGAAGCGGCCGTCGAGCCGATCCTTCACTGCCTGGGTCACCTGGATCCTCCCAGGCACGCTGAGCGACTCCATGCGACTCGCGACGTTGACCGTGTCCCCCCAGATGTCGTAGATGAACTTCTTGGTCCCGATCACGCCGGCGATCACCGGGCCGCAGTGGATACCGATCCGGAACCGGATCCCGAGCCGCACCGCGGTGTCGATCCGGCCCACGGCCTCGACCAGTCCGAGGGCCATCGTTGCCACCCGGGCCGTGTGGTCGCTGGACGCCTCCTGCATGCCGCCGACGACCATATAGGCGTCGCCGATCGTCTTGACCTTCTCGAGGCCGGCACGCTCGGCCAGCACATCGAAGGCAGTGAAGACCTCGTTCAGCACGCTCAGCAGCTCGCTCGGGGTCAGGGACGCCGAGAGGACCGTGAACCCGACGATGTCCGCGAAGAGCAGCGTCACGTCATCGAAACGGTCGGCGATCAGCGGCTCGCCGCCACGCAGGCGATTGGCGATCGGCTCCGGCAGGATGTTGAGCAACAGCCGCTCGTTCTCACGGGCGAGTCGCTCGCGCTCCGAGGCCGCCGTGATGTCCGTGCCGTAGACGTTCACGAACCCGAACTCGGGGACATCGACCGGCACCAGCGCGTACATGCAGCCACCGGCCTCGACCTCGATTGCCGCGGCGCCGGGGGTCGAGGCGCGCTCGAGGAGTTCGTCGCGCAGCCCAGCCGGAAGACAGTCGCCTACCGCGAGGCCCAGACCCGCGATCAGGCCGAGGCTGGCAGGGTTGGCGTAGGCGACGCGTCCGTCCCGGTGGATCCGGATGACCGGGTTCGGGTTCTCGTCCGGGAACCTGACAATCGCCCGCTCGGCGGTCACGTCGCGGCCGTAGAGGTTGGTGAACCGGAGATCCGGGATCCGGACCGGCCAGACCGCGTATGTCCGGTGATCGGCAACGAGCTCCAGGGCCTCGCGCGCTGCCTCGACTTCCGCGAGGCGCGCCATCGTCTCCTGCGGGCAGCCGGCCGCCGACCATGACACCGAGCGCCTTCAGAACCCCGGCGCTCGCCCGGTTGGCGTAGATGAGGTCCCCGTGATCGTCGACGCGCAGGACCGGGTTGGGATTGTCGTCGGGGAAGCGGTTGATCGCGCTGATCTGCGCGCCGCTCAGCAGGGCGCCGCCTTCATGCGGAACATCACCGGAGCCGGGGACACGGGCTGCCATCGGCGGAGTCTAGGCGCCGAGGCCGAAGGTGTCGAGGCGTGTCGACCTGGACGAGGTCGCCCGGCTGGGCGGCGGTGAAGTCGCGGGGCTTGCGCACCGCGTGCGGTCGCCGCCAGGCCCGCTTGCGGGCGCTGATCCGGCGGCTGACGGGCTCCCGAAGCTCACCCGTGGCTCGCAGGCGGTCGAGGATCCGCCCGACCATCGAGACCGAGAGCACGAGGCCCTCGCGCCGGAGCAGGACCGCGAGCTTGTCCTTGCCCCAGCGCGGGTAGGTCTGGCGCATCCGGCGGACCGCGGTGAGCTCGCCCAGCGTCCAGGTCGGCCGGCGCCGCCGCACCGGGCGTGACGGCCGGTCCTCGAGCGTCTCGAGGCGGTGGCGGTCGTACCGCCCGAGCCAGCGGTACACGGTGGGACGGCTGTAGCCGAAGTGACGGGCGGTGCGGGCCACGTTCTCCCCGTGCTCCCGGTGCCAGTCGAGCATCTCGAGCCGGACCCGGGCATGGCGGGACAGGTCGGGGGCGGCCTCGCGGGGGACGCCCCAGAGGCCGCGCACTCGTTCAGGGCGGCAGACGACCCTTGCCCTGGCGCCGGCCGACCGCGGTGGCCCGACCGACCAGGGTGGCCCGGCCGACCCCGGTTGCCGGTCAGCCGAGGACGCCGGGGACGTCGCGATAGAGCCCCTTCCGCCACGTGCCGTCGAGCATGTCGCCCATGGCCCGGTTCGCCAGGTCGGAGAACTCCGGGTCCAGGATGTGCAGGTCAACGGCGATCAGGTCGAGGTTGTCGTTCGCTCGATCCATGCCTTCGTCGAGGACGGCCCGCATGACCACGGCCTTCCGCGACCACGTCGGGTGTTGCGGATCGGGCTCCCAGGACGGGCCGTCGCCGTGCCCCTCCGCCCAACCGCGCTCGCGAGTCGCGATCGCCTCGCGCTGGTCGTAGGCAGACCAGCCCTGCATCGGGAGGAGGAAGACCGCGGGTCCCGCCGTCCGGTTGAGGCGCTCCACGATCATCCGCGAGACGCTCTCCACCTCCTCGGAGGTCGGGATGATGATCGTCACGCTCGGGTTGTGGATGTAGGGGAGCCCTTCGTTCCGGTGGCTCGACCGTCGTCCGCTGGCCGTCTCATCCAGGTACCGCTGCGGCACCTTCTCGAGGGCACCCAGTGCCGCCTGGTCGAGTCCGCCCGGGGCAACGACCTGCGGGATGCCCATGGCTCCCGCTGCCGTCAGGCGCTCGCCTTCCCATGCCACCGGCGTCCCGTAGACGCTGCCCAGCAGCGTGTTCATCAGATCCGCGGGCGTGAGGTCGATCACCGCGGTGATCAACCCTGAGCGGATGAGGTCCTCCATGGTCGTTCCGGGGACGCCCACGGCGTGGAAGGCGCCTGTGTCCCAGCCGCGACCCTCCATGAATGCGCCGCAGCGGAGGACCGCGGGCGTCGTCGAGCCGTACGCCGTGATCGCGCACAACGGCCGCGATCCCGGTGGCACCTCGGGCACCCGGGCCATGGCAACGACTGCGGCCGTGGCGTTCGCGATCATCCTGCGCGTTACCACGTTGACGCCCTGCTCGGCCGTCGGGTTGACGATGAAGATGTCCTTGTTCCCCAGCCACAGGCTGACGTCGCTCGGCGCCATGTCCGTCAGCATCACCTTCGGCACGCCGAACGGCAGCGCGCGCATCACCTGCGTCGCCGTCGTCGTCCCGACGGCCCCGGCCCACGAGATGATCCCGTCGCACCGTCCGGCCGCGTGCAGCTCCTGGATCTTGACGGCGCCCGCGTGGCCCACCAGCTCGATCGCTGCCGCCCGCGGGGCCGCGTAGACCTCCTCGACCGGCGTGCCGGTAGCCGCCAGGACGTCGTGAAGCGAGATGTCGGCCCAGTCGACCGCGGCGCCCAGGCTGAGGTCCATGACCAGCGGCGTGCCGCCGTGCTCCGCCACCTGCTCGGCGAGGAACCGGATCTCGATGCCCTTCGTGTTGCACATTCCGGTGACGACGATCGTCGGGCCGTTGCTCACGAGGCATCTCCGGCCAGGGACGCGGCGATCTGCGTGCGCCATACCGGTCCGTATCCGGCCACCTGCCGCGCCATGGTGCGCACGTCATCGATCCTGCCCGGGTCGAGCGCGGTGTGCTCATACGTCACCGACACGGCACTGGCGCCCTCCCCGCACGGCATCACCTCGATGTCGATGAGGATGGCCACCGTGCCCGGCACGAGGAAGACGTGCTGGACTCGGCCGCCGACCGGATCGTACGTGGTGGTCATCCCCACGCCGTGGTGGGGCGCCGGGAGCAGGAAGACCGCACCGGCACAATCCTGGGCGGGCTGGGGGTGCAGGAACTTCGGGTCCCAGCTCGGATCCCACGAGCGCTCGCGGTGCGCACCGAAGAGCTCGGTGATCGTCTCGGGCGACCCGTCCACCACGAAGTCAAAGGCCGTGCGGTAGTGGCCAAGTCCGACTGACCCGTCCGGGGCGATCATTCCCGTTCCTCCGAGGCAGATGGCTATCGGCCGCCTTCTGCGGGTGCCATGAGGAGCTCCTCCGGGTAGCACCATGCCCAGGCCTCGCCGGGCTCGGCCGAGCGGATGACGGGGTGTTGCGACCCGTGCCAGTGTGCCGTGGCGTGCCGGCGCGGCGAGTTGTCGCAACAACGGACATCGCCGCAGGTGAGGCACTGGCGGAGGTGCACCCAGGTGCTGCCCTCGCGAATGCAGTCGACGCACTGCTGCGACGGCGACCCGACCTGCTGCAGGTCAGCGAGGTGGACGCATTGCAGTGGAAGGGGATCACCGTTCTCGTCGGCGGCGACCCATTCAGGGCTGGTGTTCATGGACGAGATTGTGAGGACTGCGACCGCAGAGCGCAATTGCCCTCACCCGGGTCCCGTCGCCCAGGATCGACCGGCACGAACACCGCGGGCGAGGTCGACCTGCTCCTCGAGGGGTGGCCCCGCGTCGCCTGCTACTCGGTGCGGTTCCGCTTGGCTTCGACCAGGGCGGCGTCCGCGGTCGCCGTGAGCTCGTCGAGCGTCTCGTCTCCAGTCAGCGTGGCCAGCCCGGCCGTGATCCCGACGCCGGTGGCATTCCGCAGGGACTGATCGATCACGGCGATCCGGTGCTGCACCTCGTCCGCGTCGATCGACGAGATCCCGCAGATGAACTCGTCTCCCCCGAACCGGACGATCGGGTCGTACGACCGCAGGTTGGCCCGCATGGTCGCGGCGAGCGTCCGGAGAACGCGATCGCCGGCCGCGTGTCCGTCACGGTCGTTGACCCCCTTGAGTCCGTCGACGTCGATGAACGCGATCACGAACTTGCCATTGGACCGTCGTGCTCGTTCGATCTCGTTCCTGAGGGCGAGCCTGCCCATCTCGCGTCGGAGGACCCCCGTCAGGGCGTCGAGGTGTGCGCGCTGGAGCTCGGCCTCCAGGCGGGCCCGCTCGAGCGCGGCATCATCGCTGGCCGCCTCTGCACCACCTGGTCCGGCGGCGGGGTGCACCTTCGCGATCGAGTCGCGCTCCGCGGCGGCCTTGTCCCTCGCGTTCGCGATCGAGTCGCGCTCCGCGGCGGCCTTGTCCCTCGCGTTCGCGATCGAGTCGCGCTCCGCGGCGGCCTCGTCCCTTGCGTCCGCGATCTCGTTGTGCGCCAGGGCGGCCCTGTAGATCGCCTCGGTCAGCTCGCTGTGCGCCAGGGCGGCCCGATGCAGGGCCTCGGTCATGTCGGGACGGTCCGGCGCATGGGCAGACTTCCGCGCTGCCCGCGCCTTTGACTTCTTCCCCTTGCGCCGATCCACAGGTGACCTCGTTCGTCCGGAGGGGCGCCGACCGCGCCGGAGGTACTACTGGCGCCGTCCAGAGTACCTAGTTCGCGCGGCGTTCAACCCACCGAAACCGCAAACTGGTGCGAGGAAGCCACGATTTCTCATGCCTGCTCGCGCGGGACCCGCACCACGACACTCCGGTGGGGCTACTCGTGCGGCCGCCGAGGCGCCAGCTGATACTCAGGGTTGCCACCGCGGAGGGTGGCGATGCTTCGGCAGCGGACCGTCCAGCGGCCCGCCTAGGCGGCTCCGGCGGCAATCGCCCCGGCGGCGACGAGGTCGTTCCTCCACCGGGCGACCGCCTCGCGGGACTGGTAGGGGTTGCTCTCCAGCCATTCGGCGACATCCACGGCCGGGTAGCGCTCCCGGACCAGCTCCACCGTCGCCCGGGCTCGCCGGTCCAGCCCCAGCTCGATCTGGGCGGCCGCGAGCACGAGGAGCGCCTCCAGGTTGTTGGGCTGGTATTCGAGGACCATCTCGGCCACCGTGGCGGCCTGCTCGACTCTCCCGCCCATGAACAGGGAGCATGCCTTCACGGTGGGGTACCACGGCTTGTTGACCCCGGTCAGGCGCATCGCCGTGTCGGTGAGATCGACCGCCTTCTCCCACTGGCCGAGGTAGCGCCGGACGCTCCCCTCCAGGCCGAAGGTGACGTCGCAGGTCGGCCGGATGATCTCGACCTTCTCCATTGCCTCGAGGGCCTCCTGCCCGCGACCCTGGGACATCAGGATGGCGGCCTGGACGGTCCGGGCCATGCCCGTCGGATCACCGACCACGATCCCGGTCTCGGCCTGCTCCCACGCCGTGAGCAGCGTCGCCTCGGGATCGCGGACCCAGCCGTTGCTCACGCCCATCCAGTTCGCGAATGCCGAGAGGACGTGTCCGTACGGCTGATCCGGATGAGAGCGTGCGACCCGGCCAAAGTGCCCCAGGGCGAGAGACCATGCCTCGCGCGACCCGACGGTCAGCTGATACCAGCCGAGATAGACCTGCTCGATCGCTTCCGGGTCGTCGAGGTCCGCGTACAGCCCTGCAGGCTCCCCGATGACCAGCTCGACCTCGACCGCGCGACCGACCTCGTCGGCAAAGGCATCCGACAGCGTGAAGAGATCGGCCACCAGTGCCGTCCGCTTGAGCGCCTTGACGACGTTCATGGATGTGACGTCGACCACGTTCGCATAGACCCGCACGCTGTCGCCGGCCTGGTGGATCCCGGTTTCGATAATGTAGCGGGCGGCACCGGGCGCGCCTCCGCCGTCGGGCTCGGCCTTGGCGTCGATCACATTCAGCTGAGGGACCCGTGACAGCCGGTGGATCAGATCGGTGCGCAGGATCCCCGCCATCGCTCGCACGGACTCGTCCGCCATCTCCGCATGGATGGGGAGGACGGCCACGGTGGGCGACTCGAGCGACAGTGACCGCTCGGATGACGTGCCCGAGCCGTCGCCAGGAAGATCGGCGAACTCGAAGATCTCCACTTCCTCGGGGATGCCCTTGAGCTGACGCCGGCCGACGGACTTGAACCGCAGGGCAGGCTCATCGAGAGCCTGGTACACCCGCCCGGAGACGCTGATGCCACCGGGGCGCGCAATGGCCTGGATGCGCGCCGCGATGTTCAGGGCATCCCCGAAGTGATCGCCGCCGGTAACGGCGACGGTGCCCTGGTCCATGCCCATCCGGAACCGCGTCATGCGCGAGATGGGGCGCGTCGCGTTCCCGGACTCGATCTCGGTCGTGATGGCGATCGCTGTCCGCATCGCGTCCATGGCGTTGGCGAAGACGGCCATGAAGTTGTCCCCGACGAAGTTGACGAGCGTCCCGCCGTTCTCGTCCACGCGCCGATCGACGAGGTCCCGGTACTCGTCCATCGTCCTCGTCGTCGCCTCGACATCATCGGCGATGAGCCGGCTGTAGCCGACCACGTCGGCGTTGAGGGCCACCATCTCGGAACGCGTCTGGCTCAAGGTGTTGCTCTTCCTCCCTCGGGACCGTCGTCCCGGCGGGCGTGTGTGGCGGGCCCGCGTACCGCAGATCTCGTCGACGAACCTGCGCGAGGGACAACCGGGTGGTAGATCCTACCGCTTGCCCAAGGATCCCACGTCGCCGCAACAAAGGGTGCTCGCCGGTTCCGGGCACGACAGAGCACGGCGGCTCGTCCGCTCGGGAGGACTGCCAGCGACAGGATCGAACGAGGAATCGACTGGCCGAGGCTTGGGCGCCCGGTCTGGGTGCCGGATCGGGTTGCGCAGGCGTCCGATCTATGTGGACGGCATCGCGAGGATGGCCTCCAGGGCCGGGATCGCCCGATCGAAGGTTCCTGCGACGACATCGACGGGCTCGCCTTGGCCGCTGCCCTGCAGCCAGGTGGATATGCCCGCTCTCAGGATCGCGACCGTTGCGTGCGCCACGATCCGGGGGCGCGGATCCGTCTCGAGATCGACACCCAGGTCGGCGGCGACCTCGCCCGCCAGTGCGTCTTCCCAGCGGACCTGGTAGGCCAGGGCCGCGGCCGCCACCTTTGGCTCCAGCAGCCCCACACGGGCCTCGGCGCGGACGAGATCCGGCTCGAAGTACACGCCGGCGAGCGCCAGGATGCCCCGGCGCAGCGCAGCGACCGTCGGCTCGTCGGGTGGGCCGTTTGCGAGCGCGACGTGCAGCGTGGCCAGCTTGCCCTCCGGATCGATGACGAAGACCTCCTCCTTGCTGGAGAAGTACCGGAAGAAGGTCCTGCGAGACACGTTCGCGGCGGCGGCGATGTCATCCACGGTCGTCGCGTCGTAGCCGCGCTCTTCGAACAGGCGCATCGCGGCACGGGCCAGGGCGAGCCGCGTCTCGATCTTCTTGCGCTCGCGCAGTCCCTGCGGGATGGGCTCCATGACCGCACACTACGTTGCGTGTCAAGGAGTGTCAAGTGCTCGGATGTGACATGTGGCACTGTGCGCAACTGGCATCGAGTGCCAATATCCGCAGCGTGTCGCGGGTCGCCGGTGCGGACAGGCCGCCGCGACGATGCTCTAGCCGAACGGGTCCGACGCTGCAAGAGGAGGCCCGTGATGGCGCTCCAGGCATCCCGCTCCGTCTCACATCCTGCCGATCTGGCGGACCGCTACGTCTTCCTCCCGCCGCGCGCGCTTCGCGGCGTGCTCGCGAGCCTGGCCCTGGTGATGCTGGCCGCGTCGCTCGACTCGACTGCGGTGGGAACCGCTCTGCCACGAATCGTCACCGACCTCCGGGGCAACGAGCTCTACACGTGGGTCTTCACGATCTACCTGCTGACGATGACGGCGACGATGCCGGTCTGGGGCTCGCTGTCCGACCGGTTCGGGCGTCGCTCTGTCCTGTTCGTCGGCGTCGTCATCTTCCTGGGAGGCTCCGCGCTCTGCGGGCTGAGCCAGGAGATGTGGCAGCTCATCGCCTTCCGCGGGATCCAGGGCCTGGGTGCGGGCGCGATCGTGCCCATCGCCCTCGCGATCATCGGAGACCTGTTCCCTCCCGCCGATCGGGCTCGCCTCCAGGCAGCCTTCAGCTCGCTCTTCGTGGTCGCGTTCCTCATCGGGCCCACGCTGGGCGGCGTCCTGACCGACACCATCGGTTGGCGGTGGGTCTTCTACATCAACCTGCCGGTGGGGCTCGTTGCCCTCGCGGTCATGGGTCGCCTCATGCCGCCCCTTCGCGGCAGCATCGAGCGGCGCGCATTCGACGTGCTCGGCGTGGTGCTCTTCACGGCAGCGGTGGTGCCCTTCCTGGTTGGTGTCCGGAACCTTCCGGACGGGTCGTTGGGTGACCCGACGGTCGGTGGATTGTTGCTGCTCGGCCTCGTGATCGGGGCGGCCTTCCTCGCCGCCGAAGCCCGGGCCGAGGAGCCGATCGTGCCTGTCCGGCTCTTCCGGGATCCAACGTTCGCCTCGGCGTCGGCCATCGTGCTCCTGTCCGTGGCCGGGCTGTTCGTCTCGATCGTGTTCATGCCCCGCTACTTCCAGTTCGTCCACGGCGCCAGCGCAACGTCGTCGGGTTGGCAGATCATGACGCTCCTCCTCGGGCTGATCGTGGGCGCGGTCGGCTGCGGCCAGATCGTCGCGCGCACGGGACGCTGGAAGATCCTGTTGCTCGGGGCCATGGCCATCGGGTCGATCGGCATGCTGCTCCTGTCCGGGCTACGCGCCGACTCGCCGATGCCCCTGGTGTGGGCGGCCATGTTCCTCACTGGCCTCGGGATCGGCCCCATCTCGTCAGTGCTGACAGCCGTCGTCCAGACGACCGTGCCTGCGGCGGTCATGGGGGGGGCGACGAGCACCATCACCTTCTTCCGCCAGCTGGGCGCGTCCATCTGGCTCGCGATCAGCGGCTCGATCTTCTCCACCTCCTTCCGGGAGCAGCTCCCGGTGCGCATGACCGCGAACGGGATCCCCGACGAGCTGGCGACGAGCCTGACGTCTGGGACCGGCGCGGCCGCATCGGAGGCCTCCACGAACATCGGCGACCTCGGAGCCT
Source organism: uncultured Chloroflexia bacterium (assembly GCA_963766735.1). Lineage (GTDB taxonomy): Bacteria > Chloroflexota > Limnocylindria > Limnocylindrales > CSP1-4 > CAIXZV01. Next base: position 112,139 of record CAVYBU010000021.1, read on the forward strand.
CGATCCTTGCGGCGCTGCCGGCAGAGGCTCGGGCGGTCGTGGAGCCGTTCATCAGCGGGATCGTCGCGTCGATGCACCAGGCCTTCAGCCTGGCCACCGGCACAGCCTTCTGGATCGGGATCGCGGCCGTGGGGGTCGCGTTCGTGATCCTCCTGCCGCTGCGGGAGACACGGCTGCCGCTCGAGCGGCTGGCAGAGATCCGGGGCCGCTCCCGCGCCACGAGCTCACCGCCGCCCGAGGGCGTGACAGCGGGGACGTAGCCCCGGGGCCCCAGGGCCGGGTGTCCGCGTCTGGCCCTGGGGCCGAGCCGGCGCGCTCGGGCAAGGCCCCGGTCTCGGCTGCGGCTACGCGTCGGCGTCCGCGGCAAGCTCCACGGCTGCTGCCTCGGCTCCGGGCGGCTCTGCCCGCCGGGTCGCCAGCGTTGATCCAGCGATCGCCAGCGCGAAGCCGACGAGCATCGGCGTCGTCAGGATCTCGTCGAGGATGAGCACACCAAGGGCGGCCGCGACCATCGGGTTCACGTACGTGATGACGGTGGCGCGGACGGGCCCGACCTCGCGGATGAGCGCGGCGAATAGCGGGAACGCGGCCGCCGTGCAGACCACGGCGAGGATGAGGATCGAAACCAGGACATCCTGGCCCGGCTGGCTCGTCGGCCAGTTCACGACCGCTATCGGCGCGTAGAGGAGCGCGGTCAGGGTGAGCGAGAGCGCCATGATCCCGAGCGACGACACGCCGACGAGCCGGCGCGACAGGATGAATGGGCCCAGCGCATAGCAGACGACCACGACGGCGACCTGGACGAGCGCCAGCGCATTCTCGGCGCCGAAGTCGCCGCCGGCGATCACCGCCACGCCCGTGAACCCGATGAGCAGGCCGACGAGCTGGCGACGCCCGACCCGGTCCGGCCCGCCGACGATCACCGCGATCGCTGCGCCGACAAGGGGGACGCCTGCGATGAGGAGGCCCGCGAGCGAGCTCGAGATCGTCTGCTCGGCCGCGCCGAGCATCAGCCACGGGATCGCGATCTCGATGGCCGCGAACGCGACGACCCACGGCCAGTGGCGCAGGACGGAACGCAGGTCGACCCGGAAGAGCGCGATGGGCAGGAGCAGGGCAGCCGCAATCGCGGTGCGCGAGAACACGAGCAGCGCCGGGCTGAGCTCCGCGACGGTGATCCGGATCAGCAGGTAGGGGATGCCCCAGATGATCGACATCGCCGCGAACAGCAGGAGCCCTCGACGCGTCATCGGCTGAGGCTCGGGCTTGTGCGCATCGCACGATCATGGCAGGTCGTCCACCGGATGGACCCCTTGATCGGTCGGCGCCACTGGGTCATCCTTTGACGCGACCCCGACTGTCCGGCCGTGCCGGCCGTCCCACGATGACGGGCTTCTCCGCAACTGGAGGGCAGGGTGCGGGACCAGCGGATCATTGGCTGGCCGATCACCATCGCCTCTTGGGTCGTCCTGCTGCTGGCGGGTGTCATTGGCCTGGCGCCGCTGATCCCCCCGGAAGTCCCTGACGATCCAGGGCCAGCCGAGTTCTCGACGACCCGCGCGCTGGATTTGATCGGGCAGATCGCGTTCGAGCCGCATCCGATCGGCACTGCGGCCAATGAGCGGGTGCGCGCGACCATCATCGGTGAGCTCCGGGCGCTGGGCCTGGAACCCGAGCTCCAGGCGATCGACGCGCCCGACTACTACGGCGGCTCGGGTGGTCTCGTGCCCGTCGTCAATGTCCTGGCGCGGATCTCCGGCACGGATCCGACCGCCGCCGTCGCGATCGTCGGGCACTACGACACCGTCCCCGCGACCCCGGGCGCGAACGACGATGCGTCGGCCATCGCCGTCATGCTGGAGACGGCCCGGGCCGTGCTGGCCGGCGACGCACTGCGGAACGACCTGATCCTGGTGTTCACCGACGGGGAGGAGCCGGCGCCTCGTTTCGGCTCGTCGGCGTTCGTGGACACACACCCCTGGGCGCGACAGATCGGGACCGTCGTCAACCTGGAGACGATAGGCGGCACCGGGCCGTCGACCCTGATCGGCGTCAGCGGGCCGGACGGATGGATCGTCGATCAATACGCGCGAACTGCCCCGTACCCGGTGGCCTTCTCGTACGTCACGGCGCTCACCCGGCTCATCGGCGGATCCAACTCCGACTTTGCCGAGTTCCGTGACCAGGGCATTCCCGGGATCGAGCTGGCGTACATCCACGGCTCCTCGATCTACCACACGCCGGCGGACACGCCGGACCAGGTGAATCCGGGCAGCCTCCAGCAGCAGGGCGCCAACACCCTGGCCTTCGCCCGGAGCCTCGCGGCTCTTGACCTCGGAGCCGAGCGTGGCCCGGGTGAGACGGTGTTCTTCACTCTCGGCCGCTTCCTGGTGGTGCGCTACCCGGTCCAGGGGGAGCTGATCGTCGTGCTGCTCGCCGGGTTTGCCCTCGCCGTCGCCGGGTGGCGGCGTCGCAACGCGGGCGCTGGTTCCATCCGATGGAGCCTTGCCCGCAGCGGGATCGTGGTGATCCTCTCGCCGCTGCTGGCCGCCATGGCCTGGACCAATATCGCGACCGGGCGGTCCACCATGGGCGTCGGGGAGAGCTATCTGTACCTCGCGTGCCTGGTGGCGATGACCGCCGGGATCGCCATCGTTCTCGGGCGGCTGTTCCGTCGCCGGGACGAGCCCGACCCCGTTGCGGTGGTCGCAATCTGGTGGGTTCTCGCCCTGCTCACCGCCGCCACCGCCCCGGGGCTCAGCTACCTCTTCGGATGGCCGGCGATGGCAGGAGCGCTCGTCCTGCTCTGGCGCTCGCGGAGCAGGGGCCGCGCTCGCCACTGGGAGGAGCTGGCCGGGTTCGCGCTGGTGGTCGGGGTGACCCTGGTCCTGCTCGTCCCCGCGATCGATACCTTCTACCAGCTCGTTCAACCGCGACCGGGCAATCCCGACTCGCAGATGCTGGCCATCGTCGTGGTCCCGGTCGTGCTCATCGCGCTGGTCGTGGAGCTGCTCCGTGCCTTCTGGGCGCGTGATGCGATCCGCGGCGATGCCCGATCGCCGGTGCCGAGCCGCTGACGGATCGCAGCGACCAGGGCGTGGACCCGGCGCGGCGGTCCGAGTCCGGATCCCTACCGGCGATGCGGGCAAGGTCGCCATGTGCTGGCGGCGATACCCGACCCGGGGACCTCATCCGTCCGCTGAGGGGAGGGTCCACGCCCCCTCGAGGTAGTGCGTGATCGCCGGTGCCAGCGCCGCGATGAGCGTCTCGCGCGATGCGGATGCGATCGGCTCGATGGCCACCACGTGCCGGGCGATGGCCATGCCCACGACCTGCGAGGCAACCATCGATGCCCTGAGCTCCGGCTGGTCCGCGGACACCTCGCGGGCGATCGGCAGCAGGATCCGCTCGGTCAGGACCTCTCGCACCAGCTCCGCCGCCTCCCGATCCGTGACTGCCGAGCGGAGGAGACCCATCAGCGCCTGGCGGGACGTGGGCTCGTCCAGGACCGCCAGGACCAGCGCGGCGACACGCTCGCCGACCGTACCCGACTCGCCGCGAAACACGCGACTGACCACCAGCGACGGATCCACCGGCAGCTCAACCGCCTCCTGGAACAGGCCGCGCTTGGACCCGAAGTAGTGCAGCACAAGGCGCGGATCGACGCCCGCACTGGCCGCCACGCTGCGCAGCGTCGTCGGCGCATAGCCGTTCTCGCCGAACTGGCGGCGGGCCTCCGCCGCGATCGCGCTCCGGGTGTCCATGCCGCCCGGTCGCCGGCCACGTGTGCGTGCCATGGATTGCCTCTTGCGATTTCCCCCGATGGAGAATACCATTCCTCCCCAGTTGAGGAAATCTAGCCGAGAGGGCGTCCCAAATGCACGAACGAACGGTCGATGCTGTACCCGCGGAGTTGAGCCCAGGGCGGACGCGTGCCGTCCTGGCGGTGGTGGCGCTGAGCCTGATGGCCGTCATCTCGGCCGTGAGCGGGCTCAACGTCGCGCTGCCGGCGATGGCCCGCGAGACCGGCGCCACGCAGACCCAGCTGACGTGGATCGTGGACGCCTACACCGTCGTGTTCGCCGGCCTGCTGTTCTTCGCGGGCGCGCTCGGCGACCGCTATGGACGCCGCCTCCTGCTGCAGGTGGGCCTCGTCCTGTTCGGGGTTGCCGCAGCGTTGGGCCTGTTCACGACAGACCCGACCCAGCTCGTCTTCGTGCGGGCGTTCATGGGCATCGGTGCCGCGGCCATCATGCCCACGACGCTCTCGATCATCACCACCTCCTTCCCCGAGGTGGAGCGGCCGCGAGCCATCGGCGTGTGGGTTGGCATCGCTGGCGGCGGCGCGGTTCTCGGGCTGTTCGTCTCGGCGCTGCTCCTCGAGTGGTTCTCGTGGCAGTCGTTCTTCGCGTTCAACGTGGCGCTGTCGGCGATCGCGCTCGTGGGGGTGTTCGCCGTCGTGCCGAGCTCGGTCGATGCCGACCCGCCGGCCCTCGACGTCGTCGGCGGGCTGCTCTCGCTGATCACGGTTGCGGCGCTCGTGTTCGGGATCATCGAGGCCCCCGACCGGGGCTGGACCGACCCGGTCACGGCCGGTTCGCTGGCCCTGGGACTCATTGCCGGCGCGCTGTTCGTGTGGTGGGAGCTCCGCCAGCAGCACCCGCTCCTGGATCCGCGACTCTTCCGCCTCCGCGGGTTCAGCGCCGGCTCCCTGTCGATCTCGATCCAGTTCTTCGCGGCTTTTGGCTTCTTCTTCATCGTTCTCCAGTACCTGCAGTTCGTCACCGGTCGGTCAGCGCTGGAAGCCGCTGCCGCGCTCCTCCCGCTTCCGTTCGTCCTGATTCCCACTGCCCGCGCCGCGCCGCGACTCGCACAGCGCATCGGTTTCCGGTGGGTGGGGCCCACGGGCCTGCTTGCCATGGCGCTCGGGTTCGCCCTTCTCAGTCGCCTCGAGGTGGACACGCCGTACTGGTTCTTCGTGATCGGCCTGCTGTTCTTCGGCCTCGGCATGGGCCTTGCCGGGACGCCCGCCACCACGGCGATCACGAGCTCGCTGTCGATGGCCAAGCAGGGTGTGGCCTCGGCCATGAACGACACCGCCCGCGAGGTCGGGAGCGCCTTCGGGATCGCGATCCTGGGCGCGGTGCTCAACCAGTCGTACCGCGACGCGCTCGCCCCGGCGGTCGCGAACCTGCCGCCCCAGATCGCAGAGCGGGTGCTGGGTTCGGTGGCCTTCACGTCGTCGCCCGCGATCGCGCAGCTGGGCGCCGCCGGTCAGACGCTCGTCGACGCCGGGCGCGCCGCGTTACGTCCAAGGTGTCGGGGACGCCGTCCTCATCGGGTCCGTCGTGCTGGCGGTGGCGGCGGTCGTGGTGTTCGTGGCATCGGGTCCGAAGGCCCGGGCCGCGATCGTCGCGGAGGAGCTG
>CAVYBU010000022.1:0-5621 GCA_963766735.1 uncultured Chloroflexia bacterium
AAGTTCTGTGCGGCACCTACCTGGGGCTACCTGAACCGCGTAACCATGCGGGTTTCCAGGGGCGGAACCTACCCCCGGCTACCCCCTCTCGTCAGCCCGCCGTTAGCCCGATGCGTACAGTAGACGGCACCATGGCGAAGAGGTCTTCGGTCCCAGAGAACGTCAAGCGCGAGGTTCTCATCGAGGCGGGTTATCGCTGTGCGGTTCCGACATGCCGAACGATGCACGTGCTCGACCTCCACCACATCGTTCCGGTCGCGGAGGGAGGCCCCAACGAGGCCACAACCTCATTGCGTTGTGCCCAACGTGTCATGCCTCCTACGAGAGCAGGGTCATGACGCCGGAAGCAATCAGGGCCTACAAGGCGACCCGGGAGACTCTCAACGCCGCCTTCGACCGCGAATCGGTAGATCGTCTGATCCTCCTCGGCAGTGCCCCGCCGGACTCCGTGAAGACCGATGGGACCGAGTTCTTGGAGTTCGCCCGACTACTGGCAGGTGGTCTTGCAGAGTCCACACAGACCGCTCAGAACGGTCCGCTCGTCCTCTGCAAGACCAACATCACCGACAAGGGGCGGCGACTGCTTGAAGCCTGGCGCGCAGGGGACCGAGAGGCGTTCCTGGGCGCAGCACGTGAGGCCGGGGCTATCCCACCGCCCGTCTGAGCACCGGAGCAGCTTGGTCGGGAACTAGAGGGCCAGCGCGTCCCCCGAAGGCAGGTCGCCGCCTCGGACCTGCGCGTAGACCTGCAGGGTGAGCGCCGCGTCGTGGTGGCCCGCAATCGTCTGCACCACCTTCGGCGTGAGGCCGCTCATGATCCATCGCGACACCGCCGCCCGGCGCAGGTCGTGGAACCTCGCCCCACGGCGGCCTTCGCGGCGGGCCTCATCGTCCGGCGCCCCGCCGCAGGTCCCGGCGGGAGCATCGGCCCGGTCGTTCGTCCCCATCCCCCTCCACCGGGGGCTCAGGTGCCGGAAGCCGTCTCGTCGGTCGTGAACTCGCCGACCATTTGATCCCGCCTGACCCGGCCGAAGAGCGGCACGAGCGCGCCGATGACGATCGAGAGGATCCCGATGCCGACAAGCAGGTCGCCGATCACCGCGTCGGTGTCGGGCGAGGATTGGGGCGCCCCGTCGGTGCCCAGCGCGAGCAGGGCGGAGGCCACCGCCACCGCGATGGCACCCGTGGTCACGAGAATGGTCATGCTGACGCCGCTCGCGGCCCCGGCGCGTTGCGGCCGCACGACCGCCTGGGTGCCGACGCTGGCGTACGCGAAGCCGAGTCCGAGTCCGAGTCCGGCCGCCAGCAGCGCGATCAGGAACGGCGTCCACGCGTCGGTGAGGCCGAGCACGACGACCCCGGCGCCGCCCAGGATCAGCGCGCCGGCGAATATCCACTGCGGAAGGAACCGCTCAAGGCGTCCGGCGTAGTAGCCGCTGACGGCGGCCCCTGCGGAGAGCGGAAGGAGCGCAGCGCCCGCGGCGGCGGGAGACAGGCCGCGCCCGTCCTGCAGCAGCAGGGCACCGAGGAAGATGGTGGTGGTCCAGGGCACGCTGGCGAGCCCGCCCGCCACCGAGACCACCACGAACGGGCGGTTGCGAAACAACGACAGGTCGATCAGGGGATGGCGCATCCGGGCCTCCACGAGCGCGAATATCACGATCGCGAGCGCGCCGACGGCCACGGGGACGATCACGAGGGCCGAACCCCAGCCGTGCTCCTGGGCCGAGTCGATGCCGAAGATCGCCAGCAGAAGCCCCCCCGTGATCAGCGCCAGCCCGGCCACGTCGATGCGCCTGGGCACCGTCTCGTCACGAGACTCGGGCACCGACATCGCGGTCAGGACGAAGATCACGATGGCGATCGGCACGTTGACCCAGAGCACCATGCGCCAGGTCGTGACCTCGGTCAGCGCGCCGCCGACCACCGGTCCCAGCGCCGACCCGACCCCGCCGGCCGCGAACACGATCCCGAGCGCGGCCTGGAGGCGCTCGCGCGGGAACGTGTTCGTGACCGACGCGATCCCGACCGTGAACATGGCGGCTGCGCCGACACCCTGCAGGAGACGGGCCACGATCAGGACGGTCTCGTTCGGCGCGGCTCCGCCCACCAGCGACGCGAACCCGAACGTCCCGACCCCGGCGAGGAGCACCAGCCTGCGCCCGAAGATATCCCCGAGCCGCCCGGTCGCGATGAACGTGCAGGCGACGCTGGTCATGTATCCGCTCAGCACCCACTGGAGGTCCGGCACCGTCGTGTCCAGGTCGGCGGCGATGTCCGACAGTGCGAGATTGAGCGCGAAGAAGTCCACCTGGAGCGCGAAAAAGCACAGCGCAGCAGCGGCAAGGGTTCCACGCAGTTGCCGCTCGCCGGTTGGTCCGCTCATCGTGGGTCTCCGGGGCATGGCCCGTGTCCCACCCTATCCGGGACCGCCGGCCGGCGGCGGCTTCCCGACATGGCTGGTACATCAGCCGGCGGACGCCGAGGATCAGAAGGGGCTGATCGTGGAACCCGCCAGGAGGCACCCGATGGTTGAGGGAGCAGACGCTCTCCTCGGCGCAGTTGACGTAGCCGTCGCCTACTACGCAGCGGACGGCTGGAAGGTTAGGAAGGTCGGCGCGCCCTACGACCTGGAGCTGACACGAGATGACGAGAAGTGGACGGTTGAGGTGAAGGGGACAACCTCCATGGGCGAGCCGTTCCCCTCACGGAGGGTGAGGTTCGGCATCACGCGAAAGCGCACCCTCACAACGCGCTCGTCGTGGTGCGCGGAATCGCCCTCAGCCGCTCCACCGAACCGCCCACCGTCAGCGGGGGTGTTTTGTACGAACGCCAGCCATGGGAGATCGACGAGTCGGCGCTGCGCGTCATCTCATACCGCTACACCGTCCCGGGGGACCTGTACGCCGCCGGAGACGGCTTCGAGGCCGAAGACCTCTTGTAGCCGCCGGAGAACCCACGTCGGTTGGCGCGGTCCCCCGGTCGGCCGTTTCCTCGGCACGACCCCGGGCGCTCGGCGATCACGGCACCCGCCCCGAGACCGAGGCGGACGATCCGCGTTTGGGAGCCGGTCGAGCCCCTGGGATCGTTCGGTTCTCCTGACCGGTCTCGGACTTACTCTCGACATCGTTGGCGCGTGGGTGCTGGCGTTCGGCCTCTTTCGGGGCCCCGAGATGGTGCTTCTCTACCCCGGTGGGGTGTTCGTCCGCGACCGCGCCACCGTCGTGCGCGATCGCAGCTATGGCGCCGTCGGGGGAGGTTCCTGACGGTGGGATTCATCGGCCAGGGCCTGGGGGATCTCCAAGTCGGACCGACCGCCGACCGGCAGCAAACGCTGATGTGGGCAAGCTTGCTCTTGGTTGTCAGCCTCATCTTGCTGAAGTCCATGCTCAAGGGCGCTCGGAGACTGATATCGAGGTGGACGCCCGAGCCCGGCGCGGGCTGAGCCCCTGCCATCACCCCCGAGACCCCTGCCGATCCAGAGCAATCGGGCTCCTTCTCACGGCTCAACCGAGTCCTCCATCGAGGCCTCTGCCTGCGCAACCTCCGACCTCACTGGAGAGACAGCCTCCGGGTTCATGTCGCCAGCCCCCGACCGGGAGGGTCGATCATGCCCTCACGCAATCCTCTCGTCATCCCAGCCGTTGTCCCTGGGCTCGGGGCGACCTCACCGGGTCGGCCCCAAGACGACGGAACCCCCTTCGTGAAAGGGGGTTCCGACGAGCGCGCCCGGCAGGATTCGAACCTGCGACCGGCGGATTAGAAGTCCGCTGCTCTATCCAGCTGAGCTACGGGCGCTCGCGGCTCGGACGGTATCGGACCGCGGGTGGGCGGCCCCGAGCGAGTTAGGTCCCAGGACGTGGTGTAGCTCCGACCCGTCGGTGGGGTGACGCTACATCGGGATGCTCCTTGAGGTCATGCCCCGCCGCGTCCCGGAGGCGACCGAGCCGTAGGCGAGGGCGCCGTAGTGGGCGTGGCGGACCGATCGGGCCGAGACCCTCACGAGGATCCAGCCGCGATCCGCCCGGGCGTGGTGATGTCCTCGGGCTCGGGCCCGTCGCCGAGCACCAGTGCCATCGAGCCCTCGGACAGGTAGCGCCGGCCGACCAGCCACTCATCGTTCTGCTCGATCAGCAGGCTCGCGGCCAGGCGAAGGAGAGCGGCGTCGTTGGGCAGGATGCCCACGACGTCGGTGCGCCGGCCGATCTCGCGGTTGACCCGCTCCAACGGGTTCGTGCTTCGCAGCTTCGACCAGTGCTCGGCCGGCATGGCGTAGAAGGCCAATAGGTCGTCCTCGGCCTCGGTGAGCAGAGCCGCGACCTTGGGCGCGGCCGACTCAAGGCGCACGATCACCTCGCGGCACAGGCGCCGTGCCTCCTCTCCCGAGGTCGCCTGGAAGACCTGGCGAAGAGCCGCGGCGACCATCCCCTGCTGGCCGCGGTGAACGTGGCCGCACATCTCGCGCAGGAAGTGGACGGTGCACCTTTGCCACGGGCATCCGAGGATCTGGCCGATAGCGGCCTTCAGCCCCTCGTGCTGATCGGAGACGACCAGCTCGACGCCATGCAGGCCGCGGGCGACAAGGCTCCTCAGGAACTCGCGCCAGAAGGCCCCGGATTCGGTGGCGCCGACATCGAGCGCGATCACCTCGCGGTAGCCCTGCTCGTGGACCGCGTAGGCGACCACCAGGGCCTTGCGGCGCACCCGGCCATCGGGATCGCGGACCTTCTCCACCTTGGCATCGAGCCACAGGTAGGGATAGCGGCCCTCGAGGGGTCGCTCCCGGAACGCGGTGACCTGCGCATCCAGAGCGGCGCACATGCGCGAGACCGCGGACTTGCTCATGCTCGCGATCCCGAGCTGCTCGACCACGCGCTCGACCTTGCGGGTCGACACCCCGTTGACGTAGCTCTCCATCACGACCGACACCAGGGCCTGCTCGGCGCGGGTGCGCGGCTCCAGGAAGCTCGGGAAGTAGCTGCCGGATCGGATCTTCGGGATGAACAGCTCGAGCGAGCCGGCGCGCGTATCCCAGCGCCGCTCGCGGTAGCCGTTGCGCTGGGCCGTGCGCTCGGTGGGCGCGCGCTCGCCGAGGCCGGCGCCGATCTGGGCGGAGACCTCGGCCTCCATGATCTGGTGGCACAGAAACGAGACCGCCTCACGGATGAGGTCGGCGTGATCGTCGCTGAGCACCTTGCGAACCAGCGCGTCGCTGCTCAGGTTGTGGGGGTCGGCCATCGCGACTCCTCCTTCATCGGCTCATGGGGATGAACCGACGTTCGGAGCTCGCGGTGGCCGGCCCTGCATTCAGCCGGTTGCCGCTCCTACACCACTATCTGGGGCTCGATCCCCGAGCGCTGAGGCCGCCGGTGGGACGAGAACCCGCAGGCGCCCGGGGCGACTGCGGAGAGACCTCTCCCGAGACCTCGCGCGCCTCGCCGCCGTGCGCCCTGTGGGGCGGGCTCGCGGGAGCCGCACCCCGGGGGCCCCGCAGACGACAGCGGCCCCCGACCTTCTTGCGAAGGTCGGGGGCCGCGGGACCAGCCGGTACCGGGGACTGCTAGCCCAGGTACTTGGTGGTGTCGATGTTGTGCTCCTCGAGGAGCTTCTTGAACGTCTCGG
>CAVYBU010000023.1:0-4338 GCA_963766735.1 uncultured Chloroflexia bacterium
GCCACGAGCGCCGGCGGCCCGGCTACGGGTCGCCCGCGTTGCTGCGCCCACGCATTCTGGCCAGGCGATCCATGATCTGTTGGCCAAGGCTCGGCGGCGTCGGCGGCGGAACGCGCTCCGAATCCTCGGGTTCGGGCGAGTCGCGGTATTCATCGCTGAGCGTCCGAACGGCGGGCAGGCCGATGCCCCCGGTTGGCCCAAGCACCCCGCCGAGATTTGCCTTCCCGCGTCTGGCCTCATCCGGGTCCATCGTGTCCCTTCCCAGGCAATGCACGTCCTGTGATCAGAATGAGCACGGTCCCGCTGGAGGTCAAGGGTCGCGTGTCAGATGCCTGCCAACGAGAGGCGAACGCCCAGGCTTGTCGTCTGGCGCCCGTCGCCAGGTCTGCCGTCAGAGCCGCCGCAGGTCGAACAGCCTGAAGGTGAAGTCACCGCGGACGATGCGGATCCCGTTCGGCGGCCGGGTACCGGCAGGCAGTGGTTCGGGCGGCTCGATGCCGATGCCCACCCGCATCAGCTCGTCGCCGCCGCGCACGAAGGTTCCCAGCGGCGCGTCGAACGACGACCAGGCGGTCACCTCATAATGGGCGGCCGGGTCCAGGCCCCGCAGCCGGAGCCGGTCGCGCACCGGGAGCGGCCGGTGCAGCACCCGGTAGTGGGCGGCCACGGCGCGCGAGCCATCCGGCGCGGACACCATCCACGCCGTCTCGTTGCCGGTCCCCTCGAACGGGCTCCGCAACCGCGCGAACCGTCCCCGCTGGAACAGGCCGCGCCGCTCCAGGTAGAACGCGACCTGGTGGCGCACGGCCTCGCGGTCGGCCGGGTCCATGTGCACCGGATCGAGCTCGTACCCGAACACGCCGAACATGGCCACCGCCGCCCGGAAATCGATCGGCGCCAGGCGCCCTGTCTGGTGGTTCGGGATCGCGGACACGTGCGCGCCCATGGACGAGAGCGGATAGGGGATGGAGCTGCCCCACTGGATCGCCAGCCGTTCCACGGCATCGGTGTCGTCGCTGGTCCATGCCTGGGGCGCCCAGGCCAGCATGCCGGCGTCGAAGCGGGCCCCGCCGCTGGCACAGGATTCGAACAGGATGTGTGGGAAGCGCGATGTCAGGCGCCGGTACAGGTCGTACAGGCCCAGCGCGTACCGGTGGAAGAACTCGCCCTGCCGCTCGGCAGGGACGGCGGGAGTCCACGGCTCCGTGATGAAACGGTTCCAGTCCCACTTGACGTAGTCGATGGGCGCGCCGGCCAGGATCTCGCCGATGGCGCCGGCGATGTGCTCCACCACGGCCGGCTGTGCCATGTCGAGTACCAGCTGCTGGCGCTGTTCCGTGCGGCTGCGACCCGGGACGCCGATCGCCCAATCCGGGTGCGCGCGGAACAGGTCGCTGTCCGCGTTGACCATCTCGGGCTCGATCCACAGGCCGAACTGCAGGCCGAGGTCATGGACCTCGCGCGCGAGCCCGTCCATGCCCCTGGGCAGCTTCGCCCGGTTGACGGTCCAGTCCCCGAGGCCACGATGGTCGTCGTCGCGGGCGCCGAACCAGCCGTCGTCGAGGACGAACAGCTCGATCCCCATCTCCTTCGCCGCGAGGGCCATGGCGACGAGCCGGTCGTGGTCGAAGTCGAAGTAGGTGCCCTCCCAGTTGTTGAGGAGGACCGGCCGGTCCACGTCCCGCCACGGGCCGCGGGCGAGGCGCTCACGGAACAGGCCGTGGAGCGCGTCCGAGAGTCCGCCGAGTCCCCGGTCCGACCACGCCAGGACGGCCTCCGGCGTGGCGAAGCCCTGGCCGGGCTCCAGCCGCCACGCGAAGCCGTCGGGGTGGATGCCGATGCGCAGCCGCGCGGTGGCGAACGGGTCCACGTCCACCTCGGCCAGGAAGTTGCCGGAGTAGACCAGGGCGGCGCCCCAGGCCTCACCGTCGGCCTCGGTCGTGGTCGCCCGCCGCAGGCCGAGGAACGGGTTGTGCTCGCTTCCCGATCCGCCGAGGAGGCTGCCGATGGACTGCCGGCCCGGCACGAGCGCCCGCTCCGCGACGGCCCGCTCGCGCGCCCAGGTGCCGGACAGCTGGACGAGGGTCCAGGCGGCGTCCGGGAGGTCCAGCGTCGCGCTCATCGCGCAGCGCACGGTCGCGGCAGCGGTGCCACCGTTCGTGATCCGCATCGAGCGAGCCACGACGGCCATGCTCGCGAAGATCGTGGTGGACAGGGTGACCATGAGGCCGCTCGACGCGTCGACAAGGTCGATCTCGAGGGTGTCCGCCTCGTCCTCGCCCTCGACGTATGTCGCGGGCAGTCCGCCTTCGAGCGCCGGCTTGCCCGGCACGATCCGGTGCCCCGCATACTGGGGGTCCAGCACGGTCGCCCCGTCCGCGGTCTCCACGACGAGACCCGGGACCCGGTAGTCGCCCACCCCGGGGCCCGGCAGCGCGAGCCCGATCGGCTCGCCCACCCGGTTGTCGTACCCGGCGAACGGCGGCACCAGGTGACGGTAGGACGGGCCCACGGCCAGCGGGGCGCCGGCGTGGAGGTGGCCGATCCAGCCGTTCTCCAGCACGGCCAGCACCCAGCTGGTGTGGCCGTTATGGAGGTGCCACTCGCGCGCGTCGGGATCCCAGGTGATGGTCATCGAGGCGCGCTCTCCGGTCGCATCAGCGGCTCGAGCGTCCAGGTCCAGCGGTGTGATCCCGGCCGGACGAGGTACGGCTCGAGGGTATCGGGACCGCAGCTGGCCGTGCCGACGCCGCGGTGCACGGCGTCCAGGGTGACGATCGTCTCGGGACGCGCACGGAGCTCAGTGACGTGCCGGGCGGCGTCGAGGTCCGCCGCCGCGTGATGCAGGACGGAGACCTGGCGCGGCCGGTCCGGCGTGATCCGGACGCCCGTCCCGTCCGCGCAACGCAACTCCAGCCAGTGGACGTCCGCGTGGCCGCCGCTCTCCTGCGGGCGCACGTACGACACGAGCTGGTCCGTGACCGTGGAGGTCCAGCGGCTCAACCGGCCGCCGCGCTTCCGGTCCGGGTATGTCTCATGGAGCCCGCGCCCGTACAGGTCAAGCTGATCGTGGCCCGCGGCCAACGCGAGAACGGTCCCGACCCGCGGCAGGTCGGCCAGGACATCCGGGATCTCCACCGTCTCCTCGACCCGGATCCGGCCGCGCGTGTCGCTCGAGATGCTGGCCAGGTGCGGAACCTCGATCCCGGCGCCGGTGGTCCAGATCGAACGAACGGTGACGGCGTCCGAGCCGTGCTCGATCGACACGAGCGTGCGGCGCAGTTCCGGGAGGCCCCATGACGCCCACCGGTCCGCCATGCCCCCGATGCGGTCGTTGTCGGTCGGTGCGCGCCACAGGGTGAGGGCCGGCGACGCCGCCAACGCGGGGTGGAGGAGGCCCCCCTCGTCGTCGATTGCGACGTCGCCGGTCCATGTGGTGTGCTCGGAGTGGTGGCCGGCGGCCCGCGCATCGGCCGGTCCGCCATCAAGCGGAATTCTGCGCCCAGCCCATCTCGAAGCCTGCGGGCGCCCAGCCCGATGCTTCCGCGGTCAGGAATTGCAGCGTCAGCAAGCGCTCGCCGGCCTCGGCAGACGGCAGGTGGTTGGCCGGGATCGCGACCTCGGTCCGCTCTCCGGGGAGGATCGGCGGAAATGGCAGCGAGCCCGAGCTGACGGTCCGGCCTTCGGCCGTGACCTCCAGTTCGGCGCGAAGCCACGACGTATCCCGGATGTCGCCCCGGTTCTCCAGGATGACCCTGCCCTCTCGAGCCTCGGCTGGTCCGGACACCACCCGGATCGGGGAGGCCAGGTGCTTGAACTCCCAGAGGGCTGGTTTCGGCGTGCGGTCCGGGAAGCAGACGCCGTCGAGGACGAACGCCCCGTCGTTGGGCTCGTCGTCGAAATCGCCGCCGTAGGCGAAGCGGACGGTTCCGTCGGGGAGGCGCTGCTCGAGGCCGTGGTCCCGCCACTCCCAGAGGAACCCGCCTTGGAGCCCGTGGGTCGTCTCGATCGCGTCCCAGTACTCGGCCAGCGTGCCGACGCTGTTGCCCATCGCGTGCCCGTACTCGCACATGATCAGCGGGTGCCGCTGCCGGCCGGACTCCGCGTGGGCGACGATCGCGGCGATCGGCGGGTACATCGGGCAGGTGATGTCGCTGACGCGCTGGTCGCTTGCCCAGTCATGGCGGATCGCGCCCTCGTAGTGGAGCGGGCGCGAGGGGTCGGCGCGACGAACCCAGCCCGCCGCCGCGTCATGGTTGACGCCGTGCCCGGACTCGTTGCCCAGCGACCAGAGGATGATCGACGGGTGGTGGCGGTCCCGCGTGACCATCCGTGCCA
>CAVYBU010000024.1:0-34390 GCA_963766735.1 uncultured Chloroflexia bacterium
CGCTCCGGACCAGCTCGCACGGCTCTGGAGGCTCGGCGAGCCGCATCGTGATCGGAAGGTCGTTGGTGGCGGGGCTATCCCTCTCGCCCCGACCGAACTGACCTTCTTTCACGCGGACGACGCCGGTTCCGAAGGCCGCGTGCCAGCCTCGCGCCGAGGGCGACCCGGGGAAGCCAGGGATGGACGGGCACGCACACGTCAGGTGGTCGGTGGGACGGACCTGCCCGGGAACAGTAGCCTGAACTGCTTCGCGTACTGGCGCTTGCCCACGAGGCGCCAGAGCACCCTCACGGAGAGGGGCATGCCCGCGTAGAAGATCTGGCGGTCCGCCGGCGTGGAGTTCGCAAGCAGCATCCCGATTTGCGGCAGGAGTCGACTCTTCGGGATCGCCCCGACACTATGGGCGGCCATCGCCGTCCACTCTTCCGTGGTC
Source organism: uncultured Chloroflexia bacterium (assembly GCA_963766735.1). Lineage (GTDB taxonomy): Bacteria > Chloroflexota > Limnocylindria > Limnocylindrales > CSP1-4 > CAIXZV01. The sequence goes on from CAVYBU010000024.1 coordinate 434, forward strand.
ACCACCCGCTCCGCGACCGGGATGACCTCAACCACTTCACGGCGCAGGTGCACCTTCAGCACATCGAGCATCCGGTCGTAGGCTTCGGCCAGCTGTTCGCCGACCGCCGGGTCGGCCGTCGCGCGCCATCGGGCGAGGAGCGGACTCGCCTCCTCGAGCAGTCCCGCGACCTGCGCGTGGTGCGCGCGCATCTGGCCGACGTGCAGCGCGCAGGCGGGAGCGCGCTGCTCGAGCTTGTCCCACAGGAGTTCGTCCTCGCTCTCGTGATGCGTATGCAGCGTCGCGTCGAGATCGGCGAGCCACTCCCCGAGGAACTCGCTGCGCGCCACGTCACCGGCGGGAGCGCCGCGCACCAGTCCGGGCGCCTCTTCGTATGCCCACAGGAACGCGTTGTGCAGGATGCGCATGTCCTCGCCGTTGCACAGCTTCGGCCCGTCAGGAACGGGCGGAGCGGTCTCACCGGGCAGGGGGACGTACTCCATGGTCATGACGGACCTCCTGGGGGCGCGATGGGTTGCACCCAAGTGTAGGTCCACGATCCTGCGTCGCCAACCGGCTGGCAACGACGTCGGGGAGGCGCGGACCCATCGGGTCAAGACTTCGGAGCGGCCCGCGATCTGTTTGCTTCGGCCACACCTTCAGGCTCCGGCAGCCGCGTCGCCAAGATCCACACCAGCTGCGCCGTGGTCGTCGCGCCCACCTTGAAGCGAGCGCTCGCCAGGTGGTGCTTCACGGTCGAGTGCGACAACCCGGACCGAAGCTCGTTGCCTCATGCCAGCCGCCTCGCCGCGCGGCTGGTGACGACACCGCAGACCGTCACAGCTTCACCCGCGAATCGTCGTTGGGCGCAGGCGTTGCGGTCTATTCGCTCCTGGTGCCACGTCTGCGAGACCACCCTCGGAGCGCACCGGGCGTCCGGGGCCGTTTGCCTCTGGTCCGGCGCCCGTCCGCCGCCCACAATCAGCGGCAGGCGGGAAGCATCGATACGCGGTCCACGCTCCGTCCGCCGGGGCCGCGCCGGGCCACTGACGAGACCGACCCCGCGCCGTTGCGACGATGCCTGGGGTTTCTTGTTGCGGATCTCCCCCTGGAAGCATCTATAGGGTATGAACGGTCAGGCGATGAGCAGTCCGACAGTCGCCGCCACCGTCACCCTCGCGGGGGCGGGTGACGAGGCGGCCTTCGCCCAGCTTGTCGCGACCTACCACGCCGACATGGCCCGGGTCGCCTTCGCCGCATGCGGCGACCGCGACCTCGCCGCCGACGCCGTCCAGGCGGCATGGCTCGTCGCCTGGCGCAAGCTCCGCTCGCTCCGCCACCCCGACCGGGTCCGTCCGTGGCTCCTCGCGGTGACCGCGAACGAGGCCCGCCAGCTCCTCCGCCGCCGCCACGGCCCGGTCGTGGAGATCGACGTCGACGTCGCAGCCGACCGGCGGGCCGATCCATCGACGGGCATCGAGCGTCTCGACCTCCGTCGGGCGCTGGCCCATCTCTCGCCGGACGACCGGGCCCTCGTCGCCATGCACTACGTCATCGACCTCAGCTCCGACGAGCTCGGGGCGGCCGTCGGCACCTCGCCGTCCGCCGCCCGCATGCGTCTCTCCCGGGTCGTCGACCGCCTCAGGAAGGAGCTCTGCGATGGCTGATCGCGATCGCTTCGAGCTCGACCTCGCCGCCGCCCTGCGGACGTACCTGGAAGAGGCACCGACGGAGGTCCGCCCGACCCAGCTCGCCCGGCACTTCGCCACGGACTACCCTCCGGGACGGACGTCGATTGGCCTGCGGCGCTTCGCCGCCATCCCGCACCCGGCCTGGGTGCTGCTCGTGGGAGCGGCCTTGCTCGCCGCGCTGCTCGGTGGTGCGCTCCTCGTCGGCTCGCAGGTGCAGCGGAAGCTCCCGGCCGTGGTGCCGCCCGTCGCCCCGTCCGCCGCCCCGGCGTACGCAGGAACCTGGGATCCCATCCTGGCCACCACCCGAGCCAGACCCGCTCCAGCCGCCGCCACCTGCCCGCCGGACACCGATCCGGCAACTCCTGGTGCGGCCGACCAGGAACGCCCCAAGGCGGGCTGGACGGGCAACCTGGCCGCAGCCTTCGACCGGCACACAGGCCGGATCGTCTATGTCGACACCCTCCGAGAAACCTGGACCTTCGACGTCTGTACCAGCACCTGGCATCGCATGAATCCGACCGGGGCGATGATCGGTGAGCTCAGCGCCGGACTGGTCTACGACGTCGACTCAGACCGCACCGTCGCCCTTGGCTTCGAACACATCTCGGTCTACGACGCCAACACCAACACTTGGACGCAGCCAGGCAACGACACCGTCGGTATTGGTGAAGGCCTCATCGTCCCCATGGGTGCTGCGTACGACCCGATCTCCGGCTTGATTCTCACCACGCGGTTCTCGGGTTGGGATGAGCAGGGCGAGACCGCCGGCGGCTGGGAGCTATGGGCCTACGACGTTGACACGAACGACTGGACATTGGTCGGGACAGCCTCGTTCGAGCCGTCGCAAGCTCAGCGCCAGGGTAATGACACACAACCGCTGGAGCTCCTCGGGTACTCGCAGATGATCGATCGACTCATCTTCGGCTCCGGTCTCGAGACGACAGCCCTCGTCGACCCCCGCACCGGAGAAGCCACCCCTGTTTCCACCGACACCCCGCATGTCGACCTGGTATGGCCCAGCGGCGTCTACGGGCCTGCCGGCGACACCGTCTACGTCAAGCTGGGCTCAGAAGACGTCTGCGGGTTCGACTCCGACAGCCTGACCTGGAACGCCTGCTTCGACGCACCGGTCGCCCTGCCGAACTGGCCGAACTGGGCGTCCGTGTTCGCCGCCATGGTCGGCGACCCGATCAACCAGCGACTGATCCTGATCAACGGTGTCGGTGGCGCCTGGTGGTCCGAAGCCATGGACGACGTCTGGGCAATCGACCTCGACAACGGCGAATGGACCCAGCTTCTCGAACCATCAACTCAATGAACCGTGACCTCACCTCCGGCCCTTGTACGAGCCCTGGCTTGTCCCGATCCCGGAAGGCGGGGCGGGTCGTGGGGTGACTGTTCTGCTGCGGGGTGGTTTCTGATACGAGACCGGACTATCTGAATGGCGGCACCTACGCGTTAGGGAGGCCACCCGGGACCGCGCCGAGCCACTGGTGAGACCGACCCGCTGCCAAGCGTTCCAAGGATGGTGACTCATGTGGAGCCGAACGTTGACCGCACTGGCCCCCGCGATTGCGCTGCTGCTTGCGGCCTGTGGTTCCGGCACCGCGGGATCGACACCGGTGACCACGACGCCTCCCGCCACGGCCGCGGCAACGGCCGCACCCAGCCCGGCCACGCCTGCACCGGTAGCGGGGGACGAGCCGTTCGCGCTGCTGACCGACAGCGTCGTGTACCACGAGGACGACGCTGGGGCCTGGTCGATGGACGTCTTCTATCCCGACGCGGAGGGTCCGTGGCCGCTCGTGATCGTCTACAACGGCATGAGCACATCCACGGCCGCCGGGGAAGCCCGGGAGATCGCCGCGCGCGGTGCCGTTGCCGTTGCCCCGCAGTGGCTGAAGGTGAAGCCTCCGGAGTTGACTCTTGAGGACTACATCGACGGAGGGCTGTTCGACCGCGCTGCATGCGCCGTGAACGCTGCGCAACACCTCGCTGCGGACTACGGCGCCGACCCGACGCGGACGACGGTCGCCGGCTTCTCCGCGGGTATGCACCCCACCGGATGGGTCGGCCTGGGCGTCGTGCGCAACGACGTGTGCCAGACACCGCAGCTGTATCAGCCGGTGGGGCTGGTCATGGGCGACAGCCAGTTCCTCTTCTACGAGCAGGGGTGGGACAGCTCGCTTGCGGACCCCAAGTCACCGGCGGCCGACACCGTTGACCGCTTCGTCAATCCGGAGCGATGGGACGTCCCCGACAACCTTGCCGTCTATCTGTGGACGTCGGACTACCCCTACGGGCGAGACATCGAGAATCCGCCGTCCGCGGAGTCCTGGATCCAGTCACGAGACACGACGGGCACGCTGATCAATGATCTGACGATCCTCGAGGCATTCGACGACGAGTGGGTCGACTGGATGGACAACGGCCTGCTCATGGAGATGCGCATGAAGGGGGCCGGCCTCGGCGTGATCCATGAGGCCGTCGGCGGCGAGCACGCCTACAGCTCACGGGTGTTCGATGCCATCGAATCGCTGATCAGCCGCTGACCCCAGCCGGTCCCACTCCCCGGCCGGCGTCGAGTCCGGCTAGGGCTCCAGGCTCGCCACCACCAGCCACCCCTCCGCCCGCCCGCTGTTGATCAGCTGCTCGGTGGTGAGGCCCGAGCGCGCTCGACGGTCCGCCATGTGGCGCTTCGCGGTGCTCGCCGGACGCCAACCCCATGTGCTCCGTCTAATCCGTGACTTGACTCGAAAGCTCCTGGTGGACGTGCCGGTAGATGGCCAGGCGGTTGGCCTTGAACTTCGTCTTGAGATACAGGAGATAACGAACGCCTCCGCCACTCGTCTTTCGGTCGAGCGTGTGAACGTAGTCCCGAGCGATCTTGAGGCCACCCTGGCGGGCCAGCTCGAGTGCGATCCAGTCAGATGGGCTGGCCCATTGCTTGATTTCCTGGACGATCCGGCGGGCGACCAGAGTGTCGTCGGGTTCCGGAATGAGACCGTATCCGTAGACAGGGCGCCCGAGGATCGGGTCTCTACCAACAATCCAGATCGAGTCATCCGGGATCTTGACTGCCATGCTGGCAATGCCGTCCGCCACGATGCGCTTCAAGAACCGCCGCATGGACTTCTGGACCCCCGCGCGAAGCGCGTTGATCCAGTTCGTGGCCATCTGGTAGACGGCCTTCGCCGGACCGCTGCCAATGTTGCGCCACCACTTCTCATTGTCGATCCCGATCTTCTTGGGCTTCCCCACCGCCTTGCCGAGTTCGCTGCGGGCACCCCGGGGGGAGCGGGGCGGTGTCAGACGATCTCGCCGGCCTCCTGGCGTGCTGCTGGTGTTGGGGGGGACCCCCACGCCCGGAGTTCTGGCTCCGGCACCGCGACGCGTTCGCGTCGTCCGCGTACCCGCCGCCCTACCCGACTTCTCCGTCACCAAGTAGGAGCCCCACCACTCGATCATGTGGAACGGCGAGATGCCCTCGGGAATGCCGGCGAGTGACTCCGACGACCAGTGCGTTCCCACTGGCGCGGGCGGTGTCCCCACGGGCAGGCGCTTCCCCGCCGCGGCCTCTATCCGCCGGCCCATCTCAGCGTGCATCTCAACCAGTGTCGTGGCCACGGCCTGCTGGACCGTCACGCCGTACCTCTGGCCCTCGCCCCGCAAGAATGCGTCCTTCCTTGAGGCTGAGGCCACGAGATCCGCGTTGCTGAGCATCGGGATCAGGACTCGATCGGCGGCGTCCTTGCCCAGGATCCGCGGAAGGGCACGCCGGGCTGGCGTCGATCCGCCAGCTTGGCGCTGGGTCGTCCGGACGGATCCGACAGGTTGGCGCGTCGGAAGATCGGCGATGAGCCTCGCGACGACGGCGTTCCCGACGACCGCCTGCAGTCTGAGGATTGCGTCAGCGCCTAGCCGAAGCTCGCGTTGCCCGACGGGGCGCCTACCTGGCTCGGAGTCCGCCCGGGCAAGGTCAGCAATGGGCCCGGCAACCCCTGTTGACGCGTTTGGCCTACCCCCGGCAAGCCTCAGTGACGAGGATCCTCTGCCCCAGATGGGTGGCGTCCCTATCGCGCGGTCCATGACCCTCCAGCGATCACGGGCGCCCGTCGCGTGATGGCCGCCCGCCAGGCGCCAGGGGCACGCAGACTGCGTCAGCCGCACGAGTGCGGGGCGTCCAGGTGTGTACTCCGCTGAAGACTATGGTGCGTATTGTCCCCCCCCAGCAGGGGTCCAGCAACACGCGGTCGCCACATCTGCCCCGATGGTTGTCTCGTTGCCCTTTCGAGCAGTTGTGGACGTCTGCTCACTCCCCCTCCTCGTACGGCGAGGCTCGGTCGATGGGCCAACAGGAGCGCCGAGCGGCGCGCTCCGACGGCCAAGAGGCGAATGGATGCCACGGGGATCGGCGCACGGGCGGGTGGCCGGATGCCCTCGCCGAGACGTGAGCGAAGCGCCGGCGTGTCGTTCGGCGCTTCGCGAGCTCAGTCAGCCTCCCGGAGCCGTCGCAGCCACTGGTCTCGCCCCTCAGCCTTCACATGCACGCTTCCCCGGGTGCCTCCTTGGGCTGACGCTCGCCTGATACCTGTCGGGCGCGCCAGACTTCCCGCCTGCCGAACCCGTTGAAGCCGGCCTAGGTGGGAACCCGAGCTGCGGGACATGGTGCCCCTCGGCGTGGCTGCTCCGATCCAAGACACCACGCGCGGGTTGTCATCGATCACGAATGGCTCGAGGCCCGGGACGGCCGGAACCACGGCAACAGCGCGCCCCCACGGCCTACAGCAATTCGAGGTCCTGGTGGTCGAGAGCTCGCGCCAGTGCGGCCTCCTCGACCGGAGTCAGGCGGTCCTCGAGGATCGGGATGTACAGCTCCTCCTCGGCCAGGTGCGTCTTGAGCAGGGCGTGGAGGCGCAGCAGGATCCGCCGCAGTGCCAGCACCGACGAACGATCGACGTGTGACGGCAGGTCCTCCATGAACAACCCAAGCCTCGCCACCAGGCGGCTGATCTCCCGGTGCTCCTTGACCATCACCACCGTGGTTCCGCTCGAAGCGGCGAGCCGATCGAGCGTCGGGAAGACCGCTGCCTCGACCGTCTCCATGTGGGGGATCAGGTGATCCGTCAGGCCGTCGTGCGCCTCGCGCAGCAGCGGCAGGTGGCCGACGAGCCCCGCCGTGTCGAGGCAATCGCAGCCCAGGCAGTCTGCAAGGTCGTTGAGCAGGCCGACGTAGTGCCGGAGCAGGTGGTGGTGCTCATGCGAGACAGCGGTCAGCGGTTGCATCGTTTCCTCCCGGGGACGCTACGTCAGCCTGGTCGCCGCCCGCGCCACGAAGGACGCGAGCGCCGGAGACCGTCACTCGAGGTTGCCGCCCTCCCCGGAACTGCCGAGCGCCAGGATCTCGGCCTCGATCTCTCGGACCATCAGGCGCAGTTGCTCGAGGCGCGCGCCGAGGTCCTCGGTGGCCAATTCCGGGTCGGGCTGCCGCGGTCGGCGATATCGACGTTCCATGGGCAATCCGGCCTCGTCGAGCCAGCCGACGCGGCGCCATGAGACGTGGTCGCAGGGACCTCGGCCATACGACTCGTGGGCATGGGTTCCACACCCGTGCCGGTCATATCCGCAGCTCATCTCAACCTCCCGGGTCATCAGGCACGCCATCGATCCCATCGAGGAAGACGTCGATCAGGCGGGCTCGCTCCCGCATCACCGAGATCCATTCGTCGAGCGCCCGATGGCCCTCGTCGGCCAGCCGGTACGTCCGCCGCGGCGGCCCGTCGTTCGTGACCCACGTCGACACCACGAGACCTTCCGCCTCGAACTCGCGGAGTGCGCGGTAGGCCATCCCCTCGTCGACGCCGTCCGGTGCCAGGCAGAGGTCGTCGAGCTGGGTGATGAGGGCGGCGCCGTGCACCTCTCCCTCGGCGATCAGACGCAGCAGGAATGGCTCGAGCCAGCGACCGCGCCGGCCGCCTTCTCGAACCCAGCCCCGATGCGCGTCGTGGTGGTCGTGTGGGTGCGCGTGGTGAACGTCATCCTGATCCATGCCAATAGCATCCGTCTGCCACTGGCAGTTGCCAAGTGCCGCATGACCCCCCCGGATCGAACCGACCGGGTCAGCGGTGGAGATTCTCGGCCGCGACGAAGCTCAGGCCGTGCTCGGTCAGTGACCGCGCGGTGTGGTTCGTGGCACCGACCTTGTCCATGAAATTGGACTGGAGCGCCTCCCAGTCTCCGCTGGCGATCACCTCGGCCTTGTCCCGGAAGTAGTCGAGGATGTCCGAGGGGTGGGGGTTCGCCGCGTCGACGTCCGGATCGCCGCCTTCGTGCTTGGCGGCGATGTTCGCCACGTGGTCGGCGAGCTCGACCAGCTCCGCGCGCCGGTCGTACGGCTGGCGCACGATGCTCTTGTAGGTCTCGGTGATGTGGTGCTCGAAACGGACAGCGTCCTGGAGCCCCAGCGCCCGGCGGATCTGTGCCGAGATCTCGAGCGTCCGGTTGTCGACCGAGTTGCCCCAGTTGAAGCCGACCAGCGGGGTCGTGCCGTCCTCGCGCGCGAACAACCTCGCGCCCATGAGCGTCCACAGCCCGGAGAACGGGTTGTCATTGCCCATGAACACGGAGATCTTGAACTCGATGTCCACCCCCAGCCTGTGGAGCAGGTAGCCGGCCAGGACGGTCCCGGGGTTGATGTTCAGGACCTGTTGCACGCCGTACGTCGTGTAGTAGTGGAGGAACTCGTCCACCCACATCAGCGGATGATCGTTGGGCTGCCCGATACCACCAAAGTAGCCGGTGATCGTCGCAGGGCCGTCGAGGTGGACGTTGGAGCCGTCGGTGCCCTTCGTGTCCAGGGTCTCGACGACGCTGGCGCCGATGATCTGCATCGCGGCCGCAACCGCCGGCAGGTCCCCGTCCGCCTCCTGCTCCGCCATCTTCCGGACGCGGATCCAGCGGCCGGGCATCAGCGACCGGTCGGCGATCGCGCGCCGGGCCGCCTCGATCACCCACGGGAAGTACTGGAGCGAGCTGACCTCGAGGGTCACGGCCAGATCGTCGCGGAAGGCCATCGAATCGGCCCGGTCGCCCACGACGCCGCGGCGGAAGTCCGCGACGCTCACGAAGGCGTCCCGGTCGCGCTGCTCGGCAAGCCAGTCCAGATCGGCCAGGTAGGCCGGCTGGATCTCCCTGACCCGGTCCAGGAGCGCCGGCAGCTGGCCCGCCTCCAGCGCCCGGCGGTTGATCTCCTCGGGGGTGCCGTACCGGGCCACGATCTCGAGCAGGTCGTTGACGATCCGGGCCTCCGGGTCGAGCAGGAACGCGTTGAGCTCGTCCAGCCGGTCGGCCGGGATCGCCAGCCGGGCCCGGAGGTCGGTCTCCGGATCCGTGCGGGACACCGTGGTCACAGTCGTCTCCTCTTGAGCACCGGGGCGGGTGGCGATCGTCAGTCGAGCAGCGCGAGCAGCTCGTCGTACTCGTCGTCCTTCATGCCGAACCAGTTTGCCGGGGCCGGAAAGGTCCGCTCGGTCACCTCGCCGACGTAGGCCGCGAGACCCTCGCGGATGACGGCCCCCGCGTCTGCGAACACCTTGGCCATCCGCGGCGTGAACTTCGGGTAGAGCCCGAACGCGTCGTGGTAGATCAGCAGCTGGCCGTGGGCGTCCGGCCCGGAGCCCAGGCCCATGATGATGGCGCCCTGGGCCCGATCCTTGATCAGGCCGCACAGGCGATCGGGCACCAGCTCCAGCAGGACGCAGAACGCGCCGGCCTCCTCGAGGATCCGGGCGTCGTCGACGATCTTCTTCGCCTTTGCGGCGCTCTTGCCCTGGAGCCGGAAGCCGCCGAGGGAGCTCGCGCTCTGGGGGGTGAGCCCCAGGTGGCCGATGACGGGGATCCCCGCCCCTGCGATGCCGGCCACGCGGTCCGCCATCTCGGCACCGCCCTCCAGCTTCACCGCAGTCGCAGCCGGTCTCGGCCATGAACCGGCCGGCGTTGCGGATCGCTGTCTCCACGCTGGGCTGGTAGCTCATGTAGGGCATGTCGCCCACGACCCACGCGTTGGGCGCCCCGCGCCGCACCGCCGCCGTGTGGCGGATCATGTCGTCCATGGTGACCGGCAACGTGCTGTCAAACCCGAGCATCGTCATGCCCAGGCTGTCGCCGACGAGGATCATGTCCACCCCGGCCTCGTCCTGCAGGTACGCGGTCGGGTAGTCGTAGCACGTCAGCCAGGTGATCGGGGTGCCGGCCGCCGCCTTGTCGATCAACGCCGGCAGGGTCATTCGCTTGCGCTCCGTCACCGTGGCCTCCTGTCCAGCAATCGTGTCGTCATGCTTCATCGTCCGCGCCCGGGGCCGGCGGAACAGGTCCATTGGGCCCGAAGGCCGCGGCGGGGACGCCCGGTCGCGTCGAAGCGGGTCTGTGTCCGCCGCGGCATCGCGGCAGAGGTGATCAGCGCCGGACGCGGCGGGGAGCGCTGCGCTGGCCGGTGACGAGCAGGCGCACGTCAGACACGAGGCCGGACCTGACGACCACCACGTGGGTGGCCGCGATCAGGATCACACCCATCGCGATGGCGGTGTGGATGTCCGCCCAGCCGTGCTTGGTCACGGCGAAGAGCAGGATCTGCTGGCCCGCACGCCGGCCGTCTGCCGCCAGCCAGTGAACGACTCCGCTGCCGAGGATGATGGGCACGAGGATGGCCATCGCCATCACGACGACGGCGCGGACGTAGACGATCGCCCTCGGCCGCCGGGCCGCTCGCGAGGCGGCGCTCCGCTTGCCGGTGAGGATGAGACGCGTATAGGAGAGGACCCCGCGCCGCATCACGGTCACGTGGACGAGCGTCAGGACGACCGCCAGGACCGAGGCCACGACGTGGATGTCGTTCCAGGCGTGCCTGGTCAGGCCGAGGAGCGAGGGCAGCTGGTCGGCGCGCCATCCATCGACCGCCAGCCAGAGAACGATCCCGCTCAGGGCCGACACGGTCCAGTTGGCGATCATCGCCAGGGCGACGACGGATCGCACGTAGAAGATCGTCTTCGCCCGGGGGGCTGCGGACGTGGTGGTGGTGGAGAGCGGGATCGCGGTCATGGTCGGAGCTCCGGTACGGGTCCTCGGGATCTGTGCGGGCGGTCGGCGGTTCAGCCGGCCCGACCCTGCCCGGTCGGCGAGCCGATGATCGACTGGAAGTCGCCCACGGAGATGTGGGTCGGCGTGTAGGTCACGCCCTGGCGACCCAGGTTCCTCACGAACGCACGGAGGTGGTTCTCGGAGCCGTGCTCCAGGTCTGCGTAGACCAGCGCGATGTCCGGGGTATCGGTCGCCCGCTCGCGCAGGTCGCTGATGTCGAGATCCTCGATCAGCGCCCCCACGGTGAGGGCATCCACGAGCGACGTCTTCCCGCGCGCCACGAGGTCGTCGTACAGCGTCTGGAGGTCCGGGTTCGTGAACACCCCCGCCGGCTGACCGGCGGCCGGATCAGCGATCCCGTAGCGATCCAGGAGGGTCCTGACGGCCTCCATGTGGGTCGTCTCGGCACGGGAGATGTTCTCGAAGACCTGCCTGCCCCAGGTGTCTCCGAGCGTCACGTACACGTCGTGGGCCAGCTTCTCCTCCTCACGCATCCACACCAGGCCATCGACCTCCTCGGCGGTCAGCGTGGCGACCGGCAGGGCCGCGATGCGGAGCGAGACGTCCCCGTTCTCGCCTGCACCCCGCTCAACGTCGCCCCCCGCGTAGCCCCCGCCGCCCCCGGCCCCGCCGCCGTAGCCGCCCCCGGTCCCGCCGACGCCAGCGCCGCTGCCGCCTGCAAGCCTGCCGCCACCGGTCTCGGCCCCGCGCCCGAAGCCGCCGCCGTCGCCGGCAACGCCGAGCCCGATCCCGGCCTCGTGGTCGGACCGGACCACGGCGGGGTCATTGCTCACCGCCCCGAGGGAGTAGGCCCCAACAGCCAGGACCGCACCGAGACCGGCGACGAGCGCAACGACCCGGCGTCGGCTGCCGTGGTTGACCGTGGGTTGAGTCGGCGTCTGAACAGACATGGACGAGGATCCTTTCGAGTCGAGTCGCGGTCCGCTCACTGGCGAACCGACCACGCCATGAGTTGACTCCATGCAGGTGGAGCGTCGGTGGACGCGCGATGGAGTCTTCGCGGAGCTATCGCCAGGTCGCTGCGCTCGAGCCCTCGCCACCGAGCGCGCCGAACCCGCGTCCAGGCTGGCCCTCGCCCGTATCGCTGGCGGAGACGCGCTGCGTGACGAATGGACACGCCCAAGCCCATGTATCCATTCGTCGCGTCGTCTCGTCCATGGAGTAGAAGCGGGCGACCACCCGCCCCCAGGAGAACCCGGCAACACCGGCTCCAAGGGACGGCGCCGTCGCCGATGCGTTCGCAGACCAGCTGGTGACGGAACTGCCCCGCCTGGTCCGACTCGCCATCCGCCTGGTTCGCGACGCGGGCCGGGCGCAGGGATGTGCCCAGGAGACGTCGGTCGGCAGCGCGGCCGTGCTTCGGCGTCGGCAGGGTCCGGTGAAGACCCCTATCCGGATCGGGGCGACAGGATGACGACGGCGGTCTCCCGGGAGCGGCGCGCCGCGAAGGCGTCGAGGTCCTTGTCGTAGGCGGCCCACCTGGCCCACAGGCGGGGCCGCTCATCAGGGCTTGCCGCGCGTCCGTGGACGGCGCGGGACCCACCGGGCAGGTCGACGGTGACGTCGGGCTGCGCCTGCAGGTTGAGCCACCACGCGGGCTCGGCATCGGCCCAGCCGTTCATGGCCATGGTGACCAGGTCGGGCCCGTCCTCGAAGTAGCCGAGGATGGCAACGCGCTCCTCGCCGGTGCGGCGCCCGACCGTGCGCAGGCGCATCATGCCCCAGCGGTCGGCCCTCGCGGTCCGGAGGCCGAACCGGCCGCCGGTGACCGAATATGCGGCCCGCTGCACCGCCCAGAACGTGCGCACGAACCAGCGCGGCGGCAGGGACGGTGACTTCTTCGACGGTTCCGACATGGTGTGCTCCAGTCCGGCGTGGCTACGCAGCCGTGGAGACCCACGTCCATGCGTACCAGGCGGTCAAGGCGTTGAAGACGATGCTCACGAGGATCAGGAAATTGTCGTACATGCCCACGTACGGCAGGCCAGCGAGATTGAAGAGAACGACGAGCACGGCCACGACGATGTTGACCCAGCCGATTGCGGGATACGGCAACGTCAGGGACAGGACGACCATGACGATCGGGACCAGCATGATCACCGCGATCCCCAGCCACATTCCCTGGCCCGCCTTGCGGCCCCCGATCTCCCCCGGCGTCACGTGGCCGGCCATCAGGCGCAGCACATCCCCGAGGAGGTAGGTCAGCATCACCGCGACCCACAACCCCGAGAGAATGATCCTCACATCCGCCATGGTTTCTGTTGCCTCGCTCTGCTTCATCGTGGTGGTGGCCGGGCCTCAGATCGTGACGACGACCTTCCCTCGTGCGTGCCCCGCCTCGATGTGGCGGATGGCCGCCGCCGCCTCGGGCAGTGGATAGGTCGCGTCGATGACCGGCCGGAGCGTCCCCTCCTCGACCATTGACGTGAGGACCTCGAGATCCTGCCGGTTCGGGACGGAGAAGGGCCGGCGCAGGCTGTGCTTCACGAAGGGGTTCAGCACGACCGGCCGGATCAGCCGGACCAGCAGCCGCAGGCCACTCGCGCCCGTGCCACTCATGAGGACGAGGGTGCCCTCGGGCGCCAGGACACGTCGAGTGTCCGCGAGGGAGTGGTTCTCCATGTTGTCGAGGATCACGTCGTAGCGTTCCGTGCCCCGGGTGAAGTCCTCCCGGGTGTAGTCGATGACGTGGTGCGCGCCAAGCGAGCGGACCAGCTCCACGTTGTTCGGGCCGCACACGCCGGTGACCTCGGCGCCGAGGTGCCGCGCGATCTGCACCGCGTAGGTGCCCACGCCGCCCGACGCGCCGTTGATGAGGACCTTCTGACCGGCCTGCAGCCGGCCCGCATCGCGGAGGCCCTGGAGCGCCGCGGACGCCGACGTCGGGATGGCCGCGGCCTGCTCGAAGCTCATGCCGGACGGCTTGAGGACGAGCGTGTCCTCGGCGGCCCGCGCGTACTCGGCGCAGGCGCCCGACGACGGCCAGCTGCAGATGCCGAAGACCTCGTCGCCGGGTGCGAACCGGGTCACGGCGCTGCCGGTCGCCTCGACCGTCCCGGCGATGTCGGACCCGGGCACGCCGAACTTGGGCCCGCGCAGGCCGCTCGTGAACCGGACCGGGAACGGCGAGCCCCGGACGCCGAACACGTCACCGATGTGGAGCCCCGCGGCGTGGACGCGCACGAGCACCTCCCGGTCGCCGATCCCGGGCTTGTCGATCTCCCGGCTGACGAGCACCTCCGGCCCGCCATACCGCTCCTGGACGATTGCCTGCACCGGTCTCTCCTCATGAACGTTGATAGCGTGAGCTTATGACATAAGCATATGTCATAAGCTAGAATGGCGTCAAGAGCAATCGAGGAGAACATCCATGACGCCCCGTACGACCAGGAAGCGAGCGCCGCTCAGCCGGGACCGCGTGCTGCGCGCCGCGCTTGAGCTGGCCGACGAGGGCGGAATCGGGGCGCTGACGATGCACCAGATCGGTCGACGGCTGGGCGTGGAGGCGATGTCGCTCTACCGACACGTTCGCAACAAGGACGACATCCTCGACGGGATCGTCGATCTCGTCTTTGCCGAGGTCGAGCTGCCAGCCGATCGCTCAAAGTGGCGAACGGTGCTCCGTGCCCGATCGACCTCGACCCGCGCGGCCCTGCGGCGGCATCCCTGGGCGATCACGCTCATGGAGTCGCGCATGGCGCCCGGCCCGGCGAACCTCCGCAGTCACGAGGACACGCTCACCGCCCTGCTCGACGCGGGGTTCTCCGCGACCACGGCAACGCACGCCTACAACCTCGTCGACAGCTACGTCCTGGGGTTCGCGCTCCAGGAGGTGAACCTGCCGTTCAGCAACGCCGAGGAGCTGGCAGCGGTGGGTGAGGAGCTGATCGCCCAGATGCCCGCCGACCAGTACCCGAGCACCGTGCGTGTCGCCGGGGAGCTGCTCGCGTCCGGCTTCGCCTACGGCGACGAGTTCGAGTTCGGTCTCGACCTCATCCTCGACGGCATCGAGCGGGCTCTGCGAGAAGCGTGATCGCCGGGATTCGACACAGGATCTGCCGGATTCAGCCGCCGGACATCGTGGCGGCGGTGCACGGCTCGTCAGACCTGCTGCGCCGCCAGCGGCCGGGTCGCGTCCGCGGAGGGGATCCTGACGCCTTCGCCTGATGGCGCACCGGTGACCTGCGCACCGGCTGCCTCCGGCTCGAGCCGCCGGACCCGGAGCGCCTGGTCGACATGGAGCACACGGAAGCCCTGCTGATCGCTGCTGGTGAACCGGGTAGCGACCGCCTCCATCGGGATGAGTGCCGGCTGGTCGACCTCGTAGGTGTGACCCTCGTGGACGATGGTGGCGGATCCGCTCGCCAGGACGTTCTGGAGCCAGTTCGTGCGTGACCCGTACATGATTGCGATCAGGAACCCGTCGTCGGTGGCCACCACCCCGACCGGCGTCTCGTACGACCGCCCGGAGGTCCGGCCGCGATGCCGGATCACGGATGCGTACGCTCCGGGAGTGCCCGCCGATCGCATCTGCTTCGGGTTGATGATCGCGCGCTGGAGCCGGATGAGGGGGCTGAGCACGAGGGGGGACTTCGCCCGCCACCCCAGCAGGAACAGGAGCGCGATCGCCGCGACTCCCACGAACAGGGCTCCCACGAGGATCGCCACTTGCATGAACATCGGTGTCTCCCTGGCTGGTGGTATCATCGACTACACTGTAAGCCTGCGGCTATCCTATGACTACACTGTAAGCCTGTCAAGAGGTGAGATTCGGATGACGAAACCGCCGACGCCGCCCGCTCGAACCGCGGCTCGCCGGAGACCGCTCAGCCGGGACCGCGTCCTGCGGGCTGCCATCGGCCTGGCGGACGAGGGCGGCCTCGAGTCCCTCTCGATGCGCAAGCTCGGCCAGGTGCTGCGGGTCGAGGCGATGTCGCTGTACAAGCACGTGGCCAACAAGGACGACATCCTCGACGGCATCGCCGACCTCGTCGTGGGCGACTTCGAGGTGCCGTCCGGGGACGTGGACTGGAAGACGGCGGTTCGGCGGAGTGCGATCTCGGCCCACCAGACCCTTCTGCGCCACCCCTGGGCAAGCAGCCTGATCGAGTCGCGTCTCAACGCCGGTCCCGCGAGGATGCGCTACCTGGACGCCATGATCGGCGTCCTCTCGGCGGCGGGGTTCGCGCTGCCGCTGGTCATTCGCGCGATCATGGCGCTGGACAGCCACACCTACGGCTTCGTGCTCCAGGAGATGGCCTGGTCGTTCGACACCGAGAACGCTCCGGAGATGGCGGCGGCCTTTGCCCAAGGCCTTCCGGCAGGCGGCTACCCGAACCTCGCCGCGATGGCCGAGATGGCCGCCACGGCCCCGGGCGGCGCCCCGGTCGACTTCGAGTTCGGACTGGACCTGATCCTCGACGGCCTCGAGCGACTCCGGGAGACCGCCGGACACTAGCCAGGTCGGCGCGACACCCGATGATGGCCCATCGGAAGCCCACAATCGGTACGCTGTCCGGGCGTGCGCGTCCCGGTGTGCGCGCAGGTGACGGGAGACACTGATCTGTGACGCAACGCTGGCTCGGCGCCCTCCAGGCCGCGTTCGCGCCCCACCAGGTGACGACGGCTCCGGGCGACCTGACGGTCCTTGCGTCCGACGGCCTGACCGCATACGCAGCCCGACCCGCCGCGGTGGTCTACGCCGAGACCGAGCGTGACGTCGTCGATGCGGTGCGGATCTGCCATCGCCACGGTGTTCCGTTCGTCGCCCGCGGCAGCGGCACGAGCCTGTCGGGTGGCGCGATGCCCCACCCGGACGGTGTCGTGATCGCCCTCAACCGCCTGCGGCACCTGGCCATCCAGCCGGATCGGAGGCTCGCGACCGCCGGGCCGGGTGTCTGGAACCTGGATGTATCCCGACACGCCGCCGCCCATGGGCTGTACTACGCGCCGGACCCGTCCAGCCAGCAGATCTGCAGCATCGGCGGCAACGTCGCCTTCAACGCGGGCGGCGCCCACTGCCTGAAGTACGGCACGACGGGCAACCATGTCCTGGGCATTCGCGTCGTGCTGCCGGATGCCACGGTGGTCGAGCTCGGCGGGGAGAGCCTCGAGAGCGTGGGGCCTGGTCTCGTCAACCTGTTCGTGGGCTCGGAGGGCCTGATGGGCGTTGCGCTCAACACGACGCTGCGGCTGCTGCCCAAGCCCGAGAGCGTCCGGACGGTCCTCGCCGCGTATCCGAGCCTCGAGGCCGCCGGCGACGCCGTCTCGGCGGTGATCGCGGCCGGTCTCCTGCCGGCCGCGATCGAGGTCATGGACCGGCTGGCCATCAAGGCCGCCGAGGCGGCCGTCCACCCCAACTACCCTGCCGACGCCGCGGCGCTCATGATCATCGAGCTGGATGGCGAGGAGCAGCAGGTCGCCGCCGAGTGGGACATGCTGGACGGCGTGCTCGCCGACTCCAGGCCGTCGTCGACGCGCCTGGCGCGCGACGACCGGGAGCGAGCGGAGATCTGGAAGGGGCGCAAGAGCGCGTTCTCAGCGGTCGGGCGCCTGAGCCCGGACTTCCTGGTCAACGATGGCGTCGTCCCACGGACGAAGCTCCCGGCCGCGCTGGGCGAGATCGAGGCCCTGTCCGGCAGGTTCGGCCTCTCGGTCGCCAACGTGTTCCACGCCGGCGACGGCAACCTCCATCCGCTGGTGCTGTTTGACGGTCGCCGCGACGGGGAGGGCGAGCGCGCAGAGGCGCTGTCCAGCGAGATCCTGGACATGTGCATCAGCCTCGGTGGCTCGATCACCGGCGAACATGGGGTGGGGCTCGAGAAGCGGGCACACCTGGAGCGCCTCTACGACGCGCCGGACATCGAGACCCTGCGCCGCGTCCGGCTGGCGGTTGACCCGGGCGAGATCGCCAACCGCGGCAAGGTGCTGCCGGCCGGGCCGCTCGCAGCGCCAGTGGCCAAACCTGTGGCCGACGCGCCGCAGGGCGGGTCGCGTGGCTCGGCGCCGACGACGGTGGAAGGTGTCTGCGAGGCGGTCGCCCACGGCGGCCGCGTCCTGCCGCGCGGCGGTGGGACCAAGCCCGTCCTCTCCACGCCCGCCGATCCCGGTATCGCGGTCATCGACCTGTCCGGGCTCGCCGGGATCATCGAGTACGAGCCCTCTGAGCTCGTCATCACCGCGCTCGCCGGGACGCGCGTCTCCGACATCGAGGCGCTGCTCGGCAGCCACGACCAGACCCTGGCCTTCGATCCGGTGCTCGCCGCAGCCGGGGCGACGCTCGGAGGTACGGTCGCGAGCGGGCTCAGCGGTCCGGGTCGGTACCGCCGGGGCGGCGTCCGGGACTTCGTGGTCGGAGCGAGGTTCGTCGACGGTCAGGCGCGCCTCGTTCGAGGCCGCGGCAGGGTCGTGAAGAACGTGGCCGGCTTCGACCTGCCCCGGCTGCTGGTCGGCAGCCTCGGCCAGCTGGCCGTCCTGGTGGAGATCAGCCTGAAGGTCTTCCCGCGTCCCGAGGCACATGGAACCGTTCGCCTCCGCGGGTCCATCACCGAGATGCTTGCGAGCCTCGAATCGCTGGCGCGATCCACGTTCGACATCGAGTGTCTCGATCTCGTTCCCGGCGAGGATTCCGCCGAGCTGCTGACCCGCCTGGCCGGGCCGGCCACCGTGCTGCCGGCGCGCCTGGACCGTGTGCGGCGTCATCTCGGCGGTGGGGACGTGATCGGCGACGACAGCACCCTCTGGGAGCATCCACGAGAGCTCGACTGGGTTCCCGATGGGTGGGATCTCCTCCACGTGCCGGTCACGCCGCGACAGATCGTCCTCCTCGAGCCCGTCCTGCGCGAGCTCGGAGCCGTCCGTCGCTACTCGGCTGGGGGCCAGGTCGCGTGGGTCGCGGTCGGGCGAGCCGGTGAGCTGGAGCCGCCGCTGACCAGCCAGGACCTGACCGGGCTCCACATCCTCGGCCGGACAACGGGGCGCAGGGTCATCGGTCGCAGCCCCGACAACGAGCTCGGCCGGCGCGTGCGGGCGGCCCTGGATCCATTCCATCGCTTCGCGGGGTGGTGAGATGCGCCACACGATGCGACCCGATCTGCTGCCCGAGCAGCCGTCCGCGATGACAGGCGCTGTCGAGGCGTGCGTGCACTGCGGGTTCTGCCTGCCGACCTGTCCGACGTACCGCGTCCTCGGGCTCGAGACGGATTCGCCGCGCGGCCGCATCGTGCTGATGAAGGAGGTCTTCGAGGGAACGCTCCAGACGGCCGACGTGCTGCCGAGCCTGGACGCCTGTCTCGGCTGCCTCGCGTGCATGACCGCGTGCCCCTCGGGCGTGCGGTATGACCGCCTCCTCCAGGGCTTCCGCGATACCTCCCGGAACACCACGAGCCGTCCGCTGGTCAGCCGTCTCCGCCGACGGGGTCTGCTCCGGACGCTGCCCCACCCTCGCCGCCTGCGGGCCGCGGCCCGCGTCGGGAGGCTCGCTCGACCCGTGCGCCGCCTGATGCCCGCCGCCGTCAAGCCGATGCTGGAGCTGCTGCCCGGCCCCGGTCCCGACCTGGGCCCGCTGCCCGCCACCTATCCTGCGGTGGGACCCGTTCGGGCACGCGTCGCGCTGCTCTCGGGGTGCGTGCAGCAGATCATGGCGACGGAGACCAACTGGGCGACGCTCCGCGTTCTCGCGCGCAACGGCGTCGAGGTCCTGGTCCCGCCGTCCCAGGGCTGCTGCGGCGCGCTGGCGCTCCACCTCGGCGAGCTCGACACCGCCCGCCGGCAGGCAGCCTGGAACATGGAGGCCTTCCCCCGGGATGTGGATGCCGTGATCTCGAACGCGGCCGGCTGCGGGTCAGCGCTCCGCGAGTACGGCGAGCTGTTCGAGGGACGCGCGGAGGCCGTCGCCGCCGCCGGGTTCGCCGAACGCGCCCTGGACATCTCGGTGTTTCTCGACCAGCTCGGGATCGATCCGCCGCCCGGGCTCCGGGAGCCACGACGGGTGGCCTACCACGATGCCTGCCACCTCGCCCACGCGCAGGGGGTCACGGCTCCGCCGAGGCGACTGCTCGGGCAGATCGAGGGCCTGGAGCTGGTTGAGATCCCCGATGGCGCGATCTGCTGCGGGTCGGCCGGGACCTACAACATCGAGCAGCCTGCGATCGCCGGCACGCTGGGGGCCGCAAAGGCTGCGGCCATCGCGAGCGCCAGGCCCGACGTGGTTGCGCTGGGCAACGTGGGCTGCATGGTCCAGATCCGTGCGCAGCTGGAGCTGGCGGCAACCCCCCTTCCCGTGCTGCACACCGTCGAGATCCTCGATCGAGCCTACCGGGGTCTCCCCCTGGCGTAGGCGGCACCTCCTCGAGACGGGAGGACGAGGTCGCCTCGGGCGCGACCGAACCGGCCGAGCCGATCGCGCTCAAGCTGACGACGGCTGGAGTATCATTTCACAAATTCCAGAACTCTCATGCAGATGCAGGGTGTGGACCGGTGAACGATCACGAGGCCACCTTCGTCGAGCAGCTTGGCCAGCACCTCTCTGCCCGGGGTATGCAGCGGATGGCGGGGCGCGCATGGGCGTGGCTGCTGATCTGCGATCCGCCGGAGCAGACGGCCGAGCAGCTCGCGGAGGCGCTGCACGCGAGCCGCGGGGCGATCAGCGGTGCGATGCGTGTCCTCACCAGTGCGGGCTTCGTCCACCGTGGCCGGCGGCGCGGTGACAGGCGCGAGTTCTTCAGCGCCCCGCCCGGTGCCATTCGCCGCCTGGTCGCCAACGGCGGCACGGTCATGGCGCACGGGCGCGAGATCGCGGACGAAGGCCTGGCGCTCCTCGCCGGCCGCCCGCCCGAGGACCGGGCCAGGCTCCTCGAGTTCCGTGACCTCTACGCGTACTACGAGCGCGAGTGGCCCATCCTCGTCGCTCGCTATCTCGCGGACCGGACGGAGCCCAATGGTGGTGTGGTACCGGGCACCGACCGGGCACAGCCCCCGCCCGGGTCGGCCGTTGAGGAGCCACCGATACCGCCCAGCAGGACGCATCAGGTCGCCAGCGCGCCGGAAGGGAACCGATCCATATGACCGCAATCATCGAGGCCGAGCGCCTCACCAAGAGCTACGGGAGCCACCGCGGCATCATCGACGTGGATCTCGAGATCCAGGAAGGCGAGGTCTTCGGCTTCCTGGGCCCAACGGTGCCGGCAAGACGACGACCATCCGCACCTTCCTCGACCTGATCCGGCCGACGAGCGGCGTCGCCCGGGTGTTCGGCATCGAATCGTCGGTCGACCCGGTGGCGATCCACCGCCGGGTGGGCTACATCCCCGGCGAGTTCGCGCTCTACGACCGCCTCACCGGCGGCCAGACCATCCAGTACTTCGCGAACCTGCGGGGCGGGGTCGACCCGCTCTACCAGCAGGACCTCATCGCACGGATGGATCTCGATCCGTCACGCCGGTTCAAGGAGTACTCGAAGGGCAACAAGCAGAAGGTCGGCATCGTCATCGCGCTCCAGCACCGCCCGGACCTGCTCGTGCTCGACGAGCCGACGTCGGGTCTCGATCCCCTCGTGCAGCAGTCGTTCTTCGGCCTCGTGCAGGAGGCGAAGGCGGAGGGCCGGACGGTCTTCCTCTCGAGCCACATCCTGGGCGAGGTCGAGAAGACGTGTGCCCGGGTCGCGATCATCCGCGAGGGCCGCATCGTGAAGACGGACACGGTCGAGGCCCTGCGCGACCTCGCCCATCACCAGGTGGAGCTGCGCTTCACCGACACGGTGCCGGTCGCGGCCTTCGAGAGCCTGCCCGGCGTGAGCGACGTGGTCGCCGATGACCATGTCCTGCGGCTTCGCGTCACCGGCGCGATCACCCCGGTCGTCCGGGCCGCCGCGCAGTACGACCTGCTCGACTTCGTCAGCCGGGAGCCGAGCCTCGAGGAGACGTTCCTCGCGCAGTACGGCCGGCAGGCCGTCGGGGAGAGCCAGCAATGTCAGCTAGTGCCGGCGCGCCGCCGCTGGCGGCAGCCCGTACCCAGATCCACACGCCTGAGCCGGATCTACGGTCTCGGCAGCATCTACGGCAAGACGATGCGCGACTCGCGCCTCGCCTTCATCATCGCCACCGGCTTCCTGCAGCGGCATGGCGCTCGTCATGGGCGCGGCCATCTCGACGGTGTTCCCAACGCCGGCGGCCCGCCTCGAGGTGGACGCGCTCATCGGGAGCATGCCGGCGTCCATGGTCAACCTGTTCGGCAGGCCGGTCGGATCTCGGCACGCTCGGCGGCTACATGACGTTCAAGTACGGCGCCATCTTCGCCCTGGGCGTCGCGCTGTGGTCGATCATGGCCCTCTCCGGCACGCTCGCGGGCGAGGCACGTCGCGGCAGCCTCGACCTGGTCGCCACCACGCCGTTCGGCAAGCGCCGCATCGCCCTCGAGAAGCTGGCGGCCCACCTGACGGTGGTGTGGCTGGCGCTGGCGATCTTCGCCGTCGTCACCACGCTCAGCTCGACGATCTTCGGGGATGCCGCCCTCGGCGACACCATCCCGCTCCAGTCCTCCGTCGCCTTCGCCCTGTGGGTCGGGTTCCTCGCCATGTTCTTCGGCGGGATCGCGTTCGCGCTGTCGCCCATCCTCGGCCGCGCCGGCTCCGCGGGAGTCGCCGGCATCGCCATGGTCTTCCTGTGGGTCGCCGCCGGCATGGAGATCGGCGGACCGCTCGTGGTCCTGAGCCCGTTCGCCTGGACGGCGGACCACATCGGGCTCGTGGGCATGTACGACTGGCCGGCGCTGGCGCTGGTCGGCATCGTCGGCGTCGTGTTCCTGGCCATCGGTATCGAGCTGTTCGTGCGCCGCGATCTCGGGGTCACGGCCGGACTCTCGCTGCCCGGCCTGCCGGCGGGCATCCTCGGGCGTCCGCGGACCCATCAGCCGGGCGTTCGGCGACCAGCTGCCGCGGGCGACCTCGTGGGGCATCGGTCTCGGGCTCGCCGGCGCGCTGCTCGCGTCCCTGGTCGGGCCGATGGCAGACCAGATCCGGTCCAGCCCGGACATCCTGGGGGTCTTCCAGACGATCTTCCCGGACTTCGACCTCGCCTCGGCCGGCGGCTTCCTCCAGCTGTACGTGGCGCTGCTGTACATCGCGGCCGGGTTTGCCGCGGCAACGTTCGTCTCGAAGTGGGCATCGGACGAGACCGATGGGCGCCTCGAGCTCGTCCTCACCTCACCGGCGAGCCGGGCCCGGTGGGCGCTCGCCGGCGGCATCGCCGCGCTGTTCGCGATCGTGGTGATGAGCGTGCTGTTCGCGGGCGGCATCGGGCTCGGCGCGGCGTCGAGCAACGTCAGCGCCGAGTGAGGCCATGCTCGGTTCCGCCGCGCTCGGCCTCTATGCCGCGGCCGTCGTCGGGATCGGGGTCGCGGTCGGCGGGCTGTGGCGGACGTCACTCGCTGCGGAGATCGCCGCGCTGTTCGTGGTGGCCACCTACCTCGTCGACCTCCTCGCGCCGGCGCTCGGCCTCCCGGACTGGGTGCATCAGCTGGCCCTGACCGCACACCTGGGCCAGCCGATGGCCGGCAGCTGGGACCTGGTCGGGGTTGGCGCCTGCCTCGTGATCGCCGTCGGCGGCGTGCTGCTGGGGGCGTGGGGCATGAAGCGGCGCGACGTCACCGGGTAGGCGAGGGGTCGGCCCCGGGTGTCTCCCGGGCCGGCCCAAGCGCCCCGCAACACGGGGTCGCGAATCGACAAGGAGCCGCATGACCGACCAGATCGCCATTCACATCGAGGGCCTGACCAAGCACTACGGCAGCGTCCACGCCCTGGTGGACCTGGACCTCGACGTTCGCGCCGGCGAGGTGTTCGGCTTCCTCGGCCCCAACGGCGCCGGCAAGACGACGACGATCCGGACCCTGCTCGACGAGATCCGCCCAACGGCAGGCCGGGCCACGATCAAGGGCCTCGACACCCACGAGAAGGTGGTGGAGATCCGGCGCCACGTCGGCTACGTGCCCAGCGACCTGGCGATGTATCCGAGCCTCACCGGGCGCGACACGCTGACCTACTTCGCGAACCTCCGGGGGGGCGTCGACTGGGCGTATGTCGATGTCCTGGCCGAGCGGCTCGACGCCGACCTCTCGCGGAAGGTCGGTGACCTGTCCTCCGGCAACCGGCAGAAGGTCGGCGTGATCCAGGCGTTCATGAACCGGCCCGACGTCCTGATCATGGACGAGCCCAGCGCCGGCCTGGACCCGCTCATCCAGCGCGAGTTCCAGGCGATGATGCGAGAGGTCGCCGCCGAGGGTCGGACGGTGTTCCTCTCCAGCCACACCCTCTCGGAGGTTCAGCGCGTCGCGGACCGGGTCGGGATCATCCGCAGCGGCCGCCTCGAGGCGGTCGAGTCGGTTGCCGACCTGCGCTCGAAGTCGATCCGACGGGTCGAGTTCGAGTTCACCGAGCCGGCGGACGCCTCTGTGTTCGCATCCCTGCCCGGCGTCCGGAGCGTGGCGGTCGAGGACCACCGGGTCGTCCTGTCCTACGACGGCCGGATGGACGTCCTCCTCAAGACCGCGACCGCGCGCTATGACGTCGTGGACATCACGTCCCAGCCGGCCGATCTCGAGGAGATCTTCCTCACCTACTACAGCGACGAGGCGGTGGCCGGGTGATGCTGGCCGGCGTCCTGACCAAGACAGTCCGCGACCGCTGGGTGGCGTTCGTCGTGGGGTCGGTCGCGATCGGCCTGTTCACCGTCTTCGGCATGGCCGTCTACAGCGGGATCGATCTCTCCTTCTACGCCGGGCTGCCGGAACCACTCCTGGGGCTGATGGGCATCTCGGATGTGACCGACCTCAGCGGGCTCTCGTATGGGGCCATCTTCAGCTTCATGGGCGCGATGACCCTGGCCGGGCTCGCCGTCTGGGTGGGCGCCGGCGTTGTGGCCGGCGAGGAGCGCAACGGAACCATCAGCCTGCTGCTCGGCAACCCGAAGAGCCGGACGCATGTGCTTCTCGCCAGCGCGGGAGCCCTGGTCCTCCTCACCGCGCTGGGCGCGCTGATCATGCTCGCCGGCGGCCTTCTCAGCCCGGTGATCCTCGATGTCGACATCGGGGGCAGGGATATCGGGGCGCTGACGTTCCACCTGTTCGCCAACGCGCTGTTCTACGGCTTCATCGCGCTCGCAATCGGAGCGTGGACGGGCAACGGCGGGCTCGCGACGGGTGTCGCCGCTGCCGTGATGGTCGTCTCCTACATCGCCGTCGGCCTGCTGCCGCTGTTCAAGGGGCTCGAGGACGTCGCCCGGGTGTTCCCCTGGTACTACTTCGACGGCAGCGACCCCCAGTTCAACGGCATCGACTGGGGCCACATCGGCGTCCTGGCCGCCGGTTCCGGGATCCTCGCCGGGCTGGCGGTGATCGGCTGGAACCGCCGCGATCTCAGGGGTCGGAGCACGGGGCGGACGATGGTCGACCGGCTCCGGAGCAGCCCGATCACCCGCAGGATCGTGGACCGGCTCGCTGGCTCCGCGGCCGTCTCCCACGTCTGGACCAGGACCATCTCGGAGCACCAGGCGCTCCTCGTGGTCACCGCCTACATCATGGCCCTCGTGGGCATCTTCTACGGTCCGCTCTACTCGTTGCTCCCGGCTGAGGTCCTGGGCATGGCCGACCAGCTTCCCAAGGAGCTGCTGGCCCTCGTGGGCAATGCCGACATGAGCACGCCCGAGGGCTTCTACACGATCGAGGGCTTCGGCCTTGTCGTGCCGATCGCGATGATCCTCGTCACCGTCACGGTCGGATCCCGCGCCCTGGCCGGCGAGGAGGGGAACCGCACGATGGGCCTCCTCCTCGCGAACCCCGTCAAGCGCTCGAGCGTCGTCGTGGAGAAGACCGTGGCGCTGGTCATCATCGCCGCGGTCCTCGGGCTCGTCGCATTCGGTGCGACGGTCCTGGGGTCCTATCTCGGTGGACTCGGCATGGATGCGGGCCACATCGCGGCGATCTGCCTCCTGGCCGTGCTGCTCGGGCTGGTCGTCGGCGGGCTGGCGCTCCTGCTGAGCGCCGCCACGGGCCGGGTGCGGTGGGCCGTGGAGGGCTCGATGGGGTTCGCGCTGATCGCCTGGCTGTTCAACGCCTACCTGCCGCTCAACGACAGCGTTGCCCGCTTCGCGGAGCTGTCCCCGTTCTACTACTACCTGGGCAATGACCCACTCGTCAACGGGATCCACTGGGGTCATGCAGCGCTGCTGGCCGCGCTGTTCCTGACGACGGCGGCTCTGTCCGTGGTCCTCTTCGAGCGCCGGGACCTGCGCCAGACGAGCTAGGTTCGGGGCGACGCGTTCGGCAGCGGGGCGTCGTCCTGCCGTGGCCCGGCCGACGGCCCGTCAGACCGCGCGGCGGCGCAGCTCGTGGACGGCGTCGTGCAGCTCCGCGGTGCTCAGGTCGGTCGTCGCGCGAACCAGCTCGTGCGGTCGCCCGCCCGCGAACGCGACTCCGGCTCCAGATCCGGACGCGTGGGAGTACGTGCGGAGGTCCGCTGGTCGTGGTCGTCCTCGTGCACGTCGGGCGCCCACGGGACGCCGAGCGGGAACAGCTCCGCGAACATCTCCACGAGCTCGGGATCGAACTGGACGCCGGCCTGGCGGCGCAGCTCCGCGATCGCCTCGTCGTGGGTGATGGCGACACGGTATGGACGCCCGCCGATCATCGCCTCGTAGGCGTCCACGATGGACACGATCCGGGCTCCGACCGGGATCTCCGTGCCGGCCAGCCCGTGCGGGTAGCCGCGCCCGTCGAACCACTCGTGGTGGTGGAGCACGATCGTGGCAGCGTCACGCAGGGCGCCCGCCTGCTCCAGCACCACCTGGCCGATCTTGGGATGCTCGGTGACGACCCGCCACTCGGACGCGGCGAGGTCACCGGGCTTGGCCAGGATCTCGTCCGGGATCGCCAGCTTGCCGAGGTCATGGAGCAGGCTTGCGGTCCGGATGCGGTCGAGCTCGCCTTCGGGCAGGTCGATCGAGCGGGCGAGCGCCACGGAGGCCTCCGCGATCAGGACGGAAGGCCTGCCTGCCCAGGACGCCCGGCCGACGAGCGTCCGGAGGAGCGCGTCCTGGGCCGCCGCCATGGCCGCGCGGCCCACGTCCACGGCCTGCGAGCGGGCCTCCGCGCCGATCGGAGAACGTCGGACGGTGTCCTCGTCGCCGGTCTCCCGGAACACGAACACCTGGTTTCGCCCGAGCGCCTTGGCGGAGTAGAGCGCGGCGTCCGCATCGCGGACCAGGGCGTCCGCCTCGAGGACACTGCCCAGCCCGCCGGCCACGCCGGCGGACAGCGTGATCGTCGCGACCTCGCCATCCGGCAGGCGGATCTCGCTGCCCGCGACGATCCGGCGCAGCTTCTCGGCCAGCGACGCGGCCGCGTCGACATCCGTCTCCGGCAACACGACCAGGAACTCCTCGCCGCCGTACCGGCCGGCATGGTCCACGGCCCGGACGTTGACGCTCAGGAGCTGGGCCACGTGCCGCAGGACGACATCGCCCGCGGCATGGCCGTGCGTGTCGTTCAGCCGCTTGAATTGGTCGAGGTCCACGAGGATCACTGACAGAGGGCGGTAGTAGCGCGTCGCACGGGCGATCTCGTCGTCCACGCGGCTCAGCACTGCCTGGCGGTTGGGGATGCCGGTGAGCTGATCCACCGTGGCCAGCCGCCAGGTGTCGGCGACCCGGTCCGCGAGGCCACGGAAGGCGGCGCGCAGGCGCGGGTCCCTGATCCGTCCTGCGTCGAGCGCGACCAGGGCGCCCTCGTCCGCGGCATCCGTGAGACGCTCTGCGAGCGTGGCGAGCCGGCGGTCCTGGCGGCGCACGACGAACGCGGAGAAGCCCGCTGTCCCGGCGAGCGCGCCGATCAGCGCGATCGCGACGGCAAGGGCCAGCGCGACGGTCTGGGCATCCAAAGGGCTGTCACCGCCTGTTGTTCGGGGCGCGGCACGGACCAGGTGGCCGAATGCGCTCTCTGGAGGCTACGCTGCGGGACGGGGACAACCATGGGGTGATGGTCCCGGTGGCGGACGCACCGCACACCCGCCCACCAGGTCGTGGCCCGTAAGTACCACGGCAACCCGCCAATGCGGGAGCGCGCGATCCGTCCGGTCAGATGGCCTCCCGTCCGTCCCGGTTCACCCGGCCGCGCGCGAGGTCTCGTCCGCCGTCGTCACGCAGCCGCCACGCCCACCCGTCGTCGGCCCCGGCACCCTCCGGCCACGCGGTGCCCGTCAGCGCAGCACCGGGCGCCGCGGCCGCCACGTACTCGAGCCTGACCCGGCGCGGAACCGCGGCGAGAATCCGGCGGCCGGGCTCGCCCGCGGCATGCAGCGCCTCCTCGAGGTAGTCCACGTAGGCGGCGTTGTTGACGTGGCCCATCGGGTCGATGTCCTGCGGACGGACCGTGGACCGGTGGGCGGACGCATCGGGAGGCGCCGGAACCAGGGAGACGCGGCTCGGTTCGAACGTGCCGGGTTGGACGGCAAACCGGGCCGCGAACTCGGGTGGCACGCGTCCGGGCATGCCCCGGTGGTCCGTCATCACCCAGTCCGTGTGGCCCCAGAACGCCAGGGTGCCGTCGCCCAGGCGCGCCTCGGTGCGGCGCCGCGCCCACACGCGGCGGATCCCCGTGACCGCGGTGGAGATCGCCAGGGTCGTGCCCAGGGGGATGGTCGCGAGGATCACCAGGTCCGCCGCACGCACCACCCAGGCGAGTCCGCGCCCCGCATACCAGGCACGGTCAAAGCCCAGCCGCTCGGAGTGGACCCAGGCGATGTCCTGCGCGTAGCGGAGCAGGGCGGAGGTTCGCACGATGCCGTCGGGGCCGCACTCGTCGAACCGGGTCCGATAGCGGATCGTCAGGCCTGCGACGGGGGCCGGCGCGGCGTCGGAGGGCGCGGCCTGCTTGCTCTCGGGATCCTTGATCCTCGCGCTCGGCGGGATCGCCGCTCATGCCGGCTTGCGTCCAGCCAACCGGTCCAGCCCCTCCAGGGCGATCAGCTTCAGGCTGTCGACGGCGACCGGGCCGCGCTCCCGGACCAGCCGTACCTCGCACGAGCGTCGGGCATCGAAGACGACCAGCCCGGCCAGCAGCCGCACGCCCTCGTCGGCAGCGCCCCGGCGCGCGTCGTCGAGCTGGTGCAGGACATCCGCCTTGATTCCGCGCGCGCCCCACTTGCAGTCCCACACCTCGCCGGCGCCATCCCGCTCCACCGTGACGTCGTAGGGGTGGATCTCCGCCGGTCGCCCGTCGAACAGGATGCGGCGCTCACGCCGGACCGGGCCGGTCCGGGCGGCGAGCAGGAGCTCGGTGAGCGCCTCCACGATGGCTCCGCGGAACTGGCTGCGCGTCTGGTCCCCGCGGTCCGCCACGGCCAGCGACACGGCCAGGATCGCATCGGAGCGATCCCTGGCAGGATCTCCGGGGAGCGGGGCGGCCGGACCGAAGAGGGTCGGAAACATCGTCCGCCACGAGACCGGATCCAGGGACTCGCCGTTCATCACGGCCCGCGCCAGGAGACGCTGGACAGTCGTGGCTTCGGCCAGCAACCCGGCCGCTCGCACCACGAGCGGGTCCGCCTGGATGTGCGCGTAGACGACTGCCCTCCCGTCTGGCCGGGCCTCCATGTACCGCATCAGGAGGGTTCTCCCAGGGCAGCGAGAGCCACCTGCGGAAGCGTGGACAACCAGTCGATGGCGCGGTGCGGATCCGTGACGCGACCGGCCTCGTCGACCAGCGCGGTCAGGGCCTCGTCGGTGCCCGGCGGCGCAGGCTCGCTGCCGCGCGCATCGGCGACGGCGCGCAGGCGGGCACGCCAGACCGTGCCCAAGTCGGTGACGTACTGGTACTCGTCCTCGATGGGCTCCGCGGTCGCACACAGGACGGTGAACCCGGCGAGGGCGCGGTCGATGAGATCGGCGACTGTTGCAGGCATGCCCCGCAGCGTACGACGCGCAGCCGGATCGCGGAGCGCCCCGTGGGACCAACTGCCCGGCGGACGAGGATCAGGCTGGGTCGCCGCTCCGCGAGAGGACCGTCGTCGCGGCCGCGCGCGGGCTGGCCGCCAGGCGCTGCTTCGCTTCCTGCTCCAGGCGCCCCAGCTTGCGACGGCCGTGCTCATCCCAGCGCGTCGAGTAGACCCGCAGGGCCTTGCGCCGGATCTCGTATGCGGCCTGCCGCTCGCCGGCGCGCTCGAGGCGTGCGACGCCGTCCAGTACGGCCCGGTAGAGCCCGGGGAGAACCTCGGCAGGGTTCTGATCATCCATCCAGAAGATGGTGGCCGCGGCGGGGACCGACGGGTATGGGTGGGATGTCCCGGGCGGACCCGCCGGGAGTCCGGGGTGCGTTGCCCGAGCGCACCGCGGTGCCATCCGCGGGCCTAGGATCCAGGTCTCGCGACCTGCGGGCGCTCCGCGGCATCGCTCAGTCGCCCCGGTGAGCCCCGCTCTCGATCCGGAAGCCACGACCGATCCCCCTGGCGGGCTCCCAGCGAACGATCACCCGGTCCACGTATCCTGCCGGAGGCCCGGCCTCCAGCCGCGCGACCAGCGCATCAAGGTCCGTGCGTCGTCCCTCGGCCACAACCCGGACGCTGCCGTCCGCCTCGTTGGCCACGAACCCGTCGAGCCCGAGCGCGCCCGCCTCCCGAAGGGCGAACACCCGATACCCGACGCCCTGGACTCGCCCGCGGACGCTCGCATCCAGGCGGGAGCGCCCGCCGGCGCCATCGGGCGCGCCAGAGCCGGTCATGCCGCGTGGTGCCGGCGCGGCCAGCGAACCAGGAGCACGTCGAGGACCAGCTCCGGGCTGACGTTGCCCGCGACCAGCTCATCCGCCCGCACCAGGCGGGCGAGCATCGCCGCGGCCGCGTCCGGCGGCAGGTCCTGCGCCGCGGCCTCGATCTCCTCGATCAGCGCGATGTCCCGGATCGAGCCGGGCGCGCCGCGCTGCGCGAGCGCGAGGTCGTGTGCGATGGCGCGCCAGACATCCAGGAGCAGCAGGAGCGCCCTGCGGCGGGCGGCTGCCGGCGTCTTCCTGACAGGACCCTCGTCGGCGAGCTCCTCCGGCACGTCGTCGGCACCGTCACCACTGCCAGCGGCCGTGCCCTGTGCGGGCACGGCTGGCGCCATGCCGGGGACGCCGCGTCTCCGGGCTTCCTCGGGCGGCACCACGGCCGGCACCACGGCCGGCACGAGCAGCGCGTCGAGCTCCATCGCGCGGGCGATCAGCGGCCTTGCAGCAGCCAGGCGGCGGGACGGACCCTGCGCCAGCAGGTCAAGGAGCGTGCGAGTCAGCTCCCCACGGATGACCTCGGCACCATCCGCGGCGGCATACGCGACGGCCAGGCCCGGGCGGCCGCCGGTGAGGCGGGCGAGTCGGGCAGCGGTCGGGGCATCGGCCAGGCCCCGCTCCACCAGCAATCGCTCGATCTCCCGTACCCCGAGGACCCCGAGGCGGATCCGGGCACACCGGGACCGGATCGTCGGGAGCAGCAGCTCCTCGTCGTCGGCACAGAGGATCACCGTCGTCCCGCTCAGTGGCTCCTCGAGCGTCTTGAGCAGGGCGGACTGGGCATCCTCGTTCGCACGGTGGGCATCACGGATGATCGCCACCCGCCCGCCGCCTTCCACGGGCAGCAACGAGAGCTCGGTCACGAGGTCCCGGACGCCACGCTGCTTCGCGCCGGGTCCGCCGATGACGACCTGGGCGCCGATCCCCTCGGGTCCCAGCCGGTGGAGGTCGGGGTGGTTGCCGTGCTCGACCATCCGGCACGTGCGGCACGTACGGCACGGTCGGCCTGCACCGGTCGCGCCTGTGCACAGCAAGCCGGCTGCCAGGTCCAGGGCGAGGGACACCTTGCCCACGGACGCAGGTCCGCTGATGAGAAGCGCGTGTGGGACGCGCGAGGCCAGCATCGCGTGGACGGCCGTCACCGCGGCCGGGTGGCCGACGGTCAGGAAGCCGTCCACGTCGCTGGCGCTGGTTCTGCCCGGACTCAGTCCTCGGCGGGCTGAGCGGCCGGCTTCCTGGTCGTCCGGCGCTTGGGGGCCGCGGTCCCGGCGGCAGGAGCCGTCTGGGCCGGAGCCTCAACTGCCGTGGCCGGAGCCTCGGCTGCCGCGGCCGGCTTGCGCGTGGTCCGGCGCTTGGGGGCCGGCTTGGCGACCGGCTCGGCCGGGGCCTCGGCGACCGGGGCCGGAGCCTCGGCTGCCGCGGCCGGCTTCCTGGTCGTCCGGCGCTTGGGGGCCGCGGTCC
Organism: uncultured Chloroflexia bacterium; assembly: GCA_963766735.1. GTDB lineage: Bacteria > Chloroflexota > Limnocylindria > Limnocylindrales > CSP1-4 > CAIXZV01. The sequence continues at coordinate 32,524 of CAVYBU010000024.1, forward strand.
CGGCGGCAGGAGCCGTCTGGGCCGGAGCCTCAACTGCCGTGGCCGGAGCCTCGGCTGCCGCGGCCGGCTTGCGCGTGGTCCGGCGCTTGGGGGCCGGCTTGGCGACCGGCTCGGCCGGGGCCTCGGCGACCGGGGCCGGAGCCTCGGCTGCCGCGGCCGGCTTCCTGGTCGTCCGGCGCTTGGGGGCCGCGGTCCCGGCGGCAGGAGCCGTCTGGGCTGGAGCCTCAACTGGCCGGGCACGCTGCAGCTGCGCGCGAAGCATCTCTTCGAGCTCCGGCGGAACCTCGCTCCACTCCGCGCCGCCCGTGCGCGGCGCACGATCGATGCGATCCTGGCGCTCCGGCCGCGGGCCGCGCGGGGACTGCTGCCCACCGCGACCGCCCCGGCTGCCCTGGCTGCCCTGGCTGCCGCCTCCACCCTGACCGCCACTGCGACCGGGGGCAGGTTCGGCGAAGCGGTTCGTGCCGCCGCCGCGACCGCCACCGTAGCGCTCGCGCTCGATGGCCGACGTGTAGGCGCTGCGGCCACCACCACCGCGACCGCTGCGGCCACCACCGCCGCCCCGGCCACCCTGGCCGCGGCGCTGCTCGGTGAGCAGGTACTCCGGGATCGCCGGCTCCTCGAAGTCTTCCTCATCGTCGGGGAGCGGCGCCAGTTTGGCGGCCGGCAGTGCGACCGGGGTCCCGGGCTGGCGGTCCCACACGGAACCGAACGGCGTGGACCGCGGGGAACGCGGCGGGGCCGAGAGTGCCTCCAGGTCGTCGAACGGTGTCGGCAGGTCGCCGGACGGGGTTCGGGACCGACCGCCACGTGCCGGCCGCTCCGGGGGCGCGGTGGCCGCGACGGCCTCGCCCTGCTCGACGTCATCGGCCTCTTCGACCTGGGCGTCCGCGACGCCCTCGATCTCCTGGCCTTCGACATCCGCGACCGCGTCGACACCGCCGGCCTCGACCGGCTCACCGCCCTCGACCGGCTGGTCGTCGCGACGGCCCCGGCCACGGCCACGGCCACCACGGCGACGGCGGCGGCGGCGGCCATCGCCCTCACCCTCGCCTTCGCCCTGGAGATCCTCGCCCGGGACGACCTCACCCGCGGCAATCTCGAGACCTTCCTCGAGCTCCGGAGCGTCCTCGACGGGCGCAGCGGCGGCCCGGGACAGCTTCTCGCCGGGCAAGGCCACGAGCCCGACGGTCGAGATGCCGATCGGGGCGACAACCGCCTCGCGACCCGGCTCACGACCGGCTCGCGACCGGAATCACGACCGCGGTCCCGCCCTGAGGACGAGCGCCCGCCGCGCGAGCCGCTGGCATAGCCGCCCTCTCGATCGGACCGGTCGCGACCGCGACCGCGACCGCGACCGCGACCCGAGCCTTCCGACAGCTTGTCCGGGACCTCGGTCATCGACAGGTCCTCGTCGTCGCCTGCGACGCGGCGCCCGGAGACCGTGGATCCCCTGTCAACCTTGGCGATGTGGATGATGTCGGTGAACAGGTCCGCGACCTCGATCAGGTCGGAGGACGTGTTGCCGCGGAAGCTGACCACCTCGACGCGGACGCCCATCTCCTGGACGGCGCGGATGGCTGACGCGAAGTCCCCGTCGCCCGACACGATGACGGCGACGTCCAGGTTGCGCGCGGTCTTCATCAGGTCCACGACGAGCTCGATGTCGAGGTTCGCCTTGACCTTGCCGTCGCCGTACTTCCGGATGTCCTTGCTGACGACCTTGTACTGGTGCCGCGCGAGGAACTGGTGGAAGTTGCGCTGGTTCTCATTGTCCGGGTCCAGCCCGGTGTAGGCATACGCGCGGACGAAGTCTCGTCCGGCGGTGACCGACTTCAGCAGGGTGACATAGTCGATATCCACGCCG
>CAVYBU010000025.1:0-131226 GCA_963766735.1 uncultured Chloroflexia bacterium
CGGAACGTGGTCCCGGCGAGCTCCGCCACGAGCCTGTGGTCCTGGTGGGCATCGTCGGTCCGAGGCATGAGCACGAGATCCGGCCGAACCGACGCCTTGAGGGTCTCGAATGCGTCCTTCACGTCGGCGAAGCGGGCCGGGAAGTAGCCGTCCTGGATGTCGTGGAAGACGACCGTCCGGGTGGGCACGTTCTCCAGGAAGGCCTCGGCTGCGACAGTGCCCTCGCGGACGCGTTCCGGAGAGCCGCTGAAGACGACCCAGGTGACGGCGCTCAGGCGCTCTGCCCGGGCCAACTGCAGGATCGTCCCGCCGGCGCCGATCTCGATGTCGTCCGGGTGCGCCCCGAGGCACAGGAGGTGGATCCCGCCTTGAACGGCAGGGCCGAGCGGCAGCACGGCGCCTCAGCCCTCCGGCTTCCGCATCCAGACGGCCCAGGGCGGAGATCCGCTGTCGTACAGCGCGTCCAGCTCCTGCTTGTCCTTGAGCGTGTCCATCGGCGCCCAGAACCCGTCGTAGCGGAATGCCATGAGCTTGCCCTCGTCGATGAGCCGGCGGAACGGCTCGTCGACAAGCTCCTCTCCTTCGCCGATGTAGTCGAAGATCTCCTTGCGGAAAATGAAGTAGCCGCCATTGATCCGCGTTTCCGCCTCGCGGACGTGGTTGATCGAACGAACCCTGCCGTCGGGATCTGATTCGACGAGGTGGAAGGAGTACGTCGGCCGGACGGCGAGGAATGCCGCGATGTTGTCCGTGGCCAGAAACGCCTCCACGAGCTCGGGCAGGGGGGCGTCGGTCAGCGTGTCTCCGTAGTTGGCGAGGAACACCTCGTCGTCGCCAAGGTATGGGCGCACCGCCTTCAGCCTCTGGCCGACGATCGTGTTGACACCGGTCTCGGCGAAGGTGATCCGCCAGTCCTGGATGTCGGTTCGCAGGAGCTTCAGCGAACGGCCGCCGTCCTCCATGACGAAGTCGTTCGAGATCGCCTCGCTGTAGTCGAGGAAGTAGGACTTCACCACGTCAGCGCGATACCCGAGGCACAGCACGAAGTCCTTGTGCCCGAAATGGGCGAAATAGCGCATCACGTGCCACAGGATGGGACGCACGCCGATGGGGATCATCGGCTTCGGCGCCGCTTCGGAGTATTCGCGCATCCGCAGGCCAAGCCCGCCCGAGAACAACACGACCTTCATGGTGGCCCGCTTCCCATTTCGAATGTCAGAACCGCACTAGTCTCGCCGACACCCGGGTCACCTGCCACCGGGGAACGGGTCATTCCGTTGCGTCACGGCAACAGCGTATGTCAGCGCCGCCGCGCATGATCTCGTTGCGACGCACCTTGGACAGTACCATCGGCTCGGTGGCGTGATCCGTAGGGACCAAAGCGAGGGCGATGATGATCTTCACGGAAACCAAGCTTCAGGGTGCTTTTGTGATCGACATCGAACGTCGGGAGGACGGGCGCGGCCACTTTGCGCGTGCGTTCTGCCAGCGTGAGTTCGCCGATCACGGCCTCGAGCCCGTGATCGCCCAGGCCAACGTCGCCTACAACCATCGCCGAGGCACGGTCCGCGGCATGCACTTCCAGTACCCACCGGCGGCAGAGACCAAGCTCGTCCGGGCGACGCGGGGGGCGATCCTGGACGTGATCGTCGATCTGCGTCCGGAATCGCCGACGTACCTCGAGCACATCGCCGCTGAGTTGAGCGCGGCCAACGGGCGATCACTGTACGTACCACGGCGTTTTGCCCATGGCTACCAGGTCCTCGAGGACGGGACGGAGACCAGCTACATGGTCGGCGAGTTCTACGCGCCGGAGCTCGAGTCGGGCCTGCGTGTCGACGACCCAGCGCTCGGGATCGAGTGGCCCCTTCCGGCGGGCGACATGTCCGACAAGGATCGCGTGTGGCCGCTCCTGTCCGAGGTCGAGGCCGACGTGCGACGCCGGATGGCGGCGGCGTGAGCCGATGATCCTCGTCGACACCGCCCTGCGCGACCTCGAGGCCGCCGGAACGCCGATCCGTGTTGGGATCGTCGGCGCCGGGTTCATGGCGCAGGGACTGGCGAACCAGATCGTCAACAGCGTGCCGGGCATGCGGCTGGTTGCCGTTGCCGGCCGGCATCTCGACCGTGCGGCACACGTCGTTCGCTATGCGGGTGTCGAGCCCGTCACGATCGAGACGGTCGAGGCGCTCGATGTGGCGGTCGCCCGCGGTGCGACTGCCATCGCGACGGACCCGGCACTCCTGTGCCGCGCCGCGGGCATTGACGTGCTCGTCGAGGCGACAGGGGCGGTCGAATACGCGACACACGTCGTGCTGGAAGCATTTGCGCACGGCAAGGACGTGGTCCTGTTGAACGCCGAGCTCGACGCCACGATCGGCCCGATCCTCCAGGTCCGGGCCCGGGAGCACGGAGTCCTGCTCTCGGCATGCGACGGCGATGAGCCTGGCGTCCAGCTCAACCTGGTGCGCTGGGTCCAGGGACTCGGGCTCGTGCCGCGGGTCGTCGGGAACGTCAAGGGCCTCCAGGATCCGTACCGGAACCCGACGACCCAGCAGGGCTGGGCCGATCGCTGGGGCCAGAACCCGGCGATGGTCACGAGCTTCGCGGACGGGACGAAGATCAGCTGCGAGCAGGCCATCGTCGCCAATGCGACAGGGTTCGGCGTCCTCCAACGCGGGATGTCCCGGGGTTTCGAGTTCCGCGAGGCGCCTGAGCGCCTGCCCGAGATCTACCTGCCCCGGCTCGATGAGATCCGGGAGCTCGGCGGCATCATCGACTACACGGTCGGGACGATCGGGACGAAGGTGTACGTGCTTGCCGAGCACGCCGATCCGAAGCAGCGGCACTACCTCGATCTGTACAAGATGGGACCCGGCCCGCTCTACGCGTTCTGGACCCCGTACCACCTGGTCCACTTCGAGGTTCCCAACGCGATCGCCCGGGTCAAGATCTTCCGGGACGGTCTTGCCCCGCCGCTCGCCGGCCCTGTGGTCGAGGTTTGTGCCGTCGCCAAGCGGGACCTGAAGCGCGGCGAGGTCCTCGACGAGTACGGGAACTACATGACCTACGGCGAGGCGGTCAACACGGACGAGATGCGCCGCGAGGAGTACCTGCCCGAGGGCCTCGTCGAAGGGTGCGTGCTGCGACGCGACATCGTGCGGGACCAGGTCATCCGCTACGCGGATGTCGATCTGCCGTCCGGCGGCTCGCCGACACCCTCCGAGCCGAGCAGTACCGGTATTTCGCCGGCTCGAGCACCGTCTGAGCGGCCGGACAGTCATCGCCCAGTTCTGTTCATTGTCGTGAGTGATGCGGGGTGCCGGCCCGGTAAGGTAGTCGTACGCGGCGCCACCGCGCCGCGTAGTCACGTCGAGGAGCGGGGAGACAACCAAGGTGAGGGTTCTGGTCACCGGCCACGAGGGCTATATCGGGGCGGTCCTCCTGCCTGTGCTTCAAGCGGCAGGTCACGAGCCGGCGGGTCTCGACGTCGGATACTACGCTGGCGGCGACTTCGGGACGCCCCCCATGGTTGTGCCCTCCATCCGGCGGGACCTGCGGGATGTTGAGGCGAGCGATCTAGCCGGCTTCGACGCAGTGATCCACCTCGCGGCCATCTCCAACGACCCCGTCGGGTATCTCAACCCGGAGACCACCTACGCGATCAATGCGCGAGCATCAGTCCGACTGGCGGAGATCGCCCGTTCGGCCGGCGTGGCGCGGTTCCTCTTCTCATCTTCGTGCAGCCTCTACGGCGCCGCCGGCGAGGCCCCAGTTGACGAGCGCTCGGCATTCAACCCCGTGACGCCCTATGGACGCTCCAAGATCCTGGCCGAGGAGGGCATCCACGCTCTTGCCAGCTCCTCCTTCACGCCCATCTCGCTGCGCAACGCGACGGCATTCGGCATTTCGCCTCGCTTGCGCGGCGATGTGGTCGTCAACAACCTCGCTGGATGGGCCCATGCGACGGGCGAGGTTCGACTGCAGACCGACGGACGCCAATGGCGCCCGTTGGTTCACGTGCAGGACATCGCGAGGGCCTTCGTGGCCATGCTCGAGGCAGACCGTGTTGTCGTGCATGACCAAGCCTTCAATGTGGGTAGCGACGCCGGCAACCTCCAGATCCGAACGGTCGCCGAACTCGTGGAGGCAGCAGTGCCGGGCAGCCGGGTCACGTTCGCGGAGGATGCCGGCTCGGACGCCCGCGACTACCGCGTGGATTTCCGCAAGCTGCATGAGCGCCTGCCCGCAGCCGCACCCGCGTCGACGGTGGAAGCAGGCATCCGCGATCTCGTGGCGGCATATGCTCGGATGGGTCTCACGATCGAGGATCTCACGGGGCCCCGGTACACCCGGCTCTCACGCATCAATGAGCTCACGGCCTCGGGCCTCCTGGACGGCGACCTCCGCTGGACGGACGCCGGTCGCGCCTGAGGCCGCACTGCCCTGAGGTGTCGGCGGTGTTTGGCACCGCCTCAGGAGTCCCGGCCTGACTCGAGGGCGTCCACGATCCGCCGCGAGGCTTCCGCCGGCGGAAGGTGGAGACTCTCGACCCGAGCCCGAGCGAGCGTCTCGGACTCGGCCGGCGGGGCGAGGCGGGCGAGCTCCCGGGCGGCGCGGTCCCGATCCAGCCCCACGACGATCATCCGTCCGGTCGATGCCTCGACCGCCTCCGTCCACTCCGTGGTGGAGCGGAGCACGAGACACGGGGTGCCGACCCACGCGGACTCGCGCTGGACGCCACCGGAGTCCGTGATGACCGCCGCGGCGTGGAGCTGGAGTGTGAGGCTCGTGCGGTAGCCGAGCGGCTCCACGACGTGGATCCCGTGCCGGCAGGGCGATCCCGGCCGCCTCGAGCGCGGCGCGCGTCCCGGGGTGGAGCGCGAGGATCACGGGCCGACCCGGAAGCGCTGCGTCGCCCAGGATCGCCGGCCACGCAGCCAGCGAAGCGGGTTCCCTGTTCTCCGCCCGGTGGACGGTGGCGAACACGAAGCCACCTGGTCTCAGCTCCGCGGCCAGGTCCGGAGCGCCCGCGCCGGCCAGCGCGTCACCGGCCGCCACGAGAGCGCTCGGGATCGCGGACCTCGGCGGCCACCCGGGCGGCAAGGTCCTGCATCAGGTCGCCGGTCTCGACGACCCCGGCGGTGATGCCCTCAGACGCGAGATTGGCGACCGCCGTTGGCGTCGGGGCGAAACACCACGTCGCGAGGTGATCGGCGACCACGCGGTTGATCTCCTCGGGCATCCGCCGGTCGAAGCTGCGCAGCCCCGCCTCCACGTGAGCGACGGGGATTCCGAGCTTGGCCGCCGCCAGCGATCCGGCGAGCGTCGAGTTCGTGTCCCCGTAGACCAGGACCGCGTCCGGTCGTTCGGCGACGAGAATCGGCTCCAGCGCAGCGAGCATCCGGCCCGTCTGTTCGGCGTGCCCTCCGCCGCCGACCCCGAGCGAGAAGTCGGGTGGCGGCAGGCCCAGCTCCGAGAAGAACGTTCCGGCCAGCCGCTCGTCCCAATGCTGGCCGGTGTCGACGAAGACGTCGTGATGGCGCGCGCGGAGCGCCGGGAGGAGTGCCGCGGCCTTGATGAGCTGGGGCCGTGTCCCGACGATGCTGACGATCTTCATCTGGTGCCGCAGATCTCGCCCGGGTCAGCCGGCCGCGGCCGGCTGCGTGCCGCCCCGCGGCGGGATCCCCACTCCCAGGACGAGGACGCTCTCGGGAAGGCTGAGCTCCCGCAGGCTGTTCCGGCCGTCGAGCAGGACCTCGAGGTGCGCGAACCAGGCCGGATCGAGGTCGCGGAAGACGGGGTCGGCCGTCTGGACCACGATCGCCCGTGCCTCGCTCGCCGACCCCCAGGTCCACGGTTCGGCGCCGCAGCGCTCGATCTCCTCGGCGCTGAGCAGGGGATCCCAGGCAGAGACACGGGCGCCGTCGGCTGCCAGGCGATCGATGAGCGGGAGCGCCCGCGAGTAGGCCAGCTCCTTCACGCCCTCCCGGTAGGTCAGGCCCAGCACGAGGACGGACACGTCCCGGAGCGCGCCGAGCGCGGTCCGAAGCGCTCCCACGGCGACATCGACCTGGCCGTCGTTGACCCGTCTCGCCAGCTCGACCAGCTCCATCTCCGGCGCCCGCGAGAGGAGGAAGTGCGGATACACCGGGATGCAGTGCCCGCCCACGCCGAGGCCCGGTTGGTGGATGTGGCTGTAGGGCTGGCTGTTCGCGGCGCGGATGACCTCCAGGACGTCCACCCCGACCCGGTCCGCATAGCGGGCCAGCTCGTTGGCGAAGGCGATGTTGAGGTCCCGGTACGTGGTGTCGGCGAGCTTGCTCATCTCGGCTGCTTCGGCCGAGCTCATCGCCACCACCTCGGCATCGAGGACCGACGCATAGAAGGCCGTCGCCCGTTCGGCCGAGGCCGGGCCGATCCCGCCGACGAGCTTGGGGTACGTCGCGAGGTTCCGGAACACCGCGCCCGTGAACAGGCGCTCGGGCGAGAAGGCCACGAACAGGTCCCGTTCCGCGACGAGGCCGGACGCCGCCTCGAGCAGCGGCACGTACCGGCTGCGGGTGTCGCCGACCGGCAGCGTGGTCTCGAAGATCACGGTCGTCCCGGCCCGGAGGCCGGCGGCGATCGATCCGGCCGCGGCGTCCATGTACCGGTAGTCGGGCCGCTTCTCGTCGTCGAGCATGACCGGGACGATGAGGACGATGACGTCGGATTCGGCAGCGGCCCCAGCGGCGTCAAGGGTCGCGCGCAGCCGGCCGGCCGCATGCGCGTCCGCGACCCGCTCGGCGAGGCCCGGCTCCTCGGCGACGTGCGCGCGGCCCTCGTTGATCGCGTCCACCACGGCCTCGTTGACGTCGACGGCGATGACGGACCACCCGTGCGACGCGAACTGCGCCGCGAGCGGGAGGCCCATCTTCCCGGCTCCCACGACGGTGACGGTGCCGGCCGTCCCGGGCTCTCCCGTCCAGGGCGCCACGGCCCGGGTAGGGCGATGAAGGCAGGGGTTCTCGGGCAGGCTGATCGCACCCCCCAGCAGGCTGGCGGAGCTCGAGGGCCGGTCCGTGATCGTCATCGCTCCGGGATCCGCCCGGCCACGTCCGTGAGGTCGACCGGCCGGCCATCGGCCGCGGCCTGCAGGAGGCCCGACGCGATCGCGAGCGCCCACAGGCCGTCCTCGCCGTCCACGACCGGGCGCCCGCCCGAGCGTGCGACCGCGAGGAACGCGTCCAGCTCGGCGGCCAGGGGCTCACGGCTGGCGACCTCGATGACCACGACGTTGCCCTCGAACGTGGTCGCGTAGCCGTCGATGATGGTGGGGCTGCCGACGTCGGCGCTCGTGAAGGTGAGCCTCTGGGTCAGGTAGTCGAGCTCGAACATGCCGGATTCGCCCACGACGGAGAGCTGTCGCCGTTTCGCCGGGGTCAGCCAGTTGACGTCGAGCATGCCGGTCGCGCCCGACGGGAAGTGCAACAGCCCGAACAGCAGGTCCTCGTTGCTGACGTGTTGCCGCTGCGCCGTCTCGGCGTAGACGCGCGTCGGGCGTTCCCCGGCGATCCACGACAGGATGTCCGCGTCGTGGGTCGCGAGGTCGATCGTCACGCCGACGTCGCGGATCCGGGCGGGGAACGGTCCGGCGCGCCGGCTGGTGATGGAGTAGAGCGTCCCGACCCAGCCCTTGGCGAGCCGGCGACCGAGCTCCAGCACGGCCGGGTTGAACCGCTCCACGTGACCGACCTGGAGGGGGACCCCCCGCGCGCGCGCCGCGGCGACGAGCTCGATCCCCTCCGCAACTGTCGCGGCCAGCGGCTTCTCGACCAGGACCGGCAGGCCGCGTTCGATCGCGGCGAGGGCGAGGGCGGCGTGCGCCGTGGTGGGCGCGGCGATCACGACCGCATCGACGGAGGCCTCACCGATCATGTCGAGGGCGTCGGCGAAGCCCGCGGCACCGGTCTTCGACGACCGCGTCCCGGACGAGCTCCGCGTCCGGATCGGCAACCGCGACGAGCTCGCAGTCCTGGCGGGTCGACAGGTGACGCAGGTGGTTGCGGCCCATCGAGCCCAGGCCCGCGAGGCCGACGCGGAGCGGTGCGCTCATCGGGAGGTGTCCTCGGCCGGGGCGGCCGGCTCGAGCGGGGTGGCGACCTCGCGGACGGCGTCGATCACGGCTTGGAGCTCCTCCTCTGTGAGGTTCGGCCGGACGGGGATCGAGAGGACCTCGTCGGACAGGCGGTTGGTGACCGGCAGGTCGAGGTCGGCGGCGCCGGGCACGAAGGCCTGGAGGTAGGCCTGCCGATGGACCGGGACGGGGTAGTAGATCAGGGTGCCGATGCCGCGCTCCGTCAGGCCGTCGATGACCCGCTGGCGCTCGCCCGGGAAGCGCATCGTGTACTGGTGCCAGACGTGCTCGCGGCCATCGGGGACGACCGGCGTCAGGTAGCCGCGGAGGCCATCGGTCAGGCGGGCGGCATTTCGCCGGCGCTGCGCGGTGCGCTCGTCCAGCCGGGCCAGCTGGGCCAGCCCGAGCGCCGCCGCCAGGTCCGTCGGCTTGAAGTTCGTGCCCAGCGACTCGTGCTGGTAGCGCACCCGCATGCCGTGGTTGCGGAACAGGCGGATCCGGTCGGCCAGCGCGTCGTCGTCGGTCGTGGCGAAGCCGCCCTCGCCGGTCATCAGGTTCTTCGTCGCGTACAGGCTGAACATGGCGGGCCCGAACTGTCCCGCCCGGCGGCCGCGGTACGAGGCGCCGTGGGCCTGGGCGGCGTCCTCGATGATCGGGATCCCGTGCCGCTCCGCGATCTCCACGAGGGGGTCCATGTCGGCCATCAGGCCGTACAGGTGGACCGGCATGATCGCCTTCGTCCGCGGTGTGATGGCCGCCTCGACCAGGGCTGGATCCATGCAGAAGTCATCCGCCCGGATATCCACGAAGACGGGCGTCGCGCCGACCCGCAGGATCGCGCTCACCGTCGCGTTGAACGTGAAGCTGACGGTGATCACCTCGTCGCCCGGTCCGATCCCGAGCGCCTCGAGGACCGCCTCGAGGGCAACCGTCCCGTTGGCCATGAAGACGGCGTGCCTGACGCCGCAGTAGGCGGCCCAGGCTTCCTCGAACTCGGCCGTCTTCCTGCCCATCGCGACCATGCCGGAGCGAAGGACGTCCACAAGGCCTCCTCCTCCGCCTGGCCGATGTCGGGCCTGGAGATCGGGATCACGTGGGCACCTCCGTCGTACGCGCGACACAGCGGTCGCCGTCGATCTCGTACCTAGCCGCGCAGGCTGGACACGCGGCGGCTCCGGGCGCATCGGCCTTGACGGGAGCACCGGCTCCATCGACCAGTCGCCGCCCGCAGGCGCAGACCCAGCCGATCCGGCGAGCGGGGTTCCCCACGACAAGCGCGTGGTCCGGGACGTCGTGGGTGACGACGGCCCCGGCGCCGACCGTCGCAAAGCGTCCGACGTCGCTGCCGGCCACGACCACCGCTCCCGCCCCGATCGAGGCACCCGTGCGAAGTCGGATGGGGCTGACGACCCAGTCGTCGGCCCGGGCGAGCTCGCCGTCCGCGGTGATGGAGCGGGGGAACCGGTCGTTGGTGAGGATCGCGTTGGGCCCGATGAACACGCCGTCCTCCACGGTCACGCCGTGATAGACGAGGGCCGCGTTCTGGACCTTGACCCGGTCGCCGATCACGACGCCCTCGTCGATGAAGGCGTCACGACCGATGACGCATTCGGCACCGATGCGAGCGCCTCGACGGACCTGGGCACGGTGCCAGATGCTCGTCCGAGGGCCGACCGAGACGTCCTCCTCGAGGTCCGCGGACGGGTGTACGCGCGCGGTTGGGTCGATCACGTGACGTCGGCGCTCCTGCTGCGACGGGCGGCCTGATGGAGGCCTGCGCCTTCACGATAGCAGGGGACCGCTCCCGAATAGCCATCTCCGGACCTCTGATCGGTGCGACGCGGCACCATGTGCCCAGCAACGAACCGAAGTACTGCTCATCCGTGGTGTGCAGTGTCGCAATGGTCGTGGCGTGTCGTCCGCCGCTGTCGGTGCTGCGCCTCGGCGCAGGGTGGTCGAAGGGCTAGGCGGGCGGAGGCGTTCAATTCGCGTGGCGAGTAGCGAGTCCTTCGGGATCATGGTCGCCGAGCGGCCTTGCCGAACCAACCGGCGGGCGTGGCGTCGGCACCTCTGCCAGCAACCCGTGCTCCACAAGCTGCTCAGCCACGCGCTGGAGCTCCATCACCGGCACCCCGATGATGTCGCCGATCTCGACGAGGTCGTGCGTGCCGTCCGCGTACGCGAGGAGGTCCATGGTCGTCCGGACCGCTCCGTAGGGCGATGTGGTGCCGAGCGTCCGATAGAGGCCTCGGCCGCCGAGGTGCGGCTCGCCGAGGCAGGTCGCCTGGTACGTCCGGCTGCCCTCCAGAACCTCCAGGCAGTCGCGCAGGATGGTGTAGCCGCCCTCGAGCCCGGCGGGCGTGACGACCGTCAGGTCGTCCAGCGACGTGTGGTACTCGGGATACTGGCAGTACTTCGTGCGCATCACACTCACGACGGGAAGGTCGATGCCCGGGCTGCAGTACTGCCGCTCGTCGCTGCCGCGGTCGAGGTACGAGTAGCGGACGAAATCCGGATGCCTGACCTTCAGGGTGTGGAGGGCGACCCGGTCCGCGAGCGTGCCGCCGTATCTGGACGGCAGGAAGGAGTACGCCCGGTCATCGCCGACGCAGGTCACGTTGAAGCCCGCCACCACGTTCGCCCGGAGGGCGTCGACGTGGCGTGACAGGTACACCAGCGATCCGATGGTCTCGGGGATGAAGACCAGGCGGTAGGTGTAGCGGCGTGGCCGGCTGGCGATCCACTTCGCGAGCCACGTCGTGACCACCGGGCCCGAGAGCTCGTTGTTGGCCATCGACGGATGGCAGACGTAGGTGGACAGGAACACCTCGCTCGGCGTGGCGCCGGGAATGATGAGCTCGCCGTAGGTGAGGGAGCCGTCCTTGAGCTCGCTGTCGATCACGACCCGGTACAGGCCATCCTGCAGGTTCTGCCGCTGGGCGTGCGACAGGCAGAAGCCCCACCGCCGCTCGTAGTAGGAGGTGACGTACGGGATCGCGGTGGGCTGGTCGACCAGCGAGTGCAGGTGCGGCTGGAGCTCGGCAAGCGACAGGGTGGCGTCGACGGGGACCGAGTAGCCGACGACGTGGAGGTTGTTCTGCTGGAAATCGACGATCCGGTTGCCGCGCTCGTCGAGGATGTAGGCATCCCGGATGTTCCACTCGGGGGGCACGGTCCAATCGAAGGCACGGGTGCCGGTGGGCACCTCGTGGATCTCCAGGGGCAGGTGCTCGCCGAGGATGCGGAGCGTCTCGCGCACGCCGTCCCCGGTGATGCTCCGGGCGATCGGGAAGAGGCGCCGCGCGAGCGCGTGCATCGCCGCGCCGGGCAATTCGGTGGCGCCCGCCACGTCGTTGGCCTCCGCCGGAGGCCCGTCAGAAGCGTCCATCGCGCAGGTCTTCCTGGGCGCGGCGGTACTCCTCGTGACCGCCGACGTCCTGCCAGTACTCGATGATCGGGAAGCCGACCACGACCTGGCCCTCGCCCAACAGGCGCCGAATCAGGTCGGTCATGTCGAAGCGCCCATCGGCCGGGATGTGGTCCCACGCGCCGGGCTCGAGCAGGTAGATGCCGGCGTTCACGAGGAGGCGGATGCGCGGCTTCTCGGTCAGGTCCATGACGCGGACGTCGTCGCACTCCACCACCCCGAATGGGACCTCGACCTCGTGGGCGCGAATGCCCACCGTCAGAGTCGCGGCATGCTTCCGGTGAAAGCGCAGCATCGTCTGGTAGGGGACCCGGGTCAGGATGTCGCCGTTGACCACCAGGAACGGCCCGTTCGGACGCGGGATCAGCCGGAGGCCGCCCGCTGTGCCCATCGGCTCATCCTCGGTGGCGTAGCTGATGCGGACCCCGAATGCCTCGCCGTCGCCGAAGTGGCGGACGATGCTGTCGGACAGATAGTGGGTGGTGAGGTGGACCTCGCGGATCCCGGCCCCGCGCAGCTGGTCGATCGTGCGCTCCAGAAGCGGCCGCTCGCCCATCGGCAGCATGGGCTTGGGGACGGTCTCCGTCAGCGGCATGAGGCGCTTGCCGAAGCCGCCGGCCATGACCACGGCCGACAGGTCCCCAGGCACATCGACGACGATGTTCTTGCGGAGCAGGAAGTCGACCAGGGCGCCGGCTTCGTCGACTACCGGGAGGTGGTTGATGTCGTGCTGCAGCATCACCTGTAGCGCCTCGGCCGGTCCGATGGGCGCGCGCGCGACGACGGGTTCCGGGGTGGCGATGGAGCCGCATGGGTCGGCCAGCGACACCTTGCGCAGGACCGCGCGGCGAATGTCACCATCGGTGAGGAGTCCCGCGACCTGCCAATCCGGACGGCACAGGACGAGGCCGCCGGTCCCGGCCATGTCCAGCTGGGAGATGGCGTCGGCGATGGAGAGCTCCGGCGACGCGACGACGGCCTCAAGAGTCTCCGGGCGCTCGTGGTCCATGATCAGGACCCGTGGCTGGCCGCGACGGCGGCCGACGGGTCGTTGAGGACGCGGCGACTGGCGGCGCCCGTGGCGGGGTCCACGCTCACGACCGTCGTCACGCCGTAGGCGTTGTTGGCCGCCAGGCCGATGGCGTCGAGAGCGCCGAGCGGGTAGGTCTCCTCATCGAAGACGTAGCGCCAGCGGTGGAACGGCTCGTCGATATCGAGGTTGTCGTGGTGATACGTGCCGGCGACGGTGCGCAGGGCCAGCCACGGCTGCGGCCCGAAGGTCGGGACCCGCGACCGGATTCCCTCCGTATCCACGCAATGGACGACGTAGACGGGACGTACCAACGTGATCCTCCGGGCAGGGAGAGGATGAATGTTCGACCGGGACCGGCCTCCCGCCGTCCGGCTCCAGCCAATCAGCGCAGGTGCTCCCAGCGAAGCACCTGGTCCTCGACGAGGTCCGCGGCCAGCTCGCGGCCGACGACATAGCGGAGCTCGTCGGGGCCGATCCCGGTTCCCGGACGCTTCGCATCCAGGTCCGCCTCGGTGAGGACGTGACCGGCGGGCAGCGCGGCCCGCGTGACCAAGCTGCGCCGGAACTGGCGGCGCTTGACGATCTCAGCCTCCGACAGCATCCGGCGCGTGCTGCCCAGCGCCTCGTGGATGGCGCGCCCGTCCTCGACGATGGCCCGCATCTCCGGGGGATCGGACGAGATGGCGTGGTCCCAGCCCTCCATCTCCTTGTCGAGGGTGAAGTGCTTCTCGATCATGCATGCGCCCAGGGCGATGGCCGCGAGCGGGATCGCCGTCCCCAGGGTGTGGTCACTGAAACCCACGGGCACGTCGAAGGCCTGGCGCAGGGTCTCGAGGTTGCGCAGGTGGATGGTCGACGGCGCCGCCGGATAGATGGAGACGCATTGGAGCAGGACGACCTCCTCGTTGCCCTGGGCATGCACGGTATCCATGGCCCGCTCGATCTCGCCCAGGGTGGCCATCCCCGTCGAGATCACGACGGGCCTACCCGTCCGGGCAACATGTGCCAGGAGCGGCAGGTTGGTGATGTCCATCGAGGCGATCTTGATGAACGGGACGTCCAGTCCGGCCAGCAGGTCCGCCTCCGCCGGGGCGAACGCGCTGGAGCAGAAGGCGATCCCGCGCTCCAGGGCGTGGTCGCGGGCAACGACGTGCTGCTCGGGCGTGAGCTGGTAGGCGCTCACCATCTCGCGGAGCGACCCGAAGTGCTTCTTCTTGTCCGCGTAGCTGGGATTCCGCTCGTATTCCTCCCGGGCGATGAGAGACGTTTCACTCCACGACTGGAACTTGACCGCGTTGGCGCCCGCCTCGGCGGCGGCGTCGATCAGCTTCAGGCAGAGATCCATGTCCCCGTTGTGGTTGGAGCCGACCTCGGCGACGATGTAGGGCGGGTTGTCGCCGCCCACGGCCACATTTCCCAGGTTGACGGGTCTCACGTTGGCTCCTTCTGGGTGCTCCACTGGGATCGCAGGGGCGGGTGGGCGACGGACGCCCACCAGAGGAGGGGCGGAGGCGCTGCGTTCAGCTCCCGCACATAGCGGGAGAGTCCGGCCGCGTCCTCGACGACGCGCTGGTCGAAGGCCGCGACATCGGCGGCGGCTTCGCGGACCTGCGTCGCTCGGGCCGGCAGCGCCCGCGCCGGCAGGCCGTCCAGCACCAGCCGGAAGTGCTCGCGGACCAGCGCCGTGTCGGCCCGCACGCGCTCCGCCGTGAACGGCGACCGGATTCGGGCCATGTTTGCGCCGTGCTGGCGATAGTCCATCCGTGGCGTCGGATCGAAGGCCAGCCGTGCGCCTTGCAGCCAGGCCATCGTGACCAGGTACCAGTCCACCAGGGCGGCCGCGGCCGGGATCGGGAGGCAGGCTCGCAGCACGTCGGACCGGTAGGCCGTGTTCGAGAGCCCGAACGCGTTGGTGCGGGGCAGGGTGGATTCGGTTTCCCCTTCGCCCGGAGTCGCGAGCGACACCCCCAGGGGCTGTCCAGCCTCGTCGACCAGGCGCAGACCGCAGGCGGCGACATCGGCGCCTTCCAGCGATGCGCGTGCCGCAGCGACGCGATCCGGGTGCAGGAGGTCGTCGCTGTCAACGAGCACCACCGCATCGTAGTGGTCGGCGATCCGCGTCAGCGCCTGCTGGCGCACCTGGGCGGGCGTGGACCCCGTTTCGGCGACGACGAAGGTCGCGGCCGGCCGATGCCCCAGCTGCGCCACGACCGCCGCCTCGGTCAGCCCGTCCAGGCTGATCCAGAGATCGAAGTCGCGGTCGGCCTGTGCCTGGACCGACGCGTACCAAGCGGCAAGAAAGCGGGCGGCGCCGGGGTAGACGGCGGTGTAGAGGGCAATCGCGCTCATGAACGCCCCATCAGCGCCTCTGCCAGCCGCCAGTCTTCCTCGGTGTCGATGTCGATCGCATGCGTCCAGTCGATCTCCCAGCCGGTCCTGCCGGCAAGGTGGAACGTCCCCGCGCGACGCAGGGCGTCCGTCCTGGCCCACCAGACGGCTCCCGTGGGGCAGAAGAGCTCGGGAAGGTCCTGGCTGCGCTGTCGCATCGCATCCGGGAAGAGGGGGTCCAGCGAGCCGTCCGCCGCCCGGCGCATCGCCCACCAGGGGCTCTGCCAGCCGTACCGCGCGACCGAGATCTGCGCCTCGGCCGGCCGGTCGCTGAACTGGCGATGGCTGGCCACCACGTCGTCGGCCGTGCGCAGCGGACAGTTCGGCATCAGCTGGCAGACCTCGAGGTACGCCTCTCCGGCCCGCTCCAGGCGATCCACGACGTCGATCGTCGCCCGCGAGACGGGCGTCATGTCATCGGCCAGGGCGGCGTCCCGAAGAAACGGAACCTCGGCGCCCAGGGCCCGGGCCACGGCGGCAATCTCGGCATCGTCGGTCGACACCACAACCCGGGCGAAGAGGCCGCTTCTCAGCGCGGCCTCGACCGAGTAGGCGAGCAGCGGCCGGCCCTGCATCTCGCGGATGTTCTTGCGCGGCACCCGCCGCGATCCGCCACGGGCGGGGATCACCGCGAGGGCGCCGCCGGTGCTCATCGGATCCTCCGGGCGGGAGCCCCGACGTACGTTCCCGGCTCGGTCAGGTCGTCCGTGACCACCGCTCCGGCACCGATCAGGCAGCCCTCCGCGATGCGTACGCCGTGGATGACCACGGCTCCGGCTCCGACGAAGGTGTGGTCGCCGATCCTGACCCCGCCGCTCACCGTGGCGCCGGGGCCGATGTGGACGTTCGTGCCGAAGCGACAGTCGTGCTCCACGGTGGCGTTGGTGTTGACGACGCAGGTGGGCCCGGTGACAACACCCGCGTTGACGACGGCCCCGTCGAAGACGACCGTGCCGGCCCCCAGCTCCACCTCGCAGTTGACCACGGCGTCGGGAGAGACGAAGACGGGGAATCCGTACCCCAGCGCCTCGGCTGCGGCCTGGATCCGGGCACGGCGCGCCGTCGCGTCCACCTTGCCGACGCCCATGGCCGCCGCACAGCCGGGGTGGCGGGCCAGCAGGGCCGGCAGCACGTCGTCGCCGCCGGCATGGGGAACGCCCAGCACGGGCCCGACGTCGCGCGGATCCACGTAGCCGGCGATCGTCCAGGGCAGCTTGCGGATGACGCTGATGAGCACCTTGGCATGGCCTCCCCCGCCGAGGACCACGACCGTTCCGCCGTCGTCGCTCATGCCCAATCCTCCCGGCAAGAGGCGGCCGGCGCCAGAGTCCAACCGCCCGACCGGATCGCGCCGCAGGCCGTCACGGAAGCGCCTCACGAACCGCGTCGCTGCGCTGGAGACGCAGGACGAGCAGGTAACCCACGATCATGAACACCGTGCGCCCGATCAGCATCGCCTGGGGGAAGGCCGTCAGGTCCGCGTCGGGCCCGAGCACCAGGAGGGCGATCGACGTAGGCGGCGATCCCGCAACCGAGGGCGGCCAGGTACATGTCCTGCCGGCCGACCACGTTGAAGACGGACATCACCGGCTGGAAGCTGCTCACCACCGGGAGCAGGAGTGCCCACTGCATGGCCGGCACCGCCCCCACGTATTGCGGGATCAGGAACTGCACGACGGGTTCGACGGCGAACCAGCCAACGGCGGCCACCACGGCCAGCCCGGCAGAGGTTGCCAGCATCGGCTTGATCGAGATCCGCACGAGATGGCGGGTGTCTCGGCCGGCCCCGTACTCCTGGGCCATTCGCGGATAGAGCACCTGGGCCAGGGCGGCCGGGACCACCTCCAAGGCCGTGACTCCCAGCACCACCATGGCATAGAGCCCCATGCCCTGGGTGCCCGTGAAGTGGAGGACGAGGGTGGAGTTGATCACCCCCGTCCAGAGGCCGTAGATCTGCCCCACGGCGAAGATGGGTGCGCCGATGATGAACAGGTGCCGGAGGTTGCTCCGGCTCCAGTGCGGGCCCACCCGCACGGGCCGCCAGCGGAACAGGAGCGCCGTGCTGGTTGCGCCCGCCAGGATCGCGCGCAGGCAGAGCCCGTAGAAGCCGAACGCCGCCACCAGGATCAGCGCGGCGAGACCCGTGGCGGCCTCCACGACATTGACCCGGGCCAGGCGGACGAACTCGCTGCTGGTGCGGAAGGTAATCGCCAGGTAGCCGTTGTTGCCGTAGAAGCTGAAGATCGCCAGGATGGCGTTTGTGGCCCAGCCGGCCGCCTGCTGCAGGTCGCCCTGGACCAACTGCCACGCCGCAACGGCCAGCAGGCAGAGGGAGATCACGCCACCGGTGGCCAGCGCCCATGCCTGCCCCGCGGCGGCAAGGGCGTGTGCCCGGGCGATGTCGCCCCGCCCGATGTGGTACGGCAGTTCGCGGTTGACGCCGTTGAGGATGCCCAGCTGGGCGATCGAGGCGTAGCCCAGCACCAGCCCGATGCCGGCGAACAGGCCCAGCGTGCTGGGCGCGACCAGGCGCCCCAGCAGGATGCCACCCGCCAGGCGCATCCCCATCGCCACCAGGTTCCCACCCGCCAGCGAGCCCGCCAGGAAGAGGACCGAGCGGCGCGACCCGCCCGCGGTGGGCTCGCCAGTGGCAACCTCCGCGGCGGCAGCCGCGTCGACCACGATCTCGCGGCCGTCGATCGCCGGATCGCTGGCTGGCGTCATCGACTCGGTCCGTCGTTGGCGGCCGGCCTAGACCGGCGTCGCCTGTCGCCGCGGACCGGCCGCCTCCACCAGGGCGACCACGTCCGCGATCTGCTCCGCCGTCAGCGAGAGCGAACACGGCAGGTTGAGCACGGTGTCATAGAAGCGGGGGGCACGCGTGATGCGGTGCGCCTGCATCTCCCGATACGGCTTCTGCAGGTGATTGAGATACCAGAGCGGGCGGACCTGGACCCCGGCCGCAGTGGAGGCCGCCAGGAGCTCGCGCTTCATGTCGGCGCTGTCGCACAGGAGGGCGTAGAACCAGCGGTTCGATTCGCTCCAGCCGGGCTGGCCGAGGAGGCGGGACGGGCCGAGCGCCTCCTGGTAGCGGGCGAAGTTGGCGCGCTTGATCGCGATCCGCTCGTCGAGGTTCTCCAGCTGAGCCAGGCCGATCGCGGCCAGGACATTGTTCATCCGATAGTTGTAGCCCACGCTGTTGTGGACGTACTCGACGCCGTCCTCCTTGGCCTGGGTCGTCAGGTAGCGGGCCTGGCGGGCGATCTCGTCGTCGTCGGTCATGAT
The DNA here is from genome assembly GCA_963766735.1 of uncultured Chloroflexia bacterium. GTDB lineage: Bacteria > Chloroflexota > Limnocylindria > Limnocylindrales > CSP1-4 > CAIXZV01. Next base: position 18,253 of record CAVYBU010000025.1, read on the forward strand.
CGCCCCGCCGCCGCCGGTGGTCACGATCTTGTTGGTGTTGAAGCTCAGACAGCTGATGGGCGCGAGGTGGCCGCACATGCGGCCCTTGTAGCGCGAGCCCAGGCTCTCGCTGGCGTCCTCCACGACCGCCAGGCCGTATTCGGCGGCCAGCGCCATGATGGGATCCATGTCTGCCGAGGTGCCGAAGACGTGGACCGGCACGATGGCCGAGACGCGCCGGCCCGTCGTACGGTTGGTCAGGACCCCGTCGCGCACGATGCACTCCTCGGCCAGGAAGCTCCGCACGCCCTCGACGTCCATGTTGCAGTACTCATCGCAGTCGACGAAGACCGGCCAGGCATGCAGGTAGCGAACCGCGTTGACCGGGGCGATGAACGTCACCGTGGGCACGATGACCTCGTCGTCGGGCTGGACGCCGGACAGCATGAGCGAGATGTGGATGGCCGAGGTGCCCGAATTGCAGGCGACGACGTGCTTGACGCCGAGATAGGACGCCAGGACCTTCTCCATCTCCCACACGAACTCGCCGTTCGCGGAGATCCAGCCGCTGGCCAGGCAGCGGGTGAGGTACTCGAGTTCGCGCCCACCGAGGGACGGCTCGGACAGCGGGATCATGGGCGTCCTCGCCTACGAGTTGCGGTACCGGGCCGCGTAGGGATCGGTGATCAGGCCCGACGCGATGGCGTCCGCCACCTCGCGGATGCCGTCGCGCAGGCGCATCCGGGGCATGAACCCGAGCGCGGCGATGCGCTCGAAGGACACCCGGTAGTCCCGTGGGTCCTCGGCCCGCTCCACGTAGCGGAGACGAACCGGGATCTGCTCGGCGATCGCCTCCGCGATCGCGCGCTTCTGGTAGTTCTCCTCGTCGGCGCCGACGTTGAAGACCCGGCCGGCAACACGCTCCCGGTCCTGCTCGAGGATCATGGCCACGGCGTTGGCGATGTCGCGCACGTGGCAGTAGGGTCGCCAGAACTCCGGCCCGAAGATCTCCAGCTCGCCCCTGAGCAGGGCGTCGCGAGCGAATTCGTTGATGGTCAGATCGAAGCGCGGCCGGAGGGACAGGCCATAGACGGTGGCGAAGCGCAGGATGGTGAAGTCCAGGGCCACGGAACGGGCCAGGAGGAGCTCCTCGAACCTGACCTTGAGCTGCGCGTAGAGGCTGACCGGGCGGAGGGGTGCGTCCTCGTCGAGGACGGCATCGGCCTCCATCTTGCCGTAGTTGCTGCAGGTGGAGGCGAACAGAAAATGGCCCACGCCGTGCCGATCGCTGAGCTCGAGCAGGCTCCGCGAGCCGTCCCAGATGGTCCTGGTGGCGAGCTCGGGCTGCGCCTTGCAGGCCGGATCGCCGACGATCGAGGCGAGATGGACCACCGCATCGAACCGCCGGGCCGCGAAGAGCGCCTCGAGGTCCGCAGGGACGCAGATGTCGACCTTGCGGAACGAGAAATCAGGGTTGGAGAGCAGGTCGAGCAGCGCCTCGCCGCCGAAGAGGAGCGCGTCCGCCACGACGACGCGGTGGCCCCGGGCAAGCAGCTCGCGGGATACCATCGAACCGACATAGCCGGCACCGCCGGTGACAAGGATCGTGCTCACGAAATCATCCCATCCCCCATCGCGACCCGCGCCAATCCACGAGTCCGCATCCTAGCAGGCGGGTTGCCGGGACCCGCGTGGCGAGGCCTGGGTCGGGAGTCGCGGCGCCGGTGCTGGTCGCGATCGCCGCCGCCAGGGCCTCCTTGAGGTGGTGCGCTAGCGTCCCCGCCGGACGGCGCGATCCAGGATCGCCTCGAAGGCGGCTCCGGCATGCGCCCAGCTGTAGTTCGCCACAACCGCCGCGCGGGCCGCGGCGGACAGCGCAGCGCGCCGGTCGGCATCGGCAAGGAGCGCGGACACGCGCTCCACGTACTCCTGGGGCGTCCCGGCCTGCAGGTAGTGCTCGCCGTCGCGCAAGCCGGTTCCCTCGACCGCCACGTCCGAGGCGACGATGGCACACCCCATTGCGGCGGCTTCCAGGACCTTGTTCTTAAGCCCGCCGCCATAGCGCAGTGGACAGACGAAGACGTCGGCCCCGGCATACCACTGCCGGATGTCATCGACGAAGCCGGCCACCTCCACGGGCGAGCCGCCGGGGGCGGCGATGTCGGCTGGCGGACCGACGATGTGAAACCGGGCATCGGGAAACCTGTCTCTGACTGCCGGCGCGATCTCGTTGATGAGGAAGCGCGCGGCGTCATGGTTCGGACCGTAGGCCAGGTTGCCCACGAAGAGGAGCGACGGCGCGCCGGGCAGCCGACGGTCACCGGCGGACGGGGCGAAGTGGTCCGTGTCGCACCCGTTGTGGACGACGTCGACCGGCACCCTAAGGTCACGCTCCAGCAGGGTCGCCTCGACCGGGGAGATGAGGACGACGGCCGCAGCCGCGCGAAGGGTCCGGCGCTCGTAGCTCCGGACCAGCGACGCGCTCCACCGACCCAGGAGGCGACCCGACCGGGACGGGCGCAGTCGTGCCTCGGTGCGGGCCAGGCGACTCATGTAGTCAACCTCGTCCACGACGAGCGGCAGTTCCGCTCCCGCCGCGTACTGCACCATCGGCAGCGTGTCCACCCAGATCACGTCGCCGTCCCTGGCGGCTGCGGCCACGGCCTGCAGCGCAGCCGCGTGCTCCGCCGGCCGGAGGCGCCGGGTGGCGAACCACGGGTCGCCCCGCAGCGCATTGGCGAGCCGCTGCCGGGCAGTTCGCGCATCCCGCTCGACCGGCGCGACCGACACGCCGCGGAAGGGGGACTCCGGGCCACGGTAGCGCGCCAACATGGCCGGCTCCGCGGCGGCACCCTGCGCGACCACGAGCAGGTCGATGGCGTGGCGGGCCGCCAGCTGACGGGCCAGCTGGAACGTGCGGGGGGATCCGGCCTCGCCCGGCACGGGCATGCCCGGGCTCACCAGCAGGATCCGCATCGCGGCGGTCAACCCCGAAGCGTGAGCAACTGGTCGACCAGGTACCCTGCTCCCACGATCCAGGAAGTAGTTGGAGGCGAACCAGGCGCGTGCCTCCGTCGCCAGCTGCCCTGCCGGCGCCAGGTCCTCCGGCTTCAGGCCATCGATCTGCTCGGGTCGGATCCGCAGCAGCGGCGAGCCGATGAACTCGTCGGCCGGTGCATCGGGCGGATCGATGTGCACCACGACCGTCGGCGTGCCGGCCAGGATGGCCTGGTAGAGCAGGGTGCTGTGGGCGGACACCACCAATGACGCCTTCGCGATCAGCTCGAGGTTGCGGCGCAGATCGGTCACCAGGACGATCGCCCCATTCGCCGCCGATCCCGCTGCGGGCCCTAGTTCGGCGGCATGGGCGGGGTGGGCGCGGTAGACCACGGGCAGCCCCGGGACCGCGGCAACCCGCTCCAAGTTGGCGCAGACCTGCCGATAGGCAGCCTCGGACTCGTTCCACTGGCGGGCCGTGCCAAGGAGCAGGACGAACGGCTCCGGGAGAGCGAGCGGCTCCAGCGGATACTCCTCGGGCAGGCTCAGCAGGCAGCCGTCCACCAGGCGCGGGCCATGGCCGCGGAACAGGCGGCCGTAGATCTCCCGTTCCCAGGTGCTCTTGCAGAAGAGGAGGTCTGCATTGATCGTCAGGTGCTCCTCGATGTCGATGGTCGTCTGCGTCCGCGTGGCCCCGGTCGCCACGCCTCGGGCTTTCATGACGTCCACGATGGCGACCGATGTGTCCGACCACGGGGCGAGCGAGAGCACGGCCTTGGGACGCCCATAGACGCGGTCGATCCGCCGGGCGACGGCCAGGTCCAGGTAGTACTGGCGGATCCCAGGAATTGCCGCGACCGACAGGCTGCGGGCCTTGCGGTCGCGCACCAGCCACCACCGGCCCGGGCGCAGCGCCTCGCGGAGCCAGAGGGCCAGGACTCGCGCGTGGTCGCCGGCGGTCAGCATGTCCGTCAGCGAGGCCGGCCCGGGTGCATCAGACTGGACCTCCCGGCTGTCCGACAGCACGCGGATCATCGGCAGGCCGCGCGCCGCGCAGGCCTCGGTCACCTCGCGCGTCTCCCGCGCGTACTTCTCGTTCCCGGGCGTGATCAGCAGCAGGTATGGCCGCAGGCGCCCGGGCCGCGGCCGCGAGCGGCGACGCTGCGCGCGCACGGCGCCCTGGAGCTGGCGCACCACGCCCGCGGCGATGGCGCGCAGGCCATGCCGGAGGTCCTCGCCAAGTCCCGGCTGGAGGAGATCGCGGTAGATCTGGGATCCCGAGCCGGCGTGCGCCGTCAAGAAGTGGGCGGCGTCAAAGCGGATGATCTCCCAGTAGGGAGGCAGCCAGGGCTGGCTGGATCGCCTCATGTCCCGACTCCATCACGCTGATCGGACCGTCCGCATGCCCCCCGGCGCGGCGCCGGGCCGCGCACCGGTTGCCGCAGCGGGGATGCGCCAGGGGGGGGATCAGCGTGGCGGATCGGGCCGGGGAGGAACGGCGATCCCTCGCAGGCACCAGATGTCGGGAGCATTCGGAGGCTGTTCAACCTGGCCGACCTTCCGGGTTCGCCGCAGTGGGGTAGTCGACGGCAGAAGTCCTGCTCATCAACGAGGGGCTCGAACCGCGACGGTAGTCAGCTGGGTTCTCCGGGACTGGGGAGACAGGCCGGCGGCCGGACCGCCCAGCGGCGGTCAGTTCGATCGAGAACGGGCTCTGACGCGGCATCCTCGCCTCCCCTCAATGGGCGTGAAGAATAGCCCACCGGACGTCGGAATGGGACGTTGTGCTGCCGTAGTTGAGCACCGGTCGCCCATCGGCTGGCCTCGGAAGTGGTGCCATCGGGTCCCGGGACGGACCACTTCAGTGGAAGGATCGGACGTCGTTGACCGAGGGGCGAGACGGCGACGGCGATCGGCGACGGTGTACTTTCGCCGCGCTCTTCGCCAGGGCGGGAGCGCCATGCGACTCCGAGCCCTGGTGGGCCTCGCGTCCCGTTACCTCGGCACCTGACTTGGGCGTGGTCGCAGGCACGTACCGACGCTTCCGGACTCACCGGGAATCGAGTGAATTGGCGGCGGTGCGACATTCCGACGCGACGGAGGAACGGGACCCGCGACCAGATCGCTGATCGTCTCCTTTCGTGGAGGCCACCATCGCCAACGGTACAATGCAGCCCGCGATTGGCCCGCATGCCTGGTTTCGATGGTCTCAGTCGGAGGTTGTGTTGAAGGTCCTCTTCATCAACGACTCGACCAGCAACTCGAACTGGGGTGATCGCGCAGCAGCCTTCTCGCTCAAGGCGATGGTTGCAGAAGCGGGCGCCAGCATCAGCGGAATCATCACCGAGGAAGACCTTGCCCGGACGCAGTTCGGGGGACCTCCGAAGGATCACCACTCCTCCGTGGATGGGCGGCGAGCGATCCTGCGATCGATGATTCCGCCGGTCATTCTCGTCGCGCGCCGCCGCGTCTTCAAGGGCGTGGATCTGACCGCGGACAACAGGGTCATTCCGGAGCGCTGGGAGGGCTTTGGCCGCGCTGCCGACCTGGTCATCGCGGCGCCCGACGGGCCCTGGCCGTGGCTCCGCGCGGCGATCCGGGAGGCGCACCTGGTGGTCATCCACGGCGATGGCGCCATGGTGGGCGAGGGGATCATTCCGCGGACCGACCTCTTCCTGGCCTACCTGGCGCACGAGCGCCTGGACACGCCCGTCGTCCTCGTCAATCACAGCGCCGACTTCGACCGGCCGGAGCTGCGGCGGATGGCCGAGCACGTCTATCCGCTCCTTGCCGATGTTGTCTTCCGCGACCCGGTCTCGGCCGCCCGGTGGGGGCACCTGGGAGGTGGACGCTTCGCAGCCGACAGCGCGTTCTGGTTCACGCCCGCCGGGCGAGACGCGTGGGTGCCCCTTGCCGGACGCCCCACCTACTTCGACGTCTGGCCGGACACGGCGCCGTTCGACCCGGCGGCCCCCTATCTCTGCCTGGGCGGTTCCTCGCTCCACAGCACCGCCTGGCGCCCGCTGGAGCTTGCCCGCTCCTACGCGGCCCTGGTCGCCCGCCTGCGCACCGTCTACGGGGGCCAGATCCTGCTGACCCTCTCCGGCCTCCAGGAGCTGGAGGCCTTTCGGCCGCTGGCCCGCGAGCTCGGCCTGCCGCTGATCGCGCCCACGATCCCCGTCCAGCAGGCGGTGGACATCCTGGGCAATGCCGATGCCTACGTCGGTGGGCGCTGGCACAGCGCGATCTTCGCCCTGCGGGGCGGTGCGCCGGTGGTCCCGCTCTCCGCCAAGCAGGGCAAGATGGGGTCGTTGATGCAGGCCGCGGATCTGCCGGCGGCCGAGTTCGATGCGTTCGCGGTGGGCCGTGACGGCGAGGCCATCGCCCGGGCGCTGCGCTCGCTGCTCGATGCCGGCGACGCGTTGCGCGGCCGCCTGCGAACGTGGGCCGACGGGATGGCTGCCAACTGCTGGGAGAATGTCGCGTACGTCCGCCGCATGGCGGCAGAGGATGTCGCGCCGCGGGAGGTCGAGCCGGCCGGCTCCTGAGGACGACACGGCTACCCGCTCGGTCCATTGCGAGGAGACGAACCGGCATGGTCCGGTGGGTCGAACGACGTGGTGCCGAGGGCGCACGCAGCCCAATTCCGGCGACTCGCGAAGGTCGATCGCGGATCAACCGCTCGGCGGCTTCCTTTCAAATGCCAGCTGCGAGGCATGCCAGCGGTAGGCCGTCCCGATCATGTCGGTCAGCCCGTACCGCGGGCGCCAGCCCAGGACCTCACTGGCGAGGGTGGCATCCGCCCAGACCGCGGCCGGATCACCCGGGCGGCGGTCGGCATGGATGACGGGGACCTCGTGGCCGACCAAGCGCTCGGTCTCGGCGATGACCTCGGCCACGGAGGCACCGCGCCCCGTGCCGAGGTTGAGCGTGACAGTTTCGCCTCCGTCTTCGAGGTATGCGAGCGCGGCCAGGTGGGCATCGACGAGGTCCAGGACGTGGGTGTAGTCACGAACCGGCGTGCCGTCCGGGGTCGGGTAGTCGGTGCCGAAGATCTCCACCACATTCCGCATGCCGAGTGCTGCCTGCATCACGATGGGCATCAGGTTCTGCGCGTCCGTCCAATCCTCGCCGACAGCGGCGTCGAGCGACGCACCGGCAGCGTTGAAGTACCGCAGGGCCACGCTCCGGATTCCGGTCGCGCCATCCATCCACGGGAGCACCCGCTCAGCGAGGCGCTTGGACTCGCCGTAGGGATTGAGCGGCCCGAGCGGCGCCATCTCGCGAATTGGCGGGCTGGTGGCGTTGCCATACACGGCAGCGGTTGACGCGAACACGAATCGCCGTACCCCGGTGGCGTGCATTGCCTCGAGGAGATTGATCGTGCCCGCCACGTTGGTGTCGAAGTACCTGCCGGGTTCCCGGATCGACTGCGCGACGGACTTGAGAGCGGCTAGATGGAGGACACCGTCGAAGCCCCGCGCCAGGAGGTCGCGCACCAGCCCGCGGTGCCGCACGTCGCCCCGGACGAACTCGGCGCAGGCCCGCACCGCGGGGGGCGGGACGGCGATGTCCAGGACGCAGACCCGCGTTCCCGACGCGGCGAGCTGGCGGACGACGTGCGACCCGATGTATCCAGAACCGCCGGTCACCAGGATCGAGCGCCCCCGGCGAACGGTGCGGGACGGGGTCATGGGAAGGTCCTCGCGCCGTGGGCCGAGGGGATGACGCCCGTGGCGAGAGCCTCGGTGATGCGTGGGTCGGCCCCCGCGGGAGCCAGGGCGAGGTCTCGCACACGCTGGCGGGCGCCCCGTCGGACCTGGGCGCGGTTCCAGATGCTCGTTCGCGGGCCGACGGAGACGTCCTCCTCCAGGTCGGCGGTGGGGTGGACTCGCGCCGAGGGGTCGATCACGTGACGTCGGCACTCCCATGCTGCGACGCTAGGCCGGACGCGGGCCTGCGCCTTCACCATAGCAGGGGCCCACTCCGCTCCGGCCCTCGGCAGACCCTCGAGCCGGTGCCGTCGCGCACCACGTGAAGACCAAGGAAGGGATCGGAAGCATCCCTTCTTCTGTGCGGGGTCAGACCGGCGAGGGCACGGCCTGAGGAGGGCGGCGAAGCGCCCGGCCCAGTAGCGTCCCAGATGCGGTTGACCCGAAGCAGGCGCAGTCGGACCAGCGCCGAAACGCCGCGCCGGAACCAGCTTGCGCATTCCGCGGGCCCTGAACCGGCGGGCGACGACGATGTCGACCGGCTTCTACATCGGCCCAGAGGAGGCGAGCCGCACGATCGCGCAGGTCTCGATCCTCTGCCGGTTGTTCGCCACCGGGACCTCATGCTGGGGCTTGCGGTACACCCCCTGACCGCTCCGTCACGACACGATCTCCGCACCTGAGGCATAGTCCGTTTGGCACCGGCATCGGTACGGAGTGCCGGGCAGGCGAGTCGTCCTGGATCCCATAACCTGCAGCTGAGCGTCATCGCCCGGGGCGGGTGAGCGCGTATCCGCGGGGTTGGGGGTCCCTCGAAATGGCACACCCGTCGCGAGGCGGGGTCGCAAAGCCACGGGACTCGTGCAATCAGAGGGGTTGCCAACAGGAGCGCCACCCCCATGGCCTGGAATAGAAGCCGCCTGCTTCCCGCTGACCACCCGCCGCTCGCCGGGCACCGACCGTCATCGAGCCGCCGTGTCCCAGCGGGAGCTTTGACCAGTGTCGTGATGCTCGCTCTCGTGATACTCGCAGTGCCGGCACGCTCGCCCGACCCCGGCGCCCACGCTCGCCCCCACCCCGGCGGGCTCATCGGTCCGCGTGTCCTCCATCCCGGCGCTCCTCACGGCGCTGGCCGACAACGCGGTCACCGACATCGTTGTCGCGAACGGCACGTACCGCGTGAGCCCGGCCAGCGCCCAGCGATCGGACTCGCTCTGGATCGGGTCACGGTTCGCGGGCCGGACGCGGGCCGTCACCGTCCGCGCGGAGACCAGCGGCGGCGTGACGTTCGACGGCGGGGGCACCACCTACTTCGGCGGCCTCACGTTCGTCGACGGCGCCCACGACCAGACCTGGGACGGCTTCAACTTCGCCAACGGCCAGGCGACCGAGACCGGCGTCGTGGTGTTCGGCGGGTACGCCGGCCGGGCGGCGCCGCACCACATCACGCTGCGGAACATCAAGGTCCTGGCCAGCTGCACCGGCCACAACGACCGGAACGACCACGCCGTCTACTTCTCCTATGCCGTCGGCGGACCGCATGACATCCTCATCGACGGCCTGACCGTGGACGGCACGGGGCCGTCACCGCTCTCGTCCGCCCTCCACTTCTACCACTCGGACAGCACGAACCAAAACGCCTGGAACACCACGATCCGGCGCCTCGTCGTCAACGGGACGTACACGGCGATCTTCATGTGGGACTCGACGCTCCACGACATCACGATCGACGGCGCCACGATCACCAACGCCCGCTACGGCGCGGTGCGGTACGAGCAGCCGGGCCAGCGGATCGTCCTCGCCAACATGACCTCGACGGGTTCGGGGACGTTCGGCTTCTACAGCTCGCGGGCAGCCCACCTCCCGGCGTCACGTTCGTCAACAGTTCGTTCCGCTGACGGTCACAGGTCGCGGATCCGGCTGCGCTTCGTACCGTTGATGCCACGTCGCACAATCGTTCGCCGGTGTGACAGTCGTGCACGTTCCCACGGAGAGTGCGCGATCGATCGCCGGGCGATAGCCCTCACGTCCTGTCGATGAAGTCCGCGTTGGTTGCCGGAGGATCGCGCAAGCACGGACTCGACAGCCGGCCTGGAGGTACGCCGCTGCGTTGAAGACCGGGACGCCTACGGTCAGATGGCGCCGAGTCGTGGTGACCTCCGGTGCGTTGAGGAGCGGTCACCGTGACCCAAGCGCCCTCGGCCCGGGACCATCGCCTCATTGGCCCAGCCCTGGTGTCCCCGATACTGCGATGCGGAGGCCGCGATCGGTCGATCGCCGCACCCACGAAATGGCACACCCGTCGCGAGGCGGGGCCGCAAAGCCACGGGACTCCCTGAGTCAGCCGGGTTGCCGAATGAAGGTGTACGACCATGTTCTGGGACGGAGAACGCTGGCTGCCCGATGGCGGGCACCCGCAGGCACAGACTGGCAAGCGATCCGACAAGCGCGTCCGCAGCCGGCTCTCCGTCGCCGTCATGGCCTTCGCGCTCGTTGGCCTCCTCCTGCCCGTCGTCGGGCGTCGCGGGTGTCGCGGACGTCGAGGCGTCCACGCAATCGGCCCGGACGCTTCTCTCCACGTGGTCGGCGGGATCCAAGGTGGCCGTGTACCAGGAGAGGAACAGCAAGATCAGCTACCGGGGCCGCTGGAGGACCGCCTACCACTCGAGCTATCTGGGCGGCAAGGTCCGGGCAGCGAACGCCAGCAAGGCCAAGGCTTCGCTGAAGTTCACCGGTGCGGCGGTGTCATGGGTTGGGCCGATCGGACCAACCCGCGGCAAGGCCAAGGTCTACATCGACGGCAAGCTCGTCAAGACCGTGAACACCTGGGCTCGTTCCTTCCGACCGACCCGCGTGCTGTTCCAGAAGTCGTGGAACGCCGTCGGGACCCACAGGATCACCATCGTGACGCTGGGTACCAGGAGGCATCCGACCGTCGCCATCGACGCGTTCCTCGTCCGCCTCGACACTGGCAATACGAGCGCGTCCGCGGATGCCGCCGGCGCCAAGGCCGGGAAGGTCAACCCCGACGCCCAAGCCGAAGGTCGCCCCGACGCCCGCGGCAGCGCCGGCGCTCGCCGCCGACGCCGGCGCCCACGCTCGCGCCCGACCCCGGCGCCCACGCTCGCCCCGACCCCGGCGCCCGACGCTCGCGCCCGACCCCGGCGCCCGACGCTCGCCCCGACCCCGGCGCCCACGCTCGCCCCGACCCCGACGCCCACGCCGCGCCGACCCCGGCGCCCACGCTCGCCCCGACCCCGGCGCCCGACGCGTCGCCCCGACCCCGGCGAGCTCGTCGGTCCGCGTGACCTCCATCCCGGCGCTGCTCACGGCCCTGGCCGACAACGCGGTCACCGACATCGTCGTCGCCAACGGCACGTACCGGGTGAGCCCGGCCAGCAGCCAGCGGTCGGACTCGCTCTGGATCGGCGCCCGGTTCGCGGGCCGGACCCGCGCCGGTCACGGTCCGCGCGGAGACCCGCGGCGGCGTGACGTTCGACGGCGGCGGCGCGACCTCCTTCGGCGGCCTCACGTTCGTCGACGGCGCCCACGACCAGACCTGGGACGGCTTCGTGTTCGCCAACGGCCAGGCCGACCGAGACCGGCGTCATCGTGTTCGGCGGGTACGCCGGGCCGGGCGGCGCCGCACCACATCACGCTCCGCAACATCAAGGTCCTGGCCGAGCTGCACCGGCCAGCAACGACCGGAACGACCACGCCATCTACTTCTCGTATGCCGTCGGCGGTCCGCATGACATCCTCATCGACGGACCTCACGGTGGACGGCGGGGCCGGCGCTCTCGTCTGCCCTCCACTTCTACCACTCGGACAGCACCAACAAGAACGCCTGGAACATCACGATCCGACGTCTCGTCGTCAACGGGACCGTAGCACGGCGATCTTGATGTGGGACTCGACGCTCCGCAACATCACGATCGACGGGGCCACGATCACCAACGCACCGCTACGGCGTCCGCGTACGAGCAGCCGGGCCAGCGGATCACCTTCGCCAACATCGACCTCGACCGGTTCGGCGGACGCGGCTTCTACAGCTCGCGGGGAACCAATCCACCCGGTGTCACGTTCATCAACAATTCGTTCCGCTGAGGCCCGGGACCCATGGACATCGTGCGTCAGCCTAGTTGGCGACCCAGGACCGGAAGAAGGCGGTCGAGCACCACCAGCTCGATGATCCTGCCGTTGGACGCGGCGCTCGACCGACGACTCTGCAGTCAGTAGTCTGCATGCCCGGCGCGTCGAAGCCGGCGATCCAGTCGATGGCATCGTGCTGAGCCCATGGGGTCGGGACCGCAGGCTATCGGTTCCCCGCCCGAACTCGCTGGGCGAGCTCACGTGGGTGCAGGGACATGCTGCGGCGCTCGCCCGGGTCAGCATGCCGATTGACCGCCAGACTTCCAGTATCCTGCAGTCGCCGGAACGAGCGAACTGGGCCTTTGCGCCCTTCCGCACGCTTGGAGCCACGTTACCCATGGCGAACCGAAATCGGCAGCATCGACTCGGCGTTGGTTGCGATTGCGGGTCGCTGGACCGAGCGGTTGGAGCCTCCATCGCCTGGATCATCGCCGCGGGTCGGATGGTTCTGACCGCTTCCCCCGATCGGGGACCGATGTCGTGGAACCCGGGTTACTTCCAGTGCCTACCCGTGTGTGCGTGGAGGCCGTCGTGCTCGCTCCCAGGGCTCACCGATCTGGACTCGCAAGTCATCGCCGGCCCGGACGTGGCGGTGGGCCGCGCGATTGAGTGCCTGGTGACGATGCCGCCGGTCACCCGAATTGCCGATCCGGAGGGGACCTTCGATCGGGTCGCGCTGGCTCGCCGCATTGCGGACACCCTCCATGAGGCCACAACGGCCGCACATCGCGTCCGCGCGTCGGGTGGATCGGGGTGAGCGCTTCGGTCACTCGTATCAGCGAGGCTCTCCGCATGGGGCCCCGATCTGCGTGGTTGATCACCTTGTTGGGTCTGCTCGGGGTGTTGGCCGTCGCAGCGCTGGCGACGCGTCAGGGTATGCTGCCGATCGCCCTCGGCGCGGTCGTCCTCGCCATCACGGCCTTGATGGGGTTCCGATGGCCGTTGCTGTCCCTCGTCGTGTTCGCGGTACTGATCCCGATCGAGGAGGTTGTCGTCATCGAGGGCGTCGGGACGCTAAGCAGGTTCGCCGGCCTTCTATTCCTTGTCACGTACGGAGCACCTCGGCTCGGTAGCCTGACACTTGGAGCGATCCCGACCGCGGGCTGGGCCTACCTGGCTTGGGCGATGGTCAGCCTTGGCTGGGCGATCAACCCGGAGGTCGGCTGGGCACAGATCGTTACCTTGCTGCAACTCTTCCTCATCGCCCTTCTCGTCGCCAACTTCGTCGCGCAGCGACCCGCGATCGTCCGCCCCGTCCTCTGGGCCTACAGCCTGTCTGCGGCGGCAACCGCCCTGATTGGCATTCAGGCCTACGTCGCGCAAGGGCTCGCTGCTTCGCGCTCGGGTGCCATCCAGGGCCAGGACCCGGCACAGTTCGCGGCCGTCTTGTTGCCCGCCTTCGTCTTCGGCTTGTATGAGGTGATCAACGGTGATCGGCGGATCCTGGGTGGCGCAATCACCCTCCTCACCGCCGCCGGAGTCATTGTCTCCGGGACTCGGGGCGCGTGGGTGGCGTGTGTGGTCGTCATCCTGCTCGTCATCCTTCCTGGGCTCACGCCGCGCCGTCGCGTCGGGTCGGTTGCGATCATCCTGATCGTGGTCGCCATCGTCTATCAGCTCCCGGGCGTTGCCGGCCTGATGGCGGAGCGCACCGGCAATGCTCTCTCAACTGGCGGCGCGGGGCGGACTGAGATCTGGTCAGTTGGGCTCACGATCTTTACGTCCGCTCCACTGACCGGCGTTGGCCACGCCAACTTCCCGGTTGCCTTCACTTCGGAAGTCATCCGCGCCTCCGGAGTCGCGTACGACCGGGTGGGATCGGGCTCACACAACGTTCTGATAGCGACCTTGGGCGAGCTCGGTGCGATCGGACTGTTGCTCCTCGGACTCTTTCTTGGCCCGCTTGTGCTCCGGCGCGGCTGGGGGCCTGACGCCGCCACTGTCCGGGCTGCACTGGCCTCGCTACTCACGGCCGCCCTGTTCCTGGACGTCCTTTCGAACCGCAAGCAGGTGTGGCTCGTGATCGGGCTCGCCGCGGGCCTCGCGTTGCTGGCCCGAGCGAAGCAACAGAAGGTCTCGAGACGATCGTCTGCCTCGCAGCCCGACCCGACCGAGAGCAATGAGGGTTGGATTCCATTTGACTCCGCCGAAACGCCCGATGGGATCATGATGGCGTCAGAATCGGCCGTCGTTGGAGGCACCACACGACCCGCCATGGCGCGGTTCCCAATGAAGCCAGCTCCACCGGTGGCCTTCGCCCGCGGCCGAGCCGATGACCGCTGAACCCCTGGACGCTCAGCCGTGCACGGTCGGGTGCGTGGCCGTCGGCCCGCGGCCGGCTCCTCGCGAGTCGCCGCTGAGCGAGCTGCGCGAGCGTGGCTGGCCGTCGTTGGCAGCCTCCCACGTGGACTGGCCGCCGACGCCCGGAGCATCGGGCCACAGCATCCTCAGCCACGCTTCCGTGATGAACAGCCGCCACAGGTGATCGGTCTTCCTTCCGCCGCCAAGCCCCTCCGCCAGGACCCGCTCGATCTCGGCCGGTGTAACCCAACCCCGTTGCGCGATCTGGCCGTCTCGCACAAGATCGGCTACCTCGGTTCCTCCGGCGGCCAGCCAGGCGCGTTCAGGGACCTCGAATCCCATCTTGTCGCGCCGGCGCGCCACCGCCGGGGGTAGTCGCGGACCGATCGCCCGGCGCAGGATCGCCTTGGTGACGCCTTGATCCACTCGGAGCCTGTCCGGAAGGCGGACTGCCAGTTCGACCAGGCGCACGTCGAGGAACGGGACCCGCGCCTCGACGCCGAACGCCATGCTGTTGCGGTCTTCGTAACGGAGAAGCGCGGGGAGCCCCACGGCTGAGACGGCGTGCCAGAGGCGGGTCGCGAGAAACGTGCCGGGCTCTCGATGGGCGTCTGCGGCCGCGGTCTCCCCTACGAGCGGACCCGTGCCCCGTATGCCGAACCGGCCACCGGATGCGGTGCGGACCGCCTCGACGACGCCCCGAGGCAGGGCGGCATGGAGTGCCGTCCACATCGCGGAGCCGGCGGAGGCAGGCCCGCGGGCGACCTGTGCACGAAGCTCCCGGGCTGCATCGAGAGGATGCGCGGCGAACAGCAGGCCCGCAGATCGAACGCCGAGGTAGAGGTCGTAGCCGCCGAGCAGTTCGTCGGCGCCCTGCCCGTCCAGGAGGACCTTGATCCCCTCGCCGTGCGCAGCCGCCATGACGGCATGCTGCGCGACGATCGACCCGGAGGTGAACGGCTCACCCTGAGCCTGGAGCACGGGCAAGACGCTTCGGAGTAGGGGGTACCCGCCGGGCGTCGTGTGTATGAGGCGCATCCCGGCCTTGCGAGCCACGAGCTCAGCGTAGGCCGACTCGTCGATGCCGTCTGATGGGAACCGCGCGTGAAAACCGAGGCGCGGAGCCGCTGCATGATCAGGGTCCTGACTACCCGCCCGCAGCTCCGCGACGGTCGTGACGATCGATGACGAGTCGAGTCCGCCCGACAGGCACGTTCCGATGGGCACGTCGGACCGCAGTCGGAGTCGGACCGACGAGTCGAAAATGTCGCGGAATTCCTCGACGAGCTCCTCGTCGCGCCTCCGATCCCCGACGCCAACAGCGGGGCGGCCATCATCTGCAAGTGCAGGTGGCCCCCAGTAGCGGGTGAGCCGTTCGCTCGCGCCTTCGATGACGAGGAAGTGGGCCGATGGCAAGGCGGTCACGCCGTCGAGGAAGGTCTCAGTGGAGTGATCCGTCCAGCCGCGCGCCAAGAAGTCGTGCACGACGCCGAGGCGGGGCTCGGGAATCCATGCGTCATCGGGATCCAGCGCTGACGCGGCGATGAAGGCGGTCGGCTCGCTCGCGAACGCGAGGGAGCGCCGGGTCCGGCGCAGGTAGATCGGCTTGACGCCGATCCGGTCACGGGCAAGCAGCAGTCGCTGCCGCTCACCATCCCATAGCGCAAACGCAAACATCCCGTTAAATCGGGAGACGGCGTCCAGACCCCAACGGTCGTAGGCAGCGAGGATGATCTCGGTGTCTGTTCCGGTGGTGATCTGCTCGCCGTGGTCGCGAAGCTCCGCCGCGAGCTCGAGGTAGTTGTAGACCTCGCCGTTGTGCACGAGCAGGTTCCGACCGCGGGACATCGGCTGCGCGCCCGCTTCGGTCGGATCGAGAATGCTCAGCCGCCGGTGCCCAAGGCCGATAGGTCCGTCGACATGGATCCCGGACCCGTCCGGTCCCCGATGGCCCAGCACGCCGACCATCCGCTCGAGGGGATCGCGGCCGACCGGCCCTCCATCGAACCTGAGGATGCCTGCGATTCCACACACGACTAGCCAGCCCTCGCTGCGTCACGAGCCATTGGAAGACGATACAGGCCCGGGAGGCCGATGCTGTGTGCGCGGATCACACGTTTCCATCGGTCCTCCGCGTCGCCGACCACTCGCCGATATCCTTCCAGCAGAGACTGCGCCTCTGATTCCCAGTTCCAGCGCAGCCGCGCCGCAGCGCTGCAACGGCGCCTGAGGTCGACCTGGGACTCCGCGTCCAGGTCGAGGATCGATCGGATCGCGCGGGCGAGCGCCGCCGGATCGGTTGGGTCGCACACGGCGCCGAGCGGCCCGAGCGGGTCGTCCAGGATAATCCGCCGACGCTCGGGGAAGTCCGACGAGACGACAGGCAGGCCCGCCGCGATCGATTCGAACAACTTGTTCGGGCTCGAGAGCCGCTCGTTCAGCGTGCGCGGCTGGTTCGGCATCACGCCGACGTCGGCGGACGCCACCCAGGGCAGGAGGTCCGCGGGAGAGACGGCATCGAGGACATGAACTCGGCTCCGACGAATCTCGGCCCACTCGCGAGATCGCGGAGCCGATAGCGATCCGGGCCGAAGCCCATGAGCACTAGGTGGGCACGCTCGAGGCCCGGCTCGAGCATCGCCTGGAGCAGCGTGTCAAGCCCCCGGTCTCCGCCTAGTAGCCCGTGGTAGAGGACGACCGGCTCGGCTGGAGCGAGCCCTAGGGCGTCGCGGATGAGGGTCGGTCGCGGATCTGGCGTGGGCCACGCCGGCACGCAGTTGTGGACCACCGCAATTGACCGAGGACGCTGGTGCTCGAGGGCGTAGGCCGCCAGGCTCTCGTTGACGGTGACCAGGAGGATCGCTTTCCGCACGAGGCGACGCTCGTACCAGCTCAGGCAGCCAGCGCAGCGGCCCCGGAAGGCGAGCGCCCGCGCCGGATTCGAGGACGAGATCGTGCATGTCGTACACGAGCGCCGCGTCCGCCGGCCTAGCCATGCCGGCAGCGACGAGACCGGTGAAGTCGTGCGCATGCCAGACGTCGAAGGTTGTCGAGGTGCCGGAGATCGCATGTGCCCATGTCCTGAGGTTCCGGGCATACGCGGCCAGGAAAGCCAGCCTCGCCGCGTTGCGCCCGAGCCCTCTCGGCGTGGCGACTAGGCTGGACGCGTCCGGCGACTCGGGTCGGCGACCGGTCCTGACCACAGCGAGATCGACTCGTGGGTCCAGCATCGACGGCGCTGCGTGCGATCCCTCCGTGCAGAAGACCGTGACGGAGTGGCCGGCCCCAACGAGCGAGTTGGCTTCGCGTTGCACGCGGCTATCGAACGTGATGTCGCCGTACAGGATCATCGCCACGCGGAGCGGCCGGCTCGTTGTGGCATCGCCCGGCTTCTCCGTCGGCACGGTCAAGGCGCGTCACCCGACCGTCCGCCGGCCGACCTGTCGTGTGGCAGCAGATGCCGTGCGTTCGTGTCGACGTCGTGAACGGCGCGCACATGGACACCTAGGCGTTGCGCGCCGAGCTCGGCTTCCGGACGATGGGCGATGAACCTAGACAGCGCCGCGGCCACTTCCGCGGCGGCCGCGGCTCGCTGATCGTCGAGCGGGCGCCTGCTGGGACGACCGTTGCGAGCCTTCCCTGTGAGTCCGAGTTGGTCTTCGGCGAGAAGTGGTACGGCCCGGTGTGGGCGCGGTTGCTCGCGTGGTATCGCTGCCATGTCTTCTTCCACCTGATCAACGCTCTGCGACGGACGGGCGGGCGAGATCCGATCGACGCTGATCCTCTTCGCGCTCCGGGGTGAAGGTACCTCCGTCGAGTGGATGTAGGCTGCGAGGAACTGGGCCGGCAGTGACTGGGCGGGGATGCTCGAAATCTCCGATGATCTGTCTTGGCTGATCGCGGTACTGAATCCGCAGGTGACCCGCACCTTGAGGCTCGGAAGCTGGATCAGGATCCACGTGCGTGGAAGTCTCCCACCTTCTAGGGATCTGTGGGCCGATTTATTCGTCGGGAGACGCACAACTCCCGCAGTTCCTGGGCCCATGCAGGGTAGACATCGTCAGCACGGTAGTTCCGGGCCCAGTGATCTCGCCGTGCCGCTCCTTCCTCAGCGGGACGTGCGTACGCACGTAGGATTGCTTGCGCCAGTGTGGACACCCCATCTTCTGCGGATACCAATTCATTGAACCGTGCTGGGGCAACTTCCGGGGTGCCCCCGACGGCGGTGGCGACAACTGGCATTCCGACACACTGCGCCTCCATGAGGGAGACCGGAGCACCCTCCGAGAGCGAGAGGTTGATGAAGACATCGTGGTTGCCGGAACGCAGCTCCCGATGGACCACCTCGGCGGGAACGTGCCCCTTGATCGCAACGGTGAGCTGCCGCGGTCCACTGCCGACGAGTTGGTCCAGTTCTGCCCTCCCGGGGCCGTCCCCGTAGTGAGTCCACTCCACCTCCGAGCCTGAACGCGCCAGCTCGCAGGCGACGTCCCAGATGAGCGGCACTCGCTTGTTCTGGTCGATGGACGAGGCGCTGAGGAGGCGCATTGCTCCGCGCCTCGATCGCGGTGCTGGCCCACCTAGGTCAACGATCCCCAGCCGGCGCACGACGATCCGAGACGCCAACTCGGGGAACCGGCCGACCAGGTTCTCACGCCCATCCAAGGACACAGTCGCGAGCCGGTCGACGGATCGAGCAGCAGCCTCCTGGAAGGGGATCGAGCGCCACCCGTGCTGGGCGGGGTAGAGGTCGCCACCGTGGACCCTGCTGACGAGCGGCACATCGGGCCACGCATCCCGCAGCCCCACCGTCGCAGGGCTGAGCCAGAAGGTGTACGCGACATCGGGCGCCGGCAATCGCGCCGCCCAGTTGGCCACGGACGTGGAATTGGATCGCCCAATCAGGCTTGATCGGATCCATGCCCGATTGCGCCAGTCAGCGACCAGGTCTCCTGCGGAGAAGCCGAAACCGTGCCGGTTCGGCCGAGCGCCTCGCACGGCCGCAGTCAGCCGGCGGGAAGAGTGAGAACACTTCAACCGCGTGCGCTCCAGGTGTTGCGCAAGCGTGTAGTCCACTCTCACCTGTTGGGGCAAAGGGGGGTGAGCGCTGCTCTTGGGCGCATCGGTGCGACGACAATCCGGTTGAAGGCCCCCGCTAGATGACGGATTTCGTCATCTAGGAACTCCGGGACGGTCACGTTCGGCCACGAGGACGTGACGATCAGGAGTTCCATTCGTTCTGTTTCCCAGTGATGCGGGCGTGCCCGTTGGTGTCAGCGGTAGACGGCGATGGGCCGGCCAGTGAGACGCCCGATGAGGGATTGCGCCGACTTCAGCCGAGCATAAGGCCTATCCCAGTTGTCGAACTCCGTGTAGTGGTGGATGGGAAGGCTCATCAACTCATCGAGATCCGACTCGCTGATGCGCAGCTTCCTGCAGATGTACTGGCGGTCGCGCCGGAGTTCATCGGCGTCGTAGAGCGGCTCGGTGAGGAGATCAAGTGCCCGATCACGAGTGATCGCTCCGGATGCGATCTGGGTTGACAGATGCGGCCGACGCTTGTCGTAGCCGAACTTCGTCGGCAGGTAGTAGTTCTGGAAGAACCTGGTGAAGAGCGACTTCACCATGCTTCCGTGGATACGCCCGCCAGCCGATCCGCTCCAATTCCGCTACCGCGTTACTCCGAGAGTACGGAAGGTAGTTCAGGAGCCTCAGTGGTGTCATCCTCTTCACGATCGGGTACCAGAAGAAGTACTGGCTGAAGGTGATGATCGGGTATTCGGCAAGAGGCTGTGTCCCGAACTGGGAGTGGATGGCCTTCAGGCTCCGGGCGTCCATAGCCGCGCCCTCCCAAGCGCGGGGGTAGATGCCCTCGGTCGCGGCGTTCCCGCCGTTGATGACGTAGCGGATGTCGTTCTCAACTGCGAACCGATAGAGGCCGGCGAAGAACGCGTGATCCTGGGGGACATCCTGATTGGCCACAGCAGACCGGAGGTAGGACAACTGCAGTTCGCGCATGTCCTCCCAGTTCACCACGTGGGTATGCAGGTCGTAGCGGCAGTAGGTGATGACTCTTTCGATGTTCTGTACTGCCAGCTCACTGTTCCAGCCGCCGTCGATGTGCACCACGAGGGGACGGAGTCCCCAGTCGTGCGCCTGGACGGCAAGGAAGGAACTGTCGACCCCACCACTAATCCCAAGTATCGAGTCGTATTCCTTCCCCACGCCCTCGCGCCTGACACGATCGATGGTGCGTTCGAGCCTGCGAGCACCCTCTTCGTCGGGGAACCAGACCGTCCCGCGAAGGCCCTCGAAGTCCCGGCAGTGATTGCATCGTCCGTTGTCGTCGAACTCGATGAGTGGATCGGTAGTGTCCATGACACAGGAGGTGCAGACTTGGTAATCAAGCTGAGTCATCGACGGTCCCCAAGAGTCCGGAGAGAACGGCGTAGCCGGGGTAGGTGATCAGAACCGCTCGCCGGGGGCCATGGAAGACGAAGAACGATCCGCATCCCACGGCGTCGGCGCCGGCTCGTATCGCTTCCTTGATGTGGGCCAATGACCCAACCCCGCCGACAGCGACAAGTGGCACCGTCGTTGCGTCGGCGGCTTCCGAGATCAGGCCTGTGTCCATTCCTGCCATGCTTCCGTCACGGTCGACGGAGTTGAGCAGGATCTCGCCGGCGCCCGCGTCGATCGCTCGGCGTAGGTGGCCGACCCAGTCGAGACTGCCGTGGAGATCGCTACCTGGGCAGAAGACGGAGCTGCGGCCAAACCGGCCTCGGAGCACATCGATAGAGACGGTCACGGACGAGGAGCCAGCGTAAGTGGCGATGGCAGTCACGGCGGGAAGGTTGGTCGCTGCCGTGGAGCGAAGGATGACCTTCTCCACCCCTAGGTTGAAGAGCCTCTTCGCGTCGTCAAGGCCTCGGATTCCGCCTCCGTAGGCCAAAGGCATGAAGCACTCCGACGCCACATCCTGCACGAGCTCGAAGTTGGGCCCCCGATCCATCGGGGTCGCGTTGATGTCGAGCAGGGCGAGTTCATCGACCTCCTTCTCGTTGAAGATCCGGATGGCGTTGATGGGGTCTCCGACGTAGGTCGGCTGATCGAATCCCGTGGTCTTCACCAGCCCGTGATCCTTCACGAGGAGCACCGGGATCACTCGGTTGCTCAGCATGGTAGCTCAGCCCAGCGGGAGAGGAGGGACATGCCGAACCGATGGCTCTTCTCCGGATGGAATTGGACTCCGCGGGTGTTCGCACGCCGGTACGCGGACGTGAACTCCACACCGTAATGAGTTCTCCCGATCTCCAGCGACGGGTCGTCACACACAGCACGATAGGAGTGGGTGAAGTAGTAGCGGAGTTGGGGTAGGCCTGGGTCGAAGATCGGGTCGTTCCCGATCGGGATCACGCGGTTCCACCCCATGTGCGGAACTCGTAGCGATGAGGCCGTGAACCGCTCGAATCGGGCGGGCACGCGACCAAGCCCACGCGCGTCGCCCTCCTCACTTGATTCGCCCAGCAACTGCATGCCCAAGCAGATGCCGAGCAGGTGTGTGGAGGAGGGCAGTGCCCGCAGATGATCGAACCACCCAGAATCCCGCAGTCGGTGGACTCCCTCGTCATAGGAGCCCACCCCGGGGAGGATATAGCGGTCGTTCGCGTCGAGACCGCTCGGTGACGAGCGGAGCTCAGCACGATGCCCCAACCGGTCGAGCATGTTCCGGACTGAGGCGACATTGCCCAGCCCCGCGTCAACGATCACGAGCACCGCCGAATGGTACCCCCATGCTGAAGGAGCAGGCCGCCCGGCTGGTGGCCGAGACCATCGCTGAGCAGAGCGGCCAGCGCCACGGTGCCGTGGGCAAGGTCGCGAAGCAACAGGGCATCGGGCCCGAGTCACTCCGGCATTGGGTCGACCAGGCCGAGATCGACGCCGGCACCCGACGCGGCCTGTCCACCGCCGACCGCGACCCGATCCGCGAGCTCGAGTCTCGCGCTTGACGCGCTCGAGATGGCGCTGTGGTCCCGGGGCCTGACCTGGGCGGCGTCGTCCACCACTCCGACCGCGTCCAGTACCGGTGGTCCGCTACACTGAGCGGCTCGCCGAGGCTGAGGCGGTGAGCTCGGTGGCCAGCCGGGGCGACTCCCACGGCAACGGCCTGGCCGAGTCGGTGAACGGCGGTTCAAGGGCGAGCTCATCGAGCGCCACAAGCCCTGGCGAAACGTCGAACACGTCGAAATCGCGACGCCCCGCTGGGTCGACTGGTGGAACCGGGCGCGGCTCCACTCGGCCTGACGCGACAAGTGTCGGGAGAACTCGGGAATGTCAACGCGGGGGTTGCCATTTCCGAGGTCGCCGACGGATTCGAGGGGAAGGCAGGTAGGAGCCGTCGCGGATCCGCCGGAGGTCGAGAACGATCGTGCCCACCCGCGTGTCCGAAACGGCGGTCCCCGTACGGGTTGCGGTGGACTTGGCGGTGCTCCGGCGCTGCCGCCCGGCGAGCGGTTGACCTTCGAGGCGGCGGTGTGGGTCGATGGGGCGCAGCTACGATTGGATTAGGCTGGCAGCGGCGCTTGGATTTGGAAGAAAGTGCTGCCGACCGGATCGCCGACCCACGGGTATTCGGCGGTGGGCCAAATCCTGGCTCACGGCGGGGGCTCAGGTTCGGCGCGTCGATGGGCCGCCTCCATCGGCGGTTCGACCACGGACGTAGTGGCAGCGGCCGGCTTCCTGGAAACTCGGCTTGCGAAGGCGGCTTGCCGTGCAGCGCGCAGCCCCCACCCAAATGAGTGTCGAAAACGCCACACGCCGCCAAGCATCCCCATGCCGTAGGCGAAGTGCATAACAGGGAATGTGGCGGCCAGCAACGCAGCCGACAGGGGGCTCTTCCGATCGCGGTAGCGGGCTGCCGCACCGGCGGTTGTCACCGCGTACACGCCGAGCGCCAATGCGGTCCCGGAACGAGCCCTATGTGAGGTGACGCCCAGGATGGCACCTCCACCGAGCGTGGTCACCAGAGCAAGTGGGACGATGTGGCGGACTCGGGCCTGACGCGGATGCTCCTGGAGGACGCGGACCTTCCAGCACCCATAGTCGAAGTACTGGCGCCAGAGGGCGCCGAGCGTTGACCGACTCCGGTAGCAACTCTCGATCGCCGGGTCGCAGGCGATCCGCCCACCGTCATCGAGAAGCCGGTAGCTCAGCTCGTCATCCTGGTTTCGAACGAACTCCTCGTTGAACGGGTAACGCAGCCATGTCTCGCGCCGGGCGACGCCCATGAAGACGGTGTCGACGTAGGCCGGCTCTGTCAGGTAGTGATGACGTGCTCCACCCACGCCGAACGGGGTGCTGGTCGCGATCGCGATCGCGGCTCCGATCCGCGTGTCGGCCACGGCCCGGACCGGACCACCGACGATATCGGCTCCCATCCGCTCAAGAGCGTCAACCGCGCTCCGTACGTATCCCGACGCGAGTTCCGCGTGACCGCTGACGATCCCGATGACCTCGCCGGACGCAGCTCGGATGCCCGCATTCCACGCCGCCGCCTGAACACGACGCGGATTCGTGTGCACTGCCCAGCCATCTCGCCCGATCGCGAATGCACGGGAGATTTCCATCGAGTCGTCGGTCGAATCCCCGTCATACACGAGCACCTCGAGGCGGTCCGAGGGGTAGTCCTGATTGGCGATGGACGAAAGACATCGCTTGATGCTCAGGCCCTCGTTCCGCATTGCCACCACGAGCGTGACCCTCGGTTGGGCGGAAGGGTCTAGTGTCATCGTGCTTTGTGGGGAAGCAAGCCGGGCGCGTCCGTCCGTGTTCAGCTTTGCCCGGGCACGCGAGCAGGCGGAACATTCGAATCTACGGCACCGCCCGGTGCGCCGACACCCTGGGCCCACTCCATGGGCTCTTGCTTGTCTCCGTAGTATCCACCGTACCCTCGGTGGGCATGAGCCGGAACCCGGTTGAGAACGGCGCCGAGGGTCTTCGCCCCGGCCCTCACCAGCGACTCCTGCGCCAAACGGACGACCCGCCGTCTACTCCGCCCCGCGTCGATGACGAGGAGCGTCCCGTCCGACGAATGAGCTCAACACCGCGGCGTCCGTGACCGCCTGGAGTGGCGGGCTGTCGAAGATGACGAGGTCGGCACTCTGCTGCAGACGTCCCAGGACGACCTGCATGCGATGCGAACCCGAGCAGCTCGGCCGGGTTCGGCGGTAGCGGGCCGGTGGTCAGGACCCGAAGGTTGGGCTGCTCGGTCGCCTGGGCAATCGCGTCGATGGTCACCGCGTCGTCGCGCAGCAGCGTCGTCAGGCCGTGGATGTTGGGCAGGTCGAACATGAGGTGCAGCCCCGGCTTCCGGAGGTCCGCATCCACCAGGACGACAGTTCGTCCGGCCTGCGCGAAGACGACGGCGAGGTTCGACGCCGTAACGGTCTTGCCCTCGCCCGGGGTCGCACTCGTGACGAGCAGGGTGCCGCAGCGGCGCATCCACCGAGGCGAACTCGACGTTCGCGCGCAGCGTGCGATACGCCTCGGCGACGCTCGACCGCGGGAAGAGGATGACGGCGAGCTGATAGAACTCACGCCGTCGCCAGCGTGGTCTTCGTGCCGGCGATCGTCCCCAGGGTGCTGCAGTCCGGTGACCTCCTGGACGGCCTCGGCGTCCTTGATGGAATCATCAAGCTGCTCAGCCAGGAATGCGATGCCGGCGACAACGAGCAGTCCCAGGCACGCGGCCAGGAGCGTGTTCAGGAGGGTCCTCGGCAGGATATTCGAAGTCGGAGTGTCGGCCGGCTCGACGACCGTGAGCAGGTTGGTGGCGGTCCCCGATGAGAAGGAGAGCAGCGTCGCGTATGTCGAACGCAGGCTGGCCAAGCGTCCCTCGAGGGCCTGCAGCTCCGTCTCCTGGTCCGCGGTCCGATCCTCGACCGCGATGAGGGCGTCTGCTCGTACCTGGGTCGCCTCGATGAGGTCCTGGGTGGCCACGAGATCCTGATCGATCGATTTCAGGAAGGCAGCCTCGCGGCCCTGGATCTGGGGTGAGACGGCGATCAACTGTTCAGCCAATGCGTTTGCGATGGCAGCGGCGCGAGCCGGGACCGTGTCCTGCGCGGTGATTGAGAGCAGGGTGCTGTCGCGGGGCGAGTCGACGGCCACTCTCGTTTCGAGTTCGCTGGGCGTTGTCTCGAGGCCGAGATCCTCGATCACGCTCTCGAGCCGCGGCCGGGTCTTCGCGATCGCCGCGTACGTCGCCGACAGGTTCTGCGCGACGAGGAACTGGGTGTAGTCGGGGTTCGCGGCCGAGAGCGCCTGGCCGACGATCAGCGTCGCCTTCGCCTCGTAGACCTTCTGCTGGAGGTTGCTGACGACGAATGCGGCGGTGCCGGCCAACAATGCGGCCACCACCATGAGCGGGAGCCATGTCCGAGTCATGGCGATCAGTCGGCGGAGATCCACGGGGCGTCACTCTCTCTGACCAGCGTGCGGGGCGTTCTGAGCCTCAGCGCGAACGGCGCATCACGAATCATCGACCACCATATCCGGGACCGTCAACCATACCTATCGGCCGATTGTCCTGAACGCAGCCCGCCGCAAGTACTACGCGCCTCAGCGAACGACGGTCCAGACTGTCTTCAGGAGGATCTGCAGGTCCAACAGTGTCGTCCGGCGATCGAGGTACTCCGCATCCAGCCTGAGCTTCGCCGGGAGAATCTCCTCGCGATATCGGCGCTCTGCGTCGGGGCCGACCAGGAGCTGCGCCTCGTTGTGGAACTCGAGCTGAGCCAGGCCAGTGATGCCCGGTCTGGCCGAGAAGACGCGCCGATGCAGAGGATTGGATAGGTCTACGTAGGCGGGATCCTCGGGGCGCGGCCCGACGAGCGACATCTCTCCGCGAACGACGTTGACCAACTGCGGAAGCTCGTCGATCCGGATAGCGGCGGAGGACCCGGCCCAACGGCGTCACCCGCGGATCCCGAGCCATGGTCACTCTCGCCCCATCTGAGCTCGGGGTCATCGTCCGAACCTTCAGGATCGTGAAGGCCCTGGCGCCTTCGCCAACCCGTCGAGGCGCGGAAGAAGAAGGGTCCGCGGTCCCCCGACAGACGCATCGCCATCGCAGCCCCGGCGAGGATCGGCGCGGCGATTGCGAGCGCGATCGAGCCGAGGGTAAGATCAACAAGGCGCTTCAAGTCCAAATCGTCCGCTCCCCGGGCGCCGGCGATGGTCGTGTACCCGCCGGACGCCACGTGCCGAGGATACTGAGGAATCCGCCGCGGGACCCTTGACTTCCGGGCGATCAGCGGTGCGCTCGCGCAACGGTTATGTGCTCCTGAGCACGAACACGGCAGCCAATGGTACTAGGCGGGCCGCGCGGATTGGCATAACGTACAGATCCGAACGCACTCGGGGCACAAGCCGGCTAGAACAGGTCCCCCGAGTTTCGGCGTCATCTCGGCGAAGGATGACGCTAGTCCACCGAGGCGCATCGACAGAAGGGGGTCTATTGGCTGTCCGCCGCTCGATCCGGGCACCGCTTTCGCTGGGTCCTGTCCCCTCCGCGCCTCACCGCGACGGAGCGGCGTTCAGGCCGTCACGGCTGTCGTCCGATCGCGCCGGTCTTCCAATTGTCGGCTATCTGCGCGGGCGCCACCTCCTCGTCATCGACCTGATCGGGATCGTCGTCGCCTCCTACATTGCCCTCGCCCTCCGCTTCGACCGGGTCACCGCGCCATTCCTCGTCCCCAACTTCCTCCTCGTCGTCGGCCTCCTGCTTGCCGTCCGCACGACGACCAACGTCCGCGTAGGCCTCTACAGCCGGCGCTGGCGCTTTGCGACCGTGTCCGACCTGGAGCGGATCGTGGCAGCGACCGCCATCGGCTCTGGGATCGCGATCGTGATCTTCTACGGTTCGTACCTGCTGGTCCACGCCACGTGGGCCGATGGGTTCCCGCGTTCGTTCTGGCTGATCGAGCTCCTGTTGGCGACCGCGATCCTCGGCGGCGTGCGCTTTGGGATCCGCGCCGCATCTGAGGCGAGGCCGAGCGATCGAACGAATGTCGACGACAGCCGGGCGACCTTGCTCTACGGCGCCGGCCGCACTGGCGTCCTGCTGGCTCGCTCCGCGGCCCGGGACCCGGACGCGGGTGTCCGCCCGGTCGGGTTCCTCGACGACGACCCGAGCCTTGCGGGCGGGATCGTGGCTGGCTTGCCGGTCTTCGGCGGGCTCGAATCGTTGCAGCGCGCCGTGGCCGAGACGGAGGCGCTGACCCTGCTCATCACCATGCCCGGCGCGCCGGGGAGCGCAGTCCGGCAGGTCTTCGACGCCGCGCTTGCGCTGAACCTCGAGGTTCGCACCGTCCCGTCGGTGAGCGACCTGCTCGACGGGAGCGTGGATGCCTACCGCGTCCGCCGGGTCCGCGTCGAGGACCTCCTGCGGCGACCGATGGTCACGGAGCACGCTGCCGGAGTCGAGGAGATCATCCGTGATCAGACCGTGCTCATCACCGGTGGCGGCGGGTCGATCGGATCGGAGCTTGCCCGCCAGGCGTGGGCGCTCGGACCCCGTCGTCTGATCCTGGTCGATCGGGCGGAGAGCTCGCTTTACATGGTCCAGCGCGAGCTGAGCGCGCGTCGCAATCGCGGGCACGGGAGCGGGGACCTCAGGATCCACCTTGCGAATGTCGCCAGCAGGCCGGCCATGGACCGGCTCATCGCCGCGGAGCGGCCGAGCGTGATCTTCCATGCCGCCGCGTACAAGCACGTGCCGATGATGGAAGAGCACCCGTCGGACGCCACACACGTGAACATCGGCGGCACGAGGGTCATGCTCGACGCGGCCGCGGCGGCTGGAGTGGACCGCTTCGTGTTCGTGTCGACTGACAAGGCCGTCCGGCCGTCAAGCGTGATGGGCGCCAGCAAGCGGATCGCGGAGATGCTCGTGGCCGACACGGCCCACCGCACCGGGCGCCCGTACGTGTCGGTCCGCTTCGGGAATGTCCTGGGCTCCACGGGGAGCGTCGTGCCGATCTTCCAGGAGCAGCTGGAGAACGGAGAACCGCTCACCGTCACGCATCCCGACATGACCCGGTATTTCATGACGATCCCCGAAGCCGCGTGGCTGATCCTCGATGCGGCCGCGCTCGGCACCGACGGGGACCTGTTCGTGCTGGACATGGGCGAGCCGGTCCGGGTCATGGACCTTGCCCGGGACCTCGTCCGGCTCGCCGGGCGCGATCCCGACACCCAGCCCTTCGAGATCGTCGGCCTGCGGCCTGGCGAGAAGCTTCACGAGGAGCTGTTCTACGACGTAGAGCAGGTCCGGCCCACACCCAGCGAGAAGGTCCTGCGCGCGATCGCGCCGCCGTCGCCAACCGACATCCGCGGGGATGTGGCCCGGCTGATGGCGCTGGCGACCGGCGACGACGAGGAGATGCTGGGCCAGGCGCTGCTCACCTACGTACGGGCGCACGACGGGTGGCCGATGTCCTCGAGGAAGGTCGCCGGACAGCCGGTGGCGGGTCCTCGCGGCATCGCCGAGATCACCCACGGCTGGTTGGGGGCATCTGGGGCGGCAGGCGCCGCTCTCCAGTGACCGAATCGGACACCCGTCCATACCTGCCGTTCGCGCGTCCGTCGATCACCCAGCGCGAGAAGGACGCGGTCCTCGAGGTCCTCGACTCGGGCTGGCTCACGACCGGGCCGCGGGCGAAGCTGTTCGAGGAGCGGTTCGCGGCGGTCGTCGGCAGTCGGCACGCCGTCGCCCTGAACTCGGCGACGGCCGCCCTGCACCTCGCGCTGGAGGCGCTCGGCGTAGGGGCCGGCGATGAGGTCATCGTCCCGACCTGGACCTTCGCCGCCAGCGCCGAGGTCGTCGCCTACCGGGGCGCACGGCCGGTCCTGGTCGACGTCGATCGACAGACGCTCAACGCCACGCCAGAGGCCATCCTGGCCGCGGTCACGCCACGGACACAGGGCGGTCGTGGCCGTGCACATTGCCGGAATGCCGTGCGAGATCGAGCGCCTGGTCTCATTGCTCGGGGACCGCGGTATCGCGGTCGTCGAGGATGCGGCGCATGCGTTCCCCAGCCGGATCGGGGGCCCGGCGGGGCGCTATGCCGGCACGATCGGGCGCGCCGGCGCATTCTCCTTCTATGCCACGAAGACGATCACGACCGGCGAGGGCGGGATGCTGGTCACCGATGACGACGCGATCGCAGCCCGGGCGCGCGTGATGTCACTCCACGGAATCAGCCGCGACGCATGGAACCGGTACACGGCGAGCGGATCGTGGTACTACGAGATCGAGGACGCCGGCTACAAGTACAACATGACCGACATCGCTGCGGCTCTCGGGCTCGTCCAGCTGGAGCGGGCCGAGGAGCTTCTCGCCGCGCGCAGGTCGATCGCCGCCGCATACACGGATGGGTTCCGCGCGTCGGCCGCGTCTGACCTGCTCGACCTGCCGGAGGACACCCGCGACGGCTCGCACGCCTGGCATCTCTACGTCGTTCGCCTGGCGCTCGACCGACTGGGCGTCGATCGGGCGGCGGTTATGACGGCCCTCCGCGAGGCAGGGATCGGTGCCAGCGTCCACTTCATCCCGCTCCACCTGCACCCGTACTACCGGAGGCACTGGGGCACGCGCCCGGAGGATTACCCGGTGGCGACACGGGAATACGACCGCGTGATCTCGCTGCCGATCTGGCCCGGTATGACGGCCGAGGACGTCGGGCGCGTGGTCGCGGCTCTGGGAGCCATCCTGGACGGCGCTCGCCTGCGTTGAGGTGGTTCCGCGATCCCATCAACGGACTCGGCGACTACATCGGGTTCCTGCCGGGCATCGTCGTCTCGATCGTGCTCGCGCTGGCCCTGTCGAGCCGGGTCGCCGGGAGATTGCGCGTCTCCCGCGCGCTGGCGATCCTGCTCATGATGAGCCTGGGCGTCGTCCTTGCCGCAACGATCACGCCGAGCCGTGACGCAGTGCTGTACGGCGCCCAAGGGGCCGCGGGATGCGACCTGTCCCGGCTGGGGCCGGCGCCGTGGTCGGCGTATCTGCACCTCGACGACACGAGCCTGAATGTCCTCTTGTTCATCCCGCTCGGAATGCTGATCGGCATGTTGCCGCGCTCGCCGTATCGGTGGCCGATCGTCGCTGGAGCGGTCATCCTGCCGTTCGCAGTCGAGGGCTTCCAGCTCGTCGCCACGCCGCTGGGCCGCGCGTGCCAGAGCGCGGACGTGTGGACAACCTGATGGGCCTGTTCATCGGGCTCGCTGCCGGCTGGGTGGCCGGGAGGTTGTGGCGGAGGGACCGGGCCGACGCGTAGCGCCCTGCCGGGTAGATCGCCGGGCCTGCTCCCGCCGCCCCGCTCCGGCGCCACCGGGATGCTGGCGGCCCAGGGCATCGCCTACCAGACGGGGGCGTCGCCCATGCCGTGGCAGGCTCCGATGGGTTGGATGGTGGCGAGGGAGCTTCTGATCGATATCGCCAGGTGGAGGCCGTCTGAGCCACCTACGATGTGGCCGGAACCGGCAACTGTGCACGTTGATGGAAGAAGGGCGGCCACATGGCGCAAGAACTCGGCGAGTGGGCGGTCAACTACCTCCCAGAGGAAGGTGGCCGGTACACGGGCAAGTTGGCCGTCACCGATGAGAAGGTGACCTTCGTGTCGCTCTACGAATCGAGCAACAGGACAGTCGTGAAGGCCATCTTCCTCAGCGTCGGGTCCTTTGCAGCGGCCGGCGGCCACACTGTGTATCGCTACTCGAACGACGACGAGGCGCGGGTGGAGTTGCCGGTAGCTGAGATCGCCCAGGTGAAGGCAACCAAGAAGTGGTTGCTGAAACAGGCAGTGGTGACCATGAATGATGGTCAAGTGTTCGTGTTCGACTACGGCATGCTGGACGCCAAGAAGATCGTCGCTGCAATAGCCTCTGTCATCCCCGGCTGACACGGAGTCCTCCCGGCGGGTCCGTCGTCGCCGAACGCCGCCCCCCGGCCCCTCAGCTGATCGTGTCCCCCGGCGCCCAGGCGATCACCTCCGCCGACAGCCCGCGGGCCCGCACCGCCGCCTCCAGCTGAGCCGGGGTCCCCGCGAGCAGCGGGAACGTGCCCCAGTGGATCGGTGCCACGTGGCTCACGCCCAGCAGCTCCACCGCCAGCGCGGCCGCGACCGGGTCCATCGTGTAGTGGCCGCCGATCGGCAGCAGCGCGAGGTCCGGCTTGAACAGCTCCCGGATGAGCGCCATGTCGCCGAACACCGCCGTGTCGCCGGCGTGGTAGACGCGGAACCCGTTCTCCATCTCGACGACGAACCCGGCGGGCTCGCCCAGGTAGAGCGTGGTCCCGCCGTCCGGGTTCCAGTCGCCGGCGGAGTGCTCGGCCCCGGTCATGGACACCCGCAGGCCCGCGACCTCGACGGTGCCGCCCTTGTTCATGCCCGTGAGCTGGTCGGCGCCGCCCGGGAGCCGTCGCGAGAGCCACAGGCTCATCTCGTGGATGCACGGCCAGGCGGGTCGCAGCCGGGCCGCCAGGGCGATCGCGTCGCCCATGTGGTCTCCGTGCCCGTGGGTGACGAGCAGGAGGTCGCACCGGTCCACGGTGTCGGCGGACCTCGGGCTCATCGGGTTGCCAAGCCAGGGATCGATCAGGACGCGCTTCCCGCCCGGCGTCGCGATCTCGACGGCCGCATGTCCGAGCCACGTGATGGATGTGTCCCGCCCGATCGACATCGAAGCCTCCTGCTGCCGCCCGGCGGCCGTCCTGCTGCACCGTCCCCCGGTCGGCCCGGGCACCCACTGTCCGGCGCCGACTCCCATTATCCGGCGCCGGGGCGTCGGCGGCTACACTCCGGCCGTGCCCGCGGAGCAGATCGCCTCCAACCTCGCGCTCGTCAACTGGACGGTCCTGACCGGACTCGCGGTCGGGTCGTTCGTGCTGGTCGCGTTCGCGCGCCTGCGCACGGCCGCAACGAAGGGATACCTCGCGTTCACCGCGATCTGCGCGACGGGGTTCGGGGCCCTGGCCTACCTCTCGGACACGGCGCTGCCGGCCATCTCCGCCGGCTCGCCCGTGACGGCCGACCCTGCGTTCGACGGCGCCCGGCGCGCGGCCCTCGTCGTGTTCGTGATCCTGGCCCTGGCCACGACGATCGTCATCTCGCGGGGAGGGCGTGCCGTCGTCCCGGGTGTCGCTGGAGCGGTCGCCGGCCTGGCGGCCCTCCTGCTGGGCGGCCTCACGTGGGGCGGCAGCCCGATAGGCGTCGCGATGCTCACGCTCCAGCTCGTGGTCCTGTCGCTGGCGGCCGGCGGCGTCTTCGGCGCGATGATCCTGGGGCACTGGTACCTGGTCACGCCCAAGCTGCCGGAGGCACCGCTGGTCCGCGTCTCGCTGGGGCTGCTGTGGGTGGTCGCGCTGCAGGTCGTCCTGTTCGTGCTCTGGGTGGGGACCGGGGCGGGGCCGGGCGCCGAGGGCGGACCCTTCGCGGCGCTGTTCGGGCCGTGGGCGCTGTTCGTGTGGCTCAGGCTGCTGGTGGGACTCGTGTTCCCGCTCGTGGTGTCGTGGGCGGCGCTGCAGACGGCGCGGACACGGTCGATGGAGTCGGCGACGGGCCTGCACTACATCAACGTCGGGACGATCCTGGCGGGTACGATCCTGGCGGCCGGCCTCTACTTCGGCGCCGGGCTGCTGGTCTGAATGGAGGTTCGCACATGAGCGTCCTGCCGCCGTTGCGTATCAAGGTCCGCCTGTTCGCGATGCAGCGCGAGGCCGCGGGCATGAAGGAGCTGCGCGTCGAGGTGCCGCTCGGGTCCACGGTCGAGGACGCCTGGTCCGCGATCGTGGCGACCGTGCCTGCCCTGGCCCCCGGGCGCAAGTCGCTCCGCTTCGCTGTCAACGGCACGTACGCGAAGCCGGACACCATGCTGGCGGATGGGGACGAGGTGGCCTGCATCCCGCCCGTCAGCGGGGGCGCGGACGTCGATGCCGATGCGGGCCGGCGGATCGCGGACCGCCGGATCCTCGAGATCCGGGCCGAACCGATCCCGGAGAGCCTTCTGGCGGAGCTCATCGGCCGCCTGGCCACGGACGAGGATGGGGGAGTGGTCGCGTTCCTGGGCCGGACCCGCGTGACTCCGGGCACGCCCGCCCCCGGGCAGGAAGCGCTCGCGACCGCGAACGAGGGCAGCGCGGTGGAGGCCCTGGACTACGAGGCCTTCGAGCCGATGGCCCTGGGGGTGCTCGGGCAGATCGCGGACGAGATCGAGGCCCGCTGGGGCGTCCTGCACCTGGCGATCGTCCATCGCACCGGGTCGGTGCCGCTGGGCGACGTCTCGGTGGCTGTGGTGGCGGCCTCGCCCCATCGCGACGCGGCGTTCGAGGCGGCGCGGTACGCAATCGACGAGACGAAGGCACGGGCGCCGATCTGGAAGTCGGAACGCTTCGAGGACGGCCACGTCTGGATCGGGCATCCCGCGCGGACCGGGCCCGAGGCCTCCGTCGACCCGGCCGCCTCCATCGACGCGGGCTCGCCCGTCGACCCCACAGGCTCCATCGACCCGGTCGAGCCGGGCTGATCGGCGTCCTGCCCGCCCGCCATACTCCTTCCATGACGCTGTTCGGGGACGGCCGCCAACTCGATGCCCTGCGCGAGCGGGCATCCGCGCTGGCATCCGCCTGGGGCGCCGCCGCGGCCACGACCACCACCGTCGGGCAGGAGCGCGCGATCCTGCGGATGTTCGGCGTCGGCGGGCTGGACCGGTCGGGCCGTCCGCTCGCGGCGGAGGTCGTGGAGCGCTACCTCGCCCCGGACCCGCGCCGCCTGGGCGGCGGCATCGCCCTTCCGTTTGCCATGGCCATGGCCGAGTACGACCTGGCACCGATGGAGCTGGCGCGCGAGATCGCGGCCGGCAACGTGGACCTGGGCCTGGAGGCGGAGCTGCTGGCGGAGCCCGACAGGCGAGCGATCGCGGTGGCCGACGCGACCCGGCTGGCCGGTGCGGCGCTGGACCGCGTGGACGCCAACCGGACCGCGCGTCGGGAGCTCGTGGCGCTCCTGGGGGACGGCCCGCGGCCGTGGCTGGGCGCGGTGCTGACTGCGCCGGCCATCATCGACGCCCTGGACGAGGCGACGGCCGCGATCGGCGCCGGGGCCACGCTGTTGCGCGTGGATGTCCCGCCCAGCCGGGAGCTGGCAGAGCGGATGGCGCGCGCCGGTGCCGCCCTGGACACGTGGCAGGCCGCGCCGTCCTCGCGCGGCGGCCTGGACTCCCATGACGCCTCGGGCCAGCCGATCCCCACCGGCTCCCAGCGCGCGCTGTCCGTGCTGCGCCGGGCCGTGGACGAGGCCGCCGCTCGCCGGCGCGGGTACGTGCGGCTGGTCACCGACACCCCGGCCCTCGCGGCGCCGGACCAGGCCGTGGTGGCCGCCTTCGAGCGGATCGACGGGGTGGTGGCTGATCCGGTCCGTGAGATCGTCGCCGGACGGGTGGATCCCGATCGCGCGCTGGCCGACCACGTGTTCGCCCACCGGATCCTGGCGCGGGCCGGGACGCAGGTCATCGTGCCCGCGGGCCCGCTTCTCGTCGCACCCGATCTCGCGACCGGCGTGCCATCCGATCCCGCAACACGATCCGGCCGAGCCCTCGCGCTGCAGCTGGTCGCGGTCGCCCTCGCCCGTCGAGGTGGTCTCGAGGCGTCGTCGGTGTGCGTGGGAGCGCTGCCCGACTGGCTCGTGGACGAGCCACTGGCGCCCGCGCGGGCGGCCGCCGAGATCGCGCTCCGCCGGGCGCTGCTCCCGGAGCACTCGCTGGCATTCATCGAGCCGCCGCTCGGGGCCGAGGCGGCCGCCACGTGGCACGCGATCGTGGCGGCCCTGCTGCCCGATGCCGGTGACGTCGACGTGGTTCTCCGCCACCCTGCCGGCCACGGGGTCACCCTCGCTGGGCGTCACCCGCGGTGCGCTGGCGGTGGCGGCCGGTCTCCGCGTGTCGCGGGAGCGGCCGGAGCTCACGGGCGGGGCGGTCGAGCATGCCCGGCGCGCGATCGAGACGGCGTCGGCGACGCTCGCGTCCCTCGAGGAGCACGGCTGGCGCGAGATCGTGGACCAGCCGCTGGGTATGGAGGCGACGCGCCTGGGCGCGGACGCCGTGGCCGAGCGGACGGAGGCATTCGACCCGCTCGCGGTGCGTGACGCCGCCCGCTGACGGGCCGAAGACACCCCGACGGCGGCGGGACCTGCTCCCGCCGGGCTCCGCCCCGCCGGTCCGTCCGCCCGCGGGCTACAGGCGGGTCAGCTCGTCCGGCTCGTCGCCGGCCACCAGCCGCTCGCAGGTCGGGCAGTGCCAGCGGGCCTCGAGCGGCGTGCCGCAGGCCTCGTGGCGGAGCGGTTCCCCGGTGCCGCCACGACGGGCGCCCCAGCCGGCCAGCAGCGCCAGCGCCCCGCCGAGCTCCTTGCCGTCCGCGGTGAGGGCGTAGTCCATGCGCGGTGGACGGTGCGAGTAGGGCGTGGCCACCACGATCCCGGCGTGCTCGAGGCGGCGAAGGCGGGCGGCCAGGATGTTGGGCGCGATGCCGCCGACGGACGCGGCCAATTCGCCGAACCGGTGCGGACCGGCGAGGAGTGACTCGACGAGCAGCAGGCTCCAGCGGTCCCCCACGCGATCGAGGGCGGCGGCGAGGGCGCTCGGCGGGAGCGGCGGGACGGTCGGGTTGGTCATCGCGGCAATGGTAGGCGAGGGGCTTGCGCAACGTCGTGGATCGATAGTAGATTGCAGATCGCAAGTAACAACTGACCCGTGCGACCGGACCGCCCCGCGTCCCGGAGCCGGGTCGCCATCGAGGTCTGTTCGTCCCCATGTCCGTGCTCAGCGAGCTCCAGGAAGCCGTCGCGGCGGTCGCCGTCGCCGTCGGCCCGTCCGTCGTCGGGATCGGTTCCCGTCTCCGCGGCTCCGGCGTCGTCATCGCCGACGGCCGCATCCTCACCAACGCCCACAACCTCCACGGTGGCGAGGTCACCGTGCGGTTCGTCGATGGCCGCGTGACGCGGGGCGCCGTCAAGGGCGTCGACTGGGACGGCGACCTGGCTGTCGTCGAGGCCGATACGACCGGCGTCCCGGCCATCGCATGGTCGGCTGGCTCCACCACCATCGGGACCGCGGTCTTCGCTGCCGCCGCCACCCCGTCGGGCGGTGCGCGCGTGTCGTTCGGGTTCGTCTCGTCCATGGAGCGTGCGTTCCGCGGGCCCGGCGGCCGGCGCATCTCCGGCTCGCTCGAGCACACCGCGCCACTGGCGCCGGGTTCGTCGGGCAGCCCGCTCCTCGACGCCGACGGCGCCCTGGTGGGCCTCAACACCAACCGGGTGGGTGAGGGGTTCTACCTGGCGCTGCCCGCGGACGCCTCGCTCCGGGCAAGGGTCGAGGCGCTGGGCAGCGGCGAGTCGCGCGAGCGGCCTCAGCTGGGGATCGCGGTGGCTCCGGCGCACGTCGCCCGGCACCTTCGCCGGTCGGTGGGCCTGCCCGAGCTGGACGGTGTGCTCGTCCGGGCCGTCGAGGACGGGTCGCCGGCCGAGGCCGCGGGCATCGCCGAGGGCGATCTCCTGGTCGGCGCCGCCGGCCGCCCGATCACGGACGTGGACACGCTCCACGAAGTCCTGCGCGACGCCGGTTTCCCGCTCGAGCTGACGCTCGTGCGTGGCGCGGAGGAGCGGGTCGTGACGGTGCAGGCTCCGGCGGAGGACGCGGCCGGAGAGTAGACGCCGGCCTGGCGCCCTGCGCCTCGAGGCCGGGGCGCGTCAGGCCTCGGCTTCGGCCTCCATCACCGCGAGGCGCGTGTAGTAGTCCGGCAGCTCGGTCAGGTGGGCGAGCGCGATCTTCCCGGTGAGGTACGGATCGTCGCCGGTCACGTTGGTCGCCGGGTCGCGCCGGCCATGCTCGAGCTCCACGTCGAGGCCCGAGCGGAACTCCTCGAGCCCGAACGGGCTGGTGGTGAAGTCGATGCCGAGGTGATCGGCGATCTCCTGCGCTTCGGCCGCGCTGAACCCGCTCCTGGCGGTCATGGATACCTCCTGTGGATGGGCCACCAGCGTTGGCTCGCTCGCGTGCGGTTCGCAAGGGGCAAGCGGATCATCGTTGGCACGCTCGAGGCGGCTCGACCCTTCTCGACCGGGGCCAGCGCGCCGCGGGACGGGTCGCGCCGCACGCTCGCGGCGAGTACGCTCCGGGTAACAACACGGGCGGCCGGACGCCCCGCCCCCGCGCCACCATCGCGCTTCGGCAGTCGCGTCCGATCCCCGCCTCATGCGTCCTCGTCGCTCGCGCGACGCAAGGCAGAGGAGACCCATGTCCGGCAAGTCGCTCCACACCATGGGCCAGCAGCACGGCCGTCGCAGCTGGGCTGAACCCTGGAAGATCAAGATGGTCGAGCCCCTCAAGATGACCACCCGCGAGGAACGGGTGGCCGCTCTCGAAGGTGCCGGCTACAACACGTTCCTGCTCAGGTCGGACGACGTCTACATCGACCTGCTGACGGACTCCGGCACGTCTGCGATGAGCGACCGGCAGTGGGCCGGGATGATGCTGGGGGACGAGGCGTACGCGGGCAGCCGGAACTTCTACCACCTGGAAGCGGCGGTCCAGCGCTTCTACGGCTACCGCCACATCCTCCCCACGCACCAGGGCCGGGGCGCGGAGCACCTGATCAGCCAGACGCTCATCAAGGCCGGCGATCACATTCCCGGCAACATGTACTTCACGACGACGCGGCTCCACCAGGAGCTGGCGGGGGCGACCTTCCACGACGTGATCGTCGACGAGGCACACGACCCGCAGAACCTGGACCCGTTCAAGGGCAACGTGGACCTGGCGAAGGTCCAGGCGCTCATCGACGAGGTCGGCGCCGACCGCATCCCCTACGTCTCCCTCGCCGGGACCGTGAACATGGCGGGCGGCCAGCCCGTCTCGATGGCCAACGTCCGCGACCTGCGGGCCCTGTGCGACGCGCAACGGCATCAGGCTCCTGCTGGACGCCACCCGCATGGTGGAGAACGCGCTCTTCATCCAGGAGCGCGAGGACGGCTACGCGGCCAAGTCCATCGCCGAGATCCTGCTCGAGTTCTGCTCGTACACGGACGGCGCGTGGATGTCCGCCAAGAAGGACAACCTGGTCAACATCGGCGGCTGGCTGGCCGTCAATGACGACGAGGTGTTCGAGGAGTTGCGCAACCTGGTCGTGGTGTACGAGGGCCTCCACACGTACGGCGGCCTCGCCGGGCGCGACATGGAGGCGCTCGCCATCGGCATCGAGGAGGCGGTCTCCGACGAGCACGTCCGCTCGCGTGTCGGCCAGGTGCGGTACCTCGGCGAGCTGCTCCAGGAGTGGGACATCCCGATCGTGGAGCCGGTGGGCGGCCACGCGATCTTCCTCGACGCGCGGCGCTTCTACCCGCACCTCGAGCAGGACCTGTTCCCGGCCCAGACGCTGGCCGCGGAGCTGTACCTGGACTCCGGCATCCGGTCCATGGAGCGCGGGATCGCGTCCGCCGGCCGCAACGCGCAGACGGGCGACCACAACCGCCCGAAGCTGGAGCTGACCCGGCTCACGATCCCGCGGCGCGTGTACACGCAGGCGCACATGGACGTCGTCGCCGAGTCGGTGAAGGCGTGCTTCGACGCCCGTGACACAGCTCGCGGCCTGCGCATGGTCCACGAGCCACGCTACCTGCGGTTCTTCCAGGCCAGGTTCGAACCGATCTGACCGCCGCCGGGGGCGGCTCGGTGGCCATAGGAGCCTGCTAGCATCGCCGCGATGCGCCGCCCCCCACTCCCGTCCTTCATCGGCGATCTCGTCGCGGATCGCCGCGCGTTCGGCGCCCTCCTTGCGGGCATGGTGGCCCTGTTCGCGGCCGGCATGGATCCCAAGGTCATGGCGCCCATGGCCACGTCCACGCAGGCGGCGATCCGCGCCCGGCCGGAGATCGAGGGGCTGATCCTCCTGGTCTCCGTGCTGACTGCCGTGCTGCTGCTGGCCGGCGGGGCGGTCGGCGATACGAGGCGTGCACGGCCGATCCTCGTCGGAGGCCTGTCGGTCTCGCTCGTGTGCGCGATGGCCGTACTCCTGGTGGTGCCACCCGGTGGGGTCCTGTTCACGATCGTGCGGTTCATCGGCGTCGCCTCCGCGGCCATGGTGATGCCGGTTGCCCTCGCGATCGCCGCCACCGCGTACACGGGCATCCCAAGGGCCACGGCCATCGGCATCGCGTATGCGGCCTACGGCGCCGGCCAGGGGCTCTCGCCGATGCTGGTCGCGCTGATCCCCGGCACGTATGCGCCCGCATTCATCGCCTCGATCGCGGCCTCGGCACTCGCACTCGCGGTCGTTCGTGGCCGTGTCCCGGACCTCCCTCGGCCGACGCGAGCCGAGAAGCCGGTCGTGTACGGGACCGCGCTGTGGGCCTCCGGGGTGGTGCTCATCTCGGCCGGGGTCCTGTGGCTGGGAGCCGGCTGGGACGAACCGCTGCGGATCGCACTCGTCCTCGGCGGCATCCTGCTGGTCGCCCTCTTCTTCCTCTGGGAGCGCCGCCGGCGGGCCGAGAACGCCGAGCCCGTCCGCGTCAACCGCCGCCCGGTGACGATCGCGCTGTTCGTGGGCCTGGTCATCGCGCTCGCGCAGATCATCCCGATGTCGCAGCTGCCGCTCTACTTCGGCGTGGGCATGCAGTACGGCCCGATCTTCGGCATCGTTGCCCTCGCGCCCCTGTTCGCCGCCCTGGTCGCCGCGGGCCCGATTGCCGGCTTCCTCCTCGCGCGCTACCAGCCGAGGCACCTCATCGCAGGCGGGGTCCTGGCCATCGGCCTCGGCGACATCCTGGTGGCCGCGGTCATCGGACCGACGACGACATACCTCGCGTTCATCATCCCGCTGGCGCTCGTTGGCGGAGGGTTCGTCGTGGCCACCACGGTCCGGACGGCGATCATCTTC
This sequence comes from uncultured Chloroflexia bacterium, assembly GCA_963766735.1. Taxonomy (GTDB): domain Bacteria; phylum Chloroflexota; class Limnocylindria; order Limnocylindrales; family CSP1-4; genus CAIXZV01. Next base: position 58,378 of record CAVYBU010000025.1, read on the forward strand.
TCCAGCGTTCCCCGGGGCCTGCCGGCGACCGCGGCGGCGCTCAACGAGGCCTCGGTCGAGGTCGGCACGCGAGCCGGCATCGTCATCGCCACCAGCCTCCTGGCCGAGGTCGCGATCAGGGCGTACTCGACCTCCCTCGCGGGCCAGCCCCAGGTCGAGGTTGACGGGCTCGTCGCGACGTTCCGGGACGTGCTGATCGTGCTGGGCACGCCCGACTTCAAGACCGTGGTCGACGCCCTACCACAGACTGACCTGGTGGAGGCCTACAAGGCCGCGTACTTCACCGGGGTCCAGGTCACCATGCTGGTCGGCGGGGCGGTGGGCGTCGTCGGTGCCGTGATCGCCTGGATCACGCTGGGGCGGCACAACCCGCTCCGGACGGTGTACGAGCACCGCGACGAGCGGGCAGCCACCGACGAGCGGGCGGCCGCGACGGGCTGAAGCCGGCGCCGTCGAACTCGCGCCCGCCTGTCGCCCTCGCGCCGGCGCTGACCGCGCCGAGCCTGACCCGCGCCAGGGCGTCCGCCCCCCGAGAGCTACGCCCCCGCGATCTCCGCCGGCACCCCCGGCAGCCCGGCGAGGCCGAACGGCTCGCCCGCCTCGCGGATGCGCGCCACCATCGACGCAGCCACCACCGGGTCGATCGCCGGCAGCTGATGGTTCGCGACGATCTCGTCGACCCGCTCCCGGGCCCGGCCGAAGGCATCCAGCCCGCCGGCGTCCAGCCAGGCACGGCGCGAGTTCCGGTCGATGATCCGGGTGGGCAGGAACTGCTCCGAGCGGAACAGCTTCCGCGTCTCCTGCAGCTCCAGGAACCGGCCCTCGGGTCCGGCCGCCTCGAAGGATCCGATCGCCAGCGTCTCCGTCGGCGTGCCGATCCCGCGCAGCAGCCGCTGGACCATGCCGATGGCCTCGGCGTCGATGACCAGCTTCTCCGGGCTCTGGGCCAGGAGGAAATCCACCATGCCCGGGCCGCTGATCATGTCGATGCCGGCCAGCCCGCCGATCAGGGCCGTCATCCCGGTCTCCAGGCCCGCCTGCGCGTCGACCACCTTGGAGTCGGTGGCGCCCAGGTAGGCGTGGACCGGCAGGCCCAGGGACTTGCCGACGGCCGCGTAGCCGGCGTCGATCATCGCCGTCTCGATGGCGCCCATCGGCGTCGAGCCCGTCCGCATGTCCACGATGGTCGGCGCGCCGCCCCAGACGATGGGCGACCCTGCCTCGGCCAGCTGGTGCAGGACGATGCCGGCCAGGGTCTCGGCGGCGTGCTGGACGATCGACCCGATCAGCGTGACCGGCGAGGCCACCCCGGCCAGGGGCATCGAGATGAGCTCGGCCGGGACGTGAGCCCGGGCCAGGTCCATCACGTTCCGGCACGCGAACTCGGACCAGGTGAGGGGCGGGGACGGGCAGACGTCGAAGACGGCCCGCGGCTTCTCGGCCAGGGCGGCGTGTCCGCCGGCGTCCAGCGCGAGGATCTCCATCATCACCGCCGACCCGTGCGGCGTGAACGCGCCGGTGACGACCGGCTTGTCCGAGTGGAGCATGACAAGGAACAGGCGGTACAGGTCGCCGATTTCCGTTGGGACATCGTGGGCGACCATCGAGGTGGAGACCGCGTCGTAGGCCGCCAGCGAATCGGCGACGCGCGTGAGCCTGACGAGGTCCGCGGCCTGGGACTGGCGGGTGTCCATCGTGGCGGGGTCCAGCACGGCGACGCCGGACGAGCCCGGATCGAAGTTGACGACGCCCTGCCCGTAGCGGGCGGCGACCTCGCCCGTGCGGCTGTAGAGGTTGAACGAGCGGGGGACGGTGTCCAGCGCCCGCCGGACCATGGCCTCCGGGATGCGGACCCGGTCGCCCTCCGCCGTGCCGCCGCCGGCCACGAGGACGCGGATCGCCTCGGGCTCCTCGACCTTCACGCCGGGTCGGTCAAGGAGGACCAGGGCCTCCCCGACGACCCGCTCGATCAGGGCGGGGTCAAGGAGCTCGAATCGGGGTCGCATCGGGGTGAGCCTCCGGGTGTGCTTGGGGCAGGGCTGGACGGACGGTCGACGAAGGCGGTCAGGGCCGGGCGTCGGCCGAGAGGAACGTCGCCGGATCGGCGGCATGGGCGGTGATGAGCCGGTCCAGCTCGGCGTCGAGCGCCGGCTCCAGCGGCTCGGGCTGGTGGTCTCGCAGGAGGGTCCGGGCGCGCTCGAGCGCCTCGCGGTGCGGCTTCTCCGGGTCCGCGACCCACTGGCCGTACGGCCGCCGGTCCAGGTACTTCGACTGCCACAGGCCACGCATGTGGGTGCGGGTGTGCGGGAGCGTCAGGTACTCGCCGCCGGGGCCGACCTCCGCGATCGCCTCCAGCGCCAGCGACACGTCATCGGTCGGGATCCCGCGCAGCATCGCCTTCACGATGCCGTCGATCTCGGTGTCCAGGATCATCTGCTCGTAGGACCAGATGCGGCTCCCGTGGAGGAGGCCTGCGCCGAGCAGCATGTCGGATCCGGTTGCGGACGCCATGAACGACGACAGCCCGTTCTCGAGGCCCGCCTGCCAGTCGGAGCTCTTGGCCCCGGTGGCGTACGCGCCCATCGACAGCGGGACGTCGTAGAAGTCGGACAGCTCATTGGTGGCCGCACCGAACAGGAAGTCCTCCGGACCGCCGCCGGTGTAGGCGCCGGAGCGCAGGTCCATCGCGGTCTGGGCGGCCGCGTAGTAGACAGGGCAGCCGGGGTAGGCGAGCTGCATGAGGGCCAGCGCGGAGATGACCTCGGCGTTGCCGACCACCAGCGATCCAGCGATCGTGGCGGGTCCGCTGAAGGCACACGACGCCATCGTCATGTACCCGACCGGGATCCCGGCCTCGGCGGCGACGAGCCCTGCGTCGATCGAGCCGCCGTCATGGGCGAGCGGGCTGATCGTGCACTGCATCATCGAGAACACCGGCCGTGCGCGGAGGGCGTCCCGCCCGCCGGCGATCGCCGCAGACATCTCGATCGACGGTCGCCGCGTCCTCGCCCGTCACCACGCTCTCGCTCTGGGCGTGCTTGGTCGAGTTCCGCCAGACTGCCGCGATCTCCTCGAGGGGTCGCGTCACGGGCGGGCGGTCCTGTGCGGAGACGGCCACCCAGTGGAACGCGATCTCGTCGAGGGCGTCAGCGACACGGGCGATGTCCGCGACGTCCGCGAGAGTGGACCGGCGCACGTCCAGCGTCCACGGATCCAGCACCTCGATGCCGCAGCCGTCCGTGGCCAGGTGGACGTGGCGCCCGTCGAGCGGCAGGTCCTGCACGGGGTTCCGGGCAGCCAGGACGTACGAGGGCGGGGCAGTCTTGAGCGCCGCCTCGATGATGTGCCCGGGGACGCGGACGATCCCGCTCTCCCGATCGACCGTCGCCCCATTGGCGGCCCAGATCGCCTGGGCGCGCGCCGATGGGAACCGTACGCCGACGCGCTCGATGACATCCAGGGTTGCCGTGTGGATCCGACGGATCGCGGCCGGCGAGAGGACCTCCAGGCGCGGGCGGGCTTCTCCGTCCGTCGCTGTCGGTGACGTGGTCATGCATGCCTCCGGCCGGGCGTCGCGCCCGGCATCTACCGGGCCGGTCCCCGGTGGGTCCGGCCGTGCTATTCCGCGCGGACACGTGGCCCCGGCCTCCCGGCGCGGGCCCGTGTCGCGGGTGTGTCTCAGGTCAGGCGGTTGCGGCTTCGGCCCCGAGCAGCTTGCGCGCCAGCGCGACCGCGCCGATCGCGTCCTCGCTGTACCCGTCGGCGCCGATCTCGGACGCCCAGCTCGCGCTGGCCGGTGCGCCGCCGACGATGACCTTCACCTTCGGACGCATGCCCGCGGCCTCAAGGGCCTCGACGACGGTCCGCTGTCCGGCCATGGTCGTGGTCAGCAGCGCGGAGACGCCGATGAGGTCCGCGTTGTGCTCGCGGGCGGCATCGATGAACGATTCCGGGGCCACGTCGACGCCGAGGTCGTGAACCTCGAAACCGGAGGTGGAGAGCATCATCCCCACGAGGTTCTTGCCGATCTCGTGAATGTCGCCCTTGACCGTGCCGATGACCACGCGGCCGACGACGCTGCGGCTGGTGTTCTGGCGCGCCATCTCGGGCTCCAGGAGGTCGATGGCCTTCTGCATGGCGCGGGCGGCCAGCATCATGTCCGGCAGGTACAGCTCGCCGAGGCCGAACTGCTCGCCGACGTACGACAGCCCGGGCACGAAGCCCCGTTCGATCGCGTCCAGGGGCGGGACCCCGTCCGCGAGCGCCGACTCTGCGAGGGCCGCGGCCGCGGCAGCGTCGCCGTCGATGACTGACTGGCGCATCGCCGCGAAGATCTCGTCGCCCATGTGTGTGCTCCTCCGATCAGACCTGGTGCGCGTCGGCGCTGGAAGTGATTATCGCGGTTGCGGCGCGGTCATGGTCCGCGGGCGCGCCATGAGGGCTTGCCGTGCGGGGTGGACCAGACGATCGACATACGATGGATACCACCGGTCGCCGCAGTGGTCGATGGTGTGATCCGCCTCGAGGAACGATCCGTTGCATCGAGACCCGTTTCGGGGCGTAACGAACCACGGACGCCGGTCCCGCGGCGGGGTGAACTCCAGCCTCATGCCCCTGGCAGGGGCCGCGATAGGGCGTAATGTCCCCAGGGAACGGGCCGATGGACCATCCGGGCCATCCCCCGCGTCCGATGAGACTCACCCTTGATGCCCAACATCGTCCACGGGTCCGAGCGTCGCCCGCTCGAACCCGGTCACCTCCTGTTCGACGATGCCGCCGAGCTGGCCGTCGTCGTCCCGGCCTCGTGCCGCAAGACCGGCCGCTGCCATGAGTGCGTGGTGGAGGTCCGCGCGGGCGGCGACCAGCTCTCGCCGCGCACCGAGGCGGAAGGGTTTCTCGGCGCCGGCTTCCGGCTGGCCTGCCAGGCGACGGTCGAGCGAGCGGAGCGAGACCTCGAGTTCGTCGTGCTGCGCCGCCGCCTGCGGATCCTCCTGGCCCCGGACGCGCCGGACACCGCGCCGGAGCTGGATCCCGCGGTGAGGGTCGCGGATGGGCGCATGGTCGCAGACGACGGGACAGACCTCGGCCCGGCCATCGGCAGCCCGGTGGGCGTCGCGATCGACGTCGGCACCACGACGGTCGTGCTCGAGCTGGTGGATCTTGAATCGGGGGCCGTCCTCGCTGTCGCCGCCATCGAGAACCCCCAGCGGTTCGGCGGCAGCGACGTCATGACCCGGATCTCCTACGACACGGAGATCCCCGGCGAGCTCCGCCAGGCGCTCCGCCGCGCCCTCAACCACGAGCTGAAGCGCCTCTGCTCGGAGCTGGGCGTGGACCGCCGCCGGCTGGTGGACGTGATGGTCGTGGGCAACCCCACGATGCGGGACCTGGCCTTCGGGCTGGACGTGCGCCCCATCGGGAGGCTGCCGTACCGGTCCGTGACCGAGACCGCGTGGCGGGACGGCGAGGCGACGACGACGATGGTCACGCGCCGCGCCCACGAGCTGGGCATGCTCGTCAACCCGCAGGCCCGCGTCACGGGCGGCCCGCTCATCGCCAGCCACGTCGGCGCGGACGCGGCCGCGGACATCGTCGCGGTCGACGCAGTCGCACGCGGCGGCTCCTTCCTGCTCGTGGACATCGGCACCAACAGCGAGATCATCGCGTCGGACGGCGACCGGGTCCTGGCGGCGTCAAGCCCGGCCGGTCCGGCGTTCGAGGGTGGCGGCGTCCGCTACGGGATGCCCGGGGCAGACGGTGCGATCGAGGCTGTGCGGCTGGTCAACGACATCCTCGAGATCCGCTGCATCGGGGATGCGCCGCCGGAAGGGATCTGCGGCTCGGGCCTCGTCGACCTGCTGGCGGAGCTGCGGCGGGCCGACCGGATGAACAATCGCGGCGCATTCGCCGGCAAGGCCGCGGAGTTCCAGGTCGTCGACGAGCCGCGGATCACCCTGTCGCGGAGCGACGTCGGCCACCTCTCGATCGCGAAGGCGGCCACGGCCGTCGGCCAGCGCGTGCTCCTCCGCACACTCGGCCTCCGGCCCGCGGACCTGGACCACGTCTACCTCGCCGGCGGGTTCGCCAACGCCCTCGACGTCGAGTCGGCGATCGACATCGGGTTGCTGGTGGCGGCCCCGATCGAGCGGATCGTCCCGGCCGGGAACGCGTCCATCGGCGGCGCCCGGGCGCTGCTATTGTCCCGGCAGAGGCGCGCGTCCCTGGAAGCCCTCGTCCGCCGCATCGAGCACGTGGAGCTCGAGTCCGAGCCAGACTTCTTCGACCTGTTCACCGACGGCTGCCTGTTCGAGCCAATTGTTCCAGGAGGATCCGCATGAGCCCCGCCCGATCCCGCCGCGCCGACGCCACAGAGCCGGCGGCCGACGCCGTTGCAGCCCTCGCCACAACGGGGCCCGGCGCGCTCCGCCGCGTGCTGGGGGATCCGACTGGCTTCGCCACCATCGTCGAGCTCGTCCCCTGGGCCGGTGCGCTCGCCGACGGACGGGGCGGCAAGCCGCTCAAGATGGCCGCCGACCTCGCTGGCGACCCGCGGATCACCGCGCTCTCGATCACCGACAACGCGGGCGGCTACGCGAAGCTCCCGCCGGACGTGCTGGGCGAGTCCGCCAAGGCGCTCGGCCACGACCCGATCGTCCACGTCGCCTGCCGCGACCGGAACCGGAACGGGATGCAGAGCCTGGGCTGGGACCTCCTCTCGCGCGGGCTGACCACGGTCCTGGCCCTGACCGGCGACTACCCGGCCCAGGGCTACCGGGGCGGCCCCCGGCCGGTGTTCGACATCGACTCCGTCGCTCTGCTCGCGCTCCTGCGCCGGCTGGGTGCCGAGGCCGTCGCCAGGGCGGAGGCGGACGGCGCCGAGGACCCGGGCGCCAACGACTTCTACCTCGGCTGCGCGATCGACCCCTTCAAGCGGCTCGAGCGCGACGCCGTCCCGCAGCTCCTCAAGCTGGCCTTCAAGGTCCGATCCGGTGCCGACTACGCGATCACCCAGGTCGGCTACGACGCGCACCGCCAGGACCAGCTCCTGCGCTGGATGCGCCGCGAGCGGATCGACGTGCCCGTGGTCGCCAACGCGTACATCCTGTCCGCCCCGGTCGCCCGCGCGTTCAACGCCGGCAAGGTCCCGGGCTGCGTCGTCACCGACGCGCTGCTCGAGGTCGCGGAGCGCGAGGCCAAGGCCGCCGACAAGGGCCGTGCCTTCTTCCTCGAGTTCGCCGCCAAGCAGCTGGTGGTCAGTCGCGGCCTCGGCTTCCGGGGGCATCTACATCTCCGGCCACCGCGACGCGGGCGAGGTCCGCCGGATCCTCGAGATGGCGGACGCCCACCCGGCGGACGACTGGCGCGCGCTGGTCAAGGACGTCAGCTGGGGCCTGCCCGGCTCCTTCGAGATGTTCGCGGGCGATGGCGCCGGACTCTCCACCGACGAGCTGGCGAAGGGCTACCGCACCTCGCTATCGACAGGGTCCCGGCGCCGCGCGCGCAGCCGCGTCTCGCCGTTCTACCGCCTCAACCGCGTCCTCCACGAGCGGGTCTTCGCGGCCGGCACGCCGGGCTTCGAGGCCTGGGCCAGGTTCTACGGCGCCGTCGAGCAGCGCGACCTGGAGAAGCCGCTCCACGTCCTCGAGCATGCGGCCAAGCTGCCGATGTTCGACTGCCGGGACTGCGGCGACTGCTCCCTGCCGGACATCGCCTACCTGTGCCCCGAGTCCCACTGCCAGAAGAACCAGCGCAACGGTCCCTGTGGCGGCGCGCTCGACGGCATGTGCGAGGTCCCGGGCCACACCTGTGTCTGGGCCGATGCGTACACGCGGCTCAAGCCGTACGGCGAGGAGCTGACGATGCTGGACCGGGCTCCGGTCGTCCAGGACAACGAGCTGCGGCGAACCAGCGCCTGGGCGAACACGTTCCTCGGTCGCGACCACTACGCCACGGACAGCAAGGCCGCCTCGCGGTGGCGGCGCCCCCCAAGCCGGCCGCCAAGCTGGCCCCCAGCGCGCCGCACCCGCGCCAGCCGCGCCGCCCCCGCCGCTCCCGCAGCCTCCACCCCCGAGCCCGAGAAAGGACCCACGGCATGAGGCCCGACCGAACCGGCACCCCGTTCCTCGTCGTCGGCGAGAACATCCACGCCACCCGGATCCTCAAGCGGACCGGCAAGCATGCCGCCGAGCTGCCGGACGGCTCCGTCGGCATCGGGTTCGAGGGCCCGGACGGGTCCCGCCTGGTCCTCCCGGTCCACCCGTCCCTCATCGATGGACGGGACTTCGGCCAGGGCAAGATCAAGCACGTTGCCAGAGCGCCATCCGCTGGGGGCTCGACGGCGGCGATCAGGCAGAGACGGCCGCCGCGTACATCCAGGTCCTCGCGGCCCGCCAGGAGCTGACCGGCGCGGACTGGCTGGACCTCAACGCGGACGAGATCTCGTCCGAGTCCGGGATCCGTGCCCAGGCCATGGCCTGGCTGGTCGTGACCGTCGAGGCGACGGCCGGCGTGCCGGTGTCGATCGACTCGTCGGACGTCGCGGTGCTCGCGGCGGGGGTCGCCGCCTCCACCCAGCCCGCGGGCAGGCTGCTGCTCAACTCCGCCTCGATCGAGCGTCCGGAGGTCCTCGAGCTGGCGGCCGTCAGCGGGTGCGCGGTGATCCTCGCGGCCAGCAGCGCCGGCGGGATGCCGGCCAACGCCGAGGAGCGCGTGGCCAACGCCATCAACCTGGTCGAGGTGGCGGTCGCCCGGGCCATCCCGGCGGATCATCTCTACGTGGACCCGCTCGTGCTGCCCGTCGCGGTCGCGCCGGAGGCCCCGCAGCACGTCCTCGAGGCGGCCCGCCAGCTCCGGGCGGAGTACGGCGACACGATCCACCTGACCGGTGGCCTGTCCAACGTCTCGTTCGGCATGCCGGAGCGGCGCCTGCTCAACGACACGTTCATCGACCTCGCGGCCGCGGCCGGCATCGACAGCGGGATCATCGATCCCGTGGCATCGGACCTCTCGCGGGTGTTCGGCGCCGACCGCGACAGCGAGCCGTACAGGCTGGCGGCGGACATGCTGCTGGGTCGCGACCCGTTCGGCGGCGAGTACGTGGCCGCGTTCCGGGCGGGGCGGCTGGGCGGTGGCGAGGCGTAGCTGAAGGAGGCGTCGCTGAAGGAGGGTGGGAGCCCCTTTCAGCCGGCGGCGGCCTCCACTGGCACCGCCTTCACCACGCCGTCGTCGTAGCTCATGGCCAGGCGCTCGCCGGGCTGCAGCGTGAGCATGTCGTCGTCCCAGTCGCCGTCGATCAGCCGGCGCACCAGGATCATGTTGCCCTCGATGCGCTCGAAGGCCCATCCCCGCCGCTCGGCCTGGTCGCGCGCCACCGCCTCGGAGCCCGTGTCGTCGGCGACGCCCATGGAGACGAACGCCGCGCGCCCGTAGTGGACCTGCCACGCGCCGAGCACCTCCATGAGGTAGTCCGCGTTGTCCTCGCCGTACTTCGCCACGTACTCCGCGCGGGTCGCCTCCATCTGGGCGTCGGTGTCGCTGCCGACGCCGAAGTTGCCGATGCTGGCCCGGTAGCCGTCGCTCCGCTCCAGCTGGTCCGCCACGTACCAGTAGGTGGCCGGGCCGCTGGTCTCGGCCGTGTACCGCTCGCGGGCGCCGAGGAACAGCGTGATGCAGTCGTGGGCCCGGGGCAGGATCACCGGCATGTCGCGGGCCTCGAGCCCGGCCGTCGCCCCACCGCACAGCCCGTAGCCCAGGACGATGGCGTCGTGGTCGGGCCCGTGCGTCGATCGCCTCCTGGAGCGTGGCGCGCAGGTCCGGCGGCTCGTTGTGCAGGCCGCGCTCGAACAGCGTCACGTCCACGACGTGGGGCGACCGGGCGGCGCACAGGTAGACCGGGCGCGCGAGGATGTCGCAGGCGATGACGTGGAGGCGCATCAGGCGGAGGCGAGCTGCATCGCGTGATGCTACCGGGCCGAGGTCATGTACGGGTGAAGCAGCCGCGCCAGCCCTCGCGCTGGTGACTCAGCCCCGCAGCGGGTACCGCCCGAACTCCTCGACCGCGTCCACCATCGCCAGCACGTTCTCCGGCGGCACGTCGCCCATGACCGTGTGCACGGCGCCCAGCATGTAGCCACCGCCCGCGCCCAGCGTCCCGATCACCCGCCTGCACCTCGGCACGCACCTCGTCCGGCGTCCCGTGCGGCAGCACGTGGTGGGTGTCCATCCCGCCGCAGAACACCAGGTTGTCCCCGAACCTCCGCTTGAGCCCGGCGAAGTCGCTCATGCCGCCGGCCGACGCCTGGACGGGGTTGAGGACGTCCACCCCGATCTCGATGAAGTCGCCCAGCAGGTCGTAGACGTCGCCGTCGGTGTGGAACACGATCGGCGCCTTCGTCCGCTCCCGGATGAAGGCGATCAGGTCCGCGTGGATCGGCTTGAGCATCCGCCGGTACATCGCGGGCGACATGAGGAGCCCCACCTGGGACCCCAGGTCGTCGCCGATCTTGACCATGTCGATGAGGTCGCCGCACTCGCGCAGGAAGCCGTCCATCAGCCCCTTGCACAGCGACTGCGTCTTCCACAGGAGCGCCTCCGCGAACTCCGGCTCACCCGCCAGGTTGGCGAGGAAGTTGTCCGTCCCCTGCATGGCAAACGCGCGCTCCAGCGGGAACGCGAGCCAGGGCGTGCCCATCGAGGCGTAGACGTTCTCGTCGCGCAGGCGTCTGGGCCTCCGCCCGGACGCCCTCGTACCGGGTGGGGTCCGTCATGTCCGGCCACGGGTGGGCCTCGATCTCGGGGAGCGTGTACGCATCGGCGAGCGGATGGATCCCCGGGAACCATTCGCCCGGGCCGCTCTCGAGGTGGCCGCTGCCCCAGTCGTCGATGTACGGGGAGTGGGGCTCCCGGGCTGGCATTCCGCTCCCGGACCGCGGCCGGGAAGCGGTCCTCCACGCCGCGGACGTCGGCATGGAGGCGCCGGTAGGTCGTCTCGTCCGGCCTGGCCGTGCCGAGCTCGGGCCACTCGTAGATGTACTCGTCCGGCGCCTCGATGCCCTCCAGGGCCTTGATGGCGCGGTAGGTGGACATCTTGATGCCCGTCGCGTTGCTCGGGCCCAGCACGATCGGCACGCGGTCAGGGGTCTCGTGGGCAAGCGTCGCGAGCACGCGCTCGCGGGGCGTCATCGGCATCGGGCCCCCAGTCGCCGGACTCGACGCCGGCCTGTCGCGCCAGCCTATCGCGTCGGCCGTGGTAGCGTCCGCTCATCGGCGTCGCGTCCACGGCGCCCACGCAGGGAGGCGCACGATGCCAGGCAGCGGCACCCGCGAGGACCCCTGGGCGTTGGTCACGGCGAACGGAGGGTCGGCCTACTCGATGTGGCGCGACGAGGCAGCGGACCCGCCGGCCCTCGTCTGCCAGGTGGGCTCCACCCAGCTCCGCTACCACCTCCGAGCGATCGAGGACCTGCACGCCTGGCTGCGTGAGCAGGGCGATTGGGTCCCGCTCGGCGGTGCCGATGAGCAGAAGACGGCAGCGGACGGTTCCGTGGAAGCCTGGGCACGGTCCGACGACAACCCGGTCGACGGCTGGTACGGGCTCCGCAAGGGCTACCGGGGCCGGTTCGGCGCATATCTCCCGCCCCTGCTGGAGGAGCTTGGCCTCGTGGAGCTGGAACACAACCCGAAGAACAACCGGGTCCGCGCCCGGTAGGGTCGGCGGCTTCTCAGGCAGCCATCAGCCGGTCAGGGCATTCTTAGCCGGTGACGAACCAGACATCCCCACGCCCCGAACCCGACGGATCCAGGCCCCGCACAACCGGCGAGCAGCTGCGCCCCGAGGCCGCTGGCGGGACGTCTCGCCGGCTGGCCGTGACGGCGCTCGCGCTGTCCATCGCGGGCGTGGCCATCGCGGCATGGGCCGTGTTCGCCCCGGGGGCCGCGAACTGCCAGGCCGAAGCCTGGGACACGACGCCTGCGGCTGCGGATCTGCCGGCGGGCTGGTCGCTCGCCTCCAGCCAGTACGACGTCGCCCGCAAGTCCATGTCCCTGCTCGGTTCCCTGCCCGCCGACGAGACCGTGAGCCAGGCCGTGGTGTACGCCACCGTCACCTGCTACCAGCATGGTGCGGCAGACGCGGTCACCCGATCGGCCGACGCGGCGACCGCAGCCGGTCAGTTCGTGACCGACCGTGACGACCTCGGCGACCAGGGGTTCAGCGCGGCGGACGACTCCGGCGCCACGTTCCTGCAGTTCCGTCACGACCGGCTGGTGGTGTACCTGGCGGCCTCCGGCGACGCGACCGCGACCGAGGTGGACCAGCTGGCATCGGCATTCGACCTGGCCCTGGGCGGCGACGGCGGGGCCGTGGCGATCGGGACCCCCGGCGCGGCAAGCCCGGTGCCCAGCGACGACGTGGCGGCGGCCGGCCCGAGCGACGACATCCCGCCGGAGGTCGCCGTCCCGGAGCTGGAGGCCGTGTTGCCGACCGGGGTGGGCGACATCGTCATGACCGTGGACAGTGCAACCGGCAGCATGATGTTCGGCGAGGACCCGGTGAGCCGTGCGATCACGGCCGCCCTGCGCGCGGATGGACGCCAGCCCGACGATCTCGGCTTGGCACAGGCGTACGACGAGACATTCGAGTCCGATCTCGAGATCACGGCCATCGCCGTGGATGGCATGAGCGGCGACAAGGTCCGGCCGGTCGTCATGGAATCCTGGCTGGGGGCGACCGGCGCGGGCATCACCACGGAGACCGTCACCCTGGCCGGCACCGAGTTCACCCGCGTGGACTACGGCGACGACGGCGCCATGGACTACGTCACGACCAGGGGAGACGTGGTCTTCGTGATCAGTACCGCGGATCCGGTGCTCGCTGCGGAGGCCGCCGCAGCCCTGCCCTGAGGCCACCGGACGCAGCACCCCCGGACCACCCCGGACCACCCGGAACCCCGGACCACCCCGGACGACCCAGCACCAGCCCTTTCGCCCCCAACGAGACGCGCGTATGCTCGTTGTCATAGGTGCGGTCGCCACCTCGGCTGCACGGATGGAGGGCCGATCATGCGCGAGCCCCTGGTTGCATGGGCGGGTGACTGCCTCGTCCGCGGCAGCGTCGACCTGGAGGATGGGCGCCTCAGCGACCAGCTCAACGAGCGGGAGCTGGTCACGTTCTTCGATGCCACGCTCGAGGCCCTGGAAGACGGCCACCGGGTCGCCATGGACGAGGTCGAGGTTGGCCGCGGCGAGTTGCACGTGATCGAGGTCACGGGACGCCGTGGCGACCCAGGCCGCCGGCTGCGGACGGTCGAGGAGCACGTGACGCTCCACGTCGGTCCGTATACCGTGACCGGCAACCTCCATCGCCCGCCGAGCTCGCCCCCACTCGCCGCTCTCAGCCGCTGGGCGCGGTTCGTCCCGGTCACGGATGCCGTGGTCCAGGTCGCCGACTCGGGGACGAAATCCGAGCACCAGGTCGTGGTCCTCGTCAACCGCGCGCGGATCACGGCATCGGACGAGCTGGCCCCTGTCCCGATGGGAATCGACGAGCCACGGGAGCCCGGGACCGCGATCTCCTAGGGGCGCGGTTCCGCTGCCGGCCCCGGCGGTGCGGGACCGGCGGTGGCACGTCAGCCTGCGACGCGGTGGCGGCGCAGACCTGCCGAGTCCACCTGACCCGGCGGTCTGTCGGCGAGTCAGGGCGGTGTTCGCCCCGCGTCCCGGTGAATGAGAGCCGTTCGGCACCTCTTGCCTGACCCGCGGACAGCGGAGGCTACCAGCATGGCTGCAACCGTCCGGCCGGACGCGCGCGTCCCGGCCAGCCCGCCTCCCTCTGCCGCCTCGCTCCACGTCGAGGGCGTGGTCCAGGGCGTCGGCTTCCGCCCGTTCGTGTGGCGCCTGGCCACGGAGCTGGGCCTCGCCGGCCGGGTCCGGAATGCCGCCGGACGGGTCGAGATCGAGGCCGCGGGATCCCGTGAGGCGCTGGACGCCTTCGCGCGCCGCCTGCGCAGCGATGCGCCGCCGCGTGCCCGCGTGGAGCGGATCACGGTGCTGCCGCTGGATCCCGCGGTGGCCACCAGACTCCCGGCCGACTTTGTGATCGATGAGAGCACCGTCTCGTCGGCCGTGGACCGACTCTTCCCGCCGGACATCGCCACGTGCGACGACTGCCTGGCAGAGCTGTGGGACCCGGCCGATCGTCGCCACCGGTACCCGTTCACCAACTGCACCAACTGCGGCCCACGCGCCACGATCATCGACGAGCTGCCATACGACCGCGCACAGACAACGATGCGGGCCTTCCCCCTGTGCCCGGCGTGCGAGGCCGAGTACCGCGACCCCGCGAACCGCCGGTTCCACGCCGAGCCGGTGGCCTGTCCCGCGTGCGGCCCGACCCTCGTCTGGCGTCTGACCGGCGCCCCCACCGCAACCGCCGGCGGTGAGGACGCGCTGGTCGCCGCGGCCTCGACCCTCCTGGGGGGCGGGATCGTCGCGGTCAAGGGGCTGGGTGGCTACCATCTCGCCTGCGATGCGACCGACGAGGAGGCGGTCCGCCGCCTGCGGGACCGGAAGCGCCGCTGGGCCAAGCCGTTCGCCGTCATGGTCCGGGACGCCGCAACGGCCGGGGCGCTGTGTCGCCTGGGAGCGCTGGAGCGGACGATCCTCGCCGGTCCAGCCCGGCCGATCGTCCTCCTCCGGGCCCGGCGCCACGGCCTCCCGAGGCTGGCGCCATCCGTGGCCGCGGGGAACCGCCGCCTGGGCGTCTTCCTGCCGTACACGCCGCTCCACCACCTGCTCCTCGAGGCGGTCGGACGGCCGCTCGTGCTCACGTCCGGCAACCTGACCGATGAGCCCCTCGCCACGGACGATGACGATGCGATGGTCCGGCTGGCCGGCCTCGCGGACGGCTTCCTCGCCCATGATCGCGAGATCCGGGCCCGGTACGACGACTCGGTGACGCGCGTGATCGCGGGGCGCGAGTCGGTGGTCCGTCGTGCGCGCGGCTACGCGCCGGAGCCGATGCCGCTGCCCGTGGCCGCGCCGGTTCCCCTGCTCGCCGTGGGTGCGGAGCTGAAGCACACGTTCACCCTGGCGCGGGGCGGCCGGGCGCACGTCGCGCCGCACAACGGGGACCTCGAGGACCTGGCCACCCACCGGGCGTTCACCGACGGCCTGGCCCATCTCTCACGCCTGCTCGCCCTGGAGCCGGAGGTGGTCGTCCACGACCTGCACCCGGAGTACCTGTCCACGAAATACGCCGTGGAGCGCTTCCCGGTCGCGAAGCGGATCGTCGTCCAGCACCACCATGCGCACGTCGCATCCTGCGCGGCCGAGCACGGCGTGACGGGGCGGTTCCTGGGCGTGGCCTACGACGGCCTGGGCATGGGCGACGACGGCACGCTCTGGGGTGGGGAGGTGTTCGACGCGGACCTTCGCGGGTACCGGCGGCTCGCCCGGTTCGGACGCGCGCCGCTCCCCGGTGGCGCGCTCGCGGTGAAGCGGCCGTACCGGATGGCGCTCGGCTACCTGCTCGGGGCGGAAGCCTTCGGCGACGGCGCCCCCGGCATCGCCGCCGCAACGGATCTCGCGGACCCGGGGCACCCGGCGGCGGCCCTCCTGGCACGCCTGGACCCGCGCGAGACCGCCGTGGTCCGCCAACAGGTGGCCCGACGCCTGAACGCCCCGGTCGCCTCGTCCGCGGGCCGGCTGTTCGACGCGGTCGCGGCGCTCATCGGCATCCGCGACGTGGCCGAGTACGAGGCCCAGGCCGCGATCGACCTGGAGCTCGCGGCGGGAGAGCGGACCGCCCCGGCATTGCCGTACCGCCTGGACCGTTCCGACGGCCTTGTCGTCTACGATCCGCGGCCCACGCTGACGGCGCTGCTGGACGGGATCGAGGCCGGCCGCAGCTCCGGTGACCTCGCCGCCGCGTTCCAGGCCACGATCACGGAGGTGACCCGGGAGATCCTCGACGGCGCACGCGCCTTGACCGGGGCCACTACCGTGTGTCTCTCGGGCGGCGTGTTCCAGAACCGCCGCCTGGCAACGGTGTTGCTGAGGGATCTCGCCCGGGACGGCTTCCGGGTGTTCATCAACCGCCAGGTCCCCGTCAACGACGGGGGAGTGAGCTACGGGCAGGCCGCGGTGGCCGCGGCCCGGCTGGGATCCGGCGCGATGGGCGCGCCACACGAGGAGGGCTGAACGGATGTGTCTGGGGATCCCCGGCCGGATCACCGAGATCCGCGACGAGGCCGGGCTGGCCATGGGCAAGGTGGACTTCGGCGGCGTGCGCAAGGACGCCTGCCTCGCCTACCTGCCGGAGATCGCGCTCGGTGACTACGTCATCGTCCACGTTGGCTTCGCCATCTCGAAGGTGGACGAGGCGGAGGCGCTCAAGACCCTCGAGATCCTCGAGAGCATGGGGGTGATGGGGCCGGAGCTGATGACCCTGGGTCCCGGCATGGACGACCTGGCCATCGTCAGCGACGACGCGCCCGGCGCGCTGACCTTCAACCCGGACCTGCCGGCCTCGAGCATCGGGAGGCCGCCTGCGTGAAGTACCTCGACGAGTACCGCGACCCCGTGCTCGCCAAGAAGCTCCTGGCCGAGATCCACCGGATCACCACCCGGCCGTGGACCATGATGGAGGTCTGCGGCGGCCAGACGCACACCATCGTCAAGCAGGGCATCGACGAGGCGCTCCCCGAGGGTGTCCGGATGATCCACGGCCCCGGCTGCCCCGTGTGCGTGACGCCCCTGGAGCAGGTGGACAAGGCGCTTGCCATCGCCGCCCGCCCGGATGTCATCTTCACCAGCTACGGCGACATGCTCCGCGTCCCCGGCTCATCCACGGACCTGCTCGCCCTCAAGGCCCGTGGCGCCGACGTCCGGATCGTCTACAGCCCGCTCGACGCGCTCAAGATCGCCCTCGCGAACCCGGCCCGGCAGGTCGTGTTCTTCGCCGTCGGGTTCGAGACCACGGCGCCCGCGAACGCCATGGCGGTGGCCGAGGCCGCCCGCCGCGGCATCGACAACTTCAGCGTGCTGGTTTCGCACGTCCTGGTGCCGCCGGCGATGATCGCGCTCCTGGACTCGCCCACGAACCAGGTCCAGTCGTTCCTGGCCGCCGGCCACGTGTGCGCGATCATGGGCTGGACCGAGTACGAGCCGATCGCCGCGAAGTACAGGGTCCCGATCGTGGTCACCGGGTTCGAGCCGCTCGACCTGCTGGAGGGGATCCTGATGGCGATCCGCCAGCTCGAGGAGGGCCGGTTCGAGGTCGAGAACCAGTACACGCGAGCCGTGACCCGAGAGGGCGTGCCGCTTGCCCAGCAGCAGGTCCTGGCCGTGTTCGAGGTGGGCCCGCGCAAGTGGCGCGGCATCGGTGAGATCCCGGAGTCCGGCTACCGCCTCCGTCCGGAATACGCGCGGTTCGACGCGGAGCTGAGGTTCGACGTCGGCGACATCCACACGAACGAGCACCCGGCCTGCATCGCCGGCGCCATCCTGACCGGCGACAGGACACCCCTCGACTGTGCCGCGTACGGGACCCTGTGCAACCCGCAGAAGCCCCTCGGCGCGCCGATGGTCAGCTCCGAGGGCACCTGCGCCGCGTTCTTCGCCGCGGGCCGCGGGCTCAACGCCGGCGGCGGGTTCACGGGCGCCATGCCGCTGGTGCAGGTCACCCCGTCGGAGGCCTCGAGGTGACCGCGCCCGACCGGCCCATCGTCACCATCGACGCAAACGGAGTGGCCTGTCCGGCGCCCATCCCCGAGGATCAGCGCGTGATCCTGGGCCACGGGTCCGGCGGGCAGCTCTCGGCCGCCCTGTTCCGGGACCTGCTCGGGCCGGCCCTCGCGCCCGCCGCACCGGGCGGCGTCCTCAACGACGCGGCCATCGTGGAGATCGGTGGCCTGCGTCTCGCCTTCACCACGGACTCGTTCGTGGTGTCGCCCATCCGGTTCCCCGGTGGCGACATCGGCGAGCTGGCGGTGAACGGCACCATCAACGACCTGGCGATGATGGGCGCGATGCCCACCGCGATCAGCCTCGCCTACGTGATCGAGGAGGGCCTGCCGCTCGAGGAGCTGCGGCTGATCACGATGTCCGCCGCCGCGGCGGCCGCGAAGGCGGGCGCCCGCATCGTGACCGGCGACACCAAGGTGGTCGGGCGGGGTGCCGCGGACCGGCTGTTCGTCAACACCGCCGGGATCGGGTTGGTCGCCGACGGCGTGGCCCCCTCGGCGGACAGGGCCCGGCCGGGCGACGTCGTGATCCTGTCGGGCGAGATCGGCCTCCACGGCGTCGCGATCATGAGCGTCCGCGAGGGCCTGGAGTTCGAGGTGGAGATCGCGTCCGACACGCAGGCTCTCAATGGCCTCGTGGCCGCGATCACGGCCGTGGAGCCGGACGTCCGCGTGCTCCGGGACCCCACCCGCGGCGGGCTGTCGTCGGCGCTCAACGAGGTGGCGCAGGCCTCACGCGTTGGAATGGTGCTGGACGAGCCGTCGATCCCGGTCCCGGGACCCGTCCGTGCTGCCTGCGAGTTCCTCGGCCTCGATCCGCTCCACGTCGCCAACGAAGGCAAGCTCGTCGCGATCGTGCCGGCCGCATCGGCAGACGGAGTCCTGGCGGCGATGCGCGCGACGCCGGAGGGCGCCCTCGCGGCGCGCATCGGCGAGGTGGTCGCGGATCACCCGGGGATGGTCACCATCCGCACGATCGTGGGCAGCGAGCGGATCGTGGACATGCTGGTGGGGGAGCAGCTGCCCCGGATCTGCTGAGGCAGGTTCGGCCCTGCAGGCGTCAGGCGCCGCCCACAGGCGTCAGGCGCCGCCGCTGTCCTCGCCCGGGGCGGCACGGCCGCCGGCACCGCGGCGCATCTCCCACAGCCGCGAGATCACGCGGCCGATCCCGTAGCCGGTCACGGTCGGCACCCCGAACCAGAACGTGGCGATGATCCCGGTGAACGGGTCCAGGGGCACCGGGTCGCTCAGGCCGAACGACAGAACGAGGATCACGATCATCCCCGTGATCGTGCCCAGGAACCCGAACAGCAGGCCGGTCCAGCCGCGCGTCACGAGACCTGCCGCCACGCCCGATGCGAACAGAAGCATCGGCGAGATGCCGAACGCGGCCTGGGCGCACTTGGGCTCGAACCCCTGCGCTACGCAGTCCAGCATGTGGCCGAAGAACAACGCGAGCGGGCACGCGACGGCGACGATGGTGAAGGCGACAACGTCGCGCAGCCAGATGTAGCGGTCGAGGTTCAAGCTGGTTCCCTCCGTACACCGACGATCATGCACGGAATGGGGGCGTCGCGCGACCCCCTTTCCGCAGCGGACGCAACTGCCGGGACAGATCAGCGCCGGGGTGCGGTCATCACACCAGGTAGCGGAACCAGAGGTACGCCGTCGAGATGACCAGCGACGCGGCGACCACGACAACGCCGTAGCGGAAGAACTCGAAGAAGTGGATCGGGTGGCCGGCCCGCGTGGCGAGGTTCGCGACGACCACGTTCGCCGAGGCACCGACGATCGTGAGGTTGCCGCCCAGGCAGGCCCCGAGCGCCAGCGACCACCAGAGTGGCTGGATGTCCATCCCGGCCTCTCCCAGGCGCTGGACGACAGGGATCGCCGTGGCCGTGTACGGGATGTTGTCGACGATCGCGGACGCGATGGCCGAGAACCAGAGGAGCCCGATCGTGGCGGCCTCCGGCTGTCCCGCCGTCGCGACGGCGAGCTGATCGGCGATGCCGCCCACGATCCCGGTCACAACGATCGCCTCGACCAGGATGAACAGCCCGACGAAGAAGAACAGCGTCGACCATTCGATCTCGCGCAGCGTCTGGTGCGGATCCAGGCCCGCAACGAGCATCAGGACCATTGCCCCGAGCAGGGCGACGGTCGCGGGTTCAACCCCGATGGCCGAATGAATGAGAAATCCGACAAGGGTCGCTGCCGTCACCACCAGCGAGCGGATCAGGAGCGGCCAGTCCTTGATGGCGCTGTCCTCCCTGCGCTCGAGCGCCGCCTCGCGCCGTTCGTCGGGTACCTGGAGAGCGCCCCGGAAGATGACCCGGACGATGACGACGAAGGCCAGGAACACGAGCACCGTGACCGGCCCCAGGTTCAGCAGGAAGTCGTCGAAGCCAAGGCCTGCGGCCGAGCCGATGAGGATGTTTGGCGGATCACCGATGAGGGTCGCCGTCCCGCCGATGTTCGAGGCAAGGATCCCGGAGATCAGGTACGGCATCGGCGACACGTCGAGCCGCCGGGCGATGGACAGCGTGATCGGCGTCATCAGCACGACGGTCGTGACGTTGTCGAGGAACGCGGACAGGACCGCCGTGACGGTCGCAAGGATGAGGAGCAGCCGGATCGGGTGGCCCCTCGACAGTGCGACGGATCGGATTGCCAGCCACTCGAAGAAGCCGGTCCTCCCGAGGATGGAGGCGATCACCATCATGCCTGCGAGGAGGAAGATCACGTTGAGGTCGATCGCCGCGAACGCCTCGTGCTGGTCGATGATGCCGAGGACGATCACGAGCAGGCCGCCGATCATGGCGATCAGCGTCCGGTCCCAGCGCTCGAGTGCGATCAGGACGTAGGCGACGACGAAGACCGCGGCTGCGATCCAGGCATCCATCGTCATGGTCGTGACCGCCTGATGAGCGCGCTACGGGAACGGATGGGGGGGCGAGAGGGGGACCCGTGCCGGGCCCCGGCAGCAGGGACGCGCGTCAGCAATCGGGCTCGTCGCCGGCCGCCACCACCAGCGACGCGGGCCCGATGGGCGTCGCGTTCATCGTCTCGAGCATCTTCACGCTCCCCAGCATACCGACGGGAGCGCGCGACAGCCAGACAATCGTAGATGGGCTCCCTGCCCCGGCCCGCGTGGTGCGACCCGGGCGTGCCGCGCTCACGCCTCCGCGAGCAGCTCCTCCTTCGCCTTGAGCATCTCCGCGCGCGCCTCGTCGGACACCTTCGGGAACTGCGGGTCGATGTCCATCAGCGCATCGAGGATGGCCGCGCTCGCGGCGATTCGCATGAACCACTTCTTGTCGGCCGGGATCACGTACCAGGGCGCCCGCGCCGTACTGGTGTTCGACAGCACCTCCGAGTACGCCTCCTGGTAGGCGTCCCAGGAGGCCCGCTCACGGACGTCGGCCGCGGAGAACTTCCAGTTGGCATCAGGCTCCTCGATCCGGTCCAGGAACCGCTTCTTCTGTTCCTCCTTCGACACGTTGAGGAACAGCTTCACGACCCGGATGCCGTTGTCGGTCAGGTACCGCTCCCAGTCGTTGATCTCGCGGAATCGACGCTTCCAGACGTCCGATCCCTTTGCCTCTGCCGGCATCCGCTGGCCCGCCAGGATCTGGGGGTGAACGCGGACGACCAGCGTCTCCTCGTAGTAGGAGCGGTTGAAGATGCCGATCATCCCGCGCGCCGGGAGCCGCAGCGCCGAGCGCCACAGGTAGTCGTGGTCCATCTCCTGGGCGGACGGGACCTTGAAGCTGGTGACCTCCACGCCCTGGGGGTTCACACCTGAGAGGACGTGACGGATTGTCCCGTCCTTCCCCGCCGCGTCGATCGCCTGGAAGATCACGAGCAGGCCGTGGACGTCCTGGGCCGCCAGCCGCTGCTGGTATTCGGACAGCAGCTTCACGCCCTCGGCCAGCACCTCCTCGGCATCGTCCTTGTCCAGGAAGTCAGCGCTGTAGCCGGGGTCGAAGTCCCCAGGGAGCGAGACCTTCCGGCCGGGGCTGACGCGCAACGGCTCGATCAGTCTGCGGATCTGCTGGGCGCGGTCGTCGGCCATGGCGGACCTCCTGCGGAGCGTGTGGCGGTGGCCGGGCGACGCGGCGACCTTGCCGGCATTATCCCGTCCCCCGGAATGCCACGAGGCCCCTCCGCGGTGTGGAGGGGCCTCGGTCGAGCGTGCGTGGTGCGGACCGGCGGGCCGGTCGCCGGCAGCTGGTCGCGGACTCGATGTGCTGGCCCTTCTGCGGGATGAACGTGCGAGCACCCAGTAGAGGACGAGGGCCACGAGCAGGCCCACGACCCAGCTGTAGTCGTAGAACGACTTCAGGAAGGGGATGTATCCCGTCGGCCGGGAACGGGCCGGCGCCCGGGCCGGGGAGTAGGCGCCGCCGATGCCGACGACGTGCCGATCAGGAGGACACGACGGCGACCCAGTTCCAGCCCCCGGCGTACTTGTAGATCGCCGTCCGGTCCGATACAGGTCGGCGAGCTTGAGACCCTTGCGCTGCGGATCAGCCAGTAGTCGACGATCAGCACGCCGGCGATGGCACCCGTCGCGCCGCCGTAGGTGCCCAGCCAGGTGAAGATGTAGCTGCTCGGCATCGGCGAGCAGGTTCCAGGGCATGGATCAGGATGCCGATGACGCCCGTGATGATGCCGCCGGTGCGGAAGGTGATCTTGCTCGGCCACGCGTTCGAGAAGTCGTAGGACGGGCTCACGACGTTGGCGGCCACGTTCGTGGACAGCGTGGCCATCGCGAACGTGAACAGCATGAGACAGGACGACGAACAGGTTGTCGATCTTGCCCATCAGCTGAGTCGGATCCCAGAGCGCCTCGCCGTACACGATGACGGTCGCCGAGGCGGTGATGACGCCCATCAGCGGGAACAGGGTCATCGTGGTGGGCAGGCCGAGGGTCTGGCCGATCGCCTGCTCGCGCTGGCTGCGGCCGAACCGGGTGAAGTCAGGCATGTTGAGCGACAGGGTGGACCAGAACGCGATCATGCCCATGAGGGAGATCGGGAAGACGTCCAGAAGTCGCTCGCCCCAGCCGAGGGTGCCCGGTTGCTCGATGACCGGGCCGAGAGCCGCCGGCCTCGTAGACCATCCAGACCATGAGCGCCAGGAAGACGACGACAGGAACGGAGCAGCACCAGACCCTCGAACCGCCGGATCGCCTCCATGCCCCGCAGGATGATCAGGATGTTGAGCGCCCAGAAGATCAGCGAAGCACAGCCACATCGTCCACTGCTGGACGGCCGCGTCACCGAAGCCGATCGAGATCGTCCGGCCGTGGTCCAGAAGTTGCCGCGCCGAGGATCCGTATGAGGAACGCCGTACCCATGGCCGAAGCAGACCAGGCCGCCGATCCAGGTCTGGATGCCGAACCAGCCGCAGGCGACGCCGGCGCGAAGAGCGCCGGCAGGTTCGCGCCCCTAGACGCCGAACGAGCTCCGCGCGAGCACCGGGAACGGGATGCCGTACTTGGTGCCGGCGTGGCTGATGGCGAGCATCGGGATCAGGACGATGACGTTGCCGAGGACGATCGTGAAGATCGCCTGGAACCAGTCCATCCCGAGGGCGATCAGGCCGGCGGCCAGCGCCCAGGACGGGAGGTTGATCGACATGCCGACCCAGAGGGCCAGGTAGTTGTAGGTGGTCCAGGTCCGCTTCGCGATCGGGAACCGGCGCCAGGTCCTCGTTGTGGAGCGCCCCTCCGAGGGCCGCATCGACCTCCGGGCTCAGCTCTACCCGTCCGTCGGGCAGGACCGTCTGTTCCGCGAGCTGCCATGAGCCTCCCTCCACGAAGGTTTTTTGGCCGGTGCCCAGCACCGATATTGGGCGTCGCTCCCTGCGACCGCGCGATGGCGATCCGCCGCACCGCTTCGGGCGGATCTCCGTGAATACTGACGCGTTGGGCGCGCCCGCGAGCGGTGCCGGCGCAGGCTCCGACCGGGCGTTGGGCGCCAGGTCGAGGCTCCTCGACGGCGGGAGCGTCGCGACTGATGGCCCATGAGAGCATCGGCGGCCGGACGGACGGAGTGTCTCGGGTCCCGAAGATCCACGCCCTTTGGACTATGCAGGACCCGCGGAGGACGATCCGGCGCGCCTGTCATGGATGTGCGATCCGGCCCTTGCCCGGCGGTGCCGCGGACCGACGCCTGACGCCTGAAGGCAGGCGGCCAGTCCGGCCGCCCCGACCCGGTGTTCGAAACCGCGGTCGGCCGGATGGGCGTCAACATCTGCGACGACCGCCACTTCCCCGAGGGTGCGAGGGCCAGAGCTACGTCTGCGATCCCCGCGGGCAGCTCATCGGCGGGGCCGCCTCCGCCCACGACGAGGAGCTCGTCATCCGGGACATGGAACCCATCCGTCCCGGGGCCCGGTCTCCTCGGGTCAGCCCTTCGTCTGGCTGGCCGCGTAGCCCTCGGCGTCGTCCTCCTCGTACCCGCCGCGGTAGTCCGACGCGTCCGGGCGACGGATGGAGGAGTGCGGGACGATCCGGCCGCGGTTATGCCCGCGGAAGTCCTCGAGGCTCGTCCAGCCCCGGTCGGCGTTGCGGTCCAGGAACTCCGCCATCCCGTTGGTCAGGTCGCGGATGACGTTGGGTCCGATCGCATGGTCCAGCATCGCTGCCGTGGCCACCTGGACGGTGCCGCACCCGAGCAGGAAGTAGTTGAGAGCATGGGCGAAGGTGGCGACGCCACCGATGCCCGAGAACGCCTTGTCCGGGAAGGCCTGCGTCATCTCGGCCATCTTCGCCAGCGACAGCGGCAGGATCGCCGGCCCGCCCATGCCGCCCGACGTCACGAGGCCGTCCACGTTGACCTCGAACTCGCCGGTCTCCGGATCCACGAGGGGCACGGACGGGAAGGTGTTCGAGGAAACGATCGCGTCCGCACCGCCCAGGAACGTCGCCCGCGCCTCCTCGACGATGTTCGCCGTGGCGGGTGTGAGCTTGACCCAGACCGGCACCTTCGCCACGGCCTTCACCGCCTGTGTGGAGACTGAGCACAGGACCGCGTCCTTGCCCACGTTGGACCCCATGTCCACGCGGTCCATGTGGGGACACGAGAAGTTGAGCTCGATCGCGTCCACGCCTGCGTCCTGGACGCCCTGGACCAGCGTCTGCCAGTGCCCCAGCTCCTTGTCGTTGCCGGAGCCGGCCATGATCGAGGCGACGAGGATCCGGTTCGGCCAGGCGCGCTTGATGTTCGCGAGCTTCGGCAGCCACCAGTCCATCGGCTTGTCCGAGATCAGCTCCCAGTTCCAGGACGCCATCAGCGTGGTGTCCGGGCGCTTGGCCATCGACACGCGGGAGCCGTCGTGGTCAAGCCGCAGGAACTTCGTCTTGGGTCCCGGGACGTTCACGACCGGGTGGAGCCCGATGGTCTTCGTGACGACTCCGCCCCAGCCGGCCTCGTAGGCCCGCATGATGTTGCTCTCGGACTCGGTCGGGGGCGCCGACGCGAGCAGGAACGGGTTCTCGAAGCGGATGCCTGTGAACACCGTGGACAGATCGGCCACTGGGCGAGTCCTCCTGGCGCAGCGGGGATGCTGGTTGGCGCTGCGAGGGCCGCGTGCTCCGGCCCGTGATGCGCTCAGGATAGGGCCGGGGGTCGCATCGCGGGCGGGAGGCCTTCCACGCCCGGGCCGCGGGCGATAGGCTCGTGGCGCACGACCCGCCCATCTCGCTCACGACTGGAGGCCGCAAATGGAGTACCGCAGGCTCGGCAAGACCGGTCGAGACGTGAGCGTCATCGGCTTTGGGGCATGGGCGATCGGGGCCGACTGGGGCACCGTGGACGACGCCGACAGCCTCCGCGCGCTCCACGCCGCCGCGGACGCCGGCGTGACGCTCATCGACACGGCTGACGTCTACGGGGACGGACACAGCGAGCAGGTCATCCGCCGCTTCCTCGGGGAGCGGCCCGGCGAGGCCTTCTTCGTGGCCACCAAGATCGGGCGCCGCGCTCCCCTGGACATGGCCGAATACACGCCCGAGGCCTTCCGCGCCTGGACGGATCGCAGCCGGGACAACCTCGGTATGGACACCCTGGACCTCGTCCAGCTGCACTGCCTGCACCCGTCGATCTACTACCACCCGGAGACCTTCGCCGCCATGGACGATCTGGTCGCCGCCGGCGCGATTGCGAGCTACGGCGTGAGCGTGGAGCGGGTGGAGGAGGGGCTCAAGGCGATGGAGTTCCCGGGCGTCGCCACGGTCCAGATCATCTTCAACATGTTCCGCCAGCGGCCGGCGGAGCGGTTCCTGGCCGAGGCGTTCCGGCGCGACGTCGGCGTCCTGGCACGGGTGCCCCTCGCGTCCGGCCTGCTGACCGGCAGGATGTCGGCCGCCACCCAGTTCGAGCCGACGGACCACCGCCTGTACAACCGCCAGGGTGCGTCGTTCGACCGGGGCGAGACGTTCGCGGGCGTGGACTACGAGACGGGCCTCGAGGTCGTGGACGCGCTCCGGGGGCTGGTCCCGGACGATGCCACCCTGGCCCAGCTGGCCCTCCGGTGGATCCTGATGCACGACGGCGTGACCGCCACCATCCCCGGCGCCAAGACCCCGGACCAGGCGCGTGCCAACGCCGCCGCCGCGGACCTGGCGCCGCTGCCCGCGGCGACGATGGAGCGTGTCGCCGAGCTCTACGAGACGCGCATCAAGCCGCTTGTCCACCAGCGCTGGTAGGAGAAGGACCACCGTGGGCACTCAGATCCGCATCACCGGCGCCGTGCTCACGGAGCGCGAGCACCGCGTCCCGCTGGACCACGCACGCCACGACGGTCCGTCCATCACCGTCTTCACCCGCGAGGTGGCCGCCCCGGACGGCCTCGACCGCCCGTACCTCGTGTTTCTCCAGGGCGGCCCCGGGTTCGAGGCCGCGCGCCCCACGAGCCCGCCCACCGGCTGGATGAAGCGGGCTCTCACCGAGTACCGCGTCCTGCTGCTCGACCAGCGCGGGACGGGCCGTTCCACCCCCGTTGGGTCGCAGATCCCCGGGGAGACGCCGGCCGACCAGGCCGCCTACCTGACCCACTTCCGGGCCGATGCCATCGTCCGGGACGCCGAATGCATCCGGGATGAGCTGGGCGTGGATCGCTGGAGCGTGCTGGGGCAGAGCTTCGGCGGTTTCACATCGCTGACCTACCTCTCGATCGCCCCCGAGGGGCTTCGGGAGGCGCTCATCACCGGCGGCCTCGCCCCAATCACGAACCGGCCGGTCGATGACGTCTACGGCGCCACGTGGGAGCGCCTCCGCGAGGCGAACCGACGCTACTTCGAGCGGTACCCGGACGACCGCGACCGCGTCGGCGAAGCCCATCGCCGCATCGAGGCGGAGGACGTCCGGCTGCCGTCCGGTGACCGGCTCACGGTCCGCCGGTTCCGGCAGATGGGCATGTGGCTGGGCAGCTCCGCAGGCTTCGAGCTCCTCCACCATGTCCTGGAGCTCCCGTTCGGCTCGCCAGCGTTCCTGCACGACGTGGAGGGCGCGACTCCCTGGACCCGCAACCCGATGTACGCGACCCTTCACGAATCGTCCTACGCGGACGGGGGCCCCACTCGCTGGTCGGCCCACCGGCTGACCCCGGACTGGCTGGACGGTTCCGAGGCGTTCACCGCGGAGCACGTCTTCCCGTGGATGTTCGAGGAGTACGGCGGCCTGCGGCCCCACCGCGACGTGGCTGAGCTGCTGGCAGAGCACCCGTGGCCGCGCCTGTACGACGAGGCGCAGCTGGCCCGCAACGAGGTCCCCGTCGCCGCCACGATCTACGTGGACGACCTGTACGTGGAACGTGCCCTCGCCGAGCAGACGGCCGCGGCGGTCCGGGGCCTGCGACCCTGGATCACCAACGAGTACGCCCACAACGGCCTGCGCGCGGACGGCGAGCGCGTGGTCGGCCGGCTGATCGACCTGGTGAAGGGCCGAGCCTGAGCAAGAGGGAGGACCGGACGATGAGTGACGACGAGCTCGACCGCCGGCCGGAGCCGATCGGTCCACCCAACGCCATGGAGGTTCCGCGGTTTGCGGGGCCGGACACGTTCGCGCGGCTGCCGCGGCTCGACGATGTTGGGACGGCCGCGGTGGCGCTGGTCGGTGTGCCGTTCGACGCCGGTGTCTCGTATCGCAGCGGAGCCCGGTTCGGGCCTGCGGCGATCCGCGCCGGGTCGAAGCTCCTCCGCCCCTACCACCCGGGCCTGGACGTGGAGCCGTGGCGCCACCACCAGGTGGCCGATGCGGGTGACATCGCCTGCAACCCCTTCGACATCGGCGAGGCCATCGCTGCGATCGAGGCCGGTGCCACGGAGCTCGCGACCCGAGCAGACAGGCTCGTGGCCCTGGGCGGCGATCACACGATCGCCCTCCCCCTCGTGCGGGCGCTGCACCGGCGGCGCGGCCCGCTGGCGCTCGTCCACTTCGACGCCCATCTCGACACCTGGGACACGTACTTCGGGGAGCCCTACACGCACGGAACGCCCTTCCGGCGGGCGTTCGAGGAGGGGCTCCTGGCGAGCGAGCGATCGGTGCACGTCGGCATCCGCGGACCGCTCTACTCGACGGTGGACCTCCAGCAGGACGCCGGCATGGGCTTCGAGGTCATCTCGACGGCGGACGTGGCGCGTGCGGGCGTCGACCACGTGATCGGACGCATCCGCGAGCGCGTCGGCAGCACGCCCGTGTATGTCAGCGTGGACATCGACGTCCTCGATCCAGCGCACGCGCCCGGGACGGGGACGCCCGAGCCCGGTGGCCTCACCACGCGCGAACTGCAGTTCATCCTGCGCGGCATGGACGGCCTGGACCTCGCCGGCGCGGACGTGGTGGAGGTCTCGCCCGCCTATGACCACGCGGAGCTGACGGCGCTGGCTGCGGCGAACATCGCCTACGAGTACCTCGGCCTGTTCGCGCGGGCATCCACGGAGTAGCAGGCGCCCAGACTGGCCATTCGGCGGCATGTTCGACGCGCGGGCGGCGCCCGATCCCCGGACGGCGCATGATGCCCCGGACGGCGCTGCATGCGACCCGCTTCGCGCCATCAGTCACGGTTCGGAGGATCAGCTCACATGGACAAGAAGGCGAAGACACCCAAGAAGCCGAAGACCGCCAAGCCGAAGGCTCCCAAGGGGTCCTGACGCCACATTCGCCCGAGGCGTTGCCGGGCGCCGCCGCGAAAGCTGGGGCGCGGCCCCGGCTGCCGGCCCTGCCTCAGGGTGCGACCAGACCCCACCGGGGGCCGGTGCTCGCTCCATCCGGAGCCGCCGAGGGGGCGGCCTCCGGCGGGGAGCTCTCGAACAGGTAGCTGAACTCCGCGCCGTTGTGGCAGACCCAGCAGTTCTCGCGGTCGGCCATCGCGTCCGGCAGGGGCGCATGCTCGTCAACGCCGTGACAGGACAGACAGGGCTTGTCGCCGCCCATGTGCTCGGGGCGCATCGGCGCGCCGCTCGTCCCCGACGCCAGCTCCGCGTTCACCTGGTGACAGACCAGGCAGTCCTGGGTGTGCAGGCTCGAGTGTCCAGGGGCGGTCTCCACCAGGGCATCCTTCGCGTGGCAGAGGGTGCAGTCCCGGAAGCCCCACACCGGATGGCCCAGCTTGGGGATCGGCTTGGTGCCCACGGTTCCCGCGATCGTGAGGTGACAGCCTTCGCAGTTGGCGTCCTTCGGCATCTCGATGGCGATCGGCGACAGCGCCATGCCGGACCCTGGGGTCGGCGCCGGCGTGACGATCGGGGTCGGCGTGGGGGCCTGGAAGGCGGTCAACCCGCTGACGTCCGGCAGCGCCACCAGCAGCAGGAAGCCGGCCACGACGCAGATGCCCGCCGTGAGCGCGGCGATGGTGAGTCGGTAGGCGCGCCGGGAGGCGGCGGGGCCGGTCACGACTGGGCTCCAAGCTTGATGGCGGCGACCTCGACGGGCGCAGGCGAGTCCTGGGCGCCGTCCCGCGCCGGGGAGGCGGTGTCATGGGCGTCGTGGTCGTGGTCCGCGTCGTGCCGACGGACCCATGGCCAGTTGATGCCCACGTGCACGTCCGTCTCGCCCATGTCCAGGTAGCGCTCCGCGAGGGTGTAGGTCAGGGCGAGGAGGGCGAGACCACCCACGAAGAGCGAGATCTCGACCATCGTGGGCTCGTAGGAGGCGTAGGGGTACGAGATCGTGCCGGCCGCCGTCGTGGTGGGGAAGATCTGGCCCGCCATGACGAAGCTGTACCGGTCGGCGAACACCCCGACCAGGACCAGGATCGAGGCTGCGAGCGTCCCGGCCGGGTTCCGCGTCATCGGCATCAGGAGCAGCAGGGCCGGCGCCACCAGGCCGGCGATCACGCGAACGCCCCAGAACTGGAGGGCCAACGGGCCGCTGACGAGGGCCACCGTGGCCTCGCGGTGCCCGGGGACGGTCCCCGTGAGCCCGGCGACGACCTGCCGGATGACCAGCGCACTGACGATCACCAGCCCGATGGCCAGGAGGAAGCGCACGGACGGCAGGGCGATGGAGGCGGACCGCTCATGGTCCGCGAGGCGAAGCCGGTGCACCGCGTAGAACACGATGCCCAGGAGCGCCGTCCCGGCGAGGAACGCCGATGCGACCATCTGGATCGGGGTGAAGATGCCGAACCAGTAGGGCTTGGCGGCGAGGACTCCGAACACCGCGCCCAGGGTGAACGGGGCCAGGATCGCGACGCACGCGGCCAGGGTGCACGCCCACTGGTGGATCCTGGGGTGGTCGGAGAACATGCTCCAGACCTCGACCAGGAGCACCACGAGGTAGCCGCCGTAGAACACGCCCATCCACCACATCGGGGAGCTGGGCGAGGGCACGAACACCGCGCCGAACACCATCCGCACCGGGTAGTGCAGGTCCAGCGCGATGATCACGAACGCGGTCGAGAGGCTGAGGACGGCCAGGATCGCGTGCCGCTTCTCGAACGGACGGAAGCGCTCGATCCCGAACACCGTGCCCAGCGAGGAGGCGAGGCACAGCCCGCTGGTCATGATCGCGAAGAAGACGTAGGCCACGATCATGAGGCCCCACTCGAAGCTCGGCGTCGTGCCGAACACCTCCCAGCCCGGGGGCAGGGAGAGGAGCGCGGCGATGGACGCGATCGCGAGGACCGCCAGCAGGCCGCCGATCCAGAGGCGGAGCCCGAACGGCATGGAGCGCACCTCGCGCACCACGGCGGCGCCGGCGGCGCGCGGGCCGATGGGGACGGTCCGCCCGCCGAGGTGGAGCGTGTGTCCGGATGCGGTCATCGCTCAGGCCTCCTCGACCGACGGACCGAGGTAGAGCACACGGGGTTTCGTGCCGTACTCGGGGTGGAGCATCTGGGGGTCCTGCTCGCGCAGGATCTGCGCGACCTCGCTGGTCTCGTCCGCCGCGTCGCCGAACTTGCGGGAACCGACGGGGCAGATCTCGACGCAGGCAGGGAGCTGGCCCTGGTTGATGCGGTGGTAGCACCAGGTGCACTTGTCGGCGACACCGGGCGTCGTCTCGTCCTCGGCGCCGGCCTCGGCCGGCACCAGGTAGCGGGCCCCGTACGGGCAGGCGACGATGCAGTACCCGCAGCCGATGCACCGGCGGGCGTCCACCAGGATCACCCCGTCATCGGTGTGGTACGTGGCGCCGACCGGGCACACGGAGGTGCACGGGGAGTCCTCGCACTGCATGCACAGGCGCGGCTGGAAGTGCGAGGCCTCAACGGCCTTGCCGGCGGCACCGGGCGCGGTGGACTCGGCCGGGAAGCCGTCGATGCCACCGTGCGGGGAGTCCACGTACAGGGTTCCGTCGGTGGTCGTGGTGTGGCGCTCCACCCAGGTCCGGGTGAAGACCGGCTCCTCGACGACGTGGTTCTCTTCCTTGCACGCGACCACGCACAGGCCGCAGCCGATGCACGTCGCGGTGTCCACCACGAACGTCCACTGCTTGCTCGCGGGGTCGTAGGTGGGGACGATCGGGCTGACCGCCTCGCTGTCGTCGGCGAACACCGGGATGAAGCGCGCGAGCGCCACGGCGCCGACGAGGCCGCCCGCGACCGCGAGGCCGAAGCCGAGGAAGGCGCGGCGGCTCGTCGACACGACCGAGATGGCCGGGGCGAGCTCGGTCAGCGGGACGAGCGAGTCGCGATCCGGCGCCTCCGCCGGGGTGGGTGCAACGGGAGCCGCCGGGGCCCCGTCGTTCAGCGGTTCGCTCATGATGCTCCACCGGTGTCGTCGGCCGGGCCGCGGCCCGGTGCGTGGCAGTCGAGGCACGGCTTGTCATCGGACGTGCCGGCCGGATGGCGCTGGACGCGGTGCTTGAAGCCCTCGGGCCCGTGGCACACGAGGCACGGAGGCAGCTTCTCCAGGGGATGCTCCACCACGGGCGGCCGGTTGGCGACGCCGGTGTGCGGGTCGTGGCAGGCGAGGCAGGTCGACACGTAGTGCTCGGTGGGGATGATCCCGCGGAGACCCTCCGGGCGGCCAGTGGCCTGGACGTGGCAGCGGATGCAGACCTCGTCGGTCGGGACCGCGATCTTCACCGTATCGCCGCCGGGAGCCTCGCTCTCCAGCGTGTGCTCGAGCAGGGCTCCGTGGCAGCTCTGGCAGCCGATGCCGACGTGGCTCTTGCTGACCAGCTTCTTGGCCTGCGGCTCGTGGCACTCCGCGCAGGTGGAGGAGCTGGCAAAGGTGAGCTCGCGGGCGGCGGTCAGCTTCGCGTCGACGTCCCGGTGGAGCGAGAAGTCGAGGTACGGGGACCAGGCCATGGCCGCGCCGACGAACAGGCCGACGGACAGGACGCCGGCG
Organism: uncultured Chloroflexia bacterium; assembly: GCA_963766735.1. GTDB lineage: Bacteria > Chloroflexota > Limnocylindria > Limnocylindrales > CSP1-4 > CAIXZV01. The sequence continues at coordinate 90,922 of CAVYBU010000025.1, forward strand.
CCGGCGATGATGCCGGCCGTGGCGAGGACGGCGCCACGGCGGGTGCGCGGCCTGACCGAGACCCAGAAGCGGCGGGGCCGCAGCGACGTCTTCACAGTGTGGAGGCGTTCAGCAGACCGCGGCGGACCGTGTAGCGGAGGAGCTCGACCCGGTCGTGCAGGTCAAGCTTCTCCATCAGGTTCGCGCGGTTGTAGTGGACGGTCTGCTCGGACAGGCGCAGCGAGCGGGCGATATCCCGGTTGGTGTGCCCCATCGCTGCCAGGAGAAGGATCTGGCGCTCACGGTCCGACAGCGTCTCGTACGGGTCGTCGATCCCGGCGTCCGGGCTGCGTCGCACGTAGGTGTTGATCATCCGGGTGACGATCGCGGGGCTCACATAGGTGTGGCCGGCTGCGACGCTGCGGACGGCAGCCACGACGTCGGTGCCCTGGGCCTCGCGGGTGAGGAACCCGTTGGCGCCGGCCTTGAGCGCGAGCGAGAACTGCTCGGTGGCACAGCGGCAGTCGAGAGCGATGATCTTCGCGTGCGGGCAGGCCGTGCGGAACGCTTCGATGGCCTCGTAGGTCCCGCAGCCAAAGCCGCCGATGCCCTCGCACTCCATGACGATGACATCGGCGTTGCTGGCACGGGCGTCGTCGGCGATGGACTCGCGCGCGGTGGCCTCGGCAACGACGCCCATGTCGCGCTCCTGGTCGATCACGTCCCGGAACGCCGTGCTGAGCATCGGGAAGTCGACGATCGCGAGCATGACCCCAAGACGGGTCGTCTCAGCGACACCGTCGGCCTTCGTGTCGCGGGTGGTCGTCATCGGATATCCGCCGCTCAGCGCGGCTGGGACCCGTGGTTCGGCTGATTGCCCGTGCCCTTCTGGTCCGCGGTATCCTCGCGGCCGTGATGGCGCACGACCGCGGCCCAGCCGAACGGCATCGCCAGCATGAACACCGTCACGAACGCGGCGCCGGCGATGGCCGCCGGGGTGCCCAGCGTGAACAGCAGGATGTGGATGCCGACGAAGGCGATCCCCGACCCGCACCAGAGGGTGAGCGTGACGAGCCCGAGCCAGGCGGCGATTCGTGCGCCCCGGCCGCCCTTGGACCCGTACGCGAACCAGATGATCAACCCGACGATGCCCTCGACGAGGATCAACATCGGGACGATCAGTGCGATGTCCTCGGTGATTTCTGCGATCTGCATGTGCAACGCTCCACCGCTATCGACACTGAGACCGGTCGATGTCAGTGATCGTCGCCCTGAACAGGGGCGCCCGGACAGACACGTGGGCGTCGAGACGAACCTGCGTGGGTGCCTAACCTGAACGACGGTTGGCGACATTTCGGCGACGGAGGTGGGTATCGAATGCCGACGGCCGTCGGAATCGCACCCCACGCGCGTCGGAATCGCCCCCATGGCCGTCGGAGCCCGTGCTCACGACAGCCCTTGGGCGCCTTCGTTTCGGGCTCACGACGCGAACCCGCCATCGTCAGGCGGGCAGGGTCACCCAGAACGTGGTCCGGCCGTCTTCGGAGGCAACGCCCACCTGGCCGCCGGCCCCTTCGACGAGCTGCCGGACGATCGTGAGGCCGATGCCGGCCCCGCCTTGCGCCCGGTCGCGGGACTTCTCGACGCGATAGAACCGCTCCCACACTCGAGGGAGATCCCCGGGCGGGATCGCGGGGCCCGTGTTCATCACGCGGACGCGGACGCCGGCCGTCACCCGGTCCGCGGTCACCCGGACATCGCCGCCTTCGGGGGTGTATCTCTGGGCGTTCTGGAGAAGGTTGGCCATCACCTGGGTCAGCTCGTCCGGACGCGCCCGCGCGACGAGGCCCCCTGGCGCGTCAATGGCCAGCGAGATCCGCCTCCGCGCCAGCGCGGGCGCCACCAGGTCCGCGGCCGTTCGAACTGCGACCCCCACGTCCACGTCGCGGGCCGCATCGCGCGCATCACCGGCGCCTGACAGGACGTCCAGCGACGCCGCCAGCCGCGTCAGCCGGTCGACCTCCTCCCGCAACGAGTCAAAGGTGGCCGGATCCGGGGGCAGCACGCCGTCCCGGAGCGCCTCGAGGTAGCCCTGCAGGTTGGTCAGCGGCGTCCGCAGCTCGTGCGACGCGTTGACGATGAACTCCCGGCGGATCGCCTCCTGCTCGGCCAGGCGTTCCGCCATCCTGTTGTAGGCAACCGCCAGCGCCCTGAGCTCCGCCGGCCCCGTCTCCGGGACGCGGGCGTCAAGGTCTCCGGCCGCGATCCGGCCCGCTCCCTCGGCAAGGCGTTCGACCGGCCGCGCAAGGCGCCGGGCGAGCAGCATCGCGAGCGCGGTCGCCGCCACCGCCGCGAGGGCCGCCGCCAGCGCGAACACGGCTGTGACGCTGGAATCGAACATCTCCCGGGCGTGATCGGCGCTGTCGCCGGCGGCCATCATCAGGGTGGCGAACGCGTCTCCGCCCACGCGAAGGACTCCCGCCGCCACCACGACCAGCGCCACGCCGGCCACCGCCATCGCGGCCAGGAGGAACCGCGTCGCGAAGCGGTCCGGCCCCCGGTTCATCGGGTGGCCGCCGACCGCTCGACGGGCATCGCGGCACGGTAGCCGACGCCGCGCACCGTGGCGATGTACCGGGGCTCGCCGGCGTCGTCGCCCAGCTTCTCCCGCAGGCGCTTGACGTACTGGTCGATCGCCCGGTCAAGCACGTCCCCTTCGCCGCCACCGTGGATCGCATCGAGCAGCTGGTCTCGGGAGAGGACACGGCCCCCGGCCTCGAGCAGGGCCGTGAGCAGGCGGAGCTCGAGCGCGCTGAGCGGGACGACCTGCCCTTCGACCGTGACGGTGTGGCGCCCGGGGTCCAGGACGAGGGCGCCCATCGCCAGGACGGAACCGGGCCGCGCCTCGGCTCGCTCGGTCCGGCGGAGGATCGTCCGCACGCGCGTGACCAGCTCCGCCGGCGAGAACGGCTTGGGCAGGTAGTCATCGGCGCCCTCGCTCAACCCCAGGATCCGGTCGCCGACGCCCGCGCGGGCCGACAGCACGAGGATCGGGACCTCGCCCAGCTCACGCGCCCGGCGGATCACCGTGAGCCCGTCGATCTCCGGGATCATCAGGTCCAGGACGACGAGGCGGGGCGTGTCCTCCTCGATCGCGCGGAGGGCGGATCGCCCGTTCGTTGCCGTCACGACGGTGAACCGCTCGCGCTCGAGGTAGGTGCGGACCAGCGCGACGATCTTGGGATCGTCGTCGACGACGAGGATCGGGGCCGAGGGGGGCGGGGTGGGCACGAAGGGCATCATGGCGCCCCGAAGCGTCGGCGACAACCATGACGGGTCCGTGACGGCGGGTCATCTGTGCGTCGCGCCCCGCCGCGACAGTGCGGCCAGCCCCGGATTGCCGGGACGGCCGGCCGGTCGGCCCACCCACCGGCGCACGCGGAGAACCACCCATGTACCGACGTCTCGTCTCCGGCATCGCCGCCGCCGCGATGCTCCTCTCCATCGCCGCAACCTCCGTCGCGGCCGGCGGGCCGCCGGCGCTCGCGTTCTACGTGGACGGCGCCCAGTACCGGACCGTCGGCACCCCAACCGACTTCAGCCGCACGGGCGCCCCGGCGTCGTCATACGACCGCATCTACGTGCTCGGCGGTGACCTCGTCAACGTGGCCGACGCCAAGCCCGGCGACCGCGACTTCAATGGCGGCCGCTGGATGGTCCTGCCGGTCACCTGGCACGTCGCACCGGTCCAGCTCACCAGCGCAGAGCAGGTGGAGGCCCTGGACGCGAACGGATCGCTGAGCATCGCGGATGCGCCGGTGAAGCTGTTCGAGTGCCCCGTCATCCCGGTCGGCGGCCGCCGCTGATCCTGGCCCGGGTGCGGGGTCGTCGCCGGCCCCGCACCGACCCGGCGGTCGTCGCCGGCCCCCGGGTCTAACGCTGCAGTGTCTCGCCGCGGTCGAGCCGGATCACCCGCCGGTCGGTCACGATCGCGGTGATCAGCGAGGCCGGCGTGACGTCGAACGCCGGGTTGAGGACGCGGGTCCCGGGCGGAGCGCTCCGGACGCCGCGGAACGACGTCACCTCATCCGCGCCGCGCTCCTCTATCTCGATGTCCGCTCCGCAGGCGGTTGCCATGTCCATCGATGACTCCGGCGCCACGACCAGGAACGGGACCCCGGCGTGGCGAGCCGCAAGGGCGAGCGAGAGGGAGCCCACCTTGTTCGCGGTGTCACCACTCCGGGTGACGCGGTCGGCGCCGATCAGGACGACGTCCGCCAGGCCGCGGGCGAGGACCGAGGCGGCCGCCGAATCGACCAGCAGCCGAAATGGCGCACCCATGCCGGCCAGCTCCCAGGCGGTGAGTCGCGCGCCCTGGAGCAACGGCCGCGTCTCGAGCGGCAGCGCCTCCTCGAGCAGGCCGCGCGCGTGCAGCTCGCCGATCACGCCCAGGGCGGTCCCACGCTCCACGGCCGCGAGGGCACCCGTGTTGCAGATGGTCATGGCGCGGACGAGGGGCCGTGGAACCAGCTCGCGGACAAGGTCGGCTCCCAGCGAAGCCATCGAGGCAGACGCGGCGATGTCCTCGTCCCGGATGCGGAGCGCCTCGTCCAGCACGGCCGCCGGTCCCGCCTGCAGGCAGGCGAGGGCGCGATCCACGCCCCAGGCCAGGTTGACCGCGGTGGGCCTGGCGGCACGCAGGCGGACGGCCCCGGCCCGGACGGCCGCCTCGTCCCCCGGGTTCGCCGCCGCGAGCAGCGCCACGCCTAGCGCGCCGGCCACGCCCAGCGCCGGTGCGCCGCGGACCGCCAGTCGCGCGATGGCATCGATCAGCGAATCCACCGAGCCGATGCGCAGGACGACGAGATCGTCGGGGAGGCGGGCCTGGTCGATGAGGCGGACCTCGCCGTCGACCCAGTCGATCGTTCGCATGACCAGTTGATCTTCGCAGGTGCGGCCACGGGATCGGGGGGGGCCGCGCGGAAGAGCTCAGGATCGGCGTCAGGCTGCCTCTGCCGGGACCGGAACGACGTCGGCCGCCGGGTCCCGCCGCTCGACGACCAGCGCGGCCTCCAGCACCGCGATCCCGCCCACCATCTCGTTCAGGGTCGGGACCTGGGCGAGCACCAGCCCGGCCACGACGACCGCCGTCACGGGCTCCATCAGCATCAGGACGGCTGCGCGGGTGCTGCCGATCACACGGACGCCGCTGATCACCCAGACCCTGGGGAAGGCCGCCCCCATCGTCCCGGCAAAGATGATCGCCGCCCACCGCAACCGACGGCACGCAGACGAGGACGGCGATCAGCGACGTTGCCATCGGTCCCGTCGCGTTCGCACTGTTCCTGATCATGATCGGCCTGATCTGCGGTGTGGCAGGAAGCGTCAACCTCGCTGACCCCTCCGGCCGTCCGGACGCCGTGGATGAAGCCATCGCTCGTCGAGTGGGACCTCACCGGAGATGAGGACAGCGGCTTCGGCGCCGTCGTGTTTCTGTCGGCGACGCCTATCCGGATCGTCAAGGACTTCGACCCGACGTACTCGAAGGTGGCGACCACTCGATTGAGCGCGAATTGCGCCGTCGCGATGCCTCTCTCGAACCCGACGCACACAAAGGAGGCCCTCCATAATGGACTGAGGTCATGGACGCAGCCCTTCTCGCGACCTCATTCCTCCTCGGCTTTGCCGCGAAGCGATTCGGCCTGCCCCCACTCGTCGGCTACCTCGCCGCGGGATTCGTCCTCCACTCCTTCGGCTACGAGGTCACCGAGACGATCGAGGTCGTCTCCGAGGTCGGGATCCTCCTCCTGCTCTTTGGCATCGGGTTGAAGCTTCGCCCGAAGACGCTTGCCCGCCCATCGGTCTGGGCGACGGCCACCGTGGCTGCTGTCGTGGCCACCGCGATCATGGGATCGCTGCTGCTCGCGATCGGAGCGCTGGGAATCCCGCTCGCGCGTGATCTCGATCCGGGGTCAGCAGCCCTGGTCGGCTTCGCCCTCTCATTCTCAAGCACGGTGTTCGCCGTCCAGGCGCTCGAGAGCGCCAACGAATCCGACTCACTGGCGGGGCGCACCGCCGTTGGTGTCCTCATCCTGCAGGACATCTTCGCGGTCGCATTCCTGGTCCTGGCCGAGGGAACGTGGCCATCACCGTGGGCACTTCTCGTCATCCCGGCATTCGTTCTGCTCCGCCCGATCGCCGGTTGGTTCCTGGACCACAGCGGACACGGCGAGGTCCTGGTGCTGTTCGGATTCACGCTCGCCATCGGAGTCGGCGCTGGGATGTTCGAGCTGCTGGACCTGAAACCCGAACTCGGAGCGCTTGTCGCGGGCCTGCTGCTGTCCGGCCATCCACGATCGGGAGAGATGGCCGACCGCCTCCTGAGCTTCAAGGACCTCTTCCTCGTCGGCTTCTTTCTGTCGATCGGGTTGGCGGGTGCCCCCTCCGCGACCGCGTGGGGGATCGGCCTGGTGATCATCCTGCTGCTCCCGGCGAAGGCGGTCGGTTTCCTCTGGCTGTTCACCAGGTTCCGCCTGAGAGCGCGCACGTCGCTTCACGCGTCTCTGAAGCTCTCGACATTCAGCGAATTCGGGCTGATCGTCGGGGCAGCGGCGCTGGCCGAGGGGTTGGTCGATCAAGTCTGGGTGTCGACGGTCGCCGTTGCAGTCGCGGGTTCATTCGTCGTCGCGTCGGTCGCCGATTCTCATCGGTACGAGTTCTATGACCGCTGGCTCGGTTGGCTCAAGAGGCTCGAGCGGCGGCCAATCCTGGCGGAGGACTCGATCCTGGACTGCGGCGATGCCAGGGTCATCGTGTTCGGCATGGGCAGGGTGGGCACCGGTGCCTACAACGAGATCGTGGAGCGGCGCGGGGCAGTCGCCGTCGGCATCGACCGTGATGCAGACCGGGTGGCGATGCACCAAGAGAACGGGAGGAACGTGGTGCGAGGTGACGCCCTCGATCGAGACTACTGGGAGCGCGTCCGCTTCCATCCCGATGTCGAACTCGTCATTGCCGCGATGAGCAACCACGGCGCGAATTTGGAGTGTGTCCATCGCATTCGGGAGTTCCTGCCCGATGCTCGTATTGCTGCGATCGCGAGATACCCGGACCAGATTGCCGAGTTGCGCGCCGCGGGTGTCGCCGTCGCCCGCAATCTGTACGAAGAAGCCGGGCAGGCCCTCGCTGACGATGCGGCGACCCACATCCTCGGCCCGGAGGAATCACCCAATGAGCGAACAGGCTGAACGCCGACCGCCGCTGCGTACCCGGCGCGAGCCGCCGCCGTTCCGTCACGTGGCTGTGGTCGGTGTTGAACGCCAGCTCCCACGTCGTGAGCCGCGCCCCTGGAGCAGCGGCCGCGTCTCGAGCGGCAGGCGGGGAGGCGGCCGGCACGTCGCTACGCCTCGTTCCCCGGGATCCGGACCAGGTCGGCCGCCGGGTCGCGCTGCTGGACGATCAGCACGGCTGCCAGCACCGCGATCCCGCCGGCGACCTCGTTCAGGGTCGGGGCCTGGGCGAGCACCAGCCCGGCCACCACGACGGCCGTCACGGGCTCCATCAGCATCAGCACGGCTGCGCGGGTGCTGCCGATCACCCGGACGCCGCTGATCACCCAGACCTTGGGGAACGCCGCTCCAATCGTCCCGGCGAAGATGATCGCTGACCATGCCAGCGGAGACGTGACCCAGGTACCCACGACGTCCGCCCCGCCCAGGAGCAGCGCGGCCGTCCCGGAGATGACCAGTCCGCCCGCGAGCACGAGCGACGTCGCCTGGGCCGGGGGAACGCGCGGGAACCCGTCCCGCACCACGACCAGGTAGACCGCGTGGCAGACGGCGGCGGCTGCGGCCAGGGCCACCCCGGCGGCGGTCACGTTCGTGTCCGGGCCGAGCCTGCCGCCGAGGACCAGTGCCAGCCCCAGCGCCGAGAGAGCCAGAGCGATCACGCGCCTGCGTGTGAGCCGCTCCCGGCGCAGGGCGACCGCGATGAACGCCACCTGGACCGGGTACGTGAAGAAGATCACCATGACGACGGCCACCGCCATGGCGCCGAATGCGAAGAACAGCACCAGGTTCATGAGCCCGTTCACGCCGATGGCCAGCAGCAGCATGCGACGCTGGCGGGCGGGGAGGGAGGCGAGCCGCACGGATGGCAGTCGCCGGGTGACCAGGAGGAGCCCGAGGACCGCCGCCCCGATGCCAGCGCGCAGGGCGCTCATCGTGGCCGGCTCGACCCCTGCGCTGTAGGCCAGGCCGGCGACCGGGCCCAGGGTGCCGAGCGCGACGGCCGCGACCAGGACACGGATGACCCCGCCCGCATACCGGGCCTGCTCGGCCGCGGGGTCCCGGATTGCGGGTGGCGATGAATGGGTCATCAGGCCATCGATTATCGACGGTAGCGTCGACGGCACGGGGAGGCACGGCTCGACAACGTCAGGCAGGGTGGGCCGGCCCGACGTACACATGGTCCCGGCTGGACGAGCGATGGCACGGTTCTGCCATGCCAAATGGGCCGTGGGTTCAGCCCCCGGCTCCCGGTAGAGTCGGGTCGTGGACTGCATCGTTCTGGTCAAGCAGGTCCCGGACGTCTCGAATATCCCCGAGGACGCCTGGGATCGCGAGAAGGGCACGCTCCGACGAGGCCTGCTCGACAACATCCTCAATCCCCTGGACCTGCACGCGCTGACGTTCGCGGACCGACTCAGCCAGGCCGGCGGGAGAGGCCGCGTGGTGTTCCTCACCATGGGCCCGCCCCAGGCCCGCGAGGTGCTGGTGGACTGCCTGTCCCGCGTGTCGGGCGAGGCGGTCCTCCTCACGGACAAGGACTTCGCCGGCGCCGACACCGGGGCCACGGCCTACTCCCTCGCCTGCGCCATCCGCCGGATCGAGAAGGAGATGTTCGACGGCAGCCGCGACTACGTGATCGTGTCGGGCATGCAGTCCGTGGACGGCGATACGGCCCAGGTGCCGCCGCAGATCGCCGAGGACCTGGGCATCGACCACATCGCGTATGCCAAGGGCCTCGAGACCGAGCCGGAGATCGTGATCCGGAGGATCGCGTCGGAGGGCGTCGAGGACGTCCATCCAATCCGCCTCCCGGTGCTGGTCACCGTCACCGCGTGCACTGATCCGCTCTACCGCGGGTTCGCCCAGACGCGCGCGGCGCGCGGCGCCCCGCTCCACGAGTGGAACGCTGCATCGGTGGGCGCGGACCCCGCCCGAACGGGCCTCAGGGGTTCCTGGACCCAGGTCTACCGCCTGTTCTCGCCGTCAGAGGACCGTCCCAAGACGTGCGAGTTCCTCCGCAGCCCGGCCGAGCTGATCGGCAAGGTGGCGGCCCGCTACCAGCAGGCCGAGTCTGGCGCCGGCCCGGAGGCTGACGAGGTCTACCAGCTGGACGGCAGGGAGCCCTCGTACCGCGGCGAGTTCTGGGTCTTCGCCGAGCGCGAGGGCGATGGCGTCCGCTCGGTCTCCCTCGAGCTGTTGGGCAAGGCCAGGCGCCTGGCTGACAGCCTGGGCGAGAAGGTCGGCGCGGTGCTCCCGTGCAACGAGGCCGGCAACCGCCCCGAGCAGCTCATCGCCGCGGGCGCAGACATCGTCTACGTCCTCGAGCACCCGCAGCTCGCCTGCTTCGACCCGCTCGGCTACAAGAAGGCGATCGCGACCCTCGTGATCGACAGGAAGCCCCAGGTCATGCTCTTCGGGGCCAGCCCATTGGGCCGCGAGCTGGCGCCCCGGGTCGCGTATGCCTGCAGGTCCGGGCTCACGGCGGACTGCACCCGCCTCGAGATCGGCGACTATGAGAAGGGCACGACCTCCCTGACCGCGATCCTCAAGCAGACCCGCCCCGCCCTCGGCGGCAACGTCATGGCCACGATCATGACCAAGGACTCGCCGAGCCAGATGGCCACCGTCCGACCGGGCGTGTTCAAGGTCCCCGAGCCTGATCCCGGACGGACCGGCGAGATCATCCGCGTTCCCGTCGAGCTCGTCGCCGAGGACCATGGCCTCGAGGCGGTGCCGGTCGAGTCGTTCGCGACGAAGGTTTCCATCAGGGACGCGGAGATCGTGGTCGCCGGCGGCCACGGGTTCCGGTCGCGCGCAGACTTCGATACCTACCTCGCGCCGCTCGCGGCGGGCCTCGGCAGCCTGCTGGGCGCCAAGACGAAGGTGGCGGCGTCCCGGATGGCGGTGGAGGACGGGTTCACCACCCACGACTACCAGGTCGGCCAGACGGGCCAGACCGTCCAGCCGCGACTCTACGTGGCGATCGGCATCTCCGGAGCGGTGCAGCACATCACCGGCATGCAGGGCTCCGAGATCGTGGTCGCAATCAACAAGGATCCGAAGGCCCGGATCTTCAACTATGCGGACTTCGGAATCGTGGGCGACATCGAGACGGTGGTCCCGGACCTGATCCGCGCGACGGAGGGACGCGCATGACCGCCCCGATCGACGTCCTGATCGTCGGTGGCGGCCCGGCCGGCCTGGCCGCGGCGATCCGCCTCAAGCAGGAGCTGGCCACGGCGTCGCGGGAAGCCTCCGTCGTCGTCATCGACAAGGCCCCTCGCCCCGGCTACCACAACCTCTCCGGCGCCTCGTTCGAGCCCGCCTGCCTCGATGAGCTTGTTCCGGGCTGGCGCGACGATCGCCGGTTCATGGAGCACGTCACCCCTGTCGAGCAGGACGACATGTTCTTCCTCCTCGGCCCGCGCGCGTTCCGGATCCCGGACGTCGTCGTGCCCAAGGGCATGCACCACGGTGGCGACGTCACGATCTCGCTCTCGCGCCTGACCGGCTACCTGGCCACCAAGGCCGAGGCCGCCGGCGTGGAGCTGTACAGCGGCTACTCCGCGCGGACGCTCCTCGTCGAGGACGAGCGTGTCGTGGGCGTCGGCCTGGGCGAGGTCGGGCTCAGCTCCCACGGCGGCGACAAGTCCAATCACCGGCCGGCCGAGGAGATCCGGGCGCGGGTCACGATCCTCGCGGACGGGACGCGGGGCGTCCTCTCGGAGCAGCTCCGCGATCACTTCGGGGCGGGCAGGAACCCACAGGTCTACTCGCTCGGCATCAAGGCCCTCGTCGCGTTCCCGGGGGACAACCCGTTCGGGACCAACCGCGTGATGCACACGCTGGGCTACCCGAACCCGTCGAGCGTGTTCGGCGGCGGCTTCCTGTACAGCATGGGCGAGAAGCTCGTGGCGGTCGGCCTGATCATGGGCCTGGACTGGAAGTACGGGGATCTGAACCCGCAGCGCGAGTTCGAGCGGTATCGCTCCCACCCGTTCATCGCCGATCTCCTCAAGGGATCGGTCACGATCGCCACGGGCGCCCGCACGATCCCGGAGGGCGGCTACCACGCGCTGGGCAGGATCGCGGTTCCGGGCGCGCTCGCCGTGGGCGACGGTGCCGGGTTCGTCAACATGGAGAAGATCAAGGGCATCCACTACGGGATGCTGTCCGGGATGGCCGCCGCGGAGACTGTTGTTGCGGGGCTGGCCGCCGCGGACGGCGACACGGTGCAGCTCTCCGGCTACGCGGAGCGCCTCGAGGGACGGGGCGTGCTCCCGGCGATGCGCCACGCGCGCAACTACCGGCAGAGCTTCCGCTGGGGCCTGTTCACGGGGGCACCGCTCTCGCTCGTCCAATCGAAGATCCCGCGGCGCCTCGGGATGGAACCCGACTCGCGCGGCACGAAGCGCGGCGCCAGGCTCAACCGGCCAGATCCGGGCGGCATGGACGGGGCGACGTTCGTCAGCCTCACCGGCGCCCTCCACCGCGAGGACGAGCCGGCCCACATGACGATCCTGGACCCGGCGGCATGCGTGACGTGCGAGGCGGACTACGCCAACTCCTGCACGGCCTTCTGCCCGGGCCAGGTCTACCGGTGGGACGGCGGCAAGATCGTTCTCTCCGCGTCGAACTGCCTCCACTGCATGACCTGCGCGGTGAAGTGCCCGCTGGAGAACATCCGCTGGCTGCCTCCCGAGGGCGGTGAGGGTCCTCGCTTCAAGCAGATGTGACGTCCGGCGCGTCGTGACGTCGCGCGTGTCCCAATGGCCGCGCGTCCCGGCGTGACCCGGAACTGTCCGCGACACGGAAGGGCGGCCACCTCGCGGTGACCGCCCTGTCAGTCGTGCCAGGAAGGATCTACGGGGCTCGTCTCGGTCGTGCGGCGCATCGAGCCGACCAGCAGTGCCGCGCCCAGGGCCACCAGCAGCGCCGGCCACAGGCTCACGGCGGCCAGACCTGGGATCACCGAGTCCGCCAGCGCGATGACTCCGAACACCACCAGCAGCACGCCCGCGTAGACGGCAGCGCCTGCGCCGCGTCGCCGATCGGTCGTCGGCTCCTGGCCCGGGGCCTGGGCCGCCCAGCCCTGGGTGCCGGTCCACGCGGGGTCAGCCCAGCCGGCCTGGCCGGCGTCCCATTCCTGGGTGGGCGACGCATCGGCAGTGGCGCCGGCTGCGTCTCCGCCGTCGCTGCCCGCCACGCTCCCGGCCTCGTTCCCGGACGCCTCTGGGGTTCCGGCCGCGGGTGCGGCACCCGGAACCGGGGCCCCTCCCGGCGCCCACGAACCACTCGGCGCCCACGATCCGCCCGGTGCCCACGTGGGGCCCCGGCCGCCTGCCACCGGCCCGACTGGCGCCAGCGGCATGATGAACGCGAGGATGACGTACAGCAGGATCGTGAAGCCGCCCAGGAAGACGGACAGGATCCAGAGGATGCGGACCAGCGTGGGGTCCAGCTCCAGGTACTCGGCCATACCGCCGGCGACGCCGGCCAGTTGCTTGTCGTACCGGCTCCGGTACAGGCGACGGGTGTTCACAGACAGCCTCCCTCGGGGTTGATGACCACGCTTCCGACGTTGGCCGAGACGGCCACGTCGGCGTGGAAATCTGCGTTGGCGTAGTTCGGGCTCTCCCATGCGTCCCCGACGCGGACGAGCCCGTTGTAGGTGACGGCGCCCAGGGCGGACTCGCCCCGGACCCGAACGCCCAGGCCTGCGGGTGCGCAGACCTCGAGCGAGCCGGCGTTGACGGTCAGGGTCCCAGTGACATCGCCGGTGCTCGGCAGGATGCACCACGGCGGCCCCTGCATTGACCTCGACGTCCAGGCGCTCGAGGGTGGCCCCCTCGATGTCCAGCCGGGCCTTGCCGGCGTTGAGCGCCAGCCCCAGGGTGCCGAGGCGGGCTCCCGCCAGGTCGAGCCGTGCTTCGCCGGCGTTGACCTCGGTGTCGACGTCGAGCAGCGTGCCCGTCGGCAGGCGGAGCCTCCAGTCGTCGCCCCAGTCCGTCGACGAGAGCCAGCCGCGGCGTTCTGCCGAGCGGATCGAGAGGCGGCCTGGCGCATCGGACACGATCGCCCCGCCGCCGCGACCGTGGCTCGCGTCGAAGTCCCAGGTGCTGCCCGGCCCGGTGGTCACCACCAGCTCGCCGCACGCGAGCGAGAGGTCCACGGTGGCCGCGGCGCCGAACGTCCCCTGGCGCTCCGTGACCGTTGCGTCCCGGCCGGCGTCCCCGCACCCTGCGGACCAGCCCGACCGGCCATCGAAGTCCGGCATGTCGGGCACCGCCACGATCATCATGCCGAGCATCAGCCCCGGCATCGTTGCCGCGACCACGCCGCCCGGCACGCGGGCCCGCGTCCGGCGAAGGATCAGCCCCACGCCGATCGCGATCACCGCCAGCGGCCAGAGCGACAGGGCTTCGGTCACGGCCTCGGCGTCGATCGCCCCGGCCTGCGCCATGAGGACGACGCCTCCCGCTGCGATGAGGAACACCCCGGTGTAGAGGAACCCGCGTCTGACGGTCATATCCACCCTCCCTGGCGGCTGGTTCCGGCCCGGCCCCGTGGCCGGCTCGGTTGGTTTCTTGTCATCCATGACGCTACGAGCGGGGTCGCCCTCGGACCAGCCGGGCAGCGGGCATCTTTGGGGTGGGGGTAGCCCCAGTGCGACAGCACCAGCGGCGGGGCGGCGGGTCCACGGCGTCGTCCCGGACCCGGGCCTCGACGATCGCCGCACGTTCACGCGAGGCGAGAGCGTGGTGTGCCCCGGGGAGATAGGGTTCGGGCCACAAGTCACGATGTCGACTCGGCCAGCTGAGGACGAAGGGGGCGCCGGCGAGATGGGCGAAGGGGGCAGGCCTGTGGGACAGCGACTGATCGCGGGCATGCTGCGCGCTGCCCTGCGGCTCCTGAGGCGGTGGGCGCTCCGGGCAGACCTGCCGATCTCGACGCAGAGGCGCCGGATGGCGCGCGTGAGCGGCTGGATGCGTGTCCCACGTGACGCCCGGTACCAGGCGACGGTCTGCGGTGGCATCCCCGGGGAGTCCGTGGTCGCCCGCGATGCGGCGTCATCCGAAAGGGCAGTCCTCTACCTGCACGGCGGCGGGTACTGCGTGGGCTCGCCCGCGTCGCACCGGGTGATCACGCGGGACCTCGCGGTGCGGGGCGGGGCGCGGGTGTTCGCGGCCGACTACCGGCTCGCGCCCGAGGCGCCCTTCCCGGCGGCGATCGAGGACGCAGTCGCGGCATGGCGCGGGCTGCTGGCGGAGGGGTTCCGTCCGGAGCGGTCGGTGATCGCGGGCGATTCGGCGGGTGGAGGACTGGCTGTTGCTGCGGCCCTGCGCCTGCGGGAGCTCGGGCTGCCGATGCCAGCCGCGCTGGTGCTGTTCTCGCCATGGGTGGACCTCGCGCTTGACGGTCTCGGCGAGCCCCGGCGCGGGGAGGTCACGCTGAGCCGGTCCTGGATCGCGGCCTGCGCCGGTGCCTACCTGGGCGGGGCACCGGCGGGCGACCCGCTCGCCTCGCCGGTCGGCGCGGACATGCGGGGCCTTCCGCCGACGCTCATCCAGGCGGGCGCGGATGAGCTGCTCCTGGCCGATGCACGCCGCCTGCACGAAGCCATGTCGGCCGCGGGCGTCGACGTTGAGCTGCAGGTGTACGAGGGGTGCTGGCACGTCTTCCAGCTGCATGCCGGAATGCTTGCCGATGCGGACCGGGCGATGGCCGCGACGACGGCGTTCATCGCTTCCCGGGCACCACTCCGGACGCCTGGCCCGTAGCATCCGGCTGTCCTGGGGTGTGGGGAGCGCCCCGGAGTGCGTGGGCCGCCGCGACCAGTGCCAGCAGCATCCCGGCCGCGAAGACGGGCCACGGGTACGGTCCGGGCAGGCCGCCGTCGATGACCCGGCCCGCGTCGAGCGTGTACGAGAGGATGACGAGCAGCCCGCCGCCAAGCCCTGCGGCCCAGTGCCGGCCCGACAGCACCAGTGTCCGGCCGGACCGGATCATGCGGGCGACGAAGAGCCCGACCACGACGAGCGCCAGGCTCACGGCGACGGGCGACCAGACCGGGCCGACCCACGGCACCGGGATGAGGAACAGGAGGTCCGTCGTGTCCAGCGCGGGCGGCCAGCCGCTGAACACGTTGAGCCACGCGTAGTAGCCGATGTCCCATGCGCCGAACACGACCGCAGCCCAGGCAAGGCGCTCCAGCCCGTTCCGGCCCGCCAGCAGCCCCGCGGCGGCGATCATCACCAGCGTTGCCGCCTCCCGGCCGACCTCGATCGCGACGAGGTCACCCGCCTCGATCGCCGGATGGAGGGGGAAGATCTCCCCGACCTGCCCTCCGAGCGCGAGAGTCAGGTAGACGACGACCGCTGCTTCGAGGTAGGCCATCGCCACCGCGAAGACGAGGACGGCTGCAGCCGTTGTCCGGAACGAGAGACCCGCGGGCATGCCTGCCACGCTAGCACCCGGGGGCGAGCCTCGGTCACGACAGCATGGAGGCGTCCCGGCGGCTGGAGGCGTCACGACAGCCTGGAGGCGTCCCGGCGGCTGGAGGAGATCCGGCGCAGCGTGGCGGCGCCCCGGCGCCTTGAAGGCGCTCCGGCGCCCGGCGGCAGGCCCAAAGGCACTGGCCCGACCCGTTGCCATCCGGGGACCATCAGCCATTCCGCGAAGTGAGGGAACCCATGTCCAGCATCGATCAGGCCACGACGGACTTCCTGGCCCAGAAGCGCATCGCCGTGGTAGGGGTCTCGCGCGAGCACGGAGGCAAGCACGGCGGGAACGTCGTCTACCTGCGTCTCAAGGAGCGCGGCTACGAGGTCTTCGCGGTGAACCCGAACGCCGACGTGGTGGAGGGCGACCCCTGCTTTCACGACCTCCGGTCGATCCCGGGCGGCGTGGACGCGGTGGTGATCGCGACGACGCCGGCGGTGGCCCCATCGGTGGCCCAGGAGTGCAAGGAGCTCGGGATCACCCGAGTCTGGATGCACCGTGGCTTCGGAGGCGGGAGCGTCTCGAAGGAGGCCCACGAGTACTGCCGTGCGAATGGCATCGCGTCGATCGCCGGCGGCTGCCCGCTGATGTACGGACCCACCTCGGACGGCGGCCATCGGTTCATGCGCTCGATGCTTGGACTGTTCGGGAGGCTGCCGAAGGAGGCCTGACGCGCAGGCGCCCGGCCGCGGGATCCCTCAGCCCAGGAGGACGGGGAGCGCGCCCGGACGAACCCGGGCATCGAGCGAGGCGATCGGGTATGGGTCCCCGTCCACCTCGGTCGGGCCCGCCGGGATGACCTCAACCCGGACGTGGGTCCCGGCAAGGCGCATCGCGGCTCCGGATGGCGACCTGCCCGCCGATGCCGCGGTCATCAGCTCCAGCGCACCGATGATCCCGCCCAGGACCCCGCCCCGCGGCAGGACGAAGACGTGGAGCAGGCCATCGGTCGGGTCGATCGGAAGGCGTGGGCGCAGGACGCCCGGGATCGCCTCGCCGCAGTTCGCCACCAGCACCACGATCGACTCGAGCTCCGTGCGGATGCCGTCGATCGTCAGGATCGTTGGCCGGGGCGTGAGGTGGGCCAGGAGGCCGCTCGCGGCGAGGAAGTAGGCCGCGACGCCGTACCGGTGCTTCATCTCGCGCGAGGTCGCGGCGATGACCCGCGCGTCGAAGCCGGTTCCGCAGGCGACCAGGAATGGCATGGGAGCGGGCGGGGGAGCGGATGCCTCAGGTCCTCCGGCCCGTCCGCCGGCTCTCCGAGCCGGACCTCGCCCATGTCGAAGGACCGGGGAGTGCCGGTTGCGAGCGCGGAGATGGCGGCCTCCAGGTTCCGGGGCACACCGATCGACGAGGCGTACAGGTTGCCCGTACCGCAGGGCACGATGCCCATCGCCACGCCGGTTCCGGCGATGGCGGCCGCCGCGTCCCGGAGCGTTCCGTCGCCACCCGCGACCGCGATGACCGAAGAGCCGGCGCGGACCGCGGCCTGGGCCGTCTCCAGGATCTCGCCCGGGGCACCCGTCTCCACGACCACCACCTCGCGGTGGCCGCGGGCACGGAGCGCATCGGTCACCTGGCCGACGATCCGGCGCCGGACGCGCCCGTCGCGGATCCGCGACGCCAGCGGGCTGACGATGAGCGTGGCGAGGGCGGGATCGGGTGGCGTGGTCACGGAACCAATGATCGGGCTTCCGGCGGCAGCCGTGTGGCAGCTCCGCGGGGGGGGTCCGACGCTGCCGGTCAGTCGACTGCGAGCGCCTGCTCGAGATCGGCCCACAGCTCCTCGACCGGCTCCAGCCCGACATGGAGGCGGATGAGCTCGCCGCCCGTCCACGGAGCGACGGACCGCACCACGTTCGAGCAGCGCGCCGGCATCACCAGCGACTCGAAGCCGCCCCACGAGTAGCCCAGGCCGAACCGGCCTCCCTCGACGAGACGATCGGTGAATGCCCCGGCCCGGTCCCGATCCGCCGGCTGTCCATCCGGCGCCAGCAGCTCGAAGGAGAACAACCCGCTGCTGCCGTGGAAGTCGCGGCGCCACAGGTGGTGGCCGGGGCAATCAGGGAAGGCGGGGTGGAGGATCCGCCCGACCCGCGGCTGATCGACCAGCCGGCGGGCGATCTCGAGGGCGTTCGCCTCGTGGGCGCGGATACGCAGGTCCACGGTCCGGGCGCCCCGGATCACGAGGAACGCATCTTCGCCATTCGTGCACATGCCCAGCTGTCCGGCGGCTCTCCGGACGTCCGACAGGAGCGCGTCGTTCGCGAACACCGCGCCCATCAGCACGTCGGCGTGCCCGCCCCAGTACTTCGTGAGGGCCACGATCGAGAGGTCCACGCCGTGGTCGAACGGCCGGAAGAGCCCGGGTGAGCCCCATGTGTTGTCGATGGCCGTGACCACGCGATGGTCCGCCGCGCGGGCTGCGGCCACGATCGCGGCCACGTCCTGGACCTCGAACGTGTAGGTGCCGGGGCTCTCCATCCAGACCATGGTCGTGTTCGGCCGGATGAGGGCTGAGATCCCGGCGCCGATGACGGGGTCGTAGTACTCGACGGTGATCCCGAGGCGGGTGAGCAGCCCGTCGCACAGGCGCCGGGTGGGCCCGTAGACGGCGTCCACCATGAGCAGGTGATCGCCCGATCGCAGGACCGCGAGCAGCGCCGTGGTGATGGCCGCGAGACCGCTGGGCCCCAGGACGACACCGGCGCCGCCCTCACCGGCCAGGAGCAGCGCGTCGAGCGCGGCGGTGGTCGGAGTCCCGTGGGTGCCATACGTGGACACGGTGGGGTCGCCGGCCCGCGTCGCTGCGAGGGTGGCCTCCAGGTCGGCGACATCGTCGAACAGCACCGTTGAGGTCCGGCGGATCTCCGGGCTCGGCGTCTTGAAGCGGCCGCGGTTCATCATCGGCGCATTGTCGCGCTTCCGGTCGTCGGTCTGGCGGGCGCGCCGTCCAGCTCGCGTGTCACACTCACGTCTGCTGCCGGCGACGGGTCGCCACATGACCGGACATCGACCGGCATGGCCGGAGGAGGAGTGCGCGGGTGAGGTTCGAGGCTGCGATGGAGCTCGTCGTCGTCGGGTTCGAGATTGCAGGGATCGCCATCCTGGCGATCGGCTCCCTGCGCGCGCTGGCGACTGCGGCATCCGCCCTGTTCCGCGGGGAGCGTGAGGGTGTCTACCAGCGCGCCCGAATCCAGGTCGGGCAGGCCATCCTCCTCGGTCTCGAGGTGCTGATCATCGCGGACATCGTCCAGACGGTGACCATCGACCTGACGATCGAGAGCGCCATCACCCTCGGGATCATCGTGCTGGTCCGGACGTTCCTGAGCTTCTCGCTCGAGATCGAGCTCGAGGGGGTCGTGCCCTGGCATCGTCGCCGGGCGAGACAGCTGGGCGCGAGTGACGAGGCGGCGGCCCCGCCCGTCTGACCTCGATCCTCAGGCCCCGCGCAGTCCCAGGGCCGCCCTCACGTTCACCGGGATCGCCGTGAAGTCGGGCGCGACGGCGAGGGCACCCTCGCCCAGGAGCACATCCGCGGACTGGGACGAGGTGATCCCCAGGACGGCGCACCCGGCCGCACGAGCTGCCTGCACGCCGTTCCGGGCGTCCTCGACCACGAGGCAGCGTGCGGCCGGCAGCCCAAGCCGCTCCACGGCGCGCAGGAACGTCTCCGGGTCCGGCTTCTTGCGGGTGACGTCCTCGGCGGAGATGACGACGTCGAACGTCGACTCGGGAATCCCGATCGCGGCCAGGTTGCCGTCCAGCTTGGGCCGGTCGGAGCTCGTCGCCAGGGCCAGCCGAAGGCCCGCCGTGCGCAGCGCGGCGACGAACTCCCGGGCGCCGTTGACCGGCTGGAGCGCGCCCTTGATGCGTTCGAGGTAGATCTCGTAGGTCAGCGGCTTGTCGATCGCGAGGTCCACGGTCACGCCGTGGCGCGCGGCCGCCCCGGTGATGAACCGGTCCTCACCGGTTCCGACGAACGGGACGAAGTCCTCGCGCGTCGCGCTGATCCCGTAGCGGCGCCGGAGCATCTCCCCAGCCGCATCGGCGATGAATGGTTCCGAGTCGCACAGCACGCCGTCCATGTCGAAGACCACCGCGTCGAAGGCTCGGGAGGGCATGCCTCGAACCTACCACGCGGCTATGCTCCACGGCACGCTGGGACCGCCCCGGGCCCGGCTCATGGATGGACGCCGTTGAGACTCCTCACCCCAACGCTTCCGGCGCTGATCGTGATCGCCCTGCTGATGGCCGGGTGCGGGTCAGGTTCGGCGTCCGCCGTGGCGTCCGATCCAGCTGCGCCGTCGGCATCCGATCCGGCTGCGCCGTCGGCGTCGGCTGCGGCAGCGGCGTCCGACCCGGCCGCGCCGTCGGCCTCGAGCGTGCCGACCTCGAGCGTGCCGACCTCGGCACCGGCAGCCTCCACGCTGGAGGACCGCCTGCTCGCCATCGACCAGGCCATCGCAACGTGGCAGTCCGCGCCCGACCTGCCCGCCGCCCGCGCGGCGGCCGAGGAGGCGCGCAACCTCGTCGTGGGACCGGACGGTCCGTACTACGGGGATGCCGACGGCGATGGCACCGTCGCCGGGGCGAGCGAGGCAGGCCTCCTTCCCGGCCTCGATGGTCAGCCCGGCCTGGCGACCGAGGCCGATGGAGCGTGCGCGGTGCGGGACATCCGCGGCGGAAGCTGGGCCGATCCCACCGTGCGGTGGACGACGCTGGAGGAGGCGATCAAGGCGTGGAGCCAGTCCAACAACACCTTCCCGTCGTTGCCGTCGCACCCCCAGCGGATCGTCGGCTGGTCGACCCTGGCGCTCCAGGCGGATGACCTCGACACGGCCCTCGAGTACGGCGGGCATGCCCGCCTCCACATCGACATCTCGATGCGCGCCGCCGTGGACTGCCGCTGAAGGCGACGCCGGCCGGAACACGGTGCCGCAGGGCGACGGCTATCATCGCGAACCAGATCGACAGGCCCGGCATCGACAGCCCGGTCGGAACCGGGCACCGGAGGATGCGGACGCGTGGACGGCAGCGAACTCGCCCTCTTCGGCCTCGTGGCGGCGACGGCTGTCGCGGTCGTGGTGCCCTTCGTGTTCCGGGCGCCCGGGCGAGCGCTCCGCAAGCGGTTCATCGCGCTGGGCACGCTCAAGGGCAGGACGCGCAAGGAGATCGTGAAGGCCGTCGGCCAGCCGGCCACCGAGACGACCCTCCCCGACGGTCGGACGCTCCTCCAGTGGCGGGCGACGGGCTACCACATCGCGCTGGTGTTCGAGAAGAACGGGCGCTGCTTCGGCGTCACCCACGAGAACGGGCGGCGGGTGATGGCAGGGCCCGGATGATGGGCGCGACACGCCCCGTCCAGCCTTCGAGCCACGTGTAGGCCAGCGCACCGAAGGCGAGCATCGAGATGGCAGCGCCCGGCAGGGTACGCACAGCAGGTGGACGTCCGCGCTGCGACCGCAAGCGGCTATGCTGCCACCCATGGGCGACCAGGTGCAGCTCTCGGGCGAGGAGTGGGAAGCTCTCCTGCACATGCCCTTCGGTGCGTATTCCACCGTCGCCGAGGCGGGCGATCCCGCCGGCGAAGCGCAGTTCCGTCGCTTCGTGGAGGAGATCGAGGCCGGCCGGGCGACGTTCGCGGAAGGGAGCACGGGCGCCACCCTGACCGACACACTGGCGGCGAACCTCGACACCCTATGGTCGGCCTACCACGCGTCCGGCCGGTCAGCCAACGACGTGGTCAAGCGCGGCGTCAAGGTGCTGGGCAAGGTGCCCGACGCCGAGTCGGTCGCGATCCGGGACTGGCTCCTGGTCATGGCCGTCGGCGTGGCCGCCGCGACGCGGGTCGTGGGTGAGTCCCCCGTGTCCTGGGACGAGATGTTCGCGATCCGTGACCTCGCCAAGTGGGTCAAGCGCCCGGTGCCGGACATCAGTCAGGGCTGATCCACGATTGCCCGGTGGCACCGGGCAGCGCGGCCGAGGGGCCGACAGCCGGCTGGTCGGCGACTGACGCCGGCCGGCTCGATCCGCCGGCCAGGTTCGGACGAGGGTGCACGGACACCGCCGGCAGGATGTGGGCCGGGTCGCCGCGATGTGCGACAGTCTTCGTGCGTCCAACGGCATCGCAGCAGGAGCTGACGGCATGACCACCGACGCAACCACGATCCATCCGCTCCTGGCCGCGGCCGAGGCGATCCTTCCCGACGTCATCGACGTGCGGCGACGGCTCCATCGTCATCCGGAGATCGGCCTGCAGCTGCCCGAGACGCAGGCGATGGTTGCCGAGGCGCTGCGGGCGATCGGGCTTGAGCCGAGGCTGGGCGACACCACGTCCTCGGTCGTCGCCGTCATCGATGGCGCCCGCCCGGGGCCGACGATCCTCCTGCGCGGTGACATGGACGGGCTGCCGCTTCGCGAGGACACCGGGCTGCCCTTCGCGTCCGAGGATCCCGCCGCGATGCACGCGTGTGGGCACGACACCCACGTCGCGATGCTGCTGGGCGCGGCACGCCTCCTGGCCGGTCGGCGCGATGCCCTCTCGGGGCGGGTCCTGCTGATGTTCCAACCGGGCGAGGAGGGCTATCACGGCGCCCGCTTCATGCTCGAGGAGGGCCTCCTGGAGGAAGGCGCCCACGGAGCCGGTGGTGTCGAGCGGGCGGTGGCGATCCACATCGCCACGGACTACCCGGCGGGTACGATCGCCCTGCGGCCCGGGCCGCTCATGGCCTCGTCTGACGCGATCAGGGCCACGGTCCGCGGTCGGGGCGGTCACGCCTCGGCCCCGCACCTCGCGCTCGACCCGATCCCGACCGCCGCGGAGCTTGTCCTGGCGCTCCAGGCCGTGGTCACGCGGTCGGTCGACCCGTTCGACCCCGCGGTCCTGACCATCACCCGCATCAGCGGTGGCACGACGAACAACATCATCCCCGAGACGGTCGAGATCGAGGGCACCATCCGGACGGTCTCCGCGAAGACCCGCGCGCTCATGCACGACCTCGTTGGCCGGGTGGCGTCCGGCGTGGCGGCGGCGCACGGCACGACGGTGGACCTGGAGATCGTACCGGGCTACCCGGTCACGTTCTGTGACCCCGACGTGACCGCGTGGATACGCGGCCTGGCTGTCGGGCTTGCCGGCGAGGCCTCGGTGCTGGACCTCGAGCAGCCGATCATGGGCGCCGAGGACTTCTCGTACGTGACGGAGCGCGTGTCGGGGATGATGGCCTTCCTCGGCGCCTGCCCGCCGTCGGAGGACCCGGAGACGGGGCCCCAGAACCACTCGAACCGCGTCGTGTTCGACGAGGCGTCCATGGCCCTGGGCGTCGCCCTGTACGCGTCCGCAGCGATCAACTTCCTCGGCGAGAGCGGGTCCCCGGAAGGGAAGGCATGACCACGGCGCTCGCGCGGCTGGCTTCGATCAAGCGGGCCTACGACCCCGGCAACCTCTTCCGTCCGGCCGCGAACGCCGAACCGGCGACCGGCGAGGCGTAGCTCCCAGGGTTGCTGGGACACCCTTCGCGCTTCGATCGAAACCCGTTGCCGGTCAGTCCTCCGCTTCGTCCTCGTCCTCCGGCCGGCGAAGCGCGTCCTGCAGGTCACCCAGCGCGTGCTGGGCGTCCCCCTTGACCTGCCTCGCCTTGCCGCGCAGCTCGGTCCCCTTGTCGCCGGTGATCTTGCCGACCGTCTCCTCCACCGTGCCCTGGACCTTCGAGATGGTGCCTTTTGCGTGCTCATCGTTCATGGGGGAATGGTTGCACAGACTGCCCTCCGGCCTCGTGTGCGCATTTCCGCGGAGGCGCGCACACTCCGCCAATCGGAGGGAGGCACGAGAGCCCTCGGGCTCCCACCAGCGCGGCGTCCCCATACGGTCGCCAGACCGTCGCGCAGGGCCGATGGCGAACCCTTCCGTCGCTGGGCACGCACGTGCCCGTGGAGGTTCCGATGCCGTTGATGGCAGTCGCGTTCCCGATCCTGCCCGGAAAGACCGCCGAGTGGCGTGCCTGGATGGACGAGCTGAACGGTTCACGCCGCGCGGAGTTCGACGACTCCCGACGACGGGCCGGTGTCCGCGAGCGCACGTTCCTGCAGTCGACCCCGATGGGCGACCTCGTGATCGTGACGCTCGAGGGCGACGATCCCGGGCGGGCGTTCGGGAAGATGATGAGCGCGGATGACGCGTTCACGAAGTGGTTCACCGAGCGGGCCCACGAGATCCACGGCGTCGATCTGTCGGTGAGACCCACCGGGTCACCGTCCGAGCTCGTGATCGACACCGACCGGGCGCCTGTCGCGGCCCGCTAGGTACCACCCGCCTCAGCCCCCAGGGAGGGGCTGCCCTCAGACGAGGCCGCTCGCTTCGGCGGGCGGCCTCACTCGTTCCGGCCGCCGACATTGTGGCGCCAATGGCAAGACCCCCGGCGGATGCCGGGGGTCTTGGTGTCGCTGCGAGTCTGATCAGGTCAGTCGTTCAGGAACGTGGCGATCCAATCGAGGTCGTCGGCCTTGTCCACGCGGTAGACGCCGCCGGTGCCGCCGCAGGTGGAGTTCATGCCGAAGGAGGTGACGCCCGCCAGGACGTTCGAGGTCCCGATGAAGTTCGGGCCGCCCGAATCGCCGAAGCAGGTGCCGCCGGTCTTGGCGTTGTTCGACAGCAGCAGGGCGAAGTCACCGACGAACCCGGTGTTGATCTGGTTGAGCTTGGGGTGGGCGATCATCCGGGCCCGGAGGGCGACGTCCTTCCAGGAGGCGGCATCCGGGAAGCTCTTCTGCATCCCGTAGCCGACGGCCGTGAAGGTGACGTCCTTCTTGCCTCGCATCGTCTTGAGCGCGTCGAGCTGATCCAGCTGCGGCAGCACGCCGTACTCACTCCATGACAACGGGCTCGTCGAGGACGACGACGCCGAGGTCGAACAGGTAGAACGCGTTGGGGTCGTAGTCGGGGTGGACGTACGCCGTCCCGTCGACGCTCGTTGGCCCGCCGACCGGGTAGCCGTTTCCGGGGCGTCCGGCATCGACATCGGTCTCGAACCAGATGGTCGCGCGGGCCGCGGGAGCCTCGGTGCAGTGCCCGGCCGTCAGGAAGACGGTTGGCGAGATGAGGGTGCCGGTGCACCGCCAGAGCGGGTTGCCATCTGCATCATCGGCCACCATCAGGCCGACGAAGGGGTGGGCGTCCCCGTCCAGCGCCCCGTCCGTGATCGCCGCCGCCGGGGCGATGGTGATCGTCATCAGCGCGATGACGCCCGCCACCGCAAGGGCCGCCGAACGCTTGCCCCGGGTATTCCTTCGCATCATGCCTCCTGTTGCGGTACTGCCCCCTTCGCCGGATCGGTGCATCGGCCGGCGGCGGGCGATAGGCTGCGACGAGTCTCCTCGCCGCGGATACCCAGAAAGTACTACGAGCAGGCAGTACCGGCGACCACCCCGGACCGCACCGAACGCACCAAGTGGTGCAGCGGAGCACCGGCTGCCCGCGATCCTTCACGCGATCCCTCGTCCGGACTGAGGATCGCGGCGGCCAGCAGCCGGGCATCATGGGGTCAGTCACTCGAGTTCGACCGAGCATGAGGAACCCATGGGACGGATCATCCCGGGCGGCGCCGGGCTGCTCCCTGCCACGGCCGACGTCGTCGTCATCGGGGGCGGGATCGCGGGCGCGGCCGACGCCTTCTTTCTCGGGCGCCACGGCCTGTCCGCCGTCGTCCTCGAGCGTGCACCGCAACTCGGCTCGCTCACCACCGCCCAGGCGGTTGCCTGCTACCGCGCCCAATGGGACGACGCCGACTACGCCGCGCTCGCCCTCCCCAGCATCGCCTTCTACGAGGCGTTCGAGGCGGAGACCGGCCTCGGTAGCTGGCCGATCGGGCTCCGGCAGCAGGGCTGGCTCTTCCTCACGGCCGCGCCCGGACGGCCCCGCGGTCTTCGGGCGGTTCGTCGAGGCGACCCGCTCCTTCGGCGTGGCCGACTCCGAGCTCCTCGTTGGCGACGAGATCCGGCGCCGCTTCCCGTGGGTGGCCGAGCGCATGACCGCGGCGACCTTCCGGGCCCGGGACGGCTGGGTCTCACCCTACGAGGTTGTCCAGGGCCTGGCCCGCGCGTCCACGGCCGAGTTCTTCGCCGGGACGGAGGCGCTCGAGATCCTGGTCGACGGCGGGCGCGTGACGGGAGTCAGGACCGACCGCGGCGTCATCGCCACCCCGCGCGTCGTCATCTCGGCCGGGCCATTCTCGCGCCGGCTCGCCGCCACGGCCGGCATCGACCTGCCGGTGACGATGGTCCGCCACCACCGCGCGATGGTCGCGCCCCAGCCGGAGATCCCGGCCCTCGGCCCGATGACGCTGGACGTGGACACGCACGCCTACTGGCGGCCGGAAGGCGGTGGTGCGTTCCTGGGCATGGGCCAGGACGAGGACGGCACCGAGCCCGCGGACCCCGTCCCGACCGACTGGACGTTCCCCGCCGTGGTCATGGATGCGGCGAGCCGGGCGGTCCCCTTCTGGTCCACGATCGCCGACCGGCTGACCGGACCCGAGGTCAGCCTCGCTGCCGGCCAGTACACGTGCACCGCCGACGGACGCCCACTGATCGGCGGCTGCGAGATCGAGGGGCTCTTCTTCCACGCTGGCGACAATGGCTGGGGCATCGAGAGCGGTCCCGAGGCTGGGCGTCGCCTGGCCGCAATCGTTGCCGGCGCCGAGCCCGACGATGCGACGAACCCCTATCGGCTCCGCCGGCCGACGGCCGCGGCGGGCGCACCGCGGACGGTCACGTATTGAGGCCCTGCCATGCCGGCGCTCGAATCTGCTCCGCTGCCGAGGAGGGCCCCGATGGAGGATGAGGGCGCCCGCCGTCATCGCGGGGAGCTGTTCGCCGCCCTGGCCGCGATGGGTTTCGGGTCCGCGTACGTCGCGACCTCGTTCGCGCTCCTGGCCTTCGGGCCGGTCCAGGCCGCAGCGTGGCGGAGCGTCCTCGCCGCGACCGTGATCGGGGTCATCGTGGTCGTGCGGCGGCGCCGAAACGGCTCCGCCGAGCCCGGGACCGAGCCCGGGACCGACGCGCCCGGCATTGGGGCGGCCAGCGTGGAGGTGCCTCCGCCCCCCGCCGCCCGCGCGGTCCGCTTGCTGGTGCTCGCGATCTTTGCCGGGCCCCTGTTCCTGGCGTCGATGAACCTCGCGGTCGAGCACGTCGGCGCGGCGATCGCCGCCTTCGTCGCGGGGCTGTACGCCGTGCTGTCGGCCGTCATCGCGCCCGCCCTGCTGCCGGAGCGGCTGACCATGCGGGTGCTGGCCGGGTTCCTCCTGGCCCTCATCGGTACCGCCCTGCTCGCGGAGCTTGACCCGGACGCGACAGACGTGGCCGGCATGGGATGGGGCCTCCTCGCCGCCCTGTCGTTCGCGCTGTACCTGGTGCTTGCGCGCCGGTGGTCCAGGCCATACCGCCTTGACGGGCTGACCGTCGCGCTCGCCATCGGCTCGCTCACCGCCGTGGTGCTCGGCGGGTTCGTCCTCGCGACCGATCCCGCCTCGCTCACGCCCTCCGCCCCGCCCACCGAGGCCATCGTCGCCATCGTCTGGCTCGCTGTGGTGGCCGGCCTCGGCCCGATCCTCATGGTGGCCAGCGTCCGGCTCATCCCGGCGGCGCGCTCGGCGGCGTTCCTGCTCCTCAACCCGATCACCGCGACCATCCTTGCCGTCGTCCTGCTCGGCGAGCGGCCGTCGCCGCTCCAGTTCGGGGGCGGCGTGCTCGTGCTCCTCGGGATGGCCGCCGCGACGATCCCGGGCCGGACGGGCCGCGGCCGGACGCCGGATCGAACGCCGGTGGATACCTTGCAGGTCAGTTGATGTGGATCCAGCTGCTCTAGCCGCTCGCCCGCTCGAGCGACGTGCCGCAACCAGGGAAGGAGCACAGGCATGACCGCGCCGCGAAGGCTGGAGTCGGTCGTCCTGCGCGAGCAGCGGGACGCTGACGGATCACGCCGGCTCGGGGCCGCGTGGCGCGAGGGCGTGGGCATCGTCATCGAGGGCCAGGACCTGGGTCCGGGCGTGGAGAGGATCTGGGGCGAGGGCAACGACGAGTACGAGTGGGCCTGGGTGATCGGCCCCGAGGCCGTCCCCGCGATGATCGCCGCGCTCGAGGGAACCGAGGGAGACGATCCGCTCGTGCTGCTCAAGACGTGGTACGCCGCAGGCGGCGGGATGGACCCGGGCGTCCACCTGCGCGAGGCGGGCGTTGCGCTGGAGTTCTGGAGCCGGGTGGGGGACTGAGCTCGCCGCCGGGCCGGCGGTCAGGCAGGGCGCGGTCCGGCCTGTCAGTGCAGGATGTCCGGCGGTTCGAAGCCCCAGGCGTCCTCGGGGTCCGGGGACTCTGCCCAGCGCACCTCGTCCCAGTCCGTGCCCGGGTGGCCCACCAGGCCTTCCTCCACCTCGAGCCCGCCACGGCGCACGACCTCCGTGAACGGCGGCAGTGGCCGGCGGAACAGCTCCGGCGCATCCGTGGCGACGACCTCGAGAAGCTCCTCGAGCGGGATGACCGGCGGCCCGAACCAGCTGGGGTCCGGCCCGATCACGCGCTGGGCGAGGCGGGCCACGCGGTTGCCCGCGGCATCCACGTGCAGCCCCGTGACCGCACGCCGGTCCAGCGCGACCACCCCGATCAGGCCGCCGGTGACCGTGATCCCGAGCAGCTGGCGCGTGCCGAGGACGGGCAGCCACCCGGGCGAGGTCCGTGGAGCAGTTGGGTGAAGCGGGTCTCCCACAGCAGCTCGCGCAGGTGATCGTTCTCGTTGCCGGGTGGCATGCCCAGCTCGACGAGGAAGCCGAGGAGGGCGTCGGCGGTCTCCTCGTCGATCCGGGCCCGGATGTCCACGTCGTCGTCCTCGTCCAGGAACGGCAGCTCGAAGTAGTCGCCGAGGTAGTCGCGGTGGACCGCGTCCTCGCCGCTGACCAGGTGCGCGTGCGGCACCAGGCGCTCGACCAGGGCCAGGTCATCCCGCACCACGACGATCTCCTCCCGCCGCTCGAGCGACGTGAGGCGGACCGTGAACACCGCGCCCTCCAGCTGGTCGGCCAGCGAATGCCATCGGCCGTCGGGGCTCTCGATGAAGGCCGAGTTGTAGGCGATGGCCGTCCGGACGGCGTTGTGCGGGTTCTTCGCCCGTGTCCGTCCGGCCGCCACGATCGGAGGCACCAGCCCATCGAGCGTCATCGGGCCGCGCTCGCGGATCAGATCCAGGACGGTGTCGGCGATCGTGGGACCGCGTCTCGGCATATCAACTCACCTCCATGTCCGTCAGTGTGACCGAGACGAATTCCCTGCGGATTACGACCGTGGAGCGGGGGTAGTCAGCCCCGGCCCGACCGGTCCAGGATCGGCTCGCAGTGGTCCGCGGTCTCGTGCTCCGTCATCAGCACGACCAGCCCCACCACCGAGCCAAGCTCTGTCCAGGGATACAGGATCGGGGTGTCCCAGCGGTCGGGCGGCATCGTCGCGATCGCCGCCTCGAGCCGGTCGTGCGTCGCCTCGTACTCGGCCCACACGTCGGCCATCGGCCAGGCCCGACGCTCGAGCGCCGCCTTCTCGTTGTAGGCATCGTAGAGCCCGGGCAATTCGATGCGCGTGTACTCGCCCCCCGCTGCGTGCGCCTCCAGCGACCGGGCGGCCTCGCCGTTCCAGACGCCGAGGTGCCCCAGCACGTCGCGGACCTGCCAGGCCTGCTCGTCGTCGTGGACGACCGCCTCCGGGGCAAGCGGCTCGAGTGCCACCCGGGTCATCCGGCGCGTCCGCCGGAGCAGCCCCAGCGTCGAGTTCCGCTCATCGTCCATCTCGGTGCGCATCGGGTCTCTCCTCGGCGGCGCGAGATGCCAGCGCGAGTGCATCCAGGGCGCTGCCTCGCCCGCCGCCGACAAGGCTAGTCCACGCGGACGCCGAGCGAGGCGGCCTGGCGGGTCGTGTCCACGGTTTGTCCGCCCTGCCAACCCGGCGAGGTGCGCTCGAGATGCTACGAACATTTGACATCGGTGCATGACGATTGGCTAGAGTATGGACAAACATTAGACAACCACTGTGGCAGAGAGCACCCGGAGGAACAGGTCATGACCACGCACACGCTCGTCGCCAGCCAGGTCATCCCCGTCGACGTCGATCGTGCGTGGTCGTTCTTCTCACGCCCGGAGAACCTCGGCCGGATCACCCCGTCATCGATGGCGTTCGACATGCACACGGAGCGTCCCTCGATGACCGAGGGGACGCTCATCGACTACACCGTCCGGCCACTCATGGGGATCCCGATGCCATGGCGGACGCGGATCGAGGCGATCGAGCCTCCCTTGCGCTTCCGCGACGTCCAGCTCCGTGGGCCGTACAAGCGCTGGGAGCATAGCCACACGCTGACGCCGGTCGCCGGAGGGACGCGGATCGACGATCGGATCGAGTACGAGCTGCCGTTCGGTCCGGTCGGCGAGATCGCCCATCGGATGATCGTGCGCCGCGAGCTCGAGCGGATCTTCCGGTACCGCGCGCGAGCGATCGAGAGCATCTTCGAGCCGGTCGCGATCGGCATCAAACCACGCACGGTGGTCGTCGCCGGGGGCACCGGCTTCGTCGGGAGGCGCCATCGCCAGGGAGCTGCGCCGACGCGGGGACCGCGTCATCGTCCTGTCCTCGCGCGGCGAGGGTTCCCGCGGATCGTTGCCCGACGACATCGAGATCCGACGCGCGGACGTCCGTGATCCGGCCAGCCTGGCCGGGCTCCTCGGCGGTGCCGACGCGCTGGTCATCGCCCTGGCCTTCAAGAACTCGCCGATGGAGAACCCGCGTCGCGGCCAGACGTTCATGGAGGTGGATGCCGCCGGCACCGAGAACCTCGTTGCGGCCGCCCGCACCGCGGGTGTCCAGCGCCTCGTCTACCTGTCCGGAGCGGGTGCGGCAGCTGATGCGGAGAAGCACTGGTTCCGGGCGAAGTGGCGCGCCGAAGACGCGGTCAGGGGCTCGGCGATCCCCGCGACCATCATCCGACCGACCTGGATCTACGGACCGGATGACGTCTCGCTCAACCGGTTCATCGGGTTCGCACGCTCCCTGCCGGTCGTGCCGATGACGAACTTCGGACGCCAGCGGCTGGCACCGGTCTTCATCGACGACGTGGCCAACCTGGCGGCCGACTCAATTCGAGACGACGCCGCTGCGGGTCGCGCCTTCGAGATCGGGGGACCGGACACCCTGACGATGCGCGAGATCATCGCGGCCGCGATCGCCCAGGACGGCCATCGACGGCCGATCATGCCGGGGCCCGCGCCGCTCATCAAGCTGGGTGCCTGGCCGCTCAAGTTCCTGCCGGCACCGCCGTTGACGCCCGACGCGGTGGACTTCATCAACCAGCCGGCGACGGTGGACAACACCCCCCTGCTCGATGCGATGCCGCGCCGTCTCACCCCGCTCGGCGAGGGCCTGGCCACGTACCTCGGCACGCCCGAGCCGAACGCCACGCTCGCCTTCGAACGGCAGGCAGAGGCCGCCTGAGCGATGGCCGTCGACCGCGCCCTTGACTGGACCGCAGATCGCAGCGCCACCCTCGCCGCGGCGGCGCAGGTGCGCGGCTCGGCCGTCGCGTGGCGACCCACGTCCATTCGCCGCCCGGAGTGGCTCGGTGACCTCCGGTTCGTCACTGCCCTCGACGCGGTCGCGAGCGCTCCGACCATCCTCGACGCGATCCATGCCAGCGCCGGTCTGAGTTCCGCGACCGCCGCCCTGGTGCGCGACCCCGGACAACCGCGCCATCGCACGAGGGCCGCCGTGGCGGAGCTGCGCACCCGGACTCGCGATCCACGCGACCGGCCGACCGCGATCGCAAGCGTCCACGCCCTGGCCCGGATCCCGGGTGACGACGTCGACGACATCCTCGCCGAGATCCTCGACGAGTCGCCGCGAGATCTCGTGGCTCACGTCGCATGGGCCGGCGCGGCGCGCACGTTCGCCCCGTCCCTGCTCGACCGGTTCGTCGCCCTCGTCGTCGCCGGTGGCCTGCCGGGCATGCACGCGCAGGCCGCACTCGAGGCCTGGTCCCGGACCGATCCGTGGCTCGTCGCGGCTGCGATCCGGGAGGGGATCGCCCGGACGACCGCGCCCGTCGGGCGACGGCACCTCGTCGAGACGCTCGGCCTGGTCCCCGATCCCACGGTTCTCGACGACCTGGCGCGACACGCGACCGACGCGCGGGAGGGCGATGCGGCCCGGATCGCGGCCATCGCGGCCTTCGGCGATCGCGCGTGGGAGCCCATGGCGCGCCAGGTGTCGTCGCTCTCCTCTGGGACCGGCCCCATCGCGGCCGCTTCGGCGCTCGCCCGCATGGATCGCGTGGCCACGCGACGCGTCACGAGACACCGTCCGGCTCTGCGCGGGCCGCGTCCGTCTGCCATGGCCGGGCTGCGGATCGCCCAGCTCCACCTCGGCGCGGAGCTCGACCCCGAGATGCGACGCGCCGGCGTCGGCGCGACCGGGGGGATCGCCACCCTTCTCGTCGACCTCGACCGCGCGCTCAACCGCAGGTCCGGGATCGACTCGGTCGTGACGATCGGCCGCGGGACGACCGACGACGTTCTTCGTCCGGCTGGACCGAGCGGTGATCAGGGCTTCCGCCCCGTCCCGCTTCGACCGGAAGAAGACTCGGCGTTCCTGGGCGACTGGCCCGCCCGGGTCGCTGCCGAACGAGGGATCCGCCGGATCCTGCGCGGCGACGGGCAGCCCGACGTCCTCCACCTCCGGATGGCCGATGTCGGGAGCCTCGCCGGGTCCCGCGTGGCGGCCGAGTCCGGCATCCGGACCGTCTTCAGCCTGGCTCCCGACCCGCACGGCCTCATCGCCGCGCGCGAGGCGGCCGGCGAGCTGGACCGGGCGACGTTCGGTGGCGAGGATGCGCGGTCCCACCTGTGGTTCCGCGCCCGGCTCGTCGAGCGCCTGGCGCGTGACGCGGACCAGGTCGTGCTGTTCCCTCGCGAGCACCTGGAAGAACAGCTGCGCGACCTCGTCGGGATCGACATCAGCAGCGGCACCGCGCCGGTTCACGGTGATCCCCGAGGGCATCGATGTCGAGCGGATCGACGCCGCGGACGCCGCGCTGGCGATGGCCGACGCGTCAGACGGGGCGCCTTCGTCGGACAGGGCGCTCGTCACCGGCGCCGCGCGATGCGGGCTCGTCGTCGCCTGCCCTGAATGCCGGACTCGGCGCGCTGCTCGCCAGGATCGCCGACCTCCCGGTCTCGCGTCATGGCCTGCCGGTCATCCTGAGCATCGGCCGGCTGCACGAGGTGAAGGGCATGTCCCGGCTGGTGGCCGCGTTCGGTGCCGACCCGAGCCTTCGTGCACGCGCGAACCTCGTCATCGTGGGCGGCGATCTCGACGCACCGAGCCCCGACGAGGCCGCGGAGCTCGAGCGAATCCAGGTGGCCTTGCGCACCGATGCGGCCGTCCGGGACGCGGTGGTCCTGCTCGGACATCGCCCCAATGGCGACATCGGCCATCTGCTCGCCGCCGCGCATCGAGGCGTCGGCGACCTCATCGCGCCCTCGGGCGGGTACGCCTGCGCGAGCGCGAAGGAGGAGTTCGGGCTCGCGATCGTCGAGGCCCTCGCGACCGGGCTCGCCGTCGTGGCTCCGCGCGCGGGCGGTCCGGCGACCTACGTCGAGGACGGACGGACGGGCGTCCTCGTCGACACGACGCGTCGTGCGGACCTCATCCGCGGGATCCACGGTGCCCTCGATCTCGCCGGCGTGCCGGGCCGTGCCGATCATGCGCGGGCCACCATCCGTGGCGCCTACGACGTCCGGGTCATGGCCGAGACGCTCGAGACGATCTACGCGAGCGCCAGCACCGCGAGCGAGCGGCGCGCGTCGTGACACTCCTCGTCGTCAGCCCCGACTACGCCTCGCACGCCCTGCCGTTGCTCACCATCGCCGAGGCATGGCAGGCGCGCGGTGAGCGTGTGGTCGTCGCTACCGGTCCGGCCGTCGCGCCGCTCGTCGCACGCGCTGGCTTCGAGCTCGTGGAGCTCGAGCTCGGACGTGGATCGAACGCCGGTATCGCTCGACCGGAGGATCAGCGAGCGGGCGAAGACGCCAACCTGCGGGCGTTCTTCGAGGCCACCCGACGAGGCATGGTCGAGACGCTGCGCTACCAGGCGGAGCGTCGATCCGGCGACCTGCTGTGGATGCCCGTGGCGACGGGCCGGCGCACGATCGAGGTCGCCGAGATGGTCCGGCCCGACGCCATCCTGGTCGACCACGTCGCCTTCGGTGCGACGGTCGGTCTCCGGGCCGCCGGGATCCCATACGCGGACGTCGTCCTGGGCCACCCCACGCAGCTTCCGGTCGCCGCCGAGACCTTCGGCGTGCCGAGCAGCTGGCCCACGGCATTCGAGCCGGACGCGGCAGCGCTCTCAAGCCTGCGCGACGTCGCGAGAGGCGTGGCGTCGCGGTTCACCGGCGACTACAACGACGCGATGCGGACGATCTCCCCCACGGCGCCGACGGTCCCGGATGCATTCGCGGCCCACGGCCCGCTCGTCCTGTTCAACTATCCGGAGGCGCTCCACGAGCGGATCACGGACTGGGTCGCTGCCCCGGACCCACGCCTTCCTTGGCTCCGCACTCCGGCTCGAGGATGCCGGGGAGGCGGCGGCCTGGCTCAGACCGGGATGCGGATCGCCCGATCGTCCTCGTCTCGTTCGGGACGTTCCTGTCCGCCCGCGGGGATGTCCTGGCCCGGGTGGCCGATGCCCTGCGTGGTCTCGACGTCCGCGTCGCCATGGCCACCGGCGCGGCCGATCTGCGTTCCCTTGGCCCACTTCCACGCGACTGGTTCGTGCGCCCGCACCTCCCCCAGGTGGCGATCCTGGAGCGGGCCGCGGCGTTCGTGACGCATGGCGGCAACAACAGCGTGACCGAGGCTGCCTCCCTGGGCGTGCCGATGCTGGTCATGCCGTTCTCGACCGACCAGTTCGACGGTGCCGCGGCCATCGAAGCGTCGGGCCTCGGTCTGGCGGCCGACCCGAACGTCGTGACGGCGGCCGAGCTCCGGACGCTCATCGACCGCCTCGTCATTGCGCCTGCAGCGGGCGTGTCCTTGCTCGCGGCGCAGCTTGCGGCCCGACCCGGGCCGGCAACGGCCCGAGCCGCGGTCGAGGCGTGGCAGGACGGGCTCCTGCCGACGGCGACGCGAGCCTCGGGCGGGCACGACGCGCGGGCGGCGGCTACTCCGTCGTGAGGCCTGACCTCGCCCGTGAGCCCTTCGGAGACGGGCCGTGGATCGGGACTGATATCCTCGCCCTGTGACGTTCGCCCCGGCGCTCGGCCCTCTGCGGACCCGCGGAATCCTTGCCCTCGCGCTCGTCCTCGGCCTGATCGCCTGCTCGGCGGGCGGGAGCGGGGCCACTCCAGTCGCTTCCCCTGGTCCGACCGCGACGCCGGTCGCCGGGAGTCCTTCTGCCGGGACACCGTCAGCCTGCCCGTCACCGATGAGCCCGGCAGCCCAGATCGCTCGCCTCGGGCGCATCGCCCGGACCGGGCCCGACACGGGCGTGTGGGTCGGTCTGAACCTCGACTGGGGAAGCCAGACCGTGGCCGCCCTGACGGCCAGCCTCGGCAGCCCGCCGGCCGTCGTCGTGAGCTTCGTCTCGTTCCCGCTCACCGCCGACGATGTGGTGAACCTGGTCGCAGCGGCGGACCAGGCCCACGCCGCGGGGGCCGTCCTGATCGTCACGCTCGAGCCCTGGGGCGGCCTCGCCGCCGTTACCGACGGGGCGATCGCAGACATGACCTCGCAACTGGCCCTCTTCGGATCCGAGGGGGTCCCGGTCATCGTCCGCTTCGCCCACGAGATGAATGGCACGTGGTACCCGTGGAGCCAGGATCCGGCGGCATACGTGGCCGTCTTCCAGCGGGTCGCCGACGCCGTCCACGCCGGCGCCCCGACCGCGGCCATGCTCTGGGCCCCCAACCAAGGCGAGGGCTATCCCTACGCCGGCGGGCAGTACGAGGCCAAGCCGGGCAGCCCCGCGATCGCGCTCCTCGACACCAACCGCAACGGGCGCCTCGATACGGGGGACGATCCCTACGCGCCCTACTGGCCCGGCGCCGCCTACGTCGACTGGGTGGGCATGAGCCTGTACCACTGGGGGACGACCTATCCCTGGGGCGCCAACACGATCCCCGCGCCCGGCAAGTTCGCCGCGATGATCACCGGTACGACGCCGACCAGCCCGGTCCCGGACTTCTACGCCGGCTACGCCGCGCGCTATGGGAAGCCGCTTGCGATCGTCGAGACGGCGGCCTTCTACCGCCCGGGCGGCGACGGGGCGGCGGAGTCGGCCATCAAGACGGCCTGGCTGACGCAGGTCCTCTCCGCCGACACGCGCACCCGCTTCCCGCTCATGCGGATCGTCAACTGGTTCGAGTGGCGCAAGACCGAAGCGGAGGTGGATGCGGTCGTCGACTGGCGGATCGTGGCCGATCCCGCCCTGCGGGCGGCATTCCTCGCGGCGCTGACCGGCGGGTTCGAGCTTGGCCCCGCGGTGCCGGTGGTGTCCTCGACAGCGGGCTGCCCGACACCGTAGCCCGCACCTCCGGGGCGGGCCCGGACGTGCCGCATCGTGCGACCCGACCCCGCGTCGCCGCGCAGCGTCGCTGGTCGACGGTGGGTCGGGCGAGCACGCCTTCGCGACAGGGGAAGTGGAGCCGGAGACGGGGTTCGAACCCGCGACATTCAGCTTGGGAACGGCGGCAAGACCGCCGCGACGTCTGCGCAGCCCCCTGGAGCGGTCCTGGTTGACGCTTCCGACGCTATCTCGAGGAGGCTTGCGGCACAACGGTTCTCACGGGATCAGGCGTCAGTGGCCGCCGCCGCGCGCCTGAACGTCTCCAGGCTCATCGGCCGGAGTACGCCACGAGCGTCACCCGCTCCACGGACGGGTCTCCCGCAGGCGGCGTCGCAGCGTGCGCGACGGCGACGTCGGCCGCAGGTCGGCCGGATACCCGAAGACGCCGGTGCTGATGGCCGGGACAGGTCCGTCCGGGCCCCCAGCTCGTGCGACCAGCGCAGCGACGTGGCGTAGGCCGACGCGAGCCGGTCGGCTCGTCCTTCCCGCCGAGCCACACGGGACCGACGGCATGGATGACCCATCGCGCCGGCAGGGCGTCGGCACCGGAGACCACGGCGCTGCCGGTCGGACGTGCCGGACGCGGGTCGCCTGCCGGCGCATCTCGCCAAGAGCCGCGGGACCGCCCGCCCGTGGATCGCGCCGTCGACGCCGCCGCCGTCGGCGAAGGGGCTGTTCGCCGCGTTGACGATGGCGTCCGCGGGGATCTGCGTGATGTCGCCCTCCACGACGCGAGCACGCGTCCCGGTGCGACTCCAGCTCGTCCACGGTTCGCCTCCTCCGTATCGATGATCAGCCGCCCGGGCGGTCCGGCGCCGGTGGCCACGCCCGCACGAAGTCCTGCTGCTCGGGGAGCGTGATCGAGCCGCGACGCGCCGCCTGGACCCGCCGGATCGCCTCGTCGGTGTCCAGCCCGGCCTGGCGGAGGAGGCAGGCCGCGGTCATGCCGGAGCGGTTGATGCCGCCACGGCACGCGATGGCGATGAACTGCCCAGAGCGCACGCGATCGGCGAGGTCGGCGATGGCCGCGCGGTACGCGGCGGGATCGGCCGGGATGTGCGGATCCGGGATGGGGAACCGGAGGAGCTCCGGACCGGCCGCCGCCATCACCTCGGGCAGCCCTGGAACCAGGCAGTCGTCCAGCTCCGAGTCCTCGACCAGGAGGAACAGGGCATCCACGCCGAGCTCCCGCAGCCGCGCGAGGTCGAGATCGAGATCGCGCCAGTGTGTTCCCGAGAAGCCGTCCTGCTTCTTGCCGGGCAGGAACGTGATGCCCGCCCGGCCGGTGCCTTCGAACGAGGTCCCCCGCAGGTCCAGCTCGTCCACACGGAGCGGGTACCCGCTCGACGTGCGCGCGCCGGTCGACCCGACCAGCCCATCGACCAGCGGCGCTGCCATCTCGCGGCCGCGCATCCCTCGGCGCCACTCGAGCGGGATGCTCTCCCAGCCCCAGTGCGCGCCCGCCAGTCCGCCCGCGATCGCGGCGGTCGTATCGGTGTCGTTGCCGTAGGCGACGGCGCGGCGGATGGTGTCGGCGTAGTCGGCAGCGCCGGCGAACGCCTCCCACGCGGACCAGAAGGCGTCGACGACGAAGCCGCTTCCGCTCCGTCGCTCCCAGCCGCGCAGCTCCTCGAGGGCCGTGAGGTGCGCCTCGTAGCCACGCTCGTCGTGATACAGGCGCTCGTTCTCGGCGAATGCCTCCTCGAGCGCCGCCGCGGGCTCCTGCCCGCGCAGCAACCCGGCGATCGCCACGCAGTACACCGCGCAGGCGACCTGGCAGCGGGGGTGCCCGTGCGTGACCCGCGACGCGAGGTGGGCGCGGGAGATCAGCTGCGTCGGCGGCAGGTCCCGCCCGACCAGCGCGACCGGCAGGATCCGCATCAGCGAGCCGTTGCCGCAGTCGTGCTCACCGGAGGGACCGGCGTCGACGGCGGACACGCCGGCGGCGAGCCGTCGCATGGCCTCCGACGTCGCCCCGCCGATGTCGAACAGCCCGTCGCCGTCGGGCGTGTAGGCACCGTCCCGCTGCCAGGCGAGTGCCCGACGGCCCTGGTCGTCGAGGTCGAACCCGTCCGCGCGTCCGGCCTCCGTGTCGAGAAGCGAGTCGAGCAGCGCCAGCATCAGGGCGCCATCGTCGCTCCAGGTCCCGGGCAGCTGGTGGTGCGCCCCCGTCGCCCCGAACACGACGCTGTCCGCGGGCCTCGCCGGCCCGAACTCGTACGGCACGCCCACGGCATCACCGACGAGGTGACCCCAGGCGGCGCCCGCGAGGCGCGAGGCAAGCTCGAGGGTTCCGGTCATGGTGTCATCGCCTCCCCTGACTCCCTGTCGCGCGGGCGAACCGGTAGAGCTCCGGTGGCCGATGACCCACGCCCTCGAGCCGCTCGCCGGTGGCCTCGACGAGGCCCCGATCCAGCACCTTGCGCCGGAAGCTGTCCTTGTTGAGCGGGTGGCCCAGGATCGCCTCGTGGACGAGGCGCAGGTCCCGGAGCGTGAACGTCTCGGGGAGCAGCTCGAACCCGATCGGCGCGTAGTCCAGCTTGCCGCGGATGCGCTCGACGGCGGTGGACAGGATCCGCGCGTGGTCGAAGGCCAGCGGGAGGACCCGGCCCCCGGCATCGCGGACCTCGAGGTCGCCGTCGGTGTCGTCGTCGCCGTCGGGCGGGCAGACCAGGTCGCCGAGCACGAGGCCGGCATCGCCCCGGGAGCTCACGGCCCGATCCAGGCGCTCCGCCTCCACCAGCGCGTAGTAGACGACGCTGATCACGCGGGTCCGTGGATCCCGGTCCGGGTCGCCGAACGTGTACAGCTGCTCGGTGAAGACCTGCTCGAGGCCCGCCTTGGTCGCCAGGGCGCGCCCGGCAGCCGCGTCGAGCGACTCGTCCATGCCCACGAAGGCGCCCGGCAGCGCCCAGCGTCCCTGCTGCGGCTGGTTCGAGCGCCGGAACAGGAGGGTCCGGATGCCGCCGTCGGCGACCGTCAGCAGCACGACATCGACCGCCACGGACGGGTGCGGGTACGCGCTCGCGTCGTACGCGGCGAGGAACGCCAGCTCGTCGGGGTCCCGTGGATCGATGGCCATTGACGGCTCCCTGGTTAGATGTATGATGCAGTTATGCATGACACATCAAAGGTTGTCAAGCCCGATCCGGAGACGAGGAGACCATGCCCAACGCTGACGACCCGGTGATCGACCACCCCATCCCGCCCCAGCCGTGGCTGTACGGCCCACGCCTGATCGCGGCGACCAAGGTGGCCCTGGAGATGCACGCGACCCAGGTCCGCAAGGGATCGCGGGTGCCGTACGCCGCGCACCTGCTGGGGACGTGCTCGATCGCGCTCGACCACGGTGCCAACGAGGACCAGGCGATCGCCGCGCTCCTCCACGACGCCATCGAGGACGTCCACTACGCGCCCGGCGCCCGGGAGGCCGTCGCGGCGTTCGGCCCCGAGGTCCTGCGGATCGTGGAGGCCTGCACGGACGCGGACACCTTCCCCAAGCCTCCCTGGAAGGCCCGCAAGGTCGCCTACATCGAGCACCTCGCGGACGCGGACGGCGCGGTCCTCCTCGTCTCGGCGTCGGACAAGCTCCACAACGCGCGGTCGATGGTGGCGGATTACCGGCGCGTGGGCGAGGCCCTGTGGGGCCGGTTCAAGGCGACGAAGGCGGAGACGCTCTGGAACTACCGCGCGCTCGTGACCGCGTTCCGGGCGAACCCGGCGCACCCGGGAGAGCTGGTGGACGAGCTCGACCGGACGGTCACCGAGCTCGAGCGACTTGCCGCAACCGAGGAAGGAGCCCAGGCATGACCACCCAGACGCACCTCGCATTCGTGGTCCTGCGCGACCTGGACGACGCGGACGGCACGCGCCATCTCGAGGCCGAGT
>CAVYBU010000026.1:0-4193 GCA_963766735.1 uncultured Chloroflexia bacterium
TCGTGTGGATCCTGGCGCCGCGGCTGCCCGAGCCCGCGAACGGCGCACCGACGGACGAGTAGCGGCTCGCTCGAAGGGGGTGTGCCGACGTGATGCGACAAGCCCAGAAAGGCTATTGACATTATCCATGATGGCTATATAGTGTAGCCATCAGCGGACAGCACCAGCAGCAGGGAGAAGCGCCATGACCGCTTTGCACACATCGTTCGACCCGGTCACCGTCGGGGCCGGCCAGGCCACCGGGAGGGGGATGGTCGAAGGCGAGGTCCGCTCGTGGCTCCGCCTGGAGGGCCTCGCCGCGTTCGGTGCCGGGCTCGTCCTGTTCGGGCTCAGCGGCGGGAACTGGCTCTTCGTCCTCCCGTTGCTGCTCCTGCCGGACCTCTCGATGCTCGGCTACCTGGCCGGCCCTCGCGTCGGTGCGGCCACGTACAACCTCGTCCACAACTGGGCGCTCGGCTTCGGCACGCTCGTCATCGGGTTGTGGCTGGACTCCCCGACCGTCCTGCTCGTCGCCGGAGTGCTCCTCGCCCACGTCGGCATGGATCGGACCCTCGGCTACGGCCTCAAGTTGCCCACCGCGTTCGGCGACACCCATCTCGGGCACATCGGCAAGAGCGCGAGGTGAGCCCCGCGCCCGCTCATACCTCCAACGCCGAGATCGTCGCCGCCGGCCGAGAGTTGCTCGAGGCTGGCGGCCTCGGCGCGGTCACGATGCAGGCGGTGGCGGCACGGGTCGGCGTCCGGGCGCCCTCGCTCTACAAACGCTTCCCGAGTCGCGGCGCGCTGATCGCGGCGATCGCGACCGCGACCCTGGACGAGCTCGGTCAACGGCTCGCACCGCTGAGCCACGAACCCGATGCGGCAGCCGGGCTCCGCGAGCTGGCCCTGGCCTATCGCGCCTTCGCCTGGGCCAATCCCCGCGCCTTCGAGCTGCTGTCCATGAACCTGCCGCTCGACTGGCGGGCATCGGTCGAGGACACGGCGCGGGCCACCGCCCCGGTCCTGACCCTGGCCGAGCGGCTCGTCGGTCCGGAGCAGGCACTGGAGGCCGCTCGACTGATCACGGCCTTCGCCAACGGCTTCATCGGGATGGAGCTCGCCGGTGCCTTCCGGCTCGGCGGCGACGTTGACGCGGCCTATCGCTACGGGGTGAACGTGCTGGTCGATGCGATCACCCGCGACAGGACGCCCGGTGCGGCATGACTGACACGACCGCACGAACCAACGGGCTCCCCACGAGTCGTGTCGCGCTCCGTGGCCTGACCCCGATCCTCGCCTTCTTCGCGATCGCCTACGCCATCGCCTGGGGCCTCTGGCTCGTTGTCGCCGCCGTGGCGGCCGAGGCCGGGGTCGAGACCGATGCGTTCCTCGTCATGATCGAGACGCAGCACTTCGATGTTGCGCCGCCGCTGCCCGGGTGGCTCCTCTACGGCATCACGCGCGTCATCGACTTTGCCTTCTCGATCGCCGGGGTCTTCATGATCGCCGCGACCGCCGGGACCGCGGGTCTCCGGGTGCTCGGACGCCGGCTCGTCGCCTGGCGGTTCGGGGTCGGCTGGTACCTCCTGGCGCTCCTGCCCGTCGGGCTCTATGGCCTGTCGACCGTCATGGCTGGCGCCGCGCCTGCGATCAGCGTCGACCGCGCGCTGGTCGCGCTCGTCAGCCTCGAGGCCGGCCTCCTCGTCTCACTCTTGCTGCGGGGAGCCATGGGGGAGGAGCTTGGCCTTCGGGGCTTCGCGCTCCCATGGCTGCAGGGGCGGATGTCACCATTCAGGGCGAGCCTGATCATCGGCCTGGGATGGGGACTCTGGCATCTGCCGGTGCTTATGGCGCGCGAGCCGGTCGCCATCGGCCTCTTCCTGGTCCTGGCCATCGGGTTGAGCTTCCTGTTCACGCTGATGTTCAACGGCAGCGGGGGATCGCTGATCCCGGGCCTCCTGTTCCATGCCACGCAGAACTGGGATGAGGGCTTCGAGACGCTCTTCCCCGCCCTGGCGGGCACGAGCTGGGAGACACCGTCGACCTTCGCCCTGCTCCTCATCGGCATGGGGGCCGGCGTCATCCTCTGGATCCGCCGCCGGGACGGGGACCGGGCATGATCCCGGCCGGCCTCATCCACGTGGCTGCGGCCGCGGTCGCGCTGGGCGCGGGCGCTGCCCTCTTCGCCGGGCGGAAGGGCACGATG
This sequence comes from uncultured Chloroflexia bacterium, assembly GCA_963766735.1. Taxonomy (GTDB): domain Bacteria; phylum Chloroflexota; class Limnocylindria; order Limnocylindrales; family CSP1-4; genus CAIXZV01. The sequence continues at coordinate 2,186 of CAVYBU010000026.1, forward strand.
CGCCACCGCCGCCTCGGTTTCCTCTACCTCGGCGCCATGGCCTACGTGAACCTGGCTGCCTGGAGCGTTGACACCCACGGCACCATCGGCCCGTTCCACGCTCCTCACGGTCGTGAGTGTCGCGACCCTCGTCGGAGCCTACGTGATCCTGCTGACCGGGCGCCGCAGCCGCGGCCGCAGCGAAGCGCACGGGACGATGATGGCGTGGTCCTATGCCGGGGTCCTCGCGGCAGGTCTCGGCCAGGGAGCCGCCGCAGCCTCCCTGTCGGTGGGTGTGGTCATCGGCGGCACGCTCCTCGCCGCCGGGCTGCTGATCCACGTTGCCCGCCCACGCGTCCTGACGATGTCGTCGTGACCGACACATTCCCCGCGAGCACCACATCAAGACCGGGCATCGCGCCTTGCGCTGCCCGCCTACTCATCTGGAGATCTCTACACGAAACTTGGTCGATCTGGTCGGGGCGAGAGGGATAGCCCCGCCACGAACGACCTTCCGATTACCATGCGTCTCGCCGAGCCTCCCGAGGCTTGCGACTGGTTGCTGAGCGCATGACGCGCCGACCCTCCCGCCCCGCCCGACGCGCCACCGAACGCGAGCTCGTGGTCGTCGCCGCGGTCCTCGCCGCCGGATCGGAGAAGGCGGCGGCCCACCGCCTCGGCCTGTCGCACTCGACCGTCAAGCACCACCTGGCGAACGCCCGATCGAAGGTGGGGGCGACGACCACGGCGCAGCTCGTGTGGATCCTGGCGCCGCGGCTGCCGGAACCCGACGGCGGAGCGCAGACGGACGGATAGCGGATCGCTCGAGGAGTGTTGACCTCGTCGCCCCGACTCAGCGGATCGACCGCGCCCACGCGGTCGCCTGTCGCGACGCCCTAGCGGACATCCGCGACGCCAGCCTGCACCTCTCGCTCCGCGAACCCCTGAGCCGTGAGCCACTCGAGGATCTCATCCGCGTGGTCGATCAGGGTGGAGAAGTGTCCGCCGTCGTCGACGATCGTGAGGGTCGCGCCCGGGATGGTCTCGGCAAGGTGCTGCGCCCAGGCCACGGCGGCCTGACGATCCTGCCGCCCGTGCCAGACGTGGACGGGACTGCGACGTCGCTCAGCGGAAAGCCCCAGTCTCGGTGGTAGAGCCCGGCCTCGTGAACGATGCCGTCGATCCCCTGTCGAGCTCCCTCGGTCATCTCGGCGACGATCTCGCGTGCTGCCTCCGGGCGGCGCCCGAACAGGGCACCGTCGGCCGGCTGCATCCGGCCCCAAACCTGCAACCAGCGATCGGGCGATCCACGCATCTGGCTGAGCTGGCTGCGCGCCATCGGTCGGTAGAGCGCCGACGACTTCATCAGGACGTTCACGATCCGGAACATCGGATGCATCCCACAATTCGACGCGGGCGGTGGCGCGGCGGACGAGACGGTGGCCACCGCGCGGATCCTGTCGCCCATAGCAGCGGCGCAGGCGAGCGCATGCGGGCCGCCACCGGAGTGGCCAAGGATCGCGAACTCCCTCAACCCAAGGTGATCCGCGAGATCGGTGACATCGGACGGCCAGTCGACCAGTCGCCGCCCGGGCTGGAAGGACGAACCTCCGAACCCGGGCCGGTCGGGGCAGATGAGCATCACCCCTGCTCGCTCGGCGGCATCCGCCAGCAGACGCCCGGCGAGGCGTGAGTCATTGCCGCCATGGAGGAAGATGACCGGGTTGCCGTCGGCCTGGCCGTACTCCGCCCACGTGAGCGAGCGACCGTCGGACAAGGTGATGCTGCGATCCTCGATCGACGGACTCATCCGATCACCACGCGCAACTCGCAAGAGACGGACATCAGTTGCCCGCATCCCATTCGGGACGCTGCATCGTACCGCTTGTGGCCACCGCAACCACCGCGGCCATGAGCGCCGGCGAACCACATCAGGTCCGCACCGACCGCCAGACGCCTACGATGGGGAGGAGTCGCGCCTGCTGCCGAGCGATCGCGAGGACCGCCGCGTAGCCGAGAACCCCCGTCA
>CAVYBU010000027.1:0-123362 GCA_963766735.1 uncultured Chloroflexia bacterium
AGTGGTCGGGCCTGGACCTGGCGCGCCCGGAGGGATCCGAACACGCAGGAACAACACGCGTCGCACCGCGGTATCACACGGACGATGCATGACGCGCAGGAGGGACCGGTGGGCCGCGCGGCGTACCCATTGGGTTGGCGCTCACTGGCTGGGTCGACGTATGTGGTCGTCCAGTCGATGGGCCCCTTCGCGTCCGCCGTCAGGCCGCGTAGCCGCCCCGCAGCGCGGCCAGGATGTCCTGCCATTCCCGGTCCTGGGGATCGCCGGCGCCCCGGGCGAGGATGGTGCCGTCGCGGGTCACGACCAGTGCGTGGACCTCGTCACCACCCGGGATCGCAAGGGACCGCTGGAACCTGCCCACGTCGGTGTAGATCGTGATCGTCCGGGCGAGGACGTCCGGGTCGCCGATGCCCGACGTCATGCCGCCATCGATGAATCGCCGGACCGGCCGCCACGCGGTGGCGAGGACGGGCAGCTCCACCACGGCAACGGGCAGCGCGCCGGTGTGGCCCCGAGGCGTCGGGGGCACGCCATCCGCCACGGCACGAGCGATCCAGCGGTCCACCCGGGCCTGGTGCCATTGTCGGAACGCCACGACGGCCAGCGTCCGTTCGGCGGGGAACTCGCGCGGGAGCGCAAGCTCCACGCCCAGGAGCGAGCGACCGGTGACGGCAGGGAAGCGGGCGGCGGTCCCGCCGGCGTCGGCGGTCATCGCGGGGCAGCCCGTCTGCCGTGCATCAGGAACCCGTCCCGGGATCGGGCAGGGGATCGACCCCGGTGAGCCCAGCGGCGAGCTCCCAGAAGCGGCGGGCCCTGCCCGCATCGTGAGACTCCGGGCTGGAGTCGATGGGCCGCCGCTCTCCAAAGAACTGGCCCCCGACGCCCACGATGGACGGATCGACGGCCATGAAGGCGAGCGAGTCCGCGGCGGCATCCACCGACGTAGCGAACGGCATGCGGGGAAGGACGACCTGCATGAACCGCCGCTTGACGCCGTGGGCGCTGGCGGAGGCGGTCGCCGGCACGAAGCCCGGACACACGGCATTCGAGGTGATCGAGCGGGGCGGCAGGCGGCGCTGGAGCTCGTAGGCCAGCCACACCACCGCGAGCTTGGAGTTCTTGTAGGCGCGGTCGGGCTGGTAGCCGCGCTCCAGCTGCGGATCGTCGAAGTCGAAGTCCACCGGGACGCCGCGCGAGTCCGGCAGGTGGAGCCGGGAGCTGACGAAGACGACGCGGGAGGAAGGCGACCGCTCGAGCAACGGCAGCATCAGGCCCGTCGTCAGGTAGGGCGCCAGGTCGTTGACGGCCAGCGTCTCCTCGAAGCCGTCCACCGTGACCCTGCGGGTCGGGCTCTGCTGCATGATGCCGGCGACGTGGAACAGGACGTCGATGGGCGCATCGAGCTCCAGCTGGGCGTCTGCGAACGCCCGCACGGCGGCCAGTGAGGAGAGGTCCACGGCCCGCGGTTCCACGAGAGCGCCGGGATGCCGCTGCCGGATCTCCGTCGCCGCGGTCTCCGCAGCAGACGGGGTCCGGGCGGTCAGCAGGACGCGGTGGCCGGCCGCGGCGAGCTTCTCCGCGGTGGCTCTCCCGAGGCCTCGCCCGCCCCCGGTGATCAGGATGGTCGTCATCGCACGACCATCGTAGTCGCGTGTCGCGGACGCGGGGCCTCAGCCTGCATCGGCGCTCGAGGGACGTCGGTCAGTGGGAGCGTCACGAATATTCGAGTCCCGGTCGCGCGGCACCAAACCTTCGGGGTCGTCTCTTGGGTGGTGACCGCATGGGCGCCGAACCGCGCGTCGCCCATGTCGCCGACTGACGCAACCGATGGCACCTTTCGCAGCGTCGCAACGGCTGGCGCGATCGCCAACCCATGGCGCCGCTGGTCAGTCACCTATGTCGCGACTCAGGACAATGGCGCGCCCGGAGGGATTCGAACCCCCGACACTCGGTTCCGAAGACCGATGCTCTAATCCACTGAGCTACGGGCGCGCGGCCCGCGAATGATACCGCTGCCGCGCGACTGGGCACCAAAGCGACGTCCGATGCCCTTCGCCTTGCCGCACGCCTCCGGTTGCGGCACACTCCGCCGGTGCCCTTTGACGAGCTGTACCTGTACGACAGGCCGCGTCGACGCCCCCACGGGCGCCTGACGGCGGTCGCGTTCGTGGGTGCGCTTGTCGTTCTGCTGGCGCTCCCGGCGCCAGGGCCGAGCGGGCAGGTGCTGGACCTCGTGGGCGGTGACGATGCCGCCGCCATCGGCCAGGAGCCCGCGCCCGCGCAGCCGCAGGTCCCCTCGGCCGGGGCTCCGGGAGCGTTGGGCTCGCCGTCAACTGGTGCGTCGCCATCGCCGTCGCCGCTCGTCGAGAGCGCAGACCCCACGGCACCTCCGTTGGAGGCTCTCCGAGGGCTACGTCTGGCCCATCGCCCACCCACGTCTCACGCTTCCCTTCGGCCCAACGGTCTGGGGTTCCCGCTGGGTGGATGGCGAGCGCTTCCACGATGGCGTGGACCTTGCCACCTTCTGCGGCGACCGGGTCCTCGCCGCGCACTCGGGCACGGTGCTCACGGCCGGTCGCCACTACGACGAGTACATGGGCTGGGTTGGCGACCTGGACCCGTACCTGAAGCGCCTGGAGCAGAAGAACCTCTGGAAGACGCTTCCGATCGTGGTCGTCATCGACGACGGCAACGGCTACCGGAGCGTCTACGCCCACTTCGGCAAGGTCACGGTCAAGAGCGGCCAGCAGGTGGAGGCGGGCCAGCTCATCGGCCATGAAGGCGCCACGGGCCGTGCCTCGGGCTGCCACCTCCACTACGGGCTGTTCTCGCCGTGGGAGCAGGACACCATGGCGATCCGCGCGGATGTCGTGAAGCGGATGAAGACTCCGAAGGAGGAGATCGCTCGGATCGACCCGCTGTTGATCCTGCCGCCGAAGCCCGGCATCAACGCGCCGAAGACTCCAAAGCCGACGCAATCCGGATCCGCGCCCACGTCCGCCCCCGTGCCGGACGCGGCCGTCGGGATCCGCTAGGCGTTCCGTCGGTACCGGCGTCCGACGAGGGACCACGCGGGCAGTCGCGAAAGCGCCTCCGCCAGGGACGGGCCCGCGCCGCCGTCCCGCCGCTCGATCGCCAGTGTCGCGGGCTTGTCGGCACCCGGTCGCGCGTCAACGCCCGTGAGGTCCAGGACCACGCGCCCGGGCTCGGCCTCGCCCAGCTCCGCCAGCAGGGCCGGCGGCCAGTCCGGGACGGGCGATTCCGTGTGGACCTCGCGCTCGGCACGCCAGCGGGGGTGCCGGAGGAGGATCGCGCGCCACCCGTCGGCCACCGCCGCGGTCACGCATCCGTCACCCGGGACTGGCGCCGCCGAGAGGTGTTCGCCGCGGGCCCAGAGCGCGGCCTGGTGGAGCAGCGCGTATTCGTCCAGGTCCGCGAAGTCGGAGAGCCGCTCGGCGGGCGACCCGTCGCCGAACACCGCTCGAATCGACGGCGCGAACACCTCGGCCAGGTCCAGGTCGATCGCCCGCACGGTCCGGTGCAGGTACACGTGCTGGTACATGAACAGGCGCGCCGTGAGGAACATCTCCAGGGCTCCGACGCCCGACTCGTACAGCGTCAGGCCGCGGTCCGACACGAAGGTGTAGCGGCGGAGGCGTTCCGCGTCCACCGGGCCCATCGAGACCCCGGTGAGGTAGGCGTCCCGGCGCACGTAGTCAAGGTTGTCCACGGTGAACACGCCGGAGAGCAGCGGCTGGAGCGTCCGGACCCAGCCGGGCATGGACGCGTCCACCAGCGGCGGCTTGGAGATGAGGAACGAGACCCAGCGCGGGTCGATCGCCTCGCTGTCCGCGAACCGGTCCCGCTCCGCCACCGCACCCGGCGCCCGCCGCAGGGAGCGGATCAGGGGCCCCAGCTCCCGCTCGATGACGAGTTGCGAGAGGTCCTCGTGGGAGAGCGTCTTGGCGCCCGGCCGTCGAGGATCAACCGGGGCAGGGAAGTCGGCCAGGAACCTCTCGTCGAAGAAGTGGGCGAACGGTCCGTGCCCCACGTCATGGAGGAGGCCTGCGATCCGCAGCGTCTCGATGACGAGGCCCTCCGACGGGACGGCCTCACCTGGCGCCAGGGCGGGAAGGGCCGCGCGGAGGGTGGGGTAGAGGGAGCGCGCCCAGAGGCCCGCCTCGTGCATCACGCCCAGGCCGTGCGTGAACCTTGAATGCTCGGCGGTGGGGAAGACCCAGCGGGCGCTCTGGAGCTGGCTGATCCGGCGCAGGCGCTGGACCCAGGCCGTGTCCAGCAGGTCGTCCTCGGCCGCATCCTCCTCGTGGAGCCCTGCTGCGCGGGCATCCGCCGGGGAGAGACGCTTGGACAGCTCGACGTACCCGTGGATCGGGTCGCTGATGAGGTTGACGGCGGCGAAGAGCAGGCGGCGCCCGCTGCGGTCGGCCGAGTCGGCCGCTACGGCACCCAGATCCTCTTCGTGCTCGTCCACCTCGAGAGGTTACCGCGCCGGTCGGCCGACTGGACGCGGAACGAGTACCAGTGCCCGTGCGCCCGCCGGTACAGGGTCAGCGCCTTGGCCGTCGTGTCGTTCCTGATCGTGCGCCACTTCCCGTTGCCCACCCGGTACTGGACATCGAATGATCGCAGGCCGGCCGTGTGCGTCTGGAGCCTCCGGTCTGCTCCGGTCCAGGCGAACCGGATCGTCGTGCCACTCCTGGTCAGCGATACGTTCCGCGCGACCGGGGCCGTATGGTCCTTCGACTCCGAGAACACCACCGAGACATACGTCTTCTTCGACGCCGAGCGGTAGGCGAAGGCGATGCCCACGTAGTTGAACTTGGAGCTGAACATGAGCGAGCGGTGCGTGGAGCTGCCCTTCCAGAGGGAGTAGATGTTGGCCGCTGCCTGGCTGCCCCACGGGTACGTGCTGGCGCCGATGATCTCGCCGTAGCGATACCACTGGATGCCGCGGGCGGTGAACGCCCTCCCCACGTTGCCGCCGGCGGCGGTATGAGACAGGGTGTTGGTCGTGACCATCCTGGCCGCGCGGTCCGCGGCGACAGACGTCAACCTGGACCAGCTGCGGAGCGGGACGAGGCCCCGCGCGGCGCGATCCCGGTTGAGCCAGCTGAGCACCTTGGCGCTCATTGCGCTTGCAGTGGAGGTCGTCGTCGCGGCTGCGACGGGGCCGGGCAGGGTGCCCAGCATCACTATCAGGGCGAGGGACGCGGCCAGGACCGTGGCCGCGCGGCGGCGCGGGCGGCGGCGGGAGGCGCTCGGGGCGCCGGGGACGTGGGGGATGGCGGCGGCAGCGATAACGAGTTCTCCGCTGAGACGCGCATGCGGGGGGTCGGCGGCGCGGCACCCCAACCCTACCAAACCCCACCGAACCCCACCGAGCCCGACCCCATGCCCTCAGGGCATCGGGTACTGCGCGGCCGCACGGGCGTGCGTCGCGGCCAGGTCGGCGCGCAGGGCGGCGGGCGCCAGCACTTCCACGTCGTCGCCCCAGGACAGGATCCACAGGCGGATCTCCACCGTGCCGGACACGGTGGCGCGCCACTCGATCGATCCGTCCCCAGCCACGCTCACGACCTGGCTCGGGTGCCAGGTTGCCTCCCGGACGCGGGTGGCGACTGACGGCGCGAACCGCAGGACGACCTCGGCCTGCGGCTGGTCCGCGATGATGTCCCACGCGCGCCGAAGCGTGTCGCCGATGGTTGGGGGCGGCCCCTCGAAGGTCCGCGGCAGGATCGTCAGGTCCAGGATCCGCTCCACCTTGAAGGTCCGGATCGCGTCGCGCGTCTCGTCGTGGCCGATCAGGTACAGCGCGTGCGTCTGGAGCGACGGCTCCAGCAGGTAGGGCCGCACTTCGCGCCAGCTGGTCTCCTTCTCCCCGCCGTCGTAGGCCGCGGGCGCATACCGGAAGCGGACGACCCGCCGTTCCGCCCACGCGCGGGTCAGGTCCTCCACGTGGCGGTTGAACCCGTCGTCCACCGGCCGACTGGAGAGGTCATCCAGCGTCCGCTCCACGTGCTCGCGGAGGGCGTCGGGCAGCCCGTCCTCCAGCTTGGTGAACGCGGACGAGAGGTTGGGGTCGTACTTGTCGGCATAGCGGGTCACCAGGCGGGCCGCCAGGAACACGGCCATCGCCTCGGGCAGCGTGAGGCGCAGCGGTGGCAGGAACGCCCCCTTCTCCACGCCCCACCGGCCGCTCTCGCTCCAGAGCGGGATCTGCATCTCGTCCTCAAGCGCGTGCAGGTCCCGGTACACGCTCCGCACGGACATGTTCGTACGGCGGGCGATCTCGGCCGGCCTGACGCCGGTCTCGCCGTGACCCTGGAGCACGCGGAGCACGCTGAGCAGCCGGGCCAGCCGGTCGCGCTTGCCCTCCAGGCGATCGCCGTCCGGCAGGTACTGGTCCGTGCGGTCGTAGGTCATCCGACGTCCCTCCTCGTCATCGCGTGGGTGGAGTCACGGTGATGGGCAGCCCGCGGTCCACCGCAATCATCCTGAACCGGAGGCTCGCGAGGACCGCGTCCTCCGCGAGGTCGAGCGCCGGCCCGGAGATCTGCCCGTCCACCTGGCCAAGCTGGCCGTCGGCGAAGACCCAGAAGTCCACGTGGCCGCGCCAGCGGGAGAGGTCGGTCTGACCGACCAGCAGCTCAACCTGCGGCAGCGCGTCACGGATCATCGTCCCATCGACCGCGATCCGGCAGGTTCGGGCGCGAGCTCCCTCGATGAACGCGATCCCTCGATCCTCGGCGACAGCCCGGTTGGCGGGGGTCAGGGCAACGAGCAGAAGCGTCCGGTCGAGATCCTCCCCGAGACCCCGGCCGGCTTCGGTCACGGCCCACGGGCGGCCGGGCGTCAGCTCCCAGGTCCGATCGGAGATGCGCGTCACGCCATGCTGGCCGAGGGTGAGGCGGGACGCCGCGAACCCAATCCATCGGACGTCCGTGCCGCTCCGGACGCCGCGGATGGCCACCTGTCCGGCGAACCTGTCGTCCTGGGTGGAATCCATCCGCAGGTCGATGACGGCGGTGGGTCCATAGAGGAGCACGTCGTTGCAGGGTGGCGGTTCGAGGTCAGGGTCCGTGGGCCCGAACCTCGAGGCGATCGAGACGCGATTGCCCAGGGCGAGCTCGTTGACGATCGCAACGGCCGAGAAGACGCTGCCGGCGGCAAGGACCATCGCAACGCCCAGGGCCGTGCCCAGCACGAGGCGCCGCCGTCGAAGGGCGGTCTCGCCCAGGTGACGGCGGGCCAGCCCAAGCCCGGCAAAGAGCCCCGTCGCGAGCAGCGCGACGAGCCACGGGTATGCAGCCTCCAGGGAGGGCATCAGCGTCTGGGGGCCTCGGCCGGTGAGCTGGCCTACGAGCCCGCCCAGGGACGGGACGAGCAGGAGCATCGTGCCGATGGCCAGCCACGCGATGGCGGCGAACGCACGGCCACCACGGGCGACCGGTGGCCAGATCAGGGCCGCGATGGCGATGAGCATGGGGCCGGCCGCCGCGACGCCTACCAGGATGTCCATGGGGCCACCCGGGCGGTAGCCGCCCAGGATCAGCCCGAACGCCGCCAGCCAGAGGCCGGCCAGCGCCAACGCCAGGATCCGCAGCTCGATCGTCCTCACTCGCACGAGGCCGAGTCTACTCACCCGCAAAGTACCCGGTCCGGCCGGGACCCCTGGGTCATGGGCAACCGGGACCATCTCGCCTCATCATGGCCCCACTGCACCACGATGCAGTGCCCACAACCGAACACAACACCGGTGACGGTGGACTCCCTCCTCCCGCCGCCTCCGGTCAGCCCTCCGAAGCGACGCCGATCCTCCTCCCGGCGTCGCTTCGGCTGTGTGCGTGGTGCGCAGGTCATGCGGGCTCACCGGTAGTCGTTCACCGAGGCGGCTCTGGTAGATTCGCGTGCGTCACGGTCATTCGCTCGCGTCACGGTCCCAGGCAGGCACGCAAGCGACCAATCCCGTGCCGATGAGTGAGGATCCCCATGAGCGATCAGACGCCTGGCACCCCGAGCGAGCCGGGATCGACGCCCCCGACCCCGCCTTCGACCCCGCCCCCGATGCCCCCGACCCCGCCTTCGACGCCCGACAAGGCGCCGACCGAGGCGGTTCCGACCCCGGCTCCGACCGCGGCGGTGCCCGTCCCCGCGCCGGCTCCTCCCCCGACGGCGGCCGGTGGCGGCAACCGCAACGCCCTGATCGTCGGAGCGGTGGTCGTGGTGCTCGCGATCATCGTCGGCGCCTTTCTCCTGAACCAGGGCAATGCGACGTCGCCGGGCGCGACGGCGAGCGCCGGCGCCGAGTCGAGCCAGCCGGCGACCGAAGAGCCGACCGAGGAGCCGGCGACCGAAGAGCCGACCGAGGCCCCCACGCCCACGCCCGATGCCTGCGCCCCTGAGAACCTCGCGCTCAAGACCGCCGGCGCGCTCACCATCGGCGCCGACAACCCGGCCTACCCGCCGTACTTCGCCCATCGCGAGGGCGGCAACACCCCGCCGTGGGAAGACTCGGACTACACGGGCGACCCGACGACCGGTGAGGGCTTCGAGAGCGCCGTCGCCTACGCGATCGCGGACAAGCTCGGCATCGCCAGGGACAGCGTGACCTGGACCGTTGTCCCGTTCACAAACTCCTTCGCCCCCGGCGCCAAGGACTTCGACTTCTACATCACCCAGGTCTCGTACAAGCCGGAACGGGCCCAGGCGGCCGACCTGTCCGAGGGCTACTACACGGTCCTCCAGTCCATCGTCGCTCTCAAGGACAGCCCGCTCGCGACGGTGACCTCGATCGCCGATCTCGCCGGGTACAAGTTCGGGGCCCAGGTCGGCACGACCAGCTACGACACGATTGTCAACACGATCAAGCCGACCAACGAGCCGCAGGTCTTCGACACCAACGATCTCGCGGTCGAGGCACTCAAGTCGGGGCAGATCGACGGCCTCGTCGTCGACCTCCCGACGGCGGATTTCGTCACCAACGTCCAGGTGGAGAACGCGGTCGCCGTGGGCAAGTTCGACACCGGCACGGCCGAGTACTTCTCGCTGGTCCTCGAGAAGGACAGCGCCGCTGACGCCCTGCGTCAACGCGGCGATCACCGCCCTCAACGACGATGGCACCTTCGCGGGGCTCGTCACCCAGTGGCTCCCGTTCCAGGATGGCGTCCCGGCCTTCCAGCCCTAGTCGAGCCGGGACCCTGACCTGGTGGCCGTGACCGGCGGCCCGTCCGACCGCGGCACCCGTACCCGGATGCCGCGGCGGGCGAGGCTGTCGCGGGCCCGCGACGAGGGAACACTCCGGTCGCTGACGATCACCATCGTCAGCACGGTCGTCTTCTTCGGCGTCCTCGGCTGGATCATCGTCAACGCGCCCGGATGGGAGGCGGTTCGCGAGAAGTTCCTGTCACCCAGGTACTTTGCGGAGGCGTTCGGCTTCATCGACGGCCAGTTCGTCTGGGAGCGCTCGATCGTCCGGTTCTTCGTCGTCAACATCCAGCTGTTCCTGATCGCGGAGGTCCTGATCCTCACGTTCGGCCTCCTGCTGGCGGTGTTGCGGAGCTTGCGGGGACCGGTCTTCTTCCCGATCCGCGTCCTGTCCACCGTCTACGTCGACGTCTTCCGCGCGATACCGGGGATCCTCGTCATCTACATCCTGGGTTTCGGGATCCCCGGGCTCGGGATCAAGGGCACCCCAACCGGCTTCCCCTGGGCGGTCGTTGCGCTGACGCTGATCTACTCCGCCTACGTGTCCGAGGTCTATCGCGCCGGCATCGACTCCATCCACCCCAGCCAGGAGGCCGCCGCCCGATCCCTGGGCCTGTCGCGCTTCCAGACCCTGCGCCACGTGATCATCCCGCAGGCCGTGCGCCGGGTGATCCCGCCGCTTCTCAACGATTTCATCGGGCTCCAGAAGGACACGGTGCTCGTGTCCTATATCGGCGTGGTCGAGATCTTCCGCGCATCCCAGATCAAGGCGGCCGCGACCTTCAACTTCACGCCGTATGTGGCGACCGCCCTGGTGTTCGTCGTCGTGACGATCCCGCTGGCGCGGTTCACGGACTGGCTCGTCCAGCGTGACCGGAAGCGCGGCGCGGCGGGCGCCCGATGAGCGACGGAGAGGTCCGGGCCGCACTCTCGATCCAGGGCCTGCACAAGTCCTTCGGCGACCTGGAGGTGCTCCGCGGTATCGATCTCGAGGTGGCCGAACATGAGGTCATCGCGCTCATCGGCGCCTCGGGGAGCGGCAAGTCCACGCTCCTGCGCTGCATCAACCTGATCGAGCCGATCGATGCCGGCCGCATCCTCATCGAAGGCGACGAGATCACCGCGCGGGACGTGAAGGTCGACCTGATCCGCCGGCGGATCGGCATCGTGTTCCAGGCGTTCAACCTGTTCCCGCACATGAGCGTGCTGGACAACGTCACGCTCGCCCCGCGCAAGGTGCTGCGACAACCGGCAGCCGACGCGGAGCGTGCCGCGAAGGCGTTGCTGGAGCGCTTCGGGCTGGCCGAGAAGGCCGGCGAGTTCCCGGACCGGCTCTCCGGCGGGCAGCAGCAGCGCGTGGCGATCGTGCGGGCGCTGGCGATGCAGCCGGACCTCCTCCTCCTGGACGAGGTCACGTCGGCCCTGGACCCGGAGTTGGTGGCGGAGGTCCTCAACGTCATCCGGGAGCTGGCGGCCGGCGGCATGACGATGCTGATCGCCACCCACGAGATGGCCTTTGCCCGGGATATCGCGAACAGGGTCTGCTTCCTGGATGCCGGCCGGATCCTGGAGCAGGGGACACCGGAACAGATCTTCGAGCAGCCCCGGGAGGCGCGGACGCGCCAGTTCCTGAACCGGATCATCGAGGCGGGTCGGCTGCAGGTCTGAACGTTCCTTGCCGCGTCGCGCGGTTCGTGGCATGCGCCACTCAGCGGTCGAGCAGCGGACCCCGGCACGCGTCCACGAAGAACGAGAACAGCCGCTCGAAGGCCTTCGGCGTGGATTCCGTTCGCTCGGGATGGCATTGCACGGCCATCCGGAAGGGACCCTCCCGGCCCTCGAACGCCTCGACGAGGTCCCCGGCCGGGCTGGGCGACCACGCCGCCGGCAGGTAGCGCGGAGACAGGTCTGCCGCCCGGACCGCCTGGTGGTGGTAGCTGTTCACGGTCAGGACAGTGCCGCCCACGCCGGACGGCGACAGGATCCGCGCCAGTCGCGTCCCTGGGACCAGTCGCAGCGGGTGGGTGAGCGCCGGGCCGTGTCCCCAGCCGTGACCCACGTGCCCGTCGACGTGCTGCAGGAGCGAGCCGCCTCCGAAGATGTTCATGGCCTGGAGGCCGCGGCAGATGCCGAGGACCGGGATGCCGCGCGCGTCTGCGGCGGCCCAGGCGGCCGCCTCCAGCTCGTCCCGGTCCGGCATCATGCCCACGGAGCCCAGGATCGCGGCCCCATAACGCTCGGGTTCGAAGTCCGCGCCGCCGGTCAGCAGGAGCCCGTCCATCGTCGCGAACGCCGCGGCGCGCTCCGAGGCGGACGATTCCGGGCCGAGCGCGATCACCGCGGCACCGTGACGCGCCATCGAGTCCACGTACAGCGCGTTCTTGCGGACGGCGATCGCGGGCTCAGCCTGGCGCGCGGCGTCCATGAGCGTGACGACGACCCGGGGCACGGGCCCGGAGGCAGGCGACATGCGCGGAAGGATACCCGGCCGCACCCCTGCTCTCGTTCCCGTCTCCGGCCCCGATCAACCCCCGCTTTCGTCCGGGGGCGGGCTCTCGGGCTCGTACTCCTCGTCGTCGCTCGGGGCGGGCGTGACCTCCTCGCCGCTCTCCCCATCGTCGAACGGGGGCACATACTCCCGGCCCGGAAGGATCTGCAGCACCCAGCCGGCCTGGAGCAGATCCGGCCTGTACTCCGCAGATTCCGGGTCCAGGGATGGATACGTCGCCCGGTTCCAGTAGGCGATGCTCCGCCCGTCCGTCTGGTGCCTCCGCGCGATCCGGACCAGGGTGTCGCCGCGGACGACGACGTAGGCCACGAACGTCGGTTCGGGCGTGGGCGTTGGGGGTCCGGGCGTCGGCGTCGGCGTCGGTTCGGGCGTTGGCGCAGGGCGTGGGGGTCGGGGTCGGCTCGGGCGTGGGCCGCACGGACGCGGGCAGGCATCCGCCGAGCGCCACGAGGCAGGCAAGCACGAGGAGCCCGACGGCAATCGGAGATCGGCGAGAGTGCGGCTCAGCGGCGCACGGCGAATCTCCGTGTGCCCTGGCCTGAGGGACCGCGAACGATTCTCGATCATCGTCAGGCGGTGTCCACCGTCGGGGGATCGACCGGGGTCGGCTCGGAGAGGGTGAACTCGGCGGCGAGGGCGAGGCCCTCCTCGGCCGTCGCCACGCGCCCGCGGCCTCGCCGCTTGGCCACGAAGCACGCCCGGTCGGCGGCGAGGAGCACCGCCTCCGTGTTGATGCCGTCCGCCGGGAAGGACGCCGTGCCGATGGAGGCCGAGATGTGCAGCCCCTCGGCGGCCCATGGAGTCCCGGGTCCTCCTGCCGCCGCCACGGCCGCTCCGACGCGCTCGGCGACGGGGGTGAGCCCCCCGGGGTCACTGCGCGCCAGGATGATCGCGAACTCGTCCCCGCCGTACCGGAACACGGTGTCCGATTCGCGGGCCGAGCCCAGGATCGCCATCGCGACCTCGCGCAGCAGCCTGTCACCGACCTGGTGGCCCAGGGAGTTGTTGACCGCGCTGAACTCGTCCAGGTCGATCATCACCAGCCCGAACGGTTCCCGCGACGCGATGCTCCGCTCCAGCCGGTCCTTGAACGCGCCATGGTTCAGGAGCCCCGTGAGGGTGTCGGTGCGTGCCCTGACCTCGGCCGCCTGGAAGATCTCTGCATTGCGCAGCGCGATGGACACCTGCGCCGCGAACAGCTTGACGAGTTCGAACTCCTCCGCGTTGAACCGGACGGCCGTCCCGAGGCGCTCCAGGGTGAGCACGCCGACGGCGCCGGCCGGCCCCAGCAGCGGAACGACGATCAGGCTGCCCTCGATCTCCCCGGTGGCCCGGAAGTGGTTCACGCGCGGGTCATCCCGCTCGTCCTCGATCAGGACGGGCTCGTTGTGGTCCACGACCCAGGTGGCGATTCCCGTCTCGCCCGGCTCCCACGGTGCCAGGAATTCGTCGGCGTGGGTGCCGCGCGCGGTCAACGGCACGAGCAGGCCGGTGGGCAAGTCCACCACCTCGATCGCGATGTTGTCGCACTGGATGAGGGAGCCCAGCCGGTCTGTGATCTGCTCCAATACGCCCCGCGGGTCCAGCGTGGTCAGGATGGCCTCCGTCGTTCGCAGGAGCTCTTCCTGGGCTCGGAGCCGGCGCTCAAGGGCGCTCGACTGCTCGCGAAGCCGGGCCGTGGCATCCGCGTTCGCCATCGCCTGACCCGCGAACGTTGCGTAGATCATCAGCAGCCGCAGGTCGTCGTCGGTGAACTGACGGAGACCCTGCTTGGACAGCACGACCACGCCGAGGCACGTTCCCTCGTGGACCATGGGCGCGAGCAGCATCGACTCGTCGGCCTCCGCGTCCGTGCCTGGGATCGTGATGGCCCTGGGGTCGTTGGCCGTGTCGTCCACCAGCTGCGGCACGCGGTACCGGGCAACCCATCCCGTGATCCCCTCGCCCACTGCGACGGCCAGGCTGTCGGCTGTCTCGTCGGAGTAGGCGTCGCCGTGTCCCAGCATCGCGACCGGGATCAGGTCCTGGTCGCGGACCCGGTAGACGCGCACGTTCTCGTAGTCGATGAGCTGGCTGAGCTCGGTCGCGATCGTGTGGCCGATCGCGCCGACCTCGGTGAGCCCCGATAGCCGCCCGCCGAGACGCTGGATCGACTGGAGCTGGGCCGCCCACGCAGCCATCCGTCCGAAGGTGCGGGCAGACCTCACCGCGACGGCCGCGTCACCCGCCAGAGCCTCCGCCGCGTCGATGTCCACCTCGCCCCAGCGGTGGGCCCTCACATGACCGAGGTACAGCATGCCGTGGTGCTCATGGCCGTCCACCAGCGGCGCCGCGACCAGCGACTCGAGGCCCTCCTGGATCGCCGCTGCGCGGACCGGGCTACCGCGACGCGCGGCGTCTGCGCCAAGCAGCACGACCGGCCGGCGCGCGGGGATCTCCTGCTGGCCCTGCCGGGCCTCCTCGACACCGCGGGCGAGTTCCACGAAGGACTCGGAGAAGCCGACGTTCCCGGGCGACGAGACGCGGCCCTCGGGGTCCCGCAGGATCACGGCGACATGGTCCGCGCCGAACAGGACGCGGGCGTGATCGCTGAGGTCACGGAGGACGTCGCTCACGTCCAGTCTCGACGCGAGGTCCGTGGCGATCCGGCGCAGCGCCTCCGAACGGCGGAGACGTCCCGATGCCTGCTCCGCTGCGGTCGCCCCGCGGACCAGGACCCCGAGCGTCCGCGCGATCGCACCGGCCAGCCGCTGACCGTCGTCGTGGCCCAGCTGCATGGCGCCCGCAAGGACGAGCACGCCCCAGGCCGCCTCGCCACCGGGGATCCGGACGACCAGTTCGTCCGTGCCCATGCCGAGGACGGGTGCGGGGCCCTCGACACCGGGTCGCGCGTGGATCGGGGTGGGTGACTCGAGGGCGAGGGTGAACAGGTTGCGCCCGGGTCTCACGGTCCGCGCCGCGGTCTTGCCGGAACCCTCGACGTCCGTCGCGCGTGGCACCAGCCCTCCTGGCCGCCGCTCCCAGATCCCGACGAGAGCCGCGCCGGTGACCTGGCGGATGTGCCTGCAGGCCTCGTCCAGGGCTGGGTCCAGCCCGGAGGGGAACGACGCTATCTCGGCCAGGTCGGCGAGCAGGTCCAGGCCCGCGGGAGAGTCCGTGAGCATCGTGGCGTCCGCGGCGCCTCGTCGAGACCCCCTGGACGGCGCCTGTCCCTCCTCGGGAACGGGCGCGCCGGCCGTGGCGGCCGTCAGGAACCGCTGGAGGTCAGCCGGGCGGTATCGCCGATCGCCACGGTCGTTGATCCGGTAGTAGCGAAGACGGCCTGCGTCGCTCCACGCCCTGACCGTGTTCGGGTGCACGCCGAGAACGCGCGCCGCCTTCGTGACCGAGAGCGTCGCATCACCGGGGCGAGGGGTCTTGTTCGCCGATGCAGGCATGGAGGATTTGTCAAGCATGATGGGTACCGCCGAGAGGTTCAACGACTTCACAGGAGTTGCCAATAGGACAATGTTCCCATCCACGTGGATTCTGCGTCCGGCAACCCGAGCGCGGTGCCTCGGCGGTACGGTCCCGCCTGGCCTCAGTTGCCGGGGCGCGACTCTCGGGGGCCGCCTGTCAAGCGGACGTAGAGCAGCGTCGCCAGGAGGCTTGCGAGGGCGATCCCGGCGACCAGCACGATTGCCGCCACCGGATCGCCCACCAGGCCCGGACCCTGGCCGCTGCTCCGCGGATCGCCGCCCGCGGCGGCCGTCGGCGCCGGCGATGCGGCGAGCGCGATGGCGGCGGATCCGAACAGGGGAATGACGAGCCCGAGGACGAGCCCGGAGGCGCGACCGAAGACCGCGATGATGACCGCGGACCAGCGACGTGCCGCCGGCATCAACGGCCGCATGCCAGCCCACGGACGGCGCCCCCCGCTCACGTCAGGCCACCGCGTCCACGACGGCCCAGAGCAGGCCGGCCATCACCAGCAGGAAGCCACCGGCGAGGAGCAGCGGAGATCGCGATCGTGGTGCCCCGGCGCCCGCCGGCCAGGAGGCGCATCGCTTCCGCCGGCTCGAGCGTCGTGAGCACGAGCGGCCGACCGAGGCCGGGCCGAAGGATCGGGCCGCGCTCGGGGTCGATGGACGGCACGCCCAGGACCAGCGCGTGGTCGACGGAGCTCACGTGCTCTACCCGGAGGCGAACCGGCGTCGCCGGGTCCGTGCCAGGTGGCACTCGGTCCGGGATCTCGCCCGCGGTGCCCTCTGACTCGCGCGTCATCACCACCAGCCCCTCGTCCAGGGTATCGGCGTCGACTGCCATCGCCTCCAGGCCGCCCGCAATCTCGAACGGCACGACGTCCCGGCGGTCCTCGACAGCCGTCCATCCCGATCCCCGGTGCAGCTCCAGCCGCGTCCGCCGGAAGACCAATGGCCGCCCGGACTCGTCCTCGAACTCCTGTGTGGAGCCGATCCGGCCGCCCACGGCCACGTACCGGGGAGCGCCGCGTGCCGCCAGCTCGATCGCGCGGGCGACGGGGACAACCGGGGTGGCGGCCAGGATCCGCCCGATCCGGGCTCCAGGTCCAAGCCTTCGCATGAGCAGCCACCCGGCGGCGATCGCGACGATCCCGGCGAGGACAGGGAGAAGGGGGGTCACCAGGCGATGATAGCCGCCGCGGCGGCCCGAACCCGGTCGACGACTCGTCGCCCTCGGCGGCGGCGGCTACGCGCGGCTAATGGTCAGCTCAGAATCAAAGACCCGAAGGAACCTACTCGACGCGTGGGCGTTGATGTCATCGCCACCGCTAGCATCGCTCAGCACCTTCGGGCCACCGTCAACGCTACGCGGGGCCCGGGAACCGGTCAATCCACTTATCCACCCCGCACCGCCCGATTGCGGACCAGTTGTCCACCATGCTTCCACCGCGACGACGGTCAGGCGGTCGTACGCCCTGTCCGTGGATCGAGTGCCCGGACCTGCCCGGAGAAGCTGGTGAGGACCAGGTGGCCGCCGACCAGCTCGGCGGCCGCGACCACGTCCGAGTGGGCCACGCGCCACGCAACCTCGCCGTCGGCCTCCAGCGCGAACGTCTCGATCTCGGCCTGGAGGAGCACGTGCGGCAGCCGCGATGAGCCGAGGATCGCGACGATCGGCGACGCGGAGCGATGACTCCACCGCAGCGCGCCCGTCCGCGCCTCGAACGCGTAGGCATGGAACCCGAACACGATCACCAGGAGCCCCTCGGTGTCCCACAGGATCCCCGCGGGTTCGTCGCTGATCGTGGAGGCGAGACGCGCGGTCCAGGGGCCGGTCGGTGTATCCACGCGTACCTCGGCGCGACACCGGAGGTCCGGGTCGGGTCCAGACACCTCGCCGTGATCCACCAGGGGCCCGCCCCGCTCGGTGAGCGCGAAGACCGCGGCCCCCTGCCCGCTGCCGGCCCACCGGAAGCTGGCCCGCAGCCCGCCGGGGAACGACACCACCGCACGGCGCGGCTCGATCGTCATGTGAGGACGCGCCCGGTCAGGTGCTGGCGTCCTGCAGCGTGGTGGACGGCTGGGCGGGACTCGATCCCTCCGCCAGGACGTCCGCCTGCCTCCGCTCCTCGCAGATCGGCGCGACGTGCGCGTTCGACAGCATGCGCAGGGTGGCGGGCGGGACCGGGAACACGGCCGTCGGCGTACCCGCTGCGGCCCAGACGACCTGGAAGCGCCCGAGAGCCGGATCCATGACGACGCGCATGACTCGTCCATGGCCGATTGGCGGGATGCCGCCGATCGTGAAACCGGTCAGCTCCCGGGCCTCGTTGGCGTTGGCGCGGCGGATGTCGGAAGCGCCGGTGACAGCGGCCAGGCGAGCGAGATCCACGCGGTTGGGACCGGACACCAGGCACAGGAACGGTTCCAGGGTGCCGTCATCGGCCGGAGCCACGAAGACCAGCGACTTGACGATCTGGCCCAGCTCTGCGCCGACGGCTGCGGCAGCCTCCTCCGCCGTGTGCGTCGAAGCTGCAAAGACGTGCACGTCGAGGGTCACGCCCTTGCGTGCGGCGGCGTCCACGACGCTCTGGATCGGGGCGGGGAAGCTGGAGTCCGGCACGGCGGCGAGAGTCTACACGAAGCGCGCCCGCGACCATCGTTGGCGACCGGGTACGATCCGGCCCATGGGCAGCCCGTCGAACCCCGGCCCCGGTGCCCCGCCGCCGGGTCGCCACGCTCTTGTCATCGCCGACGGCGACGTTCCCGTCCGCGCGGCGCTGGACGCGGCCTGGCCCGGCTGGGATGCCGCGGTGGAGGACATCGTGGCGGCGGACGGCGGGCTCGCTCGCGCCCGCGCGATCGGCCTTCGGCCGGACGTCCTGGTCGGTGACCTGGACTCACTGGACCCGGCGCTTCTCGCGGCGGCCGAGGCCGACGGGATCCCGGTCAGGCGTGCCCGGGAGGACAAGGACGAATCGGACGCGGAGCTGGCGCTGTTGACGGCGATCGAGCGGGGCGCGACGCGGATCACGGTCCTGGGCGCGTTCGGGGGTCCCCGGCTGGACCACGCGCTCGCCAACCTCTGGCTCCTTGCGCACCCCGCGTTGGAGTCGGCCGCCACCGTCCTGCTGGACGAAGGCTCGCGGGTGTTCCTGGTCCAGGCGACGGACCCGGCTGGCGGACGGCTGACATGCGCCCTGCCCGGGCCTGTCGGCGCGACGATCACGTTGCTTCCATTCGGCGGTGACGTGGCCGGGATCACCACGGCGGGCCTCGCCTATCCGCTCCGCGACGAGCCTCTCACCGTGGGTCCGGCCCGCGGCCTCTCGAACGTCCGGACGGGCGCGGACGCGGCGGTCACGGTCCGGTCCGGCCGGCTCCTGGTTGTTGAGTCCGCCTTCGCGCCCGCCCGGCTATCCTCCCGGTCATGAGCATTCAGGTGGTCGGCGCCCTGGCCCCCGAGATCGCACTCCCCGATGAGAACGGCACGCTCCATCGCCTGGCCGACCGCCGCGGCTCCTGGACGGTCGTCTACTTCTACCCGAAGGACGACACGCCCGGCTGCACGACCGAGGCCTGCCAGTTCCGGGACCTCAATGCGGACATCGAGGGGATGGACGCAGCCGTCTGGGGCGTCAGCCCGGACGGATCCGGAAGCCACGCGGCGTTCCGCGCGAAGTTCGGTCTCCCGTTCACCCTCCTGTCCGACATGGACCACGCCGTCTCGGAGGCGTACGGTGCCTGGCAGGAGAAGACCAACTACGGCAGGACGTACATGGGGATCGGCCGCTCCAGCTTCCTCGTGGACCCCGACGGCCGCATCGCGGCGGCGTGGCCGAAGGTGAAGGCCGACGGACACGCTGCGCAGGTCCTGGAGGCCATCCGTGCCGCGCGGGCGGCACGCGATGCCTGAACCGGGCACGAAGGAGGTCTCGCCCGTGGGGGGAGACGAGCGAGACCTTGATCCAGAACCTGGCACGCTGCCAACGTCCCGGTAACGGGGCTCCAACGCAACCGCAACGAAGCCCGCGAGGTCCGCAGATGTCCGATGTGAACGCCCGCCGGTCGCACGCCTGGCGCCCGGAGCGCTTCATGGTCATCGCCGCCCACCCGGACGACGCCGACTTCGGGCCCGCGGCCACGGCCGCCCGCTGGATCGACGAGGGGTCAACCGGCTGGCTGGTGTGCTGCACGAGCGGCGACGCGGGCGCGGACGACTGGCGGGCAGACCCGTTCGAGCTCGCCGCGGTCCGGGAGGCCGAGCAGCGGGCCGCCGCAGACGTGGTCGGCTACGCGGGCGTCAGCTTCCTGCATCAGCCTGACGGCGCCGTGTCCAACGACCTCGCACTCCGCGAGCTGCTGGTCCGGGAGATACGGACCATGCGCCCTGATGCCGTGCTGGCCGTGGACCCTGAGACCCTGTTCTACGGGGACGGGGGGGTCAACCACGCCGATCACCGGGCAGCCGGCCTCGCGGCGGTCGATGCGGTCTACCCGGCGGCACGGAACGCGATGGCCTTCCCCTGGCTCGCACGGGACGGGCTTGAGCCGCACGTAGTCCGGCGCCTCTACCTCTTCTGGTCGAACCACTCGTCCGCGTGGGTCGACGTTACCGGCACCCTGGACCGCAAGATCGACGCCCTGCGTGCCCACGGGAGTCAGCTCCGCCACCCGGAGCGCCTGGAGCCGCGGATCCGCGAGTGGGCCCGTGAGGAAGGTGAGGCGATCGGGGTGGCGGCCGCAGAGGCCTTCCGCGTGATCGTCATCGAGGACGACGACGAAGAAGGGCCCACCCACGACACCCCGCCGGACACGGAGGGCGCCGCGCCCGGTCCTGGCTGAGAAACCCTCCTAGTCGGTGGCGAGCAGAATCGCGCGGGCCCGGCCCCAGGCGTTCCAGATCTCCCCGAGACCATCGGCTTGCGGCCCAAGGGCGTCGACCACGGACCCGAGGGAGAGGTCGTCCGCCCGACTGGCCAGCCACGCGTCCGCCGCGACGTTCGCCCCGGCATAGAGCCCGGCGATCTCCCCTTCCCGGGGCCAGATGCGGATCCGCATGGGATCGAGACCGGCATAGCCCACAGCAAGGGAGAGATCGCGTGCGGCGGGCACCCGGGCGTCCGCGAACCCGCCGAGCCCGTCGTACCGGAAGCCGAGCGACGACAGCGCTCGCACGATCTCGCGGCGTTCCGCGTGGGTGAACAGCTGCCAGAACGGATCGTCGTCCGGGAGGTCCAGGAACCCAGCCTCGATCGCGCGTGCGACGATCGCGTCCACGAGAGCCGAGACGCGCAGCCGCCACGTGGCGACCCCAGCCGGATCATCGTCGGCGAACGCGGCCACAGCGCGCTCGCGCGCAGCCCGATCGCCGCGCAACACGCGGATGATGACCGGCAGCCCGGCCGGTTCTCGTCGGAGCCCTCGGGTGAGCCAGGGTCCGGGGCCAGGTCGGGCTCCGTGAGCCACGCGCCGGCGAGGGGATGCAGCGTCTCGGCCGCTTCGGGCTCGGCGGCAGGAGGCTGGACAGCCGCCAGGGCGAGCTCCTCGCATCGCGCCAGCTCCTCGCGCGCGTCCCGGCACTCCTGCTCGGTTACCTCGGCGCTGATCCTCGCGGCGTCAGCCTCGGCTGCCAGCCGCTCGAGCGCGGGCAGCCGCTCGCGGAGCTCGGCCGTGGCCGTCTCGACGAGGCGGAGGGCTGTCCGGCTGTCCGTGTTGGTGCGGTCGATTGCCCTCAGCCAGTGACGGGCTGCCGCCTCGGCCTCGTCGGGCGTGCCCGCCGCCGAGCTCGCCGTCCTGTACGCCGCGTGGAGCTCGCTCTTCATCGCAGCGACGATACGGGGGTCCGACGCCTCGCGGGCCTTGTCAATCTGCTCGTGCAGGTCATCGATCGCCCGCCTGGCGTCGCGCACGGCATCCGCCGCCGCACGCCCTCGCTCGCGCGCCGCAGCCGCCTCCACGCAGCGCTCATCGGCTGCGGTCCGGGCCGGATCGCATGGGCCTGCCGTCAGGGTGTTGCCGACCGGATCCGGTGCGGTCGACGGCGGTGCCGCCGGGGATGGCTTGCGGGTCTCATCCGCGCCGGCCTCCCCGGCGCCGGCAATCGTGAACCCCACGGCGGCCGCGGCCAGGGTGGGCTGCACCTCGTGGGCCGGGGGTCGGGCCCGGACAAGCCACTCCGACGCAGGCCGTCCGAGATCCATGACGGCAGTCGGCTGCGGCCCTGCCGCTTGTGCTGTGAACGCCGATCCGTTCGCAGCGGCCATCGCCACCGCGGCCGGGACCGGCGGTGCCGGCACGGTGTCGCGCCAGGGGTTGCCGCGCATCACGGATGAGGTCCCGCCGAGCGGCGCGACCGGAAGCCCGCCGACGACGGGGATGGCCACTGCCGTGGTGGCGAGCATCGCCGGGGCGGATGGAACGCGTGTTCGTATCGGCGAGGTGATGGCCGGCGCCTCCGGCCCGGCGGTGAGGAAGGTTCCGGGGGCGGCGTCGACGCTGTCCGACCAGGCCGCCTCATCGGGGGAACCGGGCGGCGACGGGCGGCTGCGGACCGCCTCTGGATCCGCGAGCGTGACGGCTCGTCGTACCCCGATCGAGTTTGGGGCGATCGTGACCCGCACCTCGCGCCGTGGGGCGGGTCGGGAGCGGGCCGCCGCCAGGAACGCCGCGCCGAGCGCGCAACCGAGGATGAGGCCGAGGGCCAGGAAGGCGATCTCGGACGAACTCACTGTTCTCCCTTGCGGACCCTGGATCGAGGCACCGATCGTCCGCCAGCGTAGCTGCGCCACATGCCGGCGTCAACCGTTCCGGACGCTGGAAGACCGCACCTCAGCCGCCCGCTGCCCGCTCCCGGCGATGACCGGGAGCTCTCGGATCGCCGGCCAACAGCCATCCGGCCCCGGCCGCTGCCCACGCGACCCCCCGATTGCAGTGCACGCATGGCCCCGGCTTGGTAGATTCCCACGCGTCGGTGGCAAGGCCACCGACGGTTCCCCGTCGCCCTGCCGAGTCCCCGCAGAAGAGGCGTACCCCCTTCGTGACCCTCGACCAGACCCAGGAATTCCTCGTCCAGCCGGTCGACGCGTCCTGGCTCCAGTGCAATATCGAGTGCCAGGAGGCGTGCCCAGTCGGCACGAACTGCCGGGGCTACCTCAATCTGGCCGCCGAAGGGCGGTTCGAGGAGGGGTACATCCTGGCCCGCGAGCCGAACCCCGTCGCAGCGATGTGCTCGTACGTCTGCTCCGCCCCGTGCGAGCGCGCGTGCCGGCGCGGCGACATCGACCGCCCGCTTGCGATCCGCGCCATGAAGCGGTTCCTCGTGGAGTGGCACGAGGCGTCTGGCATCCCGGACGTCATGCCCGCGATCACGCCGCGCGAGGAGCGTGTCGCCGTGGTGGGCGCCGGACCGGCCGGTCTCGCGGTGGCCCGGGAGCTCGCGAGCCAGGGCTACCAGGTCACGGTCTACGACAGCCTCCCGTATGGCGGCGGCACGATGCTCATCGGGGTGCCGGCCTTCCGGCTCCCACGCGAGGCGATCGAGATGGATGTCCGCCTGGTGGAGCGTCTGGGCGTCACGTTCGTGTTCGACACCACGATCGGCATCGACATCCCGTTCGCAGACCTCCAGCGGGACTTCGACGCGATCGCGATCACCGCGGGCGCCATGAACCCGGTCTACCTGGACCTGCCCGGCGCGGACCTCGACGGCGTGCAGTACGGCATCGACTTCATGAAGAAGGCCAATCTGGGCCAGGAGCTGTCGGTTGGCCGCAACGTGGTGGTCATCGGCGGCGGCTACACCGCGATGGACTGTTCCCGCACCAGCCTCCGCCACGGCGCCGAGCACGTCACCATCGCCTACCGCCGCACGCGGTCGGAGCTGGTGGTGGACGAGGAGGAGCTGGGCGAGACCGAGCGCGAGGGCGTGACCCTGGACTTTCTCGTCAGCCCGATCGAGCTGGTCGGCGAGGACGGCAGGCTCACCGGCGTGCGCTTCATCCGCAACAGGCTGGGCGAGCCGGATGCATCAGGTCGCCGCTCCCCGGTGCCGATCGAGGGCTCCGAGTTCGTCGTCCCGGCGGACACCGTCATCCCGGCCGTGTCCCAGTCAGCGGATCTCAGCTTCCTGCCGGTGGACTCCAGCTTTGAGGTCAACCGCGGGCGACTCAAGGTGGACCCGGCGACCTATGCCACCAACATCCGTGGCGTGTTCGCCTGTGGTGACTTCGTGACCGGCCCCACCACCCTGATCGAGTCGGCCGGGCACGGCAAGAAGGCCGCCTACGCCATCGACCGCTACCTGGATGGTCGGACGGACGTGACCGTCACCCCGAACGTGAAGATCACCAGCTCCTGGCGCCACGACATGCCCGAGCTGTACGACGTCCTGCCCCGGCAGCACATCCCGATGGTGGACCTGCCGGCCCGGATGCCGTCGGTGGACCCGGCGGTCAACTTCAGCACCCCGGTGGAGCTGGGGTACGACGCGACCGCGGCGGTGGCCGAGTCCACGCGCTGCCTCATGTGCAACTACAACATCTGGTTCGATCCGTTCCGGTGCGTGCTCTGCGGCGCCTGCGCCGACGTGTGCCCCGAAGGCGTCATCCACATGGTGGATGTGAACCAGCTCAAGACGGAGGGGCTGCTGCCCGAGGTCGAGGAAGCCTACGGCTGGTCGCAGGGTGCGGCCATGATCCTCGACGAGGAGCGGTGCATCCGCTGCGCACTGTGCGTGAAGCGGTGCCCCTTCGATGCCATCACCATGGAGCGCTTCGAGCTCCAGGAGATCTCGAGCGACGGGCGGCTCTACAAAGAGTCGTATCGTGACGCCCAACTCGCCGGGACGGCCGGCGTGGCAGGAGGAGCCAGGTGAGTTTCCTCGAGCGGGTCGACCAGTCCATCAGGCGCAGCCCCGTCTGGCGGTCGATCTTCCGCAACCCGTATCCCGACGACGAGCGGTCGCGGGCATACGCGGTCATGAACAACGTGTTCCTGCACCTGCACCCCGTGCGGGTCAGGCAGCACGCGGTGAAGTTCGCCTACACCTTCTGCCTCGGCGGCCTCAGCTTCTTCCTGTTCCTCGTGCTGACGGTCACCGGCGTCTACCTGATGTTCTTCTACGTGCCCTCGGACACGCAGGCGTACTCGAACATCCTGGACATCCAGAGCAAGGTGGCGTTCGGCCTGCTGACCCGGAACATCCACCGGTGGGCTGCCCACCTGATGGTGTTCTTCGTCTTCCTGCACATGATGCGGGTCTTCTACCACGGGGCCTACAAGCCGCCGCGGGAATTCAACTGGGTCGTCGGCGTTGTGCTTCTGTTCCTGACGATCATGCTCAGCTTCACCGGCTACCTCCTGCCGTGGGACCAGATCGCGTACTGGGCCATCACCATCGGTACCAACATGGCCGGCTATGCGCCGCTGTTCAACACGCCGTCGAAGCTCCTCCTGCTCGGTGGCATCGAGGTGGGGCAGAACACCCTCCTGCGGTTCTACGTGCTTCACATCATGGTCTTCCCCCTGGTTGCCGCGATCTTCCTGGCCGTCCACTTCTGGCGGATCCGGAAGGACGGCGGCATCTCCGGGCCGCTGTGAGCCGAGGCTGATCAGATGACAGACACCAAGCAGCCGACCGAGGGCCGCGTGGTCACGCCCGTCGATCCGGCACGACGCACGGAGATCGACAAGCAGCGGGTGCCCATGTCGGCGCGGCCATACCGCCTCCTGGCGCTGGTCAAGCAGGATGCGGTGGTCCGGGTCCAGAAGGAACCCGACGACACGGTCATGACCTGGCCGCACCTGCTCGCCATCGAGTTCATGGCCGCGGTCCTGATGAGCGTGTTCCTGCTCCTCATGGGCCTGATGATGAACGCGCCCCTGGAGGACCTGGCGAACGGCAACATCACGCCGGCCGTCGCCAAGGCGCCGTGGTACTTCCTTGGGCTCCAGGAGCTGCTGGCCTACTTCCACCCGACCGTCGCCGGCGTGCTCGTGCCGACGTTCGTGCTGGTTGGCGCTGCACTCATGCCGTTCATCGATCGCGGCAACATCCGGGCCGTCCGGCCCTCCGAGCGCAAGACGGCCGTGGTGCTGTTCTCGCTGTTCTGCGCCCTCGGGCTGTTCGTCACCTTCGTCGGGATCTTCTTCCGGGGCCCCGGCTACTCGTTCGTCATCCCGTACCTCGAGTTCTTCTCGATCGGGACGCCGGGCCTCCACTTCGCCCTCTGATCGGAAGGGATCCGAGCGCATGAGCAACCACCAGGTCGAACCGGCCAGCAAGCCCCAGGCGCTGACCACGGAGGCTCTCAAGGCCCTCCGGCACGAGCAGGTCCAGGGCATCTCCCGGCGGGAGCTGCTCCGGGGATCGCTTGCCGCAGGCATGGGCCTCTGGCTGCTCGAGGTCAGCGCCGGCACGATCGGCTTCCTGTGGCCGAACCTCGAGGGCCAGTTCGGCGGGGAAGTGCGCGTCGGCACGCTGGACGAGATCCTGGTGGCCAACGCCACCTTGCCCATCAACGAGGGCTTTCCTGCATACGTGTCCGCCGCGAAGGCGTTCGTCATGCTGGTGAACCCGTCCCAGCAGCGATTCATCCCCGGGGAGGATCCGACCGGCGACGGTACGGACGTCAACGTCCGTGCGCTCTACCAGCGCTGCCCTCACCTGGGCTGCAAGCCCAATCCGTGCGAGAAGAACTTCTGGCTCGAGTGCCCGTGTCACGGGTCCCGCTACGACCGGCTGGGTGTCAAGGCTGCCGGCGCGCAGTACGGGCCCGCCCCGCGCGGCATGGACCGGTTCGCGGTCCGCGTCGATGCGGATGGCGTTCTTGTCGTCAACACCGGCAAGATCACCCTCGGCCCTCTGCCCGTCGCGGTTGGCCAGCCCGGGATCGAGCCGCCGCTCACGCCAACCGGATGCATCTGATCACGCCTTCCACCCGCCACTCCGCCCACCGAGGAGTCCGATGACCGACCAGACCGGCCGCCAGCCCGAGGAGCGCCTCCCCGCGCCACGGCCGTCGTCCGCTCCGGTGCCGGCCGAGCGCTTCTCGGCGCCGCCGTCGGCCCACCGCAACGACCTGACGCCCGAGCGCGCCGCGAAGATCGTCCGCCAGTCGGCCAGCGCGCGCTGGGTGGGCTTCCTCGCGGTGACGGTCGTCGCCCTGTTCGTCATGGGCTACTACTTCTACGAGACCGGGCTGCCGAACGGGCTGACGCAGTCGCGCCTGGACACGGCCCTGGAGGACCAGCAGGTCACCTCGGTGGAGCGTGGCTACAACATCTACCAGGCCAACTGCGCCCAATGCCACGGCGTGGAAGGCGAGGGCGGCAAGGGACCCACGCTGAACCGCCAGGACAAGCTGTTCGCCCACCTCAACCCGGAATACCTCGAGAACATCATGGTGGCCGGCGGGCGCTACGCCTGCGGCACGGCAGACTCGATCATGCCGATCTGGTCCAATACGGGGAACCCGGCGGGCCCGCTCAACTACAAGCAGGTCGAGGACCTCATCGCGTTCATCCGGGCCGAGAAGGGCCACGAGTACCGGGTGATGGACCCCGACCTGTTCGAGCCGGTGGTCGATCCGGCCACGGGCCAGGAGATCACGTTCGAGGGCTGGGTGGATCCGGCCTACCTGCCGGAGCCCGGTGCCACGCCGTTCCCGGCCTGCTGGTCGGACGAGTTCAGTGCCCCGGCGGCGTCGTCCGCGCCCGGGGAGTCCCCAGCGCCGGGGGCGTCGACGGCACCCGGCGCGTCATCGGCCCCGGCCGGGACCGTCCTGAAGGTCGTCGCGTCCGGCATCGCCTTTGACGTCAAGGAGCTCAGCGCCCCGGCCGACGCCGATTTCCAGATCGACTTCGACAACCAGGACGCGGGGATCCCGCACAACATCGAGATCAAGGACGCCAGCGGCACGAGCGTGTTCAAGGGCGAGATCTTCAACGGCGCCGCCGTCAAGACGTATACCGTGCCGGCGCTGGCCGCCGGTACCTACCAGTTCATCTGCACGGTGCATCCGAACATGCTCGGCACGCTGAAGGTCGGGAGCTGAGACCATGGCACAGACCGGCCCCCCCGACACCCACAACGTCCCGGCACGCCACCGGCGCATCTTCTTCGGCCTGTTCGATGCGGACGGCTGGAGCTGGGCGATCGTCAAGGCGTCCTTCTGGTTCGTCACGATCATCACCCTCCTCGGGTATATCCCCGACCGCGCCTACTACTTCACCGTGCAACGGACCGTCGACCTCTGGCCGTTGGCGATCTCGTTCGCCACGCAGCCAACTGCCGAGAACACGCTGCTCAGGTGGTCGCCGATCAACTTCTGCCCGCCCGAGAACGAGACGCTGCCGTGTCCGGTGCCGATTGGGGCAACGCTCCCGTGGCATCCGGCACCGCCCGAGGTCCAGCTGCCGGCCGCCCGGGTCGACGGGTCGACGGCCGTCATCGGCCAGACCTACCTCTACGCCGGCGGCAGCGATGGCCAGGCGGCAGTCGCCACGACGTACGTCTCGCACGCCGTCGGGACCGGGAACCTGGACACGTGGTCCGAGGGGCCGGCGCTCCCCGAACCGCGATCCGACGCCGCGACCGTCGTGGTCGGCAGCACCCTCTATCTCCTCGGCGGCTACGGGCCCGATGGCGCCCCCACCACCACCGCCTACAGCATCACCGTGGAGAACGACGGGACGCTGGGCGAGTGGAAGGCCGAGGATGCGCTGGCGCTCCCCGAGCCGCGAGCCGGCGGCAGCGCGGTTGGGATATCGGACGGGATCGTGGTCATGGGCGGGACCGATGGCACGGCGCCCACACGCGGCGTGTGGAAGAGCCAGCATGACGCCTCGGGCGTGCTCGGGCCATGGGTGGCCCAGCAGCCCCTGTACGAGGAGAACGTGGACGGGGTCGCGATGCATGTCGGCGACATCGTCTTCGTCATCGGCGGCCGGAATCTCTCTGGCGATCCGGTGACGACGGTTCAGCAGGGCCTCGTGGGGGGCGGCCCGAACGCGACGGCCGAGGATCCGAACGTCATCGATGCCTGGCGGGCAAGCGAGCAGACCAACCTGCCGGTCGCGCGGACGGACATGTCCGGGTTCAGCGCGAACGGCGCGCTCTACATCCAGGGAGGCGCCGATGCCTCCGGACCCAAGCCCGAGACCTGGTGGGCCACCCCCGACGCCGAGGGCGTGATTGCGGAGTGGAAGAACCTGCCCGAGCTCGACCTGGGTGAGGGCGTCAGGGGCTCCGGCGGGGTCGCCTCCGGATCGCATGCCTTCATCATGGGCGGGGAGACGACCGGCGGTCCGACGGCCGGCATCGCGCGCGCCAACCTGGCGCCGCAGGAGCCGTTCTTCCAGCTCGGCGTGCTGGGTGCCACGATCCCGGGTCTCAAGCTGGACGGCGAGGTTGGCCAGCAGATCGGCTACCTGAACGCGGCCGGCGTGGGCACGGTCAACTTCATCGCCCTCCTGCTCGTCGGCTGGGGGTTCGCGCACAAGGACCGGGTTCGCGAGATCCTCGCGAAGCGCCGCCGCAAGGGCTGAGCCGCGGCCTGACCAGCCGCGCTCAGCCGGGGAGCGGGCAGCGACCCGACCAATCGAGCTTAGCCGGGGAGCTGGCCCTCGCCCGGCTCCACCGGACCCCGCTTGACGTCGAGCCCGAGCCGCTGCCAGCCATCGATGCCGCCGGCCACGTTCCCCACGTCCTCCCATCCCTGCTGCAGCAGGTAGCTCGTCACGCCCGTCGAGCGGCTCCCGGACTGGCAGATCACGAGGATCGGCCGGTCCTTCGGGATGTCCTGCAGGCGGACTCCCAGCTGGGACATCGGGATGAACAGGCAGCCCTCCACCCGGACCTGCCGGAACTCGTCCAGCTCGCGGACGTCGAGAAGCAGCGCGGGCCGCACGGGGTCACGCCGCCGGATGTCCGCGTACAGCGGGTCGAGAGCGGGGATTGCCTGGGGGCGGTTCATGCAGGTCCGGTCCTCTGTATGGTCGGGGCGACGTGGGGGAGCTCCGGTCGCGCGAGCCGGGCATCGATGTCGGCAAGGAGGGCGGGCAGGTCCACGCCCCAGGCGACGGCCGCGGGCTCCGCGAGGGCCAGGTGCCGTCGCGCGCCGGCGAGGTTCTTCGCAACCCCAGCCGGGTTGCCGCGGCCGGCGTGCACGTACGCGGCTGCGACCTTGATGAGGCCCTGATGAAGCGCGCGCTCCGGGAGATCGTCGCTGCCCATCCAGGCCGGCTCGAGAGCCTCGTGAGCGGCGAAGAACTCACCCCGGGCGTACGCGGCGAGACCCTCGTCGAAGGCGGCCCGTCGCGCCTCGAGTGGAAGCGGCCGGTAGGCCTTGTCGCGATCGCCCTGCCGGACGAGGCCGGCGCGGACCGGGCGCTCGGGAAGCGGCACGGGAGGCATGCCCCGAGTGTACCGGTGAGGACGCCGGGGTCAGGCGCGTGCTGAGTCGTCCGGGAGGGTCGCGAGGGGCCGCCGGCCGGCGAAGCCCTCGTTCGTATCGTGCCAGAAGCCCACGCGTTCCTCGCCGAGACGCCAGCACAGCCACGCCTGCCGTCCGCTGACGAGGGCCGGGAAGTCAAGGAGGCCGGTGGGGATGTCGCGCAGGACGATGCCGCGCTCGTCGAGCCAGGCAGCATCGGCCTGCATCTGGTCCACGAGGCCGCGCATCCGGAGGCGCAGCCGGCGAAGCTCCGGATCGTCGCCCTCGGCGTCGCCCTGCGCCGTGGGTTCGTCGGCCATCAGGTCCTCGACCAGGGCGCCCTCACGATCCCGGTAGGCATCTCGCAGGCCGACGAGCTCCGCGCGCTCATCGCGCAGGCGGCTGACCACCACCGCGAGGTCGGGGACCAGCCGGTTGGCGTCTTCGAGGGAGTACATGCGGGACACGCTGCGATTGTACCGACGAGACCGGCACGGGTCGGAGACGGGTCCCAATGGGCCCGTGGTGGGGGTGCGCCATGGCACCAAGGGGCCATGGACGTGATTGGACGGGGGGCTGACACTGTGGCGACGCACCGGAGGTCCCATGCCCGCGCCCGCGCCCGCCCTTACGCCCACGCCCACCCGCCGCTCGCCAATCCTCGCCGCGACGGTGGGAGTGGCCCAGCACGTGTCGATCCATCGGACGCGGCCGGCGCTGGTGGCCATCGTGGTGGCCATCGCCCTGGTTGTCACGGCTGTCCTGGGTTCCGGGCCTGCGCCCGCCCTTGGTGCCACGACCCTGACGGCGAAGTGCACCTCCAACCTGCGGACCAGGGCGACCACGTCCTCCCAGCGGCGGGTCACGATCCCGGCGGGCACCCGCCTGGTGGTGACAGCCACCGTCACCGGCGGGCGATGGTCCGTCAGCTGCGGCGGCCGTTTCTCGAGCAACCGCTGGTACCGCATCTCGTCGATCAACGGGAAGTCGGTCAAGGCCCGCTACGGGATCAGCTACCTCTACATCGCGACGGGGCTCGTCCGTACCGCCGCCCCGACCGCAACGGCCAAGACGATGACGGCGAAGTGCACCTCCAACCTGCGGACCAGGGCGACCACGTCCTCCCAGCGGCGGGTCACGATCCCGGCGGGCACCCGCCTGGTGGTGACAGCCACCGTCACCGGCGGGCGATGGTCCGTCAGCTGCGGCGGCCGTTTCTCGAGCAACCGCTGGTACCGCATCTCGTCGATCAACGGGAAATCGGTCAAGGCCCGCTACGGGATCAGCTACCTCTACATCGCCACGAGCCTTGCTCGCGCCTACGTGGCCCCCGCGCCGGCCCCCGCGCCCACGCCGACTCCCAAGCCGACCCCCACGCCGGCCCCGACGCCCACGCCGACACCCAGCCCCACGCCAACCTGGATCGAGGGCATCGACGTCAGCCACTGGCAGGGGACCATCAACTGGACGAAGGTCGCCGCGGCCGGCAAGCGGTTCGCGTTCCTCAAGGCCTCCGAGGCGACCGACTACGTCGACACCACCTACCCGACCAACCGGGCGCGCGCCAACGCCGCGGGGATCCTGGTGGGGGCCTACCACTTCGCGCGCCCGGCCGCGCCGCTGAGCTCTGTGACCGCCGGGGGAGACGCGACCGCCGCCGAGGGTGACGCGATCGCCGCCCAGGCCGTGACCGCCGCCGAGGTTGACGCGATCGCGGAGGCGGACCACTTCGTCGGCACCGCGGCACCCAGGCGTGGGGATCTGCTCCCGGTCCTGGACCTCGAGACCACGGGGGGTCTTGACGTCCCCACCCTCCAGGTCTGGGTCCGGGCGTTCATGGAGCGCGTCCACGAGCGCACTGGGATCCGCGCGATGATCTACGTCTCGCCGTCGTTCTGGAAGACGTACATGGGCGACACGAGGTGGTTCGCGGACAACGGGTACCCGGTCCTGTGGATCGCGCACTGGACGACCGCGACCCAGCCCGCGATGCCGGCCTCGAACTGGGGCGGCGACGGCTGGACGTTCTGGCAGTACACGTCCAGCGGTCACGTCGATGGCATCGGTGACGGCGTAACGACGCGCGTGGACCTGAACCGCTACCGCTACAAGGACTTCACGCCCGCGCTCGTGCCCTGATCGGGGAGCCGGCCTCCCCAGCAGAGCCGGCCTCCCAGCCAGAGCCGATAGACTGCTCGGCACGATGGAGTCGAGCGCCATGACCGCGTCCCCGCACCGCCACGATGGCACGCGACCGGGCCCCAACGCGCTCATCGACCTGATCCGCGCCTCGGTCATCGGGGAGGACGAGGCGGTCGCAGGACCGTACGGGATCCGCCGCGTGACGTACGCGGACTACACGGCGTCCGGCCGCAGCCTCTCGTTCCTCGAGGACTACATCCGCGAGGCGGTCCTGCCGCTGTACGCGAACACCCACACCGAGAGCTCCGGCACGGGGCTCCAGACCAGCCGCTTCCGCGAGGAGGCACGCCGCCTGGTGCTCGAGGGCGTGGGCGGGGACCCGGAGCGGCACGCGGTCATCTTCGTGGGTTCCGGCTCCACCGCTGCGATCAACCGCCTGGTGGACGTGCTCCAGCTGCGTCTTCCGGCCGACCTCGCAGACCAGTGGGACCTGCGCGCGCACATCCCGGCCGACCAGCGCCCGGTCGTGTTCATCGGCCCCTATGAGCACCACAGCAACGAGCTGCCGTGGCGAGAGTCGATCGCGGACGTGATCACGATCCACGAGGACCGCGACGGCGAGATCGACCTCGCGCAGCTTGCCGAGGAGCTCGTCCGGTACGCGGACCGGCCCCTGAAGATCGGCAGCTTCTCGGCTGCGTCCAACGTGACCGGCATCGTGTCCGACACGGCTGCCATATCGCGGCTCCTCCACGAGCACGGGTCGCTGTCCTTCTTCGATTTCGCGGCCGCGGCGCCCTATGTCGAGATCCAGATGGACCCGGCGGACGATGCGCAGGCGTCCATGGACGCGGTGTTCATCAGCCCGCACAAGTTCATCGGCGGACCGGGCACGCCCGGGGTGCTGGTGGCGCGCCGGGACCTCTTTCGCAACCGGGTGCCGAGCATGCCCGGAGGCGGCACCGTCGCCTACGTCAACACGGTCGAGCACGTGTACCTCACCGAGATCGAGCACCGCGAGGAGGGCGGCACGCCGGCCATCGTGGAGTCGATCCGCGCCGGCCTCGTGTTCGGGCTCAAGGCCGCGGTGGGCACCGAGGCGATCCGGGAGCGCGAGGCGGACTTCATCGGCCGGGCCCTTCATCGCTGGGGGACCAATCCCGCCATCGAGATCCTCGGCAGCCACCAGGCGGAGCGCCTCTCGATCGTCTCGTTCGTCGTCCGCCGGGAGGGCAAGTACCTGCACCACAACTTCGTGGTGGCGCTGCTCAACGACCTGTTCGGGATCCAGTCCCGGGGCGGGTGCTCGTGCGCCGGGCCGTATGGACACCGGCTGCTGGGCATCGACGTCGCGACCAGCCACGAGTTCGAGCGCGAGATCACCCGCGGCTGCGAGGGGATCAAGCCCGGCTGGGTGCGGGTGAACTTCAACTACTTCATCGGCGAGGAGGTGTTCGACTTCATCCTGGATGCCGTGGACCTGGTGGCGAGCGAGGGCTGGCGACTGCTGCCCGATTACGCGTTCGACCCCGCGACCGGTCTCTGGCGCAACCGGGCGGGCCTGCCGGAGCCGCCGCTCTCGCTCCGCGACATCCGCTATGACGACGGCGCGATGACGTGGGCAGCGCACCGGCACCGGGAGCCGGTCGGCCGCCTGGAGGAGTACCTGGACGAGGCACGGGTGCTGCTCGCCCGACCACCGAGGGCGCTCGCCTCGCCGACGATCGTCCCGGGCGAGGTCGGGCCCGACTTCGAGGACTTGCGGTGGTTTCTCTTCCCGGAGGACGTGTCGCCGGCTGAGGCGGACATGCCGCCCATCGAGGCGGGCGCAGGCGATGGCTGATCGCACCCTCGCGGTCCTCGGCCTGGACGTCGGGACGACCGAAGCCAAGGCTGCCCTCGTCGGGCTGGACGGGCGCCTCCTTGGCCTGGGCCGCGCGGCGTACCCGATGGACCTGGGGCCGGGCGGCCGCGCCGAGCAGGACCCGCACCTGTGGCGGGACGGCCTGGCCGAGGCCGTCGCCACGTTGGAGCCGGTCGCCGCGGGCGGCCCCGAGGCGCCCGAGATCCTCGCGATCTGCTGCGTCTCACAAGGCCCGACGCTGGTCGCGGTGGACGAGGCGGGCGAGCCCGTGCGCCCGGCGATCACGTGGCAGGACCGGCGGGCCGGAGGCACCGGGTTCGGGCTGCTGCCGAAGATGGCCTGGCTTGCGCGCGAGGATCCGGAAGCCGCGGCGCGGGCGGCATGGCTGGTGCCGGCCTGGGACGCGATGGGCCTGTGGCTCAGCGGGGAGGCGGCCTCATCCCTCCAGGGTCACGAGACGGTGCCGTCCGGCGCGGAGCTCGCGGACGCCGGGGTTCGGGCCTCGCAGGTGCCTCCGGCGCGGCCGTTCGGGGCCCGGCTGGGCTCGCTGACCGCCGCCGCCGCAGAAGTCCTGGGCCTGCGCGCCGGGATCCCGGTGGTCTCCGGCGTCAACGACGGGGCGGCCTCGATGCTGGGCGCAGGCCTCCGTGCGGCAGGCGACGCCGTGGACACGGGCGGCACGTCCGGGGGCATCGCGATCTACGCCGACCACCCGATCACGCTCCCGGTCGCGGGCCTCTACCAGGCGCCGGCGCCGCTGCCCGGGCGCTGGGCGGTGGGCGGTGCGATGGCCGCGCTGGGGGCGTCCGTGGGCTGGCTGCGGAGCTCCGTGCTGGGCGACCGGTGGTCCCCGGAGGAGCTGTTCGCCGAGGCGGCGTCCGTGCCGGCCGGGGCGGATGGCCTGATCTTCCTGCCCTACCTGGCGGGGGAGCGGGCCCCGATCTTCGACGAGGCGGCGCGCGGGGCGTTCGTCGGCCTGACGCTGGCCCACGGCCGCGCCCACCTGTTCCGCGCCGTGCTGGAGGGTGCCGCGTTCGCGATGCGCCACGTGGCCGAGCCGCTGGCGGCGGCGGGGGCACCCGCATTGGAGCTCCGCCTGGCCGGTCGGCCAAGCCCCGGCGACCTCTGGGCACGCATCAAGGCGGATGTGCTGGGCGTGCCGGCGGTGATCCCGGCCGTCGGCGAGACCGCGGTCCTGGGCGCGGCGATCATCGCGGCCGCGGGCGTGGGGGCGGTGCCGTCGCTGGAAGCGGGCGTGGCGTCGATGGTGTCGATCGCCCGGCGACTGGAGCCGGACCCCGCGACGCGGGCGGCGTACGACGGGGCCTTCGACGTCTACCGGGCGCTCTATCCGGCGCTGAGGCCGCTGCAGCGGGACGATGGGGCCCGGTAGTCCCCTGACGCAGAGCCGCTGGCGGTCACGCGGACTCCGCGGCGGCGCGGTGATAGCATCCGCGCCAGAGCCTTCGGGGCAGGGTGCGATTCCCGACCGGTGGTAGGGTCCCGAAACGCGGGACGAGCCCACGAGCGGCGCAGCGGCAACAGGGTCCGCGGCGTGCAGCAGATCCGAAGACGAGGTCCGCCTCGTCCGCCGGAGCCGACGGTACAGTCCGGATGAGAGAAGGCCAGGGCCGGCACGAGCCGCCGCGGTTCGTGCACGTGCGCCTCCTGCCCCGTGCTGCTCGATGCATGTACGGAGGTGGTCGATGGCGACGCAGGAGGCCCCCGCAGCGGGATCGCCCGCGCTCGCGCATGTCCACGCCCCCGTCCCGCCTGCCGGCATCAGAGTCGACGGCGTCTCGCTGACCTTCCGCGGCGCCCGCACGACCCACGTCCTGGACGACATCGATCTCGCCCTCCGGCCGCGCGAGGTGGTCGCGCTCATCGGCCCCAACGGCTGCGGCAAGAGCACGCTCCTGCGGGTCCTGGGCGGGCTGATCCCCGCCGACGCCGGCGCCGTGACCATCGACGGGGACCCCGTGACGGGCCCGGACCCTCGGGTCGGGCTCGTGTTCCAGGAGCCACGACTGCTCTCCTGGCGGTCGGCGGAGGACAACGTCCGCTTCCCGATGGAGCTCGCGGGCTGGTCGAAGGCGCGCCAGGCGGCGCGGGCGGAGGACCTCCTGGGCCTCGTGGGCCTGCGGGAGTTCGCGGGCGCCCGTCCGTCGACCCTGTCCGGTGGCACGCGGCAGCGGGTGTCCATCGCCCGAGCCCTCGCGCTGGAACCCAGCCTCCTGCTGCTGGACGAGCCGTTCAGCGCGCTCGACGCCCTGACCCGCGAGCGCTTCAACGTGGAGCTGCTCCGCCTGTGGGATCGCACGGGGACCACGATCGTCCTCGTCACCCACAGCATCCCGGAGGCGGTGTTCCTCGCGGACCGCGTGGTCGTCCTCTCGCCGCGCCCCGCCCGGGTGGTTGCGGACATCCGGGTGGAGCTGCCGCGACCGCGTCGTGTCGCGGACCTGGATTCCGCGTTCGTGTCCCACCTGGCCGCAGAGGTTCGGACCCACCTCGTGGACACCACCGACGACAGCATCGCGATGGAGGAGGCCCGGTCCGCCATCGAGGCAGGTGTCACTCCGGGTCGGGCCCGTCACGCGGAGACCGCGCCGGGCACTCCCGCCTGGTTCGACCCGTTCCGCCCGGAGGACGAGGCGTGAGGCGCGGCGCCGGCTTCGTGCTTCCCGTTGTCGCCAGCCTCATCGTGTTCGTGCTCGTCTGGCAGCTGGTCGTGTTCGTCACCGGCTACCAGTCGTTCATCCTGCCCGGTCCGTACACCGTGCTCGAGCGGTTCACGATGGCCTGGGCCGACGGCACGATGTGGCCCCACACGCAGACGACCCTGGTGGAGGTCCTGCTGGGCTTCGCGATCGGCGCGACCATCGGGCTGGTCACCGGCATCGGCCTCGCACGCTCCCGCCTGGCGGAGCGGCTCCTGAGCCCCTACCTCGTGGCCGCCCAGGCAACGCCGGTCCTCGTCCTGGCGCCGCTCATCGTCCTCTGGTTCGGCAGCGGGCTGGCGTCCAAGCTCGTCATCTGCACCCTGATCGTCTTCTTCCCGGTTGCCGTGGCCACGATGGTCGGCATCCGGTCCGTGGACCCGCGGCTGCTGGAGATGGCGAGCAGCTTCCGCGCCACCAGCTGGCAGACGATCACCCGCGTAGAGGTCCCGGCCGCCCTGCCCGCGATCCTCGGCGGTCTCCGCGTCGGCATCACGCTGGCCGTCATCGGTGCCATCGTCGGCGAGTGGGCCGGCGGCGAGTCCGGGCTCGGCGTGCTGATCAACATCGCCCGAGGCTCCCTGTTCGACATCCCGCTCATGTTCGCCGCCCTGCTCACGCTCGCGCTGGTCGGGGTGGCGCTGTATCTCGTCATGGTCCTCGTCGAGCGCCGGCTGGTCGGCGAGCGATGAGCCACGCCCCCCGCGCCCAGGAGGTCCCGATCAAAGTGGTCCAGTCGTCGCGCCGCACCGCCCTTCAACCGCTCGCCGCCCTGGCGACCGTCGCCGCGCTCATGGTCGCCGCATGCGGAGGGAGTTCCGCATCCCCGTCCGCATCCCCGTCCGCGTCCCTCATGCCCTCCCCGGCCGTGGAGCCCGTCCCGCTCACGGTGGGCCTGGGCTACATCCCGAGCGTCCAGTTCGCCCAGTTCTACCTCGCCCAGCAGGCCGGCTACTACGCCGATGCGGGCCTGGAGGTCACGCTCGAGAACAAGATCGACCCGGACCTCATCACGCTCCTGGGCCAGGGCGCGGTGGACATCGGTAGCGGCGACGGCACGTCCGTGATCCCTGCCGTCAGCCAGGGAATCCCGGTCGTGTACACCGCCACGCTGTACGGCACGTTCCCGGCGGTCGTCGTGGCGAACGCCGCGTCAGGCATCAGGACTGCCGCGGACCTCAAGGGCAAGACGATCGGGATCCCGGGCAAGTACGGCACGTCCTGGATCCAGCTCCAGGCGCTGCTCCAGTCCGCGGGCCTCACCACCGACGACGTGGAGATCCAGCTCTTCCCGGACTACGGGCAGACGGCGGCCCTCCAGCAGGGTGCGGTCGATGCCGCGACGGGCTTCGCCAACAACGAGCCGATCGTGCTGAAGCGCGCCGGCATCGAGACCGTGGTCCTGGGGATCGACGACAGCATCGCGCTGCCGGGGCCGGGCCTCGTGACGGGAACCGCGACGCTGGCGTCCAAGCACGACGCCCTCGCCGCCTTCACCGCCGCGACGCTGCGCGCCATGGAGGAGATCACCGCCGACCCGCAGAAGGGCCTGGACGCGACGTTCGCCAGCGTGCCGGACCTGGCGACAGACCCCGCGCTGCAGCGCGAGATCCTGGACGCGACGATCGCCACCTGGAAGAACCCGCGGACCGGCGGGGCTCTCGGGTCGATCGACCGCGCCGGGTGGCAGCAGTCGCTGGACTTCATGAGCGGGCTGGGCCTGGTGCCGAACGCGATCACCGTGGACCAGCTGGTGGACGAGTCGCTGCTGCCCTGAGGGGGCCGTTCGAGGCCGTCGTCGAAGAAGCCGGGTCCCCGTCGGAGGACCCGGCTTCGGCTGTGTCGCCCGGGCGTGTCGCCCGGGCCTCTGTCCTGGCGCCGAGCTCAGGCGCCGCTGTCGGTGTAGACGAGCGTTCCCTGGTCGCGTCAGCGTGATCGTCAGCTGGTTACCCGCGACGGCGTAGCTCGCCGCCGTGCCGATCCCGATGATGTACAGGTCGGAGTACGAGCCGTCTGCGCAGGCCACCGTCGTGGTGGGCCCGGGGGTGATCGTCAGATCCCCCGCCGCCGTGGCCGTGTAGCCGCCGTTGACGGTGTTGCAGTCGGCCTTGGCGGAGAACGTCCCGTCGGTCATGAACTCGATCGTGTAGTTCGCCTGCTGGTCGGGGGGCACCACGCCCTGGAAGGCCGGGTCCCTCAGCGTGATCGCCGTCAGCTGCCAGGCCTTGCCCGTGAGGTCGCCGCCCGGCGTCGGTGTCGCCGTCGGTGCCGGGGTCGGCTTGGGCGTCGGCGCCGGGGTGGGGGCGACCGTCGGCTTCGACGTGGGGGCCCCCGTGGGCGTCGCGGTCGGCTTGGCAGTCGGCGTCGGTGACGGGGTCGGCTTCGCCGTTGGCGTGGGGGTCGGCTTGGCCGTTGGGCTGGCGGTCGGCTGCTCGGTCGGCTGCTCGGTCGGCGGTTCGGTGG
Organism: uncultured Chloroflexia bacterium; assembly: GCA_963766735.1. Lineage (GTDB taxonomy): Bacteria > Chloroflexota > Limnocylindria > Limnocylindrales > CSP1-4 > CAIXZV01. The sequence continues at coordinate 38,820 of CAVYBU010000027.1, forward strand.
CCGCGGGTGTGGGCCCACCGGGGATGCCCACGACGAAGGTCATCGTGCCCTCGTCGTTCAGGGTGATCGTCAGCGTGTCGTCTGTGATCACGTAGTTCTTCGCGCGGGTCAGACCGTGAGCGAACAGGTCGCCGAACGATCCCTCCGGGCACAGGGCGAGCGTCGAGATCCCGGGGTTGATCGTCAGGCTGTCCCGGCGGTTCGTCTCCCAGGTGCCCGCGATCTGGTTGCAGTCGGCCGTCCCGCGGTACTTCCCGTCGTCGTTGAAGGTGATGACGTACTTGCCCTGGTTCTCGGGCGCGATGACGCCCTGGTACGCCGGCACCTTCTCGGTGATCGCGGTCAGCTGCCAGTCCCTGCCCGTGAGCTGGTCCGAGCTGCTCGAGCCGCAGGCGGCCACGATGGCGGCCGCGGCGGCGGCAAGCGCGATGAGCGTGATCTTTCGCATGCAGCTGCTCCTGGTGTGGTGTTCGGTGTCCGTTGAGTACTTGAACCGGCGCCGACGACTTGCTCAGCCGGTTGCGGCAAGCCGAAGGATGTGCATAAGCGCGCGGAGCCGGGCGGTTGATGCGTCCGCGGCGCCACCGGCGCCACGGGGTAGAGTTGCACGGGGGCCCGTAGCTCAGCGGTAGAGCAGGGGACTTTTAATCCCTTGGTCCTGGGTTCGAATCCCAGCGGGCTCACCACGCTCCGGATCGGGCGCGGGACGGCCCCTCCGGGCGATCCGGAGGGGCTGGAAACCTGCGCCGGCCGAGTCGGCGATCCCTTCCACGGGTGCCAGCGGCCCAGAGACTACGGGGCCGGGACGAGCGTGATCTGGTTCTCGCCGCCGGCGGCCTTCAGGGTGAGGATGTTGCCCGTCTGGTCGAACGTCGTCGAGGCCTGGAGAGCCGCCAGGAACTGCTGCTCCTGCTGGTTCACCGCCTCGTCGGCGCACGCCCGCATCGTCGAGGCGAGGGGGCCGATCTTGAGGGTGGTGCCGTCGAGCGTGTACCCACCGCTGTACTCGTTGCAGCCTGCGGATCCCGAGACCTGGTCGGCCGTGAAGATCGCGGTGAGCATGCTGCCTTCGACCGGCGAGACGACGGCCTGATTGCCGTTGTTGTAGCCGGTGACGTCCCACGACCCCTCGAGCGGGTTCGCGGCGGCGGCGGCGTAGACCAGGATCGACTTGCCGGAGCCGTCGAACAGGGTCAGCGCGTCGCTGGTGGCGGTGAAGGTGGCAGCATTGGCCAGGTTGGCGAGATATGCCTGCTCCAGCGCGGTCTTGTCCGGGTCGCAGGCCATCGCCGTGGTCGCAGCGGGCCCGACCTTGATCGTCGCGTCGGAGATCGTCACCGCGGCGTTGTAGACGTTGCAGCCCGAGAATCCGCTGACCTTGCCGTCGGCGAACTTCGCATCGACCCGCGTCCCATCCGGGACGGCGGTGGCGGTCCCGGAGACGTCGTACGTCGTGAGGGCCCAGCTGGTTCCGTCGATCGTCCCGCCGGTCCCACCGGAGGCCGAACAGGCGGTGACGGTAACGGCGATGGCCGCGATGGCCAGTCCGGTCATGATCTTGCGCATCTGAGTCCCTTCGAAGCATGGGGTAGACAAGCATCTCGAACGCAGCGACACCACCCCGCATCGCCGCGGTCCGCTCGGCAGGCTAGCACAAGAGTCCAAGGATGAACCCGACGATCGATTGCCGATGATTGCGTTCCCCGGCAGGCTGCCAAAACCCCGGCCTGGGTGTGTTGGCGAGCGCCGCGGGCGAGGACCCGGCGAGGCGCGCCCGGCGAGGCCGCCGGTGAGCGAGAGGTGAGGGGCCGGCCCGAGCGGGTTATCGCGTACGCTTGTGCCGCAACATCGTCCGAACCAGGGAGGGTCGTGCATCGTGCCGAACGGAAAGCCGAACATCGTCGTCTTCTGGGGCGACGACATCGGGATCACCAACCTGTCGTGCTACAGCGATGGGCTGATGGGCTACCGCACGCCCAACATCGATCGTGTCGCCAACGAGGGCATGCGGTTCACGGATTCCTACGGGGAGCAGAGCTGCACCGCCGGGCGTTCCGCGTTCATCACCGGTCAGAGCGTGTACCGAACCGGCCTGTCCAAGGTGGGCATGCCCGGCTCCGACATCGGCATGCCGGACGAGGATCCGACGATCGCGGAGCTGCTCAAGCCGCTGGGCTACGCGACGGGGCAGTACGGCAAGAACCACCTGGGCGACCAGGACAGGCACCTGCCGACCGCACACGGGTTCGACGAGTTCTTCGGCAACCTGTACCACCTCAACGCCGAGGAGGAGCCCGAGCACCGGGACTATCCCAAGCCCGCGGACTTCCCGGACTTCAAGAAGAACTACGGGCCGCGTGGCGTTCTCCGCTGCAAGGCGAACCCGGACGGCACGCAGACGATCGAGGACACCGGACCGCTCACGAAGAAGCGGATGGAGACCATCGACGACGAGATCATCAGCGGCGCCATCGACTTCATCGAGCGCAAACATGCCGAGGATGTCCCGTTCTTCCTGTGGGTCAACACCACCCGCATGCACTTCCGGACGCACGTGAAGCCGGAGAGCGTGGGCCAGTCCGGGCGGTGGCAGTCCGAGTACCACGACGCGATGATCGACCACGACCGCCACGTGGGCCAGGTGCTGGACACTCTCGACGAGCTGGGGATCGCGGACGACACGATCTTCGTGTACTCGACCGACAACGGCCCGCACATGAACAGCTGGCCGGACGGCGCGATGACCCCGTTCCGGAGCGAGAAGAACACAAACTGGGAGGGCGCGTTCCGCGTCCCGCAGATGATCCGGTGGCCGGGAAAGATCCCGGCGGGCGTGGTCTCCAACGAGATCATCAGCCACATGGACTGGATGCCCACGTTGCTCGCGGCCGCGGGCGACCCGGACGTCACGGAGAAGCTCCTGGTGGGTCACGAGGCGGCCGGCAAGACCTTCAAGGTCCATCTCGACGGGTACGACTTCCTGCCCTACCTGACCGGCGAGACCGACAAGGGGCCGCGGATCGAGTTCTTCTACTTCAGCGACGACGGCGACCTGGTCGCCACGCGCTACGACAACTGGAAGCTCGTGTTCGCGGAGCAGCGGGTCGCCGGGCACGCTGCAGGTATGGGCGGAGCCGTTCGTGATGCTCCGTGTCCCGCTCATGTTCAACCTCCGCACCGATCCCTTCGAGCGGGCACACACCACGTCCAACACGTACTACGACTGGCTCCTGGATCGCGCCTACCTCGTCATCCCGTCGCAGAGGATCGTGGGCGACTTCCTGGCCACGTTCATGCAGTTCCCGCCACGCATGAAGGCGGCGAGCTTCACGGTCGACCAGGTGATGGACAAGATGGAAGCCGCGATGCAGGGCGGCCGCTGAGGACAGCGTGAATCCGCTTCCCTCATGGCGCGAGGGTGACGCGAAGGGCGTCATCCTCGCCTTCGTGGAGCAGGTCACGGCGGAGGGGTCCCCGGGGTTCGTCCCGCCGGCCGCCCGCGTCGCCGTGTTCGACAACGACGGCACGCTGTGGTGCGAGCGGCCGATCTACCCCCAGGCCCTGTTCCTGCTGGACCGCCTTCAGGCGCAGGCCGCCGCGGACCCGGAGCTCGCGTCGCGGCCGGTCGTCCGGGCGCTCCTCGCGGGTGACGTGCACGGCGCGTTCGCGCTCGGGCTGGACGCCGTCGCGGGTGTCCTCCTCAACACCCACGCGGGCTTCACCGTCGACGAGTTCGCCGAGGCGGCGGCCGCGTGGCTCGACACGGCCGTCGACCCCCGGTTCGGCGTCCCGTACACGCGGCTCGCCTACCGCCCGATGCTCGAGCTGCTGGACCTGCTGCGGGCGAATGCCTTCCGGGTGTTCATCGTCACCGGCGGCGGGGTGGAGTTCGTGCGCGCGATCAGCGAGCCTGTCTACGGCGTGCCTCCCGACGACATCGTCGGGACGGCGGTCGAGGTCGACGTGCAACGGCGCCACGGGCACATGGAGCTTGTGAGACGCGCGGCGCTGGCCGGCGGTGCCGTCAACGAGGGCGAGCCGAAGCCGCGCGCGATCCAGACGCACATCGGGCGGCGCCCGATCCTCGCCGCCGGAAACTCCGCGGGCGACGCGGAGATGATCGAGTACGCCACCACGGGGCGGCTACCGTCCCTGGGCATCGTCATCGACCACGACGACGCCGAGCGCGAGTACGCCTACGAGGGCCGATCCGCCACCGATCCCGGGGCGGAGCCGGTCCTCGAGACCGCCGCGCGCCACGGCTGGACGGTGGTGAGCATGCACCGGGACTGGTCGACGATCTTCGGGCCGTAGACTGCGCCGATGATCGATCCCGCCCGTCCCGCCCCTGCGCGCTTCCACGTCATGGCGAAGCCGACGGGCGCGATCTGCAATCTCGCCTGCTCGTACTGCTTCTTCCTCGACAAGGAGGCGATGACGCCCGGGTCGTCGTTCCGCATGTCGGACGAGGTCCTCGAAACGTACGTCCGCGGGCTCATCGAGGCGCACCGAACGGACCGCGTGACGTTCGCGTGGCAGGGCGGTGAGCCGACGCTGATGGGCCTCGACTTCTACCGGCGGGCGGCGGAGCTGCAGGAGCGGTACCGCCGGCCGGGGATGACCTTCGAGAACACGATCCAGACCAACGGAACGCGGATCGACGAGGCCTGGGCGGCGTTCCTGGCCGAGCAGGGGTTCCTGGTCGGCATCTCGATCGACGGGCCGCGCGAGCTTCACGACGGCAACCGTGTCGACAAGGGTGGCAACGCCACCTTCGAGGACGTCATGCGAGGCCTCCGCCTGCTCCAGGCGCACAAGGTCGAGTACAACGTCCTGACCACCGTCAACCGGCTCAACGCCGACTACCCGCTCGAGGTGTACCGCTTCCTCCGCGACGAGGTGGGCACCGACTGGATGCAGTTCATCCCGGTGGTCGAGCGGCTCGACGCGGCCGGCCGGCCTGACCCGATGCACGGGACCAGGGTGTCATCCCGATCCGTCCGGGCGGAGCAGTTCGGCCGGTTCCTGACCACGATCTTCGACGAGTGGGTCCGGCACGACGTCGGGCGGGTGTTCGTGCAGACGTTCGAGGCGGCGATCCGCAACTTCCTCGGGGCGGCGGGCTCGGGATTGTGCGTTTTCAACGAGACCTGCGGCGCCGGGCTGGCGCTCGAGCACACCGGCGACCTCTACTCGTGCGACCACTTCGTGGAGCCGGAGCACCGGCTCGGGAACGTCCGCGAGATCCCGATGCTCGACCTCGTGGGCTCCGAGCAGCAGCGGGCGTTCGGGGCGGCCAAGCGGGACACGCTGCCGCGGATGTGCCGCGAGTGCGACGTCCGCTTCGCGTGCCACGGGGAGTGCCCGAAGAACCGCTTCCTGACGACGCCGGAGGGAGAGCCGGGGCTCAACTACCTGTGCGCCGGGTACATGTCGTTCTTCCGGCACGTCGACCGCCCCGCGCGGGTCATCACGCGGCTGCTCAAGACGGGCCGTGAGGCAGCAGAGGTCATGGCGCTGCTGCCCGCGTACGACGCGGAGCTGGCAGCAGCGGTCGCCGCGGCGGGGCGGAACGACCTGTGCCCCTGCGGCTCCAGGCAGAAGGTGAAGCGTTGCCACGGCAACACGACCGTGCCCGCCGGGCGCCCTCTGGCGTCGATCCCGCTGGGGATGCCGCGGCCGCCAGCGGTCCGCCGGTCGCCCCGAGGCGAGGCCGCAGCCGACTGAGGCAGGCGGCCAACCGGTCCGCGGCCGCGCGCCCCAGCGCCGACGGCTCGACACCCTGCCGCCGGTGCATCTGCGATATTGACCGCTCACACACGGGAGGGGTAGGAGTTGGGACGCCGCTTCCCAATCCGGAAGGCCACGTTGCGCGAGGATGCCGTCGCGGGCCTCGTGCTTGGCGTGCAGAGCGTGCCCGACGGCCTCGCCACAGGGTTGCTCGCAGGGGTCAACCCGCTGGCGGGCCTCTACGCCTACATGGTCGGCACGTTCACGGGTGCCCTGATCACCAGCTCCTCGTTCATGGCGATCCAGGGGACCGGTGCCATGGCGATGATCGTGACGGACATCCCCGGGGTGCACCGGTCCGCAGACGCCGAGCGGGCCCTGGTCACGCTCTCGGTGCTCACCGGCGCGATCATGCTCACGGCCGGGCTCCTGAAGCTCGGGTGGCTCCTGCGGTTCGTGTCCAACGCGGTGATGGTGGGGTTCATCAACGCGGTCGGCGTGAACATCGTCCTCGGCCAGCTCGCCAACTTCACGGGTTACGACGCCGAGGGCGCGAACCGCATCGTCCGGACCTTCAACACGCTCGTCAACCCGGGCCAGATCGACGTGCAGACGGCGGTGATCGGGTTCGCAACCATCGCCCTGATCCTCCTGTTCGAGCGGACGAGGGTCGGGGCCCTGGGGCTCGTGGTGGCGGTGGTGATCGCCTCGGCCGGCGCGCTGCTCCTCGGCTGGCAGGTCGCCACGCTCAACGACCTCGGTGTCGTCGCCAGCTCGCTGCCGCGGCCGGAGGCACCGCTGCTCAGCATCATTCCCCCGCTGATCGTGCCCGCGGCGTCGCTGGCGTTCATCGGCCTGGTCCAGGGCGCGAGCATCACCGCTAACTTCCCCAACGAGGACGGCAGCTACGGCGACGTGTCGCGCGACTTCGTGGGGCAGGGCGCAGCCAACGTGGCCTCCGGGATCCTCCAGGGGATGCCCGTCGGAGGGTCGGTCTCGGCGTCGGCGATCAACAAGGCCGCCGGCGCCCGCTCGCGGCAGTCGCTCCTGATCGCCGGCCTCGTGATGGCAGTCGTGATCGTCGCCTTCGGGGAGGTGGTCGGCTACGTCGCCATGCCCGCCCTCGCCGGCCTGCTCATGCTCATCGGCTTCCGAACCGTCAAGCCGGACGACCTCAAGTCGGTGTGGCGGACCGGCAACGTCCAGAAGGTCGTCCTTGTGGTGACCTTCCTGCTGACGATGATCGTGCCGCTCCAGTACGCCGTGCTGGTCGGAGTCGGGGTCTCGGTGATCCTGTACGTCGTCCGGCAGTCGAACAAGATCACGATCCAGCGGTGGCAGCTCGATCCGGCCGGGCATGTCATCGAGATGACGCCCCCCGCCACCCTCGAGGCCGACGAGGTGGTCGTCCTCCAGCCCTACGGCAGCCTGTTCTTTGCCGCAGCGCCGGTGTTCGAGACGCTCCTGCCGGCCGTGACCGACGCCTCGCGCAACAGCGTTGTGATCGTCCGGTTGCGCGGCCGGACCGACCTGGGGACGACGTTCATGGACGTGCTCTACCGCTATGCGCTGAGCCTCGCGGCGATGGACAGCAAGCTCGTCGTCGTGTCCACGAACGAGCGGATCGACGAGCAACTGGGCGTGTCCGGGGTCACGGCGGTGATCGGCACCGGGAACGTCTACGCCGGCGACCACCGGGTGGGCGCCGCCATCCGGCGCGCCTACGACGACGCGCTGGCCTGGGTGGCCGCCAATCGGGATCCCAACACCTTCGCCCCGAGGTGAGCGGCTGCGGATCAGCAGCGCGCCGACGGCAGCCTGCGGCCAGATGGCCCGCCTTGGTGCATTTCGGACCTGCCGGGTAACGTAGGTCCACGGACCGTGCGGCCGCCCGGATCGCCTCGCAGATGCCGCGCGAACACATGGAGGATCAGGTGACTGCATCCATCGTCTCGGACAGCATTCGCCAGGCAAACGCAGCCCTGCTCGATGAGCTGCCATTCGATGACGAGCAGGACTTCGAGGATGCGAACCGGGGCTTCGTCGGCCGGCTGGACCCGTGTGTCGTCCGCGCCGCAGACGGCCGGGTCGTCTGGGACAACGAGTCATACCGCTCGTTCCTGACCGGACCCGCACCGGCGTCGGTCAACCCGAGCCTGTGGCGCCAGTCGACCCTCAACACCATCGACGGGCTGTTCGAGGTGGTCCCGGGCATCTACCAGGTCCGCGGCTTCGACCTCTCGAACATCACCTTCGTCGAGGGCGAGACCGGCGTGCTCGTCATCGACCCGCTGATCAGCGTCGAGACGGCGGCGGCGGCCCTGGCCCTCTATCGCACGCACCGCGGCGATCGGCCGGTCATCGGGGTCATCTACACCCATTGCCACGCCGACCACTTCGGCGGCGTCCGTGGCGTCGCGATCCCGGCCGACATCGAGGCCGGCCGATGCCCGATCATCGCGCCAGACGGCTTCCTTGAGCACGCCGTGGCCGAGAACGTCTACGCCGGCACCGCGATGACACGGCGGGCCGGCTACATGTACGGCGCCGCGCTCGCGCGTGGTCCCGAGGGCCAGGTTGGAGCCGGGCTCGCCCAGACGACCTCGACGGGCACGTTCTCGCTCATCGCCCCGACTGACAGCGTCACCCGGACCGGCGAGGAGCGCGTCGTGGACGGGATCCGTCTGGAGTTCCAGCTCACGCCGGGAACCGAGGCTCCCGCGGAGATGAACATCCTGTTCCCCGATCACGATGCCCTGTGCATGGCGGAGAACGCGACCCACGTCCTCCACAACATCCTGACGATCCGCGGTGCGGTGGTCCGTGATGCCCGGGTCTGGTCGCAATACATCACCGAGGCGATGGATCACTTCGGCGACCGGATGGACACCGTCTTCGCCTCGCACCACTGGCCGACCTGGGGCCGGGAGCGCGCCCTCGGGTTCCTCGCCCTCCAGCGGGACCTGTACGCCTACCTCCACGATCAGACGCTGCGGATGCTCAACAAGGGCATGACCGGGATCGAGATCGCGGAGGAGATGGTCCTGCCGCCCGCGCTCGGGAACGCGTGGCACGCTCGGGGCTACTACGGCTCGGTGAGCCACAACGTCAAGGCCATCTACCAGCGCTACATGGGCTGGTACGACGGCAACCCGGCCCACCTGTGGCAGCTCGTTCCCGTCGAGGCCGGCAAGCGCTACGTGGCGGCCCTGGGCGGCGCCGATGCCGTTCTTGCCCAGGGTCGCACCGCGTTCGCGGCGGGCGACTTCCGGTGGGCAGCCGAGCTCGTCAACCACCTCGTGTTCGCGGAGCCGGACAACGAGGCGGCCAAGGCGCTTCAGGCGGACGCTCTGGAGCAGCTCGGGTTCGGCACGGAGAACGGGACCTGGCGGTCTGCCTATCTCGCCGGCGCGACCGAGCTTCGGCATGGCTCGTTCGGCACGCCCATTTCCGCGGTCACGCCCGACCTCATGGCCGCGCTCACGCCAGAGCAGGTCTTCGACGCGATCGCCATCCGCGTGGATGGCCCGCGCGCCTGGGACGAGACGCTGGCGATCGGCGTCGTGCTGACGGATGTTGGCGTATCCCACCGCCTCGATCTCCGCAATGGGGTCCTCGTCCACCACCTCGCACCGGCCGATGGTGCCGACGTCATCCTCAGGGCCCCACGGGCCGCGTTGCCGGGGCTGCTGGCGGGTGTGACCGAGGGCATCGGGATCGAGGGCGATGCGTCGGTGCTCGGGCGGTTGATGGCCGTCCTGGACGCCCCGGACCCGGACTTCGCGATCGTCACCCCCTGACCGGTCACGCGGCCTCGAACGATCGCTTCGAGAGGCCGACGAAGAAGCCCTCGATTGCCGTCTTCGGGGCTTCGTCCGGCTTCGCCGCGGCGCCCAGGGTCACGAACAGCGGGGCAAGGTGCTCCACCGTCGGGTGCGCGTACGGCATTCCCGGGGCCTTGTCGCGGAACGCGAACAGCGTGTCGATGTCCCCGCGGGCCAGTGCCTCGGCGGCCCAGCGATCGAACTCGATCGACCACTGCGGGGCGCCCGGCTTGCCGGCGAAGTACTCGCCGATGTACGGGAGGCCGTGGGTCATGAACCCGGACCCGATGATCAGGACACCTTCGTCGCGCAAGGGCGCCAGCTGCCGGCCCACCTCGAACAGGTGCGCCGGATCCAGGTCCGGCATCGACATCTGGAGCACGGGTATGTCCGCTTCGGGGTACATCGCCATCATGGGCACCCATGCTCCGTGGTCCAGCCCCCGGGCTGGGCGATCCAGGACCGGCTCGTTCGCGGGCATCAGGGCCCTGACGGTCGCCGCCAGCTCGGGCGCGCCCGGGGCGCGGTACTCCAGGTCGTAGTAGCGCTGCGGGAACCCGTAGAAGTCGTAGACGAGCGGAACGGTGGTGGTCGCACCGATTGCCATCGGCGCGGTCTGCCAGTGGGCGCTGACGATGAGCACGGCCTTCGGGCGGGGGAGCGAGGCCGACCAGCCGGCGAGCTGGCCCATCCACAGGGGATCGTCCAGGAGCGGTGGCGCGCCGTGGCCGAGGTAGAGGGCGGGAAGCGGGTCGGTCATGGGGCTGGGCGTTCCTGCGGGGCGCTGTCATCCCCAACGGTAGACGACGTTGCTTGACTGCGCAACTACAGATGCACGGTCCGGCCCAAGACGCTGCGGTCCGTCACCCGCGCCGCAGACGGCCCAGCAGCGATCGTGGCGATCTCGCGGCCCGGAGCCGCCGGGCCAGGGACGCGGCAAGCGCCTCGTACTCCTCGGGCCGGTTGTAGTGCTGGGCGGAGACGCGCACGATCGCGGTCGAAGGCGCTTCGCCTGTCGGGAGCGCCGCCGGGACGGGGAACGGGAACACCGCCACCTCGATCCGCTCCTCGTCGAACAGCGCCGCCTGGAGCGCCGAGGCCGCGACCGGCGTGGCCGCGAGGCCTCCCAGCGGCACTGCGGCCATCGACCCCAGCATCGTGTCCGGGGTGGGCGCCGGGACCTCGAGCGCCGTGCACAGCCGGTCACGGGCGTCCCGCGCGAGGGCTGCGTTCGCCGCCATCAGGCCCGGCCAGCCGTCTGCGTGCAACCCGCCGACGTAGCGGATCGCCGCCGGGATCGAGAGCCACGGCGTGGGATCGGTCGTGCCGGTCCAATCGAAGGTGAGCCGGAACCGGGATCGGTCGGTGCGGCCTGAGTTCGCGCCGTGCGACGTCACCAGGGGACGCATCGCCGGACGAACGTCGGCGCGCACGTGCAGCATGCCCGCACCCTTCGGCGCACACATCCACTTGTGCGCGTTGCCGGTCCAGTACGCCGCCCCCAGTGCCTCCAGGCCGACCGGCACCATCCCGGGCGCGTGGGCCGCATCGACCAGCGTGTCGACGCCCCGCCGGTTCAGCTCCCGTACCAGCGCCGCGACCGGCAACACGAGGGCCGTCGGCGAGGTGACGTGGCTGACCAGCGCGAACCGGGTCCGCGGCTTGACCGCGTCCAGGTAGGCCTCCAGGGCCTGGGCAGGGTCCTGGATCGGGAAGGGGATGTGGACGATGACGACGGTTGCCCCGTCCCGCTCTGCCGCAGCCCTGAGTGCGTTGAGCGTGGCGTTGTACTCGTGGTCGGAGGCGATGAGCTCGTCGCCCGGCTTGAACCGGACCGATGCGAGGACGGTGGACACGCCGGTCGTGGCGTTGGGGACGAAGGCGAGGCCGTCCGGGTCCGCCTCCAGGAACGCGGCCAGATCCGCCCTGGCCTGGTCCAGGTGCCCCTCGAGCTCGCGGTCCAGGAACCGGACGGGCTCCTGCTCCATCCGGTCCCGCCACGCTCGCTGGGCCTCAAGGACAGGCTCCGGGCACGCCCCAAACGAGCCGTGATTGAGGAACGAGATGTCCGGCGCCAGAAGCCAGGGCGATCGGTCGAAGGTGCGATGGGTCACAGCGCGACGATAGCCCACCGCGCGGTCCGCCGGAGCCCCGGCAGTCGCCCTATCGGGGGTCGGACTCCTTGCTCGGCCCCGATGTCGCGGCTTCCTTCGCGTCGCCTGCTTCGGCCAGGTCGTTCGGGTCGTCCGCGCCGTCCGCGTCGGCATGCCCCCGCGGGGCCCCGTTCGGTTCTCGAGGTGGCTCTGGCAGGCTCGGTGCCGGCCTGGGCGTCACGTCGATGATCACGCCCTGGTCCGGCCGCCGGCCCCGCAGGACCCGCGCCAGGCGTTCCGGTCCGGCAACGAACGGCGCCACGTACAGCAGGACCAGGATCGGCAGCAGGAGCCGGAATGGGCCCGGGAACCGCACTCCGACGAAGATGCCGAGCGCGTAGATGATCCAGGCGGTGGCCAGCGAGCGGCTCGGCCAGCCCGCGCGGTAGAGGCGCCAGACTGGCAGCAGCGCCAGCAGACCGGCGACGAGGAATGTGAGCAGCAGGGCGGGTTGCATCGCGTGCCGATGATACGGCCCGGTCCCGGAGCGTGGTCCGACGAGGGGGGCGGGGGCGGCTCGTCGGCTACGATTGGGCGCCCCCAATCCCGCACCGGCCCTGATATCCGTGACCCTTCGTTTCCGCGCCTGGCTCTACCGCTGGGGCCCGATCCTGCCGCTCCTCATCGCCGAGGCCACCATCTGGCTCGGCTTCGGGGCGCTCCTGCCGATCCTCCCGATCTATTTCGTCGAGCACGGCGTGGATCTGCCGACCCTGGGGGTCGTGGTCGCGGCGTGGCCGGCGGCCCGGCTGATCGGCGAGCCGGTCTTCGGGTGGGTCGCCGACCGTTCCTCGCGCAAGATGATGATGGTCGTGGGGCTGTTGCTGACGGCCGGGGTCGCCGTCATGCCGCTGTTCATCGTCGGGCCTCTGGCGTTCATCGTCCTGCGAGGGCTCGCGGGACTGTTCGCCTCGATCTACGATCCGGCCGCCCGTGGGTACCTCGTGCAGGCCAACCCCCCTGAGCGCCAGGGCGAGACATTTGGCTACTACGGGGCCGCTCAGGTCGGCGGGTTCATGATCGGTCCGGCCATCGGCGGTATCGCCGCGTCGATCGCGGGCGACCCCACGGTCGTCTTCTGGGTGGCGGGTGTCACGGCCCTCATCTCGGCCATGCTGGTTGCAGCGCGGGTCCGCGACCTCCCGAACTCGCCGCGCGTGCATGCGACGGCCCCCTCTTCCGCGTCCGAGCACGCGCCGGTCGTCGCCGATGGTCCGTCCGGCGGCCGGCTCCTCAACCGCCTCCTGGTCGCCGCGATCGTGTTCAACGTCGGCAGCTTCTTCGCCAGCGGCAGCTACGAGGTGGTCTGGAGCCTGTACCTCACCAGCCTCGGGGCCAGCCTTGACGTGATCGGGCTGACGTTTGCCACCTTCTCCCTGCCGGTCCTGCTGCTGTCCCCGTTCGCCGGCCGCTTCATCGACCAGAAGGGCGGGTTCGTCGCGCTCGTCGTCGGGATGGCCGGGATCGCCGTCTGCGGGGTGCTCTACCCGGCCATCCCGGAGATCTGGTTCGTGGCAGTCCTTGGTGTGGCCGAGGGCGTCGCGTTCGCGCTCGCCTCGCCGGCGCTGTACATGCTGGTGGCCCGGGCCTCCCCGCCCGGCCGCAGCTCAACCGCCCAGGGCCTGTTCGGGGCGGCGGGGACCCTCGGCATGGTCGTGGCCTCGCTGGCGGCCGGCCTCCTCGCGGCGGAGGACCTGCGCTACCCGTACTACGCGGCCGGCATCGGCACGGGTGTGGCGCTGCTGCTGGGCCTCGCAGTCGGCCGCCGGCGGCTGTGGGAGGCGATGCAGCCCAGCCACCTGGCCCCGATGCCGGCGTCGACGGCCGCCCCGTCGCTCGAGGAGGTCCCGGGTTGAGCCCCACGTCCCGTCCACGCGCCTGGATCGACGCGGTCCTGGCCGACGCGCCGCCGGCACCCACCGTGCTGGTGCTGGGCGGCTTCCTCACCTCGCCGCCCGTGTACCGGCCGTTCGTCCGGCGGCTGCTGGGGCGCGGTGTTGCCGACGTCGTGGTGGCCGGCGTCTGGACCCCGGACTGGCTGCTGGCGGCGGTTCATGGCCTGGGGCCGATCCTCACCCGCTCCGGCCGGGCGCTGCTGGCGGCCTCGGAGCGGGCCGAGGCGGCGAGCCTGGGCGCACCCGTGCTGGTCATCGGGCACTCCGCGGGCGGGATGTCGGCGCGCCTGCTGACGTCGCCCGTCCCGTTTGCCGGGCGACGGCTCAACGCGTCGGGGCGGATCGGGGCGATCGTCACGCTCGGGACGCCGAACGTCGTGTCCGTTGGCGGTGAGATGGGCAACCGCGTGGGCGCGGAGGCCGCGGCGTTCGCCAACCGCGAGGTGCCCGGACCGTGGTTCGCACCCAGGGTGGGGTACCTGGCCGTGGCGTCCACGGCCGTGGCCGGACGGCCGGACGGCACCCACGCCGAACGGCGTTCCTTGAGCACCTATCGGGGTCTGCTGCCGGATCCCACGGCTGGAGAGCTGGTGGGCGACGGGTTGATCCCGCTCGAGTCCGCGCTGCTGCCCGACGCCCCGGCGCTGGTCTTCGACGATGTGCGCCACGGCCAGTGGCCCGGGCGCGACTGGTACGGCTCGGACGCCCCGATGGATCGCTGGTGGCCGGTGGCCCTGGAGACATGGCGTGCGGCGCTGCGCGCACGAGCCGGGACGACGACCGAGTCGGCGACAGGGGCTGCACCTGGGGCGGTACCCGCGGCCGCATCAGGGACGACGCCCGCGAAGGCGGCAGGTCGCACCTTTTGACGGATCGGGCGATCGGCAGTAGCGTAGGCAGTCGCGGGGTGGAGCAGCGGCAGCTCGTCGGGCTCATAACCCGAAGGTCGGAGGTTCGAATCCTTCCCCCGCAACCAACACGCTTCTCCAGGAACCCCGGGACTCGACCACCCCGGGGTTCTTACTTTTCCGGGTCCGGCGACAGAGCAACACGCTGAAAGACCCGCCCGAGAGGGCGGGTCTTTCGCTGTTCGGCGGGTCTTTCGCTGTTCGGGCCGAGCGGGCTCAGCCGGGTGGCGTGAACGTCGAGGCCATCGTCATGAGGCTGACGATCGCCGCGTTGGACTGGAAGACCTCGTCGCCGGGCGCGCCGATCGTCCGGAGCACGACCGTTCCCGCCGCCTGGACGTCCGCCAGGCAGGCGTAGCTCGCACTCCCGGCCGGGACGCTGGCTGCGTCAACCACGGCGATCGCGCTGACGCACGTCACCGGGGTGCCGCGGACGTCGACCTCGTACTGCGCGGACACGTTCCAGGTGGCCGGGTCCGTGGCGGCCGTGATCGCGTCCTGGTAGGACGCGTTCGCCAGGTCGGCCTGCACCGCGGCCTGGACCGCAGAGCCGTCCGGCGGGATGACGATGGGGTCAGGATCGAAGTACCGGCACGCGAGCTCCGGAGGATCCGTCACGGTTTCCCACTCACCCGAGTAGACGATCGTGGCGACGGCCGGAGCGCCGGGGGGCACGAGGGTGCACGAGGCGGTCGGTGGGACCTCGATGGGCGGGGCCCCGGATGGGGCAACGGACGGAGGAGCGGTCGGCGGCGGAGTGGGCTTGGGCGTCGGCTTCGGCGTCGGCTCCGGTGTCGCCGTCGGTGCCTCGGTTGGCTCCGGAGTCGGCGTGGCCGCCGGCGTGGCGCTCGCGCTCGGCTTCGGGCTCGCGGATGCGTCGGGTTCGACGTCAGGCGTGGGCCTGACCAGGGCCACGCGGAGCCCGCCCGACCGGTCCGTGAGGTTGAGGGTCGATCCGCGCGATTCGATGAACGCCACCCCCTGGAGCGCCTTGAGGAAGGCCGTCTCCTGGTCCATGACCGCCGTGTCGCAGGCAAGGCTCGTGGTGGCCAGCCTGCCGACGCCGACCACGTCGCCATTCGTCCCGTAGATCCCGCTGTACGCATTGCAGCCGGCAGAACCGCCGACGCTCACGAGCTGGAACGCGACATCGATCTGCGTGCCCTCGAGTACCCCGACCACCGTTCCCGGGGTTGTTCCGTACGAGTCCACCCGCCACTTCCCCAGCAGGGGGTTGCGAGGCGCGGCGTTGAACACGAGCACGGTGTTCAGCCTGGCATCGAGGATAGTCAGCTGGCCACGGCGGACGCCGTAGAAGCGGCTCGAATCGAGCAGCGAGAGGTACTCCTGCTCGAAGGCCATGGCGGCCTCATCACAGGCCATGAACGTCCCGGACAGCTGCGAGATGAGGAGGGTTCGTCCGCCGGCCCGGTACAGCCCGTTGAACTCGTTGCAGCCGGAATAGCCGCTGACGCGGCTTGAATCGAACCTGACGTCCGCGTACTGGGTTTCCGGAAGGATCGTGAGCGACCCGTCCTGATCGTACGAATCCAGCACCCAGTGGGTGCCCTCGAGGGTGCCGCCGGTGACCTCGGCAGTGTCGCCGGTGCCCCCGCCGGCCGAGCAGGCGGTGATCAGGAATGCCAGGGCGACGAGCGCCCCGAGAGTCCGCTTCTTGGTCATGACGTCAAAGGCAGTCGTGGCCTAGGCGGACTTCGACGCGACGTAGAGCGCGAACAGCCGCATGGCATAGCCGAACCCGGCGACGAGGAACGCGGCGAAGATCGGCGTGCCGACGGCGTAGGCCGAGATCGCAAAGGCTTCGAAGACGTTGAATGCCTCGCGCGACGCGAGGTCGACCCACCAGATCACCCCGGCGATCACGGCGTAGATCACGAACACCCACCCGACCACGATGAAGAACGTGCCGATGGATGCCAGCCGGCGGGCGTCGTTGACGAGTTGCTCCATGTCGTGCTCCCTCGTGGTGGGTGAGGCGGGATGCCTGAGGAGACAACGGTACCGGACCGGCGAGGTGGGCGCGACCCGGCTGCCCGTCATCTGGTGCGACCGGAGGTCAGCCCTCGCGGACCTCGGCGGTGACCTTGATCTCGCCGGCCTTCTCGAGCTTGAGCGTGATCTCGACCGTGTCGCCGACCTTCAGCTCCTGGTTGAGGCCGATCAGCATGATGTGGTAGCTGCCGGGCTTGAGCTCCAGCGTGCCGCCGGCAGGGATCTCCACGCGCTCGACGGGCCGCATGCCCAGCATGCCGCCGGGGCTCATGCCCCCGGACGCCGCGGGGGAGTCCATCGGCATCGTGGACTCGGCCGGCATCGTCGACTCGGCCGGCATCTCCACGGTCTCGTGGACCTCGGTGGACTTGGCGACCGTGCTCGACGCACCGATGAGCGCATCGGCGGCCGAGCCGGTGTTCTCGATGACCATGTAGGCGGCGCCGGCCGACGCCACCATCGGCGAGTTGCGGACCCAGGGGTCCGTGACCTTGATCCCGCCGCCGCCGCTGTCACAGGCGGCGACCACGAGGGCGAGGGCGAGGACGGGAACGAGCCGCGCCAACGCGCGGCGGACGGAGATGCTGGCCACGGGTTCCTCCTATGCGGTGACCGATGGGTTTGCGGCCGGGGTCATCTGCCGGACACCTCGCGCAGGCGATCGGCGATGAGCTCGGCGGGAGCGCCAAAGAACAGGTGGTGGCGGAGCGTGCCTTCGGCATCGACCAGGTAGGCCTCCGCCGAGTGGGCCATCGCGTAGCCGGAGGCCGAATCGGACTCGAGCTTCCGGTACGAGACCCCCCAGTCGGTGGCCGCCTCGGCGATCTCGGCTTCCGTGCCCGTCAGCCCGATGAAGCCCGCCTGGTAATAGTCCACGTACTGCTTCATGGCCGCGGCGTCGTCCCGGACCGGATCCACCGTCACGAAGACGACGGTCGCGTCCACGCCGGATGCCCTGATCCCGGCGCGGAGCTCCGCGAGGGATGCCGGACACACGTCGGGACAGTGCGTATACCCGAAGTAGACGAACACCGGCTTGCCACGCATCGACGCCAGGTCGAACGGGCGGCCGTCCTGGTCGGTGAGGTGGAGCGCGGGCGCCGGACGGGGCGTGCCGTAGGCCGTGTCGCGGACGCCGAGGGGCGCCGGTGTGACGGCCTCGACCATGATGGGCGTTGCGGACGGCGACACGACCCCTGCTCCACACCCGCCCGCGACGACCGCGAGCAGGGCAACCGCGAGCAAGGCGATGACGCGCGGGACGGAGCATCGGAAGAGGCGCTCTCCCGGCGCCGAGGCGCAGGAGATCCTGGTTGTGGAGCGGCTCACAAGAGCTCAGGGTACCGCCGGCCGCCGTCACAGGTCGCGCGCCCGCGGGTCAGTCCCAGCGGAAGCGGCGGGCGGCGAGGACGGCGAACAGGACGGCCCAGCCGGTCAGGATCGCGAGCGGCTCGGTTGGGTCGCCCGTGGTGGTCCCGAACCCGATCGACAGGATCTCCGTGAGCGAGGCGGCCGGGAGGTCGGACGCGATGGACGCGACCGGGGCCGGCAGCCGGTCAAGCGGCAGCACGATCCCGCCCAGGATCAGCGACGCGAGGAAGAGCAGGTTCGCCAGCGCCAGCGTCGCCTCCGCGCGCAGCGTGCCGGCCATGAGGAGTCCGAGGCCCGCGAAGGCGATCGTCCCCAGCACCAGACCGGCGAGCACCAGCGGGACCGAGGCTCCGGCCCCCGGCGTCCAGCCCAGCAGTCCGGCGGCGATCCCGACCAGGAGCACGAGCTGGACCAGCTCCACGATGACCACGGAGGCGGTCTTCGCAGCGACGACCACCGACGTCCCCGCCGGGCTCCCGCCCAGCCGCTTGATGACGCCGTACTGGCGCTCGAAGCCGGTCGAGATCGCGAGCGACACCATGGAGGCGGCGATGATCGCGAGCGCCACCGAGCCCGGGAGCAGGCGATCGACCGGGCTCCCGGATGCCGTGCCGCCGCTGGTGTCGAACGAGCTGAAGACCAGGAGGACGCCGGCCGGGATCACGAACGTGATCAGGAGCCCCTCTCCCCGGCGGAGCACCAGCCGGAACTCGTACGCGGCCAGAGCCAGCGTCATCCGCAGCCAGGACGACGGCCGGGCCGGCACGCCGGCGCCGATCGGGAGCGTGCTCATGCCGCGCCCTCGGCCTCGGCGGCAACGTCCTCGCCGACAAGCTCCAGGTAGCGCTCCTCCAGGCTGGCGGATCCGAGGCGCAGCTCCGTGATGAGGAGCCCGTGCTCCGCGCACCATGCGGCGAGAGCCGCCACCAGGCGCGAGTCCCCGGCGTCGCGGAGCCCCTCCACCTCGTAGTGCGCGCCCGGGCCGGCCGCAACCACCCGGACGCGATCGCCCCAGGTGGCCAGTGCCGCGGCCAGCGCGCCCACATCGGCAGCGGCCAACGGAGTCGCGAGCCGGAACCGCAGCCGCGGGGCGCCCGCGCCGGTCAGCTCCGCCGGCGTCCCCAGCGCCACCAGCCGGCCGCGGTCCAGGACGGCGACGCGGTCGGCCAGCACCTCCACGTCGCCCAGCTCGTGGGTGGTCAGCAGGATCGTCGTCCCAGCGCCGCGAAGCGCGGCGATCCGCTCCCGTGTCGCCTGCTTGGCCGCGGGGTCCATGCCCGCCGTCGGTTCGTCCAGGACGAGGAGCTCCGGTCGCCCGAGCAGCGCCAGAGCAAGCCCCAGGCGCTGCTTCTCCCCACCCGACAGCCGGCGGAACCGTGTCCCGGCGGCGCGCTCGAGGTCCACCAGCTCCAGCAGGCGGTCCGGGTCCTCCGGGTTGCGGTAGAAGCGCGCGTACAGGCGCAGGGCCTCGCGAGGCGTCGTCCGCGGGTCGATGCCACCCTCCTGGAGCATGAGCCCGATGCGCGGCCGGAGCCGGGCGCCGTCCTTCGCGGGGTCCAGCCCCAGGACGCGCACGGCGCCGCTGTCCGCGTGGCGGTACCCCTCCAGGATCTCGACGGTCGTCGTCTTGCCCGCGCCGTTGGGACCCAGGAGCGCGAACAACTCGCCGCGGCGGACGTCGAAGGTCAACCCGGCCAGGATCTCGCGCGCCCCGTATCGCTTGTGGACATCACGGGCGCTGACCGCGAGCGCGGCGTCCGTATCGCCCGTATCGCCCTCATCGGCCGTCACGGCTTGATCCTGGCGTACTGGGTGTCGAAGTCCTCGGGGCGGACCTCGCCGATCTGGATCCCGCGGAGGATGCCGTCCTTGTCGATGAAGTAGGTCTGGGGAGGCGCCACCACGCGATAGGCCGCCGCGAGCGCCCCGTCGTCGTCGGTGACGGTGGGCCACGTGGCCCCGACGTCACCGACGAACTGCTGGGCCAGCGCGGCCTCGTCCTTGTACAGGACACCCAGCATGACGAGGCCGTCCGAGGGACCCAGCTCGTCGAGCCGCTGCTGGAACAGCGGGAACTCGTCGCGGCAGGGCGTGCACCACGACGCCCAGAAGTTGACGATGACGGGATGGCCCCGGTACGCGGCGAGGTCAATCGAGCTGCCGTCCAGCGCCGTGCCCGTGATGGTGGGGACCGGCTCACCGGTACGTGCCTCCGAGGCCGTGCCGCTCGGGCCGCAGGCGGCGACGAGCAGGAGCAGGGACAGGCTGAGGGGCAGAAGGGGGATGCGAAACGCGCGGGGTATCGGACGGCCTTACTGGGCTGTGACGGTCCCCGTCATGTTCGGGTGCACCGTGCAGACGAACGTGTACTGGCCGGCGGCCAGGGCGGGCACATCATAGACCTTGACGGCCGGGCCGCTGAAGATCTCGCCCATGAACAGCGACGCGCCGCCTCCGTCCTTGATCTCCACGTTGTGCGGCACCGGGTCCAGGTTGTCCAGGGCGAGCGTGAACGGCGCCCCGGCCGGGACGGTGATCGACGTCTCGAGGTACGCCACGTTCTCCGCGGTGAGGACCGCGTCCGCCGCAGGCAGGCTCGGTCCGGGCGTTGCCCCGCCACCCGCGCCACCACCGGCGCCACCGCTCGCGACCGGACCGCCGCTGGGGGCCGCGGTGCCGTCGCCCGAACCGGTGAGTACGCCGGACGTGAGGATGATTCCTGCCGCCAGGAGCACGCCCAGAGCCGCGAAGGTCGCCTTGGGCCAGGAGGGTGCCTCGCCGGGGTCCAGGTGACCGGTCCGGTCCGCCTCCGCGACGGCGATGTACTCCTTGCGCGAGTCCCGCAGCCAGCCCAGGAGCACGACGCCCATCGCGATGCTGCCGAACAGCAGGGCCCAGCCGCCGACGATCATGCCGCCCACGAGCATGGTGAACCCGATGGAGACCAGCAGCGGTCGGAACGAGGGGGGCGGGACGTGGACGCCGGGCGGCGGCGTGCCGTCCGTGGGCACCGGCAGCGCGCCGGGTTGAACCTCGCCGGACTGCAGCTCACCCGCCGCGGTGGCCGCGGGATGAACGGCGTGGTCGTAGTCGCGGATCGCCTCACGCCCCCAGTAGAGGAGCGTGATCACCAGGACCACGACGCCGATCCACAGCCAGATCCCGCCGCTGAACAGCCCGAACAGCAGCATGAACGCGCCGAACGCTGCCAGCACCGGGGCGAACGACGGGCCGGGCATGTGGATGCCCTCCGGCGTGGCCGGCGGCTGGCGCCGGATGCCGCGGCTCGTCGGCCCGGCCGTGGCAAACCGGTAGACGGTCCAGGTCAGGTACAGGAAGACCAGCCCCGCCAGGGCGATGGGGATCAGCGCCACGAGGGCGCCCCAGTCCGGGACGATGAACTGTCCCGAGAGCTCGAGCAGCCCGGTCCAGAGTTCCTCGATCATCGGTGAGGGTTCAGCTCCGCTTGAGGCCGGCGAACAGGACGTAGGCCATGAGCGACATGGCGCCGCCGAGGGCGACCAGCATCGTAATGCCCGCGTAGTCCACCATCGCCGGGTCGACCGCGCTGGTGAACACAAAGTACACCGCGGCGATGAACAGGAACACGATGCCCGCGAGGGCTGCGCGACGGGGGTTCACGGTCGCTCCTTCTCCGGGCTACAGCAGGTACAGGATGGAGAACAGGAGGATCCACACGACGTCCACGAAGTGCCAGTAGAGCGACGTTGCCTCGACCATGTCGTGATGCTTGGCCGAGAACTGCCCTGCCATGCCGCGGTAGAGGACCACCGACAGCATGAGGACGCCCCCGAAGACGTGGGCGCCGTGGAAGCCCGTGAGCGTGAAGTACGTGGTCCCGAACGTCGTGGAGCCCATCGTCAGGCCCTCGCCGATCAGGACGCTGTAGTCGAACGCCTGGAGCAGGAGGAACGTCACCCCCAGGACGACCGTGACCGCGAACGCTCGCACGAAGCCGCGGTGGTCGTCCCGCTGGATCGCCCAGACTCCCATCTGGCAGGTCGCCGACGAGAGGATCAGGATCAGCGTGGCCGGCAGGATCAGGTTGAGCGAGCCGTTCTCCGTCGTCAGCGCAAACGGGTTCAGCAGCTCCGCGTAGGCGGTCGGCGGCCAGACGTTCTGGAGGGAGCCGTTGACGACCTCCTGGTACCCGGCCCGGATGCTGAAGTAGGCCGCGAACAGGCCGGCGAAGAACATCACCTCGGAGGTGATGAACAACAGCATCCCCAGGACCGGCGTGCCGATCCCCCCGGAGCCGTGCCCCTCTGTGGCTGCGGCGTGGTCGGTGTGGGTGGTGAGGGCGGTGGCGTCGGCAGTCATCGTCTCAGCCCCCTTCAGTGCCCGACCGTCCGGCCATGCCGGGCGTCGAAGACCGGTCGCTCGGAGCGGATCTCGGGCAGGTGGTCGAAGTTGTACGCGGGCGGCGGCGACGTGGTCGCCCACTCGAGGGTGTTGCCCTCCCACGGATCGTCGCCGGCCACCTTGCCGTTGCGCAGCGAGATCAGTACGTTCCAGAAGAACGGCAGCATGCTGAACGCGATGATGAACCCGCCGATCGTGGCCGCCAGGTTGAGCTCGCTCCAGCCGGCGTTGCCCGCGTAGTCCGCGATACGGCGCGGCATGCCAGCCAGGCCCAGCTGGTGCATCGGGAAGAACGTCAGGTTGAACCCGATGAACATGATCACGAACTGGAGCTTGCCCAGGGTCTCGTTGAGCATCCTGCCGGTCATCTTCGGGAACCAGTAGAAGATCCCGCCGAAGATGGCGAACACGGAGCCGCCGAACAGCACGTAGTGGATGTGGGCGACGACCCAGTACGTGTCGTGGATGGCGAAGTCCACCGGCACGGCGGCGGAGAAGGCCCCGTTGATACCGCCGATCAGGAACATCGTGAGGAACCCGAACGCGTACAGCAGCGGCGTCTGGAAGACCAGCTGGCCGCGCCACATCGTCGCGATCCAGTTGAACATCTTGACCCCCGTCGGCACCGCGATCAGGAACGTCATCAGGCTGAAGAAGGGCAGGAACACGGCTCCCGTCGTGAACATGTGATGTGCCCAGACGGAGAAGCCGAGGGCGCCGATGGCGACGGTGGCGAAGATGAACGCCTTGTAGCCGAACAGCGGCTTGCGCGAGAAGACCGGCAGGATCTCGCTGATGATCCCCATCGCCGGCAGGATCATGATGTAGACCGCCGGGTGCGAGTAGAACCAGAACACGTTCTGGTAGAGCACCGCGTTGCCGCCGTTGGCCGGGTCGAAGAAGTGGCCGCCGTAGTTGCGGTCGATGAACAGCATGATCAGCGCGCTGGTGAGCACCGGCGTGGCCATCAGCACGAGCACGCTCGTCACCAGGACCGTCCAGACCAGGATCGGCATCCGGAACAGCGTCAGGCCCGGGGCACGCATCTTGAAGATCGTGACCAGGAAGTTGATCGCGCCCAGGATGGAGCTGGTCCCGATCAGGGTCAGGCCCATGATCCAGAGGTCCGTGCCGGTCCCGCTGTATTGGGAGCCCGAGAGCGGCGGGTATTCCGTCCAGCCCGACGCGGCCGCGCCACCCGAGACCAGGAAGCCCGAGGCCATCAGGGCGCCACCCAGCGGCAGCAGCCAGAACGACAGCGCGTTGATCCGCGGGAACGCCATGTCCGGGGCGCCGATCTGGAGCGGCACGGCGTAGTTGCCGAAGCCCGCGAGGATCGGGATCACGAACAGGAACAGCATGAAGCTGGCGTGCATCGTGAACGCCTGGTTGTAGAACGCCTCGTCCACCAGCTGCAGCCCGGGCTGGGCCAGCTCGACGCGGACGACGAGCGCGAGGATGCCGCCCGCCACGAAGAACAGGATCGAGTTGATCAGGTACATGATCCCGATCTTCTTGTGGTCGGTGGTCGTCAGCCACTCGTAGAGGCCGCCCCTGTATGCGGGAGCGGCGGGGCTGAGGGTCGTCGTGGCCATCCCTGCTGCTCCTCTAGGGGTTCGCGCTTGCCGAGGGCGGCGGCGTGGGCGCCGCGGCAGCCTTCTCGATCTGGGCGGTGAGCCATCCGTCGAAGTCGGCCTTCGGCAGGGCGTGGACCTCGAAGATCATCGAGCCGTGGAACGCGCCGCACAGCTCCGCGCACTGGCCGCGGTACGTGCCGGGCTCCTCGACGGTGAAGCTGAAGACGTTCTCCTTGCCCGGCACCGCGTCCCTCTTGAACAGGAACTGGGGGACGTAGAAGGCGTGGATCACGTCTTCCGCCCTGAGCGTCACCGTGACCGGCTCGTCCACCGGAAGGACCATGCCGCCGTCCTCGCCCACCGGGAGGACCTGCGAGAACAGCGTCGCTCCGTTCGCGTCCAGGTAGTCGAAGTGCCACTGGTAGCGGGCAGCCACGGCCCGGACATGGACGTCGCTCGGGGGTTTGGCTTCGACGGTGTTGAGGGTCTGCCAGGACATCACGAACAGGGCCAGGACGATCGCGGTGGGGATCGCCGTCCAGATCACCTCGACCATGTTGTTGCCGTGGGTCTGGGGCGGGAGCGTCCTCGTCGCCGGGCTTGCGGCGGTACCGGAGCACCGTGAACACGATCGCGGCCTCGACGATCAGGAAGATCACCACCGCGATGTAGAACACGATGTCGTAGAGCGTCTTGGTGGCGACCGCGCGGTCCGTGACCGGCGTCGTGTTGCCGACCGGGAAGAAGCTGTCCCAGACCTGTTGCGGTGTGATTCCGGCCGCCGCCAGGACGGCGATCGTGGCGACCACAACCGCGATCGTGATCAGGCTGGCAACCAGGAGACCGGACCCGGTCCGGGACCGGGAGGGCATCGACATCGGGTTCCTCGGATGGTGCGACCGGGTCATGGGCATGCCCGGCCAGCTCTGAGGTATTGCCGCCCGGGGACACGCGCCTCCCGTCACCGGGGGCGCCGGACCCGCGCACTATACCGGACGAACTGGTTTTGGGGGGCCAAATTGCCCGTGGCCTACCATGCCGTTCGGCCCCCGGATGTCGAAGCGCGGAAACGGGTGACAATGCGGGTGTGAATCCGACCCTGCTGGCGACCCGTCCGGGGCGCCCGATACCAGCCGCGGCGAGGGCCGGCGCGGTCGCCTTGCTTCTCGCCGGCCTGGCCGTCGGGCCCTTTGCGCGATCGGCCCTGGCGCATGGGACGGAGATACCGCCGGAGCCCGACGTGCTCGCGTTCCTGCTCGGCTGGAAGGGCGATCCACTCATCTGGCTGCCCGTGATCGTCGCTGCGGTCCTGTGGCGCTCCGGCGTGGGGCGGGTCAACCGGGCTCACCCCGCAAACCCGGTTCCGCGGCGCCGGACGGTCTCGTGGATGCTGGGCCTGCTGGCGATCCTGGTGGCGCTGGATTCCGGGGTGGAGCGCTACGACACCACGCTGTTCTCGGACCACATGATCCAGCACATGCTGCTCACGCTGGTGGCGCCGCCGCTCCTGCTGTACGCGGGGCCGATCACGCTCCTCCTGCGCGCCTCCTCCGCCAGGACGCGGCGCCGCTGGATCTTCCCGCTCCTCCATTCCCGCGTCGTCCGGTTCCTCTCGTTCCCCGTGGTTGCATGGATCCTGTTCGCGGCCGTCATGTGGGGGAGCCATTTCTCGCCGCTGTTCGACGCGGCGCTGGAGAACCAGTGGCTGCACCGTCTGGAGCACGGGCTCTTCCTTGCCTCGGCGCTGCTGTTCTGGTGGCCCGTCGTGGGGCCGGACCCGTCGCCGTGGCGGATGCGGCCTGCCGCCAAGGTGCTGTACGTCGGCCTGCAGATGCCGCAGAACACGTTCCTCGCCGTGGCGATCGCGATGTCGTCCGTGCCGCTCTACCCTCACTACGTCAGCACGATCCGGTCCTGGGGGCCGACGCCGCTGGAGGACCAGCAGCTGGCCGGCAGCATCATGTGGCTGGGCGGCGACCTGGTCTTCATCGGCGCGGTGATCCTGCTCGTGCTCGCGTGGATGCGCGATGACGAGCGGCGGACGGTCGGCGAGGACCGGCGACTGGCGGGGGAGCGGGCGGCGATCCGTGAGCGCGAGGTGAAGCTCGCGGCGCGCCTGGCGGAGGAGGGACCCTCGGTCGGGGAGGGGCCAGCCACCAGGGCCTCGGCCGGAGCGCCGGCAGCGCCGGGGGCGCCGGAGGGTCGGTCGGGGTGCCGGAGGGTCGGCCTGGGGTGCCGGAGGGTCGGCCGGAGGGTCTCAACTCCCCTTCGTGACGCACGGCCGCCAGCTCCCGCGCGGTCCCGCGCCACCCCGCGGGACCCTACCCCTCCGGGGGGACCACGGCCTCGAGGTACTCCAGGAACCGGTCCGGATCCACGTTGCCGCCCGAGACCACGCCCACGATCGGTCCATCCAGGCCCGCGAGTCCCGCTTCCGCCGCGTGAAACCGCATTGCCGCGATCGGCAGCGCGCCCGACGGCTCCACCACCAGGCGTGCATCCTCGGCGCCCAGGCGCACGGCTGCGGCGATCTCAGCCTCGGACACCGTGATCACCGCGTCCAGCTGTTCGCGCAGGTGAGCGAAGGTGAGGCGGCCGATCGACTGCGTGCGCGCCCCGTCCGCGATGGTCCGGCTCACGAGCTCCGGCGGCCAGGCCACGATGCGGTCCTGGGCCAACGAGTCACGCGCGTCCGCGGCCAGCTCCGGCTCGACGCCGATGAGCCGCACGTCCGGGAGGAGGGCCGTGATGGCCGCGGCCACCCCGGCCGCCAGACCGCCACCGCCGATCGGGACCAGCACCGCGGCAACCTCGGGCATGTCCTCGGCGATCTCCAGGCCCGTGGTGCCCTGCCCGGCCACGATCCGCCGATCGTCAAAGGGCGGGATGATCGCGAGGCCGCGGGCCGCGGCGAACTCCTCCGCCACCCGTCTCCGCTCCTCCGACGCGGTGCCCACGATGACCACCTGGGCGCCATCTGCCTGCACGCGTGCACGCTTGATGGCGGGGGCGTCCGACGGCATGACGATGACGGCCGGCACGCCGAACAGCCGCGCGGCCCGCGCAACGCCCTGGGCGTGGTTGCCGGAGGAGTAGGTGATGAGGCCGCGCCGCCGCTCCTCCGGCGTCAGCATGGCCGCCGCCACGTACGCCCCGCGCAGCTTGAACGCGCCGATCGGCTGGAGTGACTCCGCCTTGAGCCAGTGCCGCCGCTCCGGTCGCCCGAACGGCACCAGCGGCGTCCGGACGGTGATTCCGCGCAGGATCTCCGCCGCCGCGCGGATCTCCTCGAGGGTGACCAGGGCGGGGAGCGGCTCGGGTTCGGCGCCCACGGGATCGTTCACCGGTGGCCCTTCGCGCGCTGGCAGTCGATGCACAGGGCGGCGCTGGGCAACGCCTCGAGACGCTCGGGCGGGACAGCCTGGCCGCACGCGGTGCACGCCCCGTAGGTGCCGGCGTCCAGGCGTGCCAGGGCGGCCTCGACCGCCGCGAGCGCGGTTCGGGTGTGCTCGCGCAGGGCGAGATCCCGCTGCTGCTCGAACACCTGGCTGGCCGCGGCGGCCTGTGACCCGTAGGTCATCGGCTCCGGGGCGCGGATCGTCAGCTCGCCCAGCTCGGCAAGCAGCCGCGAACGCTCCTCGAGGAGGATGGCGCGCGGGTCTCCGGGTGCGTCGGTGCGATCCATGGTCTCCGATCCTACGCCTCGCGCACGCTGCGTGGCAGCTGCGGCCGCCCCACAGCCAATCGCTGCCCGCGTGCGCTAGCCTCAGCACATCATCACCCAAACGTGCCCGGGTCCCGTCGGCCCGGCGCGCCCCCGAGGAGCACCCGGATGGCCATTGCCAAGGATCCCGTTTGTGGGATGGACGTCGACACAGAGACGTCGAAGCTCTCGCTCGAGCACGACGGCACAACCTACTGGTTCTGCGGCAAGGGCTGCCTGCTCGAGTTCAAGGACGACCCTGACAAGTACCTTGACCCGGAGTACGTGCCCGAGGGGATGTAGCTGACGACAGGCCCGCAGATCAGGCGGCTCAACGGCGACGGCTAGTCTGCCTTCGGCCGGCCCGGGGCCGGCGAGCACGCCTGCGCGGCCAACGTGGGCGGTTGGGCCGGGTCAGACGTGTGGACCGGGCCCGGCCAAGGGGCCGGGGCCGGGCCGCACTGCCGCGCCCGGCGCGGGAACCCCGGGGCCCTCGCATCACGGGGGATGCTGTCTCGCGCCATTCCCGGGCTGCCGTGGCGGGCTTTCGTCGAGAACGGCGGGCTAGGGGCGCTTGCATCACCGCGGATGATCGGGACGGCGACATCTGCCTCGGCGCACGGTAGCGGCGGCCGGATGCGGCCGGATAGCACCCCTGGTGATGCGGAGGGTTGGCTGGGTGGGTTGGCGGGGTGGGTCGCCGGGTGAGATACGACGGATGTCGGTGCGTTCGGCGGATCCGGCGCACGTAAGCCGCAGATAAGCGGGCGTCTTCACAATGCGGCTCCCGCACGTTTCGATCGGGCACTCCTCGGAGGGATCGGCGCGCGGTCGCTGCCGTCCGCATGGCCGGACGAGGAGGTCTCGATGAGTACGCGAGTGCGGCGCCTGGTGGTCGCGTTGGCACCGGCCATCCCCGTGCTGCTGGTCCTGGGCGGTGTCGTCGCCGAGGGGGCGAAGAGATGGCTCTGACGCGGGCGGGGCGGCCAGGCGTCTGCGAGCATGGCCGCCGCTGGTGGCGCGCGGGCGCCAGGAGTCGGTCAGAGTAGTCAGGCAAAGGGCTCGAGCCGGAGGCTCGGGAGCCGCGGAGTCTGGTCCGGGCGGCAGCCAGTCGTCCGCCACGTGGGCTTGGGCCGATCTCCCGCATCATTAGGGGATGGACACCCCGCGCCTCTTGAGCCACACCGCGGTCGCCAGGATCGAGACGGGCGGCCGCATGACGGTGGCCGCCGCCTGGGGAATCCTCGTCCTGCTTGTCGCGGGCTGCGACGCGGGCGTCCCGGTCGCCTCGCAGCCGATAACGCCGGGCGCCAGTGATAACCCGCGCGAGGTGAACATCATTGCCCGCGACTACGCCTACACGCCGGCGGCGCTGGACCTGGTGCCCGGCGAGACCGTGATCCTGCACGTGGTCAATGGAGGCCTGGCCGTCCACGAGGCGGTCATCGGGGACATGGGGACGCAACTGGCCTGGGAGGCGGCGGAGGCACCGCTCGCGGATTCGCCTCCCGGCCCCACGCCGGTCGTGTCGGTGCCGCCGGGTTTCGACGGCGTCCGGGTCGTGGTGGAGTCCGGTGAGCGGGTGGACGTGGTCTGGACAGTGCCGTCGGACGCGGCCGACGACCCGTCCGGGTGGTTCGTTGGGTGCCACATCCCGGGGCACTGGGACAAGGGCATGGTCGTGCCTGTCCGGTTCGCCGCCACGGGCGGGTGACGGGAGGCTGGCCGGACCGCCCCCTCGTGCGCCCAACGGGGGTCGCGTGGGGTACGCGCGGTGGTACGCTCTGGGTGTCGCGCGCGAGGCGCGGTTCAGAGAGTTCGACGAGCAGCCGATGAATCAGGAGATCCCAAGACCATGACGTACGTCATCGCCGAGCCCTGCGTCGACGTCATGGACACCGCATGCGTGTCCGTCTGCCCCGTGGATTGCATCCATTTCGAGGAAGGGGTTGACCGCAAGCTCTTCATCGATCCCAACGAGTGCATCGATTGCGGCGCCTGCGAGCCCGAGTGCCCCGTCAACGCGATCTTCCCGGAGGAGAGCCTCCCGGCCGAGTGGGCCGGCTACACCGCCGTCGAGGCCACCTGGTTCACGGACAAGGCCGCGGCCCGCGTCGCGCTGGAAGCCCTCAAGCCCGCCTGAGCCGTAACGCGCCGGCACTCGTGGCCGGCCGACGAGCGCATCCGGCCCCGCAGGCAACTGCGGGGCCGTCTTGGTGCCGGCGCCGGAACCCTTGCCTTGTGGCCGCGTCCCGGATCCCGGCCGCGTCCGGCCGGGCAGGCCCCGGCGGCGACGAGCCGACCCGAACGGCCCTGACGGGCCGGGTGCCCATCGCCCGTAGACTGGCGTGGTGCGCATCGTCTCCCTTCTCCCCGCCGCCACCGAGATCCTGTTCGAGCTTGGGCTGAGCGGCGAGCTGACCGGCGTCACAGATGCCTGCACGTTCCCGCCGGAGGCCCGGCTCCTGCCCCGCGTCGCGACGACCACGGCGGATCCTCGCGACCCGACCGCCGCCGGGCCGCGCCTGGTCCTCGATGACGCGGCGCTGGTCGTCGCCGGGCCCGACCTCGTCATCGCGGGTGGCGCGTCCGGCCCTGGGGCAATCGGCTACCGCGATGCCGGCGATGCCGTGGCCCGGCTGGGGCTCGAAGCCGAGGTGATCCGCCTCGACCCGACGTCGGTCGAAGGCGTGCTGAACGCAATCCAGGCGGTCGGTGCCATGACCGAGACGGAGGACGAGGCGATGGACGTCGCCCTCGGCCTGCGGGAGCGGCTGCACGCGCTCGAGAGGATCGTCATCGGGCGACGGGAGCACGGATTCGTCCCGCCGAGGGTCATCGTGCTCGAGGGCCTCGAGCCGCCGGTTGCCGTGGGCAGGTGGGTCCCGGAGCAGGTCCGACTGGCGGGTGGCTGGGAGCTGCTGGGCCGCGAGGGCGAGATGCCCGCCCCGACGGCGTGGGACGCCATCTGCGAGATGGAGCCCGAGGTCCTGGTCATCGCACCACGCGGCCTGGACCTGGCCGCGACCCGCGAGGCGTGGGAGCGGCTGCCTCGCCCGGCCGGCTGGAACGCGCTGCCGGCGGTCAGCGCCGGCCGGGTCTTCGCCGTGGACGGTCCCGCGTGCTTCGACCATGCGGGGCCGCGCGTCGTCGACGGCGTGGAGGTGCTGGCGGAGCTGATCGACCCCGTCGCGTTCGACGGCATGGCGCCGCCCCGGACGTGGGACCGGCTGGCCTGACTCCGAGCCTGCACCGACCATGCCCTTCCGCGCGACCTTTGACTGCCTCTGGTGCGGTGATTCGTGGACGGCCCGTGGACCCGGTGATCTCGAGGGATGGGCCCTTCTCTGCCCGGCCTGTCTCGGTCGCGCGGGCACCAACGCGTTCCTCCGGGGGCGCCTGCGAATCGGGCTGACCGAGCGCGCCGCCAGCGGCCCCGTGGGCGCGAATCGAGTCGATCCTCCCGTTGAACCCCGCTCCGCGAGCCTCCCGCATCAGCCTGCCTTCCCCGACGACTGGTTCCTCCGACGCGGCACCTTCGAGCGCGGCGCCATTCACGACACGGCATGGGCCGCCGAGATCGACATGGTCACCCGCTGGCTGGATGAGCTACCGCCCGCCGCGCGGATCGCGGAACCGGCAGCGGGGGTCGGGTTCTTCTCGCCGCTCCTGGCCGGGCGCGGCGAGCTCCACGCCTCCGATCCGGACGGGGGCGCGCTGGACAGGGCCCGGGAGCGGCTCGTGGCCCATCGGCTGCTGGCGCACCTGCACGTCGCCGACCCGTGGGCAGTCCCGGCGGGGGAGCCCGTGGACCAGGTGGTCGCCGCGTTCCTGCTCGGGCGGGTGCGGGGCGCGGGCCTGGACGCCGCCGCATCGTCACTGCGCGCACGCCTCCGGCCCGGCGGAACGCTGGCGATCATCGAGCTGCGACGCGACCCGGCGGGTGGCCCGCCAGCGGGGATCGCCTGGTCCTGGCGAGAGCCCGACGTCCTGGAGGCCACGCTTGCGCGCGCGGGCTTCGAGTCGCTGCGGAGCACCCAGACGGGGCGCTTCTTCCTGCTCATCACCGCCGTCGCCGCCTGAGCGTCGACCGCTGGGCCACGTAGGCCCGGTGCTATCCTCCGGCCGATATGTCTCCCCTCTCGAGCGCCACCATCGCGACCGTTGGTTCGGGGGTCATGGCCGAGGCCATGGTCGCCGGGCTCCTGCGCGGCAGCCTCGTCACGCCAGACCAGGTGGTCGCCAGCCACCCGCGCGCGGAGCGCCGGGCAGCCCTCGAGGCCACCCACGGGATCCGCGTCGTCGTCTCCAACACGGAGGCCGTGATCGGCGCGGACGTCGTCATCCTCGCCGTCAAGCCGCAGACGCTCGCCAAGGTCGGGCGGGAGATCGGCCCTGCCCTCCAGCCCGGCCAGCTGGTCCTCTCGGTCCTTGCCGGACCCACGACCAGGGCCCTGGTCGCCACGCTGGGCCACGATCAGGTCGTGCGGGCCATGCCCAACACGCCGGCCCGCATCGGCAGCGGCATGACGGTCTGGTACGCGACGCCCGCCACCACCGCGGCCCAGCGCTCGCAGGCGAAGACCCTGCTGGGCGCGCTGGGTGCGGAGCTGGAGGTCGAGGACGAGAAGTGGGTCGCGATGGCGACCGCGGTCTCGGGCACCGGCCCCGCCTACGTGTTCCTCGTGATGGAGGCCATGATCGACGCGGCCGTCCACCTGGGCTTCCCGCGCCACATTGCCCACGACATCGTCATCGAGACCCTCGAAGGCAGCACCCGCTTCGCGAAGCAGTCCGGCGACCATCCGGCAGTGCTCCGGAACATGGTCACCAGCCCGGCCGGCACCAGCGCCGCCGCGATCCATGAGCTGGAGTCCGGCCGCCTGCGCACGGTGCTGTCGGAGGCCGTCTGGGCCGCGTACCGCCGCACGGTCGAGCTGGGCGACGAGCTCGACGAGCAGGTCGGCGCCGCCCCGGCGAAGCACGCCAACGTGGACCGTTCGCCCCGCTGAGCCCGGACCCGCGCGTTGTGCCACGCTGCGTGGGGCCCGAGAACGCCGCGCGACGGCGAAACGGGCACCTCACGTAGAGGCAATCGCGAACCCCAGCTTCAGGCACGATCCCCACCCGGGTGCCGACCGGCCCCTCAGCTGGCGACCGAGGCTCCCGGTCGCGGAGGCGCGGCCGCGCTATCCTCGCGCAACAGGCGGCGCCCCCTCGCCGGGTTCGACGCCGCCTGCGATCCGACGTCCCGTGCGGAAAACCCCTGGGCCTGCCAACCCTCCACCACACCGAGGCCTCGATGCCCGACCGATCTGCCTCCGGCGACATCGCCGAACGCGCAATGCGTACCGCGCTCCTGGCGCTCTCCCGCCGCAAGTCGCTCGGCCGGCTCGCCACGCGCGTGCCGGTCACCCGCCCGATGGTTCGCCGGTTCGTGGCCGGCGAGTCGCTCGAGGAGGTCATGCCCGCGATCGGGCGCCTGCGCGACGCAGGGATGGGCACGACGGTGGACGTCCTGGGCGAATCCGTGACCGCGGAGGAGGACGCTCGTGCGGCTGCCGGCCGCTACCTCGACGTGCTGGACGCTCTCGCCGCCGGCGGGCTGGATCGCAACGTCTCGCTCAAGCCCAGCCAGATGGGGCTCGCAATCGACCCGGCGCTGGCTCGCGAGAACATCGCCGCGATCGTGGCAAGGGCCGTGGAGACGGCGGCCTTCGTCCGGATCGACATGGAGGACCACACCACCACCGATGCCACGCTGGGGCTCTGGCGGGACCTGCGCCCGACGGGCTGGGCTGACGGCGGCGCGGATGTCGGGCTGGTGATCCAGTCGGCGCTGCGCCGGAGCGACGCGGACATCGAGGCGATCATCGAGGCCGGCGGGCGCGTGCGGCTGTGCAAGGGCGCCTACAGGGAGCCTGCCGCCGTCGCCTGGCAGGACAAGGCCGAGGTGGACGAGGCGTACGAGCGCCAGATGCTCCGCCTCATGCGCGCGGGTCGCTACCCGGCCCTCGCCACGCACGATGTCCGCCTGATCAAGCGTGCGGTCGGTGTCGCGACAGCCGAGGGCATCGCCCGGGACTCATTCGAGTTCCAGATGCTCTATGGCGTGCGGCGGGACCTGCAGGAGCAACTGGCCGGCGCGGGCTGGCGGGTCCGCGTGTACGTCCCGTTCGGCGGACAGTGGTACCCGTACTTCATGCGCCGCCTTGCCGAGCGCCCCGCAAATGTGTCGTTTCTGCTCCGGAACATGTGGCGGGAGCGCGGTCGAGGCTGAGGGCGGCCGCCCCTATTCGCCAGCGGCGCTGACGGCGGCCGGCACTGACCGCAGCGCAACCTGTGAGGTGGGCGAGTGAGGTGGACGAGGACCGCCCGGGATCGCCGGGAATCCAAGAGCCGCCGGGATACTCCGGCGGCTCAGGCCTTGGCGGTGGACAGGCAGGGAGTGCCTGCTACCAGCGCTTGGCTCCGTCGAGCATGAAGCCGAAGGCGGCGATCATGCCCATGAAGATCGTGGCCCGCTGAGCGTACGACTTGAGCGTTGTCATGGTCGTCGTCCTCGTCTCGTACCGGCGAGGGTTCCATCGCTCGCCTAGTGGACTGCGAACGTAGCCCCGTGTAGCCATTCTCCGGAATAGCCCGTTGGTACTGGTACCCCTCCGCCTTAAGGTGGAGTTGCCGGGTCGCACCGGCCATCCCGGCGGGCCGGAACCCGTCCCTCGTCGTCCGAACCGGCGGTCCGCGATGCGGCATCATCTGCACATGACGAACCTGACCGCTCCCGCGGCGTTGCCGCCCCGCTCCGACCTCCGGCGCCGCGTGCTGGCCGGAGAGCCGACCATCGGCCTGTTCATCAACCTCGGCTCGGCCGTGTCCGCCGAGATCGTCGCGCGCGCCGGCTACGACTGGACCGTGGTGGACCTGGAGCACGGCGCCGGCACGGAGGCGGAGCTCCTCCAGCAGCTGCTGGCGATCCAGGCCACGCCGACGTCGGCGGTCGTGCGGGTCGTCTCGGCGGAGCGCATGCGCGTCGGGCGCATCCTCGATCTTGGCGCCGATGGGCTCATGATCCCTCGGCTCGAGACGCTGGGCGACGTGACGGACACCGTCTCGTGGATGCGCTACCCGCCGGTCGGGATCCGCGGTGTCGCGACCGGCACGCGTGGGGCCGGCTACGCCACGGTGTCCCATCAGGAGGTCCACACCCTGAACGAGCGGATCCTCGGGGTGTTCCAGGTGGAGTCGCCGGCCGCGGTGGAAGCCGCCGACGAGCTCGCCGCCATCGACGGCGTGGACGTCCTGTTCGTTGGGCCCGCCGACCTGTCGCACTCGATGGGAATCCCCGGCGCCTTCGACAACCCGGCGTTCACGGCGGCCCTGGACAGCGTCGCCGCCGCGGCGAGCGCCCATGGCAAGGCCGCGGGGATCCTGCTCCGCGACGCATCGGAGGTACCCGCGTACCGGGCCCGCGGCTACGGCTTCATCGGCATCGGATCGGACTCCGGGATGGTGATGTCCGGGGCACGGATGGAGCTGGCGGCCGCGCGGGCCGCGCTCACCTGACCCGGGACCCGATCCGCGTCGGCGCTACTCCTCGCCCAGCCGGACCATCGGCTGAGGGAGCGGCGGCTCATCGGGGTCGAACGCAACCTCGCCCTCGGAACCGGGCCGCGGTCGGCCGCGGGTCTGGGACAGCAGCACCCCCAGCAGGATCAGCGCCCCTCCCGCGAGCTGGACCGGCTGCAGGCGCTCGCCGAACAGCAGCGCCGCGGCCGCGATCGTCCAGAGTGGCTCGACCGTGGACACGAGCGATGCCTGGGCGGCACCGATCCGCTGGGCGCCCGCGTAGAAGGCCTGCATCGGCACGAACCCGGCGATCAGGGCGACGGCGATGATCCCGGGCCACGCCGCGCCCGGGATGTCGACCGGCAGCACGGGGTGGCCGACCGCGAGGTTGGCCGTCCAGTAGACAACGGCGGTCGAGGTGAGCATGACCGCCCCGATCACCGAGGTTGACGCCCCGTCGTCCGCCTCGTGGCCCGTGCGGTCGCTGCGCTCGCCCGAGTGGCGGGCAGCCATGATGATCCACACCGAGTAGACCAGGGGCGAGGCGATGATCAGCAGCAGCCCCTCCAGGGGCGGGGCTGTTGCCGTGTCGATGCCTCCCACGGCCAGGGCGACGCCCAGCACCGCGATCGCAAGCGCGGACCAGGCGCGGCGACCCTCGAGCGGGCGGCCCAGGCGGAGAGCGAGGACCGCGACCACCGGCGGATAGATGTAGATGATCAGCGCCGCCAGCCCGAGCGGGACGGTCGTGATCCCGGCGTAGTAGGTCGCCGAGTTGGTGACGTACCAGGCCCCGAGGCCGATGGAGACGAGCAGCGCCCGGCGAGGGAGCGCCCGCAGCGCGCGTCGCGACCGTGGCCGGGCCAGGAGCAGAGCCCAGGCGAGGACCGCGGCGATCCCGAACCGCCATGCCATGAGCGTGAACCAGTCGACCCCGGTGTCGTACACCGGCTGCGCGAAGAGCCCGCCGGAGCCGAACGCGATCGCGCTGACGACGACGAGCGCGATACCGGTGAGGCGGGCTCGGTCCACGGAGCCGAGGGTATCGGAGGCGGCGGGCGGCGGAGGCACCACCTCGGCATGTCGCCCGGCCTGCCCGGTCGGTCCGCTGCGCTACACTTCCCCCGTGGCTACCATCACCGAGCGCGCCGTAGCAGCGCGTGTCCCCGCCCTCGTGGCAGAACCCCTCATGGTCGTCGGGCGCCGACACCCGGTCACGGTCCAGCAGGGCACCTCGATCGCCCAGTGCCTGCTGGCCATCCAGCGCACCGGGACCGGTGACTCCGTGTTCGTGACGGATGCGGATGGCCACCTGACCGGTGTCCTCACGGAGAACGATGTCTTCAGTCGCCTGGTGGGGCCGGACGTCGGGTACGGCGTGGATGTCGATGCGCCCGTCGAGGCTTTCATGACGACGAACCCCAACACCCTGCGCCTGGACCAGACGGTCCTGGACGCACTCGTGCTGATGCAGTCGGACCGGTATCGGAACGTCCCCGTCGTGGATGGCGATGGGCTCCTCGTCGGGGTCGTGCGCCAGATCGACATCCTCAAGTTCCTCGCGGAATCGTTCCCTGAAGAGCTGCTCAACCTCCCACCCCGACCACATCAGCGCATGGAGCAGGCCGAAGGCGGATGACGACGACACCTGAAGTGGTCGAGCGCGAGGTCCAGCTGCTCGATCGCGTCACCATCCGGTTCGCCGGTGACTCCGGTGACGGCATGCAGCTCACGGGGACCCAGTTCACCAGGACCGCGGCCGTCTTCGGCAACGACGTCAGCACGTTCCCGGACTACCCGGCCGAGATCCGCGCGCCCGCCGGCTCGCTGCCCGGGGTCTCCGGGTTCCAGATCAGCTTCTCGGCGTCGGACATCCACACCCCGGGTGACATGCCGGACGTGCTGGTCGCGATGAACCCGGCCGCGCTCAAGACGAACGTCGTGGACCTGCCCCCCGGGGGCGCCGCCATCGTCAACCTGGACGCGTTCACGCCCGCCAACCTGTCCAAGGCCGCGTACGCCTCGAACCCGCTCACGGACGGGTCGCTCAAGGAATACAGGGTCTTCGAAGTCCCCATCTCCACCCTCAACTCGCGGGCGCTTGAGGGGCTGGAGATGACCAGCAAGCAGGTCGACCTGACGAAGAACTTCTTCGCCCTGGGCCTGATGTTCTGGCTCTACGAGCGGTCGATGGAGCCGACCATCGAGTGGATCGCCACGAAGTTCGCCAACCGGGCGATCATCGTGGAGGCCAACACGCGGGCGCTGAAGGCCGGCTACGCCTTCGGTGAGACCACGGAGATGTTCCACACCACCTATCGGGTGCCGGCGGCCAAGCTCAGCCCCGGCACGTACCGGAACATCACCGGCAACGAGGCAACCGCTCTGGGCTTCCTCGCGGCGGCCAAGCTCGCCAAGCGGGACCTGTTCTACGGTTCCTACCCGATCACCCCCGCCTCGGACATCCTCCACCAGCTGGCGGGCTACAAGTCGTTCGGGGTCCGGAGCTTCCAGGCCGAGGACGAGATCGCCGCGATGGGCGCCACCATCGGCGCGGCCTACGGCGGGGCGCTCGCCCTCACGGGCACTTCGGGCCCCGGCATCGCGTTGAAGGCCGAGGCCATGGGCCTTGCGGTCATGACCGAGCTCCCGATGATCATCGTCAACGTCCAGCGCGCGGGTCCGTCCACGGGCCTGCCCACCAAGGTGGAGCAGGCGGATCTGCTGCAGGTCCTGTACGGACGGAACGGCGAGTCGCCGATGCCGGTCCTGGCGCCGGCCACGCCCGCCGACTGCTTCACGCTCGCCATCGAGGCCGCGCGCATCGCGCTCAAGTACATGACCCCGGTCGCCTACCTCTCGGACGCCTTCGTGGGCAACGGGGCCGAGCCGTGGCGGGTGCCGGACGTCAAGGACCTGCCGGACATTTCCATCCCGAACGCCGTGAAGGGGGATGGGACGTTCCTTCCGTACGGACGGGACCCGGAGACGCTGTCCCGCCCATGGGCCATCCCCGGCACCGCGGGTCTCGAGCACCGGATCGGCGGCCTCGAGAAGCTGGATGGCCTGGGCACCGTCAGCTACGACGCCGACAACCACCACCGGATGAGCACGTTGCGGGCGGCGAAGATCGCGGGCATCGCGAAGGACATCCCGCCCCTGGAGACGTTCGGGGCCGACGAGGGAGAGCTGCTCATCCTGGGCTGGGGCTCCACGTACGGCGCGCTGCGCAGCGCGACCGAGCTCCTGGTGGCGCAGGGCAAGCCCGTCGCGCATGCGCACCTGCGGTACCTCAACCCGTTCCCGGCGAACACGGGCGAGGTCCTCAAGCGCTACAAGACCGTACTGGTGCCGGAGCTCAACCTCGGGCAGCTGTCGTTCGTGATCCGCGGCACCTTCCTGGTGGATGCCGTCAGCTATGGGCGGGTCCGCGGCAAGCCGTTCCGGATCGCCGAGATCGTCGCCGAGGCCGAGCGCCTCCTGGCGGCCCCCGGGGTGACCCGATGACCGATACGACCACGGCCCCCGCCCCCGTTGCCGGCGGCCTGATCACGCTCACGCGCAAGGACTTCGTCGCGCCGCAGGAGGTCCGCTGGTGCCCGGGCTGCGGTGACTACTCGATCCTCGCCCAGACCCAGAAGGTGATGCCCGACTTCGGGGTGCCGAAGGAGAACATCGTGTTCATCTCCGGCATCGGCTGTTCCGGCCGCCTGCCGTACTACATGAACACGTACGGCTTCCACTCGATCCACGGCCGGGCACCCACGCTCGCCACGGGCCTCAGGATCGCTCGCCCGGACCTGATGGTCTGGGTCATCACGGGTGATGGCGATGCGCTGTCCATCGGTGGCAACCACTTCCTGCACTCGATGCGCCGGAACCTGGACTTCACGATGGTCATGCACAACAACCGGATCTACGGTCTGACCAAGGGCCAGACGTCGCCCACCTCGGAGTTCGGGAAGCGGACCAAGTCCACCCCGATGGGTTCGACGGATCGGCCGATCATGCCGCTCACGATCGCGCTGGCGGCCGAATCGACCTTCGTGGCGCGCACGGTCGACACCCACACCGAGCACCTGGGGCGGACGCTCGAGGCGGCGGGCCGGCACCGCGGCGCGTCGTTCATCGAGGTGCTGCAGAACTGCAACATCTTCAACGACGGTGCGTGGCGGGAGTTCACCGAGCGCGACGTCCGGGATGACCGGATGCTGTTCCTCGAGCATGGCAAGCCGCTCATCTACGGCAAGGATCGCGACAAGGGCATCCGCCTGCGCGGCCTCCACCCGGAGGTGGTGACGCTCGGCGAGGACGGGATCACGGAGGAGGACCTGCTGGTCCACGACCAGCACGCCGAGGACCCGTATCTCGCGCTGATCCTGTCGCGCATGTTCTGGCCCGAGTTCCCGGTGCCGGTCGGCGTCCTGCGCGAGGTTGACCGACCCACGCAATCGGATCTCATCGAGGCCCAGATCGAGCAAGCCATCGCCAAGTCCGGCCCCGGCGACCTCACGCAGGCGCTCCGGGCGGGCGAGACCTGGACAGTGGAGTAGACCATGCTCTGCCCGAACTGCCACACCGAGAACTTCGCGGGCGAGGACGCCTGCGTCAACTGCTCCGCCGACCTGTCGGCCGCGGACGTACCGCAGGCACCGGCGGACTACCACGACACGATCCTGGGCGACCATGTCGAGGCGCTTGGCATCGGCAACCCGACCATGGTTGAGCCCTCCATGCCGGTGGCCGCCGCCATCCGGCTGATGCACGAGACCGGCGTGGACTGCCTCGTGGTCTGCGACGGGGGGCGGCTGGTCGGGATCTTCACGGACCGCGATGCGGCCGTGAAGGCGGTCGACAAGCGCCTGGCCCTGTTCCGGGTCCGGGACTTCATGACACCCGACCCCGTGGCGCTCCGGCTCGAGGACACGATCGCCGTGGCCATCCACAAGATGGCCGTGGGCGGCTTCCGCCACATCCCGCTCGTGGACGATGGCTGCGCCATCGGCGTCGTGTCGGCCGCGGACGTCTTCCGGCATCTCGTCTCCTCGCTCGAGTGACCACCGGTCCGCGGGCGGCCCAGCCGCGCATCGCGGTCCTCGCCGACGACCTGATCTGGGGCACGCGCCTCGCCGACGGCGTTCGCCGCTCCGCCGGTGTGCCCGTCCCCGTGCGCTCCGCAGCAGCGCTGGACGGGGTCCTGGCGTCCGTCGCCGGGTGCATCGTGGACCTGACCGCCCGCGCCTACGACGGGCTCGCCTGCCTCCACGCCGCGGCCGCGGCCGGGGTGCCGGTGATCGCGGTGGGACAGCACGACGACGTGGACCTCCGGCGCGCCGCCCGGAGTGCCGGCGCGAGTCGCGTGCACGCCTACCGGACCCTGTTCGAGAACGGCGACCGGGAGCTCGCCGCCTGGATCGACGGCCTGACCGCCAGCGCGGAGGCCCGCAAGGGGGACACGGCAATGACAGCGCTGGGCATCCCGCCCTCGCGGTACGCGGAGCGGCTGGCGGCGGCCAGGCAGGGGGCATCGGCGGCGGGTCTGGACGCGCTCCTGGTTGGCGTCGGGGCTGACCTGCGGTACCTGGCCGGCTACGAGGCGATGCCGCTGGAGCGCCTGACCCTGCTCGTGATCCCGGCGAGCCCGGGGTCGCCGATGACCCTGGTCGCGCCCCGTCTGGAGGCCTCCCCCGCCCGGACCTGCCCGGCCGCCGTCCACGGTGTGGTGGAGATCGCCACCTGGGAGGAGACCGAGGATCCGATGGCGCTGGTCGCCGCGAGACTCGGCGAGGCGGTCGGCCGGGATGTCGCGGACGTGCGTGCCGTCGCGGTCTCGGACGGGCTGCGCGCGGCGTTCGTCCTGGGGCTCCAGCAGGTACTTCCCGGGACACGGTTCTCGCTGGCTTCCGCGGTACTCCGGAACCTGCGGATGCGCAAGGACGCGGACGAGGTCGCCCTGCTGCGAGCGGCCGCGCAGGCCGCGGACCGGGCGGTGGCGGCGGTCGCGAACGGTCCGCTCATCGGGCGGACCGAGGCGGACGTGGCGCGCGAGATCCGGGAGCGGCTCGTCGCCGAGGGCCACGACCACGCCGAGTTCTGGATCGTGGCCTCGGGCCCCAACAGCGCGTCGCCACACCACGACCCCGGCGATCGCGTGATCGCGGCCGGGGAGCCGATCGTCATCGACATCGGCGGGGCCCTGGGGGGCTACGGCTCCGACATCACGCGCACCGTCTGGGTGACGGGCGGGGACCCTGGGAGGGGTCCGGACGTGGAGTTCCTGCGCCTCTACGGCGTGCTCCAGGGCGCCCAGTCGGCGGCGACGGCCGCGGTCCGCCCCGGCGTGCCCTGCGAGCGGATCGACGCGGTGGCGCGCGATGCCATCGACGCCGCCGGCTTCGGACCCTTCTTCTTCCACCGCACCGGGCACGGCATCGGCCTTGAGGGCCACGAAGAGCCGTATGTCGTTGCGGGGAGCACCGAACCACTGGCGCCGGGCATGGCGTTCAGCGTTGAGCCGGGGATCTATCTCGAGGGCCGGTACGGGGCGCGGATCGAGGACATCGTGGTGTGCGGGGCGGATGGGCCGATCGTGCTCAACGAGCTGTCGCGGGACCTGCTGGTCGTTCCCGGCTGAAAGCGCCCGCGCCCGTCCAGGAAGGCGACCGGACGCAGCCTTCGGATGGTCGCCGCTTGACACCTGCGATGCTACCTGCGAATGTGACGAGTGGCCCTATTCTAGTAGGCCATATGGACCCCAGCAGCAAGCTTCATCCGGACCAGGCGATCGTCCTGCCCCCGGCCCACCACCAGCGTTCCGGTCGTCCCGGACAATCCATCCGGAGGCACCCCATGTGGCAGATATTCGCGCTGACAGCGTTCGGCATGTTGAGCGAGCGAGACATGGAGGCTGAGAACCTGGCCGAAGAACGTCGGCGACTCGGACAGCTCGACGACGAGCGGGCCCCCCGGAAGGACCTGTCCCCGGCGTCGGGCCCGTCCGTCCTGGAACGCCTTGCTGTCGCGTTCCGCAAGGGTGCGCGGGATGATCACTCGCTGACCGACTACCCGTGCCGCCTGCCGGACGGGACGATGGGCAGGGTCGCGGCCATCGAGCAAGGCGGGGAGTGGAACCTCGTCTGCAGGCGCGCCTGAGCGAGATCCCGCGGGACAGGTCGGACCGTCGCGGTTCGC
Organism: uncultured Chloroflexia bacterium; assembly: GCA_963766735.1. Classification (GTDB taxonomy): domain Bacteria; phylum Chloroflexota; class Limnocylindria; order Limnocylindrales; family CSP1-4; genus CAIXZV01. The sequence continues at coordinate 81,137 of CAVYBU010000027.1, forward strand.
CGTGCTGTGGGTTCGGCGCCCACGGGCCCATCCACGCTGCGGCGTACGGAGCCAAGGGCGCCGCCGGCTGAGAGCGCCACCCGGCGATCGGCGATCGGGCGCAACGCGGGGTATCATCCGGCGATCGGTCGATGCCCCCTTGCGACCGACGCGAGAGCCAACATGACCACCCTTCGCGCGCAGGCCCCGAGCCCGCGCATCCTCGGCCGGTGAGCCGGCGCGCCCGGCACGGCCGGAACCCACACCAGCACCCGTCCGCCCGCCCCGGTCGTCCCGGGACGTCGGCGGTTCAACGCGCCCAGGACCCTGCGGACGTCCGGGCTGACGCCCCGGTCGAGGTCGAGGCATCGACGACTGCGGTGACGGATGCGCCGATCGTCGCTCCCGAGGTCGCCGAGGTCGCCGAGGTCGGCGAGGTCGGCGCCACCGAGGCAGTGGACGTGTCGCCCGATGCAGCGCCCGCCGCCCGGCCCCAGCCCCGGCCAGAACGCGCGCCGGTCCGCGCGTCGGCGCCCCCGGCAGCGGCCCAGCCGGCCAATCCGCAGCCAGCCCCGGGCGACAACGGGGACTACCGCACCACCTGTACCCAGGCTCAGCTGCGCCGGTTCATCAAGAGTCGCCCGTGGGTCCCGATGCACGAGCTCCGCCGCCGTTTCGGCATCAACGGAGACGACGACGACGTGTCTCCGATGCGCGTCGGGGATCACATGCTGTTCATCGGCCTGCCGCCCGACGAGGGCCGCATGATGGGCGATCTGCTCAATGCCGGGGACATCGGCTGCGAGCTGTCCCTGGATCCGGTGACGCCGGTGGTGATCGGCGTGTACCCGATGCGGCCGGTGCCCCGCGGCTGACCGCCGAGCCTGCCCCGACGCTCCCGCAGCCGCTCCCGGCTGACAGCCTCCCCCCGCGCGACGTCCCGTTGCCGCACCGGCGACCCCGCCCCGACGTTCGTGCGTGAGATCGACCAGCCGCCTGGAATTGACCGGCGCGCGGGCCTCAGGCCTCGGTGTATGCGCGCGGCAGCGGTTCGACCGCAGGTGCCTTCGTCCGCAGGTCGCGTAGAGCTGCCTGATCCATCGTGGCGAGGCGCGGCAGGTCGGGCTGATCCGTGCGTAGCAGGCGCTCCGTCATGGTGGAGAGCAGCAGCTTGCTGACCTCGGGGACGCCCATCACGGCCCGCAGGGCATCGGCCGGGACCTCCAGGAGCGTGCTCGCGGTGGTGGCCACCACGTCCGCCGTGCGAGGGCTGCCAGTGAGCGCCGCGATCTCGCCGAAGAAGTCGCCTTCGCTCATCGTGGACAGGCCGCGGAACCCTCCGTCCGCGTCCGGGATGCCCGCCGCCGTCTCACCCGCGAGAATGAAGTAGGCCGCCGATGCCTTGTCGCCATGGGTCACCAGGCAGGTACCTTCCGGGACGTCGCGAACCTTCGCCTCGCGAATGAAAGCCGTCCGTTGGGCACCGGACAGCCGGCCGAACGTCGCCAGCCGCCCGACCAGGAGATCGAAGTCCGCAATGGTGGCCGCCCGCACCTCACCGGCCACCCAGGGCGTGCCCGCCGGCATCGCCCGCAATGCCTTGAGCCCTCGACGCCACTCCGCCGCGGGGCGTCCCACACCCGGCGCCACCAGGGCCGCGAGCGCGACCACGACGAGGATCAGCGACGAGAAGGCCAGCATCACCCGGACCGGCAGCACGTCGGCGAGGCCGGCACCCGCCATCCCGGCGAGGAAGATCACGTCGCGCATCACGAACAGCGCGGAGAACACGCGCCCACGAAGCTCGCGTGGCGTGTGCCGCTGGAGGAGCGTCTGCCGTGCGACGGCAGAGGGCGAGTTGAAGAACCCGCTGACCATCACCCAGACAGTCGCCACCCAGATCACGGGCGACACGCTGTAGAAGAGTCCCGCCACGCCCATGCCCATACAGCCGACGAAGACCCACAGGCCCATCTGCAGGCGGTCGGCGAAGCGGGCCATGAACAGACTGCCCGCCACGAACCCGACCGAGGTGAGTGCCTCCTGGATGCCGTACTGAAACTCGCTCGCCCCCAGCTCCGTGATCGCCATCGGCAGCAGCAGGACGTTCCACAATCCGAACGCGAAGAACACCGGCGCTCCGAGCAGGAACAGTGATCGCAGCATCGGGATCTCGCCGATGGTGCGGATGCCGGTCTTGAGGTTCTCGAACACGATGCCGACGGATGTCTCCTCCTGGACCTCCATCGTCACCCGGACCTTGAGCAGGTAGATGCACGCGGCGGAGAAGACGAACGTGAGCGAGTCGATCCAGAACGCCCAGTCGAGGCTGAACGCAGAGGCGAGGAGGCCAGCGCCGGCGAAGCCGATGGCGGTGGAACCGAACGAGGCGATCGAGAGGAAGGCGTTGGCTGCCGTCAGCTCCTCATCGCTCGCGATCTCCGGGATGAGGCTCTCGTACGCGGGGTCGAAGAACTGCTTCACGCCCGCGTTGACGAGGATCGCCACGAACAGCAGCGCCGGATTCACGCCGATGAGGAACGGGATGATGAACACCACGACGCCCTGACCGAGGTTGCTGGCGATCATCACCTTGCGGCGGTCGTAGCGGTCGACGAAGACGCCCGCGATGAGGCCGACGACCAGGCTCGGGACAGCCGTCGCCATCAGGGTGAGGCCGACCAGGAACGCGGAGCCCGTCTCCTGGTACACGTAGATGCCCGCGGCGAGATCCGTGAGCGATGACCCGGCGGTGGACACCAGCTGGGCCATCCACATCAGGACGAAGTCGCGCTTCCTGAACACCGCCGTGGGCGATACCTTCTGCCCGACCTGGGGGGCCTCGCTCACGCCACGAACCCCTTGCGTCCCCGCGCCACCTTCGGATGCACCCGGTCCCTCCCCGTCAAGTGGCGTTGCGCCTCCGTGGGCCGATCTCCGCCATTTGAAGTTCGGTACTGTACGCGGGTCGAACGGCATCCGCCAAGCCGTTGGTCAGACAGGTGTATTCCCGCCGACGCCCTCGAGGGCGAGCAGCTCCCGTTTCACGGCCAGCGCCGCCTCGCGCCCGCCGAACGCCGCCACGCCGTACCCGCCCAGGGACCCGTCACCGGCGATCACCCGGTGGCAGGGGATCAGCAGGCCGACGGGGTTGCGACCCACCGCGCCGCCCACGGCCCGTGCCGCGCCTGTTCGCCCAATGCGCCGCGCCACCTCGCCGTAGGACGCTGTCTCGCCGCGGGGGATGGCGCGGACCGCACCCAGGACGAGGCGGTCCCAGTCCGAGCGGTCGGCGAGGTCCACTGGCACCTTCTCGAGCGGGACGGGCTCGCCCCTGAGCGCCGCCGTCACCAGGTCGCGCGTGCGTGCGCAGAGCTCGGACGCGGCACACGGCTCCTCGTGCGCCTCCAACGTGGCCGTTGGTCCGAGGCGGCGACGCGCCAGACCGATCATGAACGCGTCCGCGCTGCTCATCGGTTCCAGCGCCACCACGCCGCGGGCGGTCGCGGCAATCCGGACCGGACCCCACGGTCCGTCCGCCGTCGTGACGGTGATGCAGCCCTCCACGCAATTCACCGGCGAATGGTTGCATGACTCCCGGCAGCCCCGCTCGTCCCCGGATCCGGCGGGCCCGCCGCCAGGTACGGCATCATGGGCCTGCCCGAGCACTGTCCGGATCCGACACAGTGCACGCGCAGGAATGGGGATGCGACATGTCAGGTCTCGGCTGCGCCGGCGGGACGCGATCGTGCTGAGGCGCCGCTACGTCATGCGACTCCGACGGCCGCGGTTTCGCGGGCTGCGAACTCCGGTCGCGACGCCCGGGCAGAGCGCTCGTCGGCTGGTCGTGGTCGGCCTGCTCTCGGTCCTGCTCGCGATCGCGGCCTGGGCGGGGACAACGCAGACATACGTCGGGCAGCGCATAGCGGACCTGATCCTGTACGGACGGTTCGGGACGGATCCGGCGGTCAGCGGCGCTGCGGCCAGCATCCTCGATCTGACGGGACTCGCCTCCGCCGCCCTGGTCGCGCTGGGAATCTTCATCTTCGCCTTCATCCGGGGCGGGTTCGGGATGGCCACGGCGGTCGTGCTCACGCTGGGTGGGGCGAACGCCACGGCGCAGGGCCTCAAGGACCTGCTGCACCGGCCCAACCTCATCGGGAACGCGACGTACGCGAGCGGCAACAGCTTCCCGAGCGGAACCGTCACGCTCATCGCCTCGCTCGGGTTCGTGTTGATCCTGGTCGCGCCAAGGCGCCTGCGGACCCTGTCGGCGATCGGCGCGATCGTCCTGACGGCCGCTGTCGGCATCAGCACCATCACGGAGGGCTGGCACCGGCTGGCCGACGTGGTTGGCGCCGACCTCATCGCCCTTGGCTGGGCTGCCCTCGTCACGGCGGCGCTCGTCCTGGCCCAGGGGCGGATGCCCAGGCGGACCTGGACCCGCGGCCTGGGACGGCGGACGGCGTACATCACCGGGGCAACGGGGCTGATCGTGATCGGCGCCGGTGCGGCCGGCCTGGCACTCGCGCTGGTCGACCCGGCGCCGCTCGGACGGCTCATCAACGACAGGGCGACAACCCCCGAGGCGTTCGTGGCGTCCATCGCCATCGCAATCGGGACCGCCCTGATCGGGACGGGCGCCTACGTGTGGGCCATGCGTGGCGTTGCCGTGGACCTGCCGGACTGAACGGGCAGGACTGAACGAATGCGGCCACGGCGCTGCTATACTCCCCCCTAGTATGAATGCGCGCGTCCCCACCACCCCGCAGCCCATCGAGATCATCCTGCCCATCGAGGGCATGACCTGCGCGTCCTGCGTCAACCGCATCGAGCGGTTCCTCAAGAAGACGCCGGGCGTGGAGACGGCCAGCGTCAACCTCGCCACGGAGCGGGCCACGGTCCTGGTGGACCCGGGCACGGCCGGGCGGGACGAGCTGGTGAAGGCCGTGGAGGCTGCCGGCTATGAGGTCAAGGCGGAGGTCCTCGCCGTCGAAGGTGCGGCCGCTGTCTCGCTCGAGGACGAGATCACCGCCGACGATGCCGAGCGCGAGCGGGAGCAGCGCCACACGCTGTTCCAGGCGCTGGTCTCGATCGGCGCCGCCATCGTGTTCATGGTCCTCATGTTCGTGCCCCAGACCCTGGTGCCGATGACGGAGATCAACAAGCTGATCCTGTGGCCGGCCACGTTCATCCAGTTCTGGGCGGGCGGCCGCTTCTACCGCGCGGCGTGGCGGACCGGCAAGCACGGCGGGGCCACCATGGACACGCTCGTGGCCGTCGGCACCAGCGCGGCCTGGGGGTACAGCGTGTTCGTGACGATGTGGCCCGAGGTCGTCCACGCGGCGGGCCTGCATCCCGAGACCTACTTCGACTCCGCGACGATCATCCTGGGCCTCATCCTGCTGGGCAAGTGGCTCGAGGCCCGCGCCAAGGGCAACACGACCGGCGCCATCCGCCGCCTCGTCGGGCTCCAGGCAACCACCGCACGCCGGATCCGCGGCGCCGTCGAGGAGGACATCCCCCTCGCGGACGTCATCGCGGGCGACCTGCTCCGCGTGCGCCCCGGCGACAAGGTGCCGGTGGACGGCGTCGTGATCGAGGGCATTTCGGCGGTCGACGAGTCGATGCTCACCGGCGAGCCGATTCCGTCCACCAAGCAGGCCGGGGACGAGGTCATCGGCGCCACCCTCAACACGACGGGCTCGTTCGTCATGCGGGCCACCCGCGTCGGCCGGGACACGGCCCTCGCCCGGATCGTGGAGCTGGTCCAGCGCGCGCAGGGCTCCAAGGCCCCGATCCAGCGCATGGCGGACCGCATCAGCGAGATCTTCGTGCCGGCAGTGCTCCTGGTCGCCGCGGCGACCTTCGTCATCTGGTTCGTGGCCGGGCCGGAGCCGCGCCTGACGCTCGCGCTGACCGCGTTCATCGGCGTCGTGATCATCGCCTGTCCGTGCGCCATGGGTCTTGCCACGCCGACGGCGATCATGGTCGGCACCGGCAAGGGCGCCGAGGTGGGGATCCTCGTTCGCGGAGGCGAGGCGCTGGAGGCGGCCGGTCGCATCGACACCGTCGTGATGGACAAGACCGGGACGCTGACGCTGGGCAAGCCGGCGGTCGTGTCCCTGGTGGCCGCAGAGGGTTTCACGGAGGAGCGCGTCCTGGACCTGGCGGCCTCGCTGGAGACCGGCTCGGAACATCCGCTGGGCGAGGCGATCGTGCGGCGGGCCCGCGAGACGGAGTTGGGCTTTGCGAAGGCGGAGGCGTTCGAGGCGATCGTGGGACGGGGCGTGCTCGGGCGGATCGATGGCGCCGAGGTGGTCGCGGGCTCCCGACGGATGATGACGGAGCGAGGCGTGGACCTGGGCTCCCTTGAGGCGGCGGCCGATGCGGCGGCGGCCGAGGGCGGGACGGTCGTGTTCGTGGCCGTGGACGGGGCGGGGGCCGGGCTCGTGGTCATCTCGGACCCGGTCAAGGCCGAATCCGCCGAAGCCGTCCGGGACCTGCGGGCCGCGGGCATGGACGTCTGGCTGCTCACGGGCGACGCGCGCATCACCGCCGAGGCGGTCGCACGCCAGGTGGGGATCGCCGCGGACCACGTGATTGCCGAGGTGCTGCCGGGGGACAAGGACGCGACGGTCGAGCGCCTGCAGGCGGCCGGGCACCGGGTTGCGATGGTCGGCGACGGGATCAACGACGCCCCGGCACTCGCCCGTGCGGACCTGGGCGTGGCAATCGGGACGGGCGCGGACGTGGCGATCGAGGCGTCCGACATCACGCTCGTCGGCGGGGATCCGCGGCTGGTGGGCTCGGCCATCGCCCTGTCGCGGGCCACGATCCGCATCATCCGCCAGAACCTGTTCTGGGCATTTGCCTACAACGTGCTGCTGATCCCGATCGCGATGGGGGTCCTGTACCCGGCCTTCGGGATCACCCTCAATCCTGCGCTGGCCGCGGGCGCGATGGCGCTCTCGTCGGTCAGCGTGGTGACGAACTCGCTGCGGCTGCGCAAGGTGGACGTCCGGCCCGGGCATGTCACGCAGCAGCGACGCGGGCCACTGGGCGTGGTGCGCGACGGCGCGTTCCTCGTCGTCGTGGGCGTCGTGGGGCTCACGCTCGCGGGCGGCGTTCTGGCCGCGGACCGGGCGGTCGATGCGTCCTTGCCGCATGTGGTCGTCACGGTGCGTGACGGCACGTTCACACCGGCGACGATCACGGTGACGGCGGGCGAGTGGACCGTCATCGAGCTGGCGAACGAGGACGATGTCGTCCGTGACTGGATGATCGACGGCGTGCCGAACCTGGATATCGTCGCGCGGCCCGGTCAGACGGCCCGGCTGCGGTTCGTGCTGGACACGCCCGGCGAGTACGCGATCTCCGGCGGTTCCGCGATGGGCACCGGCGGCGATATGGCCGGCACGCTGGTGGTCGAGACGCGGTAGGTCGGGGACGGCGCGCGCGGCGCCGCGGTCCGGCGCGGGCCTGCGCCTGCGCGGGCGCGTAGACTCGGCGTCGTGACCGATCAGGCCGCCATCACCCGCATCGAGGTCCCGGCGGACCCCCGCGATCTGCCGGGCGCGTTCCCGCACCGCTACGTCGTGCAGACGCGGTTCGGGGACACGGACGCGATGGGCCACATCAACAACGCGCGGTTCCTCACCTTCTGCGAGTCGGCGCGGATCGCGTACTGGGAAGCCGTGACCGGCGAGCCCTTCGGCCTCGTGACCCACGGCGCGGAAGAGTCGCTGATCCTGGCCGACGTGCGGGTGACGTTCCGGTCCCCCTCGTACTTCGGCGAGGTGCTGACCGTGGAATCGCGGCTGGCGAGAATCGGGCGGACCTCGTTCACCGTGGAGCACCGGATCACGGCCGCAGCGTCCGTACGGGGCCGAGCGCGGCTCGTCGCGACCGCCGAGGACGTCCTGGTGCTCTACGACTACGCGACGGAGCGCCCGCGCGTCATCCCGGATGACGTGGTCTCGCGCCTCGAGGCGTTCGAGGGGCGCCCGCTGCGGAGTTGAGTCGGGATCTCCTGCGCGGCAGCGCCTTGCAGGATCGTGGGCGATGCACCGCGGACGGAACGTGAGCGGAGGTTGCCAACCGGAGGTGAAATCCCCGGGAGCTACGCCTCGAAGCGCCGGAAGATCGTCACCGCGTTCTGGCCGCCGAAGCCGAAGCCGTTGATCGCCACCGTGTCCACCTTGGCCTGTGCGCGCGACGAGCGGCACGTAGTCCAGGTCGCACTCGGGGTCCGGCGTGTGGAGGTTCGCGGTGGGGGAGATGACCCCGTCCCGGATCCCGCCGAGTGCCGCCAGCGCGGACGCGATCCCCGCCGCGCCCACGAGGTGCCCGATCATCGACTTGGGCGAGGAGATCGCCCGCGAGGCAGCCGCGGACCCGTAGGCGGTCTTGATCGCCCGCGTCTCGGTGACGTCGTTGAGGGACGTGGAGGTGCCGTGGGCCACGATCCAGTCGATCTCGTCCGGCGCCACGCCCGAGTTGCGCATGGCGTTCGTCATCGCGCGCGCCTGGCCGCGTCCGGTGGGATCCGGCGCGGAGATGTGGAACGCGTCCGCGGTGACCGCCCCACCCAGGATCTCGGCGATCGGCGTGGCACCGCGCTTCAACGCGTGCTCGGCGCTCTCCACCACGCAGACGCCCGCCCCCTCGCCCAAAACGAACCCGTCGCGGGTCGCATCGAACGGGCGGGACGCCGTCTCCGGCGAATCGTTCCGCTTCGAGAGTGCGGTCATGTTCGAGAGTGCCGCGACGCCCATCGGCACGATCGGTGCCTCGGAGCCGCCGGCCAGGACCACGTCGCACTCGCCGGTGGCGATGAGCCGCAGGGCATCGTGGAAGGCGATGACGGAGGTGGCGCATGCTGCCACTTGCGTCATGACCGGGCCGGTCAGGCCGTACTCGATCGACAGCAGACAGCCGCCCATCGAGCTGGAGACGGCCGGCACGGCGAACGCAGACACGAACCGCGGGCCCTTCGTGTCGTGGACGTGGGTGCCCTCGATGGTCACCTCGATCCCGCCGCCGCCGGTGTTGAGGACGACGCCGACGCGGTCGCGCTCCTCCGTGGTCATCGCAGCGAAGTCGATCCCGGACGCGGCCACCGCCTCATGTCCCGCACCCATCGCCAGGTGGATGTAGCGGCTCATCCGCCGGGCCATCTTGGGATCCATTGCCTGGCCCGGATCGAAGTCGAGAACCTCGGCGGCCATCCGGACCTCGAACGCGCTCGCGTCGAAGGAGCGGATCAGGCGCGTGCCCGTGACGGCCGCCTGGAGGTTCCTCCAGTACGTCTCGAAGTCGTTGCCGATCGGCATGACCGCACCGAGGCCGGTGATGACGGCACGGCGCGCGAGGTCGGTCGAGGGCACGAATCACACCTTCCTGGTGGGGGCGACGGGCGGTGATGGCTGGGCAGGATTGTAGCGGTCGCTCCAGCGCGGACCGCTGGGCGTCGCGCGGCGACCGCTGGGCATCGCGCGGCGACCGCCGGTCATCGCGCGGCGACCCGGCCGCCCCTCCCTCCGGCGTGTCAGCGGCCGTCCCAGCGCTTGAAGATGATCGCCGCGTTGTGCCCGCCCAGGCCGATGTTGTTCGACAGGGCGTAGCGGATCGGGCGCTGGATGACCTCGGGGGTCACCCAGACGTCGGCGTCCGGGTCCGCCTCGCGGAAGTTGATGGTCGGCGGGGCCGTCTGCTCGGCGACGGTCATGACGGTCGCAAAGGCCTCGAAGGCCCCGGCCGCGCCCATCATGTGCCCGGTCATCGACTTGGTGGCGGTTACCAGCAGCGACTCGCGGCCGCGCGAGGCCCGGTCGCCGAACACGGTCCAGATCGCGTCGGCCTCACGCTTGTCGCCGACCGGCGTGGAGGTGCCGTGCGGGTTGAGGACGTCCACCTCGTCCGCCGGCACGCCGCGCCGCTGGAGCGAGAGCTTCATCGCGCGGGCCGCGCCGGTGCCGCCCTCGATGGGCTGGACCATGTCGTGGCCGTCGGCGGTGGAGCCGTAGCCCACGACCTCGGCATAGATCCGGGCTCCGCGCGCCGTCGCGACCTCGAGGTCCTCGAGGATCAGGCCGCCTGCGCCCTCGCCCAGGACGAAGCCGTCGCGGGTCCGGTCGAAGGGACGGCTGGTGTCGGTGATCGGCTCGCCGGGCCGCGGGGAGCCGAGGCCGCGCATGTTGCCGAAGCCCGCATGGGCCACCTCGAGCAGCGGCATCTCTGTGGATCCGGCGATCACCGTGTGGACGTCGCCGCGCCGGATGAGCTCCGCGCCCTCGCCCACGCAGTTGGTGCCCGTCGAGCACGCCGTGACGACGCACAGGTTGTGGCCGATCGCCCCGGTCTCGATCGCGATCATGCCGGACGTCGAATCCACGAGGCCGTTGGCGATGAACGTGGGCGCGACCCGCCCCGGGCCCTTCTCCCGGAGGATGTGCCAGTTGTCGATCATGAGCTGCTGGCCGCCGGCGCCGGAGCCGAAGATGACCCCCACGTCCTCGCGGTTGGCGTCCGTGATCTCCAGGCCGGCGTCGGCGATCGCCTGCTTGGCGGCCGCGACGCCGTACCACATGGAGGACTCGCTGCGCCGGATTGCTTTTGGATCCATCCACCGGGCGGCATCGAAGTCGTGGACCTCGCCTGCGGCCTTCTGGGCATACGGGGTGACGTCGAACTTGGTGATCACTCCCAGGCCGGAGACGCCGTTGAGCAGGTTCGACCAGGCGGTGTCCTTGTCGTTGCCCACCGGGCTGATGACGCCGAGGCCGGTGACGACGACGCGGCGGGTGTAATCGGGCTGGCGCACGGGGCTCCTTCTGCGGGATCTGGATTCGCGGGTCGGGCGGGTCTGGTGGCTGGTGTGGACTGGATCGGAGGGTGGTCGCCGGACGTTCGGGGCGCCCGTCAGGCGCTGTTCAGGTGCCTTCGACGGCGGCGGTGTTGGCGAAGGGGATGGAGAGGCGATCGCCCGCCGCCGGATCGTCGAGTGCGAGCGTGACGGCATCCGGTGCGATGCGGCGGATCAGGCCGGTGAGGACGCGGCCGGGCCCGATCTCGATGAACGTGGTGACCCCGCGGGAGTGCATTGCCCGTATGGCGCCGACCCAGTCGACGCCGGTGGTCAGGTGATCCACGAGCTCCGCCCGGCAGCCGTCCGCGGTGGTGATGAGGCGGGCATCCGCGTTGGCCAGGAGCGCGGGCACCGGATCCCTGAATGTGATGCCCCCGAGGACCTTGCGCATGCCGTCGGCTGCCTCGGCCATGAGCGGGGAGTGGGCGGCAACGGAGACCGGCAGCTCAATGGCGCGCTTGGCGCCGAGGGTCTTCGCGATGGCGACGGCTGCCTCCACGGCTGCACGCTCGCCGGAGACGACGACCTGGCCCGGGGAGTTGCGATTGGCGATGCCGAAGATACCGTGCTCCGAGGCCTGGGCGACGAGCTCCGGGAGGCGGGCGTCATCGAGGCCGATGATCGCGGCCATGCGGCCCTCGCGCCCGGCGCCGGACGCCTGCATCAGCTGGCCGCGGGTCCGGACGAGGCGGACCGCATCCGCGAGATCGAGGGCGCCCGCGGCGACCAGCGCCGTGTACTGGCCCATCGAATGGCCGGCGGCGAAGGCCGGGTCCGGGATGTCCACCGAGAGCGCGTTCCAGCGCTCGCGGACGGCCTCGAGATAGGCGATCGAGGCGGCAAGCAGCGCCGGCTGGGCGTTCTCGGTCCGGTTGAGATCGTCCTCGGGGCCTTCCCACGCGAGGCGCGAGATGGGCTCACCCAGTGCCTCGTCGGCGGTGCGGAAGACGGCTGCGGCGGCGGGTGAGGTCTCGGCGAGGGTGCGGGCCATGCCGACGAACTGGCTACCCTGGCCGGGAAAGACGAAAGCGATCTGGTGCATCGAGGGAAGCGTACGGCACGGCCACCGGATCCCGGCGAAATCCGTGCACGCTTGCAGGAATATCGGGTCCCGCCTACGCTCGGGCGGTGAGAATCCAACCGTGACCGAACCCGAGCCGATGCCGTCGTTGCCGCTGCGCGCCGTTCGTGTCCGGCGCACCCGTGCTTCCGACCCCGCGGCAGGTCCGGCGCTGCCGGAGGCTCTCGTGGTACGGCGACGCGGCCGGGCCTCGGGCCGCGTGATCGCCCGCACGTTCGAGGCGGACCTCTCGGCATCCGTCGTGGCGGCAGGGACTCGTATCCAGAACGTGCGCCAGATCTCGGAGCGGGTCGCGATGGGCCGCGCGCTGTGGCGGGAGCTGGTGGTGGGGTTCGCCTACCAGCTGGGGGAGCTGAATCTCGGCTTCACGCAGCTGGCCGCCCTGTATGTGCTGGCGGAGGGTGCGACGACCACGATCGCCGACCTGGCCGAGGCGATCGGGCGCTCGTCATCTGCCACGTCCCGGCTGGTGGACGGGCTGGTCAAGCGACGCCTGGTTGAGCGTCGGCGCGAGGCGGACGACGGCCGGCTGCGCTCGGTCTGGCTCACGCCGCGTGGCCAGGCGATGCTGCGGCGCGTGGACCGGGCGCGCGCGGAGCAGTTCCTCTCCGCGGTCCGACCGATGCCGCGCGGCGAGCGGTCGCTGGTCGCCATGGGTGTTGCGGCCCTCGCGACGCACGCGATCAGCCGCCGGGGGCGCCTGGTGCGCGGGGGCGGCTGAGCCGTCGGTGCGTTCGGCCCGCCGGTCGTCCGCGGCAGCGGAGTGGACCGCGGCGAACTGGCGTCAGCCGCAGTAGGCGAGGACCACGTCGTAGAGGACGGGCAGGCCCCAGCGGAGCGCCTCGATGCCCACGCGTTCGTCGGTGCCGTGGAATTGCTCGAGGAATCGCTCACCGGGCTCAAGCCGGAGTGGCGAGAAGCCGTAGGTGGGGACATCCAGGTTGACCGTGGACTTGGCGTCCGTCGCGAACGGCGCCATGACCGGGACGGGGATGCCATCGGGGTCATGGGCACGGATCGTGGCAGCCAGGATGTCGTACAGCTCACCGCTCGCGGGAGCCTCGACCGGCAGCGCGCCGTTCATGTGCTCCACGGTGCAGTGCGGCGCGAGATCGCCGAGGCGGGCAATGACCTCCTCGCGCATGTCGCCCTCGGTGGTGCCGGGCAGCGTGCGGCAGTCGATCTCGATGGTGGCCACGCCGGGGATCACGTTGTACTTGAAGCCGCTGTGGATCACGTCGGGGCTGATGCTGTCCCGCAGCAGGGCCCGCAGCGCGCGCGCGTACATCTCGTCGCAGAGAACGCGCACGGCGGCATCGCTGCGACGCGGGTCGTCCTCGCCGATCGCCCGGGCAAGCGCGGCGGCATCGGGGGGAAGTGACGCGGCAATCTCGTCGAGCAGGCGGCGCATCACCGGCGTCACGCGCGGCTCGCCCGGGACGGCCAGGCGGCGGACCGCCTCCGCTGCCATCACGGCGGCGTTGTCGTCGCGGGGCATGGAGCCGTGGCCCCACGTGCCGTGGACGGTGATGCGGTAGGTCTCGAAGCCCTTCTCGGCCACCTGGATCGGGTAGAACCTGCGCCCGGCCAGGTCCATGGAGACGCCGCCAGCCTCGTTCAGGGCGCCGGCTGCGCGCAGCGTGTCCGGCCGGTTCTCCAGGAGCCAGCGGGCGCCGTCGGTGCCACCGGCCTCCTCGTCGGCGCTGCACGTGAACAGCACGTCCCGGCGCAGGCCGGGGATGGGGTCCCGCGCGGGATCGAGGCCGGCGGCACGGGCCCGTCGCGCCAGGAGGATCACGACCATCGTCTCCATCGCCACCATCGCCTTCATGTCGACGGTGCCGCGGCCCCAGACGTAGCCGTCGGCGACGTCGGCCGCGAAGGGCGGGTGCGTCCACTCGGTGGCATCGGCCGGGACGACGTCGTGGTGCGAGAGGAGAAGGAGCGCGTCGCCGCCGGTGCCGTCGCCGCGGAGACGGACGGTGACCGTGCCGCGGCCCGGGACGGGCTCGATGATCTCGGGGTCCAGTCCCTCCGCCTGCAGCTCGGCGGCGATGAACCTCGCCGCCTCCGTCTCCGCGCCGGGAGGATCCGGCGGGTTGATCGAGGGGATGCGGACGAGATCCCGGAGGAAGCGGACCAGCTGCTGGTGGGCCGCGTCCCACGTCGCGAGGTCCAGCGCGGCCGACGGCAGGTCCGCGCGTGGGCCGTCGGGGACCTTCACGGGATCAGGACGGGCCCGTGATGAGCACGGCGATGATGCCGAGCACGAACCCGAGCGCGACGATGCCGGCGGTCATCGCAACCAGCAGTCGGACGTACTGACGCTCCCGGGCGACGGTCTGCGGAAGGTCCGGGTCGTTGCCACCGGCGATATAGGGCTGCTGGAGGCCGCGCTTGCGCGCGTGCTCGTTGCGGACGGCGTCGTACTGCTCGGGATCGGGCGGCAGGGGGGTGGTCGCGGGGGCCGGATCGGTCACGTGGACATGATGCCCCGTGGCGGGTTTCGGTGCCGCCCCGCCGCGGGATCAGATCGCGTCGAAGAGGGGCTGGATGGCGTCGGCATCCGATCTGCCCTCGCGGAGCGCAAGGCGGAGCAGGATCCGCGCCTTCCACGGCTGGAGGTCGTCTGCGACGAGCCAGCCACGGGCGGTCAGCGATGGCACGCGGGGCACCCGCCCAGACCCGACGCGGGACGCCTGGCAGACGACGACGCCCGCCGCCCCCGCTCGCTCCAGTGCCTCGATCTCGCCGGTGGTCGGGTAGCCGGCGCCGGTCCCGGCGCTCACGATCCCGCGCGCTCCGGCCGCCACGGCCGCATCGACCAGGGTGCCGTCTGAGCCCTGGTGGCTCACCACCACGTCGACGCGCGGGAGGCTCCGAAGGTCCGCGCCGGCGAAGGAGCCCCGCAGGGTGATCCCGCGGGCGGGCAGATGGGCCAGCACGACGCGCCCGTCGCCGTCCACCCAGCCGAGCGGTCCGGCGGCTCCGTCCGCGAAGGCGTTGGTGCGCAGCGTGTTCGCCTTGGTCACGTCACGGGCACCATGGATCGTGTCGTCCATCACGACGAGCGCACCCAGCCCGCGCGCCGCCGGCGACGCCGCCACGCGAATGGCATTGACCAGGTTGAGCGGCCCGTCGGCGGAGAGCGCGGAGGCCGGACGCATCGCGCCGGTGAGCACCATCGGCGCATCGCCCGCTACCACGAGATGCAGGAGCCAGGCGGTCTCCTCGAGGGTGTTCGTCCCGTGCGTGACGACGATCCCGTCCGCATCGCCGCTGTTCGCCAGGCCCCGCACGAGCGCGACCAGGTCAGCGAGGTCGTCGTCGGTGATGGCGTGGGTGCGGAGGCGGCGGAACGGGACCTCGGTGACGTCCGCGATGGCTGCGAGCTCCCCGGCGACCCCGGCGAGGAGCTCGCCGGGCTCCAGGCGAACCCCGGTCTCGAGATACGCGGCGAGGTCCAGCCGGTCCCTCCCGACCGAGTCGATGGTGCCGCCGGTCGTGACGACCGCGATGCGGGGGTGGCTCACGCGGCCGGGTCTGCGGCTGGGCCCTCAGCGGGTTGCCAGTGCGGAGCCCCGTCCGGAGGCGTGAACCCCGCCACCCGCGTGATCAGGCGACGGATCCGCAGCCCCTCGACCGGTCCGAGGGCGTAGAGCGGCATCGGCCGTAGCCAGACCGCGCTCCCGAGCGAGACCGCATCGGCGCCCGCCCAGAAGTACTCGCGGCAATCGTCGAAGTCGCGGATGCCGCCGTTCGCGATGATCGGCAGGCGGAAGCCCGCGTCGCGCAGCTCTGCCACGACCCGCAGGCCGATGGGCTTGATCGCCCGCCCGGAGATCGCCCCGTACCGGTTCTTGAGGTATGGCACCCCCGTGTCGGGGTTGAGCCGCAGGCCCTTCACCGTGTTGATGGCCGTGATCGCGGCGCAGCCGTGGGCGGCCGCCAGGTTCGCCTGCCAGTGGTAGTCCTCGTCCGGGCTGACCTTGAGGATCACCGGGTGGCGGCTCCGGGGAACCGCGCGGCGCAGCGCATCCTCCAGGATGGTCCCGAACGGGAAGTTGACGTTGTGGCAGCTCGCGTTCAGCTCCACGGCCGCGATCTCGCCAGGCTTCGCGCGCTCGTTCACCGTCTCGATCAGCTGCTCGATCTCGTCCGCGGAGAAGCCGCCCACGGACACGATCCGGTTGAGGTGCGCCGTCCGGCCGAAGTACTCGTCGAAGTAGCGCTCGATACCGATGTTCGACCAGCCGAAGGCATTGAGCCAGCCGCCGTCCACCTTGTGGAGGGCGCGGCCGTAGAGCCGGAGCATCTCGGGGAAGTCTCGCAGGCCCCAGTCCTCGCGGAGCGTGAAGTGGCCCTCGCGCGGCTGGAGGGTGACGGTGCGGGTGGTCACGGCGCCGAACCGCTCGAGGGGCACCCACTGGGCGATGGGCGAGAGGCCATACAGGATCAGCCGGTTCTTGCCCGCGCCATAGCCCAGCAGGCTGGCGCTGGTCAGCAGCCGGTTCCGGAGGCGGATGCCGTTGAGGTCGATGGGGGGCACGGGGGAAGTATGACAAGTGCCCGCCGGAACCGGCCCTGATCCGGGAAGGCCGCGGCGCAGGCTCGGTCGCTCAGCGTCTCGGCGCCAGTGGCCCGTGCAGGCCGATCGAGTCCGGGAGCGGGCGGTAGCCGAGCCCGAGGTTCACGGCGCGCATGGGGGCGTTGTTCTCATCGTTGCCGGTATCCAGCGCCTCGAGGCCGTGTTCCACTGCCCAGGCGATCGTCGCGCGCTTGAGCGCCCCGGCGATCCCGCGGCCCCGGAATGCACGCCGGACCGCGGTCATGTCGTGGTACGCCGTGGTCGTGCTTCCGGCCGAGTAGGAGAGGCTGGCGTAGCCCGCGACCTTCCCGGACGAGTCGTCCAGCGCGACGAAGAAGGCGTCCTTCGGGATGCCGACGCGGTCCACGTCGCGTGCCACGAATGCCTCGAGCGAGCCCACGTCGACCGGCTCGGCCTGCGGAATGTCGGGGAAGGTCTCCACGGCGACGGCGTGCACCTCGGGGATGAGGTCCGGCCGCGCCGCGATGCTCTCGATGCGGATCCCTCCCGGAGCCCCGACCTCGGGCGGCTCGAGGCCCTCGAGGTCAAGCCGGACCATCTTGGCCCGATCGATCTCGATGAAGCCGCGGTTGGCCAGGAACCTGTGCCCGGCCGTCTGCGCCTCCGAGAGCCCGGTCTCGAACCCCGTCTTGCCGGCCGCCCGGGCCGCATCGCTGATCGCGGCGTACAGCGCGGAGCCGGTACCGCGATTGCGTGCCTCCGGTACCACCCAGATCCCCAGCCAGAAACGCTCGCAGCCGCGCTCGCGCGTCCAGATCCTGCCGGTGGAAGCCGTTCCGACCGGCGTTCCATCCGTCTCCTCGGCCAGGAAATGGCTGATCTCACCGGGGTACGTCGTGACCTCCCAGCGGACGTGCTCCACGGAATCGGTGTTCTCGGGCGCGACGGCATTCCGGATGCGGACGTAGGCCTCGATCGCGGCCGCGTCCCCGTGATCCACACCGCGCACCGTCGCCCCGCGGAGCCCAGACATGGCCTACCCGAGCTCGGAACGCAGCGGGATCAGCACATCCCGGTGCGCGTCCTCGAGGCCGCGCGGCCCCAGTCCGGCCGGCACACCGATGATCATCTCCGTCGCGCCGGCCGCCACCAGGCCACGCGCCTGGACCAGTGCCCGCACGCGTGACTCGGTGTCCGGGCCCGTGTGCACCTGGCCCACGATCTCGAACGTCGCCGGGTCCCGGCCCTCCAGCTCCAACGCGCGCAGGATCGCCTCCCGCCGCTCCGCGAAGTACGCGACGTCCCCCGCGTCCACGCCGGGCAGGAGCCAGCCGGCCGCGTACTGCGCGGCCAGGGCGATGCCGCGCGGCTTCTGCCCGCCCAGGAAGAGCGGCGGCCCGCCGGGTGTCAACGGCGGGGGAGCGTTCACCGCTCCCGCCAACGGGTAGAACGGGTCCTCACGGGTGACGCCGGGCGCCGCCGCCGCCTCTGGCGAGAACAGCAGCCGCAGCACCTCCACGGCGGAGATCAGGCGGTCGATGCGCTCGCCGATCGGCGGCAGCGGGATGCCGAACGGCTTGTGCTCACCCTCGTACCAGCCGGCGCCGAGACCCAGCACGAACCTCCCCCCGGTGGCATGGTCCAGGACCGTCGCCGCCTTCGCGAGCAAGACCGGGTGGCGGAACGTGTTTGACAGCACGCCGTGCCCAACGCGAACCCCCGGCACGTGGTGGACCAGCGTGGCGAGGAGCGTCAGGGCCTCAAGGGACGCGCCCGGGCTCGCGTCATCCAGGTCGGTGAGGTGGTCGTTCAGCCAGGCGCCGTCGAACCCGCCCAGCTGCCCGGCCAGGGCCCAGGTGGCGTCGAGCGTCGCCCAGTCGACCTGCTGGGGAGATGTCTTGAACGAGATCCGCAGCGTCATCGGCGCGTCCTCCTGGATCGCGGGCTCAGCCCTCGGTCCGCGAGGCCAGGACGCGGCGCAGGTGCGCGCCGCTCGTGATCGCGCCTTCCGACGCAGAGGAGACGAGCGCTGCGTACTTGGCCATCACCCCGCTGGTGTACCGGGGCTCGGGCGCCGACCAGCGGGCGCGCCGCTCAGCAAGGACCGAGGCGTCCACCTCGAGGTTGAGCTCGTGGGCATCGACGTCGACCACGATCGAGTCGCCCTCCTCGACCAGCGCGATCGGGCCGCCGACTGCGGCCTCGGGAGCCACGTGGCCGAGCATCAGGCCGTGGGTGCCCCCCGAGAAGCGGCCGTCCGTCAGCAGCGCGACCGATTCGCCGAGGCCCTCGCCGACCAGGGCCCCGGTGACGGAGAGCATCTCCTGCATGCCCGGACCTCCGATCGGGCCCTCGTACCGGATCACCACCACGTCACCCGCATTGATCCTGCGATCCCGGACGGCGGCGAAGCACGCGACCTCGGAGTCGAAGACGCGGGCCGGGCCGCGGTGGAACCGGCGCTCGTGGCCGGCCAGCTTCACGATGCACCCCTCCGGGGCGAGGCTGCCCTTGAGGATCGCCTGGCCGCCCGTCGCCTTGATGGGCGTCTCGATCGGGTGCACGACCTGCTGGCCCGGCGTCTCGACGACATCGGCGGCGATCTTCTTGATCGTCCGCCCGTCGACGGTCCGCTCCCCGCCGTGCAGCAGGTCCCGCTTGAGGAGCTCCCGCATGACGAGTGCCACGCCCCCGGCGTCGTACATGTCCGCCGCCGCGTACCGTCCGCCGGGCCGCATATCGGCAATGAGCGGGGTGCGGTCCACGATCGCGGAGAAATCGTCGAGGGTCAACGGGATCCCGAACTCGGCCGCGATGGCCGGCATGTGGAGGGCCGCGTTGGTGCTGCCGCCCGTGGCCGACACGGACGCGATCGCGTTCTCCAGCGCGTTCCGGGTGACGATGGACGACGGCCTGATGTCGTGGTGGACCAGGGTCATCACCAGCTCCCCGGCCTGCCGCGCAGCCTCGTCCTTCTTCGGGTCCTCGGCGGGGATGCCGTTGAGACCGGCGGGGGACAGGCCCATGAACTCCAGGACGGTGGACATCGTGTTGGCCGTGAACTGGCCGCCGCACGCCCCAGCGCCCGGGCAGGCGCCGTTCTCGGCCTCGTACAGCTCATCGAGCGTGATCTTGCCGGCGCGGTAGGCGCCGATCGCCTCGAACACCGTGACCACGTCGGCGGGCTTGCCCTTGTACGTGCCCGGCATGATCGTGCCGTTGTAGAGCACGAGACCCGGGATGTCGAGGCGGCCCAGGGCCATGGCGCCTGCCGGGATCGTCTTGTCGCAGCCCACGAGGCAGACCAGGCCGTCGAACAGGTGGCCGCGCGCCACCAGCTCGATTGAATCCGCGATGACCTCGCGGCTGATGAGGGACGCCTTCATCCCCTCGGTGCCCATCGAGACGCCGTCGCTGACCGAGATCGTGCCGAACTCCATCGGCGTGCCCCCGGCCGCCCGGATCCCTTCCTTGACGAACTCCGCCAGCCGCCGCTGGTTGAGGTTGCAGGGCATCGTCTCGATCCAGGTCGTCGCGACGCCGATGATCGGCTGGGCGAGGTCCTCGTCCGTGAACCCGACGGCCTTGAGCATCGACCGTGCCGCGGCACGGTCGGGACCGTCGGTCAGCGCGTGGCTGTGGCGCTTGCCGGGATCGGTCGGGCGGTCGTACGGGAGCGGTCGGTCGGCGGCCATGGGGTCCTCGCGGGGTCGTGACGGGCTGAGGTCGTGTGTCGCCAGTATGGCCCGGACGCGGCGTCCGGTGCCTTGGCTCAGGTGGCCGGCAGGAGGCTCGACGTCCACGCCTCGACCACGCCCCGCAGGGTGGGCAGGGCCAGCGCGCCGCCGCCGAGCACCGCGTCATGGAAGCCGCGAATGTCGAACGCGGCCCCGAGTCGCTCGCGGGCCTCGGCGCGAAGTCGCAGGATCTCCAGCTGGCCAGTCTTGTAGCCGAGGGCCTGGCCGGGCAGGACGATGTAGCGATCGACCTCGTTGGCGATGTTGTTGGGCGCCAGGGCCGTGTGCGCGAGCATGAACCGGACGGCCTGCTCTCGCGGCCAGCCCATCGCGTGCATTCCGGTGTCCACGACAAGTCGCGCCGCACGCCACGCGTCGAAGGAGAGGACCCCGATCCGGTCGAGGTCGCCGCTGTAGAGGCCCATCTCGTCGGCCAGGCGCTCCGTGTACAGGCCCCAGCCCTCGAAGTACGCGGTCGGCCCGAGGTGGCGGCGGAACTCCGGCAGGTGCGGCAGCTCCTGGCCGATCGCGGTCTGCAGGTGGTGACCCGGGGTCGACTCGTGGTACGCGAGGGCCTCCGCCTCGTAGCGCGGCCTGGTCCCGGGCTCGGAGGTGTTGATGAAGTACTGGCCCGGCCGCGAGCCATCGGCCGCCGGCTGGCGGTAGTAGCCGATGGTCGAGTGCGCCTCCTCGTGCGGCCCCATCCGCACGACCTCGCACCGCGCCTGCGGGAGCTGCCCGAACCAGGCGGGGATCGCCTCCGTTGCCCGGGCCAGGCTGCCGACGGCCTTTGCGTGGACCTCGTCGCGGGTGCCGAAGTAGAGGGCCGGGTCCGTGCGCAGCCGGGCGAGCGCATCCTCGAGGGTTGGGGCGCCGATCGTCCGTGCGGCCAGCTCCGCGAGCTCCGTGTCGATCCGGGCGATCTCGTCCAGGCCCACCTGGTGCAGCGCTTCGGGATCGACGTCCAGCGACGTGTGCATGCGGACCAGCCGACGATACCCGTCCGATCCACCCGGCACGTGGCACATCCCCGGCCGCTCCGCGGGGCGGGATGCCGGCAGGATCTCGGTCTCGAGCGCGTCGTGGAGGCGGGCGAAGGCCGGCCGGATCTCGTCGTTGACGGTGGCCGCGAGGTCCGAGGCAAACCGCTCGCGGTCCGCCGTCGTCCAGCCATCCAGCTCCCCGACCGAGGCAAGCGGGGCCAGCAGCGGCCAGTCCCCGGTTCCCGCGCCCAGCAGCTCCGCGAGGCTGGCCACGACCCGGTCCGCCGGCACCCGGCACGCAACGCGACCTTCGCCCAGGCTGCGCCGCAGGGATGCGATGTGCCGGTCCGTGTAGACGGCCATCTCGCGCCAGCGGGCCACCATCCGCCGGCCGTCCTCGACGGTCCCGAGGCGCTGGAAGTCGGGCACCAGCTGGAACGCCGCCGGCACGCCGTCGGTCGGGTCCACGTTCCAGTCCCGGAGTCCTGTCTCCAGTTCGGCGATGTCCGCGGCCAGGGACTCGCCCAGCGCCGAGAGGGTGACACGGTCGTCACCATCGAACGATCCCGGGTCGAGCGCCTCCACCCGATGACGCAGCGTGGCGTACCGCGCGAGCGTCGCCGCGGTGCCCTCCGGGGTCGGGTCCGGCAGCCGGTCGTCGTAGCGCGGATCGCCCACCGTCGTCGCGAACAGCGGGTTGGTCTCGAGGAAGATCTCCCAGTAGGCGGCGGCAACCGAGCCAACAGGAGTCCGTCCGCTGTCGTCGCTCACCGGACGCACTTCCCGACGCTGGCAGAGCCCGTCCGGCCGAGGCCCGGCGCGATGCGGGCCGCAACCGTGGTCGGTGTCAGCGCGTAGCCCACGGCGGGATCGGTCCGCGACTCGGCGAACATGAGGCCTCCGACCGTCCCGTCCTGGAGCACCAGCGGCCCGCCGGAGTCGCCCGGATCCACCGCGGCACGCAGCTCGAGGATCTGGCGGGTGACGCGCGCGTCGTCGTAGATGTCGCGCCCCGTTGCCGGGTAGGAGCCCGAGACAGCCGCCGGGAGCACCACCAGTGGTCCGCCGCCGGCATAGCCGAGGGCGACGCCCATCGCCCCACGTTCCGGGTCCCTGGCCGCGAACCGGAGCGGCGTGCCCTCGAGGCCCGGCGCGTAGAGCAGCGCGACGTCCAGGTCCGGGTCGAAGAGGACGGGCGTGGCGTCCGCGACATCGGAGCCGATGATGACGCGGATGGTCGTGCCGCCGGCCACCACGTGGGCGTTCGTGACCACGTAGCCCTTGGCGACCATCACCCCGGAGCCGTTGATCTGGATCCCGCAGGCCTTGGTGGCGATTCGTACGGTGCCCGCCTGGGCGGCGCGGGCGATGCGCTCTGCCTCGGGGTGGGGCGGCGTCTCCACCGCCATCAGCGGGATCGGCTCGAGGCCGATGAACACGTCCGGCAGGCCGGAGCTGTCGAGCGCGCCGGCGATCTCGCCCACGACCTCGGTCGGCGCGGGCAGGTAGGTGTCCAGGAGGCGGACCGAGAACGATCCGGTGGCGGCGCGCGCCGGCGCGGGAAACGGCCCGACCGCGAGGAGCCCGCCGATCAGCCAGATGATCAGGAGGGCCTGGGCGGCGCCCAGGAGACCGCCGAAGAACCGGTCCATGCTCGTCAGGGTGCCATGCGAGACCCGATCCGCGAGCATCCGCCCCGCCCCGGAGCCGATGGCCTCGCCCGCGATCACCGCACCGAGCGTGAGCCCCAGGACCACCATGGCGCGTGGGATGGGCTCCAGGGACCCGGTGGCGTCCAGGAGCCATGGGGCGAGGTTCAGGATGATGACGATGCCGAGGATCGCGCCGGAGATGCCACCGACCTGGGGCAGGGCTCCGGTGCGGACGCCGGCGATGACGGCGAGCACCACGAGGCCGAGGGCGGCGAGGTCGAACAGGTTCACCGGGCGAGTATCGGCGAGGAACGCGATGGGCGCCGGGGCGGGGCTGCTGCGGGGCGATCGCGTCCGACGTTCCCCTGCGTCAGCCCGCGCTCACCGTCAGGCTGCGCTCACCGTCAGCCCGCGGACGGCGTCCCGATCCGGGTGTCCACGCGCGGGGGGTGGGCATCCTCCCAGGCCGAGATCTCCGCGTCCTTCGCCAGGACGTAGCCGATCTCGTCGGTGCCTGCGATGAGCATCATCTTGGAGAACGGGTCCACGTCGAAGTCCAGCGTGGTGCCGTCCGGGAGCAGGATCCCCTGCTCGGCGAGGTCCACGCGGAGCTCGGCCTCCTCGTCCGCCGCGATCATCTCGAACAGGCGCGCGTGCGTCTCCGGGTCCACGACGATCGGCAGCACGCCGTTCTTGAGCGCGTTGCTCCGGAAGATGTCCGCGAACGACGTGGACAGGATCGCCCGGATCCCCCACGAGCGGAGCGCCCAGGGCGCGTGCTCGCGCGAGCTTCCCGTGCCGAAGTTGTCTCCGGCCAGGAGGATCCGGCGACCCTCCATGCCGGGCCGGTCCAGGATGAACGGCGGGTCCTTCTTCGTCCCGTCCTCGTTGAACCGCCAGTCGCGGAACAGCGCGTCCGCGAGGCCCTCCTTGTCGGTGACCTTGAGGTAGCGAGCGGGGACGATCTGGTCCGTGTCGACGTTCTCGGCCGCCATCGGCACGACCCGCGAGCTGAAGGAGCGGAAGCCCTCGGCCATGTTCAGTACCCTCCGCCGACGGTGACGAGGTCCGCGACGCCGGGCAGGGTGCGCGGATCGGTGACGACGCCCGTGATCGCCGAGGCGGCCGCGGTCAGCGGCGAGGCGAGGAACGTGCGCCCGCCCTTGCCCTGGCGGCCTTCGAAGTTGCGGTTGGAGGTGCTCACCGCGTACTGGCCCGGGCTGAGCTGGTCACCGTTCATCGCGATGCACATCGAGCAGCCGGCCTCGCGCCACTCGGCGCCGGCGGCCCTGAAGATCACGTCCAGGCCCTCGCGCTCCGCCTGGAGCTTCACCGGCTGGGACCCCGGGACGATCATCACGCGCGTCCCCTCGTGGACGCGGCGGTCCTTGAGCACGCTCGCGGCAAGACGGAGGTCGCTGATGCGGCTGTTCGTGCAGGAGCCGATGAACACCACGTCCACGGGCTGGCCGAGGATCGCCTGGCCCGCCTCCAGGCCCATGTATTCCAGGGCGCGCTCCAGGCCGCGCCGCGCCGCCGGGTCCTGCGTGTCCTCGGGTCGGGGAACGCGGCCGGTGACCGGGATGCCCATGCCGGGGTTGTTGCCGTAGGTGACCATCGGCTCCAGGGCCGACGCGTCGATCACGATGGACTTGTCGAAGACGGCTCCCTCGTCGGTCGGGAGGGTGCGCCACTTCGCGACCGCCTCGTCCCAGGCGGCGCCCTGCGGGGCGTGACGGCGGCCGCGGAGATACGCGAAGGTGGTCTCGTCGGGTGCGATCAGGCCGGCGCGGGCGCCACCCTCGATGCTCATGTTGCAGACGGTCATCCGCTGCTCCATGTTCAGGGCGCGGATCGCCTCGCCCCGGAACTCGAACACGTGGCCGGTGCCGCCGCCGATGCCGATGCGGGCGATCAGGGCGAGGATGATGTCCTTCGCGCTCACCCCAGGGCCGAGGCGCCCGTCCACCCGGACCTCGTAGGTCAGGGGCTTGCGCTGGAGCAGCGTCTGCGTCGCGAGGACCATCTCCACCTCGCTGGTCCCGATGCCGAACGCCAGCGAGCCGAACGCCCCATGCGTGGCCGTGTGCGAGTCGCCGCAGACGATCGTCATGCCGGGCTGCGTGAGCCCCAGCTCGGGCCCGATGACGTGGACGATGCCCTGCGTGTCGCTGCCGAAGGCGTGGAGCGGAATGGCGAAGTCTGCGCAGTTGGTCTCGAGCTGCCTGATCTGTGCCGCGGCCTGCATGTCCACGATCGGGAGGCCGCGCGGCGTGGTTGGCGTGCCGTGGTCCGCCGTGGCGACGGTCTTGTCCGGGCGGCGCGCCTTGAGGCCGCGGTTCCGGAGTCCCGTGAACGCCTGCGGGCTGGTGACCTCGTGGACGAGGTGCAGGTCGATGGCGAGGACGGCGGGGGAGTCCGGGTCCTGGGAGACGACATGCTCGTCCCAGATCTTCTCGACGAGGGTGCGCGGTCTGGTCATCGGGTTTGGACTGCTCTGCTGCGGCTGCGGGGAGAAGAAGGTTACCAGCGGCCGCGCCCGGGGCGACGCGCCGCCCCCTCCAGGACAGGGGTTGTGGTTCGCTGGTTGCGCCCATGCCGGGCTGCGGTTGCGCCCATGCGGGGCCTGCGGTTGCGCCCATGCGGGGCCGGCGGGTATCCTTCGCGGACCCGTCGCCTGACGGGCTAGCAGGAGTCGGGTCGCTTGGACTTCTTCCAGGGCCGCAACCGCAGCACCGTCGCCGTCGTCGTGACGGCCGATGGACGCCGAGTCAACGTGCCCCTGCGCGACCTGAACACCAGCCGGGTATCCCTTCTCGATCTTCTTCGCTCGCTCCAGCTCGGGCTTGAGAGCCTTCTTGGCCTCCTCATTACCGGCTCCCGGCGGGAGAACGGAGGAACGCGGAGGGACGGCAGCCGCTGAGGCGCCGACCACCGACAACCGAAGGGACCCTCGCCGGGTGGCGAGGGTCTTTGTATGTCCGGAGGTCGCGGGGCTCGCCGGACGGAGAGGGACAGAACGGATGACGATGACGAAGGGAGAGCCGCCGGCCGATCAGGCCGGCGGGTCGCCGGGACGTCGGAGCCACGTGCCGGGTGACGGCACGGCGGCGGCAGCCGCGATCGAGCAGGCCCGCCGCGAGATGCTCCACGACGTCCGGACCCGGAAGCGGACCCGCATCGGCGCCGACGCGCTCATGGAGGCGCTCATCCGCCAGGGAGCGGACACGCTGTTCTCCTACCCGGGCGGCGTCATCCTCCCGATCTACGACATCCTCGGGGACTACCCCGAGATCCGCCACATCCTCGTCCGGCACGAGCAGGGCGGCGCCCACGCGGCCGACGGCTACGCCCGGGCCAGCGGCAGGGTCGGTGTCTGCATGGGGACCAGCGGCCCCGGTGCCACCAACCTCGTCACCGGCATCGCCACGGCGCAGCTGGACTCCGTGCCGATGGTTGCGATCACCGGCAACGTGCCCGGATCACTGATCGGCAAGGACGCGTTCCAGGAGATCGACATCACCGGCATCACGCTGCCGATGACGAAGCACAACTACCTGGTCCGCAACGCCGACGACATCCCTCGTGTCATCGCCGAGGCCTTCTACATCGCGAAGCACGGGCGTCCCGGGCCCGTGCACGTGGACCTCACGAAGGACGCCCTGCAGCAGGAGACACGTGCCGAGCACCCCTCGCTCGCGGACGTGATCGCCGGCCTGCCGGGCTTCCGGCCCAACACCGAGGGCCACCCCAGGCAGCTGAAGCTGGCGGCCCGGGAGATCGCACAGGCGAAGCGCCCGCTGATCCTGGCAGGACACGGCGTGCTGATCGCCGAGGCCTGGGACGAGCTCAGGGCCTTCGCGGAGAAGGCGCAGATCCCGGTGGCCTGGACGCTCCTGGGCATCGGCGCCATGGACGAGGACCATCCCCTCGCCTACGGCTACATGGGGATGCACGGCTGGAAGCACGTGAACCGCGCGATCCAGTCGGCCGACCTCCTGATCGCCATCGGGATGCGGTTCGACGACCGGGTCACCGGCAGCGTCAAGACCTACGCCCCGTACGCGCGGATCATCCACGCGGACATCGACCCGGCCGAGATCGGCAAGAACGTGGCCGTCGAGGTCCCGATCGTGGGCGACGCGAAGAACGTCATCGTCGGCCTCACGAGGCTGGTTCCCCAGGTGGAACCGGAGGCACGCGCCGAGTACCACGCCCAGCTGGCCGAGTGGCGCCGCGAGTCCGAGGAGTCGTCCTGGCACGGGTCGGGCGCCTGGAAGGAGGGGGTCCTGTCCGCGGACTTCGTGGTGAGCCGGATCGGTGAGCTTACCGACCACGTCGCCACCTACGTCGCGGACGTGGGCCAGAACCAGATGTGGCTCGCCCGCTATACCAGGTTCCGCCGGCCACACAGCCACATCAGCTCGGGCGGCCTCGGCACGATGGGCTTCGCGGTCCCGGCCGCGATGGGCGCCGCCCTTGGCAATCCGACCGCGGAGACGTGGGCGATCTGCGGTGACGGCGGCTTCCAGATGACCAGCCAGGAGCTGATGACCCTCGCGGCGGATCGCATCCCCGTGAAGATCGCGCTCCTCGACAACAAGAAGCTGGGCATGATCCGGCAGTGGCAGGAGATCTTCTACGCGGAGAACTACCATTCCTCGCACCTGCCGGGCCCGGATTTCGCGAAGCTGGCCGACGCGTATGGCATCCCGGCCTTCAAGGCGACCACGACCGGCGAGGTGGATGGCGCCATCGAGGCGGCCCGGGCCGTCGACGGGCCCGCGCTCATCTGGTTCGAGATCGAGCAGGAGCAGAACGTCTTCCCGATCATGCCGGCGGGCAAGGGCCTGTCCGACCTGATCGAGACCTGGGGAGGGCCCGAGGAATGAGTCCCGACCAGGAGACACCCGCCAAGCCGGCCACCCCGCCCGAAGCGGCGCTCGACCCGGCGCCGGCGCCCGCCCACACCGCCCCGCCGCCACGCTCCCTCCCCGGCACCGGCGCGGGACACCGCCACATCCTCGTCGTCCTCGTCATGGACCGGCCCGGCGTCCTGAACCGGGTCGCCAGCCTCATGCGGGCGCGCAACTTCAACATCGACTCCCTGGCCGTCTCCCGGACGGACAAGCCGCACATCAGCCGGATGACCGTCACCCTCCACGGTGACGACGTCGCGGTGGAGCAGGCGACCAAGCAGCTCTACCGGCTGATCGACGTGCTCAAGGTGCAGGACGTCACGGCCGACCAGGTGGTCGAGCACGAGCTCGCGCTGCTCAAGGTCCGCGCGACCGATACCAACCGGGCGGAGGTCATCAAGATCGTCGAGCTCTACAAGGGCCGGATCGTGGACATTGCCCCGGATGCCGTCATCGTCGAAGCGAGCGGCACTGAAGCCGAGATCAACAGTCTCGTCGCGCTGGTGCGCGGCTACGGGATCAAGGAACTAGTACGGACCGGCGCGGTGGTGATGCTGCGTGGCGCCGGGTCCATCGAGGAGGCTCTCAAGCTATGACCGCTCGAATGTATTACGACGCCGATGCCGATCCGGCGGCGCTCGACGGACAGACCGTCGCGGTCATCGGCTACGGGAGCCAGGGCCACGCGCATGCCCTCAACCTGCGTGACAGCGGCGTGAGCGTCGTCGTCGGCCTGGCGGCGGGCTCCAAGAGCCGGTCCCTGGCGGAGGCCGCGGGCCTGCGGGTGCTCGACACCGCGGACGCGGTGAAGGCCGCCGACGTCGTGATGATCGCGGTCCCCGACACCGCCCAGAAGGCGGTCTACGACGCCGACATCGCCCCCAACCTCAAGCCGGGCTCGCTCCTCATGTTCGCCCACGGGTTCAACATCCGCTTCGGGCGGATCCAGCCCGACGCCACCGTGGACGTGGGCATGGTCGCGCCGAAGGGCCCCGGGCACCTGCTGCGGAGCGTGTACGAGCAGGGCGGCGGCGTGCCGGCGCTGTTCGCGGTCGAGCAGGACGGTACCGGGACAGCGCGCGCGCGGACCCTGGCCTACGCCCGCGGTATCGGGTCCACCCGGGCGGGCGTCCTCGAGACGACGTTCAAGGAGGAGACCGAGACCGACCTGTTCGGGGAGCAGGCCCTGCTCTGCGGTGGCGTGTCCGCCCTGGTGAAGGCCGCGTTCGAGACGCTGGTCGAGGCCGGCTACCAGCCCGAGCTCGCCTACTTCGAGACGATGCATGAGCTCAAGCTGATCGTGGACCTCATGTACCGCGGCGGCCTCAACTTCATGCGCTTCAGCGTCAGCGAGACCGCGGAGTACGGCGACTACGTCTCCGGCCCCCGCGTGACCGAGGGTTCGAAGGCGGCGATGAAGGACGTGCTGACCGACATCCAGAGCGGCTCGTTCGCAACCCGCTGGATCGCGGAGCAGGAGTCCGGCGGCGAGACCTTCGCGAGGCTTCGCCAGCAGGATCACGATCACCAGATCGAGCAGGTCGGTGCCGACCTCCGGGCGAAGATGCCGTTCCTCAAGCCGGTGGTGGTCGAAGCCGGTCAGGCCCAGGCAGTGGCCAGCAGCGCTCCGTCGGGGGAGGGTGGACGATGACCTTCGAGGCCACGCACCCGCGGTTCGGCGGGGGCATTGCGGCCGGTTCGGTCCGCATCTTCGACACCACCCTCCGCGATGGCGAGCAGGCACCCGGCGCCGGCCTGACGGCGGCCGAGAAGCTGGACGTCGCACGCCAGCTCGCACGGCTGAAGGTGGACGTGATCGAGGCGGGCTTCCCGTCCGCCTCGCCCGGTGACTTCGAGGCGGTCCGCCGGATCGCCGAGGAGACGAAGGGTGGGATCGCGGTAGCGGCCCTCGCCCGCTGCAAGGACGGCGACCCGCAGCGCGCCGTCGAGGCCATCGGGATCGCCGAGCGTCCTCACCTGCACCTGTTCATTGCCACCAGCGACATCCACCTCACGCACAAGCTGCGCATCTCCCGCGAGCAGGCCCTCGCCGAGGCGCGGCGCTGGGTGCGCTGGGCGCGCAAGACGCTGGGCCCCGATGCGGAGATCGAGTTCTCCGCCGAGGACGCCTCGCGGACCGAGGACGCGTTCCTGCTGGAGGTGTACGAGGCAGTCGTGGAGGCCGGTGCCTCCACGGTGAACATCCCGGACACGGTCGGCTACGCCATCCCGGCCGAGTTCGGTGCCCTGGTCGGCCGGGTCGTGGACCGGGTCGGGCGCGACGCGACGGTCAGCGTCCACTGCCACAACGACCTGGGGCTCGCCACGGCGAACACCCTGGCCGCCGTGCAGGCGGGCGCCCGGCAGGTCGAGGTCACGATCAACGGCCTCGGCGAGCGGGCCGGCAACGCCTCCCTGGAGGAGGTCGTCATGGCCCTTCGGACGCGCCCCGGGCAGTTCCCGGACCTCGCGGCCGCGGTCCAGACCGAGCAGATCACCCCGGCCTCGCGCCTGGTGTCCTACCTGACCGGCTTCGCGATCCAGCCCAACAAGGCCATCGTCGGCGCCAACGCGTTCGCCCACGAGTCCGGCATCCACCAGGACGGATTCCTGAAGAACCCGCTGACCTACGAGATCATGACCCCGCAGTCCGTCGGGCTGTCCGGGAGCACCCTGTCGATCGGCAAGCTGTCCGGCCGGCGCGGGCTCCAGGGCAAGCTCCGGGAGCTGGGCCAGGAGGTGGCCAGCGACGAGCTGGACGAGATCTACCGGGCCGCGGTTGCGCTGGCCGATACCAAGAAGGAGGTCACGGACGCGGACCTGCTCGCGCTCGTCGAGCAGCAGAAGTCGGACGTGCCGCGGTCCATCGAGCTGCTGGGCTGGAGCATCAGCTCCTCGTCCGGCGGGCACTCCGCGGGCAGCATCTCGCTGGTGGTCGCCGGCCAGGCGAAGGCGGGTGACGCCACCGGAAACGGCCCGGTCAACGCGCTGTACAAGGCCGTCGACGAGGCGATCAAGCCCGTCCTCGGCTGGTACCTGGTCCTGACCGAATACGAGATCAAGGCCGTCTCCGGCGACGGCGATGCGCAGGGCCAGGTGATGGTCCGGGCCCGCCGCTCGTCCGACGAGGGCCCGGGGGCGCTCGTGGTCACGGGCCACGGCCTGTCGACCAACATCATCGAGGCCTCGCTCGAGGCGTACCTCGTGGCCGCCAACAAGCTGCACGGCGCCGAGATCAACGGCATCCAGGTGCCGTTCGTCGGCCGGACAATGGGCGAGGAGCTCCCGTGACGGAGGGTGTCGTCGACCCGGCGCTCACCTACCGGGTCACGCTCATCCCCGGTGACGGGGTGGGGCGCGAGGTCGTCGCCGGCGCGGTCGCTGTCCTCGAGACCGCCGGCCGTCGGTTCGGGTTCGGCTTCGCCTGGCAGGAGCTGATCGTCGGCGGGGCGGGGATCGATGCCTACGGCGTTCCCATCCGTCCCGAGGACGTGGAGGCGTGTCGCGACGCCGATGCCGTCATCCTGGGCGCTGTCGGCGGGCCGAAGTGGGACGACCCGGACGCCGCCGTCCGCCCGGAACAGGCGCTGTTCGCCCTCCGCGGCGGCCTCGGCCTGTTCGCCAACCTGCGGCCGATCACCGTCAACCCGTCGCTCATCTCGGCGTCGCCGCTCAAGCCGGAGCTCCTGGACGGCGTGGACTGCCTCATCGTCCGTGAGCTGACCTCGGGGCTCTACTTCGGCCGCCCGTCGGAGCAGCGCACGACGCCCGAGGGTCGGGCCGCCATCGACACCCTGTGGTACACGGAGGGCGAGATCCGCCGCATCGTCACGCTGGCCTTCGAGCTGGCCCGCGGCCGTCGCCGGAAGCTGACCCAGGTGGACAAGGCCAACGTCCTCGCGACGTCGCGGCTCTGGCGCAAGGTCACCGAGGAGGTCCACGCGGACTTCCCGGACGTGGCCCTGGAGCACCGCCTGGTCGACTCCGCCGCGATGGTTCTCGCAAGCCGGCCGGCCGGTTTCGACGTGCTGGTGACCGAGAACCTGTTCGGCGACATCCTCTCGGACGAGGCGGCGGTCATCGCCGGCTCGCTGGGGATGCTGCCGTCCGCGTCGCTGGGCACCCGGACCACGGCGCACGGCCGCCACGGCCTGTACGAACCGATCCACGGCTCCGCTCCCGACATCGCCGGCCAGGACATCGCGAACCCGCTGGGCATGATCCTGTCGACGGCGATGATGCTCCGCTGGTCGCTGGGCCAGGCCGCGGCCGCGGACGCCATCGAGGCGGCCGTCAACGACGCGCTGGCGAGCGGCTTCCGGACCAGGGACCTCGTCCCGTCCGACCCGGCGGAGGCCGCGGCCTGCACGGTGGTCGGGACAACGGAGATGGCACGTGTGATCGGGGACCGAGTGGGGCTCCCGGCATGAGCGAGCAACCCGTCATCCTCTACGACACCACCCTTCGC
Source organism: uncultured Chloroflexia bacterium (assembly GCA_963766735.1). Lineage (GTDB taxonomy): Bacteria > Chloroflexota > Limnocylindria > Limnocylindrales > CSP1-4 > CAIXZV01. The sequence continues at coordinate 113,375 of CAVYBU010000027.1, forward strand.
GACGGCACCCAGGGCGAGAACATCACGCTCTCGCTCGCGGACAAGCTGCGCGTGGCACGCATGCTCGACGAGTACGGCTTCCCATTCGTCGAGGGCGGCTGGCCCGGCTCCAACCCGAAGGACATCGAGTTCTTCGCGGCGGCCCGCAAGGTGCGCTGGGAGACCGCGAAGCTGGCCGCGTTCGGGAGCACCCGCCACCGCGCCAACAAGGCCGCCGACGACCCGAACCTGCGCGAGCTGGTGGCAGCCGAGACGCCGGTCGTCACGATCTTCGGCAAGAGCTGGCTGCTCCACGTGACCGAGGTCCTGGGCGCCACGCCGGCCGAGAACCTGGACATGATCGCGGACTCCATCGGGTTCATCGTGGATCACGGACGGGAGGCGGTCTACGACGCCGAGCACTTCTTCGACGGGTACCGGGCGGACCGGGACTACGCGCTGGCCACTCTGCGAGCCGCGCGCGACGCCGGTTCCCGGAGCCTCGTCCTGTGCGACACGAACGGCGGCACGCTGACCGACGAGCTGGTGCGGATCCTGGGCGACGTCCGGGGCTCGCTCGAGGGCGATCCGGGCGCGCCGGCCGTCACCTGGGGCATCCACACCCACAACGATGCCGAGCTTGCGGTGGCGAACTCGATCGCGGCCGTCCAGGCGGGAGTCCGCCATGTCCAGGCGACGATCAACGGCTACGGCGAGCGCTGCGGCAACGCGAATATGGTCTCGATCGTCGCCAACCTGGCGCTCAAGACGCCGAACGAGCTGAGCCCCGTGGGCGGCGGAGACCTTGTCGCGCTCACGGACCTGTCCCGCTCGGTGGCCGAGATCGCCAACATCAATCCGGACGACTACCAGCCGTACGTGGGCCGGTCGGCGTTCGCCCACAAGGGCGGCGTGCACGGTGCCGCGGTGGCCAAGGTCGAGCGGAGCTACCAGCACGTGGATCCGACGGCCGTGGGGAACGTCGGGCGCCTGGTGGTCTCGGAGCTTGGCGGCAGGGCCAACACGGAGATCCGGGCCCGCCAGCTCGGCCACGACCTCGCGGGGATCGTGGATCCCAGGGAGCTGAGCCGGATCATCAAGCGGCTCGAGAACGAGGGCCTCGCGTTCGAGGGCGCCGAGGCGTCGTTCGAGCTCCTGATCCGCCGCCAGGCGAAGGACTACCTGGCCCCGTTCCGGATCGTGGACTACACGTGCCTGGTGGAGCAGCGATCCGGCCAGGAGCTCCTGGCGGAGGCCACCGTCAAGGTGGAGGTGGCGGGCGAGATCCTGCACACCGCCGCCGATGGCAACGGCCCGGTCAACGCGCTGGACGGCGCGCTGCGCAAGGCCCTGCGCGCGTTCTACCCGGTGCTGGACAAGGTCCACCTTGTGGACTACAAGGTGCGCATCCTCGACGGGGCCACCGCGACGGCAGCGCGAACTCGCGTCATCATCGACTCGCAGGACGGTTCGAGCACCTGGAGCACCATGGGCAGCGACACGAACATCATCGCGGCGTCCGCGCAGGCGCTGGCAGACTCGCTGGAGTACGCGATCTCGAAGTCCGGGGCGGAGCTCCGTCGCCGGGATGAGCGCCACTTCACGACGACCAACGGCAACGGAGCGGCCGGCGAGGCGGCGGGAGGCGCGGCGTGACCGATCCGACCTCGACCTCCGCCGATCCAGACCCGATCCGGCTCGGGCGCTGGACGGTCACGTCCGGGAGCAACGTCAACAGCCGCGCCGCTGTCGTGCTCCAGGCCGGCAGCCACGACTGGAAGGCGTCCGCGGAGGGCAACGGGGCCGTCGATGCGCTCCTCCGCGCGGTGGACGGGGCCCTCGTCGACATCCTCGGCGGACACCCGGTTCTGATCGCGTACGACGTGCATGCCTTGGCCGAGGGGCCGGACGCCGAGGGGCGGGTGACCGTCCGGATCGCCCCTCCGGCGGATACCGAGGGGCCGCGCTCCGGCGGGAACTACGCGGGCGAGGTTGCCAGCACGAACATCGTGGCGGCCTCGGTCGAGGCCTACGTGGACGCGCTGAACGCGATGCTGGCCGATCCATCCTGGTCGGGGGCGGCGGAGGCGGCCGGGTCCCGGCGGGGCCGCGGTGCCGGCGCGGATCCAGGCGGCACCGTCGCGGAGTTCGACGACGACGCCCGCCCGATAGACACGACCGAGTGGTTCAACCGCTAGGCGGCGGCCTGCCCGGGGCCGTCCCAGTTCCGGCGCCGGCCTCGCGCCCACCGGTCCAGTGCCCGCCGTCGCGTCCGGCGGTCTGCCGCCCATCGATGCCGAGGCGTTCAACGCGTTCGAGGCGGCCGGCTGGGAGGCGCGCGCCGGTTCGTATGCGTTCCTGCGGCCGCTGACGGCCCGTGTGGTCGGGACGCTCCTCGCGTGCGCCGGCGTTGCGGCAGGCCACGAGGTGCTCGACGTGGGCAGCGGCCCGGGAGACCTGGCCGCGGCGGCCGCCGCGCTTGGGGCGGACACCGTGGGCATCGACGTCGCGCCGTCCATGGTCCGGCGGGCGGCCCTCGCCCATCCATCGATCCCGTTTCGGGTGGGGTCCTTCGAGGCGATCCCGGCCGGGGAGGGGGCGTTCGACGCCGTGGTCGGCAACTTCGTGCTCAATCACGTGGGCCGGCAGGAAGCAGCCCTGGGCGAAGCGATGCGGGTCCTGCGGCCCGGCGGCTGGCTGGCGCTCTCCTCGTGGGATGATCCGCGACGGAACCGTGTCCTGGGGTTGATGCTTGATGCGGTCGTCGAGGCCGAGGCGCCACCGCCGCCCGGGTTGCCGGCTGGTCCCACCAACTTCCGAACAGACGAGGAGTTGCGCGTGCTGTTCACGAATTCCGGGTTCGAGGACGTGGGCCTCGGCCGGGTCATGTTCGAGGCGATGGTCCCGGACCTTGACACGCTGTGGCGCGGGGTGCTGGATTCGGCCGTCCGGATCCCGCCGCTCGTGACGGCCCAGCCGCCGGATGTCCAGGCCCGGATCCGCGTGGCCTTCGACCGGCTGGCGGACGTCCACCGGCGGCCGGACGGGCACTATGCGATCCCCGTTTCGGTCCAGGTGGCACGGGGCCGCCGGCCATGATCGATCGCCCATTCCGCGTGGCCTATACCGGGGAGCCCGGTGCGTTCGCCGAGGAGGCAGTGCTGCGGTTCTTCGCCTCGCCCGAGGCCGTGCCGGAGTCCTCGTTCCGGGCCGCCTTCGAGGCCGTCCGCGACGGCTCGGCCGATGCCGGCGTCGTCCCGGTCGAGAGCTCCCTGCTCGGGACCATCCGGGAGAACCTCGACCTGCTCTACGAGTTCGACCTGCCGGTGGTAGGCGAGGTGTCCGTTCCCGTGCAGCTGGCCCTGCTCGCCCTGCCGGGGGAGCGACTGGAGACCATCGAGCGCGTCTACTCCATCTCCGCGGCGCTGGCCCAGGCGGACGACTTCCTCCGGTCGCGCCCGTGGACGATCCAGACCACGTACAACACGGCGGGGGCAGCGAAGCAGATCGCAGATCGAGGGGAGCGCGGAGCCGCGGCCGTCGCGTCAGCGCGCGTCGCTCCGATCTACGGGATGGAGGTCATCGCCGACGGAATCCAGACCGGCGACGCGAACCGCACCCGGTTCCACGTGATCGCGCGGCCCGGCGACGGGCCGGCGGTGCTGGCCGCAGCTCGGGCCGAAGCCGTGGCCGGGCCGCTGCGAACGTCTCTCGTGTTCGCCGTGCGCAACGTGTCGGGGTCGCTGTACCGCTCGCTCGGGGCGTTCGCGACCCGCGGGATCAACATGATCCGCCTGGAATCACGTCCCTGGACGAAGCTCGGCTCACGCTGGGAATACCTGTTCTGGGTGGACCTGGATGCGGATCCCGCATCGCCCGCGTGCGCCCATGCCATTACCGCGCTCCGCAGCGAGACCCAGGTGGTCCGAATCCTGGGGACCTACCCGCGCGCCCCCGAGGACTGAGCACCCGAGGACTGATCACCGGGCGCAACGCTCGGCGAGGGAGGTTGATTTCAGTGGACGACGCGTTCAGGACGGCGATGGCGGCGGGCTATGCGTTTGACGAGCCCGTCATCGTGTTCGGCTCGCCCATCATCGGCGACGAGGTTCTCCCCGAGGTCCGTGTCCAGGTCCCTCTCTCCCGCATCAATCGCCACGGGCTGATCGCCGGAGCCACCGGGACCGGCAAGACGAAGACCCTCCAGATCCTCGCCGGCCAGCTCTCCGACGCGGGCGTTCCTGTCTTCGCGGTCGACGTGAAGGGCGATCTCTCCGGCGTCGGCGCGCCCGGGGACGGCACCAACCCCAGGATCGCCGAACGGGCCGCCTCCCTGAACTTCACGTTCCAGGCGGCCGGTCACCCCATCGAGATCCTCTCGCTCTCGGGCAAGGTGGGTGCCCACGTCCGCGCCAGCGTGTCCTCGTTCGGCCCCCTCCTGCTGGGCAAGGTCCTGGACCTCAACGAGACCCAGACCTCGATCCTGTCCATGGTCTTCCGCTACTGCGACGACCAGGACCTGCCCCTCCTGGACCTCGCCGACCTCCGGACCACCCTCAAGTTCCTCGGTTCGGACGACGGCAAGGCCGTGCTGGAGGACCTGGGCGGGATCAGCTCCGCGTCGCTCGGCGTGATGCTGCGGTCCATCGTGACCCTGGAGCAGGAAGGTGCGGGCGACTTCTTCGGCGAGCCCGAGTTCGACGTGGACGACCTGCTCCGGACCGGCCTCGACGGCAGGGGAGTGATCACGCTCCTCGAGGTCGCCGATGTCATGGACCGCCCGCGCCTCTACTCCACCTTCGTGCTCTGGATGCTCGCCCAGCTGTACGAGGGGCTGCCCGAGGTGGGCGACCAGCCGAAGCCCAAGCTGGCCTTCTTCTTCGACGAGGCCCACCTGCTGTTCGATGATGCCTCCGAGGCGCTGATGGACCAGATCGAGCGGACGGCGCGCCTCATCCGCTCCAAGGGCGTTGGCGTCTACTTCGTCACCCAGGCACCCACGGACGTCCCGTCGCCGGTCCTCTCCCAGCTCGGCAACCGGGTCCAGCACGCCCTGCGGGCATTCACCCCCGACGACGCCGATGCGCTGCGCAAGACCGCGCGGACCTTCCCGATGACGGACCACTACGACGTGGAGCGGACGATCACGTCACTCGGCATCGGAGAGGCACTGGTCACCGTCCTCTCGCCCAAGGGAGTCCCAACCCCGCTTGCCGCCACCCGGCTCCTGCCGCCGGACTCCCGGATGGCCCCACTCACCGAGGCCGAGATCGCGTCCGTCGTCGCAGCGTCGCCGCTCGCCGCACGCTACGGGCAGGCCGTGGACCGGGAGAGCGCCCACGAGATCATCACGGCCCGCCTGGCCACCGCGCGCGCCGCCGCCGCGACCGCGACCGCCGCCGGACTCCCCGCGACCGGCGACAGCCTCGAGACGATGACGCCGGCCCAGCAGCGGCGCGCGATCGAGAAGAGGGCGCGGGAGCTGGAGGCCGCCCGCCGGGCGGCCGAACGCGAGCGCAAGGCGCAGGAGCGCGCGACCAAGGCCGCCGAGCGCCAGCAGCAGAAGACGATGGAGACGGCGATCCGGACGGCCGGCCGCGTCGCCACGTCGAGGGCAGGCCAGTCGCTGATCCGCGGCGTGTTCGACACGATCTTCGGCGCCGGCAAGCGCTGACGGCCTGCCACGGTCGCCGCCGCTGACGGCGCATGACGATCAGCGTCCGGGTGTCGATCGTGATCCCGCAGACGTCGGGTCTGGCAGGCGAGACGAGGGCGACCGGCCCGAGTTGGCGGGTTGACGCAGCAGGCTCGCCCGCTTAGCATTGCCGATCATGCTAAGTGTCAAGGTCAGCACCAAGCACCAGATCGTCGTGCCAAGCGAGGCGCGGTCCCGCTTGGGGATCGAGCCCGGTGATCGGCTCGAGGTCGTCATCACCGGCGAAACGATCGTGATGCGCAAGCGGCCAGCACGTGCGTCGGACCGGCTTCGGGGGCTGGGAGCCGGCAAAGGATGGTACGAACCGGATCCCGATACCTATCTCCGCCGACTCCGAGATGAGCTGGAGGCGAACCTGGATGACCGGGAGGCGTTGGTCCATCGCCACGCTGGTGGCGACCCACAATCGGATCGCCCTTGACGCGAACATCGTGATCTACCTGGTCGAGAACGCCGAGCCCCACGTTGAGCGGGCGGCTGCCGTGATCGACGCGATCGCGGAGCATGGTTTGCGGGCCACGATGGCAACACTCGGTCAGGTTGAGATCCTGACCGGTTCGGCGCGAACAGGAGACCAGGTGGTCTTCGAGCGGGTGGCGGAGGAGATCCGGTCGATGGAGATGCGGTTCGAACCGCTGACCGAGGCCATCGCGGAGGATGCGGCATGGGTCCGCGGCCAGGGCCGGCTGAAGCTCGCCGACGCCATCCACGTGGCCAGCGCGCGGGCGTCGGGAGCCACGGCGCTGATCACGAATGACCGCCGCATCGGCGCGCCCGCAGGCCTCGAGGTGTTCTACCTCGACGATCTCACGCTCGAGGAGCCGCTGCCCTGATCACGATGGCGGAGTCGGCTCGGCCAGCCCGGCAACCGGGCGCGCAGCGTTGTCCCGGGCGCCGCGACCAGCGCGCCGCCGCGAACGTCCGTCGCCCACACTGCGCGACATGGACATGACCCTCACCCCCGGGCAGCGCGAGCTCCGCGACCGGGCCCGCTCCTTCGTCATCGACGTCCTCCAGCCGCACGAGGCGGAGTTCGAGCGCAACCGCGGCGCGCTGCCGCCCGACGCCCTTCGCGAGATCAGGCAGCGCGCGATCCAGGCGAACCTGCACGGCGGCAACCTGTCCAGGGCCGCGGGCGGCCAGGGCTGGGGCGCCCTGGAGCAGGTGCTCGTCCACGAGCAGTTCGGCCAGGTCACCGGTGGCATGTGGGGCTACATCCCCGGCGGCTACAACGCCCTGGCGCATTGCTCGGCGGAGCAGCGGGCGCGGTACCTGGACCCCTGCCTCCGCGGCGAGCGCAACGGCAGCTACGCGATCACCGAACCCGGACAGGGCTCCGACGTCCGGACGCTGGCGTCAACGGCGGTCCGCGACGTGGCGACCGGCGACTACGTCCTCAACGGCGAGAAGTGGTTCGTCACGGGCGCGCCCGACACGGACTTCATGATCTTCCACTGCCACCTGCTCGATGACGACAGGCGCCTGCCGACCCTGTTCCTGGTGGACTACGACGCCCCCGGCGTCGTCCTGAGCCACGATCCGGACTACACGCACACCTTCGCGGACCGCCACCCGCAGTTCGTGCTGACCGACGTGCGCGTGACGGCGGACGCCGTCCTCGGCGGGATCGGTCGAGGCGGACCTGATGACCAACGAGTGGTTCGTGGAGGAGCGGCTGCACATCGGGGCGCGGTGCACAGGGGCGATGGAGCGGCTGCTCACGCTGGCCGTGGAGTGGGCCACGGGCCGGATCCAGTTCGGCGAGCGGATCTACGACTTCCAGGGCGTGAGCTTCCCGCTGGCGGACTCCGCCGCCGATGCCTCCGCCGCACGCCTCCTGACCCGCGAGGCGGCCACGATGATGGACGCGGGGGCGGACCCCAAGGTCGTCCATGCGCGGGCGTCCGTGGCCAAGCTGTTCGCGTCCGAGGCGGCGTTCCGGTGCGCCGATCGCGTCGTCCAGGTCTTCGGGGGCCGCGGCTACATGCGCGAGTTCCCGGCCGAGCGGTACCTGCGCGAGCTGCGCGTGGACCGGATCTGGGAGGGCACCTCGGAGATCCAGCGCCTGGTCATCGCGCGGGCGCTCGAGAAGCGCGGCGTGAACGCCGTCGTCGGCTGACCCATCGTGCGTCCCGAGCCCGCGCGCGAGATCGATCTCCGCCCGCTGTTTGCCCCGCGGTCCATCGCGGTCGTCGGCGCCAGCCCGCGCGGCTGGCTGGCCCAGGTCGTGCGCGACAACCTCCGGGTCATGGGCAGTGCAACGCGCTGCCACTTCGTCAACCCGAGGTACACGGAGGTGGACGGCTCGCCCTGCTGGCCGTCGCTCGACGCCCTGCCGGAGCGGCCGGACACGGTGATCCTGGCGGTCAACCCGCTCCGGGCGGCCCAGTTCGCGCAGGAGGCGGCCGACGCAGGGGTCCCGTCGCTGGTCATTCCCGGAGGCGGCGTCGTGGAGGGGGGCGAGGCGGCGGCGCAGATGCAACGCGATGTCGCGGAGATCGCCGTCCGTCACGGGATCGCGCTGCTGGGGCCCAACTGCATGGGCATGATCGACTGGACCACCAACAGCACGAACTACATCGGGGACGTGAACCCGTGGATGCCCCGGGGCCACGTGGCAGGGCTGGCGCAGTCGGGGAGCGTCACGGACGCGTTCATCCACTCGCCGGGGACCCGCATCGGCTACAGCCGGATCGTGTCGGTGGGCGCTGAGGCCGTCCTGGACATATGCGACTACCTCGCCTACTGCCTGGACGACCCCGAGACCCACGCCGTCATGCTGTTCCTGGAGGGGTTCAAGCGGCCGGAGCGGTTCCTCGCCCTCGCGGACCGGGCGCTGGCGATGGGCAAGCCGATCCTGGCCGTCAAGGTTGGCCGCTCGCAGCAGGCGCAGGACGCGGCGATCGCCCACAGCGGGAGCCTGGCCGGAGAGGACCGGGTGACCGATGCCGCGCTGGAGGCTGCCGGGGTCATCCGGTGCGGCGACCTGGACGAGCTGCTGGAGCAGGCGGAGCTGATCGCCGGCATCGGGCGTTTGGGCCGCCGTGTGGGTCTTGGCAGGACGGGGGCAGTGACCGTCTCGACCGGAGAGGCCTCGCTGATCGCGGACCTGGCGGAGAGCACGGGGCTGGACCTGCCGCCGGTTCCCGAGGGTGCCCGGGAGGCGATCCTCCGGGACCTGCCCACCATGGGCTACATCGGCAACCCGCTGGATCCCTGGGGCGCGGCGGACGCGCCGGTCGCCTATCGGGCCTGTTTCGAGGCGATGGCGGCATCCGGCGCCTACGACGTGCTGGCCGCGGTCCACGACAGCCCGTTCCGGGACCTGCCCAGCGAGGTGGAGGTCGCCCGGGACGTGTCGACGGCCCTGATCGATGCGACGGCCGACCGACCGGACCTGCTTCCCGTCTACATCTCGCTCACGTCGGGCGACGTCAGCGAGGAGACCAAGGCGACGCTCGACGCGGCGGGCGGGATGCCGATGCTCCGCGGCGCGGTCGAGGCCTGCCTGGCGATCTCGCGGATGGCCGAGTGGGAGCGACGCCGGGATGCCCGGAAGCCGCGGATGGGCCGCGGCGGCCCGGCTGGCCGGCGCTCGTCGCCGACCACGTCTCGTGGGGCCGGGATGCGACGCTCGACCCGCTGGCGCGTGCGGCAGCAGTCGCCGCCGCCGGTCGCCCCCGCGCGCTACCGGAGCGGGAGAGCCTCGAGCGGCTTGCCGCGGCCGGCATCCCCGTGACCGCGTTCCGGGCCGTTGCGGCTGAGGAGGACGCCGTCCTGGCCGCGTGGCGGGAGCTGGGCGGCGGTCCCGTGGCCCTCAAGCTGGATGCGGAGGGTCTCGCCCACAAGACCGAGGCCGGCGGCGTTGCCCTGGGCCTCGGTGACGAGGAGGCAATCCGGGAGGCGGTGCCGGCACTGGTCGAAGCCGCCGCGCGGGCCGGCGCCACCCTGCGCGGCCTCCTCGTCGAACCGATGGCCGCGCCCGGCGTGGAGCTGATCGTCGGCGGCCGGCGGGACGCGGTCTTCGGGCCGGCCGTGCTGGTGGGGCTGGGCGGGATCCTGGCCGAGGTCCTGGACGACGTGGCCGTGATGCTGGCACCGGTGGGCGAGGCGGAGGTCCGCCGCCGACTCGAGCGGCTCCGCGCTGCCCCGCTCCTGCGCGGGGTCCGCGGCCGTCCCGGCGTGGACATGGACGCCATCGCCGCGCTGGTGAGCGCCGTGGCGCAGGTCCTGGTGGATGACCCGGCGATCCTGGAGATCGACCTCAACCCGGTGATTGCCGGCCCGTCCGGT
>CAVYBU010000028.1:0-14548 GCA_963766735.1 uncultured Chloroflexia bacterium
AGCGCGCGCCGAGTTCGCGATCGTCCGGCCGACGGGTCGGAGCTACACCACGTCCTTCAGTGTCATCGTCCTCGGGGCGCCGGCGGCTCGCTCAACCACTTCGTGCCCTTCGTGGCCAGGTCCCATCATGCGGCCGCCACCGCTACGGGGATCGCCGACGTGACCTGATAGCGCCTCTGTGTCAAACGACGATGTGGTTCTGGCGCCGAGCGTGGTCCTCGAGGAGATGGCGGTAGACGACGTTGGAGAGCTGGCGCTTGAGGCTGCGCTGGGCTTCTCTGGGGGTCTTCAGCTCGGCGATCTTGCGCTCGTAGTGATCTCGTCCCGGTCCGCCCCGGGTACACCTGAACGATCGCCGCCGTGTGCAGGGCGCTGTTGAGCTGGCGGTTGCCGGCTCGGTTCAGGCGATGGCGGCGAAGGTCGCCGCTGGAGGCCTCGACGGGGGCCGTTCCGGTGTAGCTCGCGAAGTGCGCCTTGGACGCGAAGCGGGTGATGTCGCCGGCGTGGCCGATGATCTTGGGCCGCCAGGATGAAGCCGATGCCGAGCACCTCGGGCAACGACGAGCGGGCGGCGATCACCGCCTCCTCGATCTCCTTGGCCAGCTGCTTGAGCTGGAGATCGGCCCGCCGCAGATCGTCGATGAGCTGGCGGGCGATCCGCTTGCGCTGGTGATCGGTGGTCGTCATCGGACGCACCTTGGCGAGGAAGACGCGCGCGGCGGCCGTAGAGATCTGTCGGGGCGCCCCGCCGGCAACAAGCTCCCGCAGCAGGACCTGGAGGCGATTCATGGTGCGTGTGCGCTGGGCGACGATGTCATCTCGCCGGTCCGACAGCAGACGCAGGACAGTGGTGTCGTCCTCGGCGTGGACCACGGACAGCTTCGGGTTGTGGATGGCGACCGAGGCGACCGAGGCGCCATCGGTCAGATCTGTCTTTCGGGAACTGCCCGAGCCCAGCAGGCGAGCCCGTGCCGCCAGCGTGGCCGGGACGTCTACGACGTGCTCGCCTGCGGCCACCAGCGCCTGGGCAACGCCATGGCCAAGCCCGAGTGCGCCCTCCACCGCCCAGACCCGCACCGGCCAGCGCCGTGCCCAGGCGATCAGCTCGTCCGCGGTCGTGGTCGTCGCGGCCAGCCGCCGCTGGCCGAGGAGCGTGCTGTTCGCATCGAGGGCGGCGGCGGTGAGGCTGGCCTTGTGGGGATCGATGCCGATGGTGATCACGCGATGCCTCTCGTCGGGTGGAAGAAGCCCGCGACGGGCAGCCTGACTTCAGGGGGTCACACGCCTCTGTTGAGCCACGTCACGGCGGGCGCCGAGTGGATTGGGCGGGCTATCAGCGAGTCACCCGAGGGGACAAGGAGCGATGCGAGCCACCCACCCGGCGCCCTGAGCACGCTAGGGCTGCAGACCCAGCGGCATGGGCTCATCCAAACAAGTCAGGAGCGTGGCTGCGCCCCCACTGATGTGTGCCCACCGGCCGGTCCTGTCACCCGCTCACGACGAGAGGCGACATGGACATGGTGATGATCGGGATCGACGCCCACAAGCGAACGCATACCGCGGTGGCGATCGACGAGCGCGGGCGCCAGCTGGCGAGCCGCACGACCGAGGCGACGACGAGCGCCGCCAACCTGGAGCTCGTCCGTTGGGCTGACGGGCTCGACCCTGATCGGGTCTGGGCGGTCGAGGACTGCCGGCAGCTCTCGCGTCGCCTGGAGGCAGACCTGCTCGCAGCCGGCAGGCGGATCGTGCGGGTCCCGCCCAAGCTCATGGCCCACGCGCGCGACGCCGCCCGCAGCTACGGCAAGTCCGACCCGATCGACGCCCTGGCGATCGCCCGCGCCGCCGCCCGTGAGCCCGATCTGCCGGTCGCCCACCTCGATGAGGTCGCCCGCGCCCTGCGGCTGCTGGTTGACCACCGCGAGGACCTGCTGGCCGAGCGAACCCGCCACATCAACCGCCTTCGCTGGCATCTGCACGAGATCGATCCCGCCTGGGATCCCAAGCCGCAGGCGCTCATCACCTACAAGCATCTGGCCCATCTGCACCGACCGGCTCGAGGGCCTGGAGAGCGTCGTCGGCGCGGTCGCGCTCGACCTCGTCGCACGGGTCCGGGCGCTCACCTTCGACATCCGGCGCCTCGAGACCGAGATCGCTGAGCGCACCGCGAAGGTCGCACCGGCGCTCCTTCGGGTTCACGGTGTGGCGGCCCTGTCGGCGGCCAAGATCATCGGCGAGGTCGCCGGGGTGGCGCGCTTTCGCTCCCGCCACGCCTTCGCGCGCCACAACGGCACGGCGCCGCTTCCGGTGTGGTCGGGCAACCGCCGCCGCCATCGGCTCTCGCGAAGCGGCAACCGCCAGCTGAACGCCGCCCTGCATCGGATCGCCGTCACCCAGGCGCGCGCCTTCCCCGAGGCGATGGCCTACCTCGAGCGCCGCCAGGCCGACGGCAACACCCGCACCGAGGCGATCAGGGCTCTGAAGCGACGGCTCTCCGACGTCGTCTTCCGCGCCCTCGTGGCCGACGCCGCCGCTGCCGCCGACGGAGGTCAGCCCGGCGGCCGATTGACATAGGAGTGATGGGGCCTAACTACCGGGACACCCGGCAACCGACGACTCTACGAAGGTCGCCGACCACTCCATTCTGTCTAGGACCCCGATCTTTGCTCAACGCTTCTCAGAACGCGGGGGCGACAAGCAGTGTCCGGTCCGCATCTCTAGCCCGTGGGTTCGAGCGGCGGCACCGGAATCTGCATCGGCTCGCGCTCTTCAGGGTCCGGCAGGCGCCCGTCGCGCAGGGCGCCGAGGAGCTCCAGCGGGTCATGCACGAACCAGGTGCTCTGGGTCTGACCCGTGCGCTGGGCGGTGAGAAGGGCCGCCTCATAGGAGAGGACCTCATCCAGGTATTGGATGGCGGGCCGGCGTTCGGCGAGAAAGGCTGCAAACCCCTCAGCCTCACGCGTGGCAAAGAGCTCGGGATCGGTCGTGCCCCAATGCTCCTCCATCAAGGACCACAGGCCGGCCTTGCCGAGGTTCACGACGATCAACTGGCACGTGAGGGGCATGGTTCCGATGCACATCCCAGCCCGTGCCTCAAGTGAGAGCTGGCGAGTCAGACCCAGCCCGGGATCCGCCTGCAGCTGCCTTTCGAGATCGCTTGTGGCCAGCCTGCCAGTGAGGAGGTTACCAAGGGTGGCCTCCCACTCGTCGGGCGACGGCCCGGGCGGTGGGGCGCTCTCGATCCGCGTCGGCAACGGGTGCGGATGGTGGGGACCAGCTCCGCCTAGATCACGTAGCTGCCAGATCTCGCCGAGGGACACCAGTTGGGCGGCGACCCCCTCGAGACCGAGCCGTCCGATCATCTCCGTCTCAAGCTCGAAAGTGATGGCGCGCAGGTTCGGAAGCAGCGGCACCGCCACGCGCGCGAGCTCGAGCAGGGGCTCATCGAGAAAGCCCGAGTGGGAGTCGAGCAGGTAGCCGTTCAGCTCCATCCCCGCGGCTACGTGGATCTCCCAGACCCGCTCCAGAGGTAGCTCGGAGATGAACTCGAGAGCTGGCTGGCGGCCGTTGGTCTCGTTCACGTGCAGGTTGTGGAGATCGAGCAGGATCCCGCAGTCCGCCGCGTCGGCGATCGCCGCGACGAATGAGCCATCGGGGATCTCGTCGGGTCGCGGCTTCAGATAGCTGACGCCGGTCTCCACGGCGAACGGCACCGGCAGATCGGCTGCGAGCCGGCGTATCGCGTTGGCCGCCCGATCCACGCCCTCGGTACTCTGGCGCAAGGGGAGCATCCAGCCGGCGCAGCTCGTGTCGTCGCCTCGGCGGACCGTGTTGAAGCCGAGATGCTCGCTCGCCCAGGGGGCCTCGAGGTCTTCGATGAAGCGGCGCAGCAGATCCACCGCGATGGGGTCAGGATCACACGCTCCCCCGAGCGGGAACCCGACCCCATGCACGAGGACTCGCTGCGGTAGCGCCGCCAGGCGCTCGATCGCTCCCCGGCGAACTCGATAGCCGTCGTCGGTCGCCGTCCACAAGGTCTGCGGCTCGACCTCGACCATGGTCGCGAGCGCGGTGTCGTCCTCGAGTAGCGGCGACAGCGCACTGGACCACACGATACCCACTCCGAGTTCGGGGAGCTTCATCGAAAGGCCTACTGGCCCGGCAGGCCGAAGCTCGGCACCTCGGTGAGCTGCAGCTTCGGTCCCACGACGACATCGTTCATGTGGAGGAAGGCGAAGTTGCGTCCGGAGAAGCAGCTCGGACAGCCTGAGAGCTTCAGGAGGTTCTCAGTGAGCTGGTGAACCTGCGCTATATCCATTGGTGCCGCTGGCAGGTGGACATTGATGGTAGGGACGGCCTGCCCCAGCGCCACTCCCTGCTGGGACTGCTGGATTCGCTGCATGACGTTCCCTTCGTTTCGGTTTCTGCTTGCCATGTTGGAGACGAGTGCCGATCACGGTACGGCTGACGCTCAGGCGCTGGCAATCACCCCGAAATGGGCCGTGATCCCTAGCTGCGACCGCTTTTGGCGTTCGCCTGGTCCGGCTGTTTCACGATGCGCGCGGGGTCTCGGCCTGCGATTGACAGCTGGCCCCGAGGGGGGCCAGTCCTCGACGTCAACCAGAAGCACGTCCCCTCTCGATCAGCTCGTCCAGCTCGGCGAGTAGCGATCGGCCCTCTTCGTAGTGGTCGAACGGCATGTCGTCGTCGCCCGGCCCCTCGGGATTTGAGAGAACCAGCAGCACGTTGAGCGCTTGGGCGACCGGCTCGAGCCCTAGCCCGGATCGTGCAACAGGCTCCGGGAATCACCTGTCGGGCATGACGTAGGGGCGCGATGGCGTCGTTCGCGGCAGGCGCGTCAACAAGAGCGGCTGCGGAGTGCTCGCGGGCGCTCTTGGGCACGGCCTGGAGGGCGTTCGCGGCCAGGCGGGATCGCCCGCGCCGCCGACTCCTCGACCTCGCGAGGCCCCCCGCAGTCGCTACCCGGGAGCGGGCAAGGCGCGCAGCACCGAGAAGGCGGCGAGCAGATCGGCCGCCCACGGCCAGCGTGCGGGAAGGTGGAGCCGGATCCGTCGCCCCGAGCGGGTGATCCGCCCGGCGACGTGCAGCAGCCGGTAGCGAAGGCGCTTGGGCTCACAGCGAGCGAGATCGCCGTCCAGAAGGAGCGTCTGGGCCCAGCTCATGAGGTCCTGGGCGATCAGCACCAGCTCCAGCCAGGCCGCGTTCGCGGTGAAGTCGCGAAAGGGCAGGTTGCGCAGCCCTGAGTCCTTGGCGGCGCGGATCGCGTCCTCGACCCTCGCCCGGGCCCGGTGGCGGGCCTCGAGGACGACCGGATCGCCCTCGTGGTTGGTCAGCATCACCTGGAAGCGGTGGCCGTCGGCATCGCTGAAGGTGAGCTGGGCGCCCGGGTGGGGACGCTCACGCCGACAGATCGCCCGCGATCCCTGGGGCCATCGCGACAGATCGAGGTCGCGAAGCTCGGTCACCCAGGCCCCCTCGCGCTCGGCGCCGTCTTGTCGGATCGCCGGTGCCCATGCGCTCTCAGGAAGCGCGAGGATCACCGCTCGAGCGCGCTCGTCGATGGGCATGCTCGCCGAGAAGGCGCACTCCATCTCGACAGCCGCCTCGATGAAGGCGTGGGTGCAGCCGGCCGAATCGGTGCGCACCAGAATCGGGGTGCCCTCGTCCTCACGTACCGCCTCGGGCAGCTGATCGAGCGCATCCACCAGCACCCCGATGTGGTCGGCGGCGGTGTTGGCGCCGGCGTTGCCGGGCCGAAGGACGCCCGCCAGGGGCTCACCACCCAGGTAGCAGAGCATCGGATGGAAGCCGAAGCCGCGCTTGTAGGTGGGGGCGGCGCCCTCCTTGTCCGAGTGGGCGCTGAGCAGGGTCGCGTCGATGTCGAGGACGATCTCGGTGGGCTGTGCGCCCAGAGCCCAGGCGCGCTCACGGGCGCGCGCCCGGGCGGCGCGGATCGCCACGAGGCGCTCGGCGTCGATCGAGTCGATCACCCGAAAGGCGGTCGAGTCCGAGGCGACCGCCCCGAACAGATCGACCTGATCGCGAAGGGCCCCCAGATCGGACAGGCAGTCGCCGCCGCCCGCGAGCATGACGGCCAGGTCGCGGACGACCCGCCCGGGGTCGTGGGCCGAAGGGCGCTCGCGAGTCGGCGCCAGCGCCGCGCCAAGGCCCGCTGTCAGCCCGAGCCGGTCTGCCAGCTCGCTGAGGAGGAGGCCCCCGGCGTGGGAGGCCACCGACGTGTCATCCGCGAGCACTTGTAGCGTCTTCTTGCACGTCCGACGCATCACCTTCACGGTGATCCTCCTGGGCGGGGTGTGATCGAGATTCGACACCCCGATTCTCCCCGCCCAGTCGGACATCTCGGCGAACGCCCGACCTCAACCGCCGTCGGCTAACGAATGATCCGGGCTAGTGGGTAGCGCCGTTCGCGGGCGAGGCGCACAAGGTGCGCATCAGGTGCGAGCACGAGCGCCACTTCGCCGTCCGGGTCGGATCTGACCAGTGCCTTCTCACCAACCGGGCAGGGATGGAGTGCTGTCGCCAGGTCGGTCGCAACGCCCGCCCGGTCACCCAGATGGCGGCCGAGCTCGGGGTCTGCTGGGACACGGTGGTGGGCGCGGTGCGCGAGCACGGCGAGCCCTTGGTCGAAGACCCGGAGCGGGTCGAGATCGTCAGGGCGCTTGGGGTGGACGAGACGACCTGGCTCTCGCCACCAAGGATCACGCGACGCTCTATGCCACCGGCCTGGTCGACCTCGACGCGAAGATCGTGATCGACGTCATCCCGGGAAACGCCAGCAAGGACCTGGGCTCCTGGCTCGACCGCCAGACCTCGGCGTGGCTCGGCCAGGTGCGGGTGGTCGCCACCGATCTGGCCGAGTCCTACCGCTCCGGCCCTGATGGCCGGCTCGATCACGCGACCCCGGTGGCCGACCCCTTCCACGTGGTGCGCCTGGCCAACCGCTGCCTCGATCAGGTCCGCCGCCGTGTCCAGCAGCCGCGGGGCGGCCACCGTGGAAGAAAGCGCGACCCGCTCTACTGGATCAGAAAGCTGATGCTGACGGGCGCCGGGCGCCTGGAGGGCCAAGGGCTCAGCGGATGCTCCTTGGCCTGCGGGCTGGCGACCCCGACCAGGAGGTGCTCGGGCCTGGCTGGCCAAGGAGTCGGTGCGCGACGCCTGCCTCACCGAGCACCCGGCCGACGCCGCGCTGCTGCCCGACAAGACGATCGAGGGCTGCCGCCTCGACCCTGTTCCCGAGATCCGTTCGCTCGGGCGGACCCTCGGCCGCTGGCGGACGGAGATCCTGAACCACCACACGACAGGCGCCTCGAACGGCCCCACCGAGGGCTGAACCTGCTCGTGAAGAAGGTCAAGCGCGCCGGCCACGGCTTTCGCTCCTTCGCCAACTATCGGCTGCGGATCCTGGTGCACGCCGGGGGCGTGGACTGGCCCGCGACGCGACCTCCGGCGCCGCACATCCGAAACCGCTCGCCCCAGTGAAACCAGAAGGACCACTATTGGTCTCGAGCGGCACGATGTCGGGGTTCGGGCCGAGGGTCTCCCCGGCGCTCCCCACCGCTGGGCTCCAGAGCGGGGGCCACGGCAAGTCACTCGCCAGCTCCTCGGGCTCGTCGGGGACAGGGCGAGCCGCGTCGGCGCGCACGCGATCCCGGGTCGTGTCGTCTCGGTCCGCTCCGCCGTCCCCGTTTGCCATATCGCCGCCGTCCCTCTATGCTCTATTGACTGAGTACGGTGAACTGATGATACCCACTGATCACCGACGCCATCGGCGGCAACTGCTGGGGAGCCCGCCCCGGGAGCGACGGCTGGAGTTCGGTGCCCACGACGCCTTCGCCCGGGAAGGTCTTGGAGACGGCCCCGAACCGCCGAAGACCCTCGGCGGCCGTCGCAGGGCCTCCGAGTCGGCGCAGGACGCGATTGGTCGCCGGGTTGCTCGACCACCCCGCCATCGCCTTCAGGTCGTAAGCGTAGGCCGCGGAGACGCTCGCGCCGCCCACGCGAAACCAAGGTTCTGGCGTTTGGAGGTCCGAATCCGCAGGCGCGTTTCGGGAAAACCCGATCACGCCCCCGCCTCATTGCGTTCTACTCGCTGCAGCCAACAAGGGGATTCGCGCCATGGAGAAGTCCAGCTCAACAGGCTGTGGTGGGGACGGCTCTAACGAAGCAGAGCTTCTCGATCGGTCTCTTGGCGTCAAGAGGAGAGGCACACCATGAGCACGACGGAGCTTCCACACTACCTCGGGAACTACCCACGAGATCGTGAGCAGGGTTGGAGTGATGAACTCCAAGGGGTCACGCACGACGAGGCGAATTGGTATTTCACCCAGCGGACGACGTTGTGGCGGTTCCCCGTCACGCACCCGCTCGGGGCAAGGGTGACGAAAGCCGACCCCGCCGGGGGCATCCTTCGGGCCGGTATACCTACACGACTCTCCGGACAGGGATATCGACACTTCGGGGACCTTGACCACTACCAAGGGCACCTGTTCGTCCCATTGGAGGGAAAGGCGCTCGTCTCTGCGTTTGGGCCGTGGCGTGCTCTCCCCCCGAGGATTTGCGCGTTCCGTGGCTTCGACCTTGCCTTCATCGCGGAGGCAGATCTTGCGGCCACAGGGGCAATAGCCAAAGAGGAGGACCTGGGTGCACCATTGTCGAGTGCGCCTTGGTGTGCCGTGGAGCCGAGGACCGGCGAGCTGTATATATCGAACTTCAACTCTGGCGGGTACCTATCGGTGTTTGTTATCGACCACGCCCGCCTAGCGCAGCGAGGGCAGCTGGATATCCATTTCCTGAGAACGATGCGTTTGTCGGATGCGTCGGGCCGGACGGTTTCGGTGAATCAATTACAAGGCGGGACGTTTGGTGAGGACGGGAGGCTGTACTTGCTGAGTGGCTATGCCAGCGGCTCAAACAAAGATGGGGGTATCCGCATCTTTGATCCCCGAAGTGGGCGCTTGATTGCGAAGTCCTCGGCATCGCGCATGCCGTTCAAATATGAGTATCATCCAGGCGCACCAAAGTATGAGGAGCCCGAGGGGCTCACGTGGTGGGACCTTGACGATGGCCGCGCTCCGAAGATCTTGGGTCAGCTTCACGCGATCATGCTCGACAATGACCCAAACGACGATGATTTCTACTTCAAGCACTACCGCGTCGAGCATCGCAGATAGCAGTGGCTCTATCGCCCGCCGCGTCACCGCGACCTCTGTCTCGAGCTCGCCGATCCGCGGCCGAGCGGCCGACAGCTCGGCGATCTCCGCGCTGGTGGGCCCGGCGATGAGGCCCTTGTCGATCGCCTCCTGACGGCGCCAGACGTAGATCGTCTGGTTGGGGATCCCCAGGTCGCGTGCGACCTCTGCCACGCTCTTGCCCGCGCCTAGCTGTCCGACCTACATAGGTTCCGAACGCGACTGATCGGAGCCTGACCGCCGAGGGCGCTGTGGGGTCGCCGCTCGTTGTAGTGGCTCAGCCAGTATCGCAGCGCCCTCTGGCGGTGGCGGTGGGAGAGGTAGAGCATCCCGTAGGCCCATTCGCGGGCCATCGTCTGGTGGAAGCGCTCCACCTTGCCGATGCTCCTATGGGCGTCAAGCCCATGCTGGTTCAACCGATCACGGGCGCCTCCAGGATCCGAAAGAGGCGCCGAGCGAGGTAGCGCACCAGGCAGCGCTTGATCTCCCGGGGGCTCTTGCCCTCGGCGGCGCGACGAGCGATGTAGTCGCGCGTCGGCGGGTGACCCGCGCGGATGCGGCACACGAGGATCGTGTGCAGCGCGCGGTTGAGTTGGCGATCGCCACCGCGATTGAGCCTGTGGCGCACCACCATGCCCGAGGAGGCGGGAATCGGCGAGGCGCCCGCAAGCGCGGCGAACGCGGCCTCCGAGCGCAGTCGACCTGGATGCGACCAGGCCAGGAGAAGCCATGCCCCGGTGATCGGCCCAACGCCGGGCTCCTCCAGCAACGCCGGTGGCGCCAGGAGCGTCACCAGCACGGCCATCCTCTTCTCGAGGCGATCCGCTTCGGCCTGAAGGGCAAGAACACGTCGTGCCAGGCTGCGCAGGGCCTCGGCGGTCGCTTGGCGCTCGAGGTCTTGGATGCGCGCAGGCCGCAGGCCCGCGCAGCGGCGAAGAAGGGCGAGCGGTGGTAGCCGGCGGAGCTCGGTGCGGAGCTCGTCATCGCAGGTCACGATCAGCGCCCTCAGCTGCTGCAGGGCCGGGCGGTGGGCCCGCATCGCTCCGTCGCGGGCGAGCATGAGCGTGCGCAATCCCTCGCGGGCGCCGCGAGCACGCGGGTCGGCCAGCCGTCGCACGAGCGCCTCCCGGGCGGCCCGCTCGGCATCTAGCTCGTCATCCTTGGCGCCGTTGCGCCGCGCCGGCCGTCGGGGCCGGTCGACCTCACCGACGTGCTCCCCGAGTGCTTGGAGGTAGGCAAGGAGTCCGGCGCCGTAGCTGCCCGAACTCTCGATCGCCCAGAGCCGTGGGCCGGGAGCAAGATCGCGCGCCGCCCGCAGGGCCGCGGCGTACCCACGCCGGTCGGCACCGATGCGCAGGGTGTGTCGCAGGCCGCCCTGGCGATCGAGTACCGCGATCGCATGCTGATCGCGATGAGTGTCGACGCCGATGACGTATTCGGCCTGATCGGCCATGATCTGCATTGGGTCTCCTTTGCCGGGGGCCTTACGGTGGCCGGCCTGGACGGGAAACCGCGCGGGCAGGACTGTGATGGGTCACGCCGTGGAAGCGGCGGACAGGCTCCGGATCAGGCCAGCGTGCGGGCGCCAGGCCGGCGCCGACGACCACAGACAGACGAATCGGCAAGAAGGCCACCCCGCGTTGCGGAGCGCCAATTGGTGCGTGAGTCATGTCCACGGCCATCGACGCCACCCTCGCAGCGGCCGTCCAGAGCCGCTGTGTCACCCTCACAGTTGGTCTGGGGCCGGTAGGGACGCGTCACCAGGTGGCGCACGCCGCGCTCGGCGAGCAGATCTGCCAGGGAGCGGTTGCGGGTGTAGGCCCAGGCGCCGTCGCTCATGAGCCGGCGGGCACCCGATGCCGCGGCGCGCCGAACCAGGACAGGGCGCGCTCGACGAAGGCGGTGACGGTGCCCGCGCGCTCGTCGTCGTGCAGCTCGACGTAGGCCAGGCGTGAGTGGTCATCGACGATGCAGTGGGCCTACTGGTAGCCCCAGCGCGCGTCCTTCTCGGCGCGGGTGCGATCGCGCACCCCGGTCAGGGCGTGGCCGGGGCGCTCGAAGCGGGCATAGCGCTTGGTGTCCATGTGCAGCAGGTCGCCCGGACAGGGCCACTCGTAGCGGCGCACCGGCTCACGCGCGGATCGTGCGGGCCGCGAGAAGCCATGGCGATGGAGCACCTTCCAGACGCTCGAGTGCGCCAGCCCGAGCTCGCCCGCGATCAGGCGCGGGCCCCAGCCCGAGCGCCGGCGGGCCAGGACGATGCGGGCCTGGGCGAGCGGGCTCATCAGGCGCGGTTGTCGATGCGGGCGCGAGGAGCGATCGCAGAGGCAGGCGAGCCCCCGGCGCTCTGTCGACCGAGGCGGCCCTCCAGCGCGCGACCCACGCGAAGGCCGTTGACACGCTGCATCTGAAGGCGGCTGCCGCCTCCCTGAAGCTGTGGCCCTCGGCGTCGACGAAGAGCACCAGATCGAGACGGCCGCGCGCCGTGAAGCGGGCGTTAGGGTGCTGCATTCCGGACCTCCCGGAGGTCGTAGGCGTCAGACACCCACAGCCTCTCGGGAGGCCCGGACTACTTCTCAGGCGTTCGGAACGTCTGTAGGCGGGTCACCTAGCAGGTCGAGCACCCTGCGACGGAACTCGGACGGGTACCTCTTTGGCATGGCTCTCTCCTTCGAGAGTCAGCGGCGCGAGCTTCCCAGTAGAGCGACTCCGCGAAGGCCAAGGAAGACCAGCGACGACTCCACGAAAGCCGCCTCTCTGCTTCTCCGACTGTCGAAAGGCGTGGGAACGCCAGAACCTTGTACCCACCACGTCGCCATCGTGACAAGCGGCATACGCGGCGATATTCTCGCGCTGATG
Source organism: uncultured Chloroflexia bacterium (assembly GCA_963766735.1). Classification (GTDB taxonomy): domain Bacteria; phylum Chloroflexota; class Limnocylindria; order Limnocylindrales; family CSP1-4; genus CAIXZV01. The sequence continues at coordinate 12,090 of CAVYBU010000028.1, forward strand.
TGCAGAGCGTGTTTGGACGTCCCGTCGGCGCTCTGTGCGGTCAGTCCAGCCGCCACGGTGACGGCGGGTGTCGATCACATTTGGAGGTAGCACCATGGACGCTGATGTCCGTCTCGACGGCAACACCGCGACGATCGAGGGTGACGTCGTCAAGACGACCGCCTTCGACGTGGTTATCGACGCTCCCTCGCGACGTCACGCCTCCGGCGGGAACCGCCGCGCTCTCGTCCACGACTTCAACGACGGCCTCACGCTCAACTGGGCTGGTGACTACCCCAACGGTGTCACGGTCGAGGGGTTCCGGCTCACCTGCCACCAGGCCGACATCGTCGTCGACTACGCAGCCCGACGGCGCAACTCCACCCCTTGGCGACGTGCAATCGTCCACGACTACAACGACGGCCTCACGCTCAACTGGGCGAATGACTATCCCGGGGGGGTCATGATCAACGGCACCGTGATAATCCCCGGATCGCTTCGGGTACCAAACTCCGGCGGCGCGGGGACCGTGGACGTCGCAGCCGAGCTGAACGCCCTGCGCACCCGCATCGCGCATCTCGAGGCGAGCGTCACCGCGCTGGGCGGGTGACCGGCGATGGTCTCGCTCCGTCAACGAGCGACGTGCATCGGCCTGGCGCCGTCACCGCTCTCAGTGCGGCACGGCCTGCTCGGGCAGCTGACCCGGCAAGTGCCGGTGTCACTGCTGACCGAGCTGAATCCGGCTCGGCAGGAAGCACGTCCACGTCAACTGCATCCAGGTCGGTTCCGACCAATTCACCTTCAACGATAGCGTCGAGATCGACCGTGCGATGGCCAAGACCCGCGAGCTCTACGCCAACGCCGGCGTCGCGTTGGGGGTCGGTCGCATTGAGCACTTCGATATCGCGACAGCCCAGGCCGGCGGGCGCGACGTCATCAACTCCGACGGCGAGGCCGAGGCGCTCACTGACGAATGGACCGTGCCGAATGACGCCCTCGACGTCTTCTTCGTGCGGATGTACGTGGGTTCGACCGCTGGCCTGTCGAGGGTCGATGGACCGTGCGACAAGGACGCCAAGGGCATGGACGGTAGCGTGGTCGAGATGAACGCCGGCGGGGGCCTCTCCGACTTCGCGACCGCCCATGAGATGGGCCATTACCTCGGCCTTTCGCACGTCAACAACGCAAACCGACTGATGAACCCGTCGGTGCCGAACGGTGGGCAGATCACTATAGGCGAAGCCAACGACATGCGGGACCACTGCCGCATGAAGAACGCGTGCTGAGTGCGCGACGCGGGTCTCGAGGAGGAACGACATGTCCGTGAAGTTCGGCAAGACGGAAGACCGCACAGTGGAAGGTGCCCTGCGTGCGCTGGCCGGCGAGGCCACAACACTGAGTCTCGGCACAGCGATCGGCATCCTTGCCGACCACGCCGCAGGCGACGCCGATCCGACCCAACGCACCAAGGCGACCCGGGGCCTGACCGAGACCCGGCCAAGCACGCAGATCCACAGGTCCGCGCAGGAGCCGCCTCGGCCCTCGGGACCGCGGGTTCAGCGGCCGCGCTCCGGGCACTTCGGTCGGTCGTTGACTCGACCGACGACGGGGAGCTTATGGCCGCCGCGGCGCAGGGCCTGGCCCGCAGCGGCACCAAGAGCGACATCGCTAGGATCCTGAAGGGATCGACGCGGACCGGTTGGGAGCCTGGGCAGCGACGCGCCCGCGCCGCCGCCCGGATACTGAGCCACCGGATCGGGGAGGCGCTCGACGCCACCGACGCGGCGGTTCGGCTCCCCGGCGAGGATGCAGGCGTCCTGCCGAGGCCTCGTCGGGGCGCCAAGATCCAGCCGGTTGACATCACCCAAGTCGTGGATCGGGTTCGGATCCGGCCCAGCGAGGCCCATCTGCTGCCCGAACGTGCCAAAGTCGTCGGCGCGTTCTCCTGCGGCCCGCGCCAGCACATCGTAATGGCCCCCACCAGACCGGCTGACCTCGAGCAGCTGGCAAAGGCGCCTGCGCTCGCGGCCACGCTCATGGGCGTCAACGAGACGACCGGCGAGACATTCGTGCGGTGGGTCGTGCTCACGCGACCTGCTACCCCGGACGACGGACCCGGGCGCGGCGGTCCGGGTGATCTGGTCGTCACCGTCACCCGCGCAACCGGCGAGGTCGGATTCATCGGACGCGGCCGGCTCGAGGGCGGCGCCCTGCGGGTTGAAATCGCGAGCGTTGACGCCCCTGGGGCGAGCGCGCTTGACATGACCGGAACCCTCATTGCCGGTCAGATCACCATCGAGGGCGTGAGCGATCAACGCATCACGGTGCCCCGATTGGTCCCGAGCGCCGCACCCGGCACCTCGACCGGTTGACCCCGCTGGTGGGTCATCCAGCGCTGCGCGGGCGATCGCAGCCGGCGCCGGGGTTCATACGCCGAACATGTCGTTAGAGGGGGCAGCCGTCAACCCCGATGATCACCC
>CAVYBU010000029.1:0-30099 GCA_963766735.1 uncultured Chloroflexia bacterium
CGGGGCCCGGTGGCTCATCGTGGCCAAGTCCGACCACGGCGCCTGGCCGGCGATCCTCGACGGGTCGGAGCCGATGGCCAGGTGCTTCCGGGAGGTCCGGCTGCCCGTCCCGGACGACCCGGCGGACGCAAAGGCCATCGAGGGCGTGCGTGTCTTCCGCATCGGCTGCGACGGCCTGGCCACGGGATCCGAGGCAGTCGGCGCGGCGCTGCGCTCGCCGTAGCCGCGGCACGGACTACACTCGGCACGATGGATGGCCCCCGGAACGACGCGTCGAACACCCGGTTCGACAAGCTGCACGCCGAGGCGGCGGAGGCACTGACCTACGCCGCGAACACGCTGCGCGCCGTGCGGGACCGCTACCGGCAAGCGTACCTGGAGGACCTCGCCCGCTGGGAGGCCCTGGCGGACGAGCTCGGCGCGCTTGAACACGGAGACGACGGTCGCCAGGGTCCGGCCGACCCTTCCAGCGACGGGAATGCGGCCCTGGCGGCGGAGTCCGGCGCGGCAGACCGGCGGCTGCGCATGGTCCGGGGCGAGGTGGACCGCTCCCGGAAGGACCTTGCCGGCCACGAGGGCGAGCTGAGCCGGCTGGAGCTGGCGATCCGCAACCTCGAGAGCACGTGGCTGTTCCTGGAGCGCGGGGACGCCTCGCTGATCACGGATCCGGCCCTGCCGGCCCTGCCCGCGGAACTCCGGATGCGGATCGTGGAGGCCCAGGAGGCCGAACGGTCGCGCATGGCCCAGGAGGTCCACGACGGGCCGGCCCAGGCGCTCTCGAGCGCGATCTTCCAGGTGGATTTCATCGAGCGGATCTTCGAAACGGACAGGCCGATGGCCCGCCAGGAGCTGCGGTTCCTGAGGGATCTGCTCCACCGGAATCTGGGTGACGTGCGCAGCTTCATCGGCCATCTGCGCCCACCCCTGCTCGAGGAGCTGGGCCTGGACGGGTCCATCATGGACACGGTGGCCACGCAGGCCTCACTCTCTGGGCTGCACATCGCGGCCGACCTGACTGCGCCCGCCGGCAGTCTGCCGGAGCCCGCCCAGACGGTCGTGCTGCGCGTGGTGCAGGAAGCGCTCCAGAATGTGCGCAAGCACGCAGCTGCCGCGAACGTGGTGGTCACGACGGGGCTGGACGATGGACAATGGGTACTGGAGGTCCGGGACGATGGTCGCGGCTTCGACACCGGAGCTGTAGCGGCCCGTGGCCGCCGCAACTTCGGCCTCCAGTTCATGCGGGAGCGGGCCGAGCTGATCGGTGCGCGGTTTGAAGTGCGGTCGCGGACCGATGCCGGCACGGTGGTCCGGCTGGCGATCCCGGTGACGCAAAAGGAGAGCGGATGACCGAGTACGAGGGGCCTGAGCGCCGTCGATCCGGCCAGGAGCGGCGGACCGCTTATGAGCAGGTACAGATCCTGATCGTGGACGACCACGCGCTGTTCCGCGTGGGCATCCGCCAGATCCTGGAGCAGGAGGCCGATTTCGAGGTCGTCGCCGAGGCGGACGACGTGAGGACGGCCATCGACGCCGCGTTCGCCACCAACCCGGACATCATCCTGATGGACCTCTCGCTGCCCGCGCCCGGCGGCATCGAGACCACGCAGCGTGTCAAGCGGGAGCTCCCCGCGGCCGCCATCGTGGTCATGGCCCAGGAGGAGGACGAGGATGCCCTGTTCGAATCGATCAAGGCCGGGGCGGCCGCGTTCATCCTGAAGGACATCGCCCCGGAAGACCTGGTGATGGTCATCCGCCGAGTGGTGGCGGGCGAGTACCTGATCAACGACAAGGTCTTCAGCAAGCCGGCCGTCGCCTCCCGCGTGCTCAAGGAGTTCCGGGAGCTGGCGGTCTATGGCCAGGAGGCCGCCCCCATCTTCGCGCCGCTCTCGCCGCGCGAGGTGGAGATCCTGGACAACATCGCCCAGGGCATGACCAACAAGCAGGTCGCCTACGCGCTCTCGATCAGCGAGCAGACGGTCAAGAACCACATGAGCTCCATCCTGCGCAAGCTCTCCGTCAACGACCGGACCCAGGCCGTGGTGTACGCGATGCGCCAGGGCTGGATCCGGATGCCGGAGGACTGATCCGCTCGCTGCGTCCCGGGGGGCTCCACGCCCGATGACCACGCCCGAAACAGCGCCCGACGCCCCGGGATCCGCCCTTGAGGTCCAGCTGCACGCGGACCTGTCCACGCTCGACCGCGAGCTGGCCGAGATCGACATGCTCATCGGGCAGGCCAGGACGGAGGCCGTCCGGCACGAGCAGAGGCGGGCCCAGGCCGCCGAGCGGATCGGATCGGGCACGCAGGACGGGCCGGCCGGTTCGGGGGAAGCCTCGGACGCCTGGGCAAGCCTGGTGACGATGACCCGGCGTGCCGTGCTGATGGAGGCGCAGGCCGACCTGCTCGACGGCAAGCGGAAGGCCGTGGCGCGTCACCGGGCTGCGGTCGCGGACGTGCTGGCGGCAATCGAGGAGCTGCCGGTGAAGCCCGCGGCGGGCGCGGCCGCGTCCGAGGACGGCGAGCAGGCCATGTCCCCGTCGATCTCGCGGGCGGTCCTCACGGCCCAGGAGGACCTCCGTCGAGACATCGCTCGCGCAATGCACGACGGACCGGCGCAGTCGCTCACCAACATCGTCCTCCAGGTCCAGATCGTGGAGCGGTTCCTGGAGCGGGACCCGTCACAGGCCAGGAACGAGCTGCAGCTGCTGGTGTCGATGGTCCAGCAGACCCTGGACGCCACCAAGAGCTTCATCTTCGACGTCCGACCGATGGTGCTGGACGACCTGGGCCTGGTGCCCACCCTCCGGCGCGCCGCCCGCGACCGCGGGCAGCGGGCGCACGTCCCCGTGCAGTTCGAGTCCATGGGCCAGGACCGGCGCCTGCCCATGGAGGTGGAGAGCGCGGTCTTCCGGATCCTGGACGAGGCGCTGGCCGCCTACCTGTCGCTCACACAGGAGAGGATCCTCCTGCGCCTGGACTGGACCGACACGCTGGAGGCCCGCCTCACCGCGCATCGCGCACCCGTGGACCCCACGGGTGACGCGCTGCCGGCCGTGCCGACCGGCGATGTCCCGGACGCCATCAAGCAGATGATCCAGGACCGCCACGACGCACGCGCACTCGCGGACGCCGCGGCCGTGGAGGCAGCCATCATCGTGCTGCCGGCTCCCGTGCGCCGCGACATCGGCGAGCGTGCCGCATCCATCGGGGCGACGGTCGAGGTCCTGGCGGGCGGCGGTGAGGTCCGCCTGGTGGTCCCACTGCCGCCGCCGGGTGAGGCAGGCGGCGAGGGATGACGGAGCGGTCCGGGACCGGAGAGCCGGGACCCGGGATCCTGGAGACGTCTCTCGTGCTGGGGCTGGCGGTGCTGCTGGCGGCCACGATCCTCGTGTTCTTCGGCGGGCCCTTCGCAGACCTGATGGGCGTGATCGTGGACGCCGCCCATGGCGGACGCTGAGCCCGGGCGAACCGGCCCGGCGGGATAGGACCATCGTCCCATTGGCGATGACGACGGGAAGCCTCTACTTTGCAGGTCGGCCCCCTTGCATCCTGGGCCGCGGCATTCATCTCGGGAGGTTTCGTCCATGGCCCTCATCAACGCGCTGCTCGCCTCGTTCCGCACGGACGAGGAGGGCCAGGGTCTCGCGGAGTACGCGCTGATCCTCGCGCTCATCGCCATCGTCGCGATCATCGCCCTGATCTTCCTCGGCGGCCAGGTCTCGACGATCCTGTCGGACGTCGGCAACTCGATCTAGCGCGTCCGCTCTCCAGCGGAGAAGGCCGCCGGCTCGTCCGGCGGCCTTCGTGCGTCCGGGCAACGGTTTTCCGGCCGGCGCCCCGCCCGCTTCCACGCTGCCGGGTGACCGTCGGCCCGCTCAGGTGCGGTCCAGAGGAGTTGACACCCGCGGAGCGTCGGCATACCGTCGGCATCGCCGCCGTCTCATCTGGCGGACTCTGACGGAAAGGAGGTACCACCCACATGACGCTTCTCAACGCACTCATCTCGCGCTTCTCGAGCGAGGAGGAGGGCCAGGGTCTCGCGGAGTACGCGCTGATCCTCGCGCTCATCGCCATCGTCGCCATCATCGCCCTGATCTTCCTCGGCGGCCAGGTCTCGACGATCCTGTCGGACGTCGGCAACTCGATCTAGCTCCGACCCGCCAAGCGCACTGCCGCCGGCTGCCGTTCCTGGCAGCCGGCGTCGTGTTCTCCGGCGGTTCCCCGGCGCACCGGGCGGACCATCGGAGGGGTTGCACGACGACGGGCAGGCGCTACCGTAGGCAGACCTCCGGGGGCGGTACGCGGGTATCTTCGCGCATCGCTGCATCAGGCACCCCGGACCGGGCAGCTTGCCCGAGAAGGAGGTGATCGCAGCCGTGCTGGCCATGTTCACGGCCCTGGCGGGTTCGATCGTCCGTCGCAACGACGAGGACGGTCAGGGACTCGCGGAGTACGCACTCATCCTGGCGCTCATCGCCATCGTCGCCATCGTCGCCCTGATCTTCCTGGGAAGCCAGATCAGCGACAAGCTCAGCACAGTCGGGGACGCGCTCTAGCGGCGTCCGGCACTCATTCGGCAGCCCGCCGGGTCATCCCGGCGGGCTTTCCATTTCCGCGGGGCACGCCGGCGAACTGGCGGCACGCGGGCCCCGGCGAGGCGTCCCTTGCAGGGCACCTTACGATGAACAGCGCATCCGCCCATTTCCTCCCAAGGGTCCTAGCCCTATTGGTTGGTCGTCGGGCGATTTCGCGGTGCTAGAGTGTTGCCACCTGTCACACGACCTCGGGGAGATACATCTTTGAAACGCTCGAATCGGTTGGTCCTGCTAATCGGATTCTTCCTCGCAATCGTTGCCTTCGTCCTCGTCTTCATGACGCTGCAAGGCGGTGGATCCACCACCGGCAACCAGAACGATCCCGGCCTCAGGGAGGTCAACGTCGTCATCGCGGCGAAGGACATCCCGCTCGGCGCGAAGCTCACGTCGGACTCGGTGACGACCAAGGTCTTCAAGGTCGCCGACAAGCCCACGGACAGCTACGGCGACCCGGTGGAGGTCGTCGGCCAGACGGCGCGCCAGCCCGTCACGAAGGATCAGCTCATCACGAGCGCGATCCTCTACGGCTCCAGCCAGGGCATCACCAGCCTGACGGTGCCGGCGGGCAAGGTCGGCATCGCGGTCCAGGTGGACCAGGTGTCCGGCGTGGGCACGCTGACCAAGGCCGGCGACAACGTGGACATGCTGGTGGCACTCACCGGGGACAAGTTCCCGGTGGTGAGCGTCAACCCGGACGACCAGTCCATCACCGTCGTCTCGGGCATCAACTCCACCAGCGTCAAGCTCCTGCTCCAGGGCGCCCAGGTGATCGGGACCCTGCTCCCGCCGCCGCCGGCGGACACCGGCAACAACACCGAGGCTGAGGCGGGCACGGATGCCGGCGCGCCGACGAACCTCAACGGCCAGCAGCAGATCGTGATCCTCGCGGTCGACGCCCAGCAGGCCGAGATCGTCAAGTACGCCCAGCTCGACGGCAGCATCTCGCTGGTGCTGCGCAGCGCGGACGACTTCCGCGACCCGGTGACCGGTGAGCCGCTGGACCCGGAGCTGATCGTGCCGGTCCAGACGACGGGCGTCACGCTCCGGTCCCTCGTGGACAACAACGGCGTGCTGGTGCCGGAGCTGGTCGAGGCGATCCTTCCGGCGCAGGCGACGCCGGCGCCGTAACGCCGTGAGGGCCGGTGGCCCGCACGCCGCGCGAGCCGAGACGGGCCGGTTGACCCCGGCTCATCCCGGTCGCACCAATCCCGCACACCGCTGATACCAACCCAGGCCCCGAGGTCGGATCCACCACATATGGCAGACCAGATCCGCGTTCTCATCGTCGACGACATCCCGGAGACCCGCGATCACCTCGCGAAGCTGCTTGGCTTCGAGTCGGACATCGAGGTCGTGGGAGCGGCGGCGTCCGGACGCGAGGCAATCGAGATGGCCAAGGGGCTGACGCCCGACGTCGTCCTCATGGACATCAACATGCCGGACATGGACGGCATCACCGCCACAGAGCACCTGGCGGTCGAGGCCCCGACCACGGCCGTCGTGATGATGTCCGTGCAGGGCGAGGCGGACTACCTCCGCCGGTCCATGCTGGCCGGCGCGCGCGAGTTCCTGGTCAAGCCCTTCTCCTCCGACGAGCTGACGTCGTCCATCCGGCACGTCTACACCCGCGAGCGAGACAAGCTCTCCCGGATCGCCCTCCAGCCCGCCGCTGCCGGCGCCCTCCCGGCCATGGCCCCCACCCCGCAAGCCCGCGCGGACAGCGAGCCCGGGCGCGTGGTGGCGGTCTTCGGTCCCAAGGGCGGCGTCGGCCGGACCACCCTCGCGGTGAACCTGGCTGTCGCCGCAGCCACCGAGCTGGGCCAGCGCACGTGTCTCGTGGATGCCTCGTTCCAGTTCGGCGACGTGGGCGTCCTGCTGAACCTCAACCCCAAGAACAAGTCCGTCGCGGACCTCATCCCGGAGCTGGAGAGCGGCGAAACCGAGTCGCTCGACACGTTCCTCATCAACCACTCCTCCGGGATCCGGGTCCTGCTGGCCCCGCCGTCACCGGAGATGGCAGAGCTCATCTCGCCGCATGGCGCCAAGCGCATGATCGAGGCGCTGCGCATGTCCCACGACCTGGTGGTCGTGGACTGCATGTCGTCGTTCAACGACACCACCCTCGCCATCCTGGATTTCGCCGACACCGTCCTCACGATGCTGTCGCTCGAGATCACGTCGATCAAGAACATCCGCCTCTTCCTGGAGGTGGCCGAGCAGCTCGGGTACGAGTCGGACAAGGTCCGGCTGGTCCTGAACCGTGCCGACTCGTCGCTGGGCATCCGCGTCGCCGACGTGGAGCACTCGATCGGGCGGCGCGTGGATCACACGATCGTCTCGGACGGTCGGAGCGTCGTGTACGCCCTCAACCGGGGAGTACCGTTCTTCCTGTCAAACCGCGAGGCGCAGGTGTCCCAGGACGTCCTGCGGCTCGCGTCCGCCGTGGTGGGTTCCAGCACCGCGGCGGCCGGCGAGCCGGCCAAGAAGTCCGCGCAGAAGAAGTCGCTGTTCGCATGGCGATGACGAAGCAGCGAGAGCAAGGGCCGTACACGGCCAAAGGGGTGTAGACGATGTCCCTCCTCAAGCGCATCGAGAGCGCCCGTCCCGGCGCCGGGACAGGACCCGAAGGCGGTTCCAACGTCCCCGCGACCGCGCCGGGGGGGCCCGGCGGCCAGCCGCCGGCCTCACTTGGTGGCGGCCGGCTGACGTCCCAGGCCCCGGTCAGGGAGTCGTTCCGGGACGTGAAGTTCCGGATCCAGAACCGCGTCATCCAGGACCTGGACCCGAAGCTGGACCTGTCCAACCAGGTCGAGGTCCGCCGGCAGATCGAGGAGATCTTCGGCAAGGTCATCGACGAGGAGGGCCTCGCCCTCACCCGCGCCGAGCGGGTGCGGATGCTGGAGCAGATCACCGACGAGATCATCGGCCTCGGCCCGCTGGAGCCCCTGCTCCGGGACGAGAGCATCTCCGAGGTCATGGTCAACGGCCCGCGCCAGGTCTACATCGAGCGCTCCGGCCAGCTGGAGCTGACGAACGTCGTCTTCCAGAACGACGACCACGTGATGCGCATCATCGATCGGATCATCGCCCCGATCGGCCGCCGCGTGGACGAGTCCAGCCCGATGGTGGACGCCCGCCTCACAGACGGGTCGCGCGTGAACGCGATCATCCCGCCGCTGTCGCTGGTCGGCCCGGTGGTCACCATCCGGAAGTTCTCGGCCAGCCCCCTCACCGTGGACGACCTGATCCGGTTCGGCACCGCCACCCCGGAGATGTTCGAGTTCCTGCGCGCCTCCGTGGAGGCCCGCCTGAACGTCTTCGTGTCGGGCGGCACCGGCTCCGGCAAGACGACCACGCTCAACGTCCTGTCGTCGTTCATCCCCAACGACGAGCGCATCGTGACGATCGAGGACGCGGCCGAGCTGCAGCTCCGCCAGGAGCACGTGGTGACGCTGGAGTCCCGCCCGCCCAACATCGAGGGCAAGGGTGCGATCCCGATCCGCGAGCTCGTCCGCAACTCGCTGCGGATGCGGCCGGACCGGATCATCGTGGGAGAGTGTCGCAGCGGCGAGGCGCTGGACATGCTCCAGGCCATGAACACGGGCCACGACGGCTCGATGTCCACCGGCCACGCCAACAGCCCCCGCGACATGCTGTCCCGCCTGGAGACGATGGTGCTGATGGCGGGCGTGGACCTGCCGGTGCGCGCCATCCGGGAGCAGATCGCCTCCGCCGTGGACGTCATCGTCCACCAGGCCCGCCTCAAGGACGGGACCCGCCGGATCACGAACATCACCGAGGTCCAGGGCATGGAGGGTGACGTCATCGTGATGCAGGACGTGTTCGTGTTCGAGCAGACCGGCATCGTCGAGGGCAAGATCCAGGGCCACCTGAAGCCGACCGGCATCCGGCCCAAGTTCGTCGAGAAGTTCGAGGTCCAGGGCATCCACCTGCCGCCGGGCCTCTTCGGCTTCAGCTACTAGGAAGGCTGGGGAGCCCGCTCATGGACAACATGACGATCGTCATCGCCGGCGTGGCCGCCCTCGCGATCCTCCTGATCGCGATCGGGATCGCCATGTCCGGCAGCGGCTCCGGGGTGAACGCCCGCCTCGAGCGGTACGCCTCCGGCAAGCCCGAGAAGGTGGAGACACCGGCGAATGGCCAGGGTGGCATCGCCGCGGCCATGGCGTCCAGCGCCACCATGACCCAGCTCAACAAGGTGGTGGAGCAGCGCGACTTCGGCGCCAACCTGGCGCGCGAGATCGCGCGGGCGGACCTGCGCCTCAAGCCCAGCGAGTACCTGATGATCTGGGCCGGGTCCACCGTGGGCGTGCCGCTCCTGATGTACGTGTTCTCGTTCGCGCTGCCGGCCCTCGGCAACCCGATCATCCTCCTGGTGGGGCTCCTCATCGGGTTCATGCTGCCGCGGTTCTGGCTGGGCCGCCGGAAGGGCGGGCGCCTCAGCAAGTTCAACAAGCAGCTGCCGGACACGATCACGCTGATCGCCAACGCCCTGCGCGCGGGCTCCTCGTTCCTGCAGGCCATCGAGCTTGTGGTCCGCGAGTCCCAGCCACCGATCTCCACGGAGTTCGGCCGCGTCATCCGCGAGGTCAACCTGGGCCTCTCCTTCGAGGTCGCCCTCGAGAACATGGTCCGGCGCGTCAGGTCCGACGACCTGGAGCTGATGGCCACCGCCATCTCGATCCAGCACACCGTCGGCGGCAACCTGGCCGAGATCCTGGACTCGATCGCGTACACCATCCGGGAGCGCGTCCGCATCCAGGGCGAGATCCGGACCCTCACCGCGCAGCAGCGCCTGTCCGGCTACGTGGTCGGGTTCCTGCCGATCGGCCTGGCCGGGTTCCTGTTCATCGCGGCCCCCGGGTTCATGACGCCGATGTTCGACGACCGGATCTCGATCATCGGGCTGCCGGGCGGGGTGATCATCCTGATGCTGGGCGGCTTCGCGATGTTCATGGGCTTCATGTTCATCCGCAAAATCGTCGACATCGAGGTCTAGCCCATGGAGCCCCTGTCCCTGATCGTGGCGGCCATCGCATTCGTCGCCATCCTGATGATCTTCGTCGGCCTGGCCGGCCGCGCTCCGGTGGATCCGGTCCAGGCCCGCCTGACCCAGCTGGGGACCGCCCAGGCGGCCAGCCTGGAGGAGCTGGAGCTGCAGCAGCCGCTCTTCGAGCGGACCATCCGCCCGCTGGCGAACCGGTTGTCCGGTTCGGTCGAGCGGGTCACCAGCGCCTCCTTCTCCGCGACAACCGAGAAGCGCCTGGCGCTGGCGGGCAATCCCGGCGACCTGCGCGTGGCGGACTGGCTGGGCATCAAGGCCGTGGGCGCGATCGTCGGCGCCGGCCTGTTCGTGCTGCTGTTCGTGGTCCCCGCCGTGATCAAGGTGCCGTTCCCGATCAACCTGGCGATGATCGCGGTCGGCGTGATGTTCGGCTACACCATCCCGGAGTTCTGGCTGGGCGGGCGCGTCAAGAAGCGCCAGAAGGCGATCCTGCTCCAGATCCCGGACGCCCTTGACCTGCTCACGATCTCCGTCCGCGCGGGCCTCGGCTTCGACGGCGCGCTGGCCAAGGTGGTGGAGAAGCTCAAGGGGCCCCTCACCGAGGAGTTCCGGCGGGCGCTGGCCGAGATCCGCGTGGGCAAGGCCAGGCGGGACGCGCTGCGGGACATCGTCGGGCGCACCGAGGTGCCGCCCCTCACCAACTTCATCGGGGCGATCATCCAGGCCGAGCAGCTGGGCGTGTCGATCAGCAAGGTGCTGCAGGTCCAGTCCGAGCAGCTGCGGATCGAGCGCCGGCAGCGCGCCGAGGAGATGGCGGCCAAGGCGCCGATCAAGATGCTGTTCCCGCTGGTCGGGTGCATCTTCCCGTCGCTGTTCATCGTCATCCTGGGCCCGGCGATCATCCTGATCATGATCAACCTCAGGGTCTGACCGGGACGGTGGGGTCCGGGGGTCCGACGGCGGGGGTCCGCAGGGTCCGGGCGGGCGGGCCGGGCCGGGTTCGCGGCCGGGGGTTCGCGGCCAGGGGGTCGCGCGCAATCTCGAGCGGGATGCCGTCCTGGCCGAGCGCCTGGAGACGGCCGCATCGCTCTGGGGCAAGTTCATGGGCCTGATGGGGCGCCCGTCGCTGCCGGCCGGCGAGGGGCTGTGGCTGCCGGCCAGCAACGGGATCCACATGATGTTCATGCGCTTCCCGATCGACGCGGTGTTCGTCTCCCGCCCGGACGCGGAGGGAGTGCGGCGCGTGCGATCGGTGCATCGCGGGTTGCGGCGGTGGACGGGGGTCGTGTGGCTGGTCCGGGGCGCGGACGGCGTGCTGGAGCTGCCGGTCGGGACGATCGACGCGACTGGGACCGCGGTGGGCGACCGGGTGGAGATCCGCGAGACCGCGTAGGGGTTCCGGGCGCGCGGCGCGTTTCGGCGTGGGCGCGGGCGCGGCGCGGTTGGCGCCGGGCGCGGCGCGGCGCCGGGCGCGGGACCCGGGCGCGACCGGCGACATGGTGAGCCGCGCATAAGCGGCTCGCGCCATCGTTCGGGTCGTGACCCGCGGATTGAACCCCATCGGCCGCCTCCTGGACCTCGCCCTGCCCGCCGCCTGCGCCGGCTGTGGCGTGGAGGGCGAGCCTCTCTGCGCCACGTGCCGCCCCGCGCTGGACGCGCGGCTCACGCTGCCGGCGGGAACGCCTCTGGGGCTCGCCGACGGTCCCCCCGAGCCGCTGCTCCAGCTGGACTGGTGCGCCCCGTTCGCGGGCGTGACGCGGCGGGCCCTGCACGCGCTCAAGTACACGGGCGAGCGCCGGCTGGCCGTCCCGCTCGGCGCTGCGGTCGCGGCCCGATGGCGCGCGGCTGGGGCGGGCGGCGACCTCTTCGTCCCGGTGCCGGTCCACGCGTCGCGGCGCCGGGAGCGAGGGTTCGACCAGGCGGAGCTCATCGCCGCGGCGGCATCGGACGCCCTCGGCCTCCCGTGGCGGCCGGCTCTCGTCCGCGCCCGGGCGACAGCGGCGCAGTACCGACTGGATCGCGGCCACCGGGCGAGGAACGTGCACGCTGCGTTCGAGGTTCGCAACGGATCGACGGCCGCGGTCGCGGGACGCTGGGTGGTGCTGGTGGACGATGTCGTCACGACGGGCGCGACGCTGGCCGCCTGCGCGGAGGCGCTCCTGGCATCCGGGGCGACCGCCGTCAGCGCCGTGACCGTTGCCCGGGAACGATAGGACGATGGCGCCACCTGGCCCTGTGGGCCGGCTCCCGCACCCGTCTATACTCGAACCCCGGGTGGGGCCGATATCCCCGGGTCGGGCCGCCATCGCCGGCCCACCCGCCCCCGCAGCCAGGCGCACCGCAGCGCCGGGAGGTCAACCGTGAGGACGATCGTCAGGGGCAAGAACATCGAGGTTCCGGACCGGGTCCGGCAGTACACCGAACGCAAGTTCGTCCGCCTCGAGCGCTTCCTTGATGACCGCACGGACGCCGTCGTCGAGCTCTCCAACGAGGCACATCGGAGTGCCGCCGACGCGCACATCGTGGACGTCACGCTCATCATCGACGGGACGACGCTGCGCAGCCGCGCGACCGGAAGCTCGTACCAGGCCGCCCTCGACGAGGTCGTGGACAAGGTCGAGCGCCAGGCGATCGACCACAAGGAGAAGCCCCGCGTCCGTTCCCGCCCGGAGCTGGAGAAGGCGCTCCTCCGCAAGATCGCGGACGGGACGGCCGACGCCACCAGCGATCGGCAGATCGTGAAGACCAAGCGCTTCGCCATCGAACCGATGTTCGAGGAGGACGCGGTCACGGCGATGGAGGAGCTGGGCCACGACTTCTACGTCTTCGTGAACGCCGAGAACGAGCACGTGGCGGTCCTCTACCGGCGCAAGGACGGGCGCTACGGCCTGATCGAGCCGGTCGTGGGCGGCGAGTACACCCAGCGCAAGCCGTCGAAGGACGCCCGCCGGTAGGACGACCGCCGGCAGGAGGCGGGGCGGCAGGAGGCGGGGCGGCTCCGGCAGCTCCGGCGGCGGGGCGGCCCCGGCGGCGGGCGAGGGTCCCTGCCCCAAGTCCCGGTACTCCGGCCCGCCGGTCGGCTAGGATCGGGAGATGCTGCCGAACGGACGGCGCCTCGGCGCCCACCTCCCCCTGGGCCGCGGCATGGTCCGGGCGGCTGATCGGGCCGCAGCGATCGGCGCGTCGGCGCTGCAGGTGTTCAGCGACAACCCGACGTCCTGGCGCCGCCGCGAGACGCTGCCGCGGGAGCTGCCGGCCTTCCGGGACCGCCTCGTCGCCCACGACATCGCCCCGCTGGCGATCCACGCCCCCTACCTCATCAACCTCGCCGGCCCGGAGCCGGACCTGCACGATCGATCCGTCTCGGTCCTCGCGAACGAGATCCGGGTGGCGGCCGCGTACGGGGCGCGCTTCGTCAACGTGCACATTGGCTCGCACCGGGGCGCCGGTCCCGCCGCCGGCGTGGACCGGCTGGCGGACGGCATCAGGCGGGTGTTCGAGCTGGCGGACACGGACGCCGCCCCCGGCACGGACACGGTGATCCTCGTGCTCGAGAACGGCGCGGGCGCCGGGTTCGGGATGGGGGCGACGTTCGAGGAGCTGCAGCAGATCGATGAGGCGGTGGCGGCCGCCGGAGTACACCGCGCACGGTTCGGCTTCTGCCTGGACACCGCCCACGCCTGGGGAGCCGGCTATCCGATCGACACGCCCTCGGGCGTGGACGAGACGCTGGACGCGTTCGACCGGCTGGTGGGCCTGGGTCGCCTGCGCATGGTCCACGTGAACGACTCACGCGAGGAGCGCGGGTCGCGCGCCGATCGGCACGAGCACGTCGGGGCCGGCCGGATCGGGGCCGCGGGGCTCGGTCGGGTGCTGACCCACGAGGCGTTGGACCACGTGACGTACTACCTCGAGACCCCGGGCATGGAGTCCGGCTACGACGCCGTCAACATCGCCCGAGCGCTGGACCTCGCCGCGGGGCGTCCGCTTGCGGACCTCCCGCCCGAGGCTCACGAGACCCGTGCGTCGCGCGGGCACAGCGCCCCTCCAGAGGCAGACGGCGATCCTCCGGCGACGGAGGGCGCCTTCCCGGTGGCGGAGGGCGATCCTCCGGTGGCTGTCCCCCGGCGCGGTCGGTCCGGCCGGTGACCATCCTCCGCTCGCGCGTTGCAGGGGTGCCGGTCGAGGCGATCGTCCTCGTCGCGCTGATGCTGCTCGCCGCACTCACCCGGCTCCCCGGCCTGGAGGAGCGCGGGCTCTGGGACGCGGACCAGGCGCACGACATGCTGGTGCTCGAGGCGCTGGTGACCGATGGGGAGATCCCGCTTCTCGGGCCCAAGACGTCCATCGGGACGTTCCACCATGGTGCTGTCTACTACTACCTGCTTGCGCCCGCTGCCTTCGCGTCCGGCGCGGATCCCGTGGCGGTGATGGCGTGGATCGCGCTGTTCGGGATGGGGGCGGTCGCGGCCGTCTGGTGGCTGGCGCGGCTCATCGGCGGGCCGCTGGCGGCCGCGGTGGCGGGTCTCCTCGCGGCGGTTTCTCCGGCCGGCATCGACGAGTCCACCTTCATCTGGAACCCGAACCTCATCCCGGTGGCCTCCGCGCTCGCGTTCGTGGGGATGATCCTCGCCCGGCAGACCGGCCGGGACCGCTGGTGGCTGCTGGCCGGCGCCGGGGCCATGGTCACGATGCAGTGCCACGTGCTGGGCGTGGTCATCGTCCCGCCGCTCGCCCTCGCCTGGGTGGCCGAGCTCCGCCGGCGGCGTGCGGCGGGCAGGCCGCTCCGCCCGCTGGTCGGCGCCGGCGCCGGTGCGGTGGCGATCATGGCGGCCGGCTACCTGCCGCTCATCATCCACGAGCTGCAGTCCGGCTTTGACGAGACGCGCGGGATCCTGGACTACATCGTCGGCGGTGGCCGGACGACCGGCACCGGGCTGGTGGAGCGGACCGTGATGGTCGGGATGCGGTCGGTCATCTGGCCGCTGGCGGGCCTCCTGACGGATCGTCCGACGCTGTCCATGATCACGGCGGTGATCGCCGCGGGCCTCGCGGCCGTGGCCGCGGTGGCAGGCCGTGCGCCCGACCGGACGGCGGTTCGCTGGCTGCTGGGGTCACTGGCCTGGTCCATCCTGGCCCTGGCGGTCTTCGCGCCCAGCCTCGCGGTCGTGGTCCCGGGCCTTCCCAACGACCACTACCACGCCTTCCTGGACCCCCTGGTGCTCGCGCTGGCAGGCGTCGGGGTGGCGCGGCTGGTGACCGGCTGGGGCCGCCTGCCCGTCACCCAGACGCGGGCCGTCGGCTTGACCCTCACGGCGATCCTGGTGGCGATCGGGGTCGTGTCGTGGCCGCCCAGCGTGGCCGAGGACGGTGGCTGGCTGCTGGTGGACCAGGCGGCGGCGCGGGTCGCGGCGGTGACCGGCGACCAGACGGTGGGACTGGACGGAATCCCGCCGTTCAAGTCCGCGGACGCGCTGCGCTTCCCGCTGCTCCGCCGCGAGGTGCCGATGCTGCCGGCGGAGATCGGGGGCGTCGTGGGTTCCGGCGGCGTCGTGGAGCCCGGCGGCACCGTGGGCCCCGGGTTCGCCGGGATGGCCGTCATCGTGTGCGACCCGCTGTTCGACGAGGTCGTGGGGAGCCCGTGTGGCGGGCCGGCAGAGGACGCCTGGGTTGCGGAGAACGGAGGGGGTGGGGAGCTGCGGCTGGTGGATCGCTTCGATGCCGGTCCGCGGCGCGTGATCTCGGTCTACGAACCAACGACCCCCTGACGCCAAGCATGCGAGCACCGAACGCGCGAACGCCGGCCCCTGCAGGCCGGCGCTCGCTTGTCCCCGAGACCCAAACGTGGAGGGACGTCCGGGTCGTGCCCTGAGAAGTGCTATGGACGGCCGGGCGGGCGCGCGGGCGGCCTGGCGGGCGGCCGCGGGGCGCCGTAGCGCGGCGGGGCGGTGCGGATGATGGCCGGTGCTGCCACGCCGCCTGCCGAGTAGGCAGATGCGCGTCCGTAGACGCTACCGGCCGGCGAGCTCGTGACTCCATTGTTGCCGCTGCCCGGATCGGCGACGCCGACGCTGGAATAGGTCCGCGCGAAGCGGCGGACCCGGACGGCCAGGTAGTACTCCATGATCTGGCGGACCTGGGGCTCCGTGAGGGCCTCGTCCGCGCGGAGCGCGTATTCCACGCGCGCAGTCGGGTTCTGCGGTCCAACGGACACCACCCCGAGGGCGGTGGCCGTGTCGGCATCGTCGCGGATCTCGCGGAGACCGCGGGCCAGCTTGGTCGCAGTCCCCAGCGAGGGCATGCGATCGCCCCGGATCAACCGGGAGATCGTCGAGTGGTCGACCCCGGACTGCTGGGCCAGCTGGCGCTGCGACATCTTCTTGGCCTTGAGCTGCGCTCGCAGCCATTCGTTGAAGGCGCGCCCGTTGTCGGTCGTCATGCTCGCTCTGGGCTAGGTACCGGGTGCCTTACCCGGGATAGCTGCAGTGTCGGTGGGATGGTGCGTCCACCCAATCACCCGTTGGTACTTGCACCCGGTGCGCCCCCGACAACACCGTCGTGACGTCCGGTGTGGTCGTGTGGGGTCCGGCGTAGGCCGTTCGGGGGAGGGGGTCCCGGTCAGCGGGCCGCGCCCACGCCTCGGCTCTCAGGGACCGCACCCGCGCGTCCAGCGACCGGCCCTGCGCCCTCAGCTCGCTGGGGCAGGGACCTCGGCCGGATGCGAGAGACCTTCGCCGCGCCGCTTGCCCGAGACCGCGTACAGGATCGACCCGAACACGATGACCGAGAACACGCTGATCACCCGGTCGAGCAGGGCGATCGCCGTCGCCTCGGCGAGGGGCACGCCGTAGACGAGGGTGAGGACCCCCACGATCCCGGCCTCCACGATGCCCAGCCCGGCGGGGCTGAGCGGCACGGCCGTCAGCAGCGACCCGATGAGCGCCACGAACACCGCACCGGAGATGCCCAGCTCAACGTCCGGGAACCCGAGCGCCAGGACCACGAAGTACAGGCGCATGGCCTCGGTCATCCAGATCGCGATGCCCAGGAGCCCGAGTGCCGGCAGCTGCCGGCGCTTCAGGGCGCTGAAGACACCCTGCTCGAACCGGTCGTAGAACTCCAGGATCCGGCTCGGCAGGGGAAGGGCAGCCAGGATCCGGCGGCCGAAGCTGCGGAGCGTGAACAGCGCCACGACAAGCAGCGCAACGACCACGAGCGCAACCCCGAACAGCAGCTGGATCGACTCGGGCAACCCGTTCCGGAAGCTCCAGTAGCCGGCGGCAATCCCGAGCAGCGCGATCGTGAAGATGTCCAGGGCCCGCTCGATGAACACGGTCCCGAACGTGCGGCTCAGCGAGGCGTCGCTGTTGAGGCGAAGCAGGTAGGAGCGGTACAGGTCGCCCAGCTTTGCGGGAACCAGGCAGTTGACGAGCCATGACAGGAACAGGATCTCCGTCGAGTCCTTGACGCTGATCCGGAACCCTGTTGCCCGGAGCAACAACGCCCAGCGCAGGCCGCGGAGCGGGAAGCCCAGGTAGAAGACGAGGAATGCGACGAGGACCAGCACGGGGCTGGCGCCGGCGATCAGGCCCGGGACCTTGGACAGCGACGCCCAGTTGAGGCTCACGAAGAAGGCGATGATCGCCAGCGGGACCAGGATCGAGACGATCGTCCTGGTCTGGCGGAGGCGGCCGCTCAGGGAGACACGCTCCGCGGCGTCGTCGTTCGAGTCCTCCGCGACCTCTGCCGCGATGACCTGGGGCATGTCCGCACCGATCTCCATGGCACGGGACGCTACCGGGTCATCATGACCCTCCTCTACGGGTCGATGGTCCTGTCCCTCCTGCTCGGTCACGGGGCGCTCCCGGTGGGAGGCGGAGGGTCGGCAGCGTCGGGCCGGCGCCGGCCGTTCCCGCGGATCCGCTGGATCCCCTTGGCCACGGGCGTCCAGAGGCGCACGAAGTAGGTCGCGCGCCCCGGCACGAGATCGAGCGTGACCAGCGTGGCCAGGGCGGCCAGCAGGCCCTCGGGCGTGGACGGATCGCCATCGAGCGCCGTGTAGGCGACCCCTACCTCGAGCGAGCTGTGGGCATCCGACACCGCGATGCCGGGCAGCCCCAGCTCCCGGGCGAAGGCCGCTGCCCGTTCGTTGCCGGACCCGCCCACCACCCGGGCGTTATGCGCCTCGACCCAGTCCACCAGCCCGCCGATGCCCTCCAGGCGGGGGTCGTTGAACATCGATCCCCGGTGCTTGTCGAACGGGTGCGGAATGCCCACGAGGCCGCCCTGGTCCCGGACCTCCGCGATGGTCTCGCGGGCGGGCTTTCCGGGCGACACCGCACTCTCGAGGAACAGGGCGATGAGGTCCCCGTCCGCGGTCTTGACCTCTTCCCCCACGATCACCGTGAGCCCGTCCGGGGCCGCATCCCGGGCCCGCAGCGCGCCCTCGATCCGGTCGTGATCCGTGATGGCGAGATGCGTGATCCCCCGGGTCGTCGCCGCCTTGACGACGGCCTCGGGCGATGCGAGCGAGTCGAAGCTCGCGGACGTATGACAGTGGAGGTCGACGAACGCCCTCACCCATTCACTCCGGCGGAGCACCGTCCGCTGGCTGGCGTGCCCATCCTCCGCGATTCCAGTCCTGCGGGACTGAGATCGCGTCCGGTAGGGCCCGTCACCCAGCCATGGTCACCGGGATTGGCCGAGACGCCCGACGACCAGGAGAGAGAGGAAGACTGGCGGCACCGCGGGCTACCGCAGGCGATCTCAGTCCGCAGACTGGAATCGCCGAGGATGCCCACGGCGCTGCCCGGTCCCACTCAGATCTGCTGGACCAGGGACTTCTTGAAGAAGTCGAAATGCTCCAGGGCCAGGCCTGTGCCCAGCGCCACGCAGTTCAGCGAGTTCTCCGCCACGTGGCAGGGGACGCCGGTGACCTGGGTCAGGAGCTTGTCGATGTTGCGCAGCAGCGAGCCGCCGCCGGACATGACCATGCCCTTGTCGATGATGTCGGAGCTCAGCTCCGGTGGCGTCTGCTCCAGCACCAGCCGGACCGCGGCGACAAGCTGCTGGAGGGGAATCTCGATCGCCTCCATCACCTCGGAGGATGTGATCGGGATCGTGCGCGGCAGGCCGGCGATCAGGTCGCGCCCGCGGACCTCCATCGTGATCTCGCGCTCCAGCGGGAGGGCCGTCCCGATCTGGATCTTGACCTCCTCCGCCGTCCGCTCGCCGATCATGAGGTTGTACTTCTTGCGGATGTAGGTGGCGATCGCCTCGTCGAACTTGTTGCCGCCGACACGAAGGCTGTTGCTCACCACGATGCCGCCGAGCGCGATCACCGCGATCTCGGACGTGCCGCCACCGATGTCGATGATCATGTTCCCGGAGGGCCCACTGATCGGCACGTTGGCACCGATCGCCGCGGCCAGGGGCTCCTCGATGAGGTACGCGTCCTTCGCGCCGGCCTTGAGGGCCGCGTCGCGCACGGCGCGCTTCTCCACGGAAGTGACGCCGGCCGGGACGCTGATCATCACGTCCGGCCTGGAGAAGCCGATCCGGCCCTTCGTCGCCTTGCCGATGAAGAAGCGGAGCATGGCCTCCGTGATGACGTAGTCGGCGATGACGCCGTCCTTCATCGGGCGGATGGCCTGGATGTTGCCGGGAGTCCGGCCGATCATCTCGCGGGCTTCTTCACCCACTGCGACGATCCTGTTGTCCTCACCGACCGCGACGACGGAGGGCTCCGTGATGACGATGCCCTTGCCCTTCACATAGACGATGACGTTCGCGGTGCCGAGGTCGATGCCGATCTTCATACGAGGGGATGCTACTCCGATGCGGGGCACGGCCCGTTGAGGCCGGCAGGATGGATCAGGGGTTGGGGCCGACCTGGGCCTCAGGCCCGGTCGGCCGAACGCGAGATGATCGCGCCGAGCTGCTGGAACTTCCGGTCGATGTTCTCATACCCGCGGTGAACGTGGTGTGCGCCGTGGATCAGGGAGGCGCCGTCCGCCGCGAGGGCGGCGAGGATGAGCGAGGCGCCGGCGCGCAGGTCACCGATGGACGCCTCCGCGCCGTGGAGGCGGACGGGGCCGTGGATGGACGCGTGGTGCGCGTCCTCGATATCGACCCGTGCCCCCAGCTTGCGCAGCTCCGTCAGCCACTCGAGGCGATCCTCGAAGATCGCCTCGTGGACGCGCGAGGTGCCGGTGGCCTGGGTCAGGAGCACGCACATCGGCGGCTGGACGTCCGTGGCCAGGCCCGGGTACGGCGCAGTCTCGATGTCGCAGGCGCGCAGGTCACCGGGCCGCAGCCCCGTGGCATCGATGTCGATGGTGTGTGCCCCGCAGGCGACCGGCACGCCGATCTGGCCGAAGGCCTCGATCAGGCCCTGGACATGGCTGCAGGCTGCGTTCTCCAGCGTCAGCCGGCCGCCGGTCACCGCCGCCGCCACGAGGAAGGTCCCCGTCTCGATCCGGTCCGGCACCACCGAGTGGTTTGCACCGCGGAGCCGCTTGCGGCCGTGGACCTCGATGACGTCCGGGGCCGTCCGCGTGACATCGGCTCCCATCTCGCGCAGGAAGGTGATGAGATCGTCGACCTCCGGCTCCTGCGCCGCCGGCCGGATGACCGTATCGCCCTCGGCCAGGGTGGCCGCCAGCATCGCGTTCTCGGTGCCCATCACGGTGACCTGGGGGAACGTCACCTCGCCGCCACGGAGCCGGCCGGGCGCCTGGGCGTAGTAGTAGCCGTTGCGGTACTCGATCTCCGCGCCCAGCGCCCGCATCGCGTCCACGTGGAGGTTGACCGGGCGCCGTCCGATCCGGTCCCCGCCCGGGTTGCTGATGATGACGCGCCCGAAGCGGGCGAGGAGCGGGCCCAGCAGGATGAACGAGGCGCGCATCTTGGCGGCGGCCTCGAGCGGGATGAACAGCCAGTCCACGTCGCCGGCGGCGACCTCGTAGACGCCGGGGGCCGGATGATCCACCACGACACCCAGGTCCGTGAGGACCTCCGCCATGACGAGGACGTCCTCGATCTCGGGCACGTTCTCGAAGCGGCAGCGCTCGCCCGTGAGGACGGCAGCCGCAAGCAGCTTGAGGGCAGCATTCTTGGCGCCGCTGACCGTGACCGTGCCCCGGAGCGGGCGGCCACCCTCGATCCGGAAGGCTTCTGGGGGTGCCGGTTCCGGGTGGTACTCCCAGTGGAACGGCCGGGCGTCAGCCATGGTCTAGCCGCGCGAGCGCGGGCCCTCCCGGTGGCGGCGTTCGGCAACCCGGATCCGGAGCAGCGCCTGCTGCAGCTCGCCACGGGCGGCCGCGAGGTCCGCCCCCTCGTGGTAGCCGGACGCGAGTGCTCGCTCCGCCTCCTTGCGGGCCTCCTCGGCCTTCCCGAGGTCGATCTCGGACGCCATGTCGGCCATCTCGGCCATCACGACGACCTTGTCCGGGCGGACCTGGAGGAACCCGCCCGCGATGGCGAAGCTCTCCTCGTCCCCGCCTTTGCGGATCCGGAGCTCGCCGACGCCCAGCAGGCTGACCAGCGGAGTGTGGTGGGGCAGGATCCCAAGCTCGCCGTCGATGCCCGGCACCAGGACCATGTCGACCTCGTCCGAGTACGCCAGCCGCTCTGGCGTGACGATCTCGAGGTGGAGCGTCATCAGTTCGTACCCCAGTGACGGCCGCTCTCGCTCGCGCCGTCGGGTCGATTCCAGTCCTGCGGGACTGAGATCGCCCTCCACCAGGCCAGCTGCGCGGCCGATTGGCGGTGAGGCTGCCGCTCCACCCATCCTCCTCGACCCGAGACGGGCGTCCTGACGACGGGCGCCGGGCATCACGGGGAGAGGGAGGGAGGAGGAGACGGAGAGTGCCCGCGCAGACGTCCGGAAAGAGGGCGATCTCAGTCCGCAGACTGGAATCGCCCGAAGGCCGGACGGCGAGAGCGGGCACATCTGCATCAGCCCTACCCGTTCAGCTTGGCCGCGTTCTCGCGGACGTCGTCGAGGGTTCCGGCGAGGAAGAAGGCCTGTTCCGGGAGCGTGTCCGCCTTGCCCTCAAGGATCTCCTTGAACGAGGCGACCGTGTCCCGGATCGAGACGTACTTGCCGGAGCGGCCGGTGAAGACCTCGGCCACGGTGAACGGCTGGCTCATGAACCGCTGGAGGCGGCGGGCCCGTGCGACCGTGGACTTGTCCTCCTCGGAGAGCTCGTCGATGCCGAGGATCGCGATGATGTCCTGGAGGTCGCGGTAGCGCTGCAGGACGCGCTTGGTCTCCTGGGCGACGTCGTAGTGCTCGACGCCCACGATGAGCGGATCGAGCACGCGGGACGTGGACGTCAGCGGGTCCACCGCGGGGTAGATGCCCAGCTCCGCGATGGACCGCTCGAGGCGGATCGTCGAGTCGAGGTGGGCGAAGGTGGTGGCCGGCGCCGGGTCCGTGTAGTCGTCCGCGGGGACGTAGACGGCCTGGAGCGAGGTGATCGACCCCTTGGTCGTGGACGTGATCCGCTCCTGGAGGGCGGCCATCTCCGTGGCCAGGTTGGGCTGGTAACCCACGGCGGACGGCATCCGCCCGAGCAGGGCCGATACCTCGGAGCCCGCCTGGGTGAACCGGAAGATGTTGTCGATGAACAGGAGGACGTCGCGGCCCTCCTCGTCGCGGAAGTACTCCGCCATCGTCAGCCCGGTGAGGCCGACGCGCTGGCGGGCACCGGGGGGCTCGTTCATCTGGCCGAACACGAATGCCGTGCTGGCGATGACGCCGGACTCGGTCATCTCCTTGATCAGGTCGTTGCCCTCGCGGGAACGCTCGCCGACGCCGGCAAACACCGACACGCCTGAGTGCTCCTTGGCGACGTTGTTGATCAGCTCCTGGATGATGACCGTCTTGCCGACGCCGGCCCCACCGAAGATGCCGACCTTGCCGCCCTTGCGGAAGGGGCAGACCAGGTCGATGACCTTGAGGCCCGTCTCGAAGACCTCGACCTCGGTGGTCTGGTCCGCGAAGGGCGGCGGGCGGCGGTGGATCGGAAGGGCGTGCGTGGCCTCCACGGGACCCTTGCCGTCGATCGGGTGGCCCAGGACGTCGAACACGCGGCCGAGGGTGACCTCGCCGACGGGGACGGTGATCGGGGCACCCGTGTCGCGCACCTGCGTGCCGCGGGCCAGCCCGTCCGTGGTGGTCATGGCCACCGCGCGCACCCAGTTGTTGCCCAGGTGCTGCTGCACCTCGCAGACGAGCGGCTCCTGCCCCTCGCGGATGATCTCGACGGCGTTGTAGATCCCGGGCAGCTGCCCGGCGGGGAACTCGATGTCGACGACCGGACCGGTGATCTGGATGACCCGGCCGGTCGCGGAAGGGGCGGCGGTCGCCATGGGTGGGATTGCCTCCTCGTCTGCGCCGGCTAGCGAGCCTGGGCGCCGCTCGCGATTTCGACCATCTCGCGAGTGATGTTGGCCTGACGGACCTTGTTGTAGGAGAGCGTCAGGTCCTCGATGAGTTCCTGGGCGTTCTCGGTTGCGTTCTTCATGGCGACCATCCGGGACGACTCCTCGCTCGCCTTGGACTCGAGCACCGCCTGGAACAGGCGGGTCGCGACGTAGCGCGGGAGGAGCGACCGCAGGAAGTCCGCGGGATTGGGCTCGAACAGGAACTGGTTGCCGGGGATCCCCTCGGTGTCCTCGGCCGTCACGACCGGCAGCAACTGCTCGATGACGGGCCGCTGGACCAGGGTGGACACGAACCGGGAGTAGACGACGTCCACGTGGTCGTAGGTGCCGGCCACGAAGTCGTCGGTCACCAGCCGGGCGAGCGGGAGGACGTCGGCGAACGCCGGGCGATCACCGAACCCCTCGAAATGGGCCGCGATCGGCACCCGGGCGCGGCGCATCGCGTCGCGGCCCTTGCGGCCGACCGTCGCCACCTTGAGATCGCCTGGATGCTCCGTGATCTCGCGGGCGATGAAGCGGATGGTGTTGGTGTTGAGCGCCCCGGCCAGGCCGCGGTCGCTGGTGAAGATCACCATGAGGCGATTGTGCTCGGCCGCGAGGTCCCGCTCTGCCAGGAGCGGGTGGTCGCTGCCGCTGAGCACGGTCGCGAGGTCCGCGATCACCTCGTCCAGCGTCTCGCGGTACGGGCGAGCTGCGAGCGTGGACTCCTGCGCCCGGCGCAGCTTGGAGGCCGCGACGAACTGCATCGCCCGGGTGATCTGCTTGATGTTCTTCGCAGACCCGATCCGCCGTCGGATTTCGCGCTGGCTGGCCATTGCTCGCTACCGCTCCGGGCCGCTTACGCCAGGAAGCTCTGGCGGAAGGCGTCGATCGCCTCGCCCAGGGCTTCCGCGATCTCGTCCGTCAGGGTCTTGCCGGCCGCGAGGTCCGTGAGGATCTGCGGCCGTTCCGTCTCCAGGAACCGGTACAGCTGCGTCTCGAACTCCTTGACGCGCGGCGTCGGGACGTCGTCCAGCTTGCCGGTCGTGGCCGCCACCAGGATCGCGACCTGCTTCTCCACGGGGAGCGGCTGGTACTGCGGCTGCTTGACGATCTCCGAGAGCTTCTCGCCCCGGTTCAGCTGGTCGCGGGTGGCCTTGTCGAGGTCGCTGGCGAACTGCGCGAAGGCCGCCAGGGCGCGGTACTGCGCGAGGTCCAGCTTGAGCGGGCCGGCCACCTTCTTCATCGCCTTGGTCTGCGCGGCGGAACCGACGCGGCTGACCGAGATGCCGATGTTCATGGCGGGCCGCTGGCCGGCGTTGAACAGGTCGGTCTCGAGGAAGATCTGGCCGTCCGTGATCGAGATCACGTTGGTCGGGATGTAGGCGGAGACGTCGTTCGCCTGGGTCTCGATGATCGGCAGGGCCGTCAGGGAGCCGCCGCCGTTCTCGTCGTTCATGCGCGCGGCGCGCTCGAGCAGGCGGCTGTGGAGGTAGAACACGTCGCCCGGGTACGCCTCGCGGCCGGGGGGCCGGCGGAGGAGCAGGGCCATCTCGCGGTAGGCCCAGGCGTGCTTGGACAGGTCGTCGTAGACGCACAGCGCGTCCTTGACCAGCCGCCCGCCGATCTCGACGCCCTCCTCCATGACCTCCTCGCCCATCGCGACGCCCGCGTAGGGGGCCAGGTACTGGAGCGGGGCGGGATCCTCGGCGCCGGCCACGACCACGATGGTGTGCTCCATCGCGCCGTACTTCTCGAGGGTTGCGACGGTCTGCGCCACGGTGGACATCTTCTGCCCGATCGCGACGTAGATGCAGACGAGGTCGCCGTCCTTCTGGTTGATGATCGTGTCGATGGCGATGGCGGTCTTGCCGGTCTGGCGGTCGCCGATGATCAGCTCGCGCTGGCCGCGGCCGATCGGGATCAGGGCGTCCACGGCCTTGATGCCGGTCTGGACGGGCGTGTCCACGCCCTGGCGGGTGATGACGCCGGGGGCGATTCGCTCGACCGGGCGGGTCTTCGTCCGCGGGATCTCGCCCTTGCCGTCGATCGCGTTGCCCAGCGGGTCGACCACGCGGCCGAGCAGCGCGGAGCCCACCGGGACCTCGACGACGCGACCGGTCGTCCGGACGCGGTCCCCCTCCTTGATGGAGTTGGCGTCACCCAGGATGACCGCGCCGACCGTCTCCTCCTCGAGGTTGAGGGCCATGCCCATCACCCCGTTCGGGAACTCCAGCAGCTCGGACATGAGGGCGGCGTCAAGGCCGTAGACCTGGGCAATGCCGTCACCGACCTCGACCACGGTCCCGACGCTGCGGGTCTCCGTCGTGCCGTCGAAGTCCTCGATCTGGCTCTTGATGATGCTGATGATCTCGTCTGACCGGATGGCCATGGCGTCTCCGTCTGGGCGTTCGCAGGCTCCCGTTCGCTCCGGCACTCGACCGGCCGCGCGGGCGGGGGGCTAGCGGAGGCGTGCCCCCGCGTGTAGCTGGTCGCGCAGCCGCTCGAGGCGGCCGCGGATCGAGGCGTCGAGGAGCTGGTCGCGGACCTGGACGGTCAGCCCGCCCAGGAGGTCCGGATCGACCTCCGCACGGAGCTCCACGGTGGTGCCGGCCATCGTCTCGACCCGGTTCCGGATCGCGACGGTCTCGTCCGCGGTGAGCGGCACGGCGCTGGTGACGGTGGCCATGACCACCGCGCGGTGAGCGTTGAGGCGCCGGGCGTACTCCTCGGCAACGCGGGGGAGGATGCCTCCCCGACCGCGTTCCACGAGCAGCGCCACGAGTCGCAGCGCCCCCGGCTGGATCCGCGCCTCCAGGAGCCCGGCCACGATGGCCTTGCGCTGGACGAGCGGGATGGCCGGGCTGTCCACGACCGGCGCGACGTCGGGCCGGCCGAGGATCTCCGCCGAGAGCGCGAGGTCCTCCTTCCAGCGGTCGAGCTGGTCGTGCGCGAGGGCCACCTCGAAGGCGGCCTCCGCGTAGCGACGGGCGGCGGCGACGGGTCGGCTCATCAGTTCCTGGACCCGGCCGAGTCGGCGAGGAAGTCCGCTACCAGCTTGCGCTGGCGATCAGAGGTCATCGAGTCGCCGACGACGCGGCCGGCGGCGGCAAGGGCGAGGTCGGTGACCTCCCCACGGAGCTCTGCGATGGCTCGCTGCTTCTCCGCGTCGATCTCGGCCGTGGCGCGCTCGCGCAGACGTCCGAGCTCTTCGCGGGTGGCGGCGATATCCGCTTCCCTCGACTCCGCGGCAACCTTCTGGGCGCGGTTGATGATCTCGTTTGCTTCCCGGCGCGCCTCCTGGAGGGCGGCCAGCCGCTCCTGTTCGCCGGACTCGCGATCCCTCCGGGCCTGGTCAGCGTCCTGGAGGCCCTGCTCGATACGCGAGCGGCGGTCCTCGAGGGTCTTGCTCAGGCCTGCGAGGGCGAACTCGCGGATCAGGAAGAAGAACAGGATGAAGGTCGTCGCCGAGACGATGATCCAGAACAGGTTGATCTGGAACGGCTCCGCCCCGGCCGCCTCGCCGCCCTCAGCTGCGAGCGCGGCGACCTGCCGGACGCCGTCACGGACAAGGGCGAGGATGTCCACGGCCGGCAACTACGCGGCGAAGATCGCGAGGAGGCCGACGACGATCGCGAGCACGCCAAGGCCCTCGGCGAAGGCCGCGAGGATGATGGCGAGACCGCGGATCTGGCCGGCGGCGTCAGGGTTGCGGCCGATCGCGCTGCTCGACATGCCGGCGAGGATGCCGATGCCGATGCCGGGGCCAAGGACGCCTAGAGCGGCGATGCCGGCGCCAATCGCTTCCATCGAGTGAAACCCTCCATTCGACCCGGGTTGGCCGGGTTCAGGTGCCTAGGTGATCAGTGGGCCCCGGCCGTTGCCGGCTCGGGATCCGTGGGGGCTGGCTGCGGCTCGTGCTCCTCATGGTGCTCGTCGCCGTGATGCTCGATCGCCGCCAGGGTGAACATGAGTGTCAGCGTACTGAAGATCAGCGCCTGGACGAGGTTCAGCATGACCTCGAGGGCGTACATGGCAAGGGGGATGAACGCCACCGTCAGGGCCGTGAGGACGCCGAGGGCGACCTCACCGCCGTAGATGTTGCCGAAGAGTCGCATGGACAGCGTGACCGGCTTCACGAACTCCAGGAGGAGCTCCACGAGGCCCACGAACATGGCGATGAGCCCCGCCCCGATCCCCTTCCTGAACTCGGTCACGGGGAAGAACTTGCCCAGGTAGCCCAGGCCCAGGTGCTTGAAGCCCTGGAACTGGAAGAACAGGAACGCGACCATCGCCAGGCCGATGGTGACGTTCACGTCGCTCGTCGGCGCACGGAACCAGATCACCCGGCCGACGCCGGGGATGAGCCCCGACCAGTTGCTGAACAGGATCAGGAGGAAGAAGGCGGCAAACAGCGGGATGTAGGGCTTGGCCCCCGGACCGCCCAGCGACATCGCGAAGCTCTCGAGGGACTCGAAGATCCACTCGGCTACGTTCTGCCGGCCACTGGGGATCATCCTCGCTCCCCGGGCCATCAGCCAGAACGAGAGGATCACGACGACCGCCACGATCCACAGGGTCAGCAGCGTGGACGAGATGCTCACGTCAAAGACCACGAGGCCGGGCGGCGTGTGGTGGCCGACCGGGATCACGGCGTGGGGTGCCGGGAGTTCGAGGTTGCCGTTGATGAAGCAGATCGGGTAGACGCACTCGGCGGTGGCACCGCCCTCGGCCGTCGGATCGAACGGGGGGACGACGAAGAACGCGATGACGTCGATGACGAGGACTGCGGCGAGCATCAGCAGGATGCGGTTGCGGCGGCTCATCGATCCGCTTCCACCATCCGTGTTTCGCGCGTCACGTTCCCTCCGTGCAGCGGCGCGGCCATCGGCCACGCGTCATCCGTGTCCGTTCCGTGGCCGGTCAGTCCAACCGCTTCAGGAACCGTGTCAGCAGGCGATAGATCCCAAATGCTCCAAGCCCGGCGCCGGCAAGGAAGCCGACCAGAATGAACAGCGGCCTGGTTCCCAGCTCCTGGTCCACCCAGTAACCCGCCGCCACTCCGGCGAGCGTCGTAACGAGGAGGACCAGGCCGATCTCGGAGAACAGCGCGAGGTATCCGAAACCGGCATTCATGGGCGACCAACCACCGCGCCGGTGACTATACCAGAGCCCCCCGGGGGTCAGGAAAGCGCCAGGACGGCGTCAATGTCGATCCTCCCATCGCCGACGGCGCGGACCTCGATGGCGTGTGACACGCCGGGGCCGCGGGCAAGTCCCCCGACGTACAGGACCCGGCGGTGGACCGTCGCGCTCGCCCTCTCGCTGACGGTGGCGACCTTCGCGCCGTCCACCCAGACCTCGAAGCTGCCGCGGTTGGCCGAACGGGGGCCGACGATCGCGAACTGGCGGACGTCGGTCAGGGTGACGCTGGCGGAGGCACCGGCGGCGCCCGCGGAGCGCTGCCCGCCGCCGGAGGCGTTGCCGGTGGCATGCGTCGTCCAGGCCCCAGCAAAGGTGAGGGCCGGATCGGTCTCCTGGTAGCGGGTGACCCGCGCCGTCGACGAATAGCGCCAGGACCCGGTCCGGCCGGCGGTGTCCGTGGTCCGGGCGCGCCAGCGGAACGTGGGGCCGACGGGGAGGTCGCGGCGGATCGACCGGGCGGTGGAACGAGAGATGACGGTCATCGGGTAGGTGGCGCCGGCGTTGCCGCTCGCCTGCACGATGTAGGAGCGAACCCCGGACCCACGGCGGGTCACGCCACACCAGGAGAGCCTGGCCGGGACCGTGACGTCGATGGTGCTGTCCGCGATGAAGCCCACCGTCGGCCGGTCGGTGATCGGGCTGCTCGAGAGGCCATCCTGGCCGGGGCGGGCGATTGTGATGGACACGGTGGCGGTGTCGGTCCGGCCCTCGCCGTCGCGGACGGTGTAGGTGAACGAATCGTCGCCCGTGGCGCAGGCCCTGGCGTTGTAGCGGACGCCGGCACCGTCGGCAGCGATGGAGACCGACACCTTCGTTCCCTGCGTCAGGGCGGTGACCGCAAGGGTGGGCGCCGGCTCCGGGGTGACCGGGCCGGAGGCCGGAGCGGAGACATCGTTGTCCAGGACCGCCAGCGTCCCGGCGCCGGTGGCATCCACCGTGAATGCGTCTGCTCGAGCATCCGGTGCGTCGTTGGCCACGGCGACGGCCGGGGTCTGGCCCGGCGTCGACGGGAGGGTGGGCGCCGGCGACGCGATCAACGGGTCCATGGAGTCACCAGAGGGCCCCGGCGTGGGTGCGTGCGACGGTGGGGGGCTCGGGGTGAGCGCCACCGCGACGGGCGTTGGCGGGACCGGGGCGGAGGGGACCGGCCGCGATGTGGTGCCGGACCCGAACGCGCTGACGGCCAGGAGGACCAGGCTGGTGACGAGGAGCACGCCGGCAGCGTCGCGCCAGAGGCGGCGGCGCGTCGACACATCGAGCGGCGGTTCGACTGCCGGATCATCGGCCCCGGCGACCGCGGCATCCTCGGCCTGGTTGTCGGCCGGCGCGGCGAGACCCGTGGGGAGATCGCCGCCGACACCGATGCGCGAGAGGATCTCCTCCTGGGTCAGGTCCGGGCCCATCGTTGCGGCGACGACGTGCGCGGCCCTGACCGCAGCGCGGCGGCGTCGGACCAGGAAGGCGATGATCACCCCCGCCACGACGAGGGATATCGCGATCAGCAGGAAGGACAGGAGCGGCGGCATCGGCCCTCGGCATGCCGGTACCTCCGGGGTGCCGGTCGCTCGATGCTAGCACCGCGCGAAGCTGCTCCGCCCTCGGCCTGATGCCCTATTCCGCGGTCTCAGGCTCCTCGTACGTCTCCGCCTCGAGGGCGTTGGCCGTCTCGCCACGCGTCAACAGGAACAGCCCGAGGCCGAACGCGACGGCCAGGCCAAGGAACGCGTAGAGCTGCCCGGTGCCCGAGAGCACGAACGTGAGCACGGCAAGCAGGATGCAGATCGCGTAGATCACCAGGACCGTCTGGCTCTGGGAGAGACCCAGGTCCAGCAGGCGGTGAT
>CAVYBU010000030.1:0-310706 GCA_963766735.1 uncultured Chloroflexia bacterium
TCGGGGGTCGCGTGCGACCCGGTGGACGCCGGCCCGGGTCGGGCCTTCTCCTGCGATCGGGGCCCGTTCGCGACGCGATCCGTGAATCTGGTGCTCGGCCTGCAACATGACGACGGCTAGCGCGTCATCCACGGCAGGAGGAGCTTGCGATGAACGGGCTTGCCGCGGGATGGACCAGGTTCGTGGGCATGGCGGTGGTCGTGCTGCTGACAGGATGTGGCGGAGCAACTGCGCCACCAGTCGAGACGGTCGCGCCGACGTCGATCCCGACGGTCGTGACAACGGACGCTGCCGCTACCGGATCTCCCGTCTCTCCCGCCGCCTGCGTGTCCGACCCGAACACGGGCTGGGATCTGGTTGATCGCCGGAAATGGGCGGAGGCGCTCGAGGTGTTCGAGTGTGCGATGGCGGGAGATCAACCCACCGTCGACGTCTTCGAGGGTCGGTGCTATGCGCTGATCCAGCTCGGCCAGCCCGACGTGGCACTGGCCGACTGCGCCCGTGCGGTCGAGCTCGACGCCTCATCGGCGGACGCGCGCGTGTTCAGGGGCATGGCCTATGCCGGGCAGGGAATGACCGACCTGGCGCTGGCCGACTACGACGAGGCGATCAGGCTTGACCCTGAACACAGCAACGCCTACGCGAACCGTGGCAACGCCTACGACGAGATGGGGCAGTTCGAACGCGCCATCACGGACTACGAGCGCGCCATCGAGCTCGACCCGAAGTCGTCGTTCGCGTACCGGAACCGCGGCGTCGCGTACGTCGGACACGGGGATACCGATCTCGCGCTGGCGGACTTCGGCCGGGCGATCGAGCTGGACCCCTCCTATCCCGCTGCCCACGCGAGCCGCGCGGACCTGCTGTGGCAGGCCGGTGATGTCGAAGGGTCGCTCCGGGACTATGACGAGGCGATCCGCCTCGATCCCACCGCCTACCCGGCCCTCACGGGTCGCGCCCAAGCCCGGATCGATGCCGAGGACTTCTCGGGAGCCACCCAGGACGCCGAGGCCGCCATCGCGCTCGATCCCCAGGTCGCGGATGGCTACTACCTCCGGGGCCTGGTCGCGGCCTACCAGGGCAACGATGATGCGGCCGTCGTGGACTACGACAGGGCCATCGCCCTGGAGCCGGACCACTTCGCGGCGGTTGGTGGTCGGGCCCGGGCCTACCTGCGGCAGGGAAACACGGAGGGCGCGATCGCCGATTGCGACCGGCTCATCGTGGCCGAACCAGGGCTTGGCGCCCTGTATGCGATGCGGGGCGCAGCGAAGGCGATGGGGGGCGACAAGAGCGGCGCGAGCGTTGACTTCGAGCGGGCGCTGGCGCTCACCACCGATCCGGACCTCATCGACGAGATCAAGTCGTGGCGGCGCGAGCTCGGCATCGATTGACGGTCGCGCGTGCGCGGCGCCTGGCCAGCGACGCATGGTCGACGCGTGTCAGGCGATCGGATCTTCCCGATCCATGTCGCGACGCTCGGCCCAGGCACGCTCCGTCCTCAACGCGGCCGCGGGGTCGCCGCCCACCGGGTCCCTGCGCGCCTCGTTGCTCATCGGACGCGGGCAGTCACCCCTCGGGCGTGGCGTCGGGCGGCGGCGCGGGGTGGGCGTGCTGGACCCCGGCCACCTCGTCCACGTCGTCATCCTCGCCCGGCTGTGGCTCACGTGGCCGGCGGACAGGCCTTCCCTCGCGCGCCTCGACGCGCCTCGTGGCCCGCTCGGCCACGGTGCCATTGTCATGCGTCCGCTCGAAGAGATAGAAGAAGAACGCGGACAGCACCGCCGCGATCGGGATCCCGAAGATGGCACCCGGGATCCCGGCCACCTTCGCGCCGATGATCACGGAGCCGATGACCACGACGGGGTGGATGCCGACAGCGCCCGCCATCAGGCGCGGCTGCAGGATGTTCATCGTCACGAACCAGCCGATGCCCATCACGATCAGGACGGGAACCACGGCGCTGGGAACGAGCAGCAGGGCGATGGCAACGGGCGGAACCCAGGAGATGAACGGCCCGAAGAACGGGATCGCGTGCAGGATGCCGGCGGCGAACACCGCGACCGCGGCATACGGCAGCCCGAACACGATGGTGACGGCGGCGGTGATGAGGCCGAAGGACAGGCCCATGAGCAGCTGCGTCTTGAGGAACCCGCCGAACGAGCGCGAGACGCTGGCCTCGACCATGCGGACCGCGTTGCCGGCAGCGGGCGGCACCAGCCGGAGGAGGAAGGCGCCGATGGCGTCCCGGTCGATCGCGATGTAGACCGACAGGATCACGAGGATCAGGATGTTCCCGAGGACCCCGACACTGGCGACGGCGACCGACTGCAGCGGCCCGACGAGCTGGCCGGCCCACGTCTGCAGGTTCCTCACGATCTCCGGTGCCTGGTCCACCAGGTTCACCGAGAACCCGAACACGGCGAGCCGGGCCTGGAGCTCGGTGAGGATGTTCGTCAGCTGGTCCTGGAGGTTCGGGGCGTCCTTGATGAGCTCGTCGATGGAGGACACGAGCGAGGACGACGCCTGGACGAGGACCGTCAGGAGCACGCCCACGATCGTGAGGTAGACGATGATCACGGCGCCCGCCTGCGGCATCCGCGGGATCAGGCGGTGCACGCCCTTGATCAGCGGCAGCAGAGCGAATGACAGCAGCCAGGCAAGGAAGAACAGCAGCAGGATGTCGAAGAACGCGTAGAACATGCTCGCCACGAGCCCGGCGACGACGAAACCGAGGGCAATGACCCCGAGAATCAGGAGGGCGTCAACGAGACGTCGCTGGCGGTCGGTGAGCTCGATCGGCATGTGTGAAGCCTACGACGGCGGGGGCTGGCGCGGCGCGGCCGCGCGCAACCTCGTCCACGACGGGGTACGGCTCTCCCCGCCTGCCCGTTCGGGCAGATCCGGGCCGGGCCGTTGACGCTGTTGATCCGCCACGACATGCTGTCGGCGATGGAGTTCGCGCGCGCAACCCGAACGCGCCGGGGACCCGGCACCCTGCTCTCGTCGGACGGTCGACCGGCGCGGACGCCCGCGCCCACCGTGCTCGCCGAGGCCCCTCTGTCGGAGGCGGCGCTCCTCCAGGTACAGCAGACGGCCGGCAACGCGGCGGCCATGGCCCTCGTCCAGCGCCAGCCGAATGGCCCCGGCACCGTACCCGCGACCGAGGCCGGCACGCCGGCGGCGGGCACCTCGACGGTGGAGCGTCGGACCCTGCGCTTCGGCTCGACCGGTGACGACGTCAAGCTTCTCCAGATGAAGCTGCATCAGCTTCGAGAGCGGGCGCACGACCGGGACGCCAACCGGCGCTCCCGGAAGGACGGCATCTTCGGGCCGTTGACCCGCCAGGACGTGATTGACTTCCAGGGGGACACCGGGCTGGATGCCGATGGCATCGTGGGACCGAGGACCTGGAACGCCATCGACTCGCTGGTGCCCGGCACACCCACGGAAAGCGGCGAGACTGCGGCCGACGAGCAGTTCGAGGCGGCCCGGGCGCTCAGGGATGCCGCTCGCTACGACGAGGCGATCACCCTCTTCGAGGCGCTCGCGGCCGGCTTCGCCACCCCTGATGTGGCCACGTCGTCACTGGCCAACGCCGGCACCTGCCACCAGCAGCGAGGCCGGTTCGGGATCGCCGTGGCGCGCTACGAGCAGGCGCTGGCCGGACGCTTCAACCAGGAGGACCTCCGAGCGGCGATCCTGGAGGCCCTGGAGAAGGCGCGCCGGAACGAGTTCCTCGACGAGCCTCCTCCGGATCCGGAGCCGCTCCCCGCGGGTGCCGACCCCACAGCGGCCGGTCGCGAGGGCGGCGGTGTCACGGAGCGCCAGACTGTCAAGACCGGCGACACCGGGGATGCCGTCGACCTGTTGAAGGGCAAGCTCCTCCACCTGATGGTCGGCTGGCCGCCAGCGTTGCCCGACGGCGACACGTTCGATCCGCAGACCGCGGAGAGGGCCCGTGCGTTCCAGGAGGCCTGCGGGCTCACGGCGTCGGGGGAGGCCACTGCCGCCACGTGGCACGCCTTGGACAGCTTCACCAAGGCCGACGTGCCCCACTCGACCCTGGCGCCCATCCAGCGCCGGTTCGGGGAGGCATGCGTGCTTGCGGAATCCGACCCGGCAGGCGCGCTGCCGGTCTTTGAGAGCATCAGGGACGAGGCCAAAGGGCTCGGGCTCCACGAGATCGTGAAGTACCTCGAGGGGTGGATCGGGCGGCAACACCGTCGCCTGTCGAACTTCCCCGAGGCGCTCGATCACCTCAACCTCAGCCTGGCCCAGAACATCCCGAACCCGACCCGTTTCGGTGCTGTCCTCGAAGAGGTGCGCAAGGCCCGCTCGAGCATCTCGGAGTAGTGACGAAAGGGGAGGCCAGCCCGGGACGGCCGCGCGGTCGGGCGCCGACGAGGTCCGGCGCGAGGGGTTCTAGCGCAGCCCCATCTTCTCCCTGACCTCGGCCATCGTGGCCGCGGCCATCGGCTTGAGGCGATCCGCGCCGGCCTCCAGGATCCCGTCCACCTCGGCCGGGCTGGCCATCAGCTCGGCGTACCGCTCCCGGGCGCCCGCGTAGTGAGTCGTGATCCGCTCGACCAGCAGCTTCTTCGTGTCCACGCAGCCGGTCCGGGCGGTCCGCTCGCCGTCCCAGATCTCCTCGTAGTCGTCGCCGAAGAACCGGTGGAGCTGGCACACGTTGCAGACCTCGGGCCGCCCGGGGTCGGAGCGGAGGCCGCGCTGGGTGTCGGTGACCATGCTCATGACCTGGCGGCGGATCAGGTCCGGCTCGCCCAGGACGTCGATTGAGTTGCCGACGGACTTGGACATCTTCTTCACGCCGTCGGTTCCCAGGACGACGGGTGCGCTCGTGAAGACCGCCTGAGGCTCCGGGAAGGTCTCGCCGTAGCGGTAGTTGAAGGCACGGACGATCTCGCGGCTGAGCTCGAGGTGCGCGGCCTGGTCCTTGCCCACGGGCACCAGCGATGCCTTGTAGATGACGATGTCGGCCGCCTGCAGGACGGGGTAGGTGAGCAGGCCGTGGTTCACGTCGTCGGGCTGGGTGGCGACCTTGTCCTTGTAGGTCGGCGTTCGCTCCAGCCAGCTGACCGGCGTGACCGTGCAGAGCAGCCAGGCAAGCTCGGTGTGCTCGGGACGGTGGCTCTGCACGAACAGCGTGCAGCGCTCCGGGTCCAGGCCCAGCGCCAGCAGTCCCGCCGCCAGCTCCCGGGTGCGGGTGCGCATCAGATCCGGGTCATGCGTGCTGGTCAGCGCGTGGTAGTCGACGATGCAGTAGATCGCCTCGTACTCGTACTGCAGCATCACGTAGTTCCGCACCGCGCCCAGGTCGTTCCCGAGGTGGACGATGCCGGACGGCTGGATG
Source organism: uncultured Chloroflexia bacterium (assembly GCA_963766735.1). Classification (GTDB taxonomy): domain Bacteria; phylum Chloroflexota; class Limnocylindria; order Limnocylindrales; family CSP1-4; genus CAIXZV01. The sequence continues at coordinate 5,375 of CAVYBU010000030.1, forward strand.
CCGGAGAAGATGCGGGGGCGGGGGGCGCCGGCGGCCAGGGGGGCCGGGGCGGGGGCAAGTTCGACTGTCATCGTCGCGGAGTGTAGTGGAGGGGCGTGGCCGTCATCCACCGGCGGCGTCCGGACGGGGTGGGCCCTACCCGATTGCGCACGCGTGATCCTCGGCTCCAACCGCTCGCTGGCGGCGTTCGCTACCATCCCCCCACATTCATCGCCCGCAACTGCGAGATCCCCGTGAGCATCCAGCCTCTTCGTGTCGGCGTCATCGGCGCCGGAACCGTCGGCCGCGAGGTCGTGCGCGCCTTCCTCGAGCGGTCGCAGCGCCTCGTTCCCACCGACGGGCGCCCGCTGATCCTGGCCGCGGTCGCCGAGAAGTTCACCGACCGGGCCATCGCATCGGGCATCCCGGAGTCCCTGCTCACCGACGCCCCGGCCCACATGATCGCCAGCGGTGACGTGGACGTCGTCGTTGAAACGATGGGTGGCGCCGAGCCGGCCCGCACGCTCATCAGCGCCGCCCTCACCGGAGGGTTGCCGGTGGTGACCGCGAACAAGCACGTGGTCGCCCACTTCGGGCCGGAGCTGGAGAGCCTGGCGCGCGAGACCGGCTCCGCGTTCCGGTTCGAGGCGGCCGTCGGCGGCGGCATCCCGCTCCTTGGCCCGATCGCGCTGGACCTTGCCGCCAACCGGATCGGCCGGGTGCGCGGCATCGTCAATGGGACGACCAACTACATGCTCACGGCCATGGCCCGGGAGGGGAGGGCCTACGCGGAGGTGCTCGCGGAGGCGCAGGCGCGCGGCTACGCGGAGGCGGACCCGACCGCTGACGTCGAGGGCCTCGACGCCCTCAACAAGCTGGTGATCCTGGCGCGTCTGGCGTTCGGCGCCTGGATCGACCCGGCCGCCGTCGACAATCGACCGGGCACGACGACGGGCGCCCCCGGCGCCCCCGGCATCACCGGCGTCACTGCCGATGACGTGGCCGCGCTCGCCGCCGAGGGGCGGATCCTGCGGCTGATCGCCACCACCCGCCTGGCCGACGATGGGGCCATCGAGGCCTCCGTCGTGCCCACCGCGGTTCCCGCCAACTCTCCGTTCGGACGCTGTGACGGGGTGCTCAACCGGGTGGAGGTCGATGCGCTGCCGGTGGGCCGGGTCGCGTTCGAGGGCCCGGGAGCCGGCGGCCCCGCGGCAGCCGCGGCCGTCCTCTCCGACCTCGTCGCGATTGCCCGCGGCGTCGGTTCCACCTGGGCCGGCTCTCCGGCCGCCATCGAGCGATCAGCGATCGCCGTCCGTCCGGTGGCCGCAGAATGCGTTGCGGCGCCGTCCGGCGCCTGCTATCCCGTCGGAGACTGAGCGCCCGCATGGCCAGGTCCAATCTCGCACGCCCGCGCCTCGTCGAGCGCTACCGCGACTTCCTCCCGGTGACCAGCGCCACGCCGGTCGTCTCGCTCGGCGAGGGTGCGACACCGCTCATCCGCGCCCGCCGCCTGGGGGCGTCGGTCGGATTGCGGAACCTCTACCTCAAGATCGAGGGTCAGAACCCGACCGGCAGCTTCAAGGACCGGGGCATGGTCATGGCGGTCGCCAAGGCCCTTGAGGGTGGCGCGCAGAGCGTCATCTGCGCCTCGACCGGCAACACGTCGGCTTCTGCTGCGGCCTACGCCGCCGCCGCCGGTCTCGAGTGCGTCGTCGTGCTGCCTGCGGGCAAGATCGCGGTTGGCAAGCTGCTCCAGGCGCTGGTGTTTGGCGCGCGGGTCATCTCGGTGAGCGGCAACTTTGACGAGGCCCTCAACGTGGTGCGGGCCCTGTCGGAGCAGGACGATCACCCGATCACCCTGGTCAACTCCGTGAACCCGTACCGGATCGAGGGCCAGAAGACGGCGGCCTTCGAGGTCTGCGACGACCTGGGCTGCGCCCCGGACATCCTGTCCATACCGGTCGGCAACGCCGGGAACATCAGCGCCTACTGGCGCGGCTTTCGCGAGTACCTCGACGCGGGCGTCGTGGCGGCGGCTCCCCGCATGTGGGGGTTCCAGGCCGCCGGAGCCGCGCCTCTCGTTGCCGGCCACCCGATTGAGAATCCCGAGACCATTGCCACCGCGATCCGCATCGGCAACCCGGCGTCGTGGGATCTCGCGATGGCTGCGCGGGACGATTCCCGCGGGCGGATCTCCGCCGTCACCGACGAGCAGATCCTGCACGCGTACCGGGAGCTGGCCCGCCTCGAGGGCGTGTTCTGCGAGCCGGCATCCGCGGCTTCGGTCGCAGGCGTGATCGGGGCCGCGCGCGACGGCGAGCTCAACCCCGATGACCTCGTCGTCTGCGTCCTGACCGGCAACGGCCTCAAGGATCCGACCACGGCCGAGACGGGCCTCACGGTCAACGTCACCGAGGCCGAGCCGACCGTCGCCAGCGTCGCGCACGCCCTGGGCTGGACCTGATGGCCGAAGCTGCGTCCGAGGGTGCGTCTCCTTCTCCGTCCCCAGGCGCCTGGGACGCCGTTGTCGGGCGGCCGCTGATCGTGGACGTGCCCGCTTCCACGGCAAACCTGGGCGCCGGGTACGACTGTCTCGGCCTGGCCTGGAGCTTCTCAACCGGGTCACGGTCACGGCGGTCGTGGGCGACGGGTCGATCGAGCTGGAGGTCACGGGCGAGGGCGCAGACGAGCTGCCCGCGACGCGGTCCAACCGCTTCGTGGCGGGGCTGGAGGCGGCGCTCGAGGTTCTGCTCGGGCCGAGACCCGCGGGGATCGGCTGGCGGATCGCGATGCACAACAGGATCCCGCTCGCTCGCGGCCTCGGCTCCTCGGCGGCGGCGACGGTGGGCGGCGTGGTCGCGGGCAACGTCCTGGGCGGCGGCACGCTGCCGATGGCGACACAGCTGCGCCTGGCAACGGAGATCGAGACGCATCCCGACAACGCGTCGGCCGTGCTGCTGGGCGGGTTCGTCGTGTCCGCGCACCTGGGCGAGCGGGTCGAGGCGGTCCGCTTCGACGCCCCGGAGGGGCTGCGGGCGGTGCTGTTCATCCCTGAGCGCCGGCTGTCCACCGCGGACATGCGGCGCGTGCTGCCCCTGGAGGTCCCGCTGCGGGACGCCGTGAGCAACCTGAGCCGCGTCGCGATCGGGGTGGCCGGGATCGCCTCAGGGCGGTTCGAGCTCCTGGCGGACCTCACGGTGGACCGCATCCACGAGCCGTACCGCTCCGTGGCCTACCCGCAGCTGCCGCGCCTCACGGGTGCCGCCCGCGCGGCCGGGGCGCTCGGCGCGTTCCTTTCCGGCGCCGGGTCCACGGTGCTGGCATTCGTCGCCCCGGGCGCGGATCCGGCACCGGTCGAGGTCGCGCTGCTCGATGCCGCCGCGGCCGTCGGCCTGGACGGGCGGACGATGATCGTGACTCCGCGCAACCGCGGCCCGGAGATCGTGGAGGGCGCCTGATGGACGGGCTCGGCCGGTCCGTGGGGGACGGGATCACCGGGCTGGTCGGCGGCGCGCTCGAGGCGATCGGGGCGGCCATCTCCGGGATCATCGACGCGCTGGGCACGGCCCTGCCGGCCGGCGCCCTGCCGGTGATCGGGATCGCGGCCGTCGTGCTGGTGATCTGGCTGGTGCTGAAGCGCTGAGCCGCTGGTCGCTGGCTCAGCTCTCGAGGCGGACGACCGGCGGCGGCATGCCGTCCGGCGTGAACGCATCCGGCTCGGGCGCACCCAGGATCGTCCGGACCGGGATGACGCCGCCCCACGCGGGCCAGGTCTCATCGCCGTCGGAGTCGTGGTTGACATCGGCGCGGACCTTCGCGGACGCCTCGGCCAGGTCCACCCATGCGACCGAGGTCGCCTTGCGCTCCTGCGGGGTCATCGGGCGCAGCGTCGACCAGCGGCCGGGATACAGCCGCTCGAAGAGCGCCTCGAGGCTGGCGTCCTTGGCCGCGTCGTCCGTCACCAGGTGGGCCGTTCCGAGGACCATCGCCGAGCGGTAGTTCACGGAATGGTTGAGGCCGGAGCGGGCCATGACCAGGCCGTCGAGGTGGGTGATGGTCACGCAGACGGGCTGGCCGTCGATCGCCCGGAGCATGCGACTGGCGCTGGAGCCGTGCCAGTAGAGGCGGTCTTCCTCGCGCCAGACCAGTGTGGGCGTCGAGTAGGGCTGCCCGCCCGAGACCCACGCCACGTGGCCGATGACAGCCGCGTCGATGATGGGGTAGATCTCCGCCCGGTCATAGCGGCCACGTTCGGGGAGCCGCCGGACGCGCGTCCGGTCGCTGGAGGCTTTCGACCGGCCCTTCCCGGTGGGCGTGTCGCCATATTCAGGATCACTCACCGGCGGTACAGGATCCATAGCGCGACGCCGGTCGCAGGCGGTGTGGCGTAGCCGTAGGCCGGGTTGACCGGTGCCGGCACCGTCGGCACCGCGCCGATGTTCGCGATCCGCCAGCCGTCCGGTGCACGCCGGGCCGCGTCCGCCGCGACCCAGTCCCAGAGCGCGTCGCCGATGGTGGTGTCGGCCGTGACCAGAAGCTGGTCATCGCCGATGAGTCGTTCCTTCATGGCACTCCCCTCGCCGTCGGGTTGGTGCCTGACAGGGTACGCGTCGCGTGACGACGGCGTGGGTCGCATCGCCACGCCGCCCGAACGGGGCGCGCGGTGGAACCGGGCCCGAGCACGGATACCATCGAGGTCATGACCGCACCCCTGACGGCGCCCGACATCGGCGCCGCCGACCGGGCGCCTGATCCCGCCCTGCGTGCCGGGCTCGTTGCCGGGGGCGCCTACGCGCTGATCGGGTGGCGGGGGCTGCTCGTCCCGTCCCTGATCCTGTTTGTGGAGCCCGCCTTCGGCCAGACCGACGCCGGGCTGGGCGCCTATTTCCTCGCGACCGCGCTCGCCTACGCCGTGGGCTCGCTGTTCGGCGGGCGGCTCATCCGCGCCCGGGGCGCTCGGGTGATCCTGCCGTCGGCGGCCTTGCTGATGGCGGCAGGCCTGCTCACCCAGGCGTTCACCGGAACGTGGCCCGTGTTCGTGCTGGCCGGGATCGTCGTGAGCGTCGGGGCGTCCACGGCGGATGTCGGCATCAACGCCCTGGTGCTGGACCTCTTCCCGAGCGCCAGGGGTCGCGCCCTCAACCTCCTGCACGTCGCGTACGGGGCCGGCGCACTCACGGCGCCGCTGCTCGTTGCATTCCTGGTCGGGGCGGGCGTGCCGTGGCCGTGGCTCATGGTGGGGAGCGGCGTCGCCGCGCTGATCGCGTCGGCCGCGCTCGCCCTGACCATGCCCGCAGCCCCGGTGAGGATCGAGCCGGTGCGCGACCGCGAGAGCGGCGATACCGGAACAAGGCGGCTCCCCCGGTTCCTGCTGGTCATGGCAGTCGCGACGGGCTGCTACGTGGCCGCGGAGGCCGGGGTCTCGGACTGGCTCGTGCGGTATCTCCACACCCTGCCGCTCACCCTGGCGAGCACGGCCCTCACCCTGTTCTGGGGCGGGATCGCCGTGGGGCGGCTCGTGTTCGCGCGCATCGGGAACCGGCTGGAACCGCAGGCGACCGCGTCGGTCCTGGCGATCGCGGGCGCCGTCCTCCTCGCGCTGGCCGTCCTGGTGCCCGTCTCGCCCGTATCGCCGGTGCTCTTCGGCGCGGTGGGGCTCGCCTTCGGTCCGATCTTCCCCCTCATCGTGGCGGGGGCCGCGGGGCGGATGCCGGGCCGCTCCGCGACGGTGACCAGCACGCTGATCTTCGCGGCCGTCGTGGGTGCCGTGATCTACCCGCCGGCGATCGGGTTCATGTCGGTGACCGTCGGCCTGCAGGTGGCGATGGGCGGCGCCGCGGTCCTTGCCTTTGCCTGCGGCATCGCCGTATGGACGGCACGACGGGTGGGGGCGTAGGGCCACCCGGCCGGCCAGTCGCCGTCCTTCGCGCGACGGGTGTCGCACATCTGCCGGAACGAGGGCGTGGCGACGGAACGCGCCGGCGCTTCCCCGGGCCGGCCCGCGAATCCCGGGGCCTCCCAGAGGCGAAAGCGGGGCATCCGAGGACCCTCGGCTAGAATGGCCGCCATGTCCCATCCCCTCGTCGTCATGAAGTTCGGCGGCTCCTCCGTGGCCGGCGCGGAGCGCATCAAGCGTGTCGCGCGGCGGATCGCCCGTGAGCGCGCGAACGGGTCGGAGCTTGTGGTCATCGTCTCGGCGATGGGCGACACGACGGACGAGCTCCTGGCCCTGGCCGCCGCGATCACGGACGACCCGGATCCGCGTGAGCTGGACGTTCTCCTCTCAACCGGGGAGCACCAGAGCGCGACCCTCCTCTCGATGGCGCTGCACGCCCTCGGCACGCCGGCGATCAGCCTCACGGGCCCGCAGGCCGGCATCACGACGGACGGCCGGTATGGCAAGGCACGCATCGCGGGAATCGATCCTCGCCGCGTGCGCGCGGAGCTGGCCGCGGGCAAGGTCGTCATCGTGGCGGGCTTCCAGGGCATGAGCGTCGCCGCCCTCGCCGGCTTCGAGGACACGCCGGACGGCAGCGACGTCCACGCCGCCGAGATGACCACCCTCGGCCGCGGCGGGTCCGACACGTCGGCGGTGGCGCTCGCGGCCCAGCTGACCGCTGACCGCTGCCAGATCTTCACCGACGTCACCGGCATCTACTCCGCCGATCCCCGCATCGTGCCCGATGCCCGCCAGCTCGCGGTCATCGGCTACGAGGAGATGATGGAGCTCGCCCACCAGGGCGCCCAGGTGATGCAGGTTCGCGCCGTCGAGCTCGGCTGGGTCAACGACGTCGTCATCGAGGTCCTCAGCTCGTTTGAGGACGCGCCCGGCACGCAGATCAGGGAGGACCCGCTCGTGGAGCAGCGGAACAAGGTCCGGGGGATCGCCCACGACCGGAACGTGGCCAAGGTCACGCTGGTCGAGGTGCCCGACATGCCGGGCGTCGCGAACGCCGTGTTCGGGCCGCTCGCCGAGGCAGGCATCAACGTGGACATGATCGTCCAGAACGTGGGTCACGGCGCCGCCACCGACCTCTCGTTCACCATCCCGCGGGTCGAGCTGGCCAAGGCCAAGCGGATCCTCGAGCCCCTCGTCCGCGAGCTCGGGTTCCGGGAGCTGACGACGGACTCGTCGGTCGCCAAGGTGTCGATCGTCGGCGCGGGCATCCACAACGCCCCGGGCTACGCCGCCCGCATGTTCGGCACCCTCGCGGAGGCCGACATCAACATCGAGATGATCAGCACCTCCGAGATCCGGATCACGACGATCATCGCGGAAGACCGTGTTGAGGACGCCGTCCGCGCGCTGCATGCCCAGTTCGCGCTCGAGGCACCCGAGGCAGGCGAGGCACCCGAGGCTGCTCGGGCGGCCGCGGCCGCCGACTCGCCCGACGCACCTGAGGCCGCCGGGGCGGCCGCCGCCGGCTGACGGGCCGGTGCGAGGAGCTGCTCCCACGTCAGGCATCTGCCGCCGCGTCGAACGGTTCGAGCGCGCCGGTTCCACCAACGACATCGTCCGTGGCTGGCTCGCCGCGGGCGAGCCGGAGGTGTGCGTCGCCGTTGCCGGTGAGCAGACTGAAGGCCGCGGTCGACTGGGCCGGACCTGGACCGCGCCCGCCGGGGCCGCCCTGCTGGCCTCCCTCGGCTTCCGGCCGACCTGGCTGGCAGCCACGCGCACCTGGCGGCTCGCCGCGACGGTTGCCCTGGCGATGGCCGATGCGGCCGAGGACCTCGCCGGACTCCCCGTGGGGGCGATCCGCAGCAAGTGGCCGAATGACCTGGTGATCGAGACGACAGGCCCCAACGCACTGTTGACCGGCGTGGCCGACGCAGCGGATGCCGCCGCCCGCCTGGCGGCGCCGATTGAGCTGCGCAAGGTGGCTGGCGTGCTGGGGGAGAGCGACGGGCTGGGTACCGATGACCCGCGGGTGGTGGTGGGGATCGGGATCAACGCCGACTGGGCCGCGGCCGACTTCCCGCCGGACCTTGCGCCAGCGATGACCAGCCTGCGCGAGGCCTCGGCGGGCCGCCCGATCGATCGCGAAGCCCTGCTCGACGCGTTCCTGGATCGCCTCGAGGGGCGGGTTGCAGCGCTCCACGCCGGGTACTTCGACCTGGACGGATGGGCCGGTCGCCAGTCTGTCACCGGGCGCCTCGTGACACTCGAGGGCACGGGCGATGCGGTGTTGTCGGGCGAGGGAACCGGGGGTCGGACGGCCGCCGTTGGGCCCGTCCGCGCGCTCGGCGTGGATGCCGGGACCGGTGGCCTTGTCGTGGAGGACGCCGCAGCCCCCTCGGGCGAGCGCCTCGTCCACGCCGGCGAGGTCGTCCGCGTCCGTCTTGCGCCGGGCCAGGTGTAACGCCGTGGCGAGAGCGGTGTTTGGTAGACGCGAGCAGGGGACCGGGTCGGTCGTCGCGTTCGACCGTGATCGCTCCCTCGTGGAATCGGCTCGCCGGGATCCTGCCCAGTTCGACGCCCTGTACCGGAAGTACCTCGCCCAGGTGTACGCCTACGCTCTCTACGAGCTCGCAGACCATCACGCCGCGGAGGACGCGACGGAGCGGACGTTCCTGCGCGCCCTGGCCGCGCTGCCGCGCTTCCGTGAGCAGGCGCGCCCGGAGGACGGCCCCGAGGCCTCGACGTTCCGCGTCTGGCTGTTCCGGATCGCGCGCAACGTGGTGGCCAACGAGCGCCGGTCGCGCCGGCGCCGCCCGGCCGCGTCCCTGGACGTGGCGCTGGGTGCCGGGCTGGCGATCGCGGACGGCACCGACCTCGAGGCGGACGCGGTGACCCGGGACGAGGCCGCTGAGGCGCTGCGGGCCCTCCGGACACTCCCCGACGACCGACGGCGGGCCCTGGTGCTGCGTTTCGTGGACGAGATGAGCACGGCTGAGATCGCCGGGGTGCTGGGCCGATCCGAGGGAGCCGTGCGCGTCCTCATCCACAGGGCGCTGGGCAGCGTCGCCCGCGAGCTCGGGCGGGACCGCGGGTCGGGGCGGGACCGCGGGTCGGGCAGCCAGCGAGGTCACGGATGAGCGCGTCGGTCCTGCCCACCCGTGATGGCGATGGTCCCGATGCCCTGGTGACGGACCGCTACCTGGAGGCGCTCCTGGCTTCGGGAGACCGTCGGGCTGTCGATTCTCCCGCTGACGCGGATCTGGATCCGCACGTCCGGTCCGCGGCCCTCGTCCTGCGCCGCTCGATGGTCCGCGTCCATCCGTCGTTCCGCTTCGAGGAGCGCCTGGCCGAGCGGATCGCCGGCATGGCCACGCGGGTGCGACCCGCCGCCGGGACCGTCCTGACCTTCCCGGGCCCCGCCGCTGCCGGGAGCCCCGCCGCAGCCGGGAGCCTCGCCGGATCGGCACGGGATCCGCTGCTCGATGCCATCCTCAGCGGCGACCTCGACCCGTCCGACGCCGGCGCCGTGGCCCGGGCCGATGGCACGCCCGGCCCGCACCGCCCGCTCATCGTGGGTGGGGCGATCACGTCCGCCGCGATCTCGATCGTCGGCGTTGCGTGGGTCGCGTGGCGTGCGTCGCATCCCGCCGAGGGGGCCACGTCGCGGTTCGCCCGGGCGGCCCGTTCACGCCGGGGCGCGGTGGTAGCGCTGCCCCGCGGCCTGGGAGGGCCAGCCTGATGCCGATGAAGTTCCCCTCGTTCCGGACGCAACGCGAGGCGTTTCCGGAGAAGCTGTGGACGCGCTGCCCCTCCTGCGAGGAGCAGCTGTTCAACAAGCAGCTCGAGAGGTCGATGAACGTGTGCCCGTCCTGCGGGCACCACTTCCGCCTGTCCGCGCCCGTCCGCCTCGGCCAGCTCCTGGACGAGGACACGTTCGAGGAGCGCGATGCCGGCCTCATCTCGCAGGACCCGCTGGAGTTCGTGGACCAGAAGGCGTATCCGGACCGCGTCGCCGCCGCCCAGCTGGCCACCGGCCTCCGGGACGCCGCCGTGTGGGGCTTCGCGCAGATCGAGGGCGTGAGGGTCGCCATCCTGGTCATGGACTTCGGGTTCATGGGCGGGTCGATGGGTGCCGTGGTCGGTGAGAAGGTCGCCCGGGCGGCCGAGGGAGCGCTGGCGGAGGGTGTGCCGCTCGTCATCGTCTCCGCCTCCGGTGGTGCCCGGATGCAGGAGGGGACGCTCGCCCTGATGCAGCTCGCCAAGACGATGGCCGCCCTCGAGCGCCTGCGTGCTGCGAGCGTGCCCTACGTGTCCGTGATGTCCGACCCGACGACCGGCGGTGTCTTCGCCTCCTATGCGGTGATGGGTGACATCAACCTCGCGGAGCCCAATGCCCTGATCGGGTTTGCCGGGGCTCGCGTGGGCGCTGGAACCATAGGCCAGGAGCTGCCGCCGGGCTTCCAGCGCACCGAGTTCCTGTTCCGCCACGGGTTCGTGGACCGCGTGGTCGCACGTCCCGACCTCCGTCGGGAGCTGGCCCAGATCCTGCGTTTCCTCGCGCCCGAGCAGCGGGAGGCCGCCCGTGGTTGACCGGATCCTCGGCCGCGGCCGTGACGACAAGGATCGCAAGGAGGAAACGTCCGCGCCGCTCACCCCGGCGGACGCCAAGGCAGCCGTCTGGAACCGGGTCCAACTGGCCCGCAACCTGCGTCGCCCCCGCATCCTGGAGCTGCTGGCGGTCATCGCCGACGAGTTCGTGGAGCTCCACGGGGATCGCCTGTTCGGCGACGATGAGGCGGTCGTGGCCGGCTTCGCCCGGATCGATGGCCACCGCGTGGCGGTGATCGGCCAGCAGAAGGGCGCCGACACGGAGGAGAACGTCCGCCGCAACTTCGGCATGCCCCACCCCGAGGGGTACCGCAAGGCGATGCGGATCATGGAGCTCGCGGAGCGTTGCGGCCTGCCGGTTGTGACGTTCGTGGATGTCCCCGGCGCACACCCCGGCTCCGAGTCGGAAGAGCGCGGCATCGCGGAGGCCATCGCCCGCTCGGTTGGCCTGATGACCCGCCTCCGCACCCCGATCGTGACCGTGATCACCGGCGAGGGCGGCTCAGGCGGCGCGCTCGCCATCGCCGTCGGTGACGTTGTGCTCGCGCTCGAGAACGCGGTCTACTCCGTCATCTCACCTGAGGGCTGTGCGAGCATCCTGTGGCGGACCACGGACGAGGCCGCCGCCGCTGCCCTCGCGATGAAGATGACCGCCGCCGACCAGCAGGCCCTGGGTGTCGTCGACCAGATCATCGCCGAGCCGGCCGGCGGGGCCCACACGGATCCCGACGAGACGGGGCGGCGCCTCAAGGCCGCGATCCTGCGCGAGCTGGACCGCCTGGCAGGGGTCCCGATCGACGCGCTGGTCGAGCTGCGCTATCACCGGTACCGTTCGCTTGGCGCGTACACCGAGCTTGCCGGCCCGGTGTCGACGCCGACCGTGCCGCCCCGAAGCGGGCTCGCGGACCGTCTGCGCGGTCTCTTCGAGGCGGGCCAGCGCGCCATGCCGGCGCCGCTCCAGGTGGGGCGTCGCGATGAACCACCCGCCCGCGAGGACGTCTAGCCGATGCCCGAACCGCACCGCCCCGGCGATCGCACCGCCGCCCAGCGCGAGGCCGACCACGCCGGTCTCGCGCGCCTGTCGGAGACGCTCGTCCCTGCGCTTGTCGCGAAGCTGAACGCCAGCGGTCTGGGCGAGCTCGAGGTCCGCGAGGGCGACTGGCGGGTCCGTCTCAGGCGGCCCTCCGGCGCTGCGCCCGCGCGGCGAACCGACCGGGCCCGCGGCGGGAGTCACGGACCCACGGCCGGACCGGTCAGCACCGCGGTGCCCGCCGGCGGTCAGCCATCCATCCAGCCAGCAGTCGAAGATGCGGCCGGCCCGGAGCGGGTCGCGGCCACCTCGCCTGCAGTCGGGTTGTTCAGGGCCGTCTCCACCGTCGGCGCGCAGGTCCGCGCGGGTGACCGGATCGCCATCGTGGACCTGCTGGGCATTCCGCAGGATGTGGTGGCGCCCATCGACGGGATCGTTGTCGAGATCTTCGCCCAGGCCGGCGACGCCGTCGAATACGGCGAGGAGGTCATGCTGGTCGAGGCCGAGCCCGAGGAGCCCCTGACGAGCGACGCCGCAACGAGCGGGGAGGCCTGAGCGTGGTCAGCCGGGTCCTCATCGCCAACCGCGGCGAGATCGCACTCCGTATCCTGCGCGCGTGCCGCACCCTCGGGATCGAGGCGGTGGTCGCGTACTCCGAGGCGGATCGCACCTCGCTGCCGGCGATGCTCGCCGACGAGGCCATCTGCATCGGTCCCGCGGATGCCCGCCGCTCGTACCTCTCGGCGCCCGCGATCATCTCCGCCGCCATGGTCACCGGCTGCGACTCCATTCACCCGGGCTACGGGTTCCTGTCCGAGGACGACGCCTTCGCGGATGCCGTGCGCGCCCATGACCTCACGTTCATCGGCCCGCCGCCGGACGTCCTGGAGCGTTTCGCCTCCAAGGAGCAGACCCGCCGCCTGCTCGCCGCGCACGGCCTGCCGACAATCCCCGGCTCGGGGCTCCTGCTCGACGAGGCGCAGGCTCTGGAGGAGGCGGAGCGCGTCGGCTACCCCGTCCTGGTCAAGCCCTCGGCGGGCGGCGGCGGCAAGGGCATGCGCATGGTCCGCTCCCCGCGAGAGCTGCTGGCCGTCCTGCCGGTCTGCCGCTCCGAAGCGAAGGCGGCGTTCGGCGACGACTCCCTCTACCTGGAGCGCTGGCTGGAGGACAACCGCCACGTCGAGATCCAGGTAGCCGTGGACCGGTTCGGCCACGGCGTTCACCTGTGGGAGCGGGATTGCAGCGTCCAGCGCCGCCACCAGAAGATCCTCGAGGAGTCCCCGTCCCCGGCCATGACCCCGGCCGGCCGCCGCGAGCTGGCGGAGCGGGCCATCAAGGCCGTGGTCGCCGCCGGGTACGAGAACGTGGGCACGCTGGAGTTCCTCGTGGACAACGACGGCAACGCCTACTTCATCGAGATCAACTGCCGGATCCAGGTCGAGCACCCGATCACGGAGATGCTCACCGGCATCGACATGGTCGCCACCCAGATCCGGATCGCGTCCGGGGAGCCGCTGGGGTTCAACCAGGCCGACATCCCGCAGGTCGGTCACGCGATCGAGTTCCGGATCAATGCGGAGGACCCGGCCCACGAGTTCCGGCCGGGCGCGGGCACCATCGAGCGGCTCCACGCCCCCGGTGGGCCGGGCGTCCGGTTCGACTCGCACGCCTACACGGGCTACGAGGTTCCGCCGTTCTACGACTCTCTGCTGGGCAAGCTCATCGTCTGGGGACCGACGCGCGAGGTGGCCATCGCCCGCGGCCGAGCCGCCCTCGCCGAGCTGGTCGTGGAGGGCGTTGTCACCAACACGTCCATCCACCGTGCGCTGCTGAGCTCGGAGCCGTTCCTGGACGGCAAGTTCACCACCAACCTGCTGGACCGCATTGGCAGCGCGGCCTTCCTCGCCGCCGCGGAGCGGGCCGGATGACACAGGCCGCCGCCAGCCCCGCCCGCGCCGCTTGCACCCCTGCACGGACCGTCGCGTACGCACGACGCGCGTCGGTCCACACTGCCGCAGAGCTAGACCGGAGTACCCCATGACAGACGCCAATCCCGCCCCCGCGACCGATCCCACCGCCCAGGCAGGGACGGTGCACTCCGTGCGCGAGATCGAGGGCCTGATCCCGCATCGCTGGCCATTCCTGCTCGTGGACCGGATCGTGGAGTACGACCCGGACGCCAGGCGGATCGTGGGCCTCAAGGCGGTCTCCGCCACGGAGTGGTTCTTTGCCGGCCACTTTCCGGGCCTGCCGGTGATGCCCGGCGTGCTCCAGGTTGAGGCGCTTGCGCAGACCATGGGCATCTACGTGGCCAAGCAGCCTGGCTTCGGGGATCGGATCGGGCTGTTCGCGGGGATCGATGAGGTCCGCTTCAAGCGGGTCGTGGTTCCCGGCGACGTCCTCCGCCTCGAGATCACGATGGAGAAGCTGGGCAGCCGGTTCGGCAAGGGCCGCGGCCTGGCCACCGTCAACGGCGAGACCGCCTGCGAGGGCCTGCTCTCGTTCGTCATCCCGCCGGCCGGGGTGCTGCGGTGACCCGTATCGCCGTCCTCTCGGACGTGCATGGGAACCTCCATGCGCTCGAGGCGGTCAGGGCGGAGCTCCGCCGGGAGAAGCCGGATGCGGTCCTGGTGGCGGGCGACCTGGTCATGAACGGGCCCGATCCGAATGCCACCGTGGACGCGCTGCGCCTGCTCGAATCCGAGGGCGCCCTGATCGTCTCGGGCAACACGGACATCGCGGTGGGGGACTTCGACTACGGGTCGGCGTTCCCGCAGTACCAGGACGGCGTTCCGGACACCGTCCGCGAGGCGGCCGAGTGGGCCCACGATGAGTTGGGCGACGACCAGCTGGAGTGGCTGCGCCGCCTGCCGTCCGAGCGCCGGCTGCGCGCCGCGGGCGACACGCTGGTCCTCGTGGTCCATGCGTCGCCGGGCTCCCAGACCAGCGGCTTCGACCAGGTGCTGGACGCCAACGTCGTCTTCGAGCGCGCGGCCGCGACGGACGCCCGCGTGATCTGCGTGGGTCACACCCACGTCCCGGAGGTGCGCGACCTCGGCTGGAAGGTGATCGTCAACGCCGGCAGCGCCGGCTACGTGTTCGACGGCGATCCGACGGCCTCCTGGGCAATGGTCACGATCACCGATGACGGCGAGGTGGACGCGCAGATCCGGCGAACCGAGTTCGACGCCCTGGCGGTCGCCAACGCCATCTCGGCCCGCGGACTCCCGGGCGACGTCTACCGCGCAGCCACGGTCCGCACGGGGAAGCTGGTCCGATGAGCTGGTCCTGGCCGGAGCGGCCGCGGAGGGTGGTCGTCACCGGGACGGGCCTGGTCAGCGCGCTCGGCGCCGACGTCGCCTCCACCTGGGACGGGCTCGTGGCCGGTCGCTCGGGCATCCGCGGCATCCAGAACCTCGACGCCTCGCGGCTGGCCGTCCGGATCGCCGGCGAGGTCCGGGACTTCGACGCCTCCGCTGTCCTGGACCGCAAGGACCTCCGGCGCACGGACCGCTATGTCCAGTTCGCGCTGGTCTGCGCACGCCAGGCGCTGGAGCAGGCCGGCCTGCCGGGACGCCTCGACGATGCGATGGCCGCCCACGCCGGGGTGATCATCGGGTCCGGGCTGGGCGGCGTGGCCACCCTGTTCGACAACGTGCTGGTGATGGGGGAGCGGGGTCCGGGCCGGATCTCGCCGTTCTTCGTGCCGATGGGCATCGCCAACGTCGGGGCCGGCCAGGTGGCCATCGCGTCCGGGGCGATCGGACCCAACTTCGCCACGGTCTCGGCCTGCGCCAGCGGCGGCCACGCACTGGGCGAGGCGTGGGAGACGATCCGCCGCGGCGACGCGGACCTGATGATCGCCGGCGGCGTGGAGGCCGGCATCCACGAGGCGACGATCGGCGGTTTCGCGTCCATGAAGGCACTGTCCACGCGCAACGACGATCCCGAGGCCGCCTCGCGGCCGTTCGACCAGGGGCGGGACGGCTTCGTCATCGGTGAGGGTGGCGGGGTGCTGATCCTGGAGGCCCTCGAGCACGCGGAGGCGCGCGGCGCGACCCCGCTCGCGGAGCTGGTCGGCTACGGGGCCACGGCCGATGCGTCGCACATCACGCTGCCGGCCCCGGGCGGGATCGGCGCCGCGCGGGCGGCCCAACGGGCGCTGGAGAAGGCGGGCATGGCCCCCGGGGACGTCGATCACGTCAACGCCCACGCCACTTCCACGCCGGAGGGCGACAAGGCGGAGCTGCAGGCGATCCGCACGGTCTTCGGCGACCATGCACCACGGATCGCGGTCACCGCCAACAAGTCCATGCTCGGGCACACGCTGGGCGCCGCCGGCGCAATCGAGGCGATCGCCACGATCATGGCCCTCCGCGAGGGCTGCGTGCCGCCGACGATCAACCTCGTGGCCCCAGATGACCACGCCGCGGGCCTGGACCTGACCCCGGACGTCGCGACGCGCCGGCCGCTGCGGACCGCGGTCTCGAACTCGTTCGGGTTCGGCGGGCAGAACACGGCGCTCGTGTTCCGGCGGTGGGACGCATGAGCACCGGTCAGGGCGAGCCCCGCGAGGAGCAGCCGATGGGCGGGACAGACCTCGTCGAGAAGACCGGGCTGACGGAGGCCGTGGCCGTGGGACCGGGCGAGACGGCCTCCCGCGATGCCGACGGCGTGGCGGGGACCGACGGTGCCGCCGGGATCCCCGTGGCGGCGAACGCACCGGCGCCTGCCCCCGATCGCGAGGATGCCTCCCTGCTCGCACTCGTGGACCAGCTGACCGTGATCCTGGAGCGGAGCGACCTCGGGGAGCTGGAGGTCATGGCCGGCGGCACGACTGTCATCCTGCGAGCCCCCTCCAGCATCGAGCGGCCGGCGACGTTCGCCGCCCCAGCGGCCGCCGCGGAGCAGCCCGCCGCTCCCCCAGCGGGCGCCGCCCCGGCCCCGGCAGCCGCGCCCTTGCCCGCGCCTGCTGCCCGACCCTCCGTCAAGGCGCCCCTGACCGGCCTCTTCTACGGTGCGCCGTCGCCCGGGGCCACGGCGTACGTGTCGGTCGGCGACCACGTGTCCGTCGGCCAGATCATCGGCCTGATCGAGGCGATGAAGCTGTTCAACGAGATCAAGAGCGACCTCTCCGGCCGCGTCGTCCGGGTCTGTGCGGGCAATGGCGCGCTGGTGAAGGCCCGGCAGCCCCTGATCGAGGTCGAGACCGCATGACGGGACCCGCAACGCGCTCCGTCCGCCTCACTGGCTGGGGCCGCTACGCCCCGGCCCAGGTCCTGACCAACGCGGACCTGGAACGGATGGTGGACACCTCCGATGACTGGATCGTCACCCGTACCGGGATCCGTGAACGGCGCGTCGCCGCCGCCCACGAGACGACCGCGTCCATGGCCGCGGTGGCGGGCCTGCGCGCCATCCGCACGGCCGGCCTCGAGCCCGACGAGATCGATCTGATCATCGTGGCCACGCTCACGCCCGACTACTGGATGCCATCCACCGCCGCGCTGGTCAAGGAGGCCATCGGCAACTCGAAAGCAGCCGCGTTCGACGTCGCGGCCGCCTGCTCCGGCTTCGTGTATGCCTACACCACGGCGAGTGCGTATCTTGCCGCCGGCCTCGCCAGGCATGTCCTCGTGATCGGTGCGGAGCTCCTGACCCGGTTCCTGGACTACTCGGACCGGAGCACCTGCATCCTGTTCGGCGACGGGGCGGGGGCCGTGGTGCTGTCCGCGTCGGACGAGCCGACGGCGCCCGTTGGCATCGAGCTCACGACCGAACCGCAGGGCGCCTACATGATCTGGCTGCCTGCAGGCGGCTCCAGGAGCCCGTCCTCCTCCGAGACGATCGCCCGCGGCGAGCACAACATCCGGATGGAGGGCAAGGAGACGTACCGGTTCGCGACCCGGACGCTCGCCTCCACCGCGCTCGCCGCCGTGGACAAGGCAGGCTGGGAGCCCGCAGACGTGGACCTGTTCGTGCCGCACCAGGCCAACATCCGCATCATCGAGGCCGTGGCCAAGGGCCTGGGCCTGCCCATGGACAAGATGTTCGTCAACCTGGACCGGTACGGGAACACGTCCGCCGCGTCCGTGCCGATGGCGCTGGCAGAGGCCGTCAACGAGGGCCGCGTCAGGGTGGGCGACAAGCTGGTCTTTGTCGCGTTCGGGGCCGGGTTCACCTCTGGCGCGGTGGCCATGGAGTGGACCACCGATCCCGCCGCCGGCCCCGTCGGGGACGCCGCGGTCAGCGCTGCCGACGTCGTCATCCGCAAGCCGGTGGACTGGGACTCCGTGGACCCGATCCCGTCCGCCCTGGCGGAGGTCCTCGCCCGGCCCCTGCCCGTGGAGCTGGACCTGTCCGACGTCGTGCCCGGGGAGCCGGAGCACGCGCACCCATCACACCAATGATCCCGGCCCGAGCCTCACGCGCGGGCCATTCCACAGGAGGGAGTACCGAATGATCGATCTCACCGGCAAGGCTGCCCTCGTCACCGGCGGCTCGCGCGGCATCGGTCGTGCAATCGCGCTCAAGCTCGCGGGGCAGGGAGCCGACGTCGCGTTCATGGACCGGGGCGCCCCGGAGACCGCGGCCCAGACCAAGGCCGACATCGAGGCGCTCGGCCGGCGGGCCGTCTTCTTCGCCGGCGACGTGACCGACCCGGAGGCATGCTCGGCGTTCGTGCAGGCGGCCATCGACGCCTTCGGCAAGGTCGACATCCTGGTCAACAACGCCGGGATCACGCGTGACGACCTCGTCATGCGGATGGGCATCGACGAGTGGAAGATGGTCCTGGAGGTCAACCTGTTCGGTGCGTTCTACTGCACCAAGGCGGTCCTTCGCCCGATGCTCAAGGCGCGTGCCGGACGGATCATCAACATGTCCAGCGTCTCGGGCCAGGCGGGCCAGGCGGGCCAGGCCAACTACTCCTCGTCCAAGGCCGGGCTGATCGGCCTGACGAAGGCCGTCGCCCGGGAGGTCGCCAGCCGCGGGATCACCGCCAACGCCGTGGCCCCGGGGTTCATCGTCACCGAGCTGACGCAGGACCTCCCCGAGGAGCTGCAGGACCAGATCAGGAAGGCCACGCCGCTGGGCCACTTCGGGACCGTGGACGACATCGCCAACGCCGTCGCCTTCCTCGCCTCGGACGAGGCCGGCTACATCACGGGCCAGGTTCTCGCCGTGGACGGCGGCCTGGTGATGATGTAGGGGTGCCGTTCACCGTCGAGCGCACCCCCATCCCCGAGGTCCTCATCGTCCGGCCCCGCCTGTTCGGCGACGAGCGGGGCTGGTTCACCGAGGTCCTGCAGGCCGACGCCTTCGCGGAGCTCGGCCTGGGGCTCCCGACGACGTTCGTCCAGGTCAACCAGTCGCGGTCTGCCCGGGGGGTGGTGCGCGGGCTGCACTTCCAGTGGGACCCGCCGCAGGGCAAGCTCATGCGCGTCGTCTCCGGGCGGGCGTTCATGGTGGCAGTGGACATCCGGCCCGGCTCGCCCACGCTGGGGCAGGCCGTGACGCTGGAGGCGTCGTCCGACGAGCCCGTCCTGTTCTGGGCGCCGGCCTCGTTCGCGCGCGGGTTCGCCGCGCTCTCGGACGTGGCCGAGATCGAGTACTTCTGCACGGCGACCTACAACCCTGCGTGCGAGACGGGGATCCGCTGGGACGACCCGGCGCTGGGGATCACGTGGCCGGTGGATGAGCCGCGGCTGTCGCCGAAGGATGCTGCCGCGGGGACGCTGGCGGACTGGCTGGCGCGGCCGGAGTCGGAGGCGTTCGCGTTCGGGGACGCCGGAGGGTTGCCGACGGCAGGAGGCTGACCGGGACCGACACCCCGGCCGTGCCCCGAGGCCGATGTCACAAGAGGGCGACTGTCCGCGTCCGGGGCTATGCTACGGCGCCACGCTGCGGGGGCGGCGGAGGCCGGTGCACGCGCGGCCGCGTGCGCTAGAACGGTACGTTTGGATGATGTCTGGTGGGGTTTGCCTCGCCTACAGTCCGGGGACGGACGCGCACGCCACGCAAGGGGTGCACCGCAAGAGGGGTACATGAAGGACAAGTCGGCGGCCGTTGCCGCGCTGCTCTCGTTCATCTTTCCGGGCCTTGGGCACCTGTACCTCGGGCGCCGCCGCCAGGCCCTGGTGTTCGCGCTGCCCGGGCTCCTGCTGATCGCCGTCATCGGTCTGGAGTTCCTGCGCGGCTTCGATTCCATCGTCGCCAACCTGGCCACACCGTCCGGCTCCTTGACGGCGACGATCCTGCTCCTCCTCGCGGGGGGTTGGAGGGCCGTCGCGATCGTGGATGCGGTGCTGATCGCCCGGCGCCGCACAGGCCTGCGGGTGCCGGCAGCCGTCTTCGCCGGGGCTCTCCTGGCCCTGGTGGTGGTCGTGCACGGCACCGGCGCCTACCTGTCGTACCTGGGCTACGAGGCGAGCAGCAAGATCTTCACCGGCGCCGGTCCCGACGACCAGTCCGGCGCGGAGCCGAACGGATCCGGGGCGGACGCGTCCGGGGCGCCCGAGGAGACCGACGACTACCAGGTGGTTCCCGAGGTGACGCCGGAAACTGCGCAGTCGCGGATCAACATCCTGCTGACCGGGATCGACTCGGCGGAGACGAGGACCACGGCGCTCACCGACACCATCATGGTCCTCAGCGTCAATCCGGCCGACAAGTCGGTCGTGATGCTGAGCCTGCCCCGCGACATCTCGAACTTTCCCCTCTACAACGGACGCACGTACAGGGGGAAGATCAACTCCTTCATGACCTGGGTGCGGAACCATCCGAAGGACTTCGAGGAGAAGCCATTCCCGGCCCTGATGAAGGAGGTCGGGTTCCTCATCGGCGTGCCGATCCACTACTTCGCGGCCGTCGACCTGGCGGGCTTCCGGAAGATGGTCGACGCAGCCGGCGGGGTGACCGTAGACAACCCGAAGGCCATCAACGATCCGCGCTACAACTGGCTGGACGGGTCGCCGCACGGGTTCTATCTCAAGGCCGGCAAGGTGAAGCTCAACGGCAGGCTGGCGCTCGCCTACGCGCGCTCGCGCCAGGGCGTGGGCGACAGTGACTTCACGCGTGCAGCGCGGCAGCAGCAGGTCCTGGTGGCTCTCCGCAGCAAGCTCACATCGCCGGACATGATCACCGCGCTCCCGGACCTCATCAGGGCCGCGGGTGACACGGTGCGCACGAACCTGCCCACCGATCGGCTGGAGGAGTTCATCACGCTTGCCCGGGAGGTCGACTCGGACGCGATCAAGCAGCACGTGCTCACCTACCCGATTGCCTTCCACCCGCCCACGGCGTCCACCGGGGGCGTCTGGACGTTGCAGCTCCACATGGACAAGGTGGCCGAGCTCTCCAGGAAGCTGTTCGGCAGCGACAGCCGCTACGCGGGCGACTGATGCTCCGCCATCACATGCGCCTCCTACGTCTGGCGCTCCTGCTGTCCGACGGGCTCGCCGCCGCCGGCCTGTTCGTTGTCGTGTCCAGGTTCCGCCTGGGGCCGGAATGGACAGACGCCTGGCTGAACGCTGGTGGGCCGTGGTGGATGTGGGCGGCGGGCTATGGCGCATTGTGGGCCATCGCCGAGTGGCTGCAGAACCTGGACCAGCTGCGGTCCCGCTGGACGTTCCGCGCCGAGGTATCGGACATCCTGCGGGCGGCCCTCGTGCTCGCTGTTGCCGTGTTCAGCATCCTGTTCCTCGTCCACGCGCCAGAGGTCAGCCGTCTGTTCCTCGTGATCCTGTTCTCCGCCCAGATCGTCTTCTCCGTCATCCAGAGGCGGGCGATCCGAATTGGCCTGGTGCTGGGCCGAAAGAGCGGCGCAGGAACGCGGAACGTGCTGGTCCTGGGCACAAGCCAAACGGCGATTGCGGTCGCCCGCCAGCTCTCCCAGCATCCAGCGTTCGACTACCGCATCGTCGGCTACCTCGGGCGTCCGTCGGCAGGGTGCCCCAGCGTGCTGGGACCGCTGGATGACGTCGAAACGATCGTGCATGACGCGATCGTCGATGAGATCCTCGCAGTGCTCGAGGGAGACGAGGTGGCCTACCTCGCGCCCATGGCCTCGCTCTGCGAGCAGGAGGGCAAGCGACTGCGCGTCGTCCTTGGTCCGAGCCTCATCCCGATCACCGGCGGCCGGGTCGAGACGTTCGGCAAGCACGAGATCCTCACCATCGCCAACGGCCCGGATCGGATCCTCGGCCTGGCCGCGAAGCGGATCCTCGACGTGGCGCTTGCGGCGACTCGCGCTCGTGGTCCTCGCGCCGGTCTGTGCGCTCGTCGCTGTCGTCGATCAGGCTCGAGGACGGCGGACCGGTGTTCTTCCGCCAGACCCGGAGCGGCCTGCACGGGCGGCCATTCCGGATCGTCAAGTTCCGAACCATGGTGCCCGACGCCGAGGCACAGCTTGTCGGACCTGGCGGACCTCAACGAGATCAGCGGCCATGCCTTCAAGGTGGCGGACGATCCCCGTATCACCAGGGTCGGCCGCGTGCTCCGGCGGGCGAGCCTCGACGAGCTGCCCCAGTTCTGGAACGTCCTACGCGGCGAGATGAGCATCGTGGGCCCGCGTCCGCCGCTGCCGAGCGAGGTCGCCGAGTACGACCTGTGGCATCGTCGGCGGCTCTCGATGAAGCCAGGGATCACCGGCCTGTGGCAGGTCTCCGCGCGCCTGGAGGCGGAGTTCGACCGCTGGGTGGAGCTGGACCTCACCTACATCGACCGCTGGTCGCTGTGGCTTGATCTCAAGATCATGGTCCGGACCGTGCCGGCGATGCTGAGCGGGCGCTGACCGCCGGCACGAAGGGCATGTGTCGCGGTCCGGGGATAGAGGCGCAGCGCTGTGTGGCCGCCTCGAACGGCTCGCTGGCCCATACGCCGCGTGGGGCCGTCATTGAACAGCGATCTCGCGCGCGCACCTGGAGCCTGACAGTCGTCTGAGTTGCGTCCTGCTCGCCGCCGCGAGGACTTGGTCCTCCGGCGCTGGAGGCGTCGCCCGCCCGGGGCCCAAGCCGCAGGTCGTCTCCGCGCCTGTGACCGCGAAGGAAGGGGCCGCGGGCTCAGGCCTGGGCCGCATCCTCCCTGAGCTCGCGCGCGATCGCCTCGAGGCCGTCCAGGACCCGCTCGTCGACCGGGACCTGGAACAGGGGGATGGCTCGGTGGAGAGCCGCGGTCGGCCAGTCCCACCACGCGACGTCCAGCAGCCGGGCCGCCATCTCGTCCGGGACCCGCATCCGCAGCAATCGCGCGGGGGAGCCGGCCACCACGGAGTAGGCGGGCACATCGCGCGTTACGATCGATCCCGCCCCGATGATGGTGCCCGGGCCCACGTTGACCCCCGGCATGATCACGGCGTGCGCGCCTACCCATGTGTCGGGACCGAGCCGAGTCCGCGGCCGCTCGACTGGGGAGTCCACCTCGGCCAGCCCGAAGTCGTGACGGTACGGGAACGAATGCGTGGACGCGCGATCCAGGGGGTGCCCCGTGGCGCCGATCGTGACGTCCCACGCGATGGAATCGAACGGCCCGATATCGGCGAAGTGGCACTTGGAATAGCGGCCGATTGAGGCGAAGCGCGCCACGTTCGTGGCCAGAAGCTCGACGTGGTGCGCGAGGTTCGCGTCGCGCGCCACGGTGGACTGGCGATCGACACGGACTCCGTCCAACGATACGTGCGAGCCCGCAGAGCGGAGGGCGAGGATGCGCAACAGGACGGGGAGTCTCACGAGTTGTATGACCTCACACGATGAACCATTCGACGAGCGGGATGACGCCAAGTGCGATTGCGCCGACGGCAAGGCGTCCGTACCGGATGTCGCGGGCGATGTCCCGGACCAGCCACCATTGGGACGCGAACAGGCCGGCGAAGGCCAGAACCGAGGTCACGGCCGCGATCCCGATCCCCAGGCGCGGGACGAGGAGGTAGTTGGCGGCGATCGTGATCGCGACGATCGTGATGCTTGCACCAGCGATCCGGCTTGTTCGCTTCGCGTAGATCGCATACCCGATCACTGCCGTGTACAAGGCGAACCACACGTAGGCATAGGTGACGATCGGGACGAGGCTCAGTGCCGGCAGGAACGCCGGCGGCGTGAACGGGCGGGCCGCGATCGGCAGCACGAGCATCAGAACAACGGCCGCCGCCGCCAGCGCCCCGAGGCCCCGCGTCGCCATCCCGTCCAGCCTTGCTCGACCCGCATCTGACCGGACCAACTCCTGGAAGCGGGGGTTCCACAGGCTGGCGAAAGCCGCCGTCAGGGCAGTCATCGCCATGCCCCACCGATATGCGTACGCGTACTGCCCCGTTGCCTGCGCCCCAAGCGTCTGGTTGATCACGACCTGGTCGAACGTCCCGAGTGCGTACATCGCGAAGGCGTGGAAGATCAGCGGGAACGAGAAGACGAGCAGGTGGCGCGCCGTTGCTGGCTCCCAGCGCAGGCCGGGATCCCTCACCCACAGCACGATGCCCGTGATCGCCGTTGCCGCAGCGGCGGCCGCGAATGACCAGGCGATGGTCAGATGATCGACGTGGCCAGCAGCGAGCAGCCACAGGAAGACGATCACGATGCCGAGAAGGGGCTCCACGAGGAGTGTCGTCGCGTAGGCAACGCTCCTCCGCCTCGCGCGGAGCGACGCCGTCCAGGAAGACCGGAACGCGATCGCGGTGCCTCCGGCCAGGCATGCCATGAGCAGCGATTCCGGGATCCCCAGGAAGGCAGCGATGGGAGCCGCGGCGACGACCACGACCGCGAGGCCAACCGCGGCAGAAGCGGCCATCAGGAGGGAGATCGAGCCGAGCACCGATGAGAACGGGATGTTCTCGAAGTAGAAGCGGACGACGGTTGATGGGAGTCCCAGGGACAGGACGATTGCCGCGAGGTTCGACAGCCCGAAGTAGAGGGCTGCGAGCCCGAACTCCCGGGGGGCGACCAAGTTGGCGAGCGCGATCAGGGCTGCGAACGTGAGCAGCCGCGACCCGATCTCCCCTCCAAGGTAGAGGGCGATCTCCCTCGTCCCCCCACGGCCGAGCAGCTCCCGGGTTCGACCGGGCAACCGGCGCGCGGACGGCGCCGTACGTTCCCCGCCGGTCGGCTGACTCATCCAGATCGATACTAGCAGCGGCCCCGCGAGAGGGTACGATCCCGTGCTGTGTGGTCCCTCCAAGCCGACACTGCTGTCCTGCGGCCTGCGAATCGCCTTCTGGGGCTCGGATGGTCGCTGCTCCTGATCCTGCTCGTGATCCTGCCGAGCACGACGGGCGGCGAACGCGTGGACTTCAGCGCCGCAGGATACGACCTCAATCTCAGGTTCCTCTCGTACGCCGGGGCTGCCGTCGCGGCGGCGCTGATCGCCGTCCCGATCGTCATCCGCGGCCTCCGGACGGATCGAAGAGGGCTGGCACTGCCGGGCGTGCTGCTGGGCTGGCTTCTGCTGACCACCCTCGTCGCCGGCCAGCCTCCCCGCGAGTGGGTTCCGACCGTCGTGCGGTGGGTTCTGTACCTGTCGGTCCTGATCGTGGCCCGCGAGGTCGGTCGGACGACGCTGGTCCACCGGGCGCGCACGCAGGTCCGTGTCGCGGTCGCCCTGGGGATGGCGGTTCCGCTGATCGTTGGAGCCTGGGAGTTCGTGTCCGGCTCGGCTCCGATCATGAACAGTGCCCCGCGGATCTCGTCGGTGACGTTTGGCCACCCCGTCGCGTTCTCGCTGCTGCTGATGGTCGGGGCCATCGTCCTCCTGCCCCTCGCGCTTCGCGCCCCAGGCGTGTCGCGACGCGCGGCGATCATTGCCGGTGTCGTCGTCGCCGTCGCGATGGCCGAGATCGTCTTCACCTACACCCGGTTGACCCTCGCGCTCGCGCTGATCAGCGCGGTGGTCATATCGATCTCACTCCAGCCGCATCGCCGAGTCAGGGCTGGCGTCGTATCCGGCGCCGTCGCCGTCCTGGTGCTCACGGTGGCAGCGCCGCTCCTGATCTCTCGTTTCGAGCAGCCCATTGTCTGGCCGCATGAGATCAAGCCAGCGCCGACCGCCGTCCCCGGAGCCAGCCCAACCCCGATCCCGACACCCATGCCAACGCCGCGCCTGGTGCTGATCGACAACTCGACCAAGCTCCGGTATGAGACCCACAGTCGTGGGATTGGCTATGTTCTGGACAAGCCGCTCGCGGGCAACGGCCCCGGCTCCTTCGATCGCCTCTTCGAGCGGGATACGGGGCGTGTCGGGACCGCGACCCACGACGACCTGCTGCTGTTTGCGGTCGAGCTCGGGCTGCCCGGGCTCCTCATCGTGCTCCTGCTCTACGCGAGCGTTCTGGTGCCCCTGCTGCCAGCGATGGCCGACGGACGCCAGCACGGGGGCTTTGCCATCGCCGCGCTCGTCGCCTTCGGAGCCCTCAACATCGGGGCAGTGATCCACAACCCCACGTACTTCCCCGAGGTGCAGGTCAGCGTCTGGGTGCTCGTGGGCATCGCGGGCGCAGCCGCGCCGCCGGTCACGTCGTGGCTTCCCGGGCTGCTGCGTCGCTCACGCCGGCCGACTTGATTTCCCAAGGTGAACGCCACGTTGACCGAGCCGCGTCGCTAGATCCCGTGGGCTGCTCAGACTAACCGTGGATGATTCCCCGCAGGCGCTCGACGGCGTGCTGATCTGCTCGCGCCTCTGTCGCCGCCGTCTCCGGCGCCAGGAGCGTCGCCCGGAGCTCCTCGATCGACGCCACCGGGATGATGTCGCGACGGCTGGCAAGCCAGGCGACGAACCTCTGCTGGTGGCGGTCGACGTGTTCGCCCAGCGCCGGATCCCGGGGGATCACGATCGGACGCCGACGCATCGCCAGGACCTGGAGAATGCTGCCCGGCCCACCGTGGGTGACGATCCGCGACGCTGACCGCATGAGCCGGTCGAGCTCGTCGGTCCCGACGATTCCGATCGCGGAGGCTCTCCGCGGCCGCTCCCCGAATGCCGCGGCCTGGATCACGGCTTCGTCGATCGTGCCGTCGGCGATGAGCGAGTCGATCCACCGCACGACCCGGTCCATCGGTTGGGGGTGAGTCCCAAGGGTCACGAGGATCACAGCACGGGCCCGATCACCTCGGCGCCGGGGTAGGCGACGAGCTGCTCCGGCCACTGCACCAGGAAGTGGCGGGTGACCGGGCGGACCAGGCGACCCGTCAAGGTCGCCGAGTCGATCCGGTCGAAGACCTCGACGTAGACGGTCACGGCTCCCAGCAAACGTCCCACGTAGAAGAAGGGTACGGCCACCGCCGCGCCGCTGGAGACGATGTGGGTCGGGCGCTCGCGTACCAGCACGCGCACGGCCAGGAGCGTGTTCCGGATGAGGTTGCCCAGATTGCGGTTCGTCGGGTGGTGGCACCAGTACGTCCGCTCGTCGCGCAGCGCCGACACGGCATCTGCGGTGTCGAACGTGACCCAGAAGCGGTCCACATCCGTCCAGGCGTCACGGAGTGCCAGGAGATGCAGCAGGTGGCCCCCGCTAGAGCCAACGAGGGCGACCCTGATCACCCGACGACGGGTCACCGTGTGAGATCCGCGACGACCGCCGCGACTCGCTCTGCGGCGTCCCGTCCAGACGCGGCCACGTATGGTTCGAGGCCCGCCTGCTGCCGGTCGTAGGCCGCGGGATCGATGGCGGACCGGTACGCCGTCAGCGCTGACCGCAGGTCCGTTGCCGTCCGGATTGCGGCGAGGAAGGGGTCGGCGACGAAGGATCGCTCGTAGCTCTCGTACCGATCCGCGATGATGACCGCCCTGGCGATCCGGCCCAGGCTGACGGCCTCGAGGAGTCCGGTCGACACCATGGCGAGCACGAGGTCGCTGCCGAGGATGCTGGTCTCCATCGACTCGTCGTCGGATGTCACGACGGCGAAGCCGCGCTCTGACCACGCTTCGACCCGGTCACGGGGATGGACCCGGACCACGAGCTCCAATCCCAGGTCCCGGCACGCGGTGGCGACCGTATCGACGTCCCGGGACTGAGCCTCGTCGGCCTCGTGCTGCGCGTGCCATGCGAAGGCAGCCGGTCAGGTACAGAACCCGGCGCACGGAGCTCGGCCGGTCCGTCCCGGTCGCGTGCGGCCACCGGGGCAGCCCCGTGGCCACGACCTGCGCCGCCCGGGAGCGCATCGAGACCAGAACCTCCGCGGAGTGTCTCCCGAGCACGAACACCACGTCAGCTGGCGACAGGCCAACGTCCGAGGGCAGGATGATCCCGGCAGGCGTCGCACGGACGAGCCTGCCGAACCCCTTCAGCAGAGAGCGAACGCGGTTGAGGCCGTTCGTGGGCGCCGCGTAGTCGCTGATCATCCCGTCGAGGAGGATCGCCACCTTCGCCGGTCGCGCGAGTCGCATCGCGAGACGCTGCAGTGCGCCGTCGTTGAAAGCGATGATCACGGCTGGATGGCCGACGGCGCGCCGCATCGGTCGCACGCTTCGGAGGATGGCCCGGACCTGTCCGAGAGGGGTCATCCTGTAGAACGGGCGATCCAGAGTGACCAGCAGCTGGCGGATGTGGGCGGTGCCACCCACTAGCCCCGGATCGAGGTCCTGGTGGAACACCCCATCCATCAGCATGACTTCAGGGACCATCTCATGGGCGACCAGCTCCGGGATGAGGATGAGGGTCGTTTCCAGGTGCTGGCCATTCTGCGGAAGCAGCAGCACGACAGGCGATCGATTCGCCGACGACTGGTGCGAGGGTGCGTCCGCCATCGGCCGCACCCTATCATCTCGTCATGATCCCAGTGAACGCAGACGCCGGGTCGCCTCTCGGGCAACTCGCCTCGGAGCCGACGGCTCCTGGCTTCCTGCTCCTCCGGCGTGCGCTCCTCAACGCGGGTGATCACTTGATCGTCAAGCGCGCCCGGCGCTTGATCGAGGTCGGCCACCCCGGCATCACGATCGACATTGCCGATGCGTGGCGCCCCCTCCGTGAGCAGGTGCCCGCGGATCGCCTCGCCGGCTACCGGGCCATCGTCATCGGCGGGGGACCGGGGTATGCGCACGGGTTGGCGCGGACGTACCCGATCGGTGACCTGGGGGGTCTGCCGCCCGTCGTCCCCCTGGCGCTCGGCAGCTACGTCGTGCCGGGCACCGAGGCGCAGCTCGGGGCCTACCACTTTGCCGGCGAGGATCGGGCGTTCCTGGACCGGGTGTACGAGCGCAGCCCGTTCCTCGGTGCGCGGGATCCGGTGAGCGCGGAGCTGCTGCGCCGGAACGGCTACGACCGTGTTCTCATGACTGGCGATCCAGCCTGGTACGACCTGGAGCGCATGGGCGAGGACATGATCGTCCCGCCTGCGCTGGACCGTATCGCGCTGACGGCTCCAGCGAACCCCGCGTATTCCCGGCAGGCAATTCGACTGTTCGAGGCACTCGCAGCCGATCGGCCGGAAACGTCGTTCCAGATGGTCCATCACCGCGGCGTCCAGGTGCCTTTCGCCAGACTCGCAGATCGCCACGGTTGGGAGAACCGGGAGATCAGCGGAACCGCCGACGGGTTTGCCCTGTACGACGAGGCCGCAATGCACGTGGGCTATCGGGTCCACGCCCATCTCTATGCGATGAGCCGCGGCATTCTCTCCTACTTGGTGGCCGAGGACTCGCGGGGCACTGGGATGATCGAGGGGCTCGGCGGTGGGGGGACATCCGGCTTCGGTGACGCGCCGGGCTCATTCGCGATCTTCTCCATGCGTCACCTGCCCCGCTACGCGAACCCAACCAAGCCGGGTAGGTGGCGGGCTGGGCCGGCCGCGGGCCGCCTGCTTGGCCTGCCGGACGTCGCGCCCGGCGTCGTCGGGATGATCCGTGCCGACGAGGCAGCCGGGTTCCCTGCGCATCAGGCCGCACGGCTACGCATCCGGGCGACGATGAAGACCATGCAGCGCATGGTTGCCTCCCTGCCGTGACCGAGCACGTTGTCGTCATCAGTCCGGCCCTGGCGCGGGCAGCCAACCGTCTCGTGCTCCCAGCACTGCAGGGAGCGCGTCATGTGGCCGGGGGCGAGACTCGACCATGACGACGACAGTCGGCGCGATCGGCCCCTTGCGCGTTGAGATCACCGGGACCGGTCCGCTCGCGGCTGAGCTCCGGCAGGAGCTCAGCCCTGCAGACCGAGGCACGGTCGACCTGAGGATTGTCCTCGCGGATCGAGGCGAGGTGATGCGCCGCATGTCGCCCGCAACATATTCGGCGAAGCGGCACATGGCCTTTGGCGTCGACCGCCTCACGGCGGACGACCCGCTCCGCTATGGCCTGTTCGGCCTGTTCCAGGGCAGTCCAACCGAGCTGGTCATCGAGTCTCAGACCGAGCGCCCGTTCTCCCGCTTCAAGCGCTCGCTCGGTCCCCAGATTGGGATGCATCCGGTCCTCACGTACTCGCTCCTCTGGTACGTGGCGCATGTCCTGCTCGTCCGGCGGGGAGACGTCTCGATCCATGCCAGCGCGTGGGAAGAGGCAGGAACCGGGGTCGCCATCGCGGGGACCGGCGGCTCGGGCAAGACGAGCCTGCTGTTCCACCTCCTCGACACCCGACCCGCGGTGCGGTACCTCGGGGAGGACTTCACGATCGTCGACGCGGCGGGTCGCCTGGTGTTGAGCCCGAAGTCGGTCTCGGTCTTCTCGAGCGACCTCCAGACCGGGGCGATCCGGCTCGATGACTACCGGGGTGGGATGGGCGCCTGGCGACGGCTCCGCTGGATGGCGTGGCGCTCGCTCGGGACGACCCCGATGATCAAGATCCCGGTCGCCGCCGCCCTTGCTCCGGAGCGGATCGGCGACGGAGCGCCGCTGGGCTCCCTGGTGTACCTGATCCGCTCGGACATCGAGCGTCCTGTCGTGGAGCCCGTGGCACCGGCAGACGTCATCGCCCGGCTGCTCCATGTGGGCTGGCGGGAACACAAGCGCCTCCTCGAGCTGTTGCACATGGTGTCCGCCAATGCCGGGACCGGGGTTCTCATCCCCACGCCGGACGCCTTCGAGGAGGCGGAGCGGGTTGCGTTCGGTGCCGCGATGGGGGGCGCCAGGGCCTACCTGGCTCGCGTCCCGGCACGGGCGTCGCCGGACATGATCGCCAACGCGCTTCGAGATGCTGGCGCGATCCCGTGAACGACAGGGCTTCCGCGCCCGCCTGGGCGCCAACGGACGACCAACTGGCTCAGTTCCAGTTCAGCCCGGTCCGGCTGCTCCATGCGAACCCGAGCAAGCGCTCCGTCGTGTTCGCCGGCCGGTGGCGGGACACTCCGGCCGTGTGCAAGTGGGTAGACGCGGGGGCCCCGCAGGGTTCCTTCACGGCGCTGGAGCACGAGCGCCGCCACTACGAGGCCGGGCGCTTCGGCGCCGCGGCCGAGCTGCTCGACGCGGGTCCCGGCTACCTGATCCTGAGCGAGGTCCGAGGAAGGAGCCTTCGATCGGTCCTGGAGGTCGCCGCCCAGACAGGGGACGTCGAAGGCTTCGTCGAGGCGACGGCGGCGGCCTTCGCGATGCTCAGCGCGGTGTACCCGCCGCTCGGATTGGATACGGGAGAGCCCGAGGATCCACGTGCCTTCGAGGCCGCAGGCGAACGCCTCTACCGGGATCTCCTGCGCTCGGGTCCTCTCGGGACGCGGCGGGGCCGCGCGACGAGGTTGGTCGGTCGGATGCTGGACCTCGCGTGCCGCCCGGGGACGCGCCGGCTGCTCCGGCGCCTTGGCCCAGGCACGGGACTGACACAACCGGCCTGGGCTCACGGGGACCTGCACCTCGACAACCTGAACCTCGACCCCAGTGGCAAGGTGGGCGTGATCGACTTCGGCACCTCGGATGATCGCGGCTTCCCGGCACTCGACATCACCTACGCGGCGGTGACCATGGCGGCGTACGCGGCCGCCGACCCGCGGATCGAGGCTGCCTTCCGGCTCCTGGTCGACAGAATGGTGGACGGTCTGGCGCCGCGGCCACGGGCCCTGGGTGACCTCGTCTGGCACTACACGGCGATCGCGCAGACGAACCCGCGCTTCGCGCCGGGCCTCGGGCGTCGCTCGCTCCTGCGTGCCCGTCTGCGCTGCCTGGTGCGTTGCGCGATCCTGCCGCTGCTCCCCGTTGCTGTTCACCCAGGTCGCTAGTGCTGCGCTCGGCGCCTGACGCCGGTGATCACGTGTCAAGCAGGCGGAGCAATTCGGGTCGGGCATGGCCACGAGAGGAGGCCGCCCCCGGCCGCCGTGGCTCTCTCGCTCGCCGGCGGGCGAAGCATCCGCGCTACCATGGCGACCGTGACCCCGATGGTGGCAGTCTGACGTGATCGAGCGCGTTCTCGTCATCATCCCGGCCCGCGGGGGGTCCAAGGGGATCCCGCGCAAGAACGTCCGCAGCCTCGCTGGCCGCCCCCTCATCGCCTACGCGATCGAGACGGCGCGGCGGTCTGCCCGCCGGCCGGACGTGTTCGTGTCCAGCGAGGATCCGGAGATCCTCAACCTCGCTGGCAAGCTGGGCGCACAGATCCACCGGCGGGATCCCCGGCTGGCGGCGGACGACACAACGCTCGACGCGGTCGTCGTCCAGGCGTACCGGGAGATCGTCGCGCTGGTCGGCCACGAGTACGAGATCGTCGTCACGCTTCAGCCAACGTCGCCCCTGCTGACCTCTGCCACGCTGGACGATGCCATCGACGCGTTCCATGCGGACCCGGCGCTCGAGACGCTGCTCTCGGCGGTGGATGACACCCACCTGACGTGGGCGCGGGCAGGCGATCGATTCGTGCCCCGGTATGCGGAACGCGTCAACCGCCAGTTCCTGGAGCCGGTGTATCGGGAGACCGGCGGCTTGATCGCGTGCCGCGGCCGGACGATCGCGAGCGGCAGCCGGATCGCGCAGCCGGCGACCCTGCTCCCGGTCTCCGGGGGTGAGGCCATCGATATCGACACGCGCGAGCAGTGGGCCCTCTGCGAGTGGTACCTCTCGCACGGCGACATCCTGTTCGTGGTCGCCGGATACCCGGAGATCGGCCTCGGGCATGTCCACAACGCGCTGACCGTCGCCAATGGGCTCGTCCGGCATCGCGTTCGCTTCCTCGTCACCGCTCCGAGCGAGCTTGCGTATGAGGTGATCGCCGCCCACCACCACGAGGTCCACCGCCAGCATGGGGACGATCTGGTCGATGAGATCGTGCGGCTCAGTCCGGACGTCGTCGTCAACGACCGCCTCGACACCGGCGCGGACGAGATCCGCCGCCTCAAGGCCGCAGGGCTCTGCGTTGTCAACTTCGAGGATCTTGGCACGGGCGCACGGCACGCAGATCTTGTCGTCAACGCGATCTACCCCGAGCTCGAGGTTCTGCCCAATCACCACTTCGGGCCGCGCTACTTCTGCCCGCGGGCGGAGTTCGTGCTGACGTCTTCGCGGCCGGTCGTCGAGCGCGTCGAGCGCGTCCTCGTGACCTTCGGCGGCGTGGACCCGGCGAACCTCACGCGACAAGTCCTTGCAGCACTGGACGAGCCCTGTCGCGATCGCGGGATCGCGCTCGAGGTGGTCGTTGGGCGCGGTTATGCGGCTTTCGAGACGCTCGCGCCCTTCTCCTCAGTTCCCATCACCCAGGCCGTCGCCGACATGGCCGACAGGATCCGGTCCGCGGATGTTGTCATCACGTCCGCAGGCCGCACGGTATTCGAGATCGCCTGCCTCGGGACGCCGGCCATCGTCCTCGCCCAGAATGCACGGGAGCTGAGCCACACCTTCGCGTCCGAGGACAACGGCTTCGTCAACCTCGGGCTCGGCACCGACGTGTCCGCTGACACGCTCCGGACGGCCTTCACGGATCTCGTCGATGACGCCGCCCGACGGCGGCAGCTGCAGCGCCGGATGCTGGACAATGACCTCAGAGCCGGGACTGACCGGGTCGTCCGTCTGATCGAAGCGGCACTGGAGGAGCATGTCACTCGCTGAGCTGATTTCCGCCCACCGTGCGGTCGAGCCCCCGATCCGGCGCCCGTTCATCGTGGCCGAAGCCGGCGTGAACCACGAAGGATCGATGGAGATCGCGAAGCGTCTCATCGACGAGGCGGCCCGCGGCGGTGCCGATGCCATCAAGTTCCAGACCTACAAGGCGGATACGATCGCCGTTCGCAACAGCCCGGCGTACTGGGACCTCTCGAAGGAGCCGACAACCAGCCAGCACGAGCTGTTCGCGAAGTACGACACGTTCTGGAAAACGGAGTACGAGCAGCTCCGGCGCTACTGTGATGACGTCGGGATCGAGTTCATGTCGACCCCGTTCGACGCCGAGTCCGCGACCTTCCTGGCAGACCTCCAGGGAACCTTCAAGATTGCCTCGGCCGACCTGACGAACCTCCCGTTCATCCGACACATCTGCAGCTTCGGCACGCCAATCCTGCTTTCCACGGGGGCATCAGAGCTCTGGGAGATCGCCGAGGCCGTGGACACGATCGGGCGTTGCGGCAACCCACTGGCGTTGATGCACTGCGTGCTCAACTACCCGACCGACCGCCACTCCGCCAACCTCGGGATGATCGTTGACATGCGACGGCGCTTCCCGGAGGTGCGGATCGGGTACTCCGATCACACCGTGCCCGATCCCGAAATGAGCGTCCTGACCACCGCCGTCCTGCTCGGAGCGAGCATCCTCGAGAAGCACTTCACGCACGACAAGACACTGCCCGGGAACGACCACTACCACGCGATGGACGAGGCGGACCTGATCAGGCTGGGCGCTCGAATTCGACGACCTGTTCTCGACGCTTGGCTCGTTCGAGAAGGCCGCGCTGGCCAGCGAGGCTCCCGCGCGCCTGAATGCGAGGCGAAGCTTGGTCTCGGCGCGGGTCATCCCGGCGGGAACCGTCATCGGCTCGGAGGACCTGACCTGGAAGCGTCCTGCCCACGGAATCAGCCCCAGGTTCTATGACCAGGTCCTGGGTCGGACGGCGCGGTCCGATATCCCGGACGACCAAGTCCTCCAGTGGTCCATGCTGGAGTGAGGGTTCTCGTCACCGGCGGCGCGGGGTTCATCGGTTCGAGGGTTGCCGCGGCGTCGGTGGCGGCCGGGAACGAGGTCATCGTCGTCGACGACCTGTCCACCGGCTCTCGTGCCGCCGTGCCGGCGGGTGCCCAGTTCCTGGTCGCCGATGTTGCCGATCCGGCGATCGCCGATCTCGTCCGGGATCTCCGCCCGACGGTCGTCATCCATGCGGCGGCGCAGGTCAGTGTCGTCCGCTCGGTGCGCGACCCGGGCAGGGACGCGGATGTGAACGTGGGCGGGACGCGCAATGTTGTCGACGGAGCCGTCCGGGCCGAGGCGCGCCGCATCGTGTTCTTCTCGAGCGGCGGGGCAATCTACGGCGAGACGACAGGGGCGACAGAGTCCGACCCGGCCCTGCCGAAGAGCCCATATGGGAGGAACAAGCTCCTCGCGGAGGGGGTGGTCGCCGGTTCCGGGATCGGTTTCGGGATCGCCCGGCTGTCGAATGTCTACGGGCCGGGGCAGCGCAGTGATCTTGAGGGCGGAGTGGTCGCCATCTTCACCGATGCGGTTGCCGCCGGGATGCCGGTCACGATCTACGGCGACGGGCAGCAGCGCCGAGACCTGATCCACGTTGATGACGTTACCGATGCAGTGCTCCGGATTTCGACCTCGGACCTGTCGGGAACCTGGAACGTTGCCACGGGCTGCGCCTGGTCGGTCGTCGAGGTCCTGGAGAAGATCGAGGCGCGCATCGGACGCAGCGTTGCCCGGTCCTGGGCTCCCGCGCGGGAGGGCGACATCCGCGATTCCTGCCTTCGGATCGACCAGATCGCGCGAGACCTTGACTGGCGACCGAGCCTCGACCTCGATGGCGGGCTGGATCGCACCGTCGCCGCGACACGCGAGGCGGGCCGGCAGCACGACCGCCCTGGTAGCGAGACAAGCCCGTAGGCCGCCTGGGTCGGCGTCTATCGTGGCGGCACCGAACGTGATCGCATGGTCGCTGTCGGGCACCGGCTGGTTCTACGACGCGGACGGCAAGGAGATCACCCTGGTCCGCGGCCCGATCTTCATCCAGGTCGTCCCGACGGGCGCCAAGGTCACCTACGACGCCAAGACCCTGGACTGAGGCTGGCGACGGCCATCCAGGCCTCGCTCCGGACCGCACTGCGACGGCGCCGCGCCGCCCTCGCGACGGCGCGGCGAGGGCGCGGCGACGGG
Source organism: uncultured Chloroflexia bacterium (assembly GCA_963766735.1). GTDB lineage: Bacteria > Chloroflexota > Limnocylindria > Limnocylindrales > CSP1-4 > CAIXZV01. The sequence goes on from CAVYBU010000030.1 coordinate 41,075, forward strand.
CGTACGACAACCCCGCCGCCGGGTACTTTCGATTGGTGCCCGGCGGCGCCGCCGGGTGACAGCATGGCGCCGTGAAGCGCCATCGTCTCGAACCAGGATCGCCCTCCGTCCCGCCGTCACCTCCGACGTCGCACCGGCAGGCTTCATATCGCCGCGTTCGTCGTCGGGCTGATCGTGCTCACCTTCGGCCTGGCCGGCTGGGCCCTCAAGGGGGGCCCGTCGTCGGTCGAGGAGATGATCCTCGCCATCGACCTCACGATCGGCGGCACGATCCTGCTGACCGGAGCCATGGTCGGACGGGCGCGGGCCGCCGAGGGTCGCCGGGACGCACAGTTGCGGGTGCTCCAGCTCGCCGCCAGGCGGATGAGCGCCAGCCTCACCCCGGAGGCGGTCGGCCGCGCCGTCGTCGAGGAGATGCGCTCGATCATCGACTACCACAACGCGCGGGTCTACCTCCTGGAGCCACCGGACGACCTGGTGCCGATCGCGTTCGAGGGCCGGGTGGGTGCCTACGAGAAGGTGGACCTCGAGATCCTGAGGACCAGGGTCGGCGACGGCTTCACCGGCTGGGTTGCGCAGCACGGGTCCGCGATCCGGGTGGACGACGCCACGAGCGACCCGCGGGGCAGGACGATCCCCGGCACGGACGACGTGGACGAGTCGATGCTCGTGGTCCCCATGCAGCACGACGAGGGGCTGGTGGGCGTCGTGACGCTTTCCAAGCTTGGCCTCCGCCAGTTCGACGACGACGATCTCCGCCTCCTCTCGATCATGGCCGACCAGGCCGCCACGGCCTTCACCGGCGCGGCGCACCTGGCGCAGACGAAGCTCCTGGCCTCCGAGCTGCGCCAGCTGCTGGACATGAGCAGCGCCCTGTCGCAGTCACTCGATCCCCGCGACGTGGCGGTGCTGATGGCCAAGCACCTGGCGAGGGCGGTCGGCGCGGAGCAGGCCCTGATCAGCGACTGGGACCACGCGAACGACCGGCTCCGGACGCTGGGCTGCTACCCGGAAGCCGTGCGCCCGGAGATCGCCGACTTCTACGCCCTCGCCGACTACCCGTTGAGCCGGCGCGTCCTCAACGAAGGCGTGATCGCGGTCCTGGACGCCGAGGATCCAGATGCGGACCCGGCCGAGGCCGCCCTGCTGCGGGCCGAGGGGATGCGCGGCCTGGTCATGTTGCCCCTGATCGCGAAGGGCGAGGCCATCGGCCTGGTGGAGCTGACCGGGTGCTCGCGGCCCACCAGCGATCCCGGCCAGATCACCCTCGCCCGCACGATGGCGCAAGAGGCGGCGATGGCCCTCGACAACGCGCGCATGTACGAGACGGCACGCGACCTGGCCGACCGCGATCCTCTGACGGGGTTCTTCAACCACCGCTACCTGCACGAGCGACTGTCCGATGAGATCGTCCGCGCTGTCCGGTACCGGCGGCCGCTCAGTGTCCTGATGCTCGACCTCGACGACTTCAAGCTGGTCAACGACACGTTCGGTCACGTATACGGGGATCGCGTGCTGGTGCACGTGGCGGAGCTTGTGCGATCCATGCTCCGTGGCTCGGATGTGGCCACCCGGTACGGCGGCGACGAGTTCGCGGTGATCCTCCCCGAGACCGGGCGCGACGATGCGGCGCGGGCGGCGGAGCGCATCCTGGACGCCTTCCGGGCGTCGCCGTTCGCGGCCGAGGGTCGCCGAGCTTTCCCGGTGGGGGCGTCGATCGGCATCTCCACGCACCCGTTCGACGGGCGGACCGCCACGGACCTGATCGCCGTTGCGGACCTGGGCCTGTACGCCGCGAAGGACGCGGGTGGCGGGGTCGCCCTCCCGGGTGACGAGGCGCTGGCGCGGGCGGCGGATGAAAGTCCAACGAGGGTCGCGCCTCCACGACGGCGCCTGCCCGCGGACGTCGAGGCCCTCCTGGCGAGTGCGGTGGGGTCCGGAGAGGCCTGACCTGGTACGGAAGTACCGGGGCCCGTTTGGCCATCAGTACCAGGTATCGCGCTTGTCCCGTGGCCGGTCGCGGACCATCCTGTTGCCCAGGGTGATGATCAGGGGACGCGCACTGGGTGACATGAGGCCGCGCGGCGATGTGCGGGGCCTGACCCGGCGTCCCTTCGGCCCCGCATTCGCTGCCCTCGCCGTGGTCGAGTTGGCGTACTTCCTCGTCGCGCCCACCCCCGTGGGCATCCTCATCCTCGCCCTGGTCGGGCTCCTGGGCATCGCGGCCGCCCGCGAGCGGCAGGGGGTCGCCGGCTCAGCGGCAAGCCGCCGGATCGAGGCTGAGTCCTACTCCCGCATCCTGCGCGGCCTCGCCCGCTCCGTGTCGCCGGACGCCATCGTGGACGCCATCGTGGAGGAGCTTGGGAACGGCACCGGCGCGGATCACGTGGTCGTCGTGCGTCGCCGGCCGGAGACGCGCAACCTCGAGGCGATCATGTCGTCCACGCGCCCCGGCGCCCCTGCGTCGCGCACCTCCCTGCCGCTCAGCGTGCTGGAGGACCCGGCAGAGGGTGCTGCGATGGCCCGGCTCGCCATTGCCGTTTCGCGCGGACGACGCTTGACCGCCGTCCGGATCCAGCCCGACCCGGGGGGTGACCCGCTGCTGGTGCCGCTCGGGATCGCCGCTGACCGACTCGGCACACCTTCCGGCGCAGGCCTGGCGCCAGACGCGGACGGCGGCGGCGTTGCGACGGCCGTGGCGCCGGCCGCGTCGCGGGTCCGGGCGCGTCGCCCGGGGCAGGCGATCCCGTCCGGCGAGGGTGCCGACCAGCGCATCGCGGATCGCATCGCGGAACGCCTGCGTGACATCTATGGGCTGCGCAATCTCGCCGCGGCCCCGCTCCGCGTCGACGGCAAGGTCGAGGGGGCCATCGTGCTGTCGCGTCGGACGGGTTCCTGGCCTGACAGCGCGCGCCGGATCCTGGAGGCCGCCGCGGTCGAGGCCTCGGCGGCGCTCGCACGCGTCTATTCGCTCCGGGATGCGGAGGCGCGCGCCACGACCGATGCGCTCACCGGACTGCCGAACCGCCGCTACTTCGACGAGTACCTGGGCCTGCTCGCCCGCCGCCGCCGCGCCGACGACCGCGTGGGCGTGCTGATGGTCGACATCGACTGGTTCAAGAAGCTCAACGACACGTTCGGGCATGCGGTGGGGGATCACGTCCTGCGCGAGGTTGCCCAGGCCGTCGCCGGTGCCGTGCGGGAGGGCGACGTCCCGGCCCGCTTCGGGGGCGAGGAGTTCGCGGTGCTGTTGCGGAACCCGGGTCCGGTGATCGCGGTCGAGGTGGGGGAGCGCGTCCGACGTGCGGTGGGCAGCCTTGACCTGCGCCGGATGGGCGTGCCGGGGGTGAGCGTCTCCGTGGGCGTCGCAGTGGCCGACTCACCGGACACGGACCTGGGCGTGGTGATCGACGAGGCGGACCGGGCCCTGTATCGCGCCAAGCGCGCGGGGCGCAACCGGGTCGTGGCCGCGTAGGGTCCGGTCCGGCGCCGGGTTCGCCCGTACCATGCGAGGCGTGACGGCCACCAACGACGACCTGGCGCGGGTCTTCCACGAGATCGGCGACATCCTCGAGGTCAAGGGCGAGATCCCGTTCAAGACCATCGCGTACCACCGCGCGGCGGACGCGATCGCGAAGGCGCCGTTCGACGTCGCGTCCGCCTACGCCGCAGGCGACCGCCGCCCGATCGCGGGCGTGGGCAAGGCGATCGGCGACAAGATCGCGGAGATGGCGACCACCGGCCAGATCGCCCTCCATGAGCGCCTCCGGGCGGAGATCCCGCCGAGCGTCGTGGACCTGCTGCGCATCCCGGGCGTCGGGCCCAAGACGGTGCGCCTGGTCTGGGAGGGCCTGGGTGTCGAGAGCATGGACGACCTGCGACGCGCCGCGGAGGCCGGCCACCTGCGCGGCCTGCGGGGCATCTCCGCCGGCACGGAGCAGCGGATCCTCGAGGGCATCACCCTTCTCGCATCGCGCCCGCAGCGCATGCTGCTCGACCGGGCGCAGGCCATCTCTGACGCGCTGGCCGCACAGCTGGCGGACACCCCGGGCGTCGCGCGGATCGTCCAGGCGGGGTCGCTGCGTCGTCGCCGGGAGACGGTCGGCGACCTGGACCTGCTCGTGGAGACGGACGCGCCGGAGGCGGTCATCGACCGCTTCGTCCACCTCCCGGCCGTCGAAGGCGTCCTCGGCGCGGGTAGGGCGAAGGCCGCCGTGCGCCTGGCGGGCGGCCCGCAGGTGGACCTGATGGTGATGCCCCGCGGCGAGGCCGGCACCTACCTCGTCCACTTCACGGGCTCGGCGGCCCACAACGTCCGCCTCCGGGGCATCGCCCGCGACCGCGGCTGGAGCCTGTCCGAGAAGGGCTTCCTGCGCCTCGACGCCGAGGGCGAGCCCGCGACCGGCGATGCCGCCGAGCTCCGGACGTTCGAGGACGAGGCGGGCGTCTACGGGTTCCTCGGGCTGCCGTTCATCGAGCCCGAGCTGCGCGAGGACGCGGGCGAGGTGGAGGCGGGGTATGCGGGCGGGCTGCCGTCGCTGATCGCACTCGCGGACCTGCGCGGGGACCTGCACAGCCACTCCGAGTGGAGTGACGGCGTCCACGCGATCGAGGTCATGGCCGAGGCCGCCCGCCGTCGCGGCTATGCGTACCAGGTGCTGACCGACCACTCGCGGAGCCTGGGGATCGCTCACGGCCTGGAGCCCGCGCGGGTGGAGCTCCAGCGCGGGATCATCGCGGCGCTCAATGCCCGGTTCAGGGCGGAGGAGGCGGCCGGGACGCTGCCGGCCGGCGCGAGCCCCGGCGGCTTCCGTCTGCTCCACGGCTGCGAGCTGGAGGTCCGCGCCGACGGCCGCCTCGACTACGAGGATGACCTGCTGGCGCGCTTCGACCTGGTCGTGGCCTCCGTGCACGTGGCACGCCGCCAGCCCCGGGCGGAGCTGACCCGCCGGACGCTCAACGCCATCCAGAGTCCGCACGTGGACGTCATCGCCCATCCGGCCGGCCGGATGATCCAGGACCGCGACGACCTGGACCTGGACTGGGACGCGGTCTTCGAGGCGGCGGCGGCGACCGGGACGGCGCTGGAGATCAACGGGTCCCCACACCGCCTGGACCTGGCCCCGGCGCGGGCCCGGCGGGCGGTGGAGGCGGGTTGCCTGCTCTCGATCGACTCGGACGCGCATCGGACCGAGGAGCTGGCCTATGTCCGCTGGGGCGTTGACCAGGCCCGGCGCGCGTGGGTGGAACCGCGGCACGTGGTGAACACGCGGAGCCTGGACGACCTGCTGGCCTGGGTGGCGGCCAAGCCCTCCCGGGTCTGACGCCCGGCCTGCCCCGTCGCGCCGCCGCCGGGGCGGCGTCCGCCGCGCGAGCCCGCTGCGTCGCGCCGTGCCGCCCTGCCGAGCCCGCACCGCCGAGCCCGCCTCGCCCGACGCCCGCCCCGCCGTCGGGGCGGCGTCGCGCCGCCCGCGCCCGCGCCCGGTCGCGTCAGCCCCCGCCGACGTACCATCGGCCGCGATGCACGCCCCCGACCCCACGTCCGCCCACGGCCGCCACGAACTCGTGCTCGTGGTGACCCTGCTCGTGGCCATGTCGCGCCTGGTCGAGCCGCTGGACGCCTTCCTGATCGCCGGCCTGCTGCCGGTCGTCATCCTGGTCGCCGGCGTCGGGATCCTTGCCGGTGACGAGTCACCGGCCCGTCCATTCGAGGCGCTCCTGGTCCCCGCGGTGCTCGCGGGCGGTGCCGTCGGGGCGATCCAGCTGGTGCCAGCGGGCTTCGGCCTTGTTCCGTACCTCGTCGTGTTCGGCTTCCTCCTGGACCGGACGCTGCGCCTGGAGATGCGCCTGCTGGCCCAGGCAGGTGGCGCCACGGATGCGGACAGGGCCCGGGTGCTGCTTGCCGCAATCGTCGCCGCATTCGTGGCGTTCACGGGGGTCGCGGCGCTGGTGCCGGGCGGCCTGCTGGCGCCCGGCGGCTCCGCGGTGGCCGCCGGGGGGACCCTCACCGGGATCTGGCTCATCGTCCTGGCCGTCGACGACGCCCTGATCGCGTTGCTCCTCGGGTACCGCGTGGCAACCTTCCGCTACGGCACGACCAGGGACGCGGCCCGCTCGGCCGTGACCTACGCCATCGTCGTGGCCGTGGCGGCCGGGGCGATCAGCGCCATCGACCTGCCGAGTCTCCTCGGCCCCGCGGTGCTCACCCTCGTGTTCTACCTGTGGGATGCCCTGCACGGCAGCGCGCCTGCGCGCCGGCGTGAGCCACGGTTCCTATGGGAGACGATATTGCTGGTCGCACTCGCCGCGGTCGTGGTGGCCTGGAACGTCAGGCTCGGCGGCTGACCACCCGCGTTTGACGGCAGCGGCGGAGGGTGTTAGAAACACGTGCCCGGGACCGTTGCTGTTTCGGCGTGTCCGCCCCGACATGCCCTCAGGCCCGACGCCTCCCGATGGACCGAAAGGAATACCTCCACGTGACCTTCCCCGAGATCGACGCCGCAGCCCAGACGCCCGCCGGCCAGACACGCCTGAAGCGCCAGCTCGCCGAGCAGGCCATCGCGTACGCCACGGCCGCGCGCTGGATCGAAGCGGCTGAGACGAACCGGCGCCTGCTGGAGCTCGGGCCCGATTCCGAGTCCGAGAACCGGCTCGCCAAGGCACTCTGGGAGCAGGGCGACCTCAGTGCCGCCCGGGAGCACTACCAGAAGGCGCTCGCGCTGGACCCGACCAACCGCATCGCCGAGCGCAACATCGACCGCCTGAAGGTCCTGCTCGTCGAGGCGGGCTCCAAGACGGTCGCCGCGACGCCGGGCTCCAAGGCCCCGGTCAGCATCTTCGTCGAGGAGACCGGCAAGACAGGCTTCGCGCACCTCACCAGCCTCGCCCGCCCGGCAGAGCTTGCCCAGGTCAACCCGGGCGACGCTGTGGAGCTGATCCCCGAGGCGAACCGCCTCATCGCCATCAGCAACGGCATCCGGATCGGCATCGTGGAGCCGCGCGTCGCAGCGCGCCTGCTCAAGCTCATGGCAGACGGCAACAAGTACCTCGCCGGCGTCACCTCGCTGGGTGACCGGGACGTGCGCCTGATCATCCGCGAGGTCTTCCAGGACCCACGCAACTACGGCAAGGTCAGCTTCCCGACCGCCGCCAAGTCCACGGACCTGCGGCCGTACACGAAGGGCACGCTGGTGCGCGAGGACGAGGAACTCGAGGAGGATCTCGAGGACGACGTCGAGGACGAGGAGATCCAGAACCTCGACCGGGTCCTGCCGCCGGAGGAGACGACGGACGAGGCGTTCGTCGAGGAGACCGACGAGCTCGACGAGTCGTAGGGGCGGCCACGGTCGTCCGCGCCACGCCGGCGGTGCGCGGCGCCGCCCGAGTGCGTGCCTGACCGCTGCGCGGAGGTCTGCGACAATCCCGCCCATGGCGGGTCGAGCGCTCCTCATTCGAGCCGAACCGGGTTTCAGCCTCCCGGCCTTTGAGCGTGCCGCCCCCCCACCCCCGCCGGCGCTCCTCACCGCCCGACTGGACGCGGGCTCTGTTCCGGGAGATATCGTCCTGGACCCGTTCGGCCGCGGTGGCTGGGTGGCGCGGGCCGCCATCGATCGCCAGCGCAAGGCAGTCAGCATGGAGGCCGGCGCACTCGACCGCCTCCTCGCGGAGGTCGTTCTGCGACCGCCGGACCTGCGCCACTTCGACGCTGCGATCCAGGCCATGGCCGCATCCGCACGTCACGAGACCAGCCTCAAGCAGTGGATGAGCGACCGCTACGCGAGCCGCTGTGCCACCTGCGACCGGCCGATCGTCCTGGACGAGGTCACCTGGGCCGTCGAGTCCACCGACGAGGATGGGCGCCCGGCCGGCCCGCGTCCCATTCGCAAGCACTACCGCTGCCCCGTTTGCCGGGACCAGTTGGGCGGTGGCGAGCAGCGTCAGGCACCGCTCGACGCCGGAGACGTGCGCCTCGCAGTGGACCAGGAAGGCAGCGAGGTCCGGGACTGGCTCCTGGACCGCTTCCCGGTCCTCGAGGGGGGCGAGCTCCTCGGCCACGAGCTGCTGGATCTCCATACGACGCGCCAGCTTGCGGGGCTGGCCGCCATCCTGGAGAGGATCGAGGGTGACCTCCGGGCAGAGTCGATCGTCGCGGCGATGCGCCTCGCCCTCCTCCATGCCATCGCCCCCGCCAGCCGCCTCGCGACGTCTGCCGGGCGTGTGGCCCCGCTGAAGATCATCCAAGGTCACGTGAAGGCCCCCGGCGGTGCCACGTGGCGGGAGCGCAACCCGTGGCTGGCCTTCGAGGATGGCGTCCGGGTGGTGCGCGGCTTCGTGCAGCGCCTGGAGAGCGGCGCCTGGGGGCCCGTTCCGGCGCGCCTCGGCGAGGACCTGCGGAGCCTGACGGAGGGCGCCGCGACCGTGGTCCTGAAGCAGGCGACTCCCGCGGCGTTCGGGGCCCTGGGTCTGGAGATGGAGCGCCTGGCGGGGACGGCGATTCGCCCGCGCGTCCGGCTTGCACTTGGCACGGCCCCGCTGAGGCCGACCGTGGACCGCCTCGCCTGGGCCTACCACGGCGCCGCGTGGGTGCTGGGCCGGGAGGCCGCCGCGACGCTGCCGCTGGAGCCCCTGTTCGGGCCGGGCGTCCGAGCCGGCTGGGGCTGGCAGGCGACAACGATCACGCGGACCCTCCGCGGGATCGAGCCGGTGCTGGCGAAGGACGCGCGGGTCGTCATCCTGCTGGAGGGCGACGGCCCGGAGTCGCTGGTCGCGAGCGTGCTTGGAGGCGTCACGGCCGGCTACCGGCTCGCGGCCGCGCGCCTGCCCGAGGCCGGCCGTGACACGGGTGGCGTGGTGGAGCTCGTGCCCCCCGGATCCGGCGCCGTCCCCGGCGGGCCCAGGACCCGGGCCAACGTCGGCCTGCCCGCCGTCACCGGCGGAGCGGGGGACCTGGACGTGGTCCCCTCGACCCGGCTGTTCGCGGCTCCGGAGCGCCGCGTCAACGCGCCGTTCTCGTCGGAGGACGCCGCCCGGGCCGTGGTGGAGGCGACCGTGGAGGTGCTCAAGCTGCGCGGTGAGCCCGTCAGCTTTGGCGGGCTCCTGGGTGAGATCCTGGTGGGCCTTGACCGGGCCGGTCATCTCCGTCGCCTCGTCCGTCCGCCCGCCCCTCCGGCCGACGTGACTCAGGACGCGGTGACCGCGACGGACGCGCCGCCGCCACCGCCTCCGCCCGCCGGCAGCCCCGCAACGCCGCCTGCCGCCCACGGGCCCTCACCCGGACCGTCGCCGGTCCGGCCGCCGGCCCACGCCGACCACGTGGACCGCCTGCTCGGCCTGGTCCACGACGCCCTCGCGGGAGCCGATGGCCGGCGCCTGGCCCAGGTGGCCGAGGATCGCTGGTGGCTGGGGGAGCGGGGCGATCGCGAGGCCGCGGCCGTTCCCCTTGCGGACCGCGTTGAGTGGGCCGTCTACAGCCTCCTGTCCACCGCGGGACCCCTGTCCGAGGGCGCCTTCCTGGACCGGGTCGCCGGGCTGTTCACCGGCCCGGACCTCCCGGACGAGGCGCTCGTCCGGGCCTGCCTGGAGAGCTATCGGAGCATGGCTTCCACCCAGGATCGCCTCGTCACGACGGACGACCTCGCCACTCGCACGCGGGAGCACGGCGAGCTGATCGCGACCCTGGTGGACATCGGCCATCGCCTGGGCTTCTCCTGCTGGATCGGCGCACGCCAGCAGAACCGCCAGTGCGGCGACGGGCGCCTGTCCGACCTCCTCGACCACCGCGAGATGTCGGGGCCGCCGTCGATGGGCCGGATCCGGGCCGATGACCTGGAGGACGTCGACGTCATCTGGTACGTGCGCGGCCGTGCCGCCCTCGCCTGGGAGGTGGAATGGACCGCGATGGTGGGCGAGGCGATGCTCCGTCGGCATGCGCGCCTTCCCCTCGACGAGCGCCTGGTCCGGATCCTGACCGTCCTGCCGGAGCGGGCCGAGCTGGTGCGGCACAAGCTGGAGCGCAGCCCGCTCCTCAGGTCGGCGCTCGAGGACGGTGGCTGGCACCTGGTGAAGTCGAACCACATCCGGGACTGGGCGGATCGGGAGGTCGTGGCGCTCGCGGACCTTGAGTCGCTGCTGGGCCTGGACCCCGCGGTGGAGCGCACCGGCGACCAGCTGTCGCTCTTCAGCGGCTGACCTCGGGGACGGGTACGCTGGTGAACGTTCGATCGGCCGCATGGGTCGCCTGCCCTGCGGCTGAGCTCTCCTAGCCTGAGGGTAGCCTCCGTGACCGACGCCGCACCCGTCCCGTCTCGCATCGACGAGATCGCCGAGCGCTTCTGGGAGGACTTCCTCCGGCTCAATCCGACGACGGCCACCGTCTACGGCGACGACCGCTACGACGACGTGCTCGAGGACCCCGGACCCGCCGGGCGGGCCGCCGTGCGGGCGCTCTTCGAAGGTGCGAACCGCGACGCCCAGGCCATCCCCGAGGACGGCCTCCCGGTCGAGGACAGGATCACCCGCGACATGCTCCGGATCGTCGCCGAGACGGTCGTCGAGGCCGATGACCTGGGCTTCCACGAGATCCGAGAGGTCGACCAGATCGACAACCCGATGACGGGGATGGCCCAGCTTGCCCAGTTCCAGAGGGCGGATACGCCGGAGCGCCTGGAGAAGTGGCTGGCTCGGCTCCGCGCCTACGGGCCCTACGTGGACGCCCGGATCGCCGTGATGCGCGACGGCGTGGCGTCGGGCCGGACGCCGGCCCGGATCGTGGCGGAGCGGCTCGTCGACCAGCTTCGTCCCACGGCGTCGCTGCCGGCGGACGAGGCGGTCCTGACCGTCCTGTCACGGGTCGCCTCGGACGGGGATCGCGCCCTGGTTGCCGAGGTCGTCCGCGACGTCGTCCTGCCGGCCGATCGCCGGTACCTCGAGGTCCTGGAGCGGGAGGTTCTGCCGGCCTCGCGCGACGTACCCGGGCTCGTCTCGGCCCCCGACGGCGATGCCCTCTACCGGCACGCCATCCGGTCGTGGACCACCATGGACGCCAATCCGTCTGATGTCCACCAGGTGGGCCTCGACGAGCTGGCGGCGATCGACCAGGAACGGCGTGACATCGCGCGTGTCGAGGGCTACGGCGATGTCGCGGCCTACCGGCTCGCGCTCGCCACGGACCTGGCCAACCAGGCCCCGACGCAGGATGCGCTGGTGGCGCGGGCCACCGAGGACATTGCCCGCGCGGCGGCGGTGGCCCCAACGATGTTCGGGCGCCTGCCGCGGGCCGGCTGCGAGGTCCGCCCGGTCGAGGCGTTCAAGGAGCAGAACGCGCCGTTCGCGTACTACTACCCGCCCGCCCTGGACGGGTCCAGGAGCGGTACCTACTACGTCAACACCTACGACCTGCCCAGCCGGACGTACTCCAAGCTGGCGTCCACCACGTACCACGAGGCGATCCCGGGTCATCACTTCCAGATCAGCCTGGAGATGGAGCACCCGAGCCTCAACGTGTTCCGCCGGCTCGGCGCCCGGCTCGCGGGGGGCGCCTACGTGGAGGGCTGGGGGCTGTACGCGGAGCGCCTCGCGGACGAGCTGGGGCTCTACCGGAGTGCCGCCGAGCGGTTCGGAATGCTCGAGGCCCAGGCCTGGCGCGCCTCGCGTCTCGTCGTCGACTCCGGGCTGCACGGCCTGGGCTGGTCCAGGCAGCGGTCGGTGGACTGGCTCCTTGCCTCCGGCCTGTCCGAGACCGACGCCAACATCGAGACGGACCGCTACATCGTCTGGCCCGGCCAGGCGCTCACGTACATGCTGGGTTTTCGCGAGATCCGCCGCCTCCGCCGCGAGCTCGAGGCCCGCGATGGCGACCGGTTCGACCTGAAGCGCTTCCACGACGAGCTGATCGGACACGGGTCGCTGCCCCTGGCGACGCTCGCCCGCCAGCTACCGCTGTGGGTGACGCCCGCGGAGTAGGTCCTGGCGATGCGTGCGAGCCCGCCCCGGGTGACGCCCGCCGGGCAGCCGCGCCGATGCGGCGCTACCGCGACCGGGCCTGCCTAGCTGTCGAAGCCGATCCCGACCGCGTCCATCGCGCGCAGGAACCAGCTCCGGCGGCCCGCGTGATCGTCGGCGGAGATGACGGCGCGACGCATGAGCTCCACCGTCGGGGTCCGCAGGGGCTCCGGCGGGATCGGCAAGGGCGAGGACCGCACGAACCGGAGATCGAGGCGCGGCGAGTCCGGTCGCAGCACCAGGTCCCGCAGGATCCCGCCCCCCCAGCGGGCTGCCCCGACCCCCAGGCCGGTGTAGCCCAGCGCGTAGTGCACGCGCCCGCCCAGCGCCTCGCCGAAGGTGACGGAGAACCGCGTGGTGGTGTCGATCGCCCCGCCCCACCGGTGCGTGTAGCGGATCCCGGCCAGCTGCGGGAACGCGGCCTCGAAGTTGGCGGCGAGCTTGTCGAACGTCTCCGGCCGCTGGTCGTGTGCGGGGAGCACCTGGTTGCCGGGGTGGTACACGGCGTCGTAGCCGCCCCACAGGATCCGGTCGTCTGCGGACCGGCGGAAGTAGTGGAACTGGTTGCCAGAGTCCGACATGCCCTCGCGGCCGGCCCAGCCGATCGAGTCCAGCTGGGAGGCGGACAACGGCTCCGTCATGAGGACGTAGTCGTAGATCGGGACGAACACCGGGACCAGGCGGCGCATCCAGCCGCTGTACGCGGAGGTGGCCACCAGCGCGTGCGCCGCCTCGATGCGCGCGCCGCCCTGGATGTCGATCGTCACGCCGCCCGCCCGGCGCCGGATCCCGGTGACGCGCGACCCCTCGTGGATGGCCGCCCCGCGCCGCTCGGCGGCCGTCGCCAGGCCCCAGGCCAGCTTCGCCGGGTTGACCAGGACGCAGTGCTCCGGGCCGGCCCGGAAGCCCGCCAGCCAGCGCGGTGAGTGGACCTCGGCCTGGATCGCAGCCCGGTCCAGGAAGCTGAAGCCGCTGCCGTGGCGATCCCCCAGCTCCACGTAGGCGGCCAGCTCCGCCACCTCGTGCTCCTGCGTCGCGACGCCCAGGGTCCCTGTGGCCTCCAGTTCGGCATCGATGCCCTCGTCGCGCACGAAGGCCACCAGATCGGCCAGGTTCTGCTTCCCCTCCGCCTCCAGGACGTCGATCTCCTCCGGGTGGTGGAGCAGACCGTTGGACAGGCCGTGCGTCAGCGAGGCCTCGCAGAACCCGCCGTTCCGCCCGCTTGCGCCCCAGCCGACTCGGTCCGCCTCCAGCACGGCGACCCGCAACGAGGGATCGGCGTCGAGCAGGGCGATGGCGGTCCAGAGCCCGGTGAACCCACCCCCGACGATGGCGATGTCCACGCGGCTGTTCCCCGACGCGGGGGCGCGGACTGGTCCGGGGTCGCCGCTGGCGAACCAGAAGCTGCCGCCGGCCGGTCCGGGGCCTGATCCGGTAGGGGTGCCGGCGGGGGTGCTCATCGCGCTGACACTGTACGCGGATCTCTGTCTCCGTGGCTGATTGACGTGCGCATTTCGTACCTGTATCGGTCATCGGGGACGATATTCGTGTTGACGCCCGCGACGGTGCTGTGGCACGATCGGGCTGAGTTGTTGCATAGCCCGCAACACACGTCCTATGAGGCGCCTGTCGCGGGCCCCCGTACGTCGCCGCCAGAACTGCGGAGGCGGCCCGTCAGGGCCGCGGGGTCGAAGCCTGGAGGCATCATGACCGCCGAACCCGCCGCGCGCCCCACCCCTACCCTGGACCGCCGGCGCCAGCTGGAGATGTACCGCCGTGCGATCGAGACGCTTCCCGGTGGCACCAACTCGAACTTCCGGGCCTGGGGCGAGGACACCATCTACGTCGACCGGGGCAAGGGCGGCCTGGTCTGGGACATCGACGGCAACGAGTACATCGACCTCCGGATGGGCTATGGGCCGGTCGTGCTCGGGCACGGTGACGATCGCGTGGACGACCACGTCAACGAGCGGATGCGCCGGGGCGTCAGCTTCTCGATCACGAGCGAGGACGAGGTCCGCGCGATGGAGCTCCTCAAGGAGCTCAATCCCTGGGTGAAGAAGGCGCGGATGACCGTGTCCGGCACCGAGGCGACGATGCATGCCATGCGCGTCGCGCGGGCCTATACCGGCCGCACGAAGATCGTGAAGTTCGAGGGCCAGTACCACGGCGTCCACGACTACGCGCTGATCAGCGTCGCGCCCAGCAACATGGCCGATCTGGGCGACGAGGACAACCCCGTTGGCCTGGCCTGGGGTCGCGGGATTCCGGCCGAGATCGCGAAGACGATCATCCCGGCCCGCTACAACAACATCGAGCGCTTGCGGGCGCTGTTCGAGCGGCAGGGCGAGGAGATCGCCGCGGTCATCGTGGAGCCGGTCCTGGGGAACGCCCAGGGCATCATGCCCAAGCCGGGCTTCCACCAGGCGATGCGGGCGCTCACCGAGGAGTTCGGCATCCTGCTGATCTTCGACGAGGTCAAGACGGGCTTCCGGTTCGCCCGGGGCGGCGCGGCCGAGTTCTTCGGCATCACGCCGGACCTCGCGACCTACGGCAAGGCGCTGGCCAACGGCTACCCGACGGCGGCCTTCGGCGGGCGCGAGGAGGTCATGAGCGTCCTCCCCGGCAGCGTCAGCCACGGCGGCACGTACGCGGGCAACCGCGTCGCCGCGGCCGCAGCGACCAAGACCATCGAGATCCTCCGGGACACGGACGCGCTCGCCACCATCCGAGCCACCGGCGAGCGGATCCAGGTCGGCCTCCGGAGCCTCCTGGACGCCAAGGGGCTCGCCTACAACATCACCGGCCATCCGTCGATGTTCGGGATCATGTTCACAGAGCACGTGGCGTCCGAGTACCGCGACTGGGCGAACACGGACCATGCCCTCTACGACGCCATCGCCGTGGGGATGCACGCCCGTGGTGCCATGCCGGAGCCGGACAGCCGCGAGCCCTGGTTCATCTGCGAGGCGCACGCACAGGGGGACACGGTGGACCGCGTGGTGTCGATCTTCGGCGATTCCCTGGATGCAGCCCTGGAGCTCAAGGCCCGTGGTGAGTTGGATGCGTCCGCTCACTGACGCCCCGCTCCAAGGTGACCTTCGCATGACGTTCGACGGGAGCGCGGTCCGATCCGTCGACCGCGCTGCCGCCCTGCTGCTCGCCCTCGGGGATTGCGCCGGCGAGGCCGGCGTGACCGACCTTGCCCGCCGCCTGGGCTTGCACAAGTCGACCGCGTCGCGCCTGCTCGCGACGCTCGAGAAGAGGGGCCTCGTGGAGCAGGACGAGGAATCCGGCAAGTACCGCCTCGGCCTCATCGTGATCCGCCTCGCCGAGCGCGCGGAGCGCACGCTGGACCTCCGCGTCATCGCGATGCCGGAGCTGGATCGTCTTTCCCGGGTCACCCGGGAGACCACCGGGATCGGGGTGCTTGACGGCGACCAGATGCTCACTGTCGCCCAGGCCGATGGGCCCAACCTGGTCGCGATGGGGGACTGGACCGGCCGGGCCGCTCCGCTCCACTCGGTTGCGGCGGGCAAGGTCCTGCTCGCGTCCCTCCCGGAGCGGGAGATCATGCGACTCGTTCGGCGCGGCCTGGCCCGGTGCACCGAGCGGACCATCACGCAGCTGGAACCCCTCCTGGAGGATCTGGCCCGGGTCCGCCGGCGCGGCTACGCGACGGCGTTCGGAGAGTTCAAGGACGGCCTGAACGCCATCGCCGCCCCCGTCCACGACGCGCGCGGCCAGGTGATCGCTGCCGTGGACGTATGGGGTCCAGCGTTCCGGGTGACGCCGGGCCGGATCCCGGAGATCGCTGGCCACGTCCGCGAGGCCGCGGGCGCGGTGTCGGTGCGCCTGGGTGGAACGCCGGCCTGAGCTCCGCGGGCCTGCGCTAGGCTAGGCGTGCCATGAAGATCCCCCCCGACCTCGAGGAGCGCCTGCTCGAACTGTTGCAGGATCCGATCCTGCCGATCCTGCTGATCATCCTGATCGCGGCGATCTTCATCAGGATCGTGCACGTGGCGATCCGTGGCCTGATCAAGGCGCTGCTTGACCGGGAGTCCACCGAGGGCACCGCCCGGGAGCTGTCCGCGGTCGAGATCGGGAAGCGGACGGAAACGCTGGACTCGCTCGGCACGGGCGTCGCCCGCCTGTTCATCGCGGTCATCGCTGGAGTCATGATCCTCGGCGAGCTCGGCCTGAACATCGGGCCCGCCGTCGCCGGGCTCGGCGTTGTCGGGATCGCGGTCGGCTTCGGCGCGCAGAGCCTGGTCCGGGACTACCTCAACGGAGCCCTGATCCTGATCGAGAACCAGTTCGCCATCGGGGACGTGGTCACGATCGCGGGCGCAACCGGGACCGTCGAGGATTTCAGCCTCCGACGAACCACCCTGCGAGACCTGTCGGGCGTGGTCCACACGGTCCCCAACGGTGAGATCCACGTGGCCTCGAACAGCACCCGCACGTGGGCCCGGATCAACGAGCACATCCAGGTTGCCTACAGCACGGATATCGAGCGGGCCATCGAGGTCGTCAACAGGGTGGGCCGGCAGATGTACGAGGATCCCGAGTGGCGGCGGCGGGTCATGGAGGCCCCAAGCGTGCTGCGCGTCCAGTCCCTGGACGAGTCGGGCGTGACGCTCAAGGTGACGGGGACGGTGCGAGCCTCCGAGCAGTGGGCCGCTGCCGGCGAGTTGCGCCGGCGACTGCTCGTCGCGTTCAACGAGGCCGGGATCGAGATCCCGTTCCCGCACCGGGTGATGATCTCGCAAAGAACGCCGGCCGGCACCGTCGACGGGACGGGGGCGCTGGCCGCGGCCGAAGGTGATGATGCAGACGACGGGGAACCCGATTGAGGCGTCTCCGCCTTGGCCCCGCCCGACGGGCGCGTAGAATGACCCGACCCAGGAGCTGAGCGGAGGGACAGGTGAGCGTCGACCCCCAGGCAGGCCGCGGGCCGGAGATCGAGAACCTCCTCGCCGAGAAGCGAACCTTCCCGCCCGACCCTGCCTTCGTCGCGCAGGCCAACGCGACCGCGGCCCTGTACGAGGAAGCCTCCGCCGACTACGTCGGGTTCTGGGAGCGGCAGGCACGGGAGCGCCTCTCCTGGTTCACCCCTTTCAGTGAGACCCTGGAGTGGAACCTCCCCGACGCGCGATGGTTCACCGGGGGCGAGCTGAACGTCGCCTACAACTGCGTCGACCGCCACGTGGAGCGCGGCCTGGGCGACAGGGTTGCCTATCACTGGATCGGCGAGCCGGGCGACACGCGCACGCTGACCTACGCGGACCTGATGCGCGAGAGCTCGAAGGCGGCGAACGCGCTGCTGGAGCTGGGCGTCCGCAAGGGCGATCGCGTCGCGATCTACATGCCGATGATCCCGGAGCTGCCGATCGCGATGCTCGCGTGCGCCCGGATCGGTGCCCCGCACACCGTGGTGTTCGGCGGGTTTTCCGCGGAGTCGCTGTCGGGCCGTATCAACGACTGCGGGGCCAAGGTCCTCATCACGGCGGACGGCGGCTGGCGGCGCGGCAAGAAGGTGGGCCTCAAGCACCACGTCGACGCGGCCATCGTCGACGCGCCATCGATCGAGCACGTCATCGTCGTGGACCGCTTCGGTGACGGCGTCCACATGGTCCCGCGGCGGGACCACTGGTGGCACGAGATCGTGGACCGCCAGAGCGACGTCTGCCGGCCGGTGCCGGTGGACAGCGAGCACATGCTCTACCTGTTGTACACGTCGGGCACCACGGCCAAGCCCAAGGGCATCCTGCACACGACAGCGGGCTACCTGCTGGGCGCCGCGTTCACCCACTGGGCCGTCTTCGACATCAAGCCCGACGACGTCTACTGGTGCGCCGCGGACATCGGCTGGGTCACGGGCCACAGCTACATCGTGTACGGGCCGCTGGCCAACGCGACGACCGGCATCCTGTACGAGGGCTCGCCGGACGCGCCCAGCTGGGATCGCTGGTGGCAGATCGTCGAGGACTACAAGGTCAGCATCCTCTACTGCGCGCCCACGGCGATCCGCGCCTTCATGAAGCAGGGCGAGGAGATCCCGCGGTCGCACGACCTGACCTCGCTGCGTCTCCTGGGTTCGGTGGGGGAGCCGATCAACCCCGAGGCGTGGCGCTGGTACCGGGACGTGATCGGCGGTGACCGGACCCCGGTGGTGGACACCTGGTGGCAGACCGAGACGGGCCAGATCCTGATCAGCCCGCTTCCCGGCGTGACCACGACCAAGCCGGGTTCGGCCACGTTCGCGCTGCCGGGCATCGAGGCGGATGTCGTGGACGTGGACGGCAGGTCCGTCCCGTTGGGTGGCGGCGGGTACCTCGTGCTCAAGCGCCCGTGGCCAGGCATGCTGCGCGGCATCTACGGGGACCCGGAGCGGTACCGCAAGACCTACTGGAGCCGGTTCCCGGGGATGTACTTCGCAGGCGACGGCGCCAAGAGGGACGAGGAAGGCTACCTGTGGCTGCTGGGCCGTGTCGACGACGTCATGAACGTCGCCGGCCACCGGATCAGCACCGCCGAGGTGGAGTCCGCGCTGGTCGACCACCGCGCCGTGGCAGAGGCCGCGGTGGTCGGCAAGACCGACGCGATCAGCGGTCAGGCGATCTTCGCCTACGTCATCCTCAAGTCCGGCCAGGAGCCCTCCGACACGCTCTCGATCCAGTTGCGGGAGCACGTGGCCTACGTCATCGGTCCGATCGCACGGCCGAAGTTCCTGATGTTCGTGCCGGACCTGCCCAAGACCCGTTCCGGCAAGATCATGCGCCGGCTCCTGCGCGACATCGCAGAGGGACGGTCGCTGGGCGACGTGACCACGCCTGGCCGACGCCAATGTCGTGGACACCATCCGGGCGAATACCGGCAAGGCCGAGGAGGACTGACCGCGTGCCGTTCGGGTTTCTCAAACGCAACAAGCCGGACGAAGCGGCCGGCGCTGCGGAGCGGGTGCCGTCCTCGGCAACCCGCCCTGCCGGGGCGGTCCGAGGCGTGGCGTTCACCGCCCTGACCGAGGACTGGCGACTGCGCGGACGGATGCAGATCCCGGGCAGGTTGTCGGATGCACTCAACAAGCGGGACGCGATCGACATCACGGATGTCACCTGGGGACCGCCCCAGGACGCCGGTGCCCTGGAGCCCGCACCCGGTCTGAGGTCCGTCGACCCGTACGATCTGATCCTGGTCACGGCGGGCGAGGACAGCCTGCCGCCGTTGACCGACGCGGAGCGGGCCGCGCTGAAGAGCCACAAGGTGGCGTACGACGTCGCCCTCGAGGTGCCGCCGTTCCGTGTGATCGGGACGGTCTACCTCCATCCGGGGTCGGAGCCGGATCGCCTGCTTGACCGGTCGAGCGAGATGTTCGTCCCGGTGGTGGACGGCGTCGCGAAGCTCGGCGACGTCGAGGTCAGTGACCCGGAAAGTGAGGTGATCCTCGTCAACCGGTTCTATCTGCGGGGCGTCGTCCAGGTGGACAAGCGGACGGGTGTGCCGCACGTGAAGCTTCCAGGCTCGCCGCTGGGTGGGACGAGCTGGCAGGACCGCACCCGCTGATCGTCCGGGGAAGAGTCCGGGAGGTGGCCCGGCCCTGGGAGGCGTCCCGACTCAGGCGCGTGCGGCCGCCGCACGTCCGAACAGGTTCAGGCCCGCGCGTGCGGGTTCGCGCTCGGCGATGCCGAGCAGCCGGTCCGTCAGGGTCTGGAACTCGCCGCTGATCTTCTCCTTGGGAGCCATCTCAACGAGCGCCCGGCCCTCGTTCGACGCCTTGACCTGGAGCAGTCCGCCGGAGCGGATCTGCGCGTAGGCGGGCATGCCCAGGGCCTTCTCCACGTCGGCCACGGAGACGCCGCTGGCGGCACGGTTGACGACCAGCGACAGGCGATCCCGCATGCCCAGCTCCTCGGCGACGTCGCGAAGGGTCAATGCGGCCCGGATTGCCGGCAGGTCCGGCGTGACCGGGACCAGGATCCGGTCGGCCTTGTCGAGAACGGCGCGGTTGAGCGGGCTGTAGGACGGGTGGAGGTCCACGATCACCCAGTCGGTGGTCCGTCGCGCGACGGTGAGGGCTGTCGCCAGGCGGCCGGGTTCCAGGATCTCGTTGTGGATCGGGTTCGCGGTCAGCGGCAGGATCCTGATGCCAGACGTGTGCACGGAGGCCAGCTGGTCAAGGGTCTGAGCCGGGCCGCCCTCAAGCTCGTCGCGCCACGCGTCCACGACCGTCGGGACGCCGTCCATGCCAAGCGAGGCCGGCACGTGGCCGGTGACCGTGTCCGCATCGACCAGCAGGACTCGCTGTCCGCGGGCGGCCAGAACCGTCGCGAGATTGGTGGCGATCATCGTCTTGCCAACCCCACCCTTGGGATTGAACACCGCGATCATCTGACCCCGTCCGCCCCAACTGCCCGACTCAAGCTCGCCCTGGAGGATCGGGCCGCTGCCGTCATCCACGGCGACCGACCGGATGCACATCGCCTCGATGCGCCACCGGATCGACTCGGCGGAGTAGGGGCGGGTCAGGTACTCGTCGCTGTCATGGCCGGGCGCCGACGCGTCGATCCTGTCAAGCGCCGCCCCGTTGACCACGAGCAGCGCCGGGATGTTCCGTCCCTGCTCGTGGAGCAGCGACCACGTGTAGGCGCCGCCGTCGAGCTCCCCTTCGACGTCCACGACGGCGACCGCCACATCCCTGCGGACGGCCAGCAGCACCGCCAGCTCGTGCGCATCGGCGACGGGGACCGGCTCGTAGCCGTTCTCGCGCAACTCGCTGGCGACGGGAGTCAGCTCCGCGTCAGGCAGCAGGATCGCGATAACGGGGCGGCGGTTCGAGGAGCCCAAGGGGTCAGCCCTCCGTCTCGGGATCGCGCGCGGTCACGGACACGAGGCTGTCGGTAGCGCTGGTCACCCGCGCTGCGAAGCCGGGCATGCTCGGGATCGCGTCCCGGAACGACACGTCGGGCAGATGGGTCACGTTGAAGACGAACTCACCCTCCGGTCCCGAGGACACGGCGACTCCCTGTACGCCCGCCAGGCGGCCCAGGTGGCGCTTGAAGCTCGCGATGCTGGCCACGGAGACGAGTCCCGTGACGACCACCTGTGTCGTGCGGGGATCGCCGCCGATGGCGTCATCGCCGTGACCGGGCATCAGGCTCGCCAGGCGGTCCGTGAAGGACTGGGTCTCGGGGTCGAGGGCGTCGAGGCGGGCGGACATGGCGGCCTCGGCATCCACGGCCTCTGCAGCCACGGCCTCGGACTCGGTCTCCGCGTCCTCGGTGCCGATCAGCCGCTCCTCGACGGCCTCGTTGACGTCCGGGATGGTCGCGGTGGCGGCCATGACGGTGTCCGGATCGACCGGATCGACCGGATCGCCGCTATCGGCGTCGCCGGGGTCGCTCTCGGGCACGTCGGCCGTGGCCCAGCCCGAAGTGTCGTCGGCGCCGGCAGGATTCTCGTCGGCTCCGGTGGTCCAGGTCTGATCGGGCCTGCCCCAGGCACTCCCGGCTTCGTCCTCGGACACTGCCTCGGCGACGGCCTGGGCCTCAGCCTCGGCGACGGCCTGGGCCTCAGCCTCGGCAACCGCCTCGGCAACTGCAGGCGCTTCTGCCTCGGCAACTGCCTCGGGCTCCGCTTCCACGATCTCGACCGGCGCGAACGCCGAGACGTCCATCGTGTCGAGGTTCGCCAGGGCATCGAGCGCGGGGGGCTCGGGCATTGCCTCAGCCATCGTGGCCAGTCGTGCGGGATCATCCACGCCCGCAAGCCCCTCCACGTAGGCTTCCATGTCCGCGCGGTACTGGACGACCGCACGATCGACTTCACCCACGCGGCACTCGACAGCGGCGGCATGGGAGGCCAGCTCGGACTCGAGGGACGACTTGCGCGCCGCGATCCTGGCGTCGGTCTCTTCGCGGATGCGGGCGATTTCTGCCTTCGACCACTCCTTGATCGAGGCAAGGTCGGTCTCGGACTGGAGACGGATGCCCTGGGCTCCTTCCGCGGCAGCCGCACGGATGTCCTCGGTCACCTGCGTGGCGTCAGCATCGACCGCGGCGAGTGCCTGGTCGCGGGCGGACTCAGTGGTGGCCCGGATCGCCGCGGCCAGGTCGGTCATCAGCTGGGTGGGCTTCCTGGCCGCGTGTGGCTGCAGTGTCGGAGTAGCGGCCGGCGGGGTCATGTCGGGCTCCTCGACGGGTGGCTCGGCGGTCGGTGCCGGGCTGGTCCATGCTGCGGGATCGGATTGAGGCCAGGGCGAAGCGCCCTCGTCGGTCTGATCGGTGACGGCTTCGGGGCCTGCCTCGACCGGCTCAGCGCGATCAGCATCGTCATCTGAGTGATCAGAGCTCCAGGGGAGCCGGAATCCGGAGCGGGTATCGACGGTCGCCATTGGTTGGCACTTCCTCTGCGAGACGGGCGGGCCGGGGCCTGTGCGCACCATATGCGCTCGGACACGCTCGGGAGGAGTCTCTAGAGGTACCAGTGGACGGTTCCGGTGGTACCGGGGGGCCGCGCATTCCCGGGCCCCCCGGAGCAGGCCCGCACGGGCCGCGCGCCGCCATGGACCGGCGATCCGGTCCGGCCGATTACCATGGGGGCTGTGGAGCCCACCATCCAATCGTCCGTCGGTCCGTCCCATCGCTCGTCCACGTCCGCATCGGAGGCGTCGTCCGGGCCGCAGCCCCGGGCCGGCGACGCGTTCGATGGCATGCCCGGCCTGCCGGACAGGTTCGGGCGCGCGCTGCGCGACCTGCGCATCTCCGTCACGGACCGCTGCAACTTCCGGTGCGGGTACTGCATGCCGGCCGAGGTGTTCGGGCGCGACTTCGCCTTCCTGCCGCGGTCGCAGGTCCTCGACTTCGAGGAGGTCACCCGCCTCGCCGCGATCTTCGTGCGGCTAGGGGTGCGCAAGCTCCGGATCACCGGCGGCGAACCCCTCGTACGCCGTGACCTGCCGGTGCTGATCGGGGCCCTCGCGGGAATCCGGACGCCCGACGGCGAGGCCGTGGACCTGACGCTGACCACGAATGGCTCCGCCCTCCGGCCCCTGGCGGGCCCCCTCGCCGCCGCCGGCCTGCAGCGCGTCACGGTCAGCCTGGACTCGCTCGACGACGCCGTGTTCGGGGCGATGAACGGCGTGGACTTCCCGGTGGCCCGGGTGCTGGACGGGGTTGCTGCCGCACGGTCGGCCGGCCTGGCGCCGATCAAGATCAACACGGTGGTCCGGCGAGGGGTGAATGAGGCGTCGGTGCTGCCGCTCGTGCGCTGGGCACGCGACGAGGGGTTGGTGCTGCGCCTGATCGAGTACATGGACGTGGGGCACTCCAACGGCTGGAGGCTTGACGACGTCGTGCCCGCGTCCGAGATCCTGGCGCTCATTGACGCCGAGCTGCCGCTGGAACCGCTTGCGCCGGGGTACCGGGGCGAGGTGGCCGGCCGGTACCGCTTCCGGGACGGGTCCGGCGAGGTGGGCGTGATCGCCTCCGTCACGCGTCCGTTCTGCGGCGATTGCACGCGCGCGCGCCTGTCGGCCGAGGGGCACCTGTACACGTGCCTGTTCGCGGTGGACGGGGTTGACCTGAAGACGCCATTACGCGCCGCCGAATCGGACGCGGCGCTGGAGGCCCGGATCCGCGCGGTGTGGGAAGCGCGGGCGGACCGCTACTCGGAGCTGCGGAGCGAGGCGACGGAGCGGTTGCCCAAGGTCGAGATGTTCGCGCTGGGCGGGTAGGCTCGTCCCGCGAACCGCCGCGGAGATCTCCCGCGCCGACGGCTATGCTCGACACATGAGCGATGCCACCGCGCCCGTCGATCGAACCCGTCCGATCCCCCCGGCCGAACAGCCTGCCCGTCTCGCCGCACTCGTCGGAGCCGTCCGCGCGCGGACGGACCTGGTGCCACGGGTCGGAATCGTGCTCGGCTCCGGCCTGGGCAGCCTCGCCGACGCGGTGGAAGAGCCGGTCTCAATCCCCTTCGAGGATCTCCCGGGCTGGCCCGTGGCCACGGCCCCCGGCCACGCAGGCCGCCTGCTGTTCGGGCGGCTCGCCGGTGTCCCCGTCGCGGTGCTGCAAGGTCGCTTCCACCTCTACGAGGGCAACGACCCGGGCCTCGTGGTCCAGCCCGTGCTCCTGTTCCGCCAGCTGGGGGCTCAACTGGTCATCCTGACCAACGCGGCGGGCGGCACAAACCCGGCGTTCGGTCCCGGGACGCTGATGGTCATCGCGGACCACATCAACCTGACGGGCAGGACGCCGCTCCTGGGCGAGAACGCGGACGAGCTGGGCCCACGGTTCGCGGACATGACCGACGTGTGGACCCCTGCCCACCGGGCGGCCCTCATCGCGGCGGGTGTGGCGGAGGGCGTCGAGCTTGAGGAGGGGGTCTACGTGGGCCTGCTCGGTCCCACCTACGAGACCCCGGCCGAGGTCCGCATGCTGCATGCGCTGGGCGCCGATGCCGTCGGCATGTCCACGGTCCTCGAGGCGGTCGCGGCCCGCTGGGTCGGTCTCGAGGTCTGCGGCGTCTCGCTGGTGAGCAACGCGGGCGCGGGGTACAGCGGCCAGCCGCTGACCCACCAGGAGGTCCTCGAGGCTGGTGCGTCGGCGGGTCCGAGGCTGGCCCGCGTGCTCCGCCGCTTCATCGCGGGGCTCGGCTCGGACTGACTCCACGCACGGTCCGCGGCTCAGGCCGTCGGGCCGATATACCCGGAGGTGACCCCGCTGCTACCGGCCCCCGCCGCCGGCGGCGTTCCGCGCCGCCCGATCCAGGATCACGCCCAGGGCAAGGATCCCGAAGAACACGCCGAGGAACAGCAGGATCATGCGGTCGTACCCGGACCACGCGGTCCCGGAGAGCCCGGCCAGCCCGGTGATGGCCGCCGCGATGACGAAGGCCACGACGCCGATCGAGGTGACGGTCTTGTTCGGTCGCTTCATGCAGCTGATGTCTCCTGGTTGCGGTGGATCCTGGCGCGAATGCGGCGATGGGTCGGGGCAAGAGTACCGGGGGGAACGGTGGTCCGCGCGATGCCCGGACATGCCGACACCCCGCCACGAGGGCGGGGTGTCGGGGATGGAGGAGCCAGACCGCCGGGATGGAGGTTCGCCCCGGCGGAGGATCGGTGCCGGTTGCCTACGGGAGCAGGACGGAACCGATGACGTGGATCACGCCGTTGGACGCGGAGATGTTGGTCTCCAGGATGCCGGCAGCACCCAGCTCTCCCCGGGAGAGCTTGTCCCCGTTGAGCATCTGGTAGCGCGGCGCGGCGAGCACGGACGTGGCCTGCCGGCGCCCGGGGGTCACGTGGTAGAGGAGGATGTCGGCCAGGGCTCCGTTGCCGAAGGCAGCGTCGACACCACCGGCATCGATGAAGTCGATGACGTCCTGCTCGCTGAGGTCAGTCTGCAGGATGCCCTCGAACGTGGTCACGAAGGCAGCGTCCGTCGGGGCGAACACCGTGAGCTGGCGGGTGCCGTCGAGCGCACCGGCGAGGCCGGCCTCGATGACCGCAGCCTGGAGGACGTCGAACTCGCCGTCGTTGACGAGGACGATGTCCGTGATGGTCATGTCGCCGGGCTTGTTGGATGCCAATGCCGGGGCGGCGATGGTGGTGACCGCGATGGCGGCCGCGGTGATGCCGAGAGCGATGCGGCGCATTGGGTTGACTCCTTTCGGTCAGGTGGCTGGTTGTCCGAGATCTGGGGTGGCTAGCGGCGGGCGCGGCTGGTCGCGAGGCGCATCGCGCCCACGAACGAGGCAATACCGGCCACGAGCAGGAGGAGCGCGAAGGATGTCGTGGTCGTGCTGGTCTCGGTGGCGCCGACCGTGTCTGTTGCAGGGGCGGCGACGCCGTCCACGCCCACGGCGGCGGTCAGCGTCTCGCCTTCCAGCGAGCCGATAGCGAACACGCTGTAGGACGTGGCGGCCTCAAGGGCGAGCGGGCCCGGATCGAGCGGGCAGACCGTGTTGTCGGCGGTTGCGCAGACCTTCAGGTCGTAGCTTCCGGGCGCAAGAGTCAGGTAGTCGGTCTTGTCGGGGTAGGAGAGGTTCTCAACCACCTTGGCCGAGCCGTCCTGGGTGAGAACGTCGACCGCGGGCGTGTCGGCCGAGAAGTGGACGACGCGGACCTGGGTCTTGCCGGCCTTCGGGGACGGGGTGTCGGTGATGATCTGGGCCTCGATCGAGGCGAGCACGTTTGTGGCGGCGATCGTGTAGTGGGTGCCGGCGGCGAGCGCGACGCCATCAGCAACGATGGGGCAGACGGTGGCGTCGGCGGTGGCGCAGACCTTGAGGTCGTACGTGCCCGCGGGCAGCTTCACATAGGCGGACAGGTCGCCGAACTCGAGGCCGGCGAGCGGGTCGCCCACCTTGTCTCCGTTGACGTAGACGTCCACCGCCGGAGCGTCCGGCGATGCGTGGAGCACGCGCACCATCGCGTCATCGGCTGCGCCGACGGGGCTCGCGATGGCGGCGAGCGCAAGGGCGGCGACGATCGCCGCAGGTCGAGAGAGTCTCTTGGACACCTGGGTTCTCCTTGTGGTCTGCCGGCCGGGGTCCACGTCTGGGAGCCGAGCCGTGTGGCAACCTTTGTCTAAGGTCTGCGCAGAGAATAGACACACCGGAGAAGGTTGTCAAGTGTTTGTTCAAACGTCTGGGGCGGACCCGTCTACAGATACTGGACGAGCACGGGCAGCGCACCCTCCGGTCGGTGGCGGCCCGGGGAAGACCGGCTCGGACAGATGGCGGACCGGCTGCACCGCGCGCCGGACCGCCTGCACTGCGGGGAGGTCAGCGAACGGGCAGGTTCCGCCCTGGGGCCCTGGTCTCTTCGCGCTTCTGGGCCCAGGCGGCGAGCACGTTGTCCTTGTGGGGACGGATCGGGCAGTGCTCGTCGCGGTTGTTGAACTCGTCGCAGTAGCCCAGCGGCACGCACTTGGGAGCGAGGAACGACCCGAGGAACGGCGACACGCCGAAGACCTCGTGGCGGATCAGCTGGAACAGCCGACGGATCTCCCACTGGGCCATCGTGCACAGGCGCAGGCCGGACATGTGGATCAGTGCCCGCAGATTCGTCGTCATGACGAGGTTCGTCCGGGTGGCGTTCGGGAACACGAAACGCGCGTCCTCGCCCGGCACGCCGGCCTCCAGCAGCTCGCCGTAGAGGCCCAGGGCTCCGTCGACCTGCTCCTCGAAGCGGGCACGCAGGCCCGCGTCTCCCTCCGCGATCGTCGCCGGGAGCATGGTGGCCGCCCCCTTGAACTTCACGTACCGCTGGCTCTGCTGGTCGAAGGCAACGCCCGCGCGATGGCGCACCAGCTGGTGCGACAGCGTGCGTGACACGCCCGACAGCGCAAACGTGAACACGATGTGCTCGATGGTGGAGCCGTGGCCGGACTCGATGACGTTGGAGATCAGCCGCTGCATCGACTCCGGCGCGACTTCGCCGGCCACCGCGCGCCGGAAGATCTCCTGGGGATCCAGCTCCGAGTAGCAGGTCCGACAGGCCGTGTAGACCAGCGGTACGTAGAAGCGCTCCACGATCTCCCGGTCCGGGAACAGGAGCGTTGCCTTCATCCCAAGCTCGTGGCGGCCGGGGTTGCGCGGGATCCCGGACTTCGTGCGCTGGGGCGCGGGGGCGTCTGCCATGGGCAAAGTCTATGCGGCCCTACGCTGCGGCGCGCGTTTCAAGGACCCGGCGGTCGACCTCGCGGAACCACACCCAGTACAGGATCGTGGCGATGGTGTACAGGGTGATGATCGTGATGAAGCTGACCGTGTAGCCGGCCTCGAACCCCAGCGTGGCCTGGAGGGAGGCGTACCAGAGGCCGCCGATGATCCACCCCACCTGCCACAGCACGCTCATCGCCGCGGACAGTGTCGCCCGCTCGCCCGGCGACACACGCTCCATCGCGAACGCGTTGAAGATCGGGTTGCCGGCGTTCATCAGGGAGTTCCGCACCGCCATCGCGGCAATCACCATCCACAGGACAGGGGAGAACCCGAGGACCACCAGGAACGGGATGCTGGCCCCCTGGACCAGCACGACGGACGTGATCTGGCCGAACCGCCGGGCCAGCCGGGGCTGGAAGAGGATCGCCGCGAGCGTCCCGAGCGAGGTCAGGGCAAAGACGGCATTGAGCGATGCCAGGTTGAGCCCGAACTTCACCTGCACGAACAGGTTGAGGAAGGGGATCACCTGGCCGGCCCCGATTGAGATGAGCAACCCCGGGAACAGCAGCCTGGCGAACAGAGCCCGGTCGCGGACCGTGATCCCGAGCCATGTCCGCGAGCGGCGAGGATGGTCCGGGAGGGCGGCCGGATCTGCGTGTGGCCCCAACTGCTGCCGCAGCCTCGCCCTCGGCCGATCGTCGGACAGCAGTCCCACGGTGGCCAGGCCGGCTGCAGTGAGCAGGGCCATGATGATCAGGATGATCCGGTACGTGCCCGACCCTGCCGGGTCCAGCCCGAGAGAGATCGCGATCAGCCCCGCGACCAGGCCGCCGAGGACGGCCGCGACGATGTTGGTGAAGCTCTGGATCGCAAACTGCATGGCGAACAGCTCGTTCCGGTGCGATGGCTCGCTGTGCTCCGTCAGGTATGGCGCGATGACCACCTGCATGGCCTGGCTCCCGGCCGTGAACAGGCAGGCGGAGACCACGATCACCGGCAGGGCCTCACTGGCGATCAGGCCGAGCAGGGCGACCAGCCCGACGGCCATCCCGCCGCCGATGACCATCCGCCGCCCGACCCGGTCGGACGCTGCGCTGGCTGGAAAGGCGACCAGCGCGCCCGCCACCGAGGAGACGGTCGACACCAGCCCGATGGTGGCGGGCGAGAGCCCCAGCGAGGCCAGGTAGAGGTTGAAGTCGATCCAGTACAGGCTCATCGCCGCGCCGGCGACGAGGGTGGTGACGAGGATGATGCGCGCATCGCGATGGAAGCGGCCCCACGCCCCGTGGAGGAACGGTCCGAGCCGACCGGAACCGGTCACGCTTCTGCCGGCGCGTTGGGGAGGTCGCCCCGGCGCCGCTCCGGACCCAGGGTCATCGTCACACCAGGATGCGCGGGATCCGCTCCGACCACGCACGGGCGAAGAAGGGCTCGTCGTCCAGCCGAACGTCCAGATCCACCCGCACGTCGAACGCCGTCTCGTCGGACGCGATCCCTCCGGTCGCCCGGATGTCCACGTCGAAACCGGGCCCTGTCCAGTGGTATGCGACCACCGTGTCGAGGTGGGTGTTCGCAGGGTCCGGGTCCGAGGCCGTGAGGACCAGCCGCTCCGAGGAATAGACCCGGGATCCATCCTCGAGGAGTACCGCGCCGCCCTCGCCGATCGTGACGGCCACGGCGCCGTTGATGACGTCCTCCTCGATCCGCCAGACCGCCGGCTCCTCATCGCCCCCACCCACGTCGCGCAGGCCCGCCGGCGTCAGCTTGAACGGCGTCGGCGTCCAGGGTTGGGGCCGCCGGAGGGAGGACCGGCAGCATGAGCCGGGACGGGGCGAGATGCCCGTGGTGGACGCGGAGGTCGCCCGACAGCGGGGAGGGCCAGAGGACCGGCCAGTAGCTCGTGAGGACGGTCAGGCGGATGCGGTGGCCCGGGGTGAACCGGTAGCCCGTGGCGCGGAGCGGGATCCGGACCTCCTCGGAGTGCTCGCTCCCGGCGGGCTCGACGGGCATCGGCTCCGGATCCGTGTCCGACCGGCGGTGGGTGAGGTTCAGGACGCCGGTTGCCACGAGCGAGGAGACGCCCGCGGGCGAGACCTCGGACAGGCGCACGACGCAGGTCGCCACCGGCATGGATGCCGAGACGTGCAGGACCACCTCCGGGATGCCGATGACCGAGATGCCCTCTCCCAGGGGCGGCGAGGTGTAGGTGAGGCCCCGCATCTCATCGGGGCGCAGGTCCCGGGCCAGGCCGTTCGGGTGCCAGCCGGCGCCCCAGGAGAGCGCGCCGGAGGTGCCAACCGTCGCGCGGTGCCTGATGGCGCGCACCCCGCCGGCTGATGGGGGCCCGTCGCTCAGCGAGCCATCGCCCAGGAAGAGCTCCTTTGCCGCCGTCCCGGGCACGGGCAGCGCTTCGGCCGCCCGCCATCGGCCCGGCCACGCGGCGGGGAATGCTTCGGGCTCGGCCCACGTGTGCTCGAACCAGGTCACGGCGGGCTCTCGCTCCCAACCGTTGTCGATGCCCTTCAGGTAGCGGTCGAAGAAGCGGACCATCTCGTGGAGCCAGTCCAGGTTCGGCCCCGGATAGGCGTCGTCCGGGTAGGAGTGGATCCAGTTGCCCACGAGCGTCCTGCGCGGGGCATTTACGCAGCGCTCCTGGATCCGGAACGCGGGGTCCACGTAGGAGTCGTTCCAGCCGGCGACCTGGAAGACGGCACAGCCGAGGGCCTCGTAGTCGGGGGCCAGGGACCCGGAGCGCCAGAACGGTCCGTCGGTCTGCTCGCGGATCCAGGGGAACAGCCACGGCGGGGTCTGCTCCAGGCGCTGTCGCCACTCGTCGCGCCACCCGTCGCCGCGGAAGGCGGGCAGCGGCGGCATCGCGTTCATCCCCAGCTGGCTGACGGCGTACTGGCACTTCTCGCTGGCCGTGACGCAGCCGCCGCGCATGTGGACGTCGTCGCGGTAGCGGTCATCCGTGGCGTACATCGGCAGGATCGCGCGCAGGTGGGGCGGACCGAGCTTCGCGACCTGGATGGAGGTGAAGCCGCCCCAGCTGATGCCCCACATGCCGACGTTGCCGCTGCACCAGGGCTGCCCAGCCAGCCACTCCACGGCGTCGTACCCGTCGAGCGTCTGCTCATCGGTGTACTCGCCCTCCGCGATCCCGGGGGAGCTGCCCGTGCCCCGGACGTCCAGCCTGCACAGGGCGAACCCGCGGGCCGCGAGCCACTCTCCGCGAGCCACGTCCGCGTTGCGTCGCCAGTTGTCCTTGCCGTACGGGATCATCTCGAGGATGACCGGGAACCGCTCACCTGGTGCATTCGCGAGGGGTCGCGGGAGCCAGAGGTTCGCGCTCAGCTCGAGGCCGTCCCGGACCGGGACGCGGACATCCCAGCGGACGTCGTGGTGGTACCGGGGCTGCGAGGCGGGGCGCAGGATCTCTGCAGGGTCGTGGTCGGGCATCTCCCTGCGAGTCTATGCGCGCGGCGCCCGGGATGCCCATCGGTCTGCCTGTCGAGCTCCTGGATCCTGTGGCGCCCCGAGCAGCTACGGTGCCCCGAGCGCCCCGGCGAAGAACTCGATCAGGCGGGACTCGTACCCCGCGGGATCCACGTAGACGCCCTGCGTGTGGCCCGCCCCCGGCACGATCCAGGCGTCCGGCGTGGTTGCACCAGCGGCAACCGCGCGGTCGTGCAGCTCGACGGCCATGGTTGCCGGCAGCACCGCATCGTCCGCGCCGTGGACGAAGGCGATCGACCGGCCGGCGTACTCCTCCACCTGGTCGATTGGGTCGAACCTGGTGAGATCGTCGCCCGCGATGATCCGTGCCCAGAGGAGCGCACCCGGCACGAGGATGCCGGTGATCCCCGAACCGTCCTTCATCTGGTCCTTGAGGAAGAGCCGGATCCCCTCGTACATCTCGGTGGGCGAGGAATCCGCCCACACCGCTGCCACCTGCGGCTCCTGGCCGCCGGCGACGATCGCGTTGACCGACCCGAACGAGAACCCGAGCAGGCCGATGCGCTCGGCGGGAACGCCCTGCGACCGGACCCAGTCCCAGCCGCCCAGGACGTCCAGGTACTCCTCGCTGCCGCCGGCGAAGCGGGCATCATCGCCCTCGGAGTCCCCGTGGTCGCGGATGTCCATCAGGAACACGGAGAAGCCGTTCCGGTGGAGCATCCCGGCCGCGAGGAGCACGCTCGCCTCCCTGCGGCACGACTGGACCCCGTGCACCAGGACCACCGCCGGGGCATCGGCCGACTCGGCGGGGATCCACCAGCCGGCCAGCTGCGCGTCCGGGATCTGCGGGTCCCGTGACGTGAAGCTCACGTCCTGCGGGGCCGGCATCGGGTTGGCCGCGGGGAGTCCCTGGTCAAACTCCTTCGGCACCGTGTATCCGGTCGGCGTGTTCGCCACGTCCCCGGGCCAGCACGCCCGCGGCGCCTTGCCGACACCGTCGTAGACCATGAACGAGACGGCTCCGTAGCCCAGGACCGCGATGACGGCGATCACCGCCAACGCGATCAGGACCCATCGTCGTCGTCGGGAAGGACGCGATGCGGTTGTGCTCATGGCGCAGGCCCCCTGTTCCGTGTTGCACTGAGAGCGGTTGCTGCCCGTTGCGGGCGGACAGCGACGACTGCCTGCCCCGAAGACGCTACCTTCCCCCAATGCGTGACATCAGCCGCCAAGCGCGCACGGTTGGCCCCTGGCGCCGCAGGAGCCGCCGCCTCGCCTACTCCAACCCCTGGCTGGAGGTCTACCACGACGAGGTCGACCGCCCCGACGGCAGCGAGGGCATCTACGGCGTCGTCCATTTCCGGACGCGGGCCGTGGGCGTGGTGGCCGTCGCGGACGACGGACTGCTGCTTCTCGTGGGTCAGTACCGGTACACGCTCGACGAGTACAGCTGGGAGATCCCCGAGGGCGGCGTGGAGGACGGGGAGGCGCTGCTCGAGGGCGCGCAACGGGAGCTCCGCGAGGAGACGGGCTACGACGCGGCGGAGTGGCGGCAGCTGTGCCGGATGACGGTGTCCAACTCCGTGACCGACGAGCGCGGCGCGATCTTCCTGGCGACGGGCCTGCGCGCCGGTGAGGCGGCTCCGGAGCCGACCGAGGACCTCACCCTGCGCTGGGCGACGCTGGACGAGGTCCTGGCAGAGATCGGTTCGGGCGCGATCCACGACGTCATCACGCTCGCGGGCGTGAGCCGATACGCGCTGGAGCTGGCACGCCGCGCCTGATGCAACGCAGGCTCGCTGGGATCCGTCCGGCCCCCGCGTCGCATCCATCGGCAGTTGAAGTGGGGCGGTCTGTTGTATAACGGTTACACCATTCAGCGCCGAGCGCGGCATGGAGGACGTCCCTGGATGGGCTGACAGCAGCCCGCGGACACTGGAGGAGACACCTGATGCAACAGACTCCGCGCCTGCGCGCAGCGCGGCCGCTTGCGGCACTCGCCCTCGCCGCCGCCATGCTGCTGCCGGCGGCTGCCCCCGTTGCCGCCGCCGATCCCGTCGTCCTCACCGTCGGGACGACGCAGGACTTGGACTCCACGAACCCGTGGAACACGTACCTGGTCGTCGGCTACGAGGCGTTCCAGCTGACCTACGACCTGCTCACCAACTTCGCCCAGGACACGTCCCCGGCTCCGGGCTTCGCCGACTCCTGGGAGCGCTCCCCGGACAAGGTGACCTATCACATCCGGGACGGGATGAAGTGGTCCGACGGCACGCCGGCGACGTCGCAGGACGTCTGCTTCTCGTGGGGCCTGGCCATGGCGGCCATCGCCGACGAGACGAACGTCGGTGCCGGCTACCTCGACCCGAACCTCGTGGACAGTGGCGTCACCAAGATCGAATGTCCTGACGACAGCACGTTCATCGCCTACACCACGGACCAGTCGGACCGGATCTTCCAGACCTACATCCCGATCCAGCCGAAGCACATCTTCGGTGACATCGACTACAAGCAGATGGCGGAGGAGAAGTTCGAGGCGCCGCTCGTGGGTACCGGCCCCTACCAGCTCGTCGAGTGGAAGACCGGCGAGTACGCGCGGTTCGTGCGGAACCCCAACTACTGGGGGCCGCAGGGCTTCCAGGACGAGGTCGTCATCCGCTTCTTCCCCGACAACACCGACGGCATGTTCCAGGCGCTCAAGAACGGCGAGCTGGACTACGCCCACAACGTGAACGCGGACCAGTTCAAGCAGCTCCAGGCGGATCCGGCCTACACGACCGTCGCCGGCAGCGCGAACGGCTGGACGCAGCTCGCCTTCAACACGTACGGGACCGGAACCGGCAAGACGATCAAGGACGGCGGTCCGTCCACACAGGCGCTCCTGGACCCGGCCTTCCGCGACGCGCTCGGCTACGCCGTCGACCGGCAGGCCCTCGTGGATCGCGTCCTCGGCGGCTTTGGCGACGTCGGCACGACGGCCGTGCCGCCGGTGCTCGAGCAGTGGCACGTCACCCCGGACAACCTGCGCACCTTTGACATCGAGCTCGCCAAGTCGAAGCTGGATGCCGCGGGCTACAAGCTCGACGGCAGCGGCAACCGGCTCGACAAGGAGGGCAAGCCGATCAAGCTTCGCCTGTACGCGCCGGACTCGGACGGCAACTATGCCAAGGTCGCGGAGTTCGTCAAGGACTGGTACGGCCAGCTGGGGATCGGGGTGTCCACCCAGGTCCTGACCAGTGCCGCGCTCGGCGAGCTGGTCCTGCCGCCGCCCGACGCCAAGGCCAAGTACGACATCGAGCTGTGGGGCTGGGCCGGCAACCCCGATCCCAACGCCCTGCTCCAGATCTTCACCTGCGACGCCATCGGCAGCACCTCCGACAGCCAGTACTGCAATCCCGAGTACGACAAGCTGTACGCGCTCCAGCTCACCCAGGCTGGTGAGGAGCGAAAGGCGACCCTCGCCCAGATGCAGAACCTGCTCTACGACGAGGCGCCCTACGACATCCTGTTCTACGACGCCAACCTCGACGCCTACCGGACGGACCGCTTCGCCGGCTGGCAGAACATGCCGGACAGCGGCACGCCGATGTTCACTTACGGCGACCTCGGCTACTCCCTGCTGACGGACGCTACGGCCGTCGCCACCCCGGCGCCGACCGAGCCCGCGGGCGCAACGGCCGAGCCGGGGGCGACGGCAGCGCCGGCCACGCCGGCACCCGATTCCGGGGGTACCTCGAGCGATGACTCGAGCTCCACGCTCATCCTCGGGCTGGGCGCCGTCATCTTGATCGTGATCGTCGGTGGCCTGATCCTCAGCCGCCGCCGCAAGACAACGCCTGCCGACGACGACGAGTAAGTCACTCGTGGCCCAGGGCATGCACCAGGGGGTAGGGGTCGCTCACGGCGGCCCCACCCCCACGCCCGCCTGACCGCACGCCCGTGAACGCTCACTACCTGGCCAGGAAGCTGGCCCAGGCATTCGTGACGATCGTCGCGATCATGATCCTCAACTTCCTGATGTTCCGGATGATGCCGGGCTCGCCCGACCGCGTCATCAAGAACCCCAACCTCACGCCCGAGACGATCGCGGCCACCCGCGCCCGCTGGGGCCTCGACAAGCCGCTCCTCCCCGACCAGCTGATCGCGTACATGGGCGCGACCGCGACGGGGGACCTGGGCTATTCGATCTTCTACCGCGGGCGGCCCGTGACCGACGTGCTGGCGGCCAAGGTCGGACCCACGATCCTCCTTGTGGGCCTGGCCGAAGCCTTCGCGATCTTCGGCGGCCTCAGCATCGGCGCCTATGCCGGCTGGCGACGGGGCGGGAAGGTGGATTCGATCGGCACCGGCGCCAGCCTGATCCTGTACTCGATGCCGTACTTCGTGATCGGCATGCCCCTGATCATCGTGTTCGCGGCCGGGCTCGGCTGGTTCCCGACCTCGGGCATGACCACGCCCGGAATGTCGGACCAGCCACTGGTCAACCAGGCCTGGGACCTGGGCCGGCACCTGGTGCTGCCGCTGGCCGCGGTGAGCCTCGGCCTCCTCGGCGGCTACTCGATCCTCATGCGGTCGTCCATCATCGACACCCGCAACGAGGACTACGTCACGACGGCCCGGGCCAAGGGCCTGCAGGACGGCTACGTCCTGCGCCACCACGCGTTCCCCAACGCCCTCCTGCCCATGGTGACGCTCATCGCCATCAACCTCGGCTACGTGGTGGCCGGTGCCATCACCGCCGAGATCGTGTTCAACTGGCCTGGCCTCGGCACCCTGACGATCCAGGCGCTGAGCGCCCGTGACTACCCGGTGCTTCAGGGGATCTTCCTGCTGGTGGCCGTGTCGGTCGTCATCGCGAACCTGATCGCCGACATTGTCTACGGCTTCCTTGACCCGAGGGTCGGCGTATGACGTCGGCGACGGCGCCGGTCCCCGCGGCAGCGCCGATGTCTCGGCCCTTGACGTCCGTCGATCGCGCACGCGACTTCGCCGGCAAGTTCCTGTCCCGGAACGACGGCCGGTTCGGTCTGGCGATCCTCCTCATGTTCGCGGTCCTCGCGATCTTCCCCGACCTGTTCGTGGGCAAGCTCGAGACGGTGACCACGGCGACCGGCCAGTCCCTCCAGGGCCCGGGCGGCGGCTTCCTGTTCGGCACGGACGAGCTTGGCCGGGACCTCCTCAACATGACCGTCCACGGCGCGCGGATCTCGATGACGATCGGGCTCATGGCGACGCTGATCACCGTCTTCTTCGGTGCGGTCGTGGGCATCGTCGCGGGGTATGTCGGGGGCAAGACCGACCTGGTCCTGATGCGGATCTCGGACTTCTTCCTGGTGCTCCCGACCATCGTCCTCGCGATCATCCTGGCCCCGGTCATCCTCGACATCGTGGGCGCCGACGCCGAGCTGTTCGGCATCCGGGCCACGATGCTCGTCATCATCGTCGTCATCGGCCTGACGAGCTGGGCGACGACGGCCAGGATCATCCGCTCCCAGGTGCTCTCGATCAGGATGCGCATGTTCGTCGATCGAGCCCGGGTGGTTGGTTCGGGGCCGGGGCGGATCATGCGCCGCCACGTGCTGCCCAACGTCATCAACCTGATCGTGGCCCAGGCGGTCCTGACCTTCGCGGTCGCCGTGTTCACCGAGACGACCCTCGCCTTCATCGGGCTCGGCGACCCGTTTGCGCCGTCGTGGGGCCAGATCCTCAACAACGCCCAGGGGGCCGGTGCCCCCGGCCTCGGGGCCTGGTGGTACATCGCGCCCCCGGCGATCTGCGTCGTCCTGGTGGTGCTCGCGTTCACGCTCGTCGGCAATGCGCTCGACGACATCCTCAATCCGAAATCGGGGATCCGGCGATGACGGTGAATCCGGACATCCGGGGCCAGCGCCAGTGGCCGATGCCCAAGCTCGCCGACCCGAATGCCCCGCTCCTGAGAGTCGAGGATCTCGCCGTCCGGTTCCGGATGCCCAACGGCAGCGTCAAGGCCGTGGACGGCGTCAGCTTCGGGCTGGACGACGGGGAGGCGTTGGGGATCGCGGGTGAGTCCGGCTGCGGCAAGACGACGACCGCCCTGTCGCTCCTGCACCTGCTGCCGGCCAACGGCTACATCAAGCGGGGCAAGGTTGAGCTGTTCGGGATCGACCTCGTGCCCAAGACCGAGCGCCAGATCGCGCGGTACCGCTGGCGCGAGATCTCGATGGTGTTCCAGGGCGCGATGAACGCGCTCAACCCGGTCCAGCGGATCGGTGCCCAGATCGCCGAGCCGATCGAGATTCGCCTGGGCCAGCCGAGGGAGGCGTCCCTCAAGCGCGCGGGCGAGCTGCTCGAGCTGGTCGGCATCCCCAAGCAGCGCGCGAATGCCTACCCCCACGAGCTCTCGGGCGGGATGCGGCAGCGGGCGATCATCGCGATGTCGCTCGCGTGCGACCCTGCGATCGTCATCGGGGACGAGCCGACCACGGCCCTGGACGTCATGGTCCAGGCGCAGATCCTGCAGTTGCTCGAGCAGCTGCGGCGCGACCTGGGCCTGTCGCTGATCCTGATCACGCACGATCTCTCGGTGATCGCGGAGACCTGTGATCGGGCGATGATCATGTACGCCGGTCGCGTCGCGGAGGAGGGGGCCGCTCGCAAGCTGTTCACGGCCCCGAGGCACCCCTACACGCAGAAGCTGCTGGCGGCGTTCCCCAACATCGAGACCGACCGGCGAACGCTGGACGTCATCCCAGGGATGCCACCCGACCTGCGCCACCCGCCGCCCGGGTGCCGGTTCGCGCCGCGCTGTTCGTTCGCCATGCCGGTGTGCACGGAGGTCGTGCCGCCCGAGGTCCGCTTCGCCGATGGCGTCCGAGTCGCCTGCCACCTGTACCCGAACTCGGACGCACCGATGGCGGGCTCGGGTGTACTGGGATCGGCGGACGGCCCGGGCCTGGCCGGCGCCGCAGGCGCCGCCGCCTCGACCGGGGAGACCGCGGCATGACCGCGCAGCGCGGCGTGCCCGAGTCCGAAGGGGTGACGCTGCCCGCATCTCCCGCCCCGTCGACCGCTGAGCCGGCGCCTGCGTCCGGGGAGGAGCTGCTCCGGCTCGAGGGCCTCGAGGTCTTCTTCCCGATCCGCGGCGGCCTGCTCGACCAGGTCCGCCGCATTCCGCGCGGCTACGTCCGCGCCGTGGACGGGATCGACCTCACCATCAAGCGAGGCGAGATCCTGGGTCTCGTCGGTGAGTCCGGCTCCGGCAAGACCACCACCGGACGCGTCGTCGTCAAGCTCACCCGGCAGACCGGCGGACGGGTGGTGTTCGGTGGCGATGACGTCACGACCCTCTGGGGGTCGAGGAACCTCGGCGACTATCGACGCCGGGTCCAGCTGATCTTCCAGGACCCGTACGAGACGCTCAACCCGAAGCACTCCATCGGCGAGTTCGTCCGGGAGCCGCTGGAGGTCAACGGGATCGGGACCTCGCGCAAGGATCGCGACGAGCGTGTCCTTGCCGCGCTCGAGGCTGCGGGCCTGCGTCCCGCCGCGGACTACGCCGCCCGATACCCCCATGAGCTGTCGGGTGGCCAGCGGCAGCGGGTGGTGATCGCGGGCGCCCTCGTGATGAGCCCGGACCTGGTGGTCGCCGACGAGCCGGTGTCGATGCTGGACGTGTCCATCCGGACCGAGCTCCTGCGCCTGATGCTCGACCTGCGCCGGGAGCGGGGCCTGGCGTACCTGTTCATCACCCACGACCTGTCGGTCGCCTGGGTCCTTGCCGACCGTATCGCGGTCATGTACCTGGGCAAGATCCTGGAGATCGGTCCCGCCGAGCAGGTCATCAAGTCGCCACGCAACCCGTACACCCAGGCGCTCGTCTCCGTGAGCCCGTCCCCGGACCCGCCCGAGACAGGATCGCGCGCCAACCGCACCATCCTGCAGGGCGAAACCCCCGACGCCGCCCACATCCCGCCCGGGTGCAGGTTCCATCCCCGGTGCCCCGTTGTCTTCGACCGTTGCCGGACCGAGGAGCCGCCGTTGTTCGACGTCGGCGGCGGGCAGCAGGCTGCCTGCTGGCTGGTGCAGGAGGCATCGGCCGACGCGGCTTCTGCCGGCGCCTGAATCGCCGACGCCCCGGCGGGCAGCCGAGGCGTCGGACGTTGTGCGGGCGCGCTGTCCGCGCCTGTGGTCGGTCAGGCGGCCTCGTCGGCGCCACCGTCGACGGCCTTCCAGGCCAGCCAGCCGAGGACCGCGCCGACGACCGGGGCCACGATGTAGATCCAGATCACGGACACGTCCCCGCCGACGATGGCGGAGCCGAGCGACCGGGCCGGGTTCACCGAGGCGCCACTCAGGGAGGCGATGCCGAAGTGGATGGCGACAAGCGTGAGCGGGATAGCCAGGGCGGCCAGGGCGGGCGCACGCTTGGTTGCTGCGAGGATCACGGCGATGAAGCCGGCGGTCGCCACGACCTCGATGATCAGCGCACCCATGTCCGTGATCCCGGCAGCCGTGTTCGGCGCGGTGATGCCGGCCTTCACTGCGTCCTGGCTGACGGCGACCATCACCAGCACGCCGGCCCCGATCGCGCCGATCACCTGGGCCACGATGTACCCGACCGCGTCCACCGGAGTGGTGCGCCTGTCGAGGACCATCGCCACCGTGACGGCCGGGTTGAAGTGGCCGCCCGAGACGTGGCCGAAGGCGAAGATCGCGGCCAGCAGGCCGAAGCCGAACGCGAATGGCACGACGAGGAGCCCCGAGGCGCCGGCCGCTCCGAACGCAGCCACCGACAGGTAGCCGATCGAGAAGAACAGGAACGAACCCAGCAGCTCTGCTGCGTACTTGCGGAAATCCATCGCCGTCTCCAACCTCCCGGGGCGGCGGCGTCCCTCGGCGCCGGCTCTACCCTACCGGGCAGTATGCCGTCTGCGGTGCCTGTCGCGTGCGGGATCGCGGGCCTGTGTCCGGACGTCAGGCCGCGCTGGCCAGCTCGGGCGGCAGGGGATCGTCAGCGAGGTCGAAGCGGATTGCGCAGGCCGGGCAGTCCAGGGCACCGGACTCGAGGTCCAGCGGGGCGGGTTCGTCGCACAACGGGCAGTCGGCGAAGAGCATCGTGGGGGTCTCCAGGAACGGCGGGAACGGTGGGTGCGCGTGCATCACGCCCGGATCGTCGCGGAGGCTCGTGACACCTAGCCTGTCACGGGGTGAGCGCGGATCGTCCGTCGAGGTGAGAATGGCAACCATGACCGCTGCCGCCATCGAGACCGAGGGTCTCCGCAAGGCGTACGGGGGAACGCTCGCCCTGGATGGACTGGACCTCAGCGTGGCCCGGGGCGAGGTCTTCGGCTTCCTGGGTCCCAATGGGGCCGGCAAGACGACCGTCGTCAAGCTGCTCCTGGGCCTCACCCGGGCGAGTGGCGGCGGGGGCACCGTTCTCGGCCGCCCCCTGGGCGATCGCGACGCGCGCCGTCGCATCGGCTACCTGCCCGAGCTGTTCCGCTACCAGGCCTGGCTCACGGCAGCCGAGGTCCTGGAGCTCCACGCGACGCTTGCCGGCCTGCCCGCCGCCGGCCGGAAGGCAGAGATCGGGCGCGTCCTCGAGCTGGCGGGGATTGCGTCGCGCTCCGGGGACCGGACCGGCGGCTTCTCCAAGGGAATGCAGCAGCGGCTGGGCCTGGCCGTGGCCCTGCTGGGTGACCCGGAGCTCGTGATCCTGGACGAGCCCACGTCCGCACTGGACCCGGTGGGACGTGACGACGTGCGCACGATCATCCGGGAGGCGCGAACCCGGGGCTCCACGGTGCTCCTCAACTCGCACCTGCTGGGCGAGGTCGAGCGGCTCTGCGACCGCGTCGCGGTGGTCCACCGGGGTCGCGTCATTGCCGATGGGACGCTGGGTGACCTGCTCGGCGAGCCCGCGGTGCGCCTCCGGGTCACGGGCCTGCCCGACGACCGCTCGTCGCTGGATGCGTTCGGCACCGTCACCGAGGACGAAGGCTGGCTGGCGATCCGGC
The DNA here is from genome assembly GCA_963766735.1 of uncultured Chloroflexia bacterium. Taxonomy (GTDB): domain Bacteria; phylum Chloroflexota; class Limnocylindria; order Limnocylindrales; family CSP1-4; genus CAIXZV01. The sequence goes on from CAVYBU010000030.1 coordinate 82,198, forward strand.
CGGTGGACCCGGCGCGCGTACCGGACATCGTGGCGACCGTGGTCGCCCTCGGGGGGCGGGTCCATGCCGTGGATCCCGGGCGCCGCTCGCTGGAGGATCTGTTCCTGGACCTGGTCCGGGAGGCCCCGTGACGCCGCGGCTCATCCTCGCGATCGCCGTGCTCACGATCCGCGAGATCGCACGGAGGCGGATCCTGTGGGTGATGCTCGGGCTGTCGGTTGCCAGCGTCATCCTGGTGGGCTGGGGCGTGGAGCGGCTGGTCTCGCTCGCGCGCGAGCAGGGTGCCGACGAGCTGGAGATCCGCATCGGCGTCAGCCAGGTCCTGATCATGATCGCGTTCATGTTCAGCTTCGTGCTCGCGATGTCGGCCGCGTTCCTCGGGGCGCCGGCCATCGCCTCGGACGTTGAGACCGGCACCATCGCGGCGCTGCTGGCGAGGCCGCTGCGTCGCGGAGACCTGCTGCTGGGGCGCTGGCTCGGCCTGGCGATCGTGATCGCCGGCTATGCGGCCCTCTCCGGTGCGCTCGCCATCGCCGTCGTGCGCCTGGTGAGCGGCCACGAGCCACCCGAGCCCGTGCTGGCGATCGCGTTCCTGTCCTTCCAGGCCGTCACGGTGCTGAGCGTTGCGCTCACGCTGGGAACCCGATTGCCGGCGATCGCGGCAGGTGCGGTGACCGTCGTCCTGTTCGGCCTCGGCTGGTTCGCGGGCGTACTGGGCAACGTCGCGGTGGCTTTCGGGGCGGGGCCGCTGGCCGGCGTCGGGGATGTCGCCCGGGTCCTGATGCCCAGCGACGGCCTGTGGCGGGGTGTGATCTATGGGCTGGAGCCGCCCGTGGTCCTCCTTGTGGCCGCCGGGCGCAACGCGAGCGCCATGCAGGCCAACCCCTTCTTCGCGAGCGCACCGCCGCCGGCCGCGTTCCTGGCCTGGAGCGTCGCGTGGGTGGTCCTCGTCCTCGCCGCGGGTATCGTGCTCCTCCGTCGCCGTGAGCTCTGACGGTCCCCGCATGGTGCGTGTCTACCTTGGTCATGGGGCGTCCGGCCGGGCCGCGTCCATGGCGCCCTGGGTGGACGGGCTGCGCGCCCGAGGGTTCGAGGCGTTCGCGCTGGACCTGCCGCGCCGCAGGGCCGAGGACGCGGTGGCCGCCTTCGAGGCCCAGGTGCCCGACGAGCCTGGCGTGGTGGTGGGCGGCCACTCGTACGGCGGACGCGTCGCGTCGCTCGCCGTGGCCGGGGCGGGCTCGGGTGGATCGGGTGCGACGGGCATCCAGCCCGGTAGGTACGCCGGCCTCGTCTGCCTCAGCTACCCGCTCCACCGTCCTGGCGCCCCGGAGACGGCGGCCGCCCGGACGGCCCACTGGCCCGCGATCACGGTCCCGGCCCTGCTGCTGTCGGGAACTTCGGACCCGTTCGCGCGGCTCGACCTGCTGGAGGCGGCGATGCCGGCGCTCGTCGCCGGACGGTTGGTGACCTATCCGCGCCTCGGGCATTCGCTCAAGCCGGTCCTCGACGACGCGCTGGACCGGGTGGCGGCGTTCCTCGCCGGGCTCGAGGCAACCGGGTGAGCGTCACGTAAGGCGCCCCGGCTAGGATCCCCGTCATGGACAACCTGCCCGCCGCCATCACGGAGGACCGATACCGCTGCCGATGGGGCGACAGCCCCGATCCCGAGTACCGCGCCTATCACGACCTCGAATGGGGCGTCCCGGTGCGGGACGAGCGCCACCTGTTCGAGCTGTTGATCCTCGAGGGCGCCCAGGCCGGCCTCTCCTGGTCCACGATCCTCCACAAGCGCCCCGGGTACCGGCGCGCGTTCGACGGGTTCGACGCGGCGACGGTCGCCACCTACGGCGACGAGGACGCGGCCCGGCTCCTGGCCGATCCCGGCATCGTGCGCAACCGGGCCAAGGTTGCCGCAGCCATCGGCAACGCCCGGGCGACGCTGGCGCTGCACGAGGCCGGGTCGTCGCTGGTGGACCATCTGTGGTCGTTCGTGGACGGGCGCCCCGTCGTCAACACCTTCGGCTCGCTCGCGGAGATTCCGTCCGAGACCGAGGTGTCCCGGGCCATGAGCACGGATCTCCGACGTCGCGGCTTCAGGTTCGTGGGGCCCACGATCTGCTATGCGCTCATGCAGTCGGCCGGGCTCGTGAACGACCACGAGACGGCATGCTTCCGCTGGGCGGAGGTGCAGGTCCCCGCGTGAGGGAGGCGGCCGTGATGGCCCTGGCGACGGCCGGGCCAGCGCGACGCCGCGGGGCCAGCGCTGCAGACGTCAGCGCGAGGCGCGCCAGGCGTCCCGGAGCCGGATCCGCCCGCCCGTCTGGAGAACGGCGCCCGAGTAGACGCGCCCGCCGATCACGAACAGGATCCAGATCGCCACCAGCATGATGGCCACGCTGAGCACGGTCTCCCATGCCTCGATCCTGCCCAGGGCGGCACGCATTGGGACGACCATCGGCGCGGACGGCGGCAGGAACGTCATCACCCGCGCCAGGATGCCGTCCGGCTCCTGGGTCACGAAGACGATCGACAGGAAGTAGGCCAGCGTCGCCACCATGGTCACCGGCAGCGAGGCGTTCGACGCGTCCTCGACGCGGGACGCCAATGCCCCCAGGAACCCCATCGCGGTCGAGTAGAACGCGAACCCGAGGATGAACCAGCCGAGGAGCTGGATGACTGCCCCGGTGGTGGTGGCAGGCAGGGTGAGCCTGCCGCTCAGCTGGGCGATGGTGATCCCGGCGAGCACCAGCACCGCCAGCTGAGCCAGCGCCAGGACTCCGATGCCGAGGACCTTGCCCATGAGCAGGTCCCGCGGATTGACGGTGGCGAGGATGACCTCCACCACCCGGCTCTGCTTCTCCTCGACGACGCCGTTCAGGACCCAGGACCCGTACGAGAAGATGCCGATGAACATGAGGATGATCCCGATGTTGGCGAAGATGATCGCGGTCATGTCCTCGGCGCTCGGCGGCTCGAGGACCGTCGTGGCCGGCGGCAGCGCGCCTGCACCGGCACGGAGAGCGATGACGGCCTGGCCGGCGATGCCCTGAAGGGTGGCGCTCGCGGCCTCGAGGACGATCAGCTCACCCGGGCCCGACAGGTCCGCGGGGACGTCCAGGGCTGCGTCGATCGTCTCGTCCTGCAGGGCGGCCTCGGCCGCAGCTCGGTCCGGCAAGGCCGAGATCACGAGGTCCGCCTCGAACGCAGGCGCCAGCGCCTGGAGCGTCGACTCGAGCCCGGCGGGCGTGTTCCCGACCAGGGCAAGCTTGATCGCGTCGGGGCTGCCCAGGAACATCGACGGCAGGATCACCCCGCCGACGATCAGGACGAGGGTGATCAGCAGCGAGCCGACGTAGCCCTTGCTGCGGCCGCGTTCGATGATCTCGCGCATCGCCACCAGGCGGACGGAGCGCACCCGGCTCATCGGGCGTCCATCGCGGCAGGTTGCGGCTCGGTCACCGCTTCGAGGAACAGCTCGGACAGCTTCGGCGGCTCGTAGCTGAACCGGCGGACCTCACCGGCGGCAATGGCCTGGGCCAGCAGCGCCCCCAGGTCCGCGCCATCGTCTACCAGCAGCTTGAGCCGGTCGCCCTCGCGGCCGAGGATCGTGTTGCCCGTCGACGCATCCAGCCAGGTCCCTCCGGAGCCCGCGACCTCGACCTCCAGGTGACGGCGACCGGACCTGGCCTTGAGCGCATCGATGCCGCCGGCTGCCACCACACGGCCGCGGCTGATGATCACAACGTCCTCGCAGACCTCCTCGACCAGGTCGAGCTGGTGCGAGCTGAAGACGACGCCGACGCCAGCGGCCGCGCGCTCGCGCAGCACCTCGGACATGGTGGCGATGCCCAGGGGGTCCAGCCCCGAGAACGGCTCGTCGAGGACCAGCAGGATCGGGTCGTGGACGAGCGCGGTCGCCAGCTGGACCCGCTGCTGGTTGCCGTGCGAGAGGTCCTCCAACTTGGACTTCGCTCGATCTGCCAGGCCGAAGCGCTCCAGCCAGCTGCCGGCGCGGGTCCGGGCGTCCCTGGCCGAGAGGCCATGGTGCTGTGCGAAGTAGCTGAGCTGGTCGCCGACACGCATCCGCGGGTACAGGCCGCGTTGCTCTGGCATGTAGCCGAAACGGAGACGGGCTCTCGCGTCGATCGCCTTGCCGTCCCACAGGGTCTCGCCCGTGTCGGGCACGGCGAGCCCGAAGACGCAGCGCATGGCGGTCGTCTTGCCGGCGCCGTTCGGACCCAGGAACCCCACCAGGCGTCCCGGGCTGGCGGCGAACGAGGCGTCGTCGAGGGCGGTGACGGGGCCGTAGCGCTTGGTGAGGTTGCGGATCTCGAGCATCGGGCTCCCGGGCGCGAGCGGGTGGCGCGTGATCCCAAAACGATACTCCGGCACGCACATCGCGCGAGAGAGATGCTGCGGACGAGCGTAGGATGGTGCCCTGCCCGGAGGACATCCGATGACCACGCCCGATCCGGCCGATCCCGTCCGCGACGACTCGCCGACCACCCCCGTCGACCCGCCGCCGATCCCGCCCGTGACTCCCTCCCAGCCCCCGACCAACGCCTCGCCGCCAGCCGGCGCGGCCCCGTGGGACGTTCCCGCCCAGACTTCGGCGCCGCCCTCCTGGGCCGCAAGCTCCGGCCCAACCCAGCAGACGCAACCGCAGCCGCCCCCGCATCCGCATCCGCAGTCGCCCCCGCAGACGCAGATGCAGCCGCCCCCGCAGACGCAGACGCAGCCGGGTCTCGTGGCCGGCATCGTGCTGGTCGTGATCGGCGTCGTCGTCCTGCTGATCCGCTTGGTGGACACGACCCTGGGATCGAGCTCGTGGCCGCTCTGGATCATCGTCCCGGGCCTCGTGATGCTCATCGGCTCGCTCGCAATTCCGCCCCGTGGCGGCCTGGGTCTCGCCATCCCCGGCACGATCCTCGCCATGGTCGGCGGCATCCTCTGGGTCCAGGACGCATACGGCCTGTACGGGACGTGGGCCTACGCGTGGGCGCTCGTCGCCCCGACGGCACCCGGCCTCGCGATGCTCGTCTACGGCCTCGCCCGGGGCGACCGCGATCTGGCCGCCGACGGCTTCCGGACCACGCTCGTGGGCCTTGGCCTGTTCCTCGGGTTCGGGTTGTTCTTCGAGGGCGTGGTCGGCATCTCGGGGCACCGGATCGCGAACCTCGATGAGGTGCTCCCGTACGTCGTGATCGGCTTCGGGGCGCTGCTCGTGGTGGCCTCGCTGTTCACCGGCCGGCGCAACCGCCGCGATCCGGGCGGCACCGGCGGCGCCTGATCGCTACTCGAGCTCCAGGATCTCGTACCGGATCTCGCCGCCCGGGGTCACGATCGTCACGGCGTCCCCGACGCGCCGGCCCATCAGGGCCGCGCCGACCGGCGAGATGCTCGAGATCCGTCCCTCGCGGGAGTTCGCCTCCGCGGAGCTGACGACCTGCATGACGGACTCGTCACCATCCACCTCCACGCGGACGCGCGACCCGAGCCCGACCACGGCACCGCGCTCTGCAGGCGCGACGACGACCGCGATCTTGAGCTTGGCCTCGAGCGCCTTGATGCGTCCTTCCAGGAACCCCTGTTCCTCGCGGGCCGCGTGGTACTCCGCGTTCTCCTTGAGATCTCCGTGCTCGCGCGCGGTGGCGATCCGCTTGATCACGCCCGGCCGTTGTGCATGCAGCTCAGCCAGCTCCGCCTCGAGCCTCTCCATGCCCTCCGGCGACAGGATGATCGGCTCGTGGACCTTCCGGGGCGACCCCTGGGCGGCATAGGCGGCGGCCGAGGCGATCCGGCCGGTGCCTCTGCCGGGCGCCGGACGGCGGCCGCGCTTCGCCTCGTCGCGGGCGCCATCGGCCTCGGCGGGCGGCAGGTCCACGATCCGGGTGACGGGCGGCGGCTCCGGGACCTTGGCCTCCGGGATCAGCGCGTTGGTGATGCCCGTCTCCTTGCGGGCACCCGTCTCTGCCCGCAGCACTCCCCAGGGCAGCACCGGGTCGGGTGCGTGCAGCGCAGCACGCTCGGCCGCAGGCACCCAGGCGGCGAAGGCATCCAGCAGCCCGTCCTCGTACTCCTCGGGCGCATCGGTCGCGGCCCACCAGATCCGCAGGTCACCGAGGTTCCGCAGGAAGTGGAGCCACAGCCCGGACCACGCGGGCTTCCGGTCGCCCGGGACGGTCTTGATGATGCCGGCGATCCGCCCGGACACCGATCCGGTCGAGGACCCGATGAAGATCACCTGCTGGGACGGCAGCCAGAACCGGTTCAGGCGCAGCTGGAGGTCCCGCGATACCGGTCGCTCGCCATCCAGCCGGAGGTCCGGCACCCGCTCCAGCCACTTGCCGATCAGCGAGAGGTCCAGCGGCGGCGACGGCAGGGGGGCCTTGAGCTCCACCACGAACACGCCGGGCGCCTGGTGCCGGACCTGGCGGCCCCACTGAGCTGGGCCGTCGGCCATCAGGCCGACCTCTCGGAGGAGGGCGGGGGCGCTGCGGTCATCGGGCATCGGGTGTTCACACGCTCGTGGTGGGGGGCGGTCCGGCCGGGCGACGGCCGTCGCGAGCCGGGGGGCGTATCGTCGCACCATCATGCCGAACACACCGCAAGAGCGCGAGCCGGACCCCACGGGGGCCCCGGTCGGGCGACGACGCTGGCCACGGCTCGCCGTCGTCGGCCTGGTGGCGGTGTTTGCGTTCACCGTGGCCGTCGCGGGAGGCGGGATCGCGGGCGGAGGGCCCGGCGCGCCGGCCGACGCGGCTCCATCCGCTGCCACCTCTCCGCTCCCCATCGATACTGCCTCGCCCCCGGTCGCACCGGCCGGACCAACTGCGCCGCCCCCGACCTCGCCTCCGTCCGCCACGCCGGCACCGACCGCCGGGGCGTCGGCCTCTCCCGCCCCAGGACCAGCCCAGGTCGCGGACGCGCTTGCAGCACGGCTGGACGCCCGTCTGGCGCAGCTCCGCAAGAGCTCGGCCATCCCCGGGGTCTCGGTCGCGATCGCCTGGGATGACGGGCGCCTCTGGCTCGGTGCCGCCGGCATGGCTGACATCGCGGCCAAGGAGCCGGTGACGATCGACACGGCCTTCGCGCTGGCCTCGGTGTCCAAGACCCTGACCGCCGCAGTGGTGCTGCAGCTGGTGGGGGAGGGCTACCTGGCGCTCGACCAGCCGGTGGCATCACTCCTGCCGGCGTACGAGCTGGATCCACGGATCACCGTCCGGATGCTGCTCGACCACACCAGTGGCCTGCCGGACTACTTCCTGAACCCGAAGATCGAGAAGCCGCTGCGGGCCGAGCCAGACGACGCCTGGACGCCGGAACGAGCGTGGACCTACGTCCGTACCAAGCGCCCCGTCCCGGGAACGGTGTGGAGCTACTCCAACACGAACTACATGCTGTTGGGCGAGGTTGTGGAGGCCGTGACCGGGAGGACGATCGCGCTCGAGGTGCGGACCCGCCTGCTGGATCCGTTGGGACTGCAGAGCTCGTGGTACCAGGTCGTGGAGGAGTCGCGGGCGGAGGGCGCGACGGGATACCGGCGCGTGGCGAAGGACGGCGGCGGCTCCCGGTACGTCCGGGTGGCCCCGCCGAGCGACGTCATGCCGTTCCGGTCCGTGGTGACGGCGGCGGGCGGAGCGGGCTCGATCGCGGCGACCGCCGTGGACGCTGCTCGCTGGATGGGCGCCTTCGCCCGGGGCGAGGTCCTGCCTGCCGCCGTCCAGGCGGCGATGGTGGCGGACGCGGAGCTGACGCAGGCGATGGCGGCGGGCGTCGGATACGGGCTGGGGATCAGGGTCTTGTCGCTCGACGGCCGCCGCGCGCTGGGACACTCGGGCCGGTTCCTGGGGTTCAGGAGCGTGGTGGCGTACGTGCCTGAGGCGGGTGTCTCGATCGCGGTCCTGACCAACCAGGGCAGCTACGACCCGGCGAAGATCGCCACCAGGCTCCTGAAGGTCGCGGCGCCCCGCGCGGACATCACGCCGCCCCCGCCCTTCACGCCCTCGCCGTCGTCGTCGGCAGGACCGGGTGCATCGGCGCCCGCATCTGCATCGCCGTCCGGCTCCTTCTCACCCGCCTCGCCGGGCTAGTCCCCCAGGACCCGGCCTTCTTCGAGGGATTCGACCCGCCAGGACCGTCGAGGGCGACCGCCTGCGAAGGAGCGCCCCTGCCAGCTTGCCAGGCTTCCGGCCGGCAACCGGCACGGCAGATGCCGGCCTAGGAGCGGCGCCGGCCACCGCCCGAGCTGGAGCCGGCTGGGCGACCTCGCCCGCCGCCACCGGACGACGAGCCGCCGGTCCCGCGCGGCGCGCGCAGCGGTTGCGCCTCCGCGTCACGACGCGGCACGAAGCCGTCGGCGACCTCCCAGGGGATCGCGGTCTGGAGCAGGCGCTGCACGCCGCGCAGCAGGTCCGCCTCGTCGATCGTGACCAGGCTGATCGCGTCGCCCGTGGCCCCGGCCCGGCCCGTGCGGCCGATGCGATGCACGTAGTCCTCCGGGTTCCACGGCAGCTCGTAGTTCACGACGTGGGGGAGGTCCTCGATATCCAGCCCGCGAGCGGCGACGTCCGTCGCGACCAGGACCCGGATCTCACCCGCCTTGAACGCCTCGAGCGCCTTCGTCCGGTCGGACTGCGCGCGGTCGGAGTGGATGGCCGTGGCAGGGACGCCATGGCGGTCGAGCCACGAGGCCAGGCGAGAGGCGGCCAGCTTCGTGCGGGTGAAGACAAGCACCTGGCGCCAGTCGCCCTCGATGATCAGGTGGGCGAGCAGCTCCTCCTTGCGGTCGCGGTCGACCGGGTAGACCAGCTGGCGGACGGCCTCGGCGGCGGTTCCGTGGCGGGAGACCTCGATGGTCTCGGGGTTCGTGAGGATCGAGCCCGCGAGGCGCTTGATCTCGTCCGAGAACGTGGCCGAGAACAGCAGGTTCTGCTTGCGGTTGGGCAGCAGGTCCAGGATCCGGCGGATGTCGGGCATGAACCCCATGTCCAGCATCCGGTCCCCCTCGTCCAGCACGAGGATCTCGACCTGGGTCAGGTTCGCGGCGCGCTGGCCGACCAGGTCCAGGAGGCGGCCCGGCGTGGCAACGAGGATCTCGATGCCCGCGAGCAGCTCCTTGATCTGCGGGTCGAGCGGGACTCCGCCGTACACCACGGAGGCGCGGAGCGGGATCTTGCGGCCATAGGTCCTGATGGCCTCGGAGACCTGGACGGCCAGCTCCCGCGTGGGCGTCAGGACGAGACAGCGGACGGGGTGACGCGCGGGCGAGAACGACGTGTTCGCGTACGGGCGAAGGCGGTCGAGGATCGGCAGCGTGAACGCGGCCGTCTTGCCGGTGCCGGTCTGGGCGGCGGCGAGGACGTCCCTCCCGGCCAGGATCAGGGGGATCGCCCGTTCCTGGACGGGCGTCGGCTCCTCGTAGCCTTCCTCGGTCACGGTCTGAAGGAGGTCGGCTGAGAGCCCCAGCTCTTCGAAGCGCAAGGTGTTTCGTCTTCTCCGGTATCGGCCGCTGGGCGGCGGCCGGCGTCTGCGATGGCCCGGCGCGGCGCCCGCGTGGTGCGCATGAGGCACCGGTGCGCGAGGGCGGCGGCGACCGCCGGACTGTGGGGAGCATACTCGACAATGGGCGCATGAGCGCACGGGGCACGCGGGCGATCGATGTTGTACGGCGCGCGGGCGCCGCGCATACGGTGCATGAATATGCGCACGACGCACGGTCGGCGCGACACGAGGGCGGGTCCGGGTATGCGCTCGAGGCGGTCGAGGCCCTGGGGATCGAGGCCGCGCGGGTGTTCAAGACGATCGTCGTGAGCGTGGACGGACGCCCGGGCCTGGCGATCGTGCCGGCCGACGCCGAGGTCGATCTCAAGGCGGTGGCGTCCGCGCTCGGCGGGCGCCGTGCGGTCATCGCGCCGCCGGCCGACGCCGAGAAGGTGACGGGCTACGTTCTCGGTGGCATCAGCCCGCTCGGGACCCGGCGCCCGCTGCCGACGGTCCTGGACGCCAGTGCGGCTGGTTTCCCCACGATCCACGTTTCGGCCGGACGGCGCGGGCTGGAGATCGAGCTGGCCGCCTCGGACCTGGTCGCGCTGGCCAGGGGTTCCATGGCACCGATCGCGAGGCGGGGCTGATCGGGCGTCATGGCGCACCGGAGCAGGTGGTGCTGCGGGCGGGCTCCGATAGGCCGGTCCCGCCCGCGGCGCGCCCCGTGACGCCGGACGAGATTCGTCGACCTGGACTTTTCGGGCCGTTCGGCCCTCGGTGCGCCCCCGCCGCCCTCTGACATACTCCGCGGGACCCAACGGGGTCGGAAACGTCCGAACGCAGACAGGCCGACAACCGAAGAGCCGTCCCCCGGCAGGCACCCTGTCGCTCTCAGGTGGGCCGCCACGCTGCACCGGACCCCCGGCGGTCCCCCGGTCCGCCGTGCGGACGAACGTGCCGCGCCCGCCCCTCGCCACCCATGTCCAGCCGCCGACGGCCACAACTCCAACCGTCGTCCCGCCCCAGGCGTGGCGTTCTGGCCGAAGGGAGGCAAGAGGATTGCTGCACACCCACCAAGGCGCCCAGAGGGCGTCCTCCAGGAGGATCCGGTCGCTGCTGACCGGCATCCTCGCCGCACTCGTCATCGTGACCGCCTCGACCGCGGGAGCCCCTGAGGCTCGCGCAGCGACCGCCAAGGTCGTGATCGTCGTCGGTCCGGTCGGCAGCAGCACCGCCAGCTACAAGCGCAGCGCCCGCTCATTGGCAAGCCTCGCCCGCGGCTACGGCGCGTCGGTGACCGAGGTCTACTCCCCGTACGCCACGTGGTCGAAGGTGTCCGCGGCCGCCAAGGGCGCGAACCTCCTGATCTACCTGGGTCACGGCAACGGCTGGCCCAGCCCGTACGGGCCGTTCGCCAGGAAGTCCAAGGACGGCATGGGCCTGAACTCGACGTCGGGCAACGGCAACCGCAACAGGAAGTATTACGGCGAGTACTACATGGCGCGTCTCGGTCTTGCGCCCAACGCCGTGGTCGTCCTCAATCGTCTGTGCTACGCATCGGGCAACTCCGAGTGGGGCGCTGCCAACCCCTCGAAGTCCACGGCCATCAAGCGGGTGGACAACTACGGCGCCGGGTTCCTGCGTGGGGGCGCCAAGGCGGTGTTCGCCAGCGGCATCACGAGCGTGTCGTACGTGGTGAAGGGCCTGTTCCGCGGCTCCGCCTCGATGACGATGTCGCAGCTGTTCTGGAAAGACCCCAGCCGGACCGGCCGGTACAAGTTCTCGTTCGCCTCGACGCGCACGCCAGGGGCAACGGCTCGGATGGACCCGTACGCGCGCAGCCGCTACTACCGCTCGGTGATCGGCAGGCTGAGCACCACGGTGGGAGAGTGGCGCGGGGGCTGACCCGAAGCTGCTCGCAGACACGCGGACGGCGCCGGTCGGATCGACCGGCGCCGTTCAGGTTCGAGGCGGTGTGGCCCGGGCCCGAGGTGTCCCCTACGCCGTGACGAAATCGTCCGGCGCGGACCAGGAGTGCAGCGTGGCCAGGTAGTTGGCACGCTCGAAGGCCGTCGGGTCCTTGATCGTCGCGGCGCTCGCGCTGCCCCGCAGCTGGTTGACCGACTCGTACTCCCGCTCGGTCATCCAGGCGACCAGCTGATCCTGTACGGTCCGGATGTGATCCGGGCCGTCCCGAAGCACGGCCGATGCGACCATGGCGACATCCGCACCGACCAGCAGCACCTTGAGCGCGTCGCTGCCCGAGTGCACGCCTGACGTGGCAGCCAGCCCCACGCCCGTGCCCAGCTGCGGGCGGAGGATGGCGATCCACCGCAATGGCATGCGCAGCTCCGAGGGGTGGCTCAGGGCAACCCGGTTGACAACGTCGAACGTGTCCAGGTCCAGGTCCGGCTGGTAGAAGCGGTTGAACAGCACGAGGCCGTTCGCCCCGGCCGCCACCGCCCGGCCCGCGAAGTTCGCGAGGGCGGAGTACGACGGTCCGAGCTTCACGGCCAGCGGGATGTCCACCGCCGCACGCACGGCCGCGATGAGCTGGAGGTCCATGTCCTCGCGGTCCACGGCCGTCATGCCCGGGTTCGCGGCCAGGTGGTACAGGTTGAGCTCCAGGGCGTCCGCCCCGGCATCCTGCATCAGGCGGGCGTAGCGGACCCAGCCGCCGGTGGTCGCCGCGTTCAGGCTGGCGATCACCGGGATCGTGAGGCTCTGCTTCGTCTTCTCGAGGCGCGTGAGGTAACGGTCCCCGATGCCCTTGAACGTGTCGATGCCCGGGAAGTAGCTCAGCGCCTCGGCGAAGGCCTCGGTGCCGGCTTCGAGGGCGCGGTTGAGCTCGATCTCCTCGTTGAGGATCTCCTCCTCGAACAGCGACGGCAGCACGACGGCGCCGACGCCGGCGTCCTCGAGCTGCTTCGCCGACACGGGGTCCCCCGTCAGGGGCGACGAGGAGGCGACGATCGGGGAGCGGAGCTCGAGCCCGAGGTAGCGGGTGCTCAGGTCGGGGGTCACGCCTCGTCTCCCTTCTCGCCGGCGCCGAGCGCGGCGACCAGATCCGCGTTCGCGTCAACGGCATTGACGTGGGGCACGCTGCGGCGCATGCCCGCCAGCTGCTCGTAGTAGCGCCATCGCTCGTCGGCGTCGGCCTGGGCGAGCTCCGCGAGCTGCGCGGCACGCTCCGGGTCTGTGCGCTCCAGGATGGCGAACCGCGTCTCGGTGGCCACGAACTCCCGGATGGGAATGGACGGCTTGGCGGAGTCCAGCTTGAACGGCTGTCCGTCCTCCACCTCGCTGGGCTGGAACCGGTAGAGCGGCCAGTAGCCGCTCTTGACGGCGTCCTTCTGGTGCGACATCGAGCGCGACATGTCGATGCCGTGGGCGATGCAGGTCGAGTAGGCGATGATCAGCGAGGTGCCCGGCCAGGCGTCCGCCTCGAGCAGGGCCTTGGTCGTCTGGGCATCGTTGGCACCCATCGAGACCTGCGCCACGAATACGTTGCCGTAGGCCCGGGCGATCGCACCCAGGTCCTTCTTGCCGGTCGACTTGCCGGCAGCCGCGAACTTCGCGACCGCGCCCCGCGGCGTGGCCTTGGAGGCCTGGCCGCCGGTGTTGGAGTAGACCTCGGTGTCGAGGACCAGGATGTTGACGTTCCTGCCCGACGAGAGGACCTGGTCCAGCCCTCCGAAGCCGATGTCGTAGGCCCACCCGTCGCCACCGACGATCCAGACGCCCTGGCGGACGAGATCCGCGCTGAGCGCGAGGAGCTGGCGGGCGTCCTCGCCGTGGTCGCCGTCGATGCCCTCGATCAGCTCCCGGAGGCGGTCCACACGGGCGCGCTGGGCGATGATCTCGGGCTCGGTCTCCTGCGGGCTGTCGAGCAGCTCGCGCACGAGGTCGTCGCCCACGATGGGGGCCACGCGCTGGAGCAGGTCGCGGGCGAAGGTCGTCTGCGCGTCGAGCGCGAGGCGCATGCCCAGGCCGAACTCGGCGTTGTCCTCGAACAGGGAGTTCGCCCAGGCGGGACCCCGGCCCTGGGCGTTGACCGTCCACGGGGTGGTCGGCAGGTTGGCACCGTAGATCGACGAGCAGCCGGTGGCGTTGGCCACGATCATCCTGTCGCCGAACAGCTGGGTCACGAGGCGCAGGTAGGGCGTCTCGCCGCAGCCGCCGCAGGCGCCGGAGAACTCGAACAGCGGCTCGAGGACCTGGGAGCCCTTGACCGTGTCGTGCGGGATCAGGCTGCGGTCGAGCGGGGCGATCGCCGTGAAGGCGTCCCAGCGCTCGCGCTCCGCGTCCCGGTGATCGAGGTAGGCCTCCATGTTGATGGCCTTGTGACCCACGTCCGTCTTGCTCTTGGCGGGGCAGACGTCAACGCACACGCCGCACCCGGTGCAGTCGTCCGGGGCGACCTGGATGGTGAGGCGGTGGTCCAGGAGCTCGCGGGACTTGAACTCCTTGCTGGCGAACCCGACGGGGGAGGCGGGGAGCGCCGCCTCCGGGTAGACCTTCATCCGGATTGCCGCGTGCGGGCAGACCATCGCGCACTTGCCGCAATCGATGCAGATCGCCTCGTCCCAGATCGGGATGAGCTGGGCGATCGCACGCTTCTCGTACCTGGTCGTGCCGGTGGGGAACGTGCCGTCCACGGGCAGCGCACTCACCGGCAGCAGGTCGCCCTCGCCGGCCATGAGGCGGGCCGTGACGTCGCGGATGAAGTCAGGCGCCGTGTCGGGGACGAGGGACCGGATCGGCCGGGCCTCTCCGACCGGCCGCAGGGCCACCTTGCCCAGTCGCTCGATCGAGAGGTCGATCGCAGCGTAGTTGCGCTTGACGACGGCATCGCCGCGCTTCGCATAGGTCTTCTTGACGAAGTCCTTGATCCGCTCGACTGCCTCCTCGGCCGGCAGGACGCCGGAGAGGTGGAAGAAGCAGGGCTGCATGATCGTGTTGATGCGGTTGCCCATGCCGGTCTCGGCCGCCACCGCCATCGCGTCGATCACCCACAGGCTGATCTGCTTCTCCACCAGCTGGTGCTGGATCTCGACGGGAAGGTGATCCCAGACCTCGTCGGGGCCGTACGGCGAGTTGAGCAGGAATGTGGCGCCCCGCTTGGCGTGCTCCAGGACCTTGACGGTCTGGAGCAGGCCGAACTGGTGGCAGGCCACGAAGTCCGCGTCGTCCACGAGGTACGTGGAGCGGATGGGCTCCGGCCCGAAGCGCAGGTGCGAGGCGGTGACGCTGCCGGACTTCTTGGAGTCATAGACGAAGTAGCCCTGGGTGTAGAGATCCGTCCCCTCTCCGATGATCTTCACCGACGCCTTGTTCGCGCCGACGGTCCCGTCCGAGCCGAGGCCGTAGAACAGGGCCTGCACCTCACCTGCCGGCCGCGGGTGTCCGAACGACGTCGCGATCGGAAGGCTGAGGTTGGTGACGTCGTCGTAGATGCCGACCGTGAAGTGGCGCTTCGGCTTCGCGGCGAGCATCTCGTCGAAGATCGGCTTGATCATCGACGGCGTGAACTCCTTGGAGGAGAGGCCGTAGCGGCCGCCGATGACGCGCGGGATCGTCGCGAACGGCGGGTCGTCGCGGTCCATCGCCTCGGCCAGGGTGGCAACCACCGCCTGGTACATCGGCTCGCCGACGGCGCCCGGCTCCTTGGTGCGGTCGAGCACGGCGATCGCGCGGACCGTCTTCGGGAGTGCGGCCACGAGCTGCTCGCTGGGGAACGGCTGGAAGAGCCGGATGGTGATCATCCCGATCTTCTCACCGGCGGCGACCAGGGTGTCCACGGTCTCCTCGACCGCGCCCGCCCCGGAACCCATCACCACCACGACGCGGTCTGCGTCCGGAGCGCCGTGGTACTCCGCCAGCGAGTAGCGGCGGCCTGTCTGGGCGGCCAGCTCGTCGAAAACCTCCTGCACGATCCCGGGCACCGCGTCGTGGTACGGGTTGCACGCCTCGCGGGCCTGGAAGAACACGTCGGGGTTCTGCGCGGTACCGCGCACGACCGGCGTCTCGGAGGTGAGGCCGCGGCGGCGGAACGCGAGGAGGTCTTCCTCGCGAATCAGCGCGCGGATCTGCTCGTAATCCAGGACCGAGATCTTGTTGACCTCGTGGCTCGTCCGGAAACCGTCGAAGAAGTGGAGGAACGGCACCCGGGCCCGCAGCGTGGCCGCGTGGGCGACCAGCGCGAAGTCGTGCGCCTCCTGGACCGAGCCCGCCGCCATCATCGCCCATCCCGTCGCACGGGCATGCATGACGTCGCTGTGGTCGCCGAAGATCGAGAGGGCGTGGGTCGCGAGCGTCCGCGCCGCCACGTGGATCACCGAAGGCGTGAGCTCGCCGGCGATCTTGAACATGTTCGGGATCATCAGGAGCAGGCCCTGCGACGCGGTGAACGTCGTCGCGAACGCGCCCTTCTGCAGCGCCCCGTGCATCGCGCCGGCGGCGCCGGCCTCTGACTGCATCTGGGCCACGGCGGGCACGGCGCCCCAGAGGTTCGGACGGCCGGCCGCGGACCAGTCATCGCAGTACTCGGCCATCGGCGAGGCCGGGGTGATCGGGTAGATCGAGATGACCTCGCTCACGGCGTAGGCAACGCGGGCGGCAGCCTCGTTGCCATCGAGGCACTCCCAGTGCTGATCCATCAGTCTTCTGCATCCTTTCGGGCGGCGCGAGCCACCCGGGTCCTGGTGGCGGCGGGGACGGGAATCGGCAAGGCGCGGAGCCTTCGATGCCAGCACCAAGTTTGCGCCACCCGAGCCGCGCGCGGGCAGGCGATCGGAACTGTCCAGGCGGCCCCCCGGTCACCGGATTACGTGCGCTCAGGGGGCCGTTTGGCCCTCGAAGCGCCCGGCCGGGCCCGCCGCGGGCCGGTGCCCCCTGCACGGCTCCCGGCGAGCGGCGATTCAGGGCACCATAGCGTCCATGCCAGCCCGTGATGCCGCCCGCGACGATGCCTGGCGCGCCGTCCGCGCGGCCTCGCCGCCCGGCTCCGCAGGCCCAAAGCGCGCGAGGCTCACGTTCCTCGGCCACTCCACGGTGCTCATCGAGGTTGACGATCTCCGGATCCTCACCGACCCGGTGCTTCGCCGGGGTCTCGGCCCGGTCCGCCGTCAGGTGCAAGCGGTCCTGCCCGAGCTGTTCGCGGATCTCGACGCGGTGTTCATCAGCCACGGTCACCACGACCACCTCGATCCGCCGTCGCTCCGCAGGATCCCCGGCCGGCCCACGGTGATCGTGCCGCGTGGCTTCGGGCGGACCGTGGCCAAGATCGGGCTCGGCCCGGTGGAGGAGGTTGAGCCGGGCGACCGCCTGACCATCGACCAGGTCCATGTCGAGATCGTCCGTGCCGAGCACTCCGGCCGGCGTGAGCCGCTCGGACCGGAGGGTCCCGCGCTGGGCTGCGTGGTGGCGGGCTCGCGCACGATCTACTTCCCCGGAGACACCGACGTCTTCCCCGAGATGGCCGCCCTGGCCGGACGCCTGGACGCGGCGTTGCTGCCGGTCTGGGGCTGGGGCCCGACGATCGGGCCAGGGCACATGAACCCGGAGCGGGCGGCGGAGGCAGCCGCGATCCTGCGCCCCGCGCTCGCGGTCCCGATCCACTTCGGGACGTTCTACCCAGCGGGCTTGCGGCGATTCGTGCCGGAGCCGTTCGAGACGCCGGGCTCGGCCTTCGTCGAGGCCGCGGCCCGCCTGGCGCCCGGGATCCCGGTCCGGCTCCTGACGCCCGGCGAGGCCATCGACCTGCCAGCCCGGTAGCCGGGCTGGCAGGGCACGCAGACGTAGACTGACTCGGAACCCAACGCGACCGGGCGCCCGCCCAGGTCTCGACCCACAAGCCCGCGTGGAGACCGCACATGCATCGACAACTCCTCGCCAAGCGCGCCACGCTGCGCCTCGTGGCCCCGCTCGCCGCCGTGGCCGTGGTCCTCGCTGCCTGCTCGACGGGCGGCGGCTCAACCGGAGCTGGCGCGGCATCTCCGACCGCCGTCGCCGAAGTGCCGTCCGAGGCACCAGGGGGCGCCTCCGCCCTCGAGGGCACGAACTGGCAGCTGACTGGCTACGCGGGGCCGCAGGGAAACGCGGTCCCGGTCCCCGAGCTGGTGGCTGCTACCGCCGTGTTCGAGGGAGGGACGGTCTCCGGCAACGCCGGCTGCAACTCCTTCACCGGCAGCTACACGCTGGACGGCGATACGCTCACGGTCGGCCTCCTGGGGATGACCAAGATGGCCTGCCCCGATGTCCAGATGGCCCTCGAGTCGGCCTTCACGACCGTGCTGGGCAACGTGGTGACGTGGTCAATCAGGGGTGACGTCCTGGAGCTCCATGACCGAGGACGGCAAGGTCGGTCTCACGTTTGTCGCGGTTGCGAATCCTGCGCTCACCGGTACGCGGTGGGTCGCGACCGGGATCAACAACGGCAAGGGTGCCGTCACGAGCGTCGTGGGCGGCGTCGAGGTGACCGCTGTCTTTGCCGAGGACGGCAACGTGGCGGGCTCGGGCGGCTGCAACGGGTACAGCGCCACCTACACCGTCGACGGATCGAGCATCAGGATCGGTCCGACCGCGGGGACGATGATGGCCTGTGAGGACGACGTCAACACCCAGGAGACCGCGTACTACGCGGCGCTGGCGGCGGCCACCACATTCGGTTTCCGTGACGGCAACCTTGAGCTGCGGGACGACGGTGGCGCGCTCCAGGTCTCGTACCGGGCCACGATCCCCTGACCTCATCCCGGCCACTCCAGCCCGACTGCCACGCTGCGAGGCGCGGATGTCGGCAGCGACCCCGTGGCTACCCGGGTCGCGCGGAACCGTCGACCGCCACCGGGACTTCAGGCTCGGTTGGCGCCTCCACCTCCGCGGGCGCCTCCGCCTCGACGGGAAGCACCTCCGGATCGGGGATCCCCGCTGTGGCCGGCTGGATCGGCTCGTCCGGCAGTGTCTCCACGGGGCCACGCCCGGCTGCGACGCCGCGCGCCCGTTCCGACGTGCCCTTGAGGGCACCGCCGACTCTCTCACCGAGCCCTTGGGTCAGGCTGCTGGTCCTGGCCGCGATCCGTTCGCGCCTCGCCTTGCCTCGCCTGGGATCGAGGAGCACGGCGGCCACCAGGCCCACACCGATGCCCGCTGCAAACCCGACAGCGAGGTGGGCGGTCCGGCTCTGGGCCCAACCCCGGGAATAGGCGCGGTCGTAGCGGTCACGGTCCGTCCCCGGCCAGTCGCGCTCCAGACGTGCGACGAGCGCCTGCAGACGGGGCGTCGAAGCCGCGCCGCGGATGCGCCCGCCGATCTCGTCCATGCGGTCGTCGAGGCGCAGGTCGCCGCCGGCCTTCACCAGGTCGCGCCGGACGTTGCGCGCGAGCTCGGTCGCATGATCGAGGCGAGCCTTGGTCGCGCCGGGTTCGTCGGCGAGCAGGGCGGTGTCGATGCGGACGGGAAACGCTTCTCGCGCGCGGTCGAGGATGGTCACGTGGCGGGCCCTCCGTCTGGCTTCTCCGCATCAACGTGTGAGCGGGATCGTGGTGCACCGGCTGACGGTCCGGGGCGAGCATCACGGATCCACAGGATAGCCCGGGCCGGCGCCGTGCGGCAATCCTGACCGGTCTTCGTGACGCACATCCCAACGTCCGTCCGCCGTCCCGTCCGTCCGTCCGCCGCCCCCGCCGCTCGTCCATCGACCTGGTGACACATAGCGGAACCGCGGGTGCGGGGTGCGACGTGGCGGGACGGGGCCGGTGGCGCGAGAACGGGGTCGGGACGGGAGGAAGCCCCAGCGCTGAGGATGGAGCAGATGCGCCCCCTTGGTTCACGATCTGAATTGGGACTTGACATAATGGTAAACAGGACTTATAAAACCGAAAGCAATCTACGCTTTATGGGGTTCGGTCGTGCTCTATGACATCATCGCCACCTGTCCCGTCTGCACGGGTGAGCTCGCGGTGACGCGGCTGCGCTGCGGCAACTGCGGGACGACCATCGAGGGGGAGTTCGGGGTGGGGCGGTTCGCCAGCCTCACCCGCGAGCAGACGCAGGTCCTGGAGAGCTTCCTGCGCAGCCGCGGCAACCTCCGCGACATGGAGCGGGAGCTCGGGATCAGCTACCCGACGGTTCGCGCCCGCGTGGAGGCGCTGATCCGCGCCCTCGGGTTCGGGCCCCGGGACGAGGCGGATCCGGCCCCGAGCGGCGGGGCTCAGCCGGGCGCCGCCCCCACCGCAGATGAGAGCCAGGCCGCCCGGCGCGACATCCTGGAGCGCCTCGCCGCGCACGAGCTGAGCGCCGAGCAGGCCGCCGAGGCCATTCGCGCGCTGGGAGGGAACGCCAAGTGACAGCGAACGCAGCCATCATCTCCCACGCCCGCGAGCTGCCGCTGGACCCGGGTGGGTCCGTGGAGATCGTCCTCGCGGCCAGCGACCTGAGGATCCGCGGGATCGACGGTGACCGGGTGGTCGTCAGGGCCCGGGACGGCAAGCCCCTGGACGATCGCGTCCACTTCGAGACCGCCCCCGGCGTCGTCCGCATCCGGGACGGCGAGGGCGGCTTCCGGGACGGCGAGGGCGGGTTCAAGCTGGGACCGGTCCAGGTGCGCATTCGTCGTTCCCCGGACCTCGACATCGAGCTTCCCCGGACCGCCGTGGTCTCGCTCCGCACGACGAGCGGTGACGTGGAAGCCCTCGGGATCGGCGGCGCCAGCCGATGGGCGTCGGCGTCGGGTGACCTGCGGGTCTCCGTGTCTGCCGGTCCGGTGCACCTGGACACGATGGCGGGCGATGCCGTCCTCGAGTCCTCGGTCGATATCGCCCTGACGGCTCGGACGGTGTCCGGTGACCTGAAGGTCCGGGCGCCGCGCCTGGAGACCCTCGACGCCAGCACCACCAGCGGGGACATCCGGGTGGAGGGGGACCTCGCCCAGGGCGCCCGCCACAGCATCAGCTCCGTCTCGGGCGACGTCGACATCATCACGGGCAGCCCGGTCCGCCTGGAGGCCCAGACCATCGCCGGCGACATCCGGGCGACCGGGCCGCACGCCACGGAGGGTGGCCAGGGACGCCGCACGCTGGTCGTGGGCAAGGGATCCGTTCCGCTGTCCGTGCGCACGACCTCGGGCGACGTTCGGCTCCGGATCGTGAGCGGACCCGGGATCCTCGCCCCGCAGCCTCCGGTGGTCGCCGTGGCGCCGGCCCCGCCCGAGCTCACCGCCCAGCCGCCGGCGCTCGACCCAGCCAGTGAGCCCCGACCTCTCAACGAGGAGGACACCCAGGCCTGGAACGCCCCTGAGCCGGCGATCGACCGGCGCGAGGCCGATCGCCTGGATGTGCTCCGGGCCCTCGAGCGCGGGGACGTCGACATCGAGACGGCCTCCCGTCACCTCGAGGCGCTGGACGAAGCCGGCCCTCGCTCCTTCCGGGGGTGGTGCTGATGGCCACCGATCCGCTGGAGCAGGTCCTCAGACTCGTCGCCGACGGCACTGTCAGCGCCGAGGAAGCCGCTTCGATCCTTGCCGCGCTCGACGCCCGGTCCGGGCACACCGCGACGGCCGGCACCGGGGACACCCGGAAGGCCCCGCCCCGCGACGTGCCGCCCGCCGGCTCCAGCCACGGCTCCCAGCCCGACGTCGACGCCGGCGGTCGAGCGGCGGTGTCGCTCCGGCTCGAGGTCAGCGAGGGCGGCCGCCAGATCGTGAACCTCCGCCTGCCGATCGCCGTCGGCCGCCTGGCCCTGGACCGCGTGCCCGGGCTTTCCGGGGACCAGGTTGACCGCGTCCGCGAGGCGCTCAACAGCGGCATGCGAGGTCCGGTCCTGGAGGTCGACGACGGCGACAACGTGGTCCGGATCGTCCTGGAGTGAACTCTCTGGCGGGGGCCCGCTCCCTGCCGATGTGGCGGGCGTTCGGGGTCCGCGACTTCCGCCTCCTGTGGGCGAGCGAGGCCATCTCCGTCCTCGGCGACCAGTTCCACTACATCGCCCTCGCCTGGCTGGTGATCAGCCTCACCAGCTCCGGCCTCGCGCTCGGCGCTGTGCTGATCGCTGTCGCCGTGCCCCGGGCAGTCCTCATCGTGCCGTTCGGCGTCCTCGCCGACCGCCGTCCGGCCAGAGGGTTGATGGTCGCCGCCCACGTTGCGCGGGGCGTCATCGTCGGCGTCATTGCCGCCCTGGCGATGAACGGCATGGCCTCCGTTCCTGCCCTGATGGTCCTCGGCGTCCTGTTCGGTGCCGCGGACGCCCTGTACATGCCCGCCCAGCAGGCGTTCCTGCCGCGAGCAGTGGAGGCGGATCGCCTGCCGTCGGCGAACGCGCTGCTGCAGGGCACCCTCCAGCTCTCATCGATGGTGGGCCCGCCGCTTGCCGGGATCGTCATCGCGATCGCCGGCACGGGGACAGCGTTCGCCGTTGACGCTGTCTCCTTCTTCGTCGCGGCCCTCGTCATCCTGCTCATGGGGCCGGCCACGGCTCACCGGATGGCGGACCCAGCAGCCGGTGTGGCGGCGCCCGCTGGGACCACGCAAGTTGCGACCGCGCCCGTTGAGACCGCGCCTGTTGGGACCCCGCCCGCGCCAACGGGCCGGTCGTTCAGGGCGGAGCTGGTGGACGGCATTCGCTACGTCGCGGCCGACCCCGCGGTTCGCACCCTGCTGCTGCTGGCCATGGTGCTGAACTTCGCTCTCAACGGGCCCGCGGGTGTCGGGATTCCGTGGCTGGCGCAGCGGCGTTTTGACGCGGGTCCCATGGGTCTGGCTGCCATGGAGGCGGGCTGGGCCGCGGGCGCCCTCGTGGGGATCATGCTGGCCGGCAACGTGCGGCTTGAGCGCCAGGGCCGCGCGGTCGTCGCGGCCGTTGCCGTCGCCGGCGTGATGATGGTCGCCGTCGGATTGCTGGGCTCGCTGCCGGGCGTCGTCGTGGCACTCGCCGCGGCGGGCGCCACGATCGGCTACGTGAACGTCGTCGCGGTCTCGTGGCTGCAGGGCCGCATCCAGCCCGCGATGGTCGGTCGGGTCATGAGCATCGTGATGCTCATGGGGTTCGGGATCTCGCCCCTGTCGCTGGGGCTATCGGGCGCCCTGATCGACATCGACGCGACCGCCCTGTTCGTCGGGGCCGGTGTGCTGACGGTCGCCAGCGCCGTGTTCGCGGTCGCGGTGCGCCTGCCAGCGATGCTCGACGAGAGGCCCGCTCTCGCTCAGGTGGGTGCGGCGGGCGCGGCCGGATCCTAGCCAGGCTCGCCGCATGACGGCGGACGACCCTCTGGCCGACCTCAGCCTGCGTTGGCCGCCGGAGTTTGCCCGGCGACGCCGGGCAGCGTCACGCTGAACCGGGCGCCGCCGCCGGCCGGGGAGTCGGCGCGGATGGTCCCGCCGTGTGCGTCGACGATCCGGCGCGCGATGGCGAGACCCAGGCCCGTGCCGCCGGACCCGTGCCGGGTCGTGCCCGACAGGCGGGTGAACGGCTCGAAGATCCGCTCCCGTTCGGCAGGTGGGATGCCAGGCCCTCGATCGTCCACCTCGATCACGGCATTCCCGTCGACGCCTCGCACTCTCACCGTGACGGTCTCCCCGGGCGGCGAGTGGTCGATCGCGTTGTCGATCAGGATGAGCAGCAGCTGCACCAGGCGGTAGCGGTCGACGGTCGCCGGGACCGGCATGGGCGCGTCCATCTCGAGGCGCACGCTCCGCTCGGCGGCCAGCGCCGTGGCGCCGCGGACGGTGTCGGCGGCGAGCGCGGCCGCATCGAGACGAACTGGCTCGACGGTCAGCCGGGTCTCGTCCCAGGCGGCCAGCTGGAGCAGCTCACCCACGAGGCCGCCCAACCGGTCCGCCTCGCCGATGATGTCGGTGAGCAGAGCATCCCCGTCGCCGGTGACCAGCGCCTCGCGCTCCAGCACCTCGGCGTTGGCGCGGATCAGCGCGGCGGGCGTGCGGAGCTCGTGCGAGGCATCCGCGACAAACCGGCGCTGGGCCTCGAAGCTCTTCCTGATCGGGACGAGCGCGCGGCCCGTGACCACGTAGGCGATCGCCGCCGCCCCGATCAGTCCCAGCGCGCCCACGATGAGGACGGCGAGCCGGCGGCCCGCCTGCACCACCCCGCCCGATCTCGGTCCGCGACGGCGTACGCCTGCGCCGGAACCCCGTGGCCTGAGTGCGAGTGCCGGCCCGGCCTGAGTCCGATCCTCAGGCGGCCGGGGCGCGGAGCCACCGGAGACCGAAGCGGACGAGGTCCAGCGGCGGCGTGCCCGGCTCGGCCTGGAGACGCACGATCGGCAGATCACCCGGGGCGCCCGCCCACAGCGAGAGGGCCTGCCCGCCGACCGAACCGCGCCACCCGTCTGAGAACGCGAATCCAAGGACGCGCCGATAGGCCTCCGCTGTCGCGACGGGGTCAGGCACCGGCAGCTCCAGCGAGGTCATCCGGAGGCGCCCTCCGCCCGGATGGCGGAACGCCGCGCGGACAGCCCTCGCCTCGCCACCCCACTCGGCACCTGCATACTCGTGCTCGATCAGGAACGGCGGCTCGGACGGGCCCAGCGGCGGGAAGGCCGTGACCCAGCGGACCACGCCACCATCCGGTCGGATCCGCGACCCCGCGACCGGCTCTCCGATCGGCGAACCGCCGGCCCGCAGGCGCCCCGCATCGCCTGTCACGTCGTCGGTGGCGAGCGCGAACGTCGCCAGCCCCTCACGGCCCTCGTCCAGCAGCGCCATCGACGCCCGGCCCACGGCGAACGTCGTCGACGATCGGACGAGCTCCCGGTCAAACACGCCGATCAGCTCGAGGTACGTGTCGCCCAGGAAGGCGAGGCGGTTGAACGTTCCCATCGCCTCGTGGCATCCGCCGCCCGTGAACGCGAGACCGACGTCGTGCTCCAGATCGGCCGCGGCGGCATCCGGGTCCCGGACGGCGATGACGAGGTGGTCGATCCCGAGGAGCATCCGCGAACGCGCCTCGCTCAGCCGGCCCGCTGGTCCAGGACCCGGCGGCCGCCCTTGAGCACCACCGCCGGCCGCTCCAGCACCGTGATGTCCGCCAGCGGGTCCCCGGCCACCGCCACCAGGTCCGCGTGCCGGCCCGGCGCCAGCGTCCCGACCCGGTCCGCCCAGCCCATGCACTCCGCCGCCACGATCGTCGCGGAGCGGATCGCAGCCAACGGAGTCATCCCGAACCGGACGTAGGTCTCGAACTGCCTGGCGACCTCCTCGTGGGGGTAGACGCCGCTGTCCGTGCTGTACGTGATCCGCACCCCGCGCTCCACCGCCATCCGGAAGGCGGCCACGCCCGTATCCATCGTCTCGGCCAGCTTGCGCATCGTGTCGGCAGGCCAGTGGTCGGCTTCGCCGTGCTCCAGCGCCCACTCGCCGTCGTACAGGTCGACGCCCAGGAAGGTGCCCGAGTCCGCGATCAGGTCGATGGTCTCCGCATCCAGCATCGAGCCGTGCTCCACGGACCGGGCGCCGGCACGGACAGCCCGCCGGGCGCCCCTGGCGCTGTGCGCGTGGACGGCGACGAAGGTGTCGTAGTGCGCCGCCTCCTTGACCGCAGCGCGCATCTCGCGCTCGGAGAGCTCCGGGGCGCCGGGGACGCCGCCGCGGGTGAGGACCGCGCCTGTTCCGATGCACTTGATGACGGTGGCGCCGCCGATCAGCAGGCGCCGGACGCGCTCCCGCACCTGCTCGGGGCCACTGACCACACCGAAGCGGAGGTCGTCCGGGAGAACGATGTCGTGGGCCAGGCCCACCACGTCTCCACCGCCCCAGGGAGCCGTGATGAATGCGCCCGCACACTGCATGCGCGGGCCTTCGATCTCGCCGGCATCGATGGCATCCCGCACGGCAATGTCGGTGAAGGCACGGAAGGGGCCCAGGTCGCGGACGGTGGTGAAGCCCGCCTGCGCCGTGACGCGCGCATTCCGAACGCCGAGCATCGCCTCCTGCGCGGCGGAGGTGGTGGTGCCGGGAACGCCGGCCGTCTGCACCTCGCCGACAAGGTGGCCGTGGGTGTCGATGAGCCCCGGCAGGACGGTGAGGCCGCCCAGGTCGATGACGGGCGTGCCGTCCGGGAGGCCGTCGTCATCCCCGAGGACAGCCTCAATTCGACCGTCGTCGACGAGCAACGTCCGGTCCGGGGTCGTCCGGCCGGTCTCGACATCCAGCAGCCGGCCGGCGCGGACCGCCAGGCGGCCGCGCGCATCGGCAAAAGGAGCGGCGATCGTCATGATCGAATCGTAGCCCGGCGCCCGCAACGCCGCCCGTCTGGTCAGTGCCCGACGTGGCTGGGCGCAATTCCTAACGAACAGGTAGATCATGCATGACGAATGCCTACGGAACCGTGGCCATTGGTGACTTGCGCCAACGATCCGAATAGGCGACGATGGAGTCGTGCAACTAGCAGCCGGCCGCCCGCGGCTGGCTTGAACCCTCAATTCCCTGGCAGGTAACCATGATCCTCGAAGGCCTCATCCTCATCGCCGCATCCGCGCTGCTCCTCGCTGGTCTTGCTGCCAGCAGGAGCCCGTACGACAGGCTCGATCCCAAGCTGTGGCCCCACGTCCACCACTGATCGATGCTGCCGACGTGTCGGTGATACCGGCGCCGTTGCGCGGCGCCGTCAGGGCCATGTAGCAGTCGGCCGCGACGACCACGACGAATGGCGCATACGATGCCGCCATGAGCCTTTCTGTTCCGCCTGACCACCTCCCGTTCACCGGCAACGATGATGCCGACCGCCTCCTCGCGACCGATCCGCTCGCTCTGCTGATCGGCTTCGCGCTTGACCAGCAGGTCACCGTCCAGAAAGCCTTTGCCGGGCCGCTCGAGCTGCGGACGAGGATTGGGTCGCTGGACGCGGCGACGATCGCGGCGATGGACCCCGAGGCACTCGATGTCGCCTTCCGCACCCCGCCGGCGCTGCACCGCTTCCCGGGCAACATGGCCAGGCGGGTGCGCGACCTGTGCGCCGTCATCGCGGACGGCTACGGCGGCGACGCCTCGCGGGTCTGGTCCGAGGCTGCCGACGCCCAGGACCTTCACGTGCGTCTCATCGCGCTGCCGGGGATCGGCGAGATGAAGGCCGGGACGATCGTGGCGCTGCTCGCCAAGCGGTACGGCATCCGACCAGTGGGCTGGGAGGATGCCATTCCCGACTACCCCACCCTGGGAGACGTGGACTCGGCGGAGGCGCTGGCCGCCTACCAGGCCGGCAAGCGAGCACGCAAGGCACAGCTGAAGGCCGAGGGCAAGGCCTGATGTCCGATACCCAGATCCTCGCCGTCCTGGCGACCCTGGCCGGCGTGCTGATGGCGATCTCGCCGATCCTGCAGATCCGGCGGATGCGGCGCACCCGGTCCAGCAACGACGTCTCGTTGCTGTACCTCTCCCTGCTGTGTGCCGGCTTCGTTGCATGGCTGGCGTACGGCTGGTCGCTGGGCAACCCGGCGATGATCATCTCGAACACGGCCGCGCTCGCGTTCATGTTGATCACGATCAGCGTGGCGCTGAGGTTCCGGCGCGGCGGCGCGAAGCGGGCCGCCGCGGGCGCGGTGGCCCTGAACCCCCCGGTGCCCGACGAGATCGTCCCGGGACCGGCGACGCCGCCGGCCGAGTAGGAGGGGCGGGACGCAGCCGTTGGGCGGAGACATGGCATCCCCACTGAACGATCCGAAGCTCCAGGCGTTGCTTGATCGCCTGCATGCGCAAAGCGACCTGCAGGTCGAGGAGACGAACGCGTTCTTCGCCCGACGGGACCAGGAGCACCCGATCGACCAGGAGGGCTACTACACCGAGGAGATGTACCGGTTCCTCTCGGACAAGATGGTGGCGCTCGACCGGGAGAAGGCGGAGTTCTGCTACCTGCTCTGCCGCTCGCTGGGTGCAAGGCGCGTGGTCGAAGCGGGTACCTCGTTCGGGGTCTCGACCCTCTACCTGGCGGCAGCCGTGCGCGACAACCAGGTCGAGAACGGGGTGGTGATCGGAACGGAGTACGAGCCGGCCAAGGTGGAGATCGCGCGCGCGAACTTCGACGAGGCTGGGCTGAGCGAGTTCATCGACCTCCGCGAAGGTGACCTGCGACAGACGCTGCAGGATGTCGGCGGCCCGGTGGACTTCATGCTTGTCGACATCTGGGAAGTTGCCCTGCCCGCCCTCGCGCTGGTATCCGCACACCTGCGACCCGGCGCCATCGTGGTGTGCGACAACACCGCGGTGGACATTGCCGAGTACCGCGACTACTTCGCGTTCGTGAATGATCCGGTGAACCGCTTCCGGACCATGACCGTCCCGTTCAGGGGCGGCTTCGAGCTGACCGTGCGCGTCTGAGCCACAGCACCAGCCCCGCCGAGGCGCCCCCCGAGTGCCTCAGCGGCGGACCAGCGTCCGGAACAGGTGCTCCAGCGTCGCCGCGGGATCGGCGGTCAGGCCCGTGTGCACGGCAGAGGGCTGGATGATCGTGGACGAGGGCGACACCAGCCAGTGGAACCGCTCGGGCGCGGCGAGCGCGGCGATCGGGCCGGCCCCCGGGTCGCCCTGCGCGATGGCCGCGATGGACAAGAGGTGCTCGCGGACGATCTCGGGGTCGCAGTCCGGCCACATGACCGCCAGCAGCTCGACGTCCAGCTCGACGCGGGCGCCCAGGAACCGGCGCGCCCGCGACATCAGCACGATCCCGGCGTTGAACGCCTCGCCCCGCTCCACTCGTGGCACCACTCGCACGATGGAGTATTCGAACGGGCTGCGCGCGACGGCCTCAGGCGGCTCGACCACGATCGGCCTCCTCCACGAATGCGCGCCGCGCCTCCAGGCGGGTGACGATGTAGTCCACGTAGGCGCGACGGTGCGCGCCGGGATCCGGCAGACCCGGTTCGGCCGGTAGCCAGTCATCGGGGATCGACGCGGCCATCTCCTCCAGCACCGCCCGATCCAGCCTCCCCGCCAGGCGTGCGTCCGCGTCCGCGATGGAGCCTGCGAACGGGAGCAGGACGTGGTCCCGGATCTGGACGAACGGCCGCCGGGCGTGTGCGTCCGGGTCCTGCCAGCTGTGATGGACATAGAGAGCGGAACCGTGGTCGATGAGGTGCAGACGGCGGTGCCAGACGATGAGGTTGGGGTTCCGCGGGGTGCGGTCCACGTTGGTCGTGAGGGCGTCCAGCCAGACGACGTCCGCGGCCAGTGCCGGATCCGGGCGCGGTCCGACGGCGGGGGCGAAGGGCAGTGCGCCGGGGAGGAAGTCCAGGCCGAAGTTCGTCCCTGCCGATCGCTCAAGCAGCTCCTGGATCTCCTGGTCGGGCTCCGCCTTCGCGAGCTCGGCGGCCAGCTCCACCAGCACGAGGTCCGGGACCGGCAGGTCCAGGTGTCGCGCGATCTCGCCGGCCAGCAGCTCCGCCACCAGCGCCTTCCGGCCGTGGCCGGCGCCCAGGAGCTTGACGACGTACAGGCCGTCGTCGTCCGCCTCCACGAGCGCGGGCACGGAGCCGCCCTCGCGCAGGGGCGTGACGTAGCGGGTGGCGATCACGGTGCGGAGCATCACGGGGAGTGTAGGCCCGAGGCTGCGGCAGTTGTCCACGCGCAGCGTTCCGACATATGGTTGCATGTGCAACTAAAATCCGGGACGAGAGCCCCTCCGGACACTGGAGCGTTTCATGGACGACATCATCCGCGCCGCCTTCGGGCACGACCAGGTGATCGACATCACCACCACGGGCCGCGTCACGGGCGAGGCACGGCGGATCGAGATCTTCATGCACAACCTGGGCGGGCGCCTGGTGATCAGCGGCATGCCGATGCCGGGCCGGACGCGCGCATGGCTCCGCAACCTGGAGGCGGATCCCGCGCTGACGATCCACCTGAAGGGTCCTGGCGCAGAGGCAGATATCGCGGCGACGGCACGCGTGATCACGGATCCGGTGGAGCGCCGGGAGCTGCTGGCCGGCGTCGCGGCGAACTGGAAACGGACGGACCTGGACGTGATGATCGAGCACAGCCCGCTGATCGAGGTCACGGTTCCGGGCTACCCGGCCTGAGGTCGTCGGGCGCGGCTTGGCCGGGGTAGGTTCGACCCGGGTGGGCTCGGCCGGGGTAGGTTCGACCCGGGTGGGCTCGGCCGGGGGTAGGCTCGGCCCATCGATTCCGCTCCGCCTGCGAGCCTGCTTCGTGCACCTGGTCGATCTGCCCGGGATTCGAGGCCCGGCGCCTGCCCCGCGCCAACTCCGCCGCAGGGCCAGCTCGCACCCCCGCGGCAGGCAGGCGCCCTCCGCCCGCACGCGCTGGATGTGTGCGCGCTCCGATCAGCCGGGCTCTTCGTCCATCAGCGCGCGAAACCGTTCCATGGCGCCCGGCAGCTCCGTGGCGATCCGCCGCTCCGCCTCCTTGACGATGAACCCGAGGAATGGCGGCGCCGAGAGGTCCAGCTCCAGGGTGATGCGCGTGGTCGCGGCATCGAGCGCAGCGAGCAGCACCCGGACGTTCACCTTGAGTGGCCCGCCGGACCCGGCAATGACCAGGGAGACGGGCTCCCTCAATTCCTTGACCGTGCCGGTGATCTCGGCCCCACCGGTGGCGGGCCCCAGCTTGAGCCGCACGCGGCTGCCCGCGTGCAGCCCCGGATCCAGCAGCTCCGCCTCCACGACCTCCGGCAGCCAGCGGGGGAGATCCGGGATGCGGGTGGCGACGCGGAAGACGTCGCCGACGGGGTAGGGGAGTTCGACGGCCGTGGTGATGGTGCCCATCACCGGATGGTACGGGCGCCTGCGTCTTCCCGCCTCCCGCGCCCGGCCGGGACTCCCGCCTCCGTCCCGCCGTCAGGCCGGGTCGGGCTCCGTCAGCAGGTCCACGAGCACGTCCAGCTCCCGATCCGTGACGTCCTGGCCCCGGAGCAGGCTCCGCGCCCCGCCGTGCTCCGTGTCCAGGTGCTCCAGGGCGCTGGCGATGAACTCCGGCGGGCTGTCCACGATCAGGCTGCCGTGGCGCCAGTCGTCGAGCTCCATGTGGGCGACCGGCGAGGCGAAGAATGCGGCGGACATCGCGTAGTCCTCCACGATGATGTCTCGCGGCACGCCGCACAGGTCCAGGAGGAGCGCGATGCTCACGCCGGTCCGGTCCTTGCCAGCCGCGCAGCCGATCACGGCCGGGAGGCCCTCGTCCGCAAGCATGGCGCGGACAACCTGGGCGAGCTGAGGGGCGCGGGCGTCGAGCACGTGGCGGTACATCCCGGCCAGGCCTGCGTGCGGCGTGGGATCGTCGGCGAGGAGCGGGATGCTCGTGTAACGCACGATCGGTGAGCCCACGAAGGCATTCGGCGATATGACCAGCTCCTCTGGCCAGCGGAGATCGATGACCTGGCGGAGGCCGAGGTCCACGAGAGCGTCGTACGTCCGGTCCGGGAGCCGGGTCAGCTCGTCCGACCGCAGGAGCGTGCGCCAGCGCATCCGCCGGCCGTCGGCGGCCGGGTAGCCACCGACATCGCGGACATTGCGGGTGCCATCGAGGGGGAGGTGTCGGGCGGGATCGGTGAGGTTCGTCATCGGGGCAAGGGTATCCCGGAGAGCCTTCGGGGAGCCGCCTGGCAAGTGAACGTGCCGGTCCGCCGACGCGGACCAACCATACCGACCGGTACGGCCCAACTCGCCGCCAATGCCGCCCGGGGGGTGGGTACTAGTCCGTTTGGTGGATCGACGACCCGCCCGGCAGAGGCGTACGGTCTGGGCATCGAACGGACCGCCAACATTCGGACCCATTCGGGCGGCGCGTCTTCCCTCCGGCGGGATGCCGGGCGGCGGCGGAGCCCGAAACCTTGTCCTCCAAGGCGGTCCGTTCTCGATTCCCCGTTCAGGCTCCGTTCCGGCGGGTCCATGCCCCGTACAGCATTGCGCCGCCCAGGGCGATCACGAGCAGCGGCCAGATCTGGTCCCAGTTGAGGTCCGGGATGTCCAGGCCGAGCGTCGTCTGGAGCAGGTAGTAGATCCCGACGATCAGCAGGATCACGCCGAAGATCAGGCTGCCGGCATCGCGTCTGCGGTGTACGCCACGGCCGTCCATGGACACCTCCCGCCGCGAGCCGGCGATCCCCGCCCCGAACAGCTTCGGTGTGCGCGGGCGCGATCCACCACGACTGATCACGCCTGGCGTTCTCTCGCCGCTCCGGCAACGCCCGAAGTCTCGGATCGGGCGCGCCTCGCGACCAGAGCCGACCGGTGTCCCGAAGGGGGCCGGATCGCACTGCTCCGTCCCAGCTAGCGCGGGGGATTGCCCTCGAACGCCCGTTTCGCCCCCGCTGCCGAATCCCGCACGGTCCACCACACCGGGATCGCCACCAGCGCCTCGTGCAACCACCCGAACGGTCCCCAAAACCCGGATCGCAGCTCCGTCGCCTGGTGGACCAGCGTCCCGGATCCACGAGCCTCGAAGCGCAGCACGAGGCGGACCTCCAGGCCCAGGACGATCGCTTCGTGCACCTGCAGCGATTGCCGCCGGTACTCCACGATCTCCCACTGTTGCGTGGTCGGCAGCCCGGCCAGCCGGCCCCGTTCCCGGTAGACCGTGCCAACCCGGGACGGCCCGGAGACATAGACGATCTCCCGCACGTGCGGCACCCAGCGGGGCAACCCCGGGATGTCGTCGTACAGGTTCCAGACCTCGTCGCGCGAGGCGCCCACGAGCGCCTCGGCCTCCACGTGCCGCATCGGGACCAGTATCCCGCGCTCGGCGCCGGCTGGGAACCCCGATCGGATTCAGACTGGCGCTCTGGGGTGAGGACCCGCGCCGGTACTCCACGACGACGCGCCGCTTCATCGGCCGCGACGAGCACGTGACCGGGCTCGAGATCCCGCACATCACGCAACGTTGTCCTGCGGCATCTGGAGCCGGCCACCGCGGGTCGCCACGCAGCACAAGTCGCCGCGACTCGGCTATGTGTCGCAAACGCCGTTGCCAGGCGTGACTCGCGCCCCGAACCCGAGGTTCGGCCGTCGAGCCGAGCGTCAGAACCCCGCTGCTGACACATGCTCGAGTCGCAGGTGCCCACAAGCCGGGGCTCGACCGCATCGGACGGTGGCGGATCGGCCGCTTCCGGTGAGCTGCGCAGGACGAGGTTGTCATCGGCCGTCCGGGGCATCCTCGCCGGGCGGGTTTGCGGATCGGGGCTACCCTCTAGGCGTGAACGAAGAGAACCCCGAGCCCGCCGAGGCTCCCGAATCTACCCCCGACCCGACCCCCGCCGACCCGGCGCCCGAGCCTGAACCCGCACAGGCGCTCGAGCCCGCACAGGCGCTCGAGCCCGCTCTCGATTCCGCGCCCGAGCCCGCTCAGGCGCTCGAGCCCGACCCGGCGCCCGAGCCCGAACCCGCACAGGCGCCCGAGCCCGAACCCGCGCAGGACCCCGCCGACCCGGAACCCGAGCCCGACCCCGTCGGTTTCGCCGCCCTGGACCTGGACGAACGGCTGCTGCGCACCCTCACCGGCCTCGGCTACGAGGAGCCCACGCCCGTGCAGGAGGTGGCGATCCCGCCCTTGCTCGCCGGCCGCGACCTGCTCGCCGAGGCGCCGACCGGCACCGGCAAGACCGCTGCGTTCGCCCTGCCGATCCTCCAGCACCTCGCCCGCCGCATGGACGAGGCCCGCGCGGCCGGCCGCCCCGTCGACGGCCGCGGCGTTCCCCGCGACGGCCGCGGCAGCCGCCCGTCATCGCTCGTGCTCGCGCCCACGCGGGAGCTCGCGATGCAGGTTGCCGAGGCCATCCACCGCTACGGTCGAGACCTCGGCGT
The DNA here is from genome assembly GCA_963766735.1 of uncultured Chloroflexia bacterium. Lineage (GTDB taxonomy): Bacteria > Chloroflexota > Limnocylindria > Limnocylindrales > CSP1-4 > CAIXZV01. Next base: position 115,442 of record CAVYBU010000030.1, read on the forward strand.
GCGCGTGATCCCCATCTATGGGGGCCAGCCGATCACCACGCAGCTCGCCCGCCTCGCCCGCGGCGTGGACGTCGTCGTGGCCACCCCCGGTCGGGCCGTGGACCACCTCGACCGCGGCACGCTCCGCTTCGACGAGGTCCAGACCGTCGTCCTGGACGAAGCAGACGAGATGCTCGACATGGGCTTCGCGGACGACCTGGACAAGATCCTGGGCGCCCTGAGGAAGGATCGCCAGACCGCGCTCTTCTCCGCGACGATCGCGGGGCAGATCGCCCGCCTCGCCGAGAGGCACCTCAACGACCCCGTCCGCGTCCGCGTCCACGAGACGCCCCAGGCAAAGGGCGAGGACGCCCGCGTTCGCCAGGTGGCGTACGTCGTGCGGCGCGCCGACAAGCTCGCCGCGCTGGGCCGCATCCTGGACCTGGAGGACGGCGCCGCGACCCTCGTGTTCGCCCGGACCCGGGGCGAGGTTGACGACCTGGCCGAGGCACTCTCCGGCCGCGGCCGGGACGCGGCGGCGCTCCACGGCGGCCTCTCGCAGGAGCAGCGCGACCGGATCATGGGCCGCTTCCGCGATGGCGCGCTGGACGTGCTCGTCGCGACCGACGTTGCCGCACGCGGGCTCGACATCGGCCACATCAGCCACGTCGTCAACTACGACGTCCCGTCCTCGACCGACGTCTACGTCCACCGGATCGGCCGGACCGGGCGCGCCGGGCGCGAGGGCGTGGCGATCACCCTGGTCGAGCCGCGCGAGCACCGGCTGCTGCGCGACATCGAGCGGGCGATGGGCCAGCCGCTGGAGATCGCCGGCCTGCCGACCATCTCCGACGTGCGCGAGCACCGCATGGATGCCCTCCGCGCACAGCTGCGCGAGGCCCTCGTCGCCGCTGACTTCGACCGGTACCGCGCAGTCGTCGAACCCCTGTCCGGCGAGTTCGACCTCGTTGATATCGCGCTCGCGGCCATCAGCCAGGCCGATGCCGAGGGGCGCGGCGCGGAGGACACCGCCGAGCTGGCGCAGGCGACCCTACCCTCGTTCGATCGGCCGGGCGCACGCGGGCCGGCAAGGCGGCCGTTCAACCAGGACCGGGGATACGGCCAGGATCGCCAGGGTCCCCGCGGGCCGTACAACGCGCCGCCGCGGTACCCGCAGCAGGGCCAGTACCCCCAGCAGGGGCACCAGCAGCAGCCGAACCGCGATCCGCGCTTCCGCCCGGGTCCTCCCGGCCCCGGCCTCGGCGCCCCGCCCCCATTCGGGGCTGACCAGGGCCAGTATCCGCAGCAGGGCCAATTCCAGGGCCAGGATCAGCAGGTCCAGCAGCGCCCGGGCCAGGGGCGCCAGTACGAGCCGCGCCCCGGTCAGGATCGTCCCATGCGTCCCGGCGAGCACGCAGGACCCCGCCGTGGGTTCCGCCTCTCCGGCTGGCACGATCCGGAGGGCCGCCCCGTGATGAGGGCACCCAACATTGGCTCGGGTGGCGGTGGTATCACCCGGCTGTTCGTGGGTGCGGGTCGAGCGGCGGGCATGCGCCCGGGCGACCTCGTCGGCGCGATCACCAACGAAGCCGGCCTGCGCGGCGGTGACATCGGCGCGATCCAGATCGCCGACGGGTTCTCGCTCGTGGAGGTCCCGGAGGACGCCGCGGACCACGTGATCCGTGCCTTGCGCGCGGCCACGATCAAGGGCCAGAAGGTGAACGTCCGCCGGGAGCGCTTCTAGGCATCCCGCCCGGCCAACCTAGGTCGCGCCGCCGCTCTGGTCGCGCAGGAACCGCTCGATCTCGGTGATCAGATCGTCGCCCTCCGGCTGGCGTGACTCGTCCACCATCGCCTCGAGGCGGACCACGTAGGCCTGTGTCGTCTCGTCGGCGGCCGTGGCCGAGTCCAGCCGCACAAGCAGGGCACGCGCCTCCTCCGACAGGTCGCCACGCGGTAGCTCCAGGTCCAGGTGCCGCTCGACCGCTCGCAACAGCGCCACCGCGGCCGTGGCGTAGGGCCCGCTGACGTAGTGGGGGATCTGCGCGAAGTACCCGACCGCCGGAATGCCGCCCGCCGCCGCGGCCATCTCGAGCATCGAGAGCGCCGCCGCAGGCACCTTGAGCAGCCCGGTGGGACCCGCCTCCACCCCGCCGCGCAGCAGGCCGGGGCTCGACTCGGTTCCGAGGATCGGAACCGATCGCGTGTGGGGGACCGCGGCCGGGATGGCGCCCAGGCTGATCCAGCCACTGACGTCGAGGCGGCCGAGCAGCTCCACGATCGCGTCGGCCAGCGCGTGCCAGCGGTCGTCGGGTTCGGAGCCGGTGAGCGTGAGCAGATCGCGTTCGCCGAACCGGGCGTAGCGGAGGACCAGCTCCGGCCAGGCGAGGGACGCGGGCCGGCCGTCACGGATCTCCAGCGTGGGCCGGCGGGAGCGGTAGTCGAACAGCTGGTCGGGGTCGAAGGTGGCGATGGTCGTCGCCCGGTGCACCAGCGTGGCGACCGCGCTGGTCGCGGCGGATCCCGCGTCCACCCACCCGTCCATGGCGACGACGACGACGGGATCGTCCAGGGGCGGCAGCGGGCCTTCGAGTCGATAGAGGGACATGTGCACAGGATACGGTCCCTGCGTCGCGAGGTCTGGACCGCCTGTCTGCGCCTGTCGGCCGATCCGGGCTACTCCCGCGCCATCGCGGTTGGGCGGCGTCGGCCGGGAAGGCTCGTGGCCCTCAGGCCCGGCCCCGTTCCCTCCGTTCCGCCCGCACCGAGAGGTAGTGGTGCCACAGGATCCGGGCGGCGACGGCGCGCCACGGCCGCCATTCCTCGGCCAGCGCCAGCATCTCGCCCGCGGCGGGCCGCCGGTCAAGCCCGCGCACCTCCGCGATGGCCTGGGCGAGGGCGATATCGTGGATCGGCCACGCGTCCGGTCGCAGCAGCACCATGAGCCTGTAGATGGTCGCGGTCCACGGCCCGATCCCCGGGACGGCCGTGAGGGCGGCGTCGACCGCGTCGTCATCCATCGCCGGCAACGCGTCCACATCCAGCGATCCATCGAGCATCGCCGCCGCGAGCGCCCGCGAATACCTGGCCTTCTGGCGGCTGAACCCGATCGCGAGCAGCTGGGCGTCGTCCAGGTGCAGGAGGCCGGAGGGGGTCAGCGGATGGACGACCGCCTGCAACCGCTGGAAGGCGGCCAGCGCCGAGGCGAGTGAGACCTGCTGTTCGAGGACCAGGTGCACGAGCGTCGGGAAGCCCGGCTCGCGGGCCCACATGGGCGGCACCCCATAGCGGGCGACGATCCCACCCAGGTCCGGGTCGCGCGTGCTCAGCTCCTCGACCGCGGCCGCGAGCGTGGAGTCCGTGAGACCGGTCGGTGCCCGGACGCGCATCCCCAGATCATCGCCGACCCGACGTCCGCGCGGACCTCAGGAAGCCCTGCCCGCCCCCGACTCCCGTCCGGCCGCGAGGAAGGCGGCGACGTTGGCCCACGGGATGTCGGGCTCATCGATGTCGTACGCGGGGCAGAGGACGAGACCGGCAGGTCCCAGCGTCTCGATCCGCTCGCGCACCTCGCGCCGGATCTCAGCCGGTGACGCGAACGAGAACGTGGTCTGGCGACCGACCGTCCCCCACAGGGCGAGCTGCGGGCCGTAGCGGCGCCGGATCCGGATCGCATCCATGTGCTCGGCCTGCAGCGGGTTGATCCCGTTGACGCCGATCTCGACGAGGTCGTCCAGGATCGGCTCGAAATAGCCGTCGCTGTGGTAGATGACGCGCAGTGCGGGCGCGGTCTCCCGAGCGGCCTCGATGATCTCCGCCAGGCGCGGCCGGAAGAACTCGCGCCAGGTCGCCGGGCCGATCATCATCGTGCCTGGCATGCCCACGTCGTCGTCGAGGGCAAGGACGTCGATGCCGGCGCCCGCGAGCGCGACGGCGTTGCGCCGTGCGAGCTCGGCGAGGCGGTCCAGCAGGAAGTGCGCCATCTCCTTCCGTTCGACGAGATCGAGCAGGAACTGCTCAAGCCCCCGCAGGCGCCACGCCGCCTCAAATAGCTCGCCGCCGAGATGGGGCGTGTTGCCACCGGCGGCGAGGCCGAGCGCGTGGAGGTCCGCGACCTGGGCGGCGAGCCCGTCCGCGACGTAGGGTCCGTCCACGGCCGGGAACGGGAAGCGTTCGAGATCGTCCAGGGAACGCGCAGCCTCCAGCGGGTTGCCGCCCGGCGCCTGCTCCGGGTGGTATCCCCAGCTGGCGTAGCGCGCCGCCTGGGAGACGCTGCCGATGCGCGTGTTGCCATCGAAGGGCATCGCCAGGCGCCTCAGCTCCGCTTCCTCCGGCGAAACGGGGAACGCGACGAAGGCAACGTCCACCAGGTCGTCCTGCCACGCGCCGGGCGGCGCCAGGGCCCGGCCGTCGACCTCGTAGAAGCTGAGGGCGAGCGGGATCCGGTCCGGGATCCGGCCGTCGAGCGCGGCGAGGACCCGCGCCCTCCCGTCCTCCACGGCCGTCACCGACTCGTCCTACAGGACCGAGGAGGGACCGTCGATGACGGCGTCCGTGACCATCCGCCTCAGCACTCGCGCCGTGGCCGAGCGCCGGTATGCGGCCGTCGAGCGAAGGCCATCACGTGGGTGAATGTCCAGGAGGATGGCCTCGGCAGCACGGGCGGCCACGTCGGTGCCCGGGACCGCACCCTCCAGGACAGCCTCGGCGCTGGGCGCCCGGATCGGCACTTCGGTGATCGTGCCGACCGCGACGCGGACGTCATGCCAGGCCAACGACCCGGGATCCTGCCGCCACGCCACCGCGAGCGCGACCTTGGCGAGCGCGAGGGCCCGACGGGTGCCGATCTTGCGGTAGCGCAGCTGCCGACCGGCCCCCAGCGGGAACTCCATCCGGAGCAGCAGCTCGCCCGGCCGGAGCGCCGTCCGCCGGTAGCCGATGAAGAACGACGCCGCCGGGATCTCCCGCTCGCCGTCCGGTCCGCCGGCGACCAGGACGGCTTCCGCGGCCAGCACCAGCGGCAGGCTGTCGCCCGCCGGCGAGGCGTTCACCACGTTGCCACCCAGGGTCGCCATGTTCTGGAGCTGTGTTGCCCCGAACGCGGACGCCATCTGCGCCAGCGCCGGGAGGTGGGCCCGGACAAGCTCCGACCCGCGCAGGTCGGCATAGGTTGCCGTCGCGCCGACCACGAGCCGGTCGCCCTCGATCCTGATCCCGCGGAGCTCCTCGATCCCGGTCAGGTCGAGCAGCGCCTTGTCGGCCGCCGAGGCGTCGCCCGCGAGCTCGACCATGACGTCGGTTCCGCCGGCGATCGGTCGCCAGGGGCCCGTTGCGAGGAGCGCATACGCGTCGGTGAGCGTCGTCGGGCGCACGAAGACGGGCCCGGCCCGCACATCCGCCCCGGCTTCCACGTTGGCGCGGACCGCGGCGCCGCCGAGCTCGCCCGACACCTGCGGCAGCCCGCCCGGCACCTCGCGCGGCGCCATCGTGGCTGCGTTCGCGATCGCGTCGATGATCTTCATGTACCCGGTGCATCGGCAGAGGTTGCCGGCGATCACCTCGCGGATTGCGGCGTCCGTCGGTTCGGCGCCGGAGTCGAGGAATGCCCGCGCCGACATCAGGATGCCGGGGGTGCAGATGCCGCACTGCACGCCGCCGGAGTCCACGAAGGCAGCCTGGATCGGGTCCAGCCGCCCGTCGCTGGCCAGCCCCTCGACCGTGCGGACTTCGCGGCCCTCCACCTGGCCCATCGGGACCAGGCAGCTGACCACCGGGGTCCCGTCCACCAGGACCGTGCAGGCGCCGCACTCGCCCTCCCCGCAGCCCTCCTTGGTGCCGGTGAGACCGAGCTCGATGCGCAGGGCATCCAGCAGGCGCAGCCCGCCGGGTCCGGCGACCTCGACCGGGTTGCCATTGACCGTGAAGCGGGTTGTCCGGGCAGGCGCGGCGGTCGTCATGACCGGACCTCCTCTGCGTCGCGGTCGGCCGCGTCGAGCGCCGCGAGGATCCGCTCCGGCGTGGCGGGCAGCTCGTGGATCCAGACGCCGGTCGCGTCGTGGATGGCGGCGACGACCGCCGGCGCCACGACGTCCATCGGCAGCTCGCCGAGCCCCTTGGCGCCGTGTGGCGCGTCCGAGAAGGGGTTCTCCACCAGGACGGCCGTGATCTTCGGCGCGTCGAGCGAGGTGGGGATCAGGTACTTCGATAGCCGGTCGTTGAGGAACCGGCCGTCCTTGAGCTTCATCTCCTCGATCGTGGCATAGCCGACCGCCTGGAGCGAACCGCCCTCCACCTGGCCGGCGGCCATCAGCGGGTTGATGACCGTGCCGCAATCGTCCGCGGAGACGACGTGCCTCACGGCCACCTCGCCGGTGTCGAGGTCCACCTCGACCTCGACCGTGGCAGCCGCCCAGGAGAACGCCGGGTAGGCGTCACCGACGTAGGTCGCGTCGTCCCAGGTGATGTCCGGGTAGCCGGTGAACTGCTCGTCGAAGCGGAGGGCGCCATGGGTCCGGGCGACGTCGCCGTAGACCGCCGAGAACGGCCCGCGGCGCGTTCCTCGACGGCAGCCCGGAGCCGATCGGATGCAAGGGCGAGGAGGCCGCCGACGACCATCGTGCTGCGCGAGGCGACGGTCGGGCCGCTGTTGGGGACGACGGAGGTGTCCTGGCGAACGATGCCCACGTCCTCGAACGGGATGCCGAGCCGGTCCGCCACGATCTGGGCGAAGACGGTCCGCACTCCCTGACCCATCTCGGTCTGGTTGGAGACGGCGAGGACGCGCCCGTCCGCCGTCAGCTCCACCGCGGCGATGCTGGCGAGGTACTTCTCGCCACCGCCCGTGAAGCCGGCTCCATGCCAGCCCATCGCGACCCCGATCCCGGGCGCGCTGCGCGCCCTGCCGGCCGCGCGGTCGACGGTGCGAGCGGCGGCGAAGGTGCTCCGGCGGGTCTCGAAGTCGCTCGCCTCGAGCGCAGCCGCCAGGGTCTCCCGGGCCGACACGCTGTCCTTCAGCACCTGCTGGGTCGGGGTCAGGTCCCCGAGCTGGTAGGCCCAGCGCGCCCGCAGCTCCGCCGGCGAGACGCCGAGCGCATCGGCGATCCGGTTGACCTGCATCTCGGCGGCGAACTCCGTCTGGGGTGCGCCGAAGCCGCGGAAGGCGCCCGTGGGCGGCGTGTGGGTCTGCACTGCTCGCGCGTGGATGCGCACGTTCGGGCAGGCGTACGGGCCGGCCGAGTGGAGGGTCCCGCGGGAGAGCACCACCGACGAGAGGGTCGCGTAGGCGCCGCCGTCGAAGGTGATGTCGATGTCCTGGGCGATCAGCCGGCCGTCGCGCGTGACGCCGGTGCGATGGGTGATCACCGCCGGATGGCGCTTCGTGGTGACCGAGATGTCCTCGTGACGATCGTAGATCAGGCGGACCGGGCGACCGACCGCGAGGGCGAGCATGGCGGCATGGATGGCCAGCCCGGACGGGAACTCCTCCTTGCCGCCGAAGGCACCGCCGGTGTCCTCCTGGACGACCACGCACCGCTCGCCGTCGAGGCCGAGGGCCCGCTTCATGGCCGCGTGGACGTAGTACGGGCACTGCAGCGAGCCGTGGACCGTGACGCCGCCGTCCGGCCGCGGCACGGCGATCATGCCCTGGGTCTCGATGTAGAGCTGCTCCTGGTGGCCGACGCGGTAGGTCCCCTCGATGACCAGGTCCGCCTCGGCGAACCCCGCCTCGAGGTCGCCGCGGGCGATGTTGTACTCGGTGAAGACGTGGTCGGACGCGAGCATGTCGGTGACGGCCGGGAGCGGCTCCGTACGAAGCCGGATGTGGTCGCGCGCGGCGTGCGCCAGCGCAAGCGTGGGGGCCGCGACGAGGGCGACCGCCTCGCCGATGTGGCAGATCTCGTCCACCGCGAGGACCGGCTGGTCGTCCTTCATCAGGTGGATGACGTTCTCGCCCGGCACGTCGGCTGCCGTGAGCACCACCACCCGGCTCCAGTCGAAGGCGGGGTCGCGCTCGATCCCGAGCAGGCGGGCATGCGGCTCGGTGGCCCGGACCGTGGCGCCGTGCCATGCCCCGGGTACGACGAAGTCGTCGGTGTACCGCGTGGCGCCGAGCAGCTTGGCAACGGCATCCACCCGGGGCACGGACCGCGGGTCGGCTGCGGGATCGCGGATCCAGGTGGCCGGCGACGCCTCTGGTGGGACCGCCACGGGAGGCGCGGTCAGGACAGGCGTCGCGTGGGGGGTGCGGATCGGCGCCTGCGTCGTCATGGCTGCTACTCGTCCTTCACGATGTGGGTCCCGGCCTTGCCGCGGACCGCGCCCAGGAGGTTCTCCGGGTCCGTGATGATGGCTTCGCGGCCACCCCGCTCCAGGAACCAGATGCATGCCTCGATCTTGGGCGCCATGCTGCCCTTTGCGAAGTGCCTGCCCTCGGCAAGATACGTCCTGGCCTCGGACAGCGTCATCCTGTCGATGAACCGCTGCTCAGGCGTGCCGAAGTCAAGGGCGACCCGGTCCACGGCGGTGGCGATCACCAGGAGGTCGGCCCCGAGATCGCTGGCCAGCAGGGAGCTGGCGAAGTCCTTGTCGATGACCGCGGGAGTGCCGTGCAGGTTTCCGCCCGCGTCCGCCACGACCGGGATCCCGCCGCCACCAACCGTGATGACGATGAAGCCGGCGCCAACCAGGGTCCTGACGGCGTTGAGCTCGACGATCCGCATCGGCCTCGGCGAGGCGACCACGCATCGCTTGCCTCGACCGGCATCCTCGACGACCGTCCAGCCGTCGGCCTGCCGCTTCGCCGCAGTCTCGTCATCGAGGAACGAGCCGATCGGCTTGGTCGGGTTGGCGAACGCCGGGTCGTTCCGGTCCACCTCCACCTGGGTCACGACGGTGACCGCTTCCTTGTCCAGCCCGAGGCGGGCGAAGTCGTGGCCCAGCGCCTGCTGAAGCTCGTACCCGATTGCGCCCTGCGAGTCGGCGCCACAGACGTCGAGCGGCACCTCGTGCAGCTCGTGGGCGGCGAGCTCCGAGCGGCGCAGGATGAAGCCGACCTGGGGCCCGTTGCCGTGCCCGATCGCCATCCGCCAGCCATCCGCGATGAGGGCCGCCAGGTGGTGGCTGGTCTGCTCGAGCGCCGCGATCTGGTCCGGCACCGACTGGTGCTGCTTGTCCTTGATCAGCGCATTGCCGCCGATCGCGACAACCATGAGGGGACTCGTCATCCCATTCCTCCCCGACCCGTGGGCCGGTTGCAGATACGGTCGATTCCGGGGTTCGGCCGCGACCCGGACGGGCCACGGCCGAGAGTCAGACGCAGCGTGACTCTCAGCGCATCGTGAGCGCCATCACCGCCTTCTGGGCGTGCAGCCGGTTCTCGGCCTCGTCGTACACGACCGAGTGCGGGCCGTCGATGACGGCGTCCGCGACCTCGATGTTCCGGTCGGCCGGGAGTGGGTGCATATAGATCGCGTCGTCGGCGGCGAGGGCCATGCGGCGCTCGTCGGTGATCCAGTCCGTGTACTTCCTGCCGATCTCGGCACCCTCCTCGTCGCTCTTCGCGACGAGGAGCGGGCCCCAGCTCTTGGCGTAGATCACGTCGGAGCCCTTGAAGCCGGCGTCGAAGTCGTCCATCAGCTCGAGGCTGCCGCCCGACGCACGGGCGTTCTCGGCTGCCTGGTCAACGTACTCCTGGGGCAGCCTGTACTCGGGTGGATGCACCAGGCGCACGTTCATCCCGAAGCGGGTGGTGGCCAGGGTCAGGTCGAGCGGCACGGAGAGCGGCTTCTGGTAGCTGGCCGCGTACGCCCAGCTGACCGTGATCGTCTTCCCGCGCAGGTCGCTCTTCTTCTCCTTCATCGTCAACAGGTCGGCGAGGATCTGGTGCGGATGGAAGAGATCGCACTGCATGTTCAACACGGGAACGCGGCTCGCCTGGGCCACGGCGCGCTGGTAGGCGTTGCCCTCGCCCCAGGTGACGTGGCGGATGGCGATCCCATCGTTGTAGCGGCCCAGGATCTCGCCGATCTCCTTGGGGGTGTCCCCGTGGGCGATCTGCGTCGTCCGGCTCTCGATGAACTGGGCGTGGCCGCCCAGCTGGGCCATCCCCGCCTCGAACGACGCGCGGGTGCGCGTGCTCGAGAAGAAGAAGAGCATGGCCAGCACCTTGTTATCGAGCAGGGGGTGCTGGATGCCGAGGGCGCGCTCCATCTTGAGACGGGCGGCGACCTCGAGGATGGAATCGACCTCCTCCCTCGTCCATTCCTGGAGCGAGATGAGGTCGCGGCCGCGAAGGCCGGTCTGCATGATGCGGACTCCTTCCGGGTGCTCGGGCTACTCGGCCGCGCCGAGGATGAGCGTGAGGAGCGACATCTTCAGGGCGACGCCGTTGAAGGCCTCGGCCCAGTAGCGCTGGTGGCGGGTGGCGTCCACGTCGGGCAGCAGCTCGTCCATGCGCGGCAGGGAGTGCAGGATCATCGAGCTGCGCTTCGCCTTCTCCTTGAGAAGCTGGCGGGTGATGCAGTACTCCGGCGGCGTGAGGCCCACCTGGTCACCGCGCTCCACCCGCGACGAGGTGTAGTCGGCCTGGACCACCGGCTCCATGTAGATGACGTCGGCCTCGCCGATCACGTCACGAACGTCGCCCGCTTCGACATAGTCGACGTTCAGTTCGTCGATCTCGGCCTTGAACTCGGGCAGGAGCGACATGTCGGGCGGGCCGACCACGATCGCCTTGGCGTCGAACTGGCTGAGCGCGTAGAGGATCGAATGCATGGTCCGCATGCGCATGTCGCCGACCAGGAGCCAGGTCAGCCCGTCGAGGGTGCCCTTCTCGAGCAGCGTGGTGTAGAGGTCGGTCAGAACCTGGGTCGGGTGCTCACCCCAGCCGTCGCCGCAGTTGATGATCGGCACGGAAGACCACTTCGCGGCCTCTGCCGGCGCGCCCTGCTGGAAGTGGCGGATCGCGATCACGTCCGCGTAGTACTCCAGCATGTGGAAGGTGTCCTTGATCGACTCCTGGTAGAAGTCGCCGGCGCGGGTCATCTTCGAGTCCGCGAAGCCCAGGACGTGCCCGCCAAGGCGATGCATGGCGGCTTCATGGGACAGGCGCGTCCGGGTGCTGGGCTGGTAGAACGCCGTCAGCAGCGTCTTGTGCTTCAGGAGATCCGTGTTGCGCCGGTCGCGGGCGAAGGGACGCAGGTCGTCGGCGACCTGGAACACGCGGAAGTACTCATCGCGACTGAAGTCCTTCAGGGACAGGATGTCGCGGCCGGCGAAGCTCCTCATGACCTGGTGTCCTCCTTGGGACTATGACGACGACCATCCGGGTCCGGGGACACCTGGCCGTCCGGTTCTCGCTGGACGCCGCTGAAGACAACGGCGACCGTTTCGTCTGGATCGAGCGCGCCTGCGCGCGCCAGGTGGAGCAGCCCGGCGAAGCCGGAGGAGCCCGTATGGTCGACAAGGATCCCGGTTGCCGCGCGGGCGAGGCTGTTGGCCTCTTCCAGCGTCGGCTCGTCGACCACGATAGGCGTTCCTCCCGTCAGGAGCATGCCCCGCACGACGGCCTGCCAATCGTAGGTCTCGTCGTCCAGTATGCCGTGGGCGATGCTGTGAGGAGCCTCTTCCCACGGCCACATGAATTCGGCGCGGTGGCGTGCCGCATAGGCAAGCGCCGCGTCCACGCTCTCACCCGCGACCACGCGCGCGGCCACGCGCTCGTGGGCCCGTGCGAGCGGGAAGGCACCCTGGGTCTGCACGGTATCGAAGCGCGGCAGCGGGATGTCCATCCCGGCAGCGGGGGCGTTCTCGAACCCGGCCATGATCGACGATGCGAAGGCGCCGCCGCCCACCTGGATCACCACGCGGTCGATTCGCTCCGGCCCGTTCGTCTGGCCCACAGCCGCCGCCATCTCGAGCCCCAGGGTCTCGCCGCCTTCCACCGCGAACGCGTTGAGGTTGCCCTGACAGGTGAACGGTGCCGCCCCGGCCGCGATCGCGTCCAGGAGGCGCAGGTACGTCGGGTCGCCGGCCACGCCCGGTTGCCGTTCGCAGATCTCCAGCTCGGCGCCCAGGGTGCGCAGCCGGGTGACGACCGCCTCGTCTGCATCGGGCGGGATGAAGACGAGGAGCCGTCGCTCCGCGGCCCGCGCCACGACCGCAGCCGCGAGTGCCGCGTTGCCGCAGCTGGCGATCGCCAGCGGTGTGTCGCCCGTCACGGTGCCCGCAACCTCGAGCTCGACCAGCGAACCGAAGAGATGACGGGCCTTGTGCGAACCCGACACGTTGCCGGTTTCGTCCTTGACCCACACCCCGCCACGTGCAGAGAAGCCGAGGCGCTCCGACAGCACCGCACTGCGCGCGAATGGCGTCACCCGGAAGCCGTGGTCGGCCACGCGGGCGACCGCGGCGTCCAGGCGCTCCACCAGGGCGACATATCGCTCGTCCGTCCAGCCCGCGGCCAGGGCCGCATGCCAGGCGTGGAACAGGCGTCGGTAGGCGACGAACGGATTCTCAGAGGGTGCCGGCGTCATCGGCGAAGCCGCCGGGTCCAGCAGTCGCACCAGGATGTGATCGATGCCGTCAGCCGGCCTGGCGGCCGGGCAGATGAGCGGTACCGGGGTGCCGATGGTCGGACGGAAGCCGCAACCCGCGCACGCAAACCAGGTCGCGGGCATCTCGCCTGGTTCGCGGAGGCCGGGCGCCTCCAACCGCGCCGTCATGACGCGGTGCCGACGCCAGTCGTTGCGTTGAACTCCTCGATCATGGCGTCCCAGGCGGGAAGGAGCGTTCGCAGGTCGCGCCACCAGGCCTGATCCCGCCGGGCCTCGAACTCATCCAGCGGAATGCCCTGCTGCTCCACCCAGGTGTAGTAGCCCAGGTTGAAGATCCGGTCCTGGTCCTTGCGCGTCAGCTCCATGACGTGCTCCTCGCCGGCTCCCAGGACGTGGCGTCCGAAGGTCTCCGCCGCAGTCACGCCGTCAAAGCCGCCGGGGAAGTCCCGAGCCGTGACCTTGTCGAGCTCGGACATGTACATCGCGGCGCCGTCCGTGGCGATCGTGACGACGGCCTCGTCCGGCCCGAGATCCAGGACCTTGGCTGTCTTGATCGCCGCCAGGATGTTGCAGATGCTGGAGATGCCCAGGGAGCCCAGCTCCGCCACCAGCTCCGCCGGCACGCCGCGACGCCCGACGAGGTACTCGCGACCGGCATCCGTGTTGAAGACGGCCAGCATCTGGTCGGTCGCGACATCGGAGATGGCCACGACGACGTCCGTGTTCGTGACGTTGTGGATCAGGGGGACGTGCTTGTCACCGATCCCCTGGATGTTGTGCTCGCCGAAGCCATTCTCGAGCAGCGTCGGGCACTCGAGCGCCTCGACCGCCACGATCCTGGTTCCATAGCGGTCCTTGAGCCAGTCGCCGGCACCGATCGTGCCGGCAGAACCGGTCGCGGAGGTGAAGGCGGCAACCTTCAGGTCGGGCCAGTCGGCGCGGTGCGACTCGACGACCGCCTCCAGGGCCTTGCCGGTCACCAGGTAGTGCCCGAGGTGGTTCCCGAACTCGGCGAACTGGTTGAGGATCACGTTGGCGGAGTCGGCCTCGAGCTCCGCGCACTTGTCGTAGATCTCCTTGACGTTGCTCTCGGTGCCGGGCGTCCGGATGATGTCGGACGGTGCCGCGCACCAGCTGTCGAGCCAGTCGAAGCGTTCCTGGCTCATCCCCTCGGGAAGGATCGCCACGCCGTGGCAGCCCATGATCCGGCTGATCGCAACGCCGCCCCGGCAGTAGTTCCCGGTCGATGGCCAGACGGCACGCTGCTCGATGGGGTCGAACTGGCCGGTGACGATGCGCGGCGCGAGGCACGCGTAGGCCGCCAGCACCTTGTGGGCGGCGATCATCGGGAAGCGGTCGCCCAGCGCGATGATGATCGGCGCATCGACGCCGGTCAGTGACTTCGGCAGGACAAGGTGCTGCGGCACCGGCACCCGGCCGCGCCGGTCACGGTCGTTGAACCAGTGGACGCGGAACAGGTTGAGGGGATCCGGTGCATCCGGATCGATACCGGCCAGCCGGTCCTCGACGTCGTCGGGGATCGTCAGCGGATCGGCCAGTTGGGCGAACGTCGGCATGACGATCTTCGCATCCCGGAAACGCTGCACCGCGCGTCCGTAGACCGCCGCGTCGACAACTGCCCGTTCGAGTCCCCGTCGTCCCATCCTGCACTCCCTGCGACGCCCCTGGCGCTCGCGGCATGCGGCCGGGACGGACCCCATCCCGGGTCGCTGTCGACCGTGTTGGGTGGCAAATCGCCTGCCCGAAGAGGTTACCATATAGGAGCGGTTTCATTACATTGGTTACACTCACCTCAGCGGATATGTAACCTCACCTAAGCAACGCGAGATGGCAATGAGACCGGAATCGGGCGGCAGAATTGGCCCGGGATCCGTCCTCGAGGCAGCCCAGATGGCAGGAGACCGATGGACATCGCGTTTTCGCTGAACGGTCAGCCGGTCACCGTCCAGGTTCGCGAGGGTGAGCGCCTGCTGGAGGTCCTTCGCGAGCGCCTTGGCCTGCGGTCCATGAAGGACGGCTGTGCCCCGGAGGGCTCCTGTGGGGCCTGCACGGTGATGGTCAACGGGCGGGCAGCCGTCTCCTGCGCCCAGGATGCCAGGCGCGTTGATGGCGCGGACGTGGTGACGCTGGAGGGCCTTCCCGAGGAGCACCGTTCGCTCTGGGCGGACGCGTTCGTGGCGACCGGCGGGGCGCAGTGCGGCTACTGCACGCCTGGCATCGTCATGAAGGCCGAGGCAACGCTCGCTCGCGACCCGTCGCCCACCCGGGACGCCCTGGCGCGCTCGCTCGCTGGCAACCTCTGCCGCTGCACGGGCTACGTCAAGGTGCTCGACGCAATCGAACAGGTGGCGGCGGTGCGGCGCGGCGAAGCGGCACCTCCGGACATGGATCTCGGCACCGGTGTCGGTACCCGCGCGCAGCGCTACGACGGCCGGGCGCTCGTCCTGGGTGAGGCGCCGTTCGTGCGCGACATGGCGCTGCCGGGAATGCTCCACGGAGCGGTCACGCTCTCCGCCCACCCGCGGGCACTCGTGCGCAGGATCGACACCTCGAAGGCAGAGGCCGTCCCGGGCGTCGTGCGCGTCGCGACGTGGCGCACCATCCCCGGCGTTCGCCACCAGGGCCTGATCTTCCCGGACTGGCCGCTCATGGTCGCCGAGGGCGAGGAGACCCGCTACGTCGGCGACGTGCTGGCGGCCGTCGCAGCCGAGACGCGCCACGCCGCCCGTGAGGCGGCGGCGCTCGTCGAGGTCGAGTACGAGGTCCTCGAACCGGTCCTCGACATGATGGCAGCCCTCGACGCCGGGGCGACCCGCGTGCACGACAAGGGCAACCTCCTCGCCACCTGCGAGGTCAAGCGCGGCGACACCGACGCGGCCATCGCGGGCGCGGCGCACGTCGTCCACGAGACGTTCCGCACCCAGGCCGTCGACCACGCGTTCCTCGAGCCGGAGGCCTGCTTCGTCGTCCCGGCAGCCGGGGGCGCCCGCGATGACGGCGGCGGCGGCGTCAAGCTCCACGTCTACTCCCAGGGCCAGGGCGTCTGGGAGGATCGCCACCAGATCGCGTCCATCCTCGACCTGGACGAGCAGGAGGTCCGGGTCACGCAGGTGCAGACCGGCGGCGGCTTCGGCGGCAAGGAGGACCTCAGCATCCAGGGACACGCCGCCCTGCTTGCACACCTGACCGGGCGACCCGTGCATCTCGCCCTCTCGCGCGCGGAGAGCCTCCGGCTCCATCCGAAGCGCCACGCCCTGCTGATGGACTACACCGTCGGCTGCGACGCCGATGGGCACCTCGTCGGGGTCCGGGCGCGGATCGTCGGCGACACGGGCGCCTACGCGAGCGTCGGCGACAAGGTCCTGGAGCGCGCCGCCGGCCACGCCTGCGCCGCCTACAAGGTTCCCAACGTGGACGTGGAGGCACGGACGGTCTACACGAACAACCCGCCCTGCGGCGCGTTCCGCGGCTTCGGGGCTGTCCAGGTCAACTTCGCCATCGAAGGCTGCCTCGACCGGCTCGCCGAGAAGGTCGGGATCGACGGCTGGGAGATGCGCTGGCGAAATGCCCTCGAGACCGGCGATCGCTATGGGACCGGCCAGAAGCTGGGCCCGGGCGTCGGGGTGAAGAAGACGCTGCTGGCCGTCAAGGATGCCTACGACGCGGCGCCGTTCGCCGGCATCGCCTGCGCCGCCAAGAACGTCGGGGTCGGCAATGGCTTCCCCGAGCGCGGGCGCGCCATCCTGCGGCCGGAACCGGACGGCTCGGTCACGCTGTACCACTCGTGGACGGAGATGGGCCAGGGCGTCCACACCGTCATGCGCCAGATCGTCTGTGAGGAGCTGGGTCTCGAGCCTGGCATGGTCCGCGTCGTGGTCGACACGGAACGCGAGCTCAACACGGGCGAAACCACCGCGTCACGGGCGACGACCCTCGGCGGCCAGGCGGTCATCGATGCCTGCCGCAAGGTCAGGGAAGCCGCCGGCGACAGGCCGCTCAGCCGGCTCGAGGGCCGCGAGTTCTACGGCGAGTACCTGGTCGACTGGACAACGAAGAACGACGTCCCCGAGCCGGTCACGCACCTCTGCTACGGCTGGGCGACCCAGGTCGTCGTGCTCAACGAGGACGGCACGCTCCAGAAGGTCATCGCGGCCCAGGACGTGGGCAGGGTGATGAACATCTCCGGGATGGAGGGACAGGTGGAGGGCGGCGTCCACATGGGCCTCGGCATGGCGCTCACGGAGGACCTGGGCCTCAGGGGCGGCATGCCGGCCACCGCGCTCAAGGACCTGGGCATCATCCCGGCCGCGGGCATGCCGCCGGTGGAGTGCATCCTGGTCGAGGAGCCGCAGCCGGAGGGTCCCTACGGCGCCAAGGGTGCCGGCGAAGCGGTCCTGGTCCCGACGCCCGGCGCGGTGGCCGGCGCGCTGCACGCCTTCGACGGCAGCTATCGAACCACCCTGCCGATGCGTGACACGATCGCGGCCCGGACGGCTGCCCCGCGCGTCGCGCGCATGACGGGCGGGGCTTCGACCGGCGGCCCGGCGGAAGGCCCGCCGGCATGACGGCCTGCGCCATCGCGGGCAGACCGCTCGCATCGTCCCGGCCAGCGCGAGGGGAGTAGTCGAACCATGTCGGCGGTCACACCGGGTCTCGTCTGCGCCCACCATCACCTCTACTCGGCACTGGCGCGGGGGATGCCGGCGCCGCCGAAGGTGGCGACCAACTTCGGTGAGATCCTCGAGCAGGTCTGGTGGCGCCTGGACACCGCGCTCGATCTCGAGATGATCCGCTGGTCGGCGATGCTCGGCGCGCTGGAGGCTCTCGAGAACGGCACCACGGCGATCATCGACCACCACGAATCGCCCAACGCCATCGAAGGCAGCCTGGACGTGATCGCAGAGGCCTGCGCACAGGTCGGCGTCCGCTCCCTGCTCGCCTACGGCATCACCGACCGCCACGGGCCCGATGGCGCGCGGCGCGGCCTGGCCGAGAACGAGCGCTTCATCCGGGCAGGCGGTCGGGGCCTGGTGGGCATCCACGCCGCCTTCACGTGTTCCGACGAATCGCTGGCGGCGGCGGCCGGCCTGGCCGAGGACCTTGGGGTGGGCGTGCATATCCACGTCTGCGAGGGGATAGGCGACATCGACGCGCCGGGACGCCTGGCCGGCCTGACCCGCGACGACTGGCTGCTCAGCCACTGCGTCCACCTGCCCACGGATCACGACCTGCGCGGGACCATCCTCCACAACCCGATGTCCAACCTGAACAACGCCGTCGGGTACGCGAACCCCGCCCGCTTCTCCAATCCGGTCGCGCTGGGTACCGACGGGATCGGCGGCAACGTCCTGGAGGCGTTCCGACTGGCCTACGTCATGCAGCGTTCGGTGGACGTGACCTGTGGGCCCGACACGGCCTGGTCGTGGCTCGAGGCCGGCTGGGATCTCGTGCCGGAGGCCCGCGAGGACGCGGTGACCTGGTCGTATGACCCGATGGACCCCTGGCACATCGCCTTCACCCCGGGAATCATGCCGCGCCAGGTCACGATCGGCGGCGAGGTCGTGTTCACCGACGGCAGGCCGACCCGCGTCGACGCCGGCGAGATCCGCGCCAAGGCCCGCGAGCAGGCCGCCCGTCTGCACGCCCGCCTCTGAGCCCCGACGCACCCCTGAGCCCCGACGCAACCGCCTCGACGAGGGAGCCCTGATGTCCGACCGTTTCCATCCCATCTCGATGGAGCAGCTCACGCACTGGGCGTTCACCGAGCTCGAGCACAAGGACAGCCTGTTCAGCATTCCGCGCCCGGCATTCTTCGTGCCGCGTCCGGGCCACCGCTTCCGCCTGCGCGAGTACGGCGTCGAGCTGGACACCCCGTTCGGCGTTGCGGCCGGGCCGCACACCCAGATGGCCCAGAACCTGGTCGCGGCGTGGGTGGTCGGCGCCCGGATGCTCGAGCTCAAGACCATCCAGACGCTCGACGAGCTCGATGTGAACAAGCCGTGCATCGACGTGACCGACGAGGGCTACAACGTCGAGTGGTCGCAGGAGCTCAAGGTCCACCAGTCGTTCGACGAGTACCTGCGGGCATGGGTCCTGATCCACGCCCTTCAGCGGCGCTTCGGCTGGCCCGGCGACACGCCCGGAATGGTCTTCAACATGAGCGTCGGCTACAACCTCGAGGGGATGCTCAAGCCCAACGTCCAGTGGTATTTCGACGCGATGGCGGACGCCTCGGCCTACCTGCCGGCCTACATCGACATCGTGGCGCAGTACGAGCCCGCGGTCCGGGACATCGAGATCCCGGCTCGCCTGTCGGACTCGATCACGCTGTCCACGATGCACGGGTGCCCGCCCGACGAGATCGAGAGGATCTCCGAGTACCTCCTCGTCGAGAAGGGTCTCCACACCTCGGTCAAGTGCAACCCGACGCTGCTCGGTCCCGTCGACGTCCGGCAGATCATCAACGGCGACCTCGGCTACGCGGACGTGCCGATCCCCGATGCGGCATTCGGGCACGACCTCAAGTACGCCGACGCCGTCCCCATGTTCCACAGGCTGCGCCGGGTGGCCGCCGACAGGGGTCTCTCGTTCGGCCTCAAGCTCTCGAACACGCTCGAGGTGGAGAACTGGCGGACGGTCTTCGCGGGCGACGCCACGATGTACCTGTCCGGCCGGGCGCTCCATGCGGTGACGGTCAACCTGGCAGCCAGGCTGACCGACGAGTTCGATGGCGGGCTCCCGTTGTCGTTCGCGGGCGGGGCGGACTGCTTCAACGTCGCGCCCCTCCTCGCCTCCGGGATGCGCACGATCACGGTCGCATCCGACCTGCTCAAGAGCGGCGGCTACCTCAGGATGCTGCAGTACATGGAGAAGACCGACGAGGCGTTCGACGCCGTCGGCGCGACGGACACGGCCGACTTCATCCTGCGCTCCGCCGCGGCCGGCGGCGACCCGGCGGGGGCCGGCGAGCTCACCAGTTCGGCGGGCGGCGACCCGGCGGTCACCGCGGCCGCCCGGTTCAACCTGCGCACCTACGCGGACGCGGTGCGCGAGGACTGGCGCTACCGCAAGGCGTCGTTCCGGATGGACCACAGCAAGACCGCCCGCACGCTGGGTGCGTTCGACTGCATCGAGCCGCCGTGTGTGGACACCTGTCCCGTGGACCAGGCCGTGCCGCTCTACATGGACGCCGTCCGGCGCGGCGATCTCGCGGAGGCGATCCGCATCACGCGGCAGGACAACCCGCTGCCGTCGATCCTCGGGCGCGTCTGCGATCACCTGTGCGAGACGACCTGCATCCGGACCCACCTGGACCAGCCGGTGGCGATCCGCCAGATCAAGCGCTTCATCATGGACCAGGAGGTCACCGCGACCGCTCCCGCCACGGCGCCCGGGATTGCGTCCGCGCCGGACGCCCGAGTGGCCATCATCGGGGCGGGACCGGCGGGCCTCGCGGCCGCGCGTGAGATCGCGCGGGCCGGCCTCGGCGTCACGATCTTCGAGGCCCATCCCTATGCCGGCGGCATGGTCGGCGGGGCCATCCCGTCGTACCGGCTGCCCCGGGCGCAGATCGACCAGGACGTCGCGCTGCTGCAGGCGATGGGCGTCGAGATCCGCTACGAGCAGAAGGCGGGGATCGATTTCACGCTTGACCAGCTTCGAGCGGACGGGTTTGCGGCGGTCTTCGTCGCCGTGGGCGCCCAGCTCGCCAAGCGGCTCAACCTGCCCGGCGACGATGCCGCCGGGATCATCGACGGGGTGACGTTCCTGCGCAGCGTGCGCGAGGGGCGCCCGGTGGCCGTCGGGCCGCGCGTCGGCGTGATCGGTGCGGGCGACACGGCGATGGACTGCGCCCGGTCGGCGTTGCGTGCCGGCGCGGAGCAGGTCTCGCTGATCTACAGGCGTACGGTCGACCAGATGCCCGCCGACCCGGAGGAGATCCACGAGACCCGTGACGAGGGCGTCCGCATCATCGAGATGGCGAGCCCGGCCGGCCTCCACGTGGAGGATGGGCGCCTGACCGGCCTGACCTGCACCCGGACCGAGTATCGCGGCGAGCGCGATGCATCGGGCCGCAAGATCCCGTTCGATGTGCCGGACTCCGCGTTCGAGATCGGGCTGGACACCCTGATCCTGGCCATCAGCCAGCACTCGGTGCTCGACTTCTTCGGCGAGCAGGAGCCCGAGCTCACGAAGGCGGGCTACATCGTCGTGGATCCCGTGACCTTCGAGACGACCATCCCGGGCGTCTACGCGGGCGGCGACGTCGCCGCGCACGGGCCCTCGTCGATCGTGCGGGCTGCGGCCGACGGCAAGCGCGTGGCGGCGGCGATCGTGGCGGCGCACGGGATGACCCGCCCGGCTGCCGCGACCGCCGCGGACCCGGTCGACCTCGGGTCCCTTGTCGTCCGCCGCGCCCGCCGCGAGTACCGGGTCCCGGTCCGGTTCACCGGCCTCGACGCGCGAGGAGGGTTCGAGGAGACGGCGCTCGGCTACACGCCGGAGGAGGCTGTCGCCGAGGCCGGGCGCTGCCTTGACTGCCACCAGATCTGCAGCCTGTGCGTGGGCGTCTGTCCCAACATGGCGCTGATGACGTACGAGTCGGCACCGTTCGCAACCATGTTGCCCGAGCTCCTGGTGTCCGGCGGCAGGATCGTCGCGGGGGCGCCGACGCGCTTCGCGGCCGAGCAACGACTCCAGATCGCGGTCCTCACGGACTTCTGCAACGAGTGCGGGAACTGCGTCACGGCCTGCCCCACGTCCGGCGCGCCATTCCGCGACAAGCCGCGGCTCTATCTCGACCGGGAGGACTTCGAGGCGCAGGCAGCGAACGCCTTCATGCTCCGCGATGACGGTGTCATGGAGGGGCGGTTCGACGGACAGACGCACCGGATCCGTGCCGACGGCCGGATCGCCTACGAGGCACCCACGTTCCACGCCGTGCTGGATCCCGCAACCCTGGGCGTCATCGAGGCCAACTCCATCGGGGCGCCGGAGGGCCAGGTGCTGTCCCTCGAACCGGCCGCGATGATGGCCACGCTGCTCGCCGGTCTGCGGCAGTCGATGCCGCACATCCCGGCCGCTTCGGGCGACGGGACATTCGTGCCGGCGCCGGTGCTGCCCGCCGGCTAGACCCAGCCGGCCTCCACGAGCTCCCGCGGCACGCGGCTGCGGAGCACCGCGGCGTTGCTGACCAGGAGGGTCGCCGCCGGCTGAGCTGCTGGCATCACGGTTTGCCGTATGTCGACCCGAATGCCGCCAACTCCGCCAGCAGCGCACCAACCGCAGGGTGGCCTCGTCGCTCGGAGCGGACGGCGGCCAGAACTCGTCGTTCCAGCGGCGGTCGGAGCGGGACGATACGTGCCCGGACCGTGCGGTCGTGGAGGGCCAGCCCTGGAATGACGCCGACGCCGAGGCCGGCCGCGACGAGGGCGAGGGTCACCGAGTGGTCCTTGCAGTGAGACAGCACGTTCGGGTCGAAGCCGGCCCGCCGACAGGCGCGCACGGTGACCTCGAAGATGCTGCTCGTGTCCGTGTCCATGAACCAGGTGTGATCACGGAGATCGGCGAGCGCGATGCCACCGGCAGGCGTCTGCTCGTCGGGCGGAAGCGCGACATAGAGCGGGTCGCGGAAGATCTCGACGGTATCGATGCCCGGCGACCAGGCCTCACTCCCCTCGTCGTACTCGTCGACGACTGCGAGATCGATCTCGTCCACCTGCAGGGCGATGAGGCTCTCGCTCGACTCCAGGTCGCGCAGCATCAGGCGCAGCTTCGGATGATTGCGACGGAGCGCCTCGAGGACCTGCGGCATCACCGCCCGGGCCGCAGTGGGGAAGGCCGCAACCCTGAACGATCCGACGATCTCGTCCCGGGCGGCGGCCAGCTCGGCTTCCGCGGCGGCGACCGCCGCGGCGATCACATCCGCGTGACGGACAAGCATCAGCCCGGCGTCGGTCAGGCGCACCAGGCGGCCATGGGGCTCCAGCAGGGGCGCGCCCGCCTCCTGCTCCAGGATCTTGAGCTGCTGCGAGACAGCGGACGGCGTGATCGACATCGCCTGTGCGGCAGCCTTGAGGGTGCCGCGGCGTGCGACCTCGCGCAGGAGCTGGAGGCGCCACATCCCGAGCATCGCCCACTGAGGCTACAGCATTCCGAAGGGCCCCGCGACGGGCCCAGCGGAGCCGTACAATCCACAGCGAAGCTCGGTACGCGGCACCGGACAGGAGAGTTGGACCGGGGCCCGTGTCGAGGAGCGCGTCCCTCCATATCACGGCACGGAGGAGTCTGACCCATGAGCGGACGAAGACCGCTGATCGCACTCCTGTTGACACTCGCGCTCGCCACGGGCGCGTGCTCCGAGGGAGCGACCAGCACGCCATTGGCGGGTGCGACGGACGCCGCCACGGCGGATCCCGGCGGCGCCGGTCTCCAGATCCCGGACGTGGTGGACGGCAAGTTCAACGTCGCGATGGTCCTGATCGGGCCCCATGACGACGGCGGCTGGAGCCAGGCCCACTACGAGGGCCTCGACTACGTCGGCAAGAACATGGCCGATTCCCACGTGGCCTACATCGAGAACGTGCCCGAAGGCGCGGACTCCGAGCAGGTCTTCCGGAGCCTTTCGCGCAAGGGCTTCGACTTCATCATCGGCACCTCCTTCGGGTACATGGACCCGATGGCGACCGTCGCCGAGGAGTTCCCGGACATCACGTACCTCCACCTGACGGGGTACAAGTCGAACTTCACGAACTTCGGCAACTTCTTCGGCGCGGTCGAGGACATGAAGTACCTCGCCGGCATGCTCGCCGGGTCGCGCGCCAAGCTGGACGGCAACCCCAAGGTCGGCTACATGGCCACCTTCCCCATCCCGGAGGAGATCCGGCTGGGCAACGCCATCATGCTGGGCGTCAAGAAGACCTGCCCCGAGTGCACGATGGACATCCGCTGGATCAACACCTGGCACGATCCGGTCAAGGAGAAGGATGCGGCTGCCTCGCTGTTCGACGCGGGCGCCCAGGTCGTGTTCACCGGTGCCGACACCCCGGCCGTCGCGGACGTCGCGCAGGAGAAGGGGAAGTGGGGCGTCACGTACGACCACCCGTCCTCCTGCAAGGTCGACGCCTGCCTGACGGCCCCCTACTGGATCTGGGGGCCGGAGTACCTGCGCATCGCCGAGCAGGTCAAGGCCGGTACCTACGAGGCCGGCTACGAGTACTTCGATGCCGACAGCCAGGCCATGGGCCTGTTCGGGTTCATGGACGGCGAGACGCCCCAGCCGGGGATCAGCGACCTCCCGGCCGCCGATGTCCAGGCGGTCAAGGACACCCTGGCCAAGATGCTCACGGGTGAGTTCAACCGCTTCGACGTCTTCGCCGGTCCGATCACGGACAACACCGGCAAGGCGGTCCTCGCGGCCGGCGCCAAGCTGGAACAGGCCGACCTCGACCAGTTCCCGCCGGGAGCCGAGGGCAACCCCTGCACGGTCTGCATGCAGTGGCTTGCCGACGGCATCACCGGGACGATCCCCGAGTAGCAGCCTCGTCCGGCCCGCGGCGCAACCGCCGCGGGCCGGACGATTCCGAGGAGCGGTCCCTGATCTCGCCTGACGTGTCGACCGATCCCCAGGCCACGCCGCTCGCCGTCGAGCTACGGGGCATCGTCAAGCAGTTCCCCGGCGTCCTCGCGAACGACCAGGTCGACTTCGAGCTCCGGCCGGGCGAAGTTCACGCGCTGCTCGGGGAGAACGGCGCCGGCAAGAGCACGCTCATGAACATCCTGGCGGGTCTCTACAGGCCCGACGCCGGGGTGATCCGCGTGGGTGGCGCGATCCAGGACTTCCACTCGCCCCGCGACGCCATCGCGGCGGGCCTCGGCATGGTCCACCAGCACTTCACGCTGGTCGACTCGCAGACCGTGACCGAGAACGTACTCCTGGGCCTGGACGAGCCGCGCTTCCGCATGCGCCTTGGCCGGTACGAGGACCGGATCGCCGACCTGTCGGAGTCGTTCGGGCTGCGGGTCGACCCGCGGGCCAAGGTCTGGCAGCTCTCCGTGGGCGAGCAGCAGCGGGTCGAGATCCTGAAGATGCTCTACCGCGGCGTCCACATCCTGATCATGGACGAGCCAACGGCGGTCCTGGCACCGCAGGAGACCGAGGAGCTCTTCAGGACGTTGCGCTCCATGATCGCGAGCGGCCACTCCATCGTCTTCATCAGCCACAAGCTGACCGAGGTCGCCTCGATCGCCGACCGGATCACGGTCATGCGCCGGGGACGGGTCACCGCGGCCGGGATCGCCACGGCCACGACCACGCGCACCAGCCTCGCCGAGCTGATGGTCGGGCGACCCGTGATCGAGGTGCTCGAGCGAACGCCGTTCAACCCGGGCGATGTCATCCTGTCGGTGCGGGACGTCGAGGCAATGAACGACCGCGGCCTGCCGGCCCTGCGGGGGGTCTCCTTCGACGTGCGCGCGGGAGAGATCCTGGGGATCGCCGGCGTTGCCGGCAACGGCCAGTCCGAGCTCGCGCAGGTGATCACCGGACTCCGTCCCTGCCATGGCCACATCGAGGTCGCGGGTGCCGAGACGGCCAACCATCCGACCGGCGAGACGATCCGGCGCGGGGTCGCCCACGTTCCAGAGGACCGGACCGGCGTCGGCAGTGCGCCCAACCTGTCCGTCATGGACAACCTGATCATGAAGAGCTACAGGCGCCCGCCGATCGCCCGTGGCTGGGTCGTGGACCAGGCCGCCGCCCGCCGGATCTCGGAGGGCCTCCGCGAGGGGTACCAGATCCTGACCCCATCGGTCGACACGGCAGCCCGGCTGCTCTCCGGTGGCAACCTCCAGCGCCTGATCCTGGCCCGGGAGATCGATCAGGACCCGCGGCTGCTCGTGGCCGTCCAGCCGACGCGCGGACTCGATGTCGGGGCCATCGAGGGCGTACATCGCCTGCTCCTCGCCCGCCGGGAATCGGGCTCCGCGACGATCATGATCTCGGAGGACCTCGACGAGGTGCTCGCCCTCTCGGACCGGATCGCCGTCATGTACGAGGGGCACCTCCACGGCCCGTTCAGCGCGGCCGAGGTTGACGCCCGGGGCCTGGGCATGCTCATGACCGGCGGCGACTGGCAGCCCGCCTCCTCTACGACCGGAGCCGCGTCATGAGCGCCTCGCAGGTCCCGCTCGCCCCGCCTCCCAGGGCGCGGCGGATGCCCTACACGGTCTCGCTCGAACGACGCCTCGACGAGCCCCGCTGGTCCGGGCTCATCACCCTCGTCGCAGTGCTGGTCGCGCTCGTCATCAGCGGCCTGATGATCGCGCTCGTGGGCGGCGATCCCATCCGGTCGTACGTGCACATCATCGGGGCGGCGTTCGGCAGCCCGGGGGTCATCTCGGACACGCTGGTGAAGGCGACGCCGCTCATCCTTGCCGGCCTCGCCTGCGCCCTCGCCTTCCGGATGCGCCTCTGGAACATCGGCGTCGAAGGCCAGTACCTGATGGGCGCCTGGGGAGCCACCGCCGTGGTGATGATCCCGCTGGTGCCGGCCGACGCGCCAGCCCCGGTCATGCTGATCGCGATGGCCGTCGCAGGGTTCCTCAGCGGTGCCATCTGGGGATCGATCCCGGGCCTTCTGAAGGCGTACCTCAAGGTGAACGAGATCATCGTCACCCTGATGCTCAACTACGTCGCCCTGCTGTTCATCCAGTACTGGGTCTTCGGTCCGTGGAGCGAGGGCGGCTTCCAGATGACAAAGCAGTTCCCGAGGACCGCGTGGCTGCCGCGACTCTCCGACTTCGCGGACAGCGTTCCCGCCTTCGGCGGCCTGACCGTCCACGCCGGGTTCCTGATCGCCCTGCTGGCTGCGACGATCGTCTGGCTCGTCGTCCGGCGGAGTCGCTGGGGGTTCGTCATCCAGCTGGTGGGCGACAGCCCCAACGCAGCCCGGTATGCGGGCGTCAACATCAAGCGCGACATCGTGCTGGTGTTCATGGTCTCGGGCGGGCTCGCCGGCCTCGCCGGCATGAGCGAGGTCGCCGGCGCCGTTCATCGCCTCCAGGACAGCTCGCCCGGCTACGGTTTCACGGCGATCATCGTGGCCTACCTGGCGCGGTTCAACCCCCTTGGGGTCATCGTCGCCGCGATCCTGTTCGCGGCGCTGATCCTCGCCGGCCGTGAGATCCAGCCGTCCGGCATCCCGGCGATGGTCCAGGGGATCGTCCTGTTCTGCGTGATCGCCAGCGACGTCCTGCGCCGCTACAGCGTTCGCGTGCAGAGGGCTGCCTGACCATGGACCCGATCATCATCCTCGCGGCAGGGGTGACCACCGGCACGGTCCTGCTGTTCGCGGCACTCGGCGAGGTCTTCGCGGAGCGATCCGGCATCATCAACCTCGGCGTCGAGGGGATGATGCTGATGGGCGCGGTCGCGGGCTTCTCCACGGTTGTCGCAACCGGGAACCCCTGGCTCGGTGTCCTGGTTGCCATGCTGGCCGGTGTCGCACTGTCGCTCCTCCACGCGATCGTCACGATCACCTTCCAGGCGGACCAGATCGTCTCCGGCCTCTCGCTGACGCTCCTTGGAACGGGGATCGCGCGGGTCCTGGGCGAGGGGCTCTCCAAGGCCGGCTCCACGTCGCTCCTGCCGCGGCTCACCATCCCGGGGCTCAGTGAGATCCCGGTCATCGGACCGATCTTCTTCACCGGGCAGAGCGTGCTGGTCTACGTCGGGTTCCTCGCGGTCCCGATCGCCTGGTACTGGATCAATCGGACCCGGCCCGGGCTCCACCTCCGCGCCGTCGGCGAGAACCCCACGGCCGCCGATTCGCTGGGCGTGAACGTCTACCGGGTGCGGTACATGTACGTCATGCTGGGCGGCCTGCTGGCCGGGCTTGCGGGAGCCACCATCACCCTGGCCATCCAGCCGGGCTGGTTCGGTGACCTGACGGTCGGCGGGCGCGGCTGGATCGCGATCGGCCTCGTGATCTTCGCCCAGTGGTCACCGCTGCGGGTGGCCATCGGCGCGTACCTGTTCGGCGCGATCGGGCGACTGATCCTGGACATCCAGGGTCCCGCGGAGCTGTTCGGGTTCTCCAACCCGTTCCACGACGTCCACGCGCTGACCTTCTTCCTCGGCATGACACCCTACGTCCTGGTCATCGTGATCCTGGTGTTCGGCTCGCGGGAGGCCGTGCGCAAGCGCCTGGGCTCGCCGGCTGCGCTGGGCATGCCGTACGTGCGGGGCGAACGGGGACACTGATCCCGGTCCCGGCGCGATCACCGACGGTCGAGAACCAGCTCCTCGAGCGACCTGCGGACCTTCGGCGGCCGGGCGTCGGCGGGGTGGCCGAGCGGCGTGAACGCCCAGGGTTCCACGCCATCGGGCAGGGCCAGGACCTCCCGGGCCGCGGTCGGGTCGAAGGAGGCGACCCAGCAGGTCCCCAGGCCCTCCTGGGCGGCCGCCAGGAGAAGGTGGGTCATCGCGATCGCCGGGTCGACGCCCGCTGCGGACCAGCCATCGACGGCGCGCACCCAGCTCTCGCCCGGGACGGCGCAGACGGCCAGGACCAACGGAGCCTGGACGAACCACTCGCGATCGTAGATCCGCCGCAGATCGTGCTCCTGCCCAGCCGTCCGGATCACGACCACGCGGAAGGCCTGGCGGTTGGCCGCCGTCGGCGCCAGCTGGACGGCCTCGAGGATCCGCGTCAACGCTCCCTCGTCAACGGGCGACGCGTCGTACGCCCGGACGCTGTACCTCGCCCTGACCAGGTCCCCGAAGCTCATCGATGTCATCGCGTTCTCCCGTGGTTCTTCGTGACGGCCGGATCTGTCGGCGGGTTCGATGGCTCAGCCGGACCCGCCGGGCACCGCGTGCAGGATGAGCCGGCGGGGGATCCGCCCGGCGATCGCGTGTTGCCGAGAGCATCCGCTCGCTGCCGAGGATTGCCCCCGGCGCGCCCGTCCGCAACGGCCGGATGGCCCGGGCATGACGGTCGAGACGCACGTCCGCCCGGCGGAACCCGGCGCCGGTCGGGTGTGCCTGACGCCATCGCCCCCATCCCTGTCGTGCGGATGATGCACGGCGAAACCGTTCAGCCGCCTCGTGTCTCAAGGAGGTGGGCGGCTGGCGTCGGGCGAGGCCACCGCGTCGTCATGGGATCGAAAGGTCCCGCCCGCGACACTCGTCCCGTCAAACGTTCACGCGGCGACAGGACCGACCTCCTCCCGGTCCTGTCGCCGCCATTCCCGACGGGAGCTCCCAAGATGATTGACCAGGGGCCGACCCGCCTCGGACGCGCTCGCATCGCGAGCCCATCCCCGTGGCACCATGGCGGCGGGCAGCCCGCGCCGGGTTGCGGGCACGGGAGGCTGAACGGTGCGGGTTCTGGTGGCCGAGGACGACGAGGGCCTGCGCGAAGTCCTGGTCCTCGGCCTGTCCGACGCCGGCTACCACGTCGATGCCGTGGACCGCGGCGACGACGCCATCGACCACCTGCGCTGGTACGAGTACGACGTCGCCGTCATCGACTGGCGAATGCCGGGTGCCGAGGGGATCGACGTCATCGCCTGGGCCCGCCGGCACGACCGCCCGACGGCCCTCCTCATGCTCACCGCCCGCGACACGCCCGCTGACCGGATCCGCGGCCTGGACACCGGCGCGGACGACTACCTGGTCAAGCCCTTCGACTTCGGGGAGCTGCTCGCCCGCGTCCGCGCCCTGCAGCGCCGGCCGCGCGGCGTCGACGCTCCCGTCCTGCGCGCCGGCCGCCTGGAGCTGGACCCCGTGACACGGGTGGTCACCGCCGCAGGCCGGGAGATCTCCCTCACCGGCACCGAGTACCGGATCCTGGAGGTCCTGCTCCGTCGCTCTCCCGCGGTGGTGGACCGCAAGGCCATCGCGGAGCACGCCTGGGCGGACGAGACGGATCCCCTTGGCTCCAACGCCATCGACGTCCAGTTGAGCCGCCTCCGGGCGAAGCTCCCGGACGCCGGCATCCGCATCGTCACCGTCCGTGGCGAGGGCTACCGGCTGGAGTCGGCGTGAACGTGGCGCATGCGCCTGGCGTCCGCCGCCAGTCGATCCGCGTCGCGCTCGCCGCGACCGGCGTCGTCGCGATCGTCTACTTCGTGGTGGCGGCTGGGGTCGTGGCCTTCGCCACGCGTGATCTCACCGCGCAGGTCGACGTTCGCCTCACCCAGTCCCTCGGCCGCCTCCCGCCGGATGACGGACCCCAGGATCCGCCGCCCGACCCGGGTCGGGATCCGGGGCGCCCGTACGGGGCACCCTTCCTGTTGTGGTTCGTCGCCGCCGACGGCACGTCCGTCGGCAGCAGCTCCACCCCCGACCTCCCCGCCGGCCTGGAGACGGTCACCGATCCGGTCACTGCCACCATCGACGGCACGACGATGCGGGTCGCCGGCACGGACGCGGGCGCACGGCGCGTGGTCGTCGCCCAGTCGATGGAGCTGGTCGCCGACGCCCAGCGGACCATCGTCCTGGGCGTGCTGCTCATCGCGCCGTTCCTGCTGGGATTCGTGTTCGTCGGGGCCGTCATCGTGGGCCGCCGGGTGGCGGCGCCCATCGAGGCCGCGCGTCGTCGCCAGCTGGAGTTCACCGCGGACGCCTCGCACGAGCTCAGGACGCCGCTCTCCGTGATCGAGGCGCATACCTCGCTGGCCCTCGCCCAGGAGCGGGATGCTGGGTGGTACCGCTCGGCATTCACCAGCGTGGACCGGGAGGCGAAGCGGATGCGCCGGCTGCTCGAGGACATGCTCTGGCTGGCCCGCTTCGATGCCGCCCAGGCGCCCGCGCCGTCCGGGCCCGTGGACCTGGGCACGCTCGCGCGCCAGGCCGCGGACCGGTTCTCGGTCATCGCCGAGACACGCCACCTCCGCCTGGACGTCCATGTCCCCGGGGACGACGTCGTCATCGCAGCCCCCGCGGACCTGGTGGACCGGCTGATCGTCGTGCTGCTGGACAACGCCTGCAAGTACGCCCCCGAGGGTGGTTCCGTGGACGTCACCGTCGCGGCGGAGGGCGCCCGGGCGAGCGTCACGGTCGACGACTCGGGCCCCGGGATCGACGACGAGGAGCGTCAGCGGATCTTCGCACGCTTCCACCGCTCGCTGGCAACGTCGGATGAGGCCGGCGGCGCCGGGCTGGGCCTGGCCATCGGCGATGCGATCGTCCGGGCGACTGGCGGCCGCTGGGCGGTCGGGCGCGCCCCGGCCGGCGGTGCCCGGTTCTCGGTGAGCTGGAGCCGAGCCTCGCTCGACTAGCCGTGCAGACCTCGCCGGTCGCGGCGGCGACGGCTTGGCCGGCCGGGCGGATCGCGTAACCGGATCGAAAGGGTGCCCACGCGAGACTGCGGGCATGATCACGAACCGCTCCCGATCCTCCACGGTCGCGCGCTCGTTCGCGAGCCCCGGCATCGGCCGCGAGGTCCTCACGTTCGGCGCCATCGGCATCGTCAGCACGGCGGCCTACGCAGTCCTGTACCTGGTGCTTCGGACGGCCGCCGAACCGGTGGCTGCCAACGCTCTCGCGCTCGTGCTCACGGCCGTCGGCAACACCGCCGCCAATCGGCGGCTCACATTCGGCGTGCGCGACGGCGGTTCGATGCTCCGTGACCAGCTCGGTGGCCTCCTGGCGCTCGGGATCGCCCTCGCGATCACCACTGCCTCGGTCGCCGTCCTGGCCACCCTCGCCCCGGACGCCGGCCGGCCGGTGGAGCTGGCGGTGCTGGTCGTCGCCAACGGCCTCGCCACGGTCGCCCGCTTCGTCCTCCTTCGCGCATGGATCACCGGGAACCGGGGTCCTGCGCCGAGCCCCGCCCCGCCCAGCGCCCCTCTTCCAGGAGTCGCCCCATGACCACGCTTGCCCCGCCCACCGCCGAACCCCGCCTCGGGCCCGTGCCCGCCACCGCTGGGGCTCGCCTGCGGACGCTCGTCCGAACGAGGGCCGCCGAGAAGACCTGGGTCCTGCCGGCCACCGCGGCCGTCCTGGTCCTGGCCACGATCCTCTACGTCGTCAACCTGACGGTCAGCGGCTATGCCAACGTCTACTACTCGGGCGCCGCGTGGGCCGCGTCCCAGAGCTGGTCTGCCTGGTTCTTCGGATCCGTCGACCCTGCGAACTTCATCACCGTGGACAAGCCCCCGCTGGCCACGATGGTGATGGGCCTGTCGGTCCGCCTGTTCGGCCTCAGCTCCGCGTCGATCCTCCTGCCCCAGGCGCTGATGGGCGTCGGCACGGTGGCCCTGACCATGGCGGTCGTGCGGCGCACGTTCGGCGGCCCGGCCTCGATCATCGCCGGCCTCATCACGGCGCTGACCCCGGCCGCGGTCCTGATGTTCCGCTACAACAACCCGGACGCCCTGCTCACGCTGCTCCTCGTCGGGTCCGCCTATGCGTTCGTCCGCGCGCTCGAGCACGGTGGCTTCCGCTGGCTCGTTGTCGCCGGTGTCCTCGTCGGCCTCGGCTTCGAGACCAAGCTGTTGCAGGCGTACCTCGTCCTGCCGGTGTTCGCGCTCGTCTACGCGATCGCTGCGCCGGGCACGATCCGCCGTCGCATCGCGGGCCTCGTCGTCGCCGCGGTCTCGGTCATCGTCGCCTCGGCCTGGTGGGTGGCCGCCATGGAGGTGATCCCCGCGGCCTCGCGCGCCTATGTCGGTGGCAGCACGAACAACTCCGCGCTGGACCTCGTCTTCGGCTACGACGGCCTCGGTCGCATCTTCGGGGGTTCCGGTGGCGGGGCCGGCGGTGGCGGGGCACCGGGCGGCGGAGGGCTGGGCGGGGGCGGGTTCTCGGGTACGCCCGGGATCCTGCGCCTGTTCAACAGCCAGCTCGGCAGCCAGATCGCCTGGTTCCTGCCGCTGTCGGTGGCCGGCCTGGCGGCCGGTCTGATCGCCCGCTTCCGCGCGCCGCGCACCGACCTCGTCCGTGCCGCGTTCCTGATGTGGGGCGGCTGGCTTGCCGTCCACGCGATCGTGTTCAGCTTGATGTCCGGCGTCATCCACAGCTACTACGTGGTCGCCATGGGACCCGCGGTCGGCGCCCTCGTCGGCGGCGGCGCGGTGGTGATGTGGCGGGCGCGCGAACGGCATCCGTGGGTCGGGGCCGTGCTCGGCCTGGCGCTCGTGGGCTCGGCCGGCGTGGCGCTCATGCTCCTCGACCGGACCCCGTCCTTCGTGCCGGGTCTCGGGCTGGTGGTCCTTGCGGTGACCGCGGTGACCGTGCCGCTGGTCGCCCTGCGGCCCACGATCTCGCGCGGTCGCGTCCAGGTGGCCGCGGCCGCGCTCGGGCTCGCGATGCTGCTCGCCGGGCCGGCCGCGTACGCGGTGGACACGATGCAGACCGCCTATGCCGGTGGCGATCCGTCCGCCGGACCGCAGGCGACCTCGACCGACGGCGGACTCGGCGCCGACGGAGGGTCACGCGGCGGCCTGGCTGCCGCCGGCATGACCGGGGCTCCCGGTGGCCTGGCGCCCGCCGGCATGACCGGGGCTCCCGGCGGCGGTGGGCCAGGCGGGGGCGCGGGTGCCCCGCTCGACACCGCAACACTGGACTACCTCGTCGCGAACCAGGGCGACGCGACATGGCTGGTGGCCGTGAGCGACGCCACCAGCGCAGGCCAGATCGAGATCTCCACCGGTCGGGCCGTAATGGCCATGGGCGGCTTCTCGGGCAGCGACAACGCCCTGACGCTCCAGCAGCTCCAGGCCCTCGTCGCCTCGGGCGAGCTCCGGTTCGTCTCGGCGGGCGGCGGCGGGGATGGTCGCGGCGGGCCAAACGGAGCAAGTCCAAACGGCCAGGGCGGCACGTCCGGCGTCAGCAGTTGGGTGACCTCCTCCTGCACGGCGGTGAGTGTCGGCAGCTCGGCCGCCTCCGTCTACGACTGCGCCGGAGCCGTCTCCGGGTAGTCGCCTGACGCTACCTTTCGTGTACGACCCCGTCCCGAAACGCAAACCCGCCGCGTCGGCGTGCGACGCGGCGGATTCGGGGTGACGCCTGATGGATCCGGGCCCGAGCCCGGAGCGGGGCAGGAACCGCGGCAGGAGGGCCCGCCTAGGCGGCGAACTCCCGCAGCTTGCGGCTCCGCGACGGGTGGCGCAGCTTGCGCAGCGCCTGGACCTCGATCTGGCGGATCCGCTCCCGGGTGAGGCCGAACTCGCGGCCAACTTCCTCGAGCGTCCGGGCATGCCCGTCGTCGAGGCCGAAGCGGAGGCGCAGGACGCGCTGCTCGCGGCCGTCGAGGCTCGCCAGCACGTGTTCGATCTGCTCGCGCCGCATACGGTCCGCGACCACGTCGAGCGGTGAGACTGCATCCTCGTCCGGGATCAGCTCGCCGAGCTCCGCGTCGCCCTCGTCGCCGACCGGCGACTGCAGGGAGACGGGCTCCCGGCCGAGCTTGCGGATCTCCTCGACGCGCTGGGGCGTCATCGCCGGCGTCTCGTCGGGTAGGGCCGCCGCGATCTCGGTGTTCGTGGGCTCACGGCCGAGCTGGGTGGACAGCTCGCGCACGACGCGCGCCACGCGACCCATCGTCTCGACCATGTGAACCGGGATCCGGATCGTCCGGCTCTGGTCCGCGAGGCCGCGCTGGATCGCCTGGCGGATCCACCAGGTGGCGTAGGTGCTGAACTTGAAGCCGCGCTCGTACTCGAACTTGTCGACGGCGCGGATCAGGCCGGCGTTGCCCTCCTGGACGAGGTCCAGCAGGCCCATCCCCGCCTGGTTGATGTACTTGCGCGCGATCGAGACGACCAGCCGCAGGTTGGCCGACGTCAGGTGGTCCCGCGACTGCTTGGCGAGGTCCTTGAGCACCGGGTGCAGCTCGGCGACGGTCTCGGCCTCGTGACCGGCCTCCAGGAACCGCTGGATCGCCGGGTAGGCGATCTCGGTGCGGGCCCAGGTGCGCAGGTCGCGGAGAGCCTCGTTGCCGCGGATCTCGGCGTTCGGCTTGCCGAGCTCGCCCTCGATCCAGTCGAGCAGGTCCGAGAAGGTGTCGGCGTCCAGGCGCTCGTTGTACACGGACCGCAGGTCCTGGGCGCGGACCAGGCGCTCCTTGAGCGCGTCCGTCTCGGCCACCTTGAGCGCATCTGCCAGCCCGAGGGCGGGTGCGGTCACCAGCAGGTCCATGCTGTCGTCCGAGCGGATGGCCGCCGAGACGATCCGGTGGGCCTCGGTCTCGAACGGCACCTCGTACTTGCGGCTCTTCGCCCGGCCGGTGGCCTCGGTGTGGTGAAGCGTCCACTCGTGGATGCTGAGGAGCGCCTTCCACGGCTCGGCCTCGGCCTGCGCGCCCAGCTCCATGCCCTTGGCGAGGATGACCTCTTCCTCGGCCGTCAGGAGCGGGACCCGCCCGATCTCCCGCAGGTACAGCCGCACGGAGTCGTCCGTGTCCAGGACCTCGGCCACCACTGGCTCCGGCTCATGCTCCTCGGCGGCCTTGGGGTCTGCGGCCTTGGGGTCTGCGGCCTTGGGGTCTGCGGCCTTGGGGTTGGGGCGCTCGGCCACCGGCGCCTCGGCGATGAGTGCCGCGGCCTCACGCTCGGCAGCCTTGGGGTCGAGTTCAATCGAAACGGTTGCGAGCGCCACTTCGGCGTCCGTTGCAGGCGAGATGGGATCGGAAGAGATCACGGTGCTCCAGTTGACGGTGCCACGCCCAGCCGCGGGGCCCCGTGGAATTTCGAACAGCACCCGGGGGGACGCCCGGACGCGCGGCCGGGTCCACGCCACCCGACACACGTAGTGGCGTGTCAAATGACACGCCATTGGCCCAGTAGTCTAGGCCATTGGGCAGCGGTTTGACAACCCCCCAAATTTGGGGAGTGACGTAGCGTCTCTTGAGGGGATTCGGAATCGAGCGGGCGTACAACTCGTGTGTTGCAGCACACCAAGGAGTACGCCGGATGACAACAGTACGCGCCCTGACCCGTCGCCTCACCGCCCTGCCGTGTTCGTGGTCTGCATCGGCCGGTCGAGGGCACAGGGAATGGGATGCTTCAACCCGGTGCGCGTATTCGGGTGCGGCCCCGAGCGGGTCCTGCCGGTATCGAGCGGGTCGCACCGGACCCGAGCGGGTCCCGCCGGCCCGGGCCGGATGGCCGCCTCGACCCTGATCGATCCGTCCGCGACGTCCGACGTCCGTCTGCGCCAGACTGTGCGCATGGTCCGCGTCCTGGTTGTCGATGACGAAGCCCCCATTGTCGAGCTCCTCGAGGGCTACCTCGCCCGCGAGGGCTACGAGGTGCTCGCCGTGGGCAGCGGCCCCGAGGCGGTGGACCTTGTCCGCTCGGAGCGTCCAGACGTGGTCATCCTCGACGTCATGCTCCCCGGCCTGGACGGCATCGAGGTCTGCCGCCGGATCCGGACCTTCTCCGACGCATACGTGCTGATGTTGACCGCGCGGGGCGAGGAGATCGACCGGATCATGGGGCTCACGGTTGGCGCGGACGACTACCTCGTGAAGCCGTTCTCGCCGCGCGAGGTCGTCGCCCGCGTGAAGGCGCTGCTGCGACGGCCGCGCCCGGGAACCGGGACGACCGCCGCACCGCCACCCGGCCTGGAGGTGGACGAGGCGCGCCACCAGGTGCGCGTGGACGGGAGTCCCGTGGACCTCACCGCGCTGGAGTTCAGCCTGCTGGCGGCGCTGGGTCGGAACCCGGGCGTCGTCATCGGCCGGCAGGCGTTGCTCGACCAGGTCTGGGGTTCGGAGTACGTGGCGGACGACCACCTGGTGGACGTGCATATCGCCAACCTCCGGCGGAAGCTTGGCGACGAGCCGTCCCGACCCCGGTTCATCGAGACCGTGCGTGGCGTCGGGTACCGGCTCCGTGAGGCCCCGTGACGGTGCCCAGCTCCCTCCGCACCCGCCTGCTGGCCGCCTTTCTCGTGGTGGCCGCGGCCGCGCTGGGGACGGTGGGGACCGCCGTGCTCCTCATCGGGCCCGGCTACTTCGCGGAGGCGATGGGCCACCTGCCCGGCGACCCGATGGGGAACGCGATGGCCGAGTCGACGCAGGCGGCGTTCACCGACGCGATGCGCCAGGCGCTGCTTGCGGCGACCGTCATCGCCATCGCCACGGCCTCGGTGGTCAGCATCGTCGTCGCCGGCCGGATCGCCCGGCCCATCAGCCGCCTCGCCGCCGCGTCCCGGCGCGTGGCCCGCGGGCACTACGCCGAACGCGTCCCGGCGAACGAGCCCGGCGAGCTGGGCGACCTGGCGGCCACGTTCAACGACATGGCAGGATCCCTCGAGGCGACCGAGCGACGGCGGTTGCAGCTGGTCGGCGACGTCGCCCACGAGCTGCGAACGCCGCTCACCACCATCGACGGCTACCTCGAGGGACTCGAGGACGGCGTCATCGCCCCCGGCCCGGAGACGTGGCACCTGCTCCGCTCCGAGGCGGCCAGGCTCACGCGGCTCGTCACCGATCTCTCCGAGCTGTGGCGGGCGGAGGCCGGGCAGCTTCCCCTGCGGACGGACGTGCTTGACCTTGCCGAGGTTGCCGCGGAGATCGTTCAGCGATTCGGGCCG
Organism: uncultured Chloroflexia bacterium; assembly: GCA_963766735.1. Classification (GTDB taxonomy): domain Bacteria; phylum Chloroflexota; class Limnocylindria; order Limnocylindrales; family CSP1-4; genus CAIXZV01. The sequence continues at coordinate 152,543 of CAVYBU010000030.1, forward strand.
CAGGCCGCGGGGCGGGAGATCCGCCTCGAGGTTCTGCCCGGGCACGCCGTGGCGCTCGGGGATCGGGACCGCGTGGCCCAGATCGTCTCGAACTTCCTATCGAATGCGATCCGGCATGCGCCGGACGGCAGCGCCATCCATATCGAGGCCACCACCGGGCCGGCTGGCGCCCGGGTGACGGTGTCGGACGAGGGTCCGGGGTTGGCGGAAGACCAGTTGGAGGCCGTGTTCGAGCGGTTCTACCGAGTGGACCCTGCCCGCAGCAGGGCCGAGGGCGGCGCCGGGATCGGCCTCGCCATCGTGCGGGCGCTGGCGGAGGCGATGGACGGACGTGCGTGGGCCGAGAGCGAAGGCCCCGGCCGCGGCGCGACGTTCGCGCTGGAGCTGCCGCTCGATTGATCCGGCGATGCGTGCGCGGACCCTGCACCGAGGCTGCCACCGCGCATCGCGCCTGCCGATGCACCTGCGCTCCTCTCATCCGGACGTGCCCCCGGCGCAGAGACGCCCGACCACGCAGAGACGCCCGACCTGGGGGGAAGGTCGGGCGTCTCGGGTCTCGGGTGAGACGGGTTCAGCGTAGAGGGTTGGGTCTACCCAGATTTGCCCACAAGCCTGTCGCCGTCCGGACCCGTGCGCCACTGTTCGCGCCAGATCTCGGCGAGCCAGGCGACCTCCTCCGCCGGGACCTCGGGCACCGGGCCGAACGCACGCGCGCGGAGGTAGACCTCGGCGGCGCCTTCGGTCACCGACGCCGCGTTATACGCGTGGTGGAGGGTTGCACCGATCGCGAGCAGCCCGTGGTGGCGCAGGAAGCACGCGCCGCGATCGGTCAGCGCATCCGACACGACGTCCGCGAGGGCCACGGTACCGGGCCGGGCATAGGGCGCGGTCTGGACCGCGCCGCCGGCCGCGGCCACGAACCCGGTCAGGATCGGCGGCAGCGTCCAGTCGAGGGCGGCCATCGTCATTGCCCCGGCGCTGTGCGTGTGGACGATTGCCCCCACCTCGGGCCTGCGCCGGTACGTCAGGGTGTGGAGCGGGAGCTCCGTGGTCGGTGTCAGACGACCGGCCACGACCTCGCCGTCGAGCGTCACCAGGCAGATGTCGGCAGACTCGAGCGCGTCATACGGCCCACCGGAGGGTGTCACGGCCACCAGGCCGGGCTCACCGTCGACACGCATGCTGATGTTGCCCGCCGTGAAGTCGACCAGGTGCTCGGCCAGCATGCGGCGGCAGTAGAGGACGACCTCGGCGCGCGCGCGCTCACGACCCGTGTTCAGCCTCATCGTGCCTCGCCTCGATCCAACGGCTTCGACAGCGTCACCTGCGCCTAGCTGCCCGACTTCTCGTCGACCCGGGCCAGCAACGACATCCAGGACGTGACGAAGGCCGCCGCGCCCTTCTGCTGCAGTTCGCTGCCCAGCTCGTCGACGTCGATGCCGGCGGCGGCGAAGCGGGCCAGCACGGCATCGGCCGCGTTCGCATCAGTCGGGATCGGCTGCACGGACGCCAGGTCCTCGGCGCCCGCCGCGAGCAGCGTCTCCTCCGGGATCGTGTTCACGGTGTCCGGCGCCGCGAGGCCCGTGACGTAGAGCGTCGGCGGCGCCGTCTTGTCCTTGGTGCCGGTGCTGGCGAACAGCAGGCGCTGCGGCCGGGCACCCGCGGCGATCAGGGCGGCCCAGCGGTCGGTGGCGAAGAAGGCCACCGCATCGGCATACGAGCGTCGCCCCACGGCCAGGCCCAGCTGCAGCTCCAGGTCCGCCGGGACCTTGCCCTTGACCGCGCCATCCCATCGGCTGATGAACAGCGACGCGACGGACGGCACGTACGCCGGCATGCCAGCCGCGATGCGCCGCTCGACTCCGCGCGTGTACGCCTCCGCGCAGGCCAGGTACTGACCGGGCGAGAAGAGGAGCGTCACGTTGACCGGGATGCCCGCGAAGATCGCGTCCTCGATGGCGGCCAGGCCCTCGAGGGTGCCGGGGATCTTGATCAGCAGGTTGGCGCGACCGCCCCTCGTCCACAGGCGCTTCGCCTCGGCCAGGGTGATCGAGGCGTCGTACGCGAGCTCCGGCGAGACCTCGAGGCTCACGAAGCCGTCGATGCCGTCCGTCGCGTCGTACACGGGGCGGAACAGGTCTGCGGCGCGAGTCAGGTCGTCCAGCGCGAGGCCGAAGAAGATCTCCTCGGCGTCCGCACCCGCGGCGGCCGCGGCTGCGATCTGGGCGTCGTAGTCCCTGCTACCGCCGATCGCGCGGTCGTAGATGGTGGGGTTGGACGTGAGGCCGGTCACCCCAAGCTCGTCGATGTAGCGGGCGAGCGTGCCGCTGTCGATCAGGGCGCGGGTGATGTTGTCGAGCCACAGGCTCTGGCCGAGCAGGCGAAGCGCGCTGGTAGTCGTCATGGGTCCTCCAAGGGTCTCCCCGAGTCTATCTCGGCCGGTGCGTTGACCACCCTCTCCAGCGCGCTCCCGTCGGCGATGGGCACGTCCGTGCGCGACTCGTGGCGGCACCGGCTCGTGCCCCGGGCGGCAGCTAGACTCGCTCCATGTCAGGCATCGGTCACGCATTCTGGCCCCGCGTGTACGGGCTCCTGGCCAGGCTGGACCCGGCCATCGAGCGCGTCTGGCGCCGAGGGGGCCTCCGCAATACCGTCCAGCTGGTGACGATCGGCCGCCGGACCGGGCTGGAGCGCAGGTCGTTCCTGGGGCTGCTCCGGATCGGGGACCGGCGGTACCTGGGTCACCCGGACCTGCCCTGTCCCTGGACCCTCAACCTGGAGGCGGCGGCCGGCGGCCGGATGCGATACCGCGACGGCCGCACGGTCGAGTTTCGCGCGGTCCTGCTCGAGCCTGGGCCGGAGCGCGACGCCGTCATCCGTCGGACCTTCCGGCAGCACGGGTACCCGGGTGGAGTCGTGTACTGGATCTTCCGGCGTCACATCTTCGCCGTCGGCCGTTTCTACCGGCTGGAGGACGTACGGCCCATCGCATAGGCGGCCCGACTCCGCTACCTTGCGGGCCATGACCGCCGACCACGATCCTGACCGCGATTCCCTCGAGGCTGCCCTCGCCGGTCGCGGCGAGCACGAGCTCTTCCCCTGTGACCCCGCCCTCGCTGACACGGCCGCGTTCTGCGCCGCGTACGGCTTCGATCCCGCGGAGTCCGCCAATACGATCGTCGTCGTGGGCAAGGGCACGCCGCCCGTCTATGCCGCCTGCGTTGTCCTCGCGACGCACCGCCTGGACGTGAACCGGGCCATCAAGGCGCGCTTCGGGCGCAAGTCGTCCTTTGCCTCGCCGGAGGAGACGCGGGCCCTCACCGGACACGAGATCGGCGGGGTAACGGTGTTCGGCCTGCCGGACGGCCTGCCGGTCTGGGTCGACGCCGCAGTCATGGCGCGCGAGCGGATCGTGCTCGGCGGCGGCAGCCGAAGCTGGAAGGTGATCGCCCCGTCGTCGATCCTGCTCACGCTCGAGAACGTGACCGTCGTGGAGGGGCTGGCCAACCCGTACGCGCCGCTACCCGCCGCCCCTCCCACGCCGGCATCCGCACCTGTTGCTGCCCCCACCACCGATGAGGAGCGATCCGCATGACCCAGCAGCAGCGGTTCCTCGCCACCGCCATCTTCGTGGTCGCCGTGATCGGCGGCGCGATCCTGGTGTTCGCCGTCGTCGGCGGTGGGGGATCGCCGGACCCGTCCTCCGCCGCTGGTTCGTCGGCCACGCCCACGACCGCCCCGGAGACACCGTCGCCCGCGCCGACCGACGAACCCACGCCCACGCCGGAGCCGTCGCCGACTGCCGAGCCGCCGGCCACGCCCACGCCGACCATCGCCCCGGGTCCAGCCGCTACCGTCGTCCTGACCCAGCTCAAGCTGGATGCGGCGGACGACCCGGAAGGCCAGGATCGCGCCGTCACCTTCACCACGGGCGGCACCGGCACGATCACGATCGTGCTCACGGCGCTGTCGCCGATGGGGAGCGCCCGCCTCTGCCTGTCCGCGGACGGCACGGACCTGGGCTGCGAGACCACGGCGGGCGGGAAGCTGGCGGCCGAGACGGCCAAGGAGGCGTCGACGTTCGTGCTCACGCTCCGCGGCGACGGCATCGAGGCGCCCGTGGTGGAGATCGAGCTGACGTTCCCGGCCACCAGCCCGTCGGTCACCGTGGCCAACGCCCGGTTCGACGGCACGGGCTACCCGGAGACGAACGGGATCCAGGCGCTCGTCACGCCCCGGGCCGACGGTGGCGTGCATGTCACTGCGGACTGGGGCGGGCACCCGTTCCTGTGGGAGCTGGACCTCCTCGAGCAGGGCGGCTCCGGGAGCGAATCGCTGGCCGACCAGGGGCCGGCCACGCGGATGGACGAGACCCTGCCGGTGACGGCTCCCAACCCGTGGAAGGTCGTTCTCCAGAACGTCGAGCTGGGATTCGGCCCCACGCCGATGACGGTGTCGATCGCCTGGCCGTAGACCCCGGTGCCAGCCGCCGGGGGCTACCGACGGCCGCCGGCAACCGCGACCGTCCACCGCGTATTGCCCGGCACGTCCGTCTCAGGCGCCACGCCCCGTCCGGTCGGCCGGTAGGGTGGCCTTCATGAACCCGGACCTTGGCCCGCGCCTCTGGAGATGGTCCCCGTGGTCGTGCGCCGTCCTGGGGATCGGTCTGCTCCTTCTGATCGTGGGCTGTGGCTCCCCCGGCGGGAGCCCGACCACGGACACCGCCCCGAACCCGCCGCCCGTCACTGACCTCGCCCCGGTTGGCGCCACCGAGACGGCCCGTGTCGTCCGGGTCGTGGATGGCGACACGATCGTCATCGACCGCGGCCTCGGTAACGAGCGCGTCCGGTACATCGGCATCGACACGCCCGAGTCAGTGAAGCCGAACACCCCCGTGGAGTTCATGGCGAAGGAGGCGCTCGCGGCGAACGAGGCGCTCGTCGCCGGCCGGGAGGTTGTCCTGGAGCGGGACGTATCGAACACGGATCGCTACGACCGCCTGCTGCGCTACATATGGCTGCGCGAGGGCGACGGCTGGGTGCTCGTCAACCTGGAGCTGGTTCGCCGCGGTTTCGCACATGTCGCCACCTATCCGCCGGACGTCCGCTGGACAGACAGGTTCCTTGTCGGCCAGCAGGAGGCACGGGAGGCCGGCAGGGGGCTCTGGGGACCGGGGACGCCTGCACCCTGACCTCTCGAGCGGGCGGAGGGCAGCGTCGTCAACGTGCCGATCGGCCCCTCCCATGGCGCGCGCGGACCACAGACGCTGGGGATGACACCCGAACCCTCAGCCCGAGCGCCGCAGGAAGGCGGCGCCCATCAGGCGAACCCTCAGGCCGAGCGCCGCAGGAAGGCGGCGCCCATCAGGTCCGGCCCCAGGTGCGGGCCCGTGGATGCGCCGATCAGCCCGGTCGTGATCCGCTCCGGCGCCACGCCGCCCGGGATGGCGGCCACCAGCGCGTCACGGAAGGCCGCGACCTCCTCGGGCGTGCTCGTGGGCGTGTGCAGGACCGAGAGGCGCTCGATCGGCTTCGCGGCGATCCGCCCGATGACCAGCGCGCGTGCCTTGGCGCGCGTCCGCTGGCGATCCGCACTGACGACCAGGCCATCGACGACCGTGATGATCGGCTTGAACGACAGCATCGATCCGATGACGGCCTCCGCCGCCGACAGTCGCCCGCCCTTGCGCAAGTAGTCGAGGGTGTCCACGGCGACGAACAGGTCGATGTCCGGCAGGCGGCTGCGGATGTAGGCGGCGATGTCGGCCCCGGACGCGCCCGTTGCCGCCATCTCGGACGCGATCAGGGCGGGGATCCCCGTGGACATCGACGTGGATCCCGTGTCGATGACGTGGATCTCGCGGTCCGGCAACGCCTGGGCAGCCAGCGTCGCGCTGCTGAACGTCCCAGAGAGCTTGGTGCCGATGACGGGACAGACGATCGAGTCTGCGCCGGCGGCGAAGCAGGCCTCGAACGTCTCCTTGAACGTGCCCGGAGACGGCGCGGCGGTCTTGGGGAAGGGGGCGCCGGGCGCCAGCAGACGGGTCCAGAACTGTTCCGTGGTGAGGTTCACCCCGGCCTGGAACTCCTCGCTGCCGAACTGCACGTACAGCGGCACGACGCGGATACCCGCCGAGGCGGCCATCTCGGCTGCGAGGTCGGCGGTGGAATCGGTGACGACGGCGACGGGTGACATGGATCCTCCTGGCGGCCCTCGGGATCGCCCGATGATAAGGCCGGAGGACCGGCCCGATCCGGCCCGATGACACCATTCAGCCCGTGGATGGCTGATCCGTCTCCTCCTTGGCCCTCTTCGGGTCCGCGAGGCGGCCGGCGTCCTGCAGCGCGCGCCGGAGCAGGAACTCCACCTGGCCGTTGACCGAGCGGAGGTCGTCCGCGGCCCAGCGCTGCAGGGCCGCGAACGTATCAGGATCCACGCGGAGGAGGAACGGCTTCCGCTCAGCCATCGTGGGACTCCTGCCCCGGCAGGGACGCCTGGGCCACCGGTCCGCTCCCGCTACGCGTAGAGGGTTCCGGCGTTCACGACCGGCTGCGTCTCGTGCTCCGAGCACAGGACGACGAGCAGGTTGCTGACCATCTGCGCCTTGCGCTCCTCGTCCAGCTCCACGACGTTCTTGGCCGACAGCTGCGTCAGGGCCATCTCCACCATGCCCACAGCGCCTTCGACGATCAGCGTGCGGGCCGCGATGACCGCCTTCGCCTGCTGGCGCCGGAGCATCGCGTTGGCGATCTCCGGGGCGTACGCGAGGTGGCTGATCCGGGCCTCGATCACGTTGAGGCCGGCCTTCTCCAGGCGGTCCTGGATGTGGGTGCGCAGCTGGTCTGCGATCTCGGCCTGGTTTGCGCGCAGCGCGATCTCGTCCTCGCGGTGGGTGTCGTACGGGTGCGAGGTCGCCAGGTTCCGGAGGGCCGACTCGGCCTGGACGTGCACGAAGTTCTCGAAGTCGTCGACCTCGAACAGCGCCTCCGCCGTGTCGGTGACCTTCCAGACGACGACGGCCGCGATCTCGATCGGGTTGCCATCGTGGTCGTTGACCTTGAGCTTGGAGGTCTCGAAGTTGCGGACGCGGACCGAGATCTTGCGTCGCTCGGAGAACGGGTTGACCCAGTGGAGGCCCTGGGCGTGGATGGTGCCGCGATAGTGGCCGAACAGGACGAGCGCGCGTGCCTCGTTCGGGTTGACCGGGGTCAGGCCACCGAATGCGATGCAGGTCGCGACGAACGCGAGGACCAGCACGATCAGGGGCGCCAGCTCGACCAGGCCGATCGCCTCACCGGCGGGCTCGAGGACGGCGGCGACATACCAGATGAACCCCAGGACGAGTACCACTGCCAGGACGATGAGGCCGAGCAGCATGGGGATCCCGGGCAGGGTACGGGCGAGGCGTTCCTTGTTCATGGCGTGGCTCTTCTCTCCTGGTCGCGCAGCATCTGGCGCGCGATCAGAATGATATCACAGTGATACAAGCCTGGGCGACGGGTCGTGCACCGACCGGCCGCGTGGGCGATCATTGAGGCCATGGTGAGCACGCGACGCCTCCTCCTGGCCGGGAGCCTTGCGCTGGGCGCAGGCGCGCTGGCGTATGCGGGCCGGCCCCGCCTGAGCGAGATCAGGCGGTCGTTCCGCACCTCGTCGTCGCCCGGGGCAGCCGCGTACGACATCCTGGCGGGTCTCCTGCTTGGCGGCTACTACGACGACATCGCCGCCGACTGCGCCGCGACCCTGGACGGGGCGGCCGCGCCCGAGATCCTGGAGGTGGGACCGGGCCCCGGGCACCTGGCGGAACGGCTGCTTGGCCTGATGCCGGGCGGGCGCTGGACAGGCGTCGACATCGACCCGTCCATGCTGGATGCCGCCGAGCGCAGGCTTTCGGACGAGGGTCTCGCAGGCAGGTCACGCGTGGTGAGGGGCGACGTCGCAGCGCTGCCGTTCGAGGATGCCTCGTTCGACCTCGTGGTCAGCTCGCTGTCCGCGCACCACTGGCCAGACGCGGAGGCCGGCTTCCGCGAGATCCGCCGCGTCCTGCGACCCGGGGCGGTGGCGCTCGTGTTCGATCTCCCGGAGAGCTGGGGGCACGTGGAGACCGGTTTCGGCGGCCTCGGCGCCGCCTCGACGGCCTTCGACACGCCGCGGCGCAGCCGGATGCGCGGCCTGGGACCGTGGGCGCTGGTGTGGCGGGTCGAGCTGCGCCGCCAGGTGAACGCCGGCATCCCCGGCTGAGCCATCCGCCCGGGCGCGGGCGGGACCATCGTCGAGGGGCGGCCGGGACCGCCGGTCCATGGCCCGAACCGTCCGCGCACGCGAGGCTTGGGGCACTCCTCGCGGTCCACCGTGTCCCGGCCAGTCGCCGGCGACTGACGAGCCGCCCCACCGACTCAGCCCGGAATGCCCTTGACCTCCCGATACGCTCGAGCCCTCGCCACCGCCTGTTTCATCGTCGGGACCTTGCTGTCAGCCCTTCCGTCGACTGCCGCTGCCCTGGAACCGCCCCGCCCGCTGCCCGACTACCGCCCGGCATTCGTGACCGAGACGGACGAGCGCCCGTGGAGGGACTGCCTGTGGGCCTCGGGCGCGATGCTCCTCGACAAGTGGACCAACGGCGACGTGACGCGCACGCACCAGAAGCTGCGCAGGCTGGCGCGCGACCGTAGCGGCGGCTCAACGCTGGAAGACCTGAACGTGGCCTTCGGACGCCTGGGCATCGACCTGCGGTACTCGCCGGATGGTGGCGAGCGGATCACGTGGTCGGCGCTGCTGAAGCGCCTCGCGAACGGCGCCGGAGCAGTCCTGCTCGGCAACGACTCGAGGCTGCCCCGCTGGTACGGACGCTGGGACTACTCGTTCTGGAAGCTGACGAAGGACGAGAAGGCGGACAGGGACAACCACGCGGTCTACATCGAGCGCTACGACCGCAAGCGCGGGCGCGTGTGGCTGATGGACCCGCTGGGTCGCGGCAAATGGAAGGGCGAATGGATCAGCGTCCGGGCGCTGCGGCGCTTCGCATGGTCCAGCGGTGGCGCCTTGTTCGTGGCCGTCACGCCCACCGCGAAGGCCGCTCCCTTTGCGGGGGTCACGACCGCGGACCCGCAGCTCTCGATGACCTCGACGACCCTCGATGCGACGTGGTGGCTCGAGGCGCCCCGCAAGTGGAAGTTCCCGGGCGCGGACGTCCGGGCGACATTCGAGCCCGCCGATGACCCGTTGCTTGCGGCGGCCGAGTCTGCCCCGGTGACGATGGCCGGAGAGGCGACCGCGGAGGCGCCGGCCGCTGCCGTCGCGTCGGTCGCGGGAAGGCTGCTCCGCACAACCGTTGCCCTGCCCACGGAAGCGGGCGCCTATCGGGCGGACGTCACGTTGACGGACCTCCGGTTCGGGGAGGTCGTCGCGAGGGCTGAGCAGGTCGCGGTGTTCGTGCCGGGACCACGCAGGGCCACGCGTGCGCCTGCATGCGCGCGAAGAGGCGATCGAGGCGGGCAGGGCGATCACCGTTTCCGTGTCGGTGCGTAACACGGGCACGGCGTCCTGGGCCGATCGTGCCGGGTCCGCGCAGACCTCGAGCGGGCCGCCCCCGATCCGGGCAACCCGCGTCGTCGCCCGCTGGATCCCGTTGGATGTCCCGGCGGACGCCTTGGTCCCGGCGCCGGTGGAGCTCAAGGCGGTCCCGCTGGCCCCGGGCAAGGCCACGACGGTGAAGGCAGACCTCCTCGCACCCGGGTCGCCCGGCATCTGGGCACTGGTCGTGGATGTCGTCGATGACGTGGACGGATCGTTCGCCGCGCTGGGCAGCGCCCCGGCCGTCGGGGTCTACGGGGTGGTCGATCCGAGGGCGATCGCGGGGGTGGAGTAGCAGCACTCGCCCCAAGGGGGCGCGGTGGCGCCGCACCCACATCGTCTCCGGGTTGGCGCGGCGCCTGAAGCCCGGGCCCTGCGCGACGGATGCCGCGTCAGCTCTCCGGGGCCTCCTCCGCGGGGACGATTTTCGCGCTCCCGGCGCTCGGGCGGATCTCGCTCACGTGTCCGTCGTCCCACCGGACGCGGTAGTTCACGCCGGCTGGCGACTCGAACACCTCGAGGACCTCGCCCTCGCGGACGTGCTGTCCGACCCTCTCGGTTTCGATGATGATGTGGTCTCCCGCCTTGCCCGTCATGGCTCCAACCTCCTTCGGCGCGACGTCCCCAGCATCGGTCCGGACGATGGTGTCCGCTAGGTCCGTTCGGTCCGTTCGGGTGGCACGTGGGCGGATATCGGGCGGTGGAGCGTCGGGCGGTTGGACCTGTGCCGGCTGGACATGGTTGACGCGCGGGAGACAATCGACCCCACCCGGTCGCGTGCGCACCGCCGGCCGATGGCCACGTCCATGGAGAGCACATGAAAGCGTCCCCCTTCCCGGCCAGCGTCCTGCGGCCGGCGTCACCCATGGCGACCTGTACCTGCGAGCACTGGGTCCACTGCGACTGCACATGTCATGGGCGTGACTGCGATCCGCTGGAACAGGCGTGCGACGTCGCCTGGCTGGCCGACGATGGTGGCCTGACCTATTGGGGGTGCCCTTCCTGCATGCCCGGGCAGGGCACGCTGCACTACCTTGGTTGCGAGATGATTGGCTGGAACGTGCCCCTGCAGCGGCTCGACGCCCCCTCCTGAGCCCGCCCCGGGCGACCGGCCCGCAGCGTTCGGAGCCGCGCCATCTCGCGGAGTGCGAATCCGGACGATACTGACCCTGACGCCGGGCAGGCTCCTCGACCCGCCCGGCTCGCAGCCGCGAGGAATGCATGTTCAATACGGTGGTGAGGTGACCTACGACCTCGTGGTGTTCCCGGTCGATCGGGCGCTGACCTTCGAGGAAGCGTCGGCTGCCATCGATGCCGTCGGCCGCGCCGGCACGCCGGGTGCCGCGCGCGATCCCCGCCTGGACCCGTTCATCGCCGCGATGCGGAAGCGGTACTGGCGGCTGCGCGTGATCGGGCTGCTGCCGCCGCCATTCGAGTTCGACGTTCTCGCGGGGCACGTCTTCATCAGCGTCCCGCGGAGCAGGGCCGCGGAGGTTGCCACGGCCGTCGGCGACGCCGCGTACCGCTCCGGGCTCGCCGTCCTTGACTCCCAGCGCACGGCCGTCGGCCTGCCGGCGCCGTACGCGGATGCTCCGATGACGGCCGAGGGCATCGAGCCCGACGTCACGTCGGGCGGCGACGCGCTGGCGAGGATCCGGCCGGGCGCGTTCCTTGCATCCAGCGGCCCCGAAGACGTCCAGGGCGGCGCCTCCAGCGGGCCGTCAGGGATCGGCGTGCACACGACGGGTCCGCTCGACGCGGAGGCACCCGGGGACGGCGCCGACGAGACCGCGGCCGACCCCCGGCGCGTGCCCACGAGCCTCCAGACGCCCGAGCACAGGGCGGAGCTCATCGGCGCCCTGGTCTCGACGAAGGTGGGAGAGCGGCACAGCGCGCTCGGCGAGCTCGCAGGCTGGGATCCGGATCCGGTGGTTGCGGCCGCGTTGAGGCCGATCCTCGCCTCGGACGATGTCTTCGCGGCGAGCGAGGCCGCCACAGGCCTGGCACGCCAGGCCGATGTCACGGATCTGCCCGGGGTCCTGAACCTCGTCTACCGCCTTTCGCCCGCGGACGGCGGGACCACGGAGGCGATGCTGATCCCGCTTCGCGCGGCCCTCTCCCTGGCGGAGCTCGGCGGCCCGGTGGCTGTCGAGGGCGTGAAGGACAGGGCGCGAACCTGGCGTGGGGCCCGCAAGGTCCGCCACCAGTCCTGGGAGCAGGTGTTCGACCAGGAGCTGGACGAGCTGCTCGAGGACGGGTAGAGAGCGGGCTCGCGCCCGCAGGACGCTAGGGACAGGTTCCCGGGCGGGGCTCCACGCGGTACACGGGCAAGGTGAAGGCCGCGATCGGACTCAGCGAGCCGATCCTGACGGTGAGTGCCTCGGTCACCGTGAACCGCTCCCGCGTCGGATCCAGGATGCCCGCGTTGACGGGCAGGATGAACACGGGCCGCGAGCAGATCACCGAGTCGATCCGCGCCTCGCGCGTGCCCCAGCCCTCGTATGCGATGTTCGTGTCGTCCACGATCAGCACGTCCGGCCGCTCCCCGAGAACGAACTGGGCATGCCACAGGGGCGGCGACGCCCCCCAGAACGAGAAGATCGCGGCGTTCTCCGGCAGCGCCGCGAACAGCGTGTCGACGTAGATCCGGGCGGAACGATCGCCGCTCCTGTCCGCCGCTGGCAGGTTGACGGCCATCAGCATCACCGCGAACGCAATTGCGGCGATGGGGATCGCGTACCCCGCAGCGTCGTTGACCGGTCGCGGCAGGTGGGTTTCCAGCGCCCGTGCCGCCTCCTCGAGCGCTACCGCGGCGCCGATGCCCAGCAGCAGCCAGGGCACCAGCAGGTAGTGCTCGAGCCGCAGGTAGTTCGCCCAGGCGTAGATCCCAGCGACAAGCGCCCCCGCACATGCAAGGCCGAACGCGGGCCGCCGCACCACGAGGACGACGAGGCCGGCGAGGCCCACCACCGGAACGACCACCGTTGCCCGGGAGAGCGCGGTCGTCCAGAGCGTTGGCAGGCCGTCCCACAGGGGGCCCAGGCTCGCCATCGTGAACAGGCGGTCGTACTGGCCTCGGAACTGCTCCCCGGTGACGAGGAAGCGAAAGGCGTCATAGGTCGTCGGGTGGTTGTAGGGGAGCGCAGGTTCGAAGGCCGCAGCGATCGGGATGTAGAGGTACACCGCCAGGCCCGCCAGCACGGTCGCCACCGGCACCAGGATCAGCCGCTTCCGGTCCAGGAGCGTCCACCGGCCCGCCCACAGTGCGAACAGCACGAAGAACGGGGCCACGAACGCGGTCAGCAGGTGGTTGCCAAGCGACAGGCCGATCAGCAGGCCGCCGATCGCCAGGTCGCGCGTGCGCCGTCCGTCAGCCCAGGCCAGGGAGCGATCCACGAGGAGCGCGATCAAGGCGAGGTGGAGCGCGTTGACCTCCGCGACGACCGCGGAGCCCCAGATGGTACCGATCGCCCCCGTCGCGACGCCCACCGCGACCGCGATCGCCGGACGCACGCCGAGCCGAAGCGTCGTGGACGTCATCGCTGCCAGCGCCACCGCGACGCACACGGCGGCGAACAGGTTGGCGCGGAACGCGACGGACCCGATCGGCAGCAGCTCGAACAGCCAGGCCGTGATGACGTACGTGGGGTAGCCCGTCGGGTGGGCGATGCCGAGCACGTTGGGGACCGTCTGCAGCTCGCCCCAGTCGTCGAACGCCATGTCCGGCAGGAGCGTCCGCAGGTAGAGCACCAGCGAGACGGCGAACACGACGAATGGCGCGATGCGTGCGCCAGGCGACGGCGGGACCGGCCGCTCCGCAACCGGATCCCAGCCCGGCGAGGAGCCGAGCGGCGGCCGCGATCGGTCTCGATCCATGGGCGGGGGTCCCCTCGTGGGTAGCGGGCGCCGGACGGTGCGCAGCGATCCTAGTCGACGGTGGCGATCCCGGGAGCGGTGCGGACGTCGGTGGTCACGGCCGGGGTGGGGGATGGCCGCAGTGTCTCCGACCGCGCGGTACCCCTACAGGCCCACGGCGATTGCCCGCCCCTTGGACGGTCGGCGGAGATCGTCGATGGCGGCGGACGCGGCCTTGATCTGGGCGGCTGCCTCGTCCGTGCCGAGGTCCAGGCGGCAGTAGGTGAAGCGCCCGGGGAGCACGCGTTCCATCATCGCACCCAGCCACTTCGTGAGATCCGTGCGATGACCCTTGCGGTTGCGCACGCCCGGGGTGATGGCGTGGATCAGCACCAGGCGACGCCGACTCCGCTCGAGCCACGGCCAGTACTGGAGGACGTTCTCGGCCGGGTGTGTGTGCTTCTCCTCCACCTGGAGCGCCACCCATGCATGGTCACCAATCTCGGCCAGTCCACCGGCCACCCCGCCGAGGCCCACGACTCCATTGCCGGCGAACCTGACGTCGAGCATCCTGCCCAGCCTCTTCGCCACCTGGGCGTCGGTGAGGTCGCCCCATTCCTGTTTCGCCAAGGTTCGCCCCCACGCTCGAAGGGATCGGAGTCCCAACTCCATCGGCCCCATTAGACACCGAGCGCCGGGTCTGTGCGGCCGGGCCCGCCGGGCATCCCCGGCCGCTCGAGGATCAGCTGCAGCCGGAGGTGCTCCCGCAGTTGAGACACTTGTAGCAGGAGCCGTTGCGGACCATGATCGAGCCGCATTCAGCACAGGACGGGGCGTCCGCCTGGGTGGCAAAGGCGACCTTCGGGCCGCCGCCGAGCGACCCGGCCCCGTTGCCTTTTGTTGACCCGTTGCCGTTGGCCGCGCCGTTGGTCGCGATGACCGTCAGCCCGTCCTTGGCGGCGGGCGCCGGCTCGACCGCCGTCGCCGCCGTCGCCGGTGGGGCGGCGTCCACCGCCGGCGCAGCCGCCGGAGCGGAACCCCTTGCCGTGTCGTCCCTGACCGGCGTGCGCGCCGGGGCGGGGACCGAGACGACTGCCTCTGACTGGGCGGTGATGCCCTCGTCCGCACGCGGGCGCAGGGCGCTGGCGCCGAACGCGTCTGGCGCGTCCGCCACCACCTGGGCACGCTCCTGGAGCCCGAGCGAGGACCGATCCTCGGCCGGCAGGAAGCGTGATCCCATCCAGCGGAAGATGTAGTCCACGAGGGACTTGGCGATCGGGATCTCCTGGTTGCCGGTGAAGCCGCTGGGCTCGAACCGCACGTGCGCGAACTTGTTGACCACGTCCTTCAGCGGGACGCCGTACTGGAGCGCCAGGCTGACCGAGGTCGCCAGGGTGTCCATCAGGCCGCTGATCGTGGAGCCTTCCTTGGCCATCTTGAGGAAGATCTCGCCGGGCTGGCCGTCCGGGTACAGCCCGACGGTGATGTAGCCCTCGTGGCCGGAGATCTCGAACTTGTGGGTGACCGCGGCCCGCTCTGCCATGAGCCGGCGGCGATGCGGGCGGGTGGCCTCGACCTGGGCAGCCGCCAGCTGCGTGCGCAGGGCCTCGATGGTCTCCCGGTCCTCGGCGGAGCCCTCGTCCTTCTTCTTGCCAGTGCTGAGCGGCTGGCTGCGCTTGGAGCCGTCGCGGTAGATGGCGATGGCCTTGAGGCCCTGCTTCCAGCCCTCGAGATAGACGGTCTCGATCTCCTCGGCCGTGGCGCTCTCGGGCATGTTGACGGTCTTGCTGATGGCACCCGACAGGAACGGCTGGACAGCGCCCATCATCCGGATGTGGCCCATGTAATGGATGGACCGCTCGCCGTTGACCGGCTTGAAGGCGCAGTCGAAGACGGAGAGGTGCTCGGGCCTGAGGCCGGGCGCGCCCTCGATCGTCTCTCGCTCGTTGATGTAGGCCAGGATGTCCTCGACCTGGCTCGGGGTGTAGCCGAGCTTGCGCAGGGCCGCCGGCACGGTCTGGTTGACGATCTTGAGGTAGCCCTCGCCGACCAGCTTCTTGTACTTGATGAGCGCGATGTCGGGCTCGATGCCGGTGGTATCGCAATCCATCATGAACGCGATCGTTCCCGTCGGCGCAAGCAGGCTTGTCTGCGCATTGCGATATCCGTGCGCGCGCCCGATCTCGAGGGCCTCATCGATGACCTGCCGGGCCGCTTCCAGCATCTCGCTCGGCACGCCCTCCGCAGGGAGGCTGTGGGCGGCGTCGCGATGCATCTCGATCACGCGCAGGAACGGATCCCGGTTCTTGTCGAACTCGACGAATGGCCCGCCATGATCACGGGCAATCACCGCGGACTGCCGATACGACTCTCCATGCATGATGGCGGTCACGGCGCCGGCGTAGGCGCGCCCCTCGTCGGAGTCGTAGGCGAGGCCGCGGTTCATGAGCAGCGCGCCGAGGTTGGCGTAGCCCAGGCCCAGCGGCCGATACCGGTGGCTGTTCTCCTCGATCCTCGCCGTCGGGTAGGAGGCGTTGTCGACCAGGATCTCCTGGGCCGTGATCGTCACCTTCGCCGCGAAGCGGAAGGCGTCGACGTCGAACTCGCCGCTTCCGTCAACGAACTTCATGAGGTTGATGGAGGCCAGATTGCAGGAGCTGTCGTTGATGAAGCTGAACTCGCTGCACGGGTTGGTCGCGTACTGCCGGGCGCTGTTTGAAACGGGGTTCCAGTCGTTGATGGTGGTGTCGTACTGGATGCCCGGGTCCCCGCAGAGGTGGGCCGCGTCGGCCATCTGGCGGAAGATGTCCCGCGCCTTGTAGGTGCCGGCCGGCTGGCCGTCCGAGACCTCGTGGGTCTGCCACTCGGCGTCCCGTTCGACGGCCTTCATGAACTCGTTGGTCACACGGACGGAGTGGTTGGCGTTCTGGAAGAAGACGCTGCCATACGCCTCACCGGTGAAGGACGGGTCGTAGCCCTGCTCGATGAGGGCCCAGGCCTTCCTCTCCTCGTGCGCCTTGCTGTCGATGAACTCGACGATGTCCGGATGGTCCACGTCCAGGATGACCATCTTGGCCGCGCGACGGGTCTTGCCGCCGCTCTTGATCACACCGGCGAACGCGTCGTAGCCGCGCATGAAGCTGACGGGACCGGAGGCGATGCCGCCGCCCGACATCCTGGCCTTGGACGAGCGGATGGGGGACAGGTTGACGCCCGCGCCGGAACCGTACTTGAACAGCATGGCCTCGGTCTTGGCGAGATCCATGATGCTGCTCATGTTGTCCTGGACCGAGTTGATGAAGCACGCACTGCATTGCGGCTTCTGCTCGATGCCGACGTTGAACCAGACCGGCGAGTTGAACGCCATCTTCTGGTGGACCAGGAGGTGGGTCAGCTCCGCCTGGAACGCGGCGAGGTCCTCGTCCGTGGCGAAGTAGCGGTTCGTCTCGGCCCAGGCCGCGATGGTGTTGACCACGCGGTCGATGAGCTGGCGGACGCTGTGCTCGCGCTCCGGCGTGCCGACATGGCCGCGGAAGTACTTGCTGACCACGACGTTCGTGGCGAGCTGGCTCCAGAAGACCGGGACCTCGACGTCCTTCTGCTCGAAGACGGTCTTGCCGCTCTCCGAGGAGATGCCGGCGGTCCGGTACTCCCAGGTGATCTCGTCGTAGGGGTGGACGCCGGGGCGGGTCCACCGGCGCTCGAAGGTGAGGCCGCGGGTCCCCTCGCCCGTGAAGCTGGCACCGTACTGGCCGCCGAGGCCCTTGCGAGCGCCGTTGGCGCCCTTGTTCCCGGTCTTGCCCGCGCGGGCCTTGGGCGTGGTCCTGTGTTCCATGACCGGGATGACCTCTCGAGACTGCGCCATGTCGTCCGTTCTCCTCCGCTCCCGCCTCAGCGGGACCACGCTTGCCGTCGGCGGCACGGATGGGGCGTCCTCGCGGGCAGCGCTGCGTCCCGGGTGCCGGGCGGGACGCGGTGTGCGGGCTTGGGGCTCCGTCCGGCTGGTGATCCGCGGTCACGAGGATGGGGTGGCACGTAGCTGCGGATCGTCCGTTGGATCGTTCCGGCGCCGGCGGTCAATCCGGTCTGCCGTCCGTGGCGTTGGGCCGCTTTCGGGAGGGTTCCGGGGGTCGTCCGGCGCTGGGGCGACCTTCAAACTGTACGCCGCGGCGAAAGCGTGGTCAAGCCCTGAACCACAAGATGTAGTGGTCCGATGATCGTTCGCATCGCAACATGTAGGGATCGCGCGCGTTGACGCCGCAGGCGCCCGCGTCCACGGTCGCGGCCTGTCGTCCACATGCGTGTCCAGGTCTTCCACCGCGGGCGGAGTGCTTGTCCACCGTCGGTGACGCGGTTGTCCACAGAACAGACGTTCTATTATAGGCGCCCGCGCCGCACGTCGAACCGGCAGCCGCACCATGCCGATCGGCGTACCCGGTCAGGCCGGGCGCACCCGGCCCGCTACTCCCTCGACGATCCTGCGGCTGCGCGCTGCTCCAGCTCCAGCTCCCAGGTCGGCCGCACCCCGATCGCCGCGCGGAGCGCCGAGTCGGCCTCCGCCAGCTCGGCCAGCTTCGCGTCCACGCCGGGAGCATCGGGATCCTCCAGCAGGGTGTCCCGAAGCAGCCCGATGTAGGCCTCCGTTCCGGGCCCTTCCAGTGCGGCGAGGGCCTCGAACCTCTCCTGCACCTCGGGGTTCCGCTTCGCCAGCGAGGGCCCGCCTCGCTCCCTGACCAGGAGCTGGAGCTCGCGGCCCTCGCGCAGGGCACGCCACTCCAGTCGGGCACCGCCGGTGGCCTTGACGACCTGTTCGGGCCGGTAGATTGCGAACAGCGAGAAGAGCAGGAAGAAGATCCCGATGTCCATCGGCAGGGCGTTCGAGATCGCGATCAGCAGCCCCACGACGGCCACCGCCATCACCGCCGCCGCCACGTTGCCGCCGCCATAGCGCCGCGACCGGAGCTGGAGCTGGAACCACAGGCCCACGCCGAGCACGATCAGGCCGACACCGAGAGCGATCTTCAGCAGGGCCTGGGTGGGATCCGGATCGATGAAGTCGAGCATCTGTCAAGCATCGGTCAGGTTGGGATCCCGTGCTCGTTGGATCGGCATGCTGGCGGGAGTGCAGTGCGCACGCCGTCACGCGCCGGACTCCTGGATGGAGCGGCCCTACAGCCCGGAGTAGGCGTGGAGCCCCGTGAACCAGAGGCTCCCCGAGTACGTCACCAGCACCATCACGAAGCCGACCACCAGCAGCAGCGCCGCCGGCCGACCCGCCCACCGGCGCTGGTTCCGCGCGTGGAGGTACACCGCGTAGGTCAGCCAGGTGACCAGAGCCGCGGTCTCCTTGGGGTCCCATCCCCAGTAGCGTGACCAGGCGATGGACGCCCACCAGGACCCCAGGATGATCATGGTGGCGAAGATCGGGAACGCGATGATCACAGAGCGGTAGGCGGCCTCGTCCAGCGTCCCGTGCGACGGCAGCCAGGCGAACCGGTCCTCGGTTCCCTGGACCAGGTATGCGACCCCCGCCGCGAACGCGGTGGCGAAGATCCCGTAGCTGATGACCGCCATCCCGACGTGGATCGTGAGCAGCGGCGCGTTCTGGAGCGCCGGCACGAGGGGCTCCACCTCGGACGGGAGCGACGAGGCGTAGAGCAGCATCCCGAGCGACACCCCCACCGGGATGAACCCGATCTGGCGGATCGGGTAGCGGCGCCCAAGGAGCAGGTAGCCGCCGAGGATCGCAGCCCCGAAGGCCACGCTGAACTCGTACAGGTTCCCGTATGGCCCCCGCCCGACGACGATCCCGCGCAGTGCCAGTGAGGCGACCAGGAGAGCGAAAGCGGCAAACGTGATCCAGATCGCGGCCCTGGAGAGGGGGGTTGGGGCGGCCGACAGGCGCACGTCGGCCTCGGCTGCGGAGGCTCTCGCCGTCACGAACGATCCTGTCACGCCCGCGGCCGCGAACGCCGGCTGACCGACCTGCGTCGTCACCGCGATCCGGCGGCCGTTGGCCAGGAGCACGGCGTGGCCGACATGCGCGGCGAAGCCAAGTGCGGTGGCGATGACACCGAGGACGAAGAGGAGCGAGGAGGCCTGTGCCATGTCGTGTCCCGGGACGCTGGGGGCCCGGCCGGAGGTTCCGGCCCGGGCGGGGGATCAGGCGGAGGCGGCGCCGCCGGGCGGCGGGGCGGCCGGGCGGAGCGAGCGTGTGGTGGGCTTGAGGGTGAACGAGAGCCCGCAGTTGCCGCACGTGTCAACGGTGGCGCCGCGGACGAGCCCGCACTTGGGGCAACCGACAACGAGCTCCTCGCCCGCGGCGGAGCGGACGGCGCCGGCCTCATAGATGACGCCTTCAGAGGGGCTGTACGGCTCCCCGGCGGGATAGACGGGCCGCCCCTCGGCGTCCAGGCGGGCCGCGCGGCGTGTCTCGGCGAAGGCCCGCCGTGCGCGCGGCCGATGGAAGACGTAGTGCGCCCACGCCAGCACGAGCACCGTCAGGATTGGTCCGACCACGAACAGCAGCAGGAAGATCGGCAGCAGCGCGATCAGCTGGCCCCAGTCCGGGGTGACGAACGTCGCGCTGAACGCGAGCAGGTCCGTCCAGAGCTGGTTGAGGGTATCGACGATCACGGGCGCATGCTAGCAGCGCCGGCAGTCAGGCGCCGTGCTTCGGGTGACGCTTGTGGCGGGCGACCTTGTGGGCTGTCCCGGTCTTGGTGGTGGCCCCCCGGCCCGGCTTCCAGCTCTTGCGGTCCGACTCGTCCCGGACGAACGGGTTGGGGGTAGCCATCGTGTGCCCGGACCCGATCGTCGGCCTGCGGTTCCCCGGCGCCGGCGAGGCCAGCCGCGGCAGGTCCAGGCGGTTGAGAAGCCACTGGGTTGGCCGGGTCCGGACGCCGCGGGCCTCGAGGCGCTCCCTCAGGTCCCGGTCGTTGGTCACCACGAGCATCCGCTCGTAGGCCTCCGGCGAGCCACCCTCTGCCTCCCCCATGGCCGCCGTGAGGCCCAGGATCGCCTCGTCGGCAGTGTGCCGGCCCGAGTATCGGACGTACATGTGCTGGGCGACGCGGCCCTTCACGCCGTGGCCGATGCCGTCGAACACCAGGTCGATGGTGATGCCCGGCGGGATGGCCGCGCGCAGCCGGCCGATGATCGCGGCAGGCGGCGCCACCGTTCGGGATCCCATGCGATACAGCATGTTCGTGCCGTCGACGAGGAGGCGGTCGATGCCGTCGAACGGGGAGCTGGGGGCCGGAGGCATGGGCAGACGGTAGCATCGTCCCGTGCTCCTCCTCGTCGATCTCGATGGCGTCGTCTACCGCTCCTCCGAGTCCGTGCCCGGCGTGGGCGCCGCGCTCGCGGTCCGGGCGGCTCTCGGCGACGAGATCGTGTACGTGACCAACAACGCCATGCACTACCACTCGGACTATGTTCCGCGGCTCGAGGGACATGGGGCGCCGGTCGGGCCGGACCGCGTCGTGACGAGCGCGCGAGCGAGCACCCTCTGGATCCGGGAGCACATGCCCGCGATCCGCCGCGTGCTGTCCGTGGGCGCGGGCGGCCTTGACCGTGAGCTGCGCGAGGCGGGCTTCGAGCTGATCACGGCCGCCGCCGCGGCCACGCGCATGAGCCAGGAGGGACTCGACGGCTGGGAGGCCGCGGGCCACCCTGACGCGGTGGTCGTGGGCCTGGATCCACAGCTCACGTACCTGCGGATCGCCGCGGCCGCGGACTGTGTCCGTGCGGGCGCCGCATTCGTGGCCACGAATCGGGACCCGATGTACCCCACGGAGCGCGGCTTCCGGCCCGGCGCGGGTGCCGTGGTGGCGGCGATCGAGGCTGCTGCGAGGACCTCGCCGGTCACCACCGTCGGCAAGCCGGGGCCATACCTGCTCGAGGCGGCGGCGCGCATGGTCGGCGGGGACGTGCGCCGCGCGGTGATGATCGGCGACTCGCTCTCCGACGTGGCCGCGGGCCGCGCGGTCGGGGCTCGCACCGTGCTGATGCTGACCGGCGTGACCAGCCGCGAAACGGCCGACGCGCTGCCGGCTGACGAGCGACCGACGCGGGTGGCCGCCGATGCAGCCGAGCTGGTCGCGGCCCTGGAGGATCTCGCCGCCGGGTGACACCGGCCGCCGCGTCATCCAGCGCGAGCGGTCTGAGGGTCGGAGGGCGCCGGGACTCAGCGGGTGCCGCGCACGCGGCGCAGCCGCGCCAGCACCCGGCGGTACAGCAGGCCCGCGACGACCGTGGCGATCGCGGTCAGGAGCAGGGTCTCTCCGGCAGGCCGTCCGGCGATCACCCCGAAGCCCAGGATGAGGACCGGGAGCCGGGCGACCACGAGCAGCGCCGCCGTCCGGTCCGTCATCCGTCCAGCGCGCCACCAGCGCTCCTCGATCAGCCTCGTGGCGATGAGCGCGAACACGAGGATCGCCAGCAGGACGGTCTCGGTCGTCATGGTCGGGGGGCCGTCACGCCTGTCCCAGCTCCGGGATGCCATCGCCCCACGCCCGGAACGCCACGCGGAGGTCAGCCCTGGTGGGTTCATCGCAGAACGCGGCGTCGAGCGCCGCCAGATCAAGCGCCCAGAGCTCCGGCAGCGTGAGGCCGATCCGCTCCACCGCGTTGGCGTACTCCTCGGACAGCGTGATGCCGGACACGGTCGGATCGTCCGTGCTGAGCGTGACCGGGACGCCGGCGTGGAGCAGGCGGCGGAGCGGGTGGGCCTCGAGGGACGGAACGATGCTCGCCTGGACGTTGGAGGTTGGGCAGAGGTCCAGCCAGGTGCCCCGGTCGATGAGCTCCCGCACCAGGTCCGGGTCGTCGATGGCCAGGGGTCCGTGTGCGATCCGCTCCGGCTCCAGCGCAAGGGCCCTGCGAACCTGGGCCGCGCCGCCCCATTCGCCGGCGTGGAGCGTCACGTGCAGGCCGATCTCCCGCGCCAGGGCCAGGGCGTCACGGTGGCGGTCCGGATCCGGGTAGCGTGCCTCCTCCCCGGCGAGGTCAACGGCCACGAGCCCGTCCGGGATGCCGCGTGTCTCGAGGTCCCGCACAAACGCCAGGTTGGCCTCCGGCTCGTGCGAGCGCATCAACGTCGCGATGAGGCGGACCTCCACGCCGTACCGCCGCGCCGCGCCGGCTGCGCCACGGGCGACCGCCTCCACCACCTGGCGCCCGTCCATGCCCTGGGCGGTGTGCAGCAGCGGTGCCCACCGGATCTCGGCGTAGCGGACGTGGTCAAACGCCTTGTCCTCGACCAGGTCCGCTGCCGTGCGCTCGAGCGCCTCGGAGTCCTGCATCAGTCTGATCGGCAGGTCGAAGGCAAGCAGCAGCTGAGCCTGATCCTCACAGCGATCCGGACCGACGAGCATCCCGCGCATTGCCTCGTACGTGCGGGGCGCGTCGATGCCACGGGTCCGGGCGATCTCGAGCGCGGTCTCCACGCGCATCGAGCCGTCCAGATGGAGGTGGAGCTCCGCCTTGGGCATGGTCCCGATGAGGGCCCTCAGGGAGCGGCGATCGAGGTCGGTCATGCGCGGATGGTAGGCCCCCCGGGTTCGGGCGTTGTCCGCGCGCCGCCGTCGGCCGGCGGAGTATCCTGCTACCAACGAATAGCGAATTTGATCGCTTCCCAGCTCGACGATCGGCGGGAAGACAGGAACGCGCAGGTCCGAGCCTCCGCCACCACGCAGGAGCATCACCCATGTCAACCGTCCTCGTCACCGGCGCCAGCGGCTTCGTCGGCAGCCACCTCATCCCTGCCCTCATCGACGCCGGCCATCATGTGCTGGCGCTTGCGCGCGACGACGCGGGCGCCGCGCAGGTCGAGCGCCGGCTCACCCCCACGCAACGCGGCTCGGTCGAGGCCCGACTCGGTGACGTTACGAAACCCGCATCCCTGCCGCCCGCGCTCGACGGGGCGGACGCGGTCCTGCACCTGGCCGCCATCGCGCGCGACTGGGACGGGGGCGCGACACTCCGCCTGGTCAACACGGAGGGCACCCGGACCGTCCTGGCCGCCGCATCGAGCGCAGGCGTGCGCCGCTTCGTCCACCTGGGGGCCCTGGGCGTCATCGACGACCCGGACCTGCACTACGGCAGCTCCAAGGCAAAGGCGATGGCCCTTGTTCGCGAGAGCGGCCTTGACTGGACGATCCTGAGCCCGTCCCTCCTGTTCGGCCCGCGCGATGGGTTCTTCAACATCCTCGCCGGCCTCGTCCGCATGTCGCCCGGCATCGTGCCGATCACGGGCAAGGGCGACGCGAGGTTCCAGCCCCTTGCCATCGGCGACCTGGCGAAGGCCGCGGTCATCGCGCTGGGCGACGACGGCACGATCGGCCGGGAGTACCCCCTGGGTGGCCCGCGCCACTGGACCTATCGCGAGATCATGGAGGAGGTCCTGCGGGGCATGGGCAGGCGCCGGCTGCTCGTCCCGACGCCCGTCGCGCTCATCCGCCTGGTCGCGGGGGGCAGCGAGGCGATCCGCCTCCCGTTCCCGGTCGCCACGGACCAGCTCCGTCAGCTGAAGTACGACAACACGGGGCCGCTGGACGCCGTCCGGGCAGGCTTCGGGTTCGATCCCCAGCCGATGGAGGGCGGGCTGACCCACCTGCGGCAGAAGCTCAAGGACCAGGAGCCCGACGCGGCCTGACGTCCACCGCCTGGTGACCCGCGAGCTCGTGCCGTCCTGCACCCGGCCAGGCAGAGGCGGCCCACCGCCCGACCCGCTACCCTCGGCATCGTGATCGACTCCGGGACGCTCCGCACGCCGCTCGCCCGGCTCGCCTGGCTTGCTGTGGCCGCGCTGATCGCCCTCGGCTCCGCGGGTGTGATCTCGGCGATGCAGCACCAGCCGGGTTCGACCGACCGTGCCGAGCTGACGTATGAGGGTGACCTGGCGGCCGGACCCGCGCTGGACGCTGCAACGGATGAACTCAAGACCCTCGCCGACGCCGTTGACGTGCTCGGCTCGACCGCCCGGCAGGCGCTGGCAGCGGTCGTCGCCGGCGATGGCGACGGGCTGCAGGCACTCATCGCCGGGGGGACCGCGCAACTGGCCGCCGTCGGCCGGGCGGCCGGCGACTACCGGGCTGCCGTGGCCGCCGTCCCCGGCATGGGCGCGGATGGCGAGCTCGCCGTGTCCGAGACCACGCGCCGCCGGTACGAGGCGCTCGAGGAGGTCACCGGGTTGACGGCCGGGCTGGACGCGGAATGGACCGCATTCACCGGTCGGGCCCTCGACGCCTCGGCCCTGACCGGGCTGTTGGTGCGCCACGATGAGCAGACCGCAGCTGCTGCCGGGGAGGGCTCCGCCGCGCACTACCGGGAGGCGCTGGCCCTGCTCGACACCTCGGACGCGATCATCGTGGAGGCCAGGGCGCTCGCGGAGCGGCTCGGCAAGGCCGCCGACGTGGCCACCCTCGTCACCTGGCTCGATCGCAGCGCCGCCTACGACGCCTCGCTGCGGAACCTCTACCAGTCGCTGGTCGATGCCAAGGGCCGTGTGACCGACGCGGTGCGCGCCGCCTTCGCCGCCGAGAAGGATGCCCGCTCGCTGCTCCCGGAGGACACGCGGCCTCTGGTCGTGATCATGGCCGAGGTGGCCCAGGGCGGGCTCAACCAGGCGGTGATCTCGATCGAGGAGGCTCGCGGCGCGCTGGCGGCGGCCCTCGAGACGCAGGCTGAGCTCAAGGCCGGCCAGTCCCCGCCACCCGAGTAGATCCGCAGAGACGCCCGCAGGCCCGGGCTGAGACCCGGGCACAGCCCCGCGAGGAGCCCGAGGGTCCGACCGCCGGCGGTACACTCGGTCTCGACGCCGTCCCAAGCCCCTCGCCGCGGCACGCCGTCGCCCGACGAGCCCCGGAGGACCCAGTTCGTGCAGATCCGCATCGTCATCGGCCAGCCTTGGGAGGCGGCCGCTGACCTCCTCGTCATCCCCGTCATCGGCGAGCCAGACTTCAGCGGCGAGCTGGGCGAGCTCGATCGGCGGACCGGCGGTGAGCTGCGCGCGCTCGCGGCGTTCGGCGAGCTGCGCCCCAAGCGCTACGGGACCGCGCTGGCGGCACCCGGTGACCTGCCAGCGAAGAGGGTTCTGGCCGTATCCGGCGGCGATGCGGACGAATTCGATCGCGAGATCGCCCGAAAGCTGGCCGCAACCGCCCTCCGGCGCCTTGTCAATCGTGAGGTCCGGTCCATGGCCGTCTGGCTGGCGCCCGTGGCTGCCGGGCTGGGCGGGGACGAGGCGCTGGCTGCGGAGCTGGTGACGCGCGGCATCGTCGAGGGCGGGTTCGAGCCCAAGACCATCTACCGTGAGGACAGCGATGCGGCGCCGCCCGCGCTGGACGAGCTGGTCCTGATCGCCGCAGGCGACGCCGGAGCGGCCGGGCGCGGCGCGGACCGCGGCCGGATCATCGGCGAGGGCGCGAACATGGCGCGCCGCCTCTCCAACCGGTCTGCCAACGACGTTTCGCCGCAGGTTCTCGCGGACGAGGCGCGCGCCATCGCCGAGGCGCACGGCCTGTGGATCGACGTCATCGACGAGAAGCGTGCCGCCGAGATGGGCATGGGCATGTTCATCGCGGTGGGCAGGGGCAGCGACAACCCGCCGCGGATGATCGTCATGCGGTCGGGGGAGGCGGGCGAGAAGGACGCTCTCGGCCGGCACCTCGCCCTGGTCGGGAAGGGTGTCTGCTTCGACTCCGGTGGCATCAGCATCAAGCCGTCCGACCGGATGGAAGAGATGAAGATGGACAAGATCGGTGCATGCACCGTGATCTCGGCCATCGCCACCGCCGCCCGTCTCGCCCCGGGCCTGCCGTTGATCGCGGTCGCCCCCGCGGTGGAGAACATGCCCAGCGGGCATGCGAGCCGGCCCGGCGACATCGTGAAGGCGCTCAACGGCAAGTGGGTGGACATCATCAACACCGACGCCGAGGGCCGCCTGATCCTGGGCGACGCGATGACCTACGCGGAACAGCTTGGCGCCACCCACATCGTGGATGTCGCCACCCTGACCGGCGCCGTGGGCCGGGCGGTCGGCAACATCGTCACGGGCGCGTTCGCCACCCCGGACCCGTGGTGGGGTGCGGTGGATGCGGCGGCGGAGCGGGCAGGGGAACGGTACTGGCGCGTCCCGCTCATCCAGGACTACATGCCCGAGATGGAGAGCTGGTACGCGGACATCCAGAACACCGGCACCTCGGACGGGTCGCTGGTCAAGAGCGGCCTGTTCCTGGAACAGTTCCGGACCGTTCCGTGGGCCCACCTGGACATCGGAGGCACGGGCTACTTCCGCAAGACCTATCCGTATGCGGCGCGCGGCGCCACGGGCGTCACCCACGCGACGCTGGTGGAGCTTGCCCTTGCCGGGGTCGCGCCGGGCTGACCACGCAGGGCTGACCGGGCCCCGCGCCGGGCCGATCACGAGCCCGGGGCCCCGCGCCGGGCCGATCACGCAGGGCGCCCCGGCGGTCGCGCCGGGCTGAGCGTGCCGTGCGCCCCGGGGGCTGCGTGGCCCGTACACTCCGGTCGTGCTGACGTCAATCGCCACCGCGCTCGGGATCCTCGGGGCCGCCTGGGGGTTCATCGCCGACAGGATCGGCGCGCGCTGGCCTGCCCACGACGACGGTGCCGTTCGCCCGATCGACTGGCGGACGCCCGTTGCTGTCGTCACGGGGGCGCTTGCCCTGGGCGGCCTGACGTCCCGGTTCACCGAACCCGTGACGGCTCTGGTGTTCGGCGCCTACCTCGTGGCGCTCGTCCTGCTGCTGGCGACGGACCTTGACCAGCGGCTGCTGCCGGACGTGATCACGCTGCCCGCGATCCCGATCGCGCTCGTCTTCGACCTGGTCGGGCTCAACCCCCTGGTTCCGCCCGGCGCCCTGCCGGCGGCGATCGTGGTGGCGATCGCCGTGCCGGGCCTGATGTACCTGTTCTCGAAGCCGTTCGGGGCCGGGGCCTTCGGCCAGGGGGACGTGAAGCTGCTGGTGTCGGTCGGCCTGCTCGCCGGGCCGTTGCGCATGTTCTCGGGCGTGGTCTACGGGGCGCTGCTGGCCGGCGTCGTGATCGTGCTGCTGCTGGTCGCCCGGCGGATAACGCTCAAGAGCTACATCCCGTTCGGGCCGTTCCTGATCTTCGGGGCCATCTGGGCGATCCTCGTCAGCCCGTAGGCTGGCGCCCGCGGCTGGCCGGGTTGCACCGCGCTGGTAGACTCGATCGGTACGCCGGTTCAGGTCGTCCCGGGAGTGCCCTCCGTGGCGGCGCCGTATCCGGCGAGCGTGCACCTGGTTTCGCCGAGTCGGCCCGTCCGGCGCAGCGATGACAATATGAACGCTCGCACGAGATGAGGACGCCAGCTCGTTGACTCGCCACACCGCTGCGCAGCACTACCCACGGTCCGGCCCACGCCATCGCCGTCTGCTCGCCGCCCTCCTGGCCATCCCCCTCGTCTTCGGGCTGGTTGCGGCGCCGGCATTCGCGCCGGGCCCAGTCCAGGGCGACGAGCTGGCCGACGCCAAGGCCCAGCAGGCCGCGCTCGAGAAGAAGATCAAGCAGCAGAAGAGCCTGATCGCGGGCCTGGACAACTCGCAGGCGAGTCTCGCGGGGCGCATCGCCCGGACCACGGGCAAGCTCGAGGGCATCGCCGAAGACCTGGCGGTCACCCGCCGGCAGGTCAACGCGATGATCAAGGACATCGCCGCGGTACAGGCGGACTACGACACGCTCGTCAGCGAGCTTGACGATCTGGACCTGCAGCTCGAGCGCATCGGGCAGATGGAGTCGACCAAGAAGGCCGAGCTGGGGGAGCGCAAGGCCGAGCTGGCGAATCGCATCCGGGATGCGTGGGAGGCGGAGCGCACCTCGATGCTGGAGACATTCCTCTCCGGTGCCTCGTTCACCGACATGCTCGCCGAGATGAGCACCCAGCTCGATGCGGCCGAGCAGGACCGGGTTCTTGCCCAGCAGATCGCGCTGGACCGGGCGACGTTGCTCTCGCTCCACCAGACGGTCGTGGCGACGCGCGCCCAGACCAACACCCTCCGCCAGGAGACCGCCGTCCAGAAACAGAAGCTGGACCGGCGCCTCGCCGAGCTGGAGAAGGCGCGGGCAAAGCTGGTCAAGCTCGAGAAGGCAGCCAAGGCGACCCTCAGGGCGCAGAAGGCGCAATACGCGAAGCTGTCCAGGGACGAGGCGAGGTTACGCAAGGCGGTGGCATCGGCGGCCGCGGCGAAGAAGAAGCTTCAGACGAAGATCAACCGTCTCGTCGCCTCACAGTTCAAAGCGGGCAACATCCCGTCCGCGTACAACGGAACGCTCCGCTGGCCGATGTCGGGCACGATCAGCCAGGACTACGGGTGCACGGGCTTCTCCTGGGAGCCTCCCAAGGGGGGCTGCGCGCACTTCCACAGCGGCATCGACCTCGTCGCGCCCTCCGGGACGCCGGTGCGATCGTCCGCGGCCGGACGTGTCGTGTATGTGGGCTGGAACTGGGCCGACGGCTACGACCCCGCGTTCATCGTCATCGTGGCGCACTCCTCCAGCCTGACCACCTGGTACGCCCACCTGCAGGCACGCTATGCAGTCAAGGCCGGCCAGATCGTCAGCGCCGGCCAGGTCATCGGCTACGAGGGGAACACCGGTCATTCCACGGGCGCCCACCTCCACTGGATGGTGTACTTCAACGGCAGCTTCGTGAACCCGCGCCTGTTCACCTGAGGCGCGGCACCTGCTCCGCCCACGCCCACGGTGCTAGCATCGGAAGACAGCCCCCCAGCGAGCGGAGGAACGACGGTTGGTCAAGCCGGTGATGGCGGTGATTCTCGCGGGCGGCGAAGGCGAGCGCCTGTCGATCCTGTCCTCCGTCAGGGCCAAGCCCGCGGTCCCCTTCGGCGGCAAGTACCGGATCATCGATTTCACGCTGTCCAACTGCGTCAACTCGGGCCTCGATGACGTGGTCGTCCTGACCCAGTACAACCCTCGCTCGCTCAACGACCACATCGGCCTCGGGCGCCCGTGGGACCTCGACCGGAACAGGGGCGGCGTGAAGCTGCTGCAGCCGTACATCAAGCGCGGCCGTGTGGCGGAGTGGTACCGCGGCACCGCGGACGCCGTGCTCCAGAACTTCAACGTGATCGAGCACGATGCGGGGGACACCATCCTTGTGCTCGCCGGTGACCACATCTACAAGATGGACTACACGCCGTTCCTGGCCGCGCATCGCCGCCACCGCGCGGACGTCACGCTCGCGGTCAGGCGCGTGCCGCTGGCGGAGGCCAGCCGGATGGGTGTCCTGGCGCTGGACGACGGCGATCGCGTCGTGGACTGGCAGGAGAAGCCCAAGCAGCCCAAGAGCGACCTCGCGTCTATGGGCGTCTACGTGTTCTCCAAGCGGGCGCTCCGCCGCTGGCTGACGGACAAGAACATCGACTTCGGCCGGGAGGTGATCCCGGCCATGCTTGCCGACGGCGCCCGCGTGTTCGGGTACCGGTTCGAAGGGTATTGGCAGGACGTGGGGACGATCCAGTCGTTCTGGGAGGCCAACATGGCGCTCCTGGACGACATTCCGGAGCTGGACCTGTACGACCGCGAGTGGCTGATCCACACCCGGTCGGAGGAGCGGGCTCCCGCCAAGGTCGGCCCCACCGCACAGGTCCACCGGAGCCTGATCTCGCACGGCTGCGTCATCAACGGCACGGTCGTCAACAGCGTCCTGTCCCCCGGGGTCCGGGTTGACGTGGGCGCGGTGGTCCGGGACTCCATCGTGATGTTCGATTCCGTCGTCCGCAGCGGCGCGGTCGTTGACCGCGCGATCCTGGACAAGGAGGTCGTGATCGGCCAGGGGGCGATCGTCGGCGAGGGCCCCGACTTCGACACCCCGAACAAGGCGGAGCCCGGCCGCCTCAACACCGGGATCACGGTGGTGGGGAAGCAGTCGGTCGTGCCGCGCGGTGCGCGCCTGGGGCGCAACGTGAAGGTCGGCGAACGGGTCCGGACGAGCGACTTCACG
Organism: uncultured Chloroflexia bacterium; assembly: GCA_963766735.1. GTDB lineage: Bacteria > Chloroflexota > Limnocylindria > Limnocylindrales > CSP1-4 > CAIXZV01. Next base: position 182,982 of record CAVYBU010000030.1, read on the forward strand.
TCGCGCAGCGTCCGGTCGGGCGGGACCGTGGACCGCAAGGAACGGTCCCGCAAGGTCGATCTCGGCGAGGACGTCGGGGCGCCACCGGCCAGGGCGAGCGCGGTCGGTCGCGACTGACCTCGCGCCGCCACGTCGAGTGCGGCGGCAGGCTGTCGCGAGGGATCTCCGCGTTGCTCCGGTAGACTCCCCGCCATGTCACCCGCCCCCCTGGCGTCGGCATGCGCCGCGGCCGACGTCGAGGCCTGGCTCGCCGAGCTCGATCTCCGGCCCCTGGAGCGAGCCGACCGGGAAGGCGTCTCCTCGTGGGATCTCATCCTCGACGGACGCCGCCGTGCGGCCTTGCGCGTCACGATCATCCTGGACCCTGGGCTGGCCCTGATCTGCTGGGCGCACTTTGCGCCCCCGATCAACGACGGCTTCCGGCGGTCGTATCGCAAGCTCCTGCGCTGGAACGACGAGCTTCCATTCGTGAAGTTCTCGATCGGGGAGGACGAGCGCCCCCTCCTGGTGGCCGAGATCCCGTCCGCCGCGGCGACCCGCGATTCGCTGGGCCTGGCGCTCGCCCGGCACGTCGCCGTCGGTGATCGCTACTTCGCTGAGTCGATCGAGTGGCTGAAGGCCGGCGGCTGGCCTATCGAGCCCGCTGCCGCTCCGGCCGAGGGCGCGGCGCCAGGCCCCGGCGCAGCCCTGCTTGCCCGCTATGCGGCGGAGCTCGAGGAGCTCCTGACCGGCGTGCCCGCGACGGCGGGGGTGGGTGCGTGATCATCCGCCGCCGGGCGTCCGGGCTGGCCTTCGCGGCCGCGCTGACCGCCATGCTCCTCGGCTCCGTCGCCGGTGCCGTGCCGGCCGAGGAGGTCAGGGCCGCCGCGACGGACCTCACCCTCGTCGGCGCCGCGACCTACACGGTGCTGCCCGAAGCCGGTCGCGTCGGCGTCGCCGTGGACTTCACCGTGCGCAACCACCGGCCGGAGTCGAAGACGCGCCGGTTCTACTTCGATCGCGCGTACATCGCCGTCCTACCCGGCACGGTGTCGTTCCGCGTCTCGGGATGGAAGGGCACCACGGTCCACGTCACGAAGCGGACCGCGGACTACACGATGCTCCGGATCGACTTCGGCTCCCGCCTCTACAGCGGCAAGTCACACGACCTGCGGCTGACGTTCGATCTCCCGGATCCGAAGCGCGACACGGGCTCCCAGGTCCGCGTCGGCACCAGCCTCGTCACGTTCCCGGTCTGGGCCTACGCCTCCGAGGGCGCCAAGGGCAGCACCGTGACCGTCCGGTTTCCGGCCGGCTACGAGGTGGAGGTGCAGAGCGGATCCTTCGACAGGAAGACCGTGGGTTCGAATGGCGGCACGGTCCTCCGGGCGGGGCCCCTGGCCCAGCCACTGACGTTCTTCGCCTTCGTCTCCGGCACGCGTCCGGCGGTCTACGTGGACACGCCCCTGAGCGTGACCGCCGGACCCCAGGCGATCGACCTCACCATGCGCGCCTGGGAGGACGATCCGGACTGGTCGTCGCGGGTGGGCTCGCTGCTTGAGGGTGCCCTGCCGGTCCTGCGCCGCGAGATCGGGCTGGCCTGGCCGTACGACGATGCCGTGGTCGTCCAGGAGGCCGTGAGCCGCACCGACGGTGGCTACGCCGGCCTGTTCGACGGGGCCGACGGACGAATCGAGGTGGCCTACTGGGCCGAGCCCATGGTCATGATCCACGAGGCCGCCCACGGCTGGTTCAACGGGCGCCTTCTGGCGGACCGGTGGGCGAGCGAGGGGTTCGCCTCGCTGTATGCCGGGCGGGCCGCGGCGGAGCTGGAGATCGAGGGCACCGCCCCTGCGCTCACCGAGGAGGTGGCAGCATCGGCCATCCCGCTCAACGCGTGGGCGAACGACCCCACCGCCGACAGCGCCACCGAGACGTATGGCTTCGCCGCCAGCCTGGCCGCGGCGCAGGCGATCGCGGACCGTGCGGGCGACGGGGCCCTGCAGCGGGTCTGGGCGGCCGCCGATCGCGGCATCGGGGCCTACCAGCCGGTGATCCCCGGTGGTGCCGGGACCGGCGGCAGCTCGACGGTCGGCGGGGAGCCCGAGACCGTGGACGGGCCTCCCGACTGGCGCGGCCTCCTGGACCTCCTGGAGGCGGAGACCGGCCAGAGCTTCGAGGACCTGTGGCGAACCTGGGTGGTACGCGAGGACGAGGTCGCGCTGCTGGAGGCTCGCACGGCCGCGCGTGCCTCGTACAACCGCACGCTCGCGCTCGCGGGCGACTGGGCACTTCCACGCCCGATCCGCGACGCGCTGCGGGCGTGGCAGTTCGATTCGGCAGAGCGTCTCATGGCTGACGCCCGCACGATCCTCGCCCAGCGTGCCGCCCTCGATGAGCTGGCGACGCGGGAAGGCCTCGTCGTGCCGCCCACCATGCTCACGCTGTTCGAGGCGGGGTCCATGGGGGAGGCGAGCGCCGAGGCGGAGGCGGTGCGGAACGCCATGCTCTCGATCCGCCAGGCGACCGACGCGCAATCCGCCGCGGACGACATCCTGACGACCATCGGCATGATCGGCGAGGAGCCCGAGGCCGATCTCCGAGCGGCCAGGGCGGCGCTCGCGACCGGGGATCTCGGCGCGACGCTGAAGGCGGCCGACGACGCGTACCGGGCCTGGAACGGCGCCTGGGAGGAGGGGCGGCGACGTGCCCTGCTGGCCGTGGCGGTCCTGGCGACGATCCTGGTGCTGGGATCCTCGATCGTGGGCCGGGTGCGCCGTGCCCGCATGCGTCCGCCGGCCGCGGCCGCCGTGCTGGCGTTGCTGCTGGCGACCGGCGCCGCCGTCCTGCCTCCGGCCGCGGCGCCGGCGATGCCGTTCCTCGCCGGGCTGGGAGCGCCCGTGGCGCTGGCGGCCGACGACATCGCGATCACGGCCGCCGCGCACTACGTCGTGGATCCCGGCGACGCCGTCGTCCGGGTCACCGTGGACATCACCGCGGTCAACGGCAAGCCCAACCGGACCAGCGGCGGGACGATCACCCGCTACTTCTATGACGGTGTGAACCTCGGGGTCCAGCCCGAGGGTGTGCGCTTCCGGGCCACGCAGGGCGGTTCGCCGGCCAAGGTGACGGCGGCCCAGCGTGATGGGTACCAGCTGGTCACCGTCCTGTTCCGCAAGAACATCTACGTCGGCGAGAAGGCCAAGGTCCGACTCACGTACGACCTGCCGGCGGGCAAGCCGCGCTCCGAGAGTGACGTCCGGGTGGGTGCCGCCTTCGCGACGTTCCTCGCGTGGGCGTTCGGCGACGCGGGCACGGTCCGCGTGGACGTGCCACAGGGCTTCGACGTGAACATCGCGGGCAGCGAGATGCAGGAGGTCGCGGGCACGGCCGGCATGCAGGTGTTCAGCGCCAGCACCACGGACCCGCTGGACTGGTCGGCGTGGGTCAACGCCCGAAATGATGCCGGACTGACGAAGGACGAGATCACGCTCTCGGGCGGGAACCGGATCGTCGTCCGCGGCTGGCCGGAGGACCCGCGGTGGCGGGCGCGGTGGCGGAGGTCCTGGCCGATGCCGTTCCCGAGCTGGCTCAGCGGATCGGCCTGCCATGGCCGGTCGACGGTGTCATGAGCGTGGTGGAGGTGCATTCCCCGCTCCTCGAGGGGTACTCGGGCTTCTACGACAGCGAGACCAACGAGATCACGATCAGCGAGGACCTCGACGACGCGACGACGATCCACGAGGCGGCGCACGCGTGGTTCAACGAGGGGCTGTTCACACAGCGCTGGATCAACGAGGGGCTGGCCGAGGAGTACGCCGCCCGCGTGCTGGAGGCAATGGGCGGGGATCCATCCGAGCCAGAGGCCGTGACCCGGGCTTCGTCGGAGGCATTCCCGCTCAACGACTGGCCACCGCCTGCCCCGATCAGCGACGAGGCGAGCGACAAGCGGGAGCAGTACGGCTACGACGCATCATGGACGGTCGTGCGGGCGATCATGGCCGAGGCCGGAGAGGACGGCTTCGTGCGCATGTTCAGGGCCGCCGACGACCACACCACCGCGTACCCGGGCGAGGGGCCGCCCGAGCGCGCCGCGCTGCCCAACGACTGGCGCCGCTTCCTCGATCTCGCCGAGGAGCTGGGTGGGGCTGACGGCACGACCGCGCTTGTCGTCGCCTGGGCCGCGACGACCGACGCCCAGGACGTGCTGATCGCCCGCGACGCAGCACGCAGGGCCTACCACGTGCTGCTCGAGGACGGAGACGGCTGGTCGGCACCCCCTGCGGTGCGCCTGGCGATGGACAGCTGGTCGTTCGCCAAGGCGGGCGAGGCCATCGATCTCGCGGAGACCGTGCTCGACGCGCGCGACGACCTGGTGACCACGGCCGCCGGCGTGGGACTGTCGCCCGCAGGTGACCTGGAGGCCGCCTACGAGGGCGCGGCGTCCGGATCGGACCTCGACGCCGCGCTGGCGCTCGCTCGAGCGACGTCCCGGTCCCTGGCTGAGGTGACCGCCGCCGGGGCCGCGGTGGCGGCGCCACGGGACGTGCTCACGTCGCTGGGCCTGGACGAAGCGGACCCGGACGGGGATCTCGCCGCCGCCCGGGTGGCCTGGGAGGCCGGTGACCTGGACGCATCCACGGCCGGTGCGGACGCTGCGATTGCCGCCCTCGCCGCGGCGCCCGGCAACGGTCGCACCAAGGTCCTGCTGGTGGGTGGCGGGGCGGTCGGAACGGTCGTGCTGCTGTGGCTGGTCGTTGTCATTGTCCGTCGCCGCAGGCCGGTACCGGCGTCCGAGGGGCCGCAGCCCACGGATGAGGAAGTGGACCGCTCGTGACCCGCCCCGCCGCACCGGCCTGCCTGCGCGGCTGATCGACCTAGGTCGCCGGACCCGGCTGCGTCGCAGGGCGGCCAACAGACCGCAGGGACGGGTCCCGCAGCGTCAGCGCGATCGAGACCCCGATCAGGGCAATCCCGCCCACGAGCGCCGCCGACAGCCCGAACAGCGCCACGATCGGCGCCCCGCCCATGCTGCCGATGGTCAGCGCTGCTGCCAGGCTTCCCGAGTAGAGCGCGAATGCGGAGCCCCGGTCCGCATCGCTCGACCGCCGCGAAAGCTCGAGGAGGGTCGGCGTCATCACGATCGCGCCGCCGGCGCCACTGATCAGCCCGGACACGATCAGGAGGGGCGTGGTCAGCGGCAGCAGGAGCATCCCGATCGCGACGATGGTCGAGCCAGCGCCGATCGTTATCAGCGTCCGGGACGAGATCCGGTCCGAGAGCCAGCCGGACGGGAGCCTCATCACGAAGATCGCCAGGCCGTCGGCGGCGAAGTAGAGCCCGATGTCGGCACCGGCGTCAGAGGCCCGGACCGGCAGGTAGGCGATGACCGCGCCCCAGTGCGCGACGTAGGTGATCACGATGGCGAGGGGGACCGTCCACTCGCGGCGGAAGGTGATCCCGAAGCGTCGGGGCGTCGGATCCGCCTCGTGGATGACGCGCCGGATGGGCAGACGCCAGGCGAGGAGGACGCCCGCCACCACGAACACGACGGTCATCATCGCCACGCCGTCGAGCGAGGTTGCGTCGAGGATCGCGATCGACAGCGGGGGCATCACGACCAGGGTGAGGTTCTGGGCTGCCCCGACGAGCGCGAGTCCCGAGCCCAGGCGCGTCGGGTGGACGATCCCAGGGACCAGCGAGAGCGCGGCCGGCAGCGCCAGGGCGATGCCCATGCCCTGGAGGACCCGGGCGAGGACGAACGGAAGGACCGGGCCACCGGGCTCCACGCCGGGCAGCAGCAGGATCCCGGATGCCAGCAGGTAGAACGCGCCGCCGACGCCGAACAGCCGCATCCCACCGAACCGGTCCACGAGACGTCCGCCCCCGATGGCCGCCGGGACCTGGACCAGGGCCGCCGTCCCCACGATCAGCCCGATGGTGGCATCGGCCACGCCGGCGCGGGCGAGGGCGAGCGGCAGGGAGGCGGTATAGCCGTGGAAGCCCGCCTGGACGAGGAACGTCGCGATCGCGAGAAGGATGACGAGCACGATGTCTCTGGACTCACTGGATCGGGTCTGCGCCGGCGTCGGGGAGGCGTCGCGGCGTGTCCGGTGATCGTACCGGTGCCCGCGTCCGCGAAGGGCGCGACTCCGGGAGGGGCGCGACCCCGCCAGGCGTGACCCGGCGCGCGTGGAGGCGCCCGAGAGCTCTGGTGGTCAGCGGCCCGGCAGCTCCCCGGCCCAGCGCAGGCGGCCCAGCCAGAGGATCCCCAGGATCGACTTCGCGTCGCTGATCTCCCCGGAATCGATCATGGCCAACGCCTCGTCGATCGTCACGTGGCTCAACTCCAGGCGCTCGTCCTCGTCGGGAGCGAGCCGCCCGTCGCCGTCGGCCACGCCGTCCAGCCCGGTGGCCAGGTACAGGTGCATCAGCTCCGAGGCAAACCCGGGCGCCGTCCAGAACGTGGCGAGCTTCCGCCACGAGGTGGCCCGATGGCCGGTCTCCTCCTCAAGCTCCCGGCGGAGCGGCGACATCCGGGTCCTCGGTCACGCCGTCGGCCACGTCCAGCGTGCCGGCCGGGATCTCGAGCAGCGCCCGGCCCGCGGGGATCCGCCACTGGCGCACCAGCAGGAGGCGCCCGTCGGCGTCGAGGGCGAGCACGGCCACCGCGCCGGGATGCCCCACCACGTCACGCGTGCCGCGCGTGCCGTCGGGGCGCTCGATGGTGTCCACCCGGAAGTCCAGGTAGCGCCCGCGGTGGATGAGCTTCGAGTCGACGACCTGCTCCTCCAGCGGATCGTCCCCGAACGGGCGCCTCCCGGAGACGGCGGTCGTGGAATCGGTCATGGCAGCTCCAGTGGAAGCACGCGGCCGGCCCGCCCCGGGAGGCAAGCCGGCCGCGTGATGGGCCGGGTCCGAGCTCAGGCTTCTGAATGGGCGAGCTTCTCACCCGTCTCGAGGTTGAACAGGTGCAGCTTGTCCACCGGCAGGTGGAGCTGGATGCTGTCACCGGGGCGGACACGATGCGACGAGTCCACGATGGCGACGATGTCCCGCCCCTGGACGGACACGTGGAGGAGCTCCTCGTTGCCAAGGTACTCGACGACGTCCGCGGTGCCTTCGATGGTCCCGACCCCGATGCCGATCCCGCCCATCTCCAGGTGCTCAGGCCGGAAGCCCGCGAGCACCTTGAGGCCGGCCGACTTGATCGCGTCGGCGTAGCGCGACGGCACCGGGAAGGTGAAGCCGCCTTCGATCAGGTCGCCGGTGCCGACCGGCATCTCGATGAAGTTCATCGACGGGCTGCCGATGAAGCCGGCGACGAACCGGTTCTTGGGGTGCTCGTACAGCTCCTGCGGCGTTCCGACCTGCCTGAGCAGGCCGTCGCTCATGACGGCGATCCGTTCGCCCATCGTCATGGCCTCGACCTGGTCGTGCGTGACGTACACCATCGTGGTCCCGAGGCGCTGGTGGAGGCGAGCGATCTCCGCGCGGGTCTGGACGCGCAGCTTGGCGTCGAGGTTGGACAGCGGCTCGTCCATGAGGAACACGGCGGGCTCCCGGACGATGGCCCGACCCAGCGCGACGCGCTGGCGCTGGCCGCCCGAGAGCGCCTTGGGCTTGCGGTCGAGCAGGCTCTCGAGCTGGAGGATGCCGGCCGCGTCGTTGATCCGCTTCTCGATCTCGGGCTTGGCCACCTTGCGGAGCTTGAGGCCGAACGCGAGGTTGTCGCGGACCGTCATGTGCGGGTAGAGCGCGTAGCTCTGGAAGACCATCGCGATGTCGCGATCCTTGGGCGCGACGTCGTTGACGACCTTGTCGCCGATCAGGAGGGTTCCCTCTGTGATCTCCTCGAGCCCGGCGATCATCCGCAGGCTCGTGGTCTTGCCACAGCCCGATGGGCCGACGAAGACCATGAACTCGCCGTCGCCGATCTCGAGGTTGAAGTCCGATACGGCTGTGACCTCGCCGAACCGCTTGAAGACGTGGTCAAACGTCACGGTCGCCATGAATCGAACCTCCATCCCGGCCTGAGGTCATCGCGGGCTCCTGCATCCGGCCGTCGACGGGCGACGGACTCGGACGAGCCCCGTACGAGGTGCTGGCTCGGGTCTGAGCGCATCGTACGCAATCAGGTACCCCGGTGGCAACGCACCGTCCCCGGGTAGAGTGAGCGATGACGCTCCCGCCACGCTCTCGTCGAGGTTCCGATGACACAGCACCCCCGCGCCGGCCAGCCGGCGCTCCCATCCGACCTCGTGGACGTTCCCGCCCTCCTGCGGGCGTACGAGGAGATCGGGCCGGACCCCTCCGACCCGGCGCAGCGCGTCGCATTCGGCACATCCGGCCACCGCGGCTCGGCCCTGCGGGCTGCCTTCAACGAGGCCCATATCCTGGCCACGACCGAGGCGATCTGTCGCTATCGCGCCTCGAAGGGCTACACGGGCCCGCTGTTCATGGGCCGCGACACGCACGCGTTGTCGGAGCCTGCGTGGCGGACGGCGCTGGAGGTGCTTGTTGCGCGGGGCGTGGACGTGCGTGTGGACGCGGGGGACGGGTTCACGCCGACGCCCGCGATCTCGCACGCGATCCTCCAGGCCAACCGCGGCCGGACCGCCGGTCTCGCGGACGGCATCGTGGTCACGCCGTCCCACAACCCGCCGGAGGACGGGGGCTTCAAGTACAACCCCCCCAACGGCGGGCCGGCCGACACGGACGTCACCCGATGGATCCAGGACGAGGCGAACCGCATCCTGGAAGCGAAGGGCGCCGACGGCCTCGATGGCATCCCCCGTACCCCCATCGCCCGAGCCCGGGAGCAGGCGACCGGGTACGACTTCATGGGCACCTACGTCGCGGACCTGGACAACGTCGTCGACATGGAGGTGATCAGGGCCTCCGGCCTGCGGCTGGGCGCCGACCCGCTGGGCGGCGCGGCTGTCGCGTACTGGGGGGCGATCGGGGAGCGGTACGGCCTGGACCTGACCGTGACCAACGATGCCGTGGACCCGCAGTTCGGCTTCATGACCCTCGACTGGGACGGGAAGATCCGGATGGACCCGTCGTCGCCGTTCGCGATGGCGCGGCTCGTGGAGCTGCGGGACCGCTTCGACCTGGCGCTTGCCAACGACGCGGACGCGGACCGCCACGGGATCGTGGTGCCGGGTGCCGGGCTCATGAACCCGAACCACGTGCTGGCGTCCGCGATCTCCTACCTGTTCGGTGGGGGGCGCGCCTGGGGCGATGACGTCGCCGTCGGCAAGACGCTCGTCTCGTCATCGATGATCGACCGCGTCGTGGCCGACCTCGGGCGCCGCCTCGTGGAGGTGCCGGTCGGGTTCAAGTGGTTCGTGGACGGGCTGGTGGACGGGTCCATCGGCTTCGGCGGCGAGGAGAGCGCCGGGGCCTCGTTCCTGCGCCGCGACGGCAGCGTCTGGACGACCGACAAGGATGGGCTCATCGCCTGCCTGCTGGCCGCGGAGCTGACGGCGCGCCTGGGCCGGAACCCGGCGGAGGTCTACGCCGGGCTGACAGCCCGCTTCGGAGCGCCCGCCTATCGGCGGATCGACGCGCCGGCGACGCCCGAGGTGAAGGCGGCCCTCGGCCGGCTGTCGCCCGCCGCCGTGACCGCGACCACGCTGGCCGGCGATCCCATCACTGCCCGCCTCACCCGGGCGCCCGGCAACGACGCACCCATCGGTGGGCTCAAGGTGGTGAGCACCGAGGGCTGGTTCGCCGCCCGCCCGTCCGGGACCGAGAACGTGACCAAGCTGTACGCGGAGAGCTTCCGCGGCGCGGAGCACCTGGGCCTGATCCTGGACGAGGCGCGCGCGATGGTCGACGCCGCGGTCTGACGGCCCGGCCGTTACCCCAATCGGGTGGTACCGCCCATGACCGTTTCGCCGCTCGCGCTGGCACGCCGCGTCGGCGAGGATGGGGGTCGGTCCGTCCCGTGCTCGGGCGGCCTTCGAGGAGATCGCGTGCCGGCATCAACCACAACCCTCGTCTGCCTCCAGTGCGGCACCGCCGCCAGCCGCGCCGGGGCGCAGATCTGCCGCCGCTGCGGCCTGCGCTTCGGCGATGCCCCGCCGGAGTTCGCCCGCCTCGCGACGTGCCCGGTCTGCTACCGCACGACCGATGCGGACGGCCGCCTCCCGTCGCTGGGCCAGCCGGGCCGCCGCCTCGACATCAGCGCCCACATGGACGAGCACGACCGCTTCCCCGTGGGTGACGACACCTGGCTCGAGACCCTGCGCGAGCACGACAGGATTCGCATCGGACGCTGGACCGCACCCTACGATCTTGTGCGCCGGTACCTTGTCACGGGGGCGGTGGACGCCGGGCGCAACCGACTGGCGCAGCACAACGCGATCGTGACTGCGATGACCCAGATACAGCGATGGGGCCGCGATCCGGAGATCCTGGGTGACCAGGAGGCGTGGCGGCTCGCGCGCGATGCGGTCGCACAGCTGATGGATCGCTATCACCGGCCGCGCGTGGGGCTCGCAGGCTAGGGGCTCGCAGGCCAGGGGCTCGCAGGGTCGAGCGCGGCCAGGGGCTCGCAGGGTCGAGCGCGCCGCCGATCGCGATTGCCGGGTAGGATCGAGCGAGTCGACGACCGCCACGCGGCCGGTCGACCTTCTGCCCGCGCCGTGACAGCGCCGGGCCGCATCGATACGGAGCCAGATCGTGATGATCCATCCCACCACCTCGTCCGCGACCGCCGGTGTTCGCCGGGCCGGCCTCCTCGCCGGCCTCCTCGCGGTCCTTGCCCTCGCAGCCGCCGCATGCGGATCAGGCGGAGCCGTCGCAACCACCGCACCCGTGGCTTCGGCTCCCGTTGCCGGCGCCCCGGCCGCCCTCGCCGCGGAGGTGAGCGTCGACGAGGCGTCCCAACTGCGCGACGCCGGTGCCTTCATGCTGGACGTCCGTGAGCCCGACGAGTGGGCCGCCGGCCACATCGAGGGCGCGACGCTCATCCCGTTGGGCGAGCTTGCCAACCGTGTCGCCGAGGTGCCGGCCGACCGCCAGGTCGTGGTGGTCTGCCGCTCGGGCAACCGTTCTGCGCAGGGCCGCGACATCCTGCTCGGCGCGGGACTGCCCTCGGTCACCAGCATGGCCGGCGGCATGAACGACTGGTCGGGATCGGGCAAGCCGGTGGTCACCGGCCAGTAGCGCAGCCGGGCCAGCCGGGCACAGCCGAGCCGGCACGCCCGGGCCGGCAGCGCGCGGTCGAGGCCGCCTCCCGGCCCCGAGGCCCGCCCCAGCTCGGTCAGGCCTCCGCCGTCCCGGTCTCCTGGACCGTCGTCGGGGCTCCATGCACGGCTGGGATCTGACCCAGGCGCCCGGCCTGGTAGTCCTCGAAGGCCTGCATGACCTCCTCGCGCGTGTTCATCACGAACGGGCCCGCCCACGCGACCGGCTCCCGGATGGGGCGGCCGCCCAGGACCAGGATGTCCAGGTTGGGGGAGCGGCTTTCCTGGACGGGGTCCGCGGTGAAGGTGAGCGTGTTGCCGGGCCCGAAGACCGCGAGCTGGCCGAGGCGCGCCGGCCGGCCCTCGGCGCCGACCGAGCCGGCTCCCGCCAGCACGTAGGCCAGGGCGTTGTAGTCGCCACGCCACGGCAGCTGCACGGTGGCGCCCGGGGCGAGGGTCATGTGGACGAGCGTCATCGGCGTGTAGGTGGACCCCGGACCCGCGTGCCCCGCGACCTCTCCCGCGATGACGCGAACGAGCGCCCCGCCGTCGTGTGAGGAGAGCAGCGACACCTCGCCGGCCCGGATGTCCTGGTAGCGCGGAGCGGCGAGCTTCTGGGCCCGCGGCAGGTTCACCCACAGCTGGAAGCCGTGAAACAGGCCGCCCTGGGCGACCAGCCACTCCGGCGGCTTCTCGATGTGCAGGATCCCGGCACCGGCCGTCATCCACTGGGTGTCGCCGTTGGTGATGACGCCGCCACCGCCGTTCGAGTCCGCGTGCTCGAACACGCCGTCGAGGATGTAGGTCACCGTCTCGAACCCGCGATGCGGGTGCCACGGCGTGCCCTTGGCCTCGCCGGGTGCGTACTCGACCTCGCCCATCTGGTCCAGGTGGATGAACGGGTCCAGGTCCTCCAGCAGGGCGCCGGCGAAGGCGCGGCGGACGGGGAACCCCTCCCCCTCGTAGCCGAGTGGGGCGGTGGTCAGCGTGCGGACCTGCCGCTGGCGGGCGGTCATCGGGTCCGGGACGGGGAGGCGGGGGAGGATCGTGATGTCGTCGACGGTGATTGCCGGCATGGGACGTCCGCTCGTTCTGCCGATCCCGGGGCGGGATCGTTGCACGTGCAACTATCTCATGCCCCGGCGCGCCTGTCAACCGGCGTCGACGCCGGTTGACAACCCCGGCGAGCGTGAGCGCTGCGACGGCATGCGAAGGATGGCGAACTGGTAGGGCCAGTCGTTGCCCGGGATGTCCCACGTTTCGAAACGCTCGATTGCGCCGTGCCGCTCGAGGATCTCGCGGAGGACCGGATGACTGCGGCGGCTGAAGAAGCGCTTCGGCTCGATCGTGTCGTCCTCGTTGATCGCCTCCTCGTCCGGGCCGCCCCAGAGGCCGATCGCGAGCGGCGCTCCGAGCACGAGGACACGCGCTATCTCGTCGAGGGCGGCGTCGATGCGGTTGTTGGGGACGTGCAGCAGGGTGCTCATCGTCCAGCCGGCCGCGAACGCACCGTCCTCGAACGGGAGCTCGAAGACGGAGGCGAGGCGGGTGTCGATGCCGCGCTCGCGGCAGATGCGGACGTGCTCGGGCGAGAGATCGATGCCGGCGACGGTGAGGCCGGCGGCCAGAAACGCCGCGGCGTCGTGGCCGGCGCCGGCGCCGACCTCGACGAGCGTGGTGCGGCCCTCGGAGCGCAGCTGGGCGAGAAAGTCGTCGCGCGCGGTCTCGCGCCACGACCCACCGCTGCCGCGCTCAAGGCGGCGCGGAGCCTGCTGGTCGTAGAAGGCGGCGAGATCGGATTCGAGGCGATGTCGGTCGGGCAGCAAGGCGCCTTCCATCGGCGGCGTGATCGGCGTACGCGACTTCGTGGGATGGTAGCGGCTGGGTCGAGCGCGGTGCGATTGTGAGGTCGGGACTCGACGGGCGTGGCCGTGCCGGAGGGTGGACCCCAGGGGTGGCGCGCGGACCCCACGTCCCCGCCCCGGCACCGTACCCTTGGCAGTCGAGCGCCCGCGATCTCGCCGACCTGGAGCCCGCCATCACCGCCGTTCACGACCCCGACCTCGCCGATGCCGTCGCGCGCCTTGTCCCGCGCCTGCGACGGTCGCTGCGCGGCGACGTGCACACCGACGCGGTGACCCGCGCGCTGTATGCCTCGGACGCCTCGAACTACCGGGTGCTGCCGGCCGCGACAGCCGTCCCCCTCGACGCGGACGACCTGGCGACGGTCGTCACGCTCGCGGCGGAGGCGTCGGTTCCGCTGACGATGCGGGGGGCGGCGACGAGCATCGCCGGGAACGCCATCGGCCCAGGGCTCGTCGTGAACCTGACCCGCCACCTGGCCGGGATCCTGGAGCTGGACCCGGACGGTGCGACGGCGACGGTCCTGCCGGGGACGGTCCTCGATGACGTCAACCGGGCTGCGGCCGTGCACGGCCTGCGGGTCGGACCGGATCCCTCCACGCACAGCCGCTGCACGGTCGGCGGGATGCTGGGCAACAACGCCTGCGGGCCCCGCTCGGTCCGCTGGGGGACGATGGCGGATGCCACCCTGGGTCTCGAGGTCATCACCGTCGATGGCGTACGCCGCCGGGTTGGCGACCTGCGCGGCCCGGCCGCGCTCGCCGGCGCGCCGCTCGACGCGGCGCTGGAAGAGCGCATCGCGGCGCTCCTCGCCCGCCACGGCGACGACATCCGGAGGGACCTGCCCCCGTGGCCGAGGCGAGTGTCCGGGTACGCGCTCGACTGGCTGCTCCCCGAGCGCGGCGGCGACGTCGCCCGGGCGCTGGTGGGCAGCGAGGGGACGTGCGCCGTCGTGTCGGCGGCCACGATCCGTCTCGTGCGGCCGCCGGCGGTGCGGGGCCTCCTGGTGCTCGCCTTCGCTGACGACATCGCCGCCGCCGCCGCGGTCCCGTCGCTGCTGCCCGAGGCGCCGTTCACGGTCGAGAGCCTCACGGCGGACCTGCTCGCGGGCTGGCGCGATCCGGGGCTGCTGCCGCCCGGCGGGGCATGGCTGCTCGTGGAGGCGGGCGGCGACGATGCTGCCGCCATGCGGGACCACGCCGCACGCCTGGCGCGCGCGATCGGCACGGTGCCCGGGGCGCCCGACGCGGCTCTCCTCGAGGACGCCGGCGCCCAGTCGGTCCTGTGGCGGGTCCGCGAGGACGGCGCCGGTCGCGCCGCCCGTCTGCCGGATGGCTCTCCGGCATGGCCGGGGTTCGAGGACGGCGTCGTCCCTCCCCAGCGCCTCGCCGCCTACCTGGGCGAGCTGCGGGATCTCCTCCGCGCCCACGACCTGCGCGGTGTCACCTACGGCCATTTCGGCGAGGGCTGCATCCACCTCCGCGTGGGGTTTGGCCTGGATCGGCCCGGCGGCGAAGCGCGCCTTCGCGAGTTCATGGAGGCGGCCGCGGACCTGGTCGTGGCGCACGGCGGTTCGCTGTCAGGAGAGCACGGCGACGGCCGCGCACGCAGCGAGTTGCTGGGCCGGATGTTCGGGCCGGATCTCCTGGCCGCCTTCCGCGCCTGGAAGACCGCGTGGGACCCGGCCAACGTGCTGAACCCCGGCATCCTGGTTGACCCGTTGCCACTGGACCAGGACCTGCGCCGGCCGCGCCCGACGCTGATCCCGCTCGACCCGGTCTTCGCCTACGAGGCGGACGGCGGCGACCTCCGGGCGGCCGTCGAGCGCTGCATCGGCGTGGGGACGTGCATCTCGCGACAGGGCACCGCCGCGATGTGCCCCAGCTACCGCGCCACAGGCAAGGAGCGTCACTCCACGCGCGGCCGGGCTCGCCTCCTCCAGGAGATGGTCGCCGGTTCGCTGGCGGTCGATGGCTGGCGCTCGGAGGCGGTCCGCGACGCCCTGGACCTGTGCCTGTCGTGCCGGGCCTGCGCCACCGACTGCCCCACGGGCGTGGACATGGCGACGTACAAGAGCGAGTTCCTCGACCACCACTACCGTGGTCGGCTCCGGCCCCGGTCCCACTACTCGCTGGGCTGGCTGCCAACCTGGCTGCGGCTCGTGCACCGCATTCCGGGGGCCCCGCGGCTGGTCAACGCACTGATGGGGTTTCCGGTCACGCGCCGGGCGTTCGCGCTGGTCGGCGGCATCGCGCGCGAGCGCCGCATCCCGCGCCTCGCGCCGCGGACGTTCGTGCAGACGTTCGGCCGCTCAACCGGTCGCTCATCGGGCCGCTCAACCGGCCGCCCGAGCCCGACCGGGGAGACGTTCAGCCGCCCGGGCCCGACGGCGCCCACCGGCGGCCGGGTCGTCCTGTGGCCGGACACGTTCACCAACCACCTCTCCCCGGAGGTGGGGCACGCGGCCGCGCGGGTCCTGGCCGCGGCGGGGTTCGACGTGCTGGTCCCCGAGAGCCCCGTCTGCTGCGGTCTGACCTGGATCACGACTGGGCAGCTGGACCGCGCACGGGCGGTTCTGCGGCGGGCCCTGGACGTCCCTGCGCTCGCCGGCGACGATCCGATCGTCGTCCTCGAGCCGTCCTGCGCCGCGACCCTGCGGCATGACCTGGCCGAGCTGCTCCCCGACGATCCGCGCGCGGCCTCGGTAGCCCGTCGCGTCGCGACGCTGGCGGAGATCCTGGACGGCGCCAGCTGGATTCCGCCCGGCGGCGAGCCGAGCGCGGCGCTCGTCCAGCCCCACTGCCACCAGCGGGCCGTCCTGGGCACGGAGGCCGACGTGCGCGTCATGGCCCGGGCCGGAATCGAGCCGACCACGGTGCTGTCCGGCTGCTGCGGTCTCGCCGGCAACTTCGGAGCGGCAGCCGGTCACGAGCGGATCTCACGCGGGGTCGCGGAGCTCGAGCTGCTGCCGGCGCTGCGGGCGACCCCCGAGGACACGGTCGTTCTCGCGGACGGGTTCAGCTGTCGGGCCCAGGTCGCATTCCTTGACGGGCGCCGCGCGCGTCACCTGGCCGAGGTCCTGGCGGACCGGCTCGACCGGGGCCGCGAATAGCGGCGGGCAGCGCCGGTTCGCGTGAGTGCTCACACGGTGGAGTAGCATCACCTGGCGATCCCCCCGTCCGCCACGTGTTGCCAGCCTCGACCAGCCGGAGCGCCGTGCCCCTGGAGGTGACCCCGTGACTTCGCCTGGACTGCCTGCCCCCGGAGTCGATGGCCAGCCTCCGTTTGCCGAGGCGGACGGCTTCGAGCGCGCCGTCATCGATCATCTCTACGACGGCGTCTACTACGTCGATCGTGCGCGCCGGATCCGCTACTGGAACGACGGGGCTGAGCGCCTGTCCGGCTACGAGGCCGACGCGGTCATCGGGCGCTTCTGCTACGAGAACCTGCTCAACCACGTGGATGACGCGGGCATCCAGCTGTGTCGCACCGGGTGTCCACTTGCGGCGACCATGAGCGACGGCGAGCCGCGCGAGGCCGCGGTGTTCCTGCGCCATCGTGGCGGCCATCGCGTCCGGGTCCGCGTCCGCACTGCGCCCGTCCGTGACCGGGCGGGACAGGTGATCGGGGCCATCGAGATCTTCAACGAGTTGACGGATTTGTCCGCGGCGCGGGAGGAGGTCTCCGAGTTGCGGGACATCGCGATGCGGGATCCGCTCACGGACCTCCCGAACCGGCGCCACTTCGACATGTCGATCTCGTCCAGGATCGCCGAGCTCGCAGGCTACGGACGCCGGTTCGGCCTGCTGATCGCGGACATCGACCGGTTCAAGCTGGTCAACGATCAACACGGGCACGCCGCCGGAGACCTGGCCCTCCGCACGGTTGCAAAGACCCTCCTTGGAGCCTCTCGCGCTACTGATGACATCGCCCGCATCGGCGGTGAGGAGTTCGCCATCACGATCACGGACGGAAGCGAGGAGGCACTCAAGACCACGGCTGAGCGGTTCCGGATGCTCGTGGAGCGGTCCCTCGTTCGCGTGGACGAGCGGGACCTCCCGGTGACGATCTCGATCGGTGGCACCATCGCGGTGATCGGCGACAGCGCGAAATCGGTCTTCGAGCGCGCCGACGCGGCAATGTATCGGGCGAAGCGCGGCGGTCGAAACCGGGTGGAGCTGGACCTCGCCTGACCAGCGGAGGCCCTAGCCCAGCTGGACCTCGCCGCGGAACGCTCCGGGTTCCTCGAGGCGGCGCCGCAGCGAGCCCAGGAACCGGGCCGCCAGCTCGCCGTCCACCTGGCGGTGGTCGGCCGAGAGCGTCAGCTTCATGATCGACCGGACGGCCATGCCATCCCCGATGGCGACGACCGTGGGGACCGCGGAGGCGACCGCGAGGATCGCGGCCTCGCCCGGGTTGATGATCGCGCTGAACTCGTCCACGCCGAACATGCCCAGGTTGGACACCGTGAAGGTGCTCCCCGTCATCTCGTCCACCGGCAGGGTTCCGCTCCGCGCTCGGACGGCGAGGTCCGCGGCCCGGTCGTGAAGTTCCTCCAGCACCAGGCGATCGGCATCGCGGATGACCGGCACCACCAGGCCTCCCGGCAGCGAGACCGCCACACCGAGGTGGACGCGCCGGCGTGGCCAGACGGAGACGCCGTCCGAGCGCGAGTTGACGTCCGGGAACTCCGCGAGGGTCTGGGCGGTGGCCGAGATGACGAAGTCGGTCACGGTCAGGTTCGTGCCGGCGGCCTTGAGCTCCGCGCGGAGGGCAAGGAGGCGCGTGACGTCCACGGCGACGGTCACCGTGAAGTGCGGGATGGTGGTCCAGGAGGCGGTGAGCCGGTCGGCGATGACGCGGCGCATCCGGGTGAGCGGCCGCGGCTCCTCCTCGCCGTCCACGGGCGCGACGGCCATCGAGGCGGCGGGCGAGCTGGCGGGCGCGGCGGCCGGTACGGCGGCAACTCGGGCGGCGACGGCCGCCACGACGTCCTTCTCCGTGATCCGGCCCTCGGGTCCGGTGCCGGTGATCGTCCGTGGGTCGAGGCCCGCGTCGGCGGCGGCGCGGCTTGCGCGTGGACTGATGCGCAGGCGCGGGCCAACGCCCTGAGCCGGGGCCGTTGCCGCAGCCGGAGCTTGGGCCGGGGCCGCAGCCTGGGCCGGGGCCGTTGCCGCAGCCGGAGCCGCTGCCGCGGCCTGAACCGTCTCGGCCGGTGTCGCCGGCTCCGGTGCTTCCGGGATCGCCTCGCCCGGCTGGCCCACCCAGGCACAGACCTGGTTGACCGGGATCGTGGCGCCCTCCTGGGCGACGATCCGCAGGAGGACGCCCTCGTCGAAGGCCTCCACCTCCATGGCGGACTTGTCGGTCTCGATCTCGAACAGCACGTCGCCCCTGGCAACGTGGTCACCCTCGCGCTTGTGCCAGGCGATGACCGTGCACTCCTCGGTCGCCTGCCCCGGCTTCGGCATCAGGATCGCGTGCGGCATGGCTCGTGGCCTCCCTGCGTGTCGGTCGTGCCCGGGTCGGGGCTAGAGGAGGCCCTTCGCCGCCGTGTAGATGTCCCCTGCGTTGGGGAGGAACGCCTTCTCCAGGCCCTCCGCCTGCGGGGAGATGCCGTTCTGGGCACCGATCCGGGCGACGGGGGCGTCGAGGTAGTCGAAGACCTCGCCCTGGATTCGCGCGACGATCTCGTTCACGAAGCTGCCCGACAGCACGGCCTGTGCCGCCACGACGCACCGCCCCGTCTTGCGGACGGAGGCGAGCACGGTGTCGATGTCGAGCGGGACGAGGCTCCGGATATCGATGACCTCGGCCGCCACGCCGTCCTCGTCTGCCAGCCGCGCGGCCGCCGCCAGGCAGTCCGCCACCGCGGGCCCCCAGCTGACCAGCGTCACGTCGGAACCCTCGCGGGCCACGCTGGCAACGCCGATCGGCACGAGGCTCTCGCCCTCGGGGACGATGCCCTTGGCCGTGTACAGGCCCTGGCTCTCGACGAACATCACCGGGTTGCTGGTGCGGATCGCGGACTTCAGCAACCCCTTGGCATCGGCCGGATTGGACGGGTAGACGACGTAGATGCCCGGGAGGTGCGTGAACAGGCTCTCCAGGGTCTGGCTGTGCTGCCCCCCGTAGCCCTTGCCGGCGCCGACAGAGGCCCGGATGACGAGCGGGACCTCCACCTGGCCGCCGCTCATGTAGTGCCACTTCGCGGCCTGGTTGGCGATCTGGTCCGACGCCATGAGCGCAAAGTCCATGTACATCAGCTCGACGACCGGCCGCAGGCCGACGATGGCGGCACCGACCGCCGTTCCGCAGATCGCGGCTTCGCTGATCGGCGTGTTGAAGACCCGATCCCGCCCGAAGGACTCGAGCAGGCCCTTGGTGAGCTTGAACGCGCCGCCGTACTCTGCGATGTCCTCGCCGTAGGTGATGACGCGGCGGTCGCGGACCATCTCCTCGATCATGGCCTCGCGGAGCGCGTCCTTGTAGCTGATCGCACCGTCGGGACCGCGCTTGGCCTCGGGGAGGGGAGCGAGGAGCTCCGCCGCCGTGTCCGCCGGGAGGTCGTCGGAGCTGCCGTCCGTGTACAGCAGGCGCAGCGCGTCGGACGGATCGGGATCCGTCGCGAGCGAGGCACGGACGGCCGCACGGGCGTTGCGCTCCTTCACGCGGGTCTCGACAGCAGCGACGCCAGCCTCGTCGGCGACGCCCGCCTCCAGGATCTGGGCCTTCAGGCGCTCGATCGGGTCGATCGCCCGCCAGGCAGCCTCCTCCTCGCGCGTCCGGTACTCGTTGCGCGGGTCGGACAGCGAGTGGCCGTAGTAGCGATAGGTGCTGGCCTCGATCAGCACCGGCCCCTGCCCGGTACGGCACAGCTCCACGGCGCGGCGGACCGCGTCCCGGACGGCCAGCACGTCCATGCCGTTGACCGTCTCGGCGTGCATCACGTTGTCCGCGAAGCCGGCGGCCCGCTGGGCCAGGTGGGCGACGCCCATGACCTCCTCGTCGGAGCGATGCGTCATGCCGTAGTGGTTGTTCTGGATGAAGTAGATGACCGGCAGGCCGTAGGGGTGATCGCCCGCCATGTGGTTGGTCCACTGCGCCTGCGCCGCCCAGTTGAGCGACTCGAGGACCACGCCGTTGGCATAGGCGCCGTCGCCCGCGAAGCAGCAGACGACCCGGTCCGAGCGCTCGTAGCGGTGGGCCATCGCGGCACCGGTCGCGATCGGCACGCTTCCGCCCACGATGGCGTTGGCGCCGAGGTTGCCGGTGGAGAAGTCCCCGATGTGCATGCCGCCGCCGCGGCCCGCGCAGTAACCCTCCTCCTTGCCGAACAGCTCCGCGATCACGCGGTAGACATGCTGCTCGAGCGCAGCCTCGAGGAGCTCTTCGTGTGTCCCGCCGGCGCTGCCCGGAACCCGGGCGCGAAGCTGCTCGTCGTCCATGGTCCGGATGGAGGCGAAGCCCTTGGCGACGGCATCGCCGTGGCCGCGGTGGGAGCTGGTGACGTTGTCGTCGGTGCGGAGCATGCTGCAGGCGCCGACCGGGGAGGCTTCCTGTCCGATGGAGACGTGCGTCGGTCCGCGGTAGTCATAACCCGGGAGTGCGTCGTAGCCGCCCGACCGAAGCCGGACGATCATCTCCTCCACCTCGCGGATCGCGAGCATGTTGTCGAACAGCTCCAGCGCCTCCGCAGGCGTGGTCGTGCCGGCCGCGATCTCGCTCGCCAGGCTGCCTGCATAGGTGAAGCCCCTGACAGTCCCCAGGGCCACCTCGAAAGGCTCCATGTCCGGGCGCACGTCGCTCTTGTAGGCCGTCTCGTTTGTCACCTGGTTCCTCCGGTCCGCCGTCGGGCGCCCGGGAGGAGTCCCGCCGCCGCTCATGCCTTGATCACGTTGATGCCAAGCCGCGCGAGGGTGCGCGCCGCCCGTTCGTCGATGCCCTCATCCGTCACCAGGATGTCCACCTGGTCCAGTCGCCCTGCGTTGACCAGGGAGCGCGTGCCGAGCTTGCCGCTGTCGGCCAGCAGGATCACCTCGCGCGCTCGCCCGATCACCAGTTCCTTGGTGTAGGCCTCGCCGGGATCCGTGGTCGTCATCCCGCCCTCCAGCGAGAACGCGAACGTGCCCATCAGCGCTCGGTCCACGTGGATGTCCTCGAGGAGTCGGCGGGTCATGGGTCCGACCATCGCCTGGCTTCGCTCGCGCAGCTCGCCGCCGACCAGGATGAGCCGCGGCCCGCGCCCGAGCAGCTCGTTGGCCACGGGCAGGCTGTTGGTGACGACCGTGAGGCGATCCCAGCCATGGAGGAGCCGGGCGGCCGCGAGGACCGTGCTGCCGGAGTCCAGGTAGACGGTGTCGTCCGGGGCGAGGAGCCGCACGGCACGGTCGGCGATCCGCGCCTTCTGGGCGGCGGCGGCCTCGGCCTTGACGTCGAAGTGCGGCTCGTCCAGGCGACCGTCCATGGCGACGGCCCCGCCGTGCACGCGACGGAGGCGCCCGCCCGCCGCCAGCTCGTTGAGGTCCCGGCGGACCGTGGCCGGGGAGACGCCCAGGGTGGCGCTGAGCTCCTCGAGACGGACTGCCCGACGCGTGTCCACGATGGCTCCGAGGCGCTCGCGGCGGGCTGCCGCGAGGTCGTGCGTCGGGGCAGGTGCAGCCGAATCGCTCACGTTTGGCAACGACATGAGCAGATACTAGCACAATCGTGCATGATCGATCACATCTGGCGGAGCGGTCTCGCGGGGGCCATGCGGCGAGCGGGTCACCTTCTCGCGTGGGCGTGAGCGGTAGACTCTGGCCTATCGGACCCACTGGAGCCCCCATGCCCGAAGACCGTGCCATCTCGCGCAGTGTCCTGGCCGATCAGGTCAAGGACCGCCTGCTGCAGGGCATCCTTTCGGGCCGCTATCCACCCGACTCACGGATCGTGGAAACGCGGGTAGCACGCGAGCTGGGCACCAGCCAGGCGCCCGTCAGGGAGGCCCTCCGGGGTCTCGAGGCACTGGGCGTCGTCGAGATCCTGCCCTTCCGTGGCGCGCGCGTCCGGAGCCCAAGCCTCCAGGAGCTGCTGGAAGCCTATGCGGTGCGCTCGGCGCTGGAGTCACTCGGCGCGCGGCTGGGGATCCAGCGCATGACGGATGCGGACCTCGCGGAACTGGAGACGCTGCACGAGGCGATGCAGCAGGCCGCGAAGATCGGGGACCGACACGAGGTCGCGGTTCACGACGCGGCGTTCCACGCGCGGCTCCTTGCCCTCGCGGGCAACCGGACGCTGGAGAGCGTGTGGAGATCGCTCGAGCCCTTCTCGCGGACCTACATCACGCTCGTCGCGCCGGGTGCGGACGCCCGATGGACCGCGGACCTGCACCCGCGCATCCTGGCGGCCGTGCGCTCGCGGGATCCGGAAGCCGTGGTCGCGGCGCTGCGGCACCACTTTGACGAGGCCTCCGCCCACCTGGCCGAGGGCTGGCAGACGGAGCCCACCAGCCGATGGCCGCCGGTCGCGCGCCGCTGCGGGACGGGTGCTGCGGGACGGGTCACGCTGCCGGGAGCAACCGAGACCCTCTCAGGCGCGACCCAGGATCGCGAGCACCTGTTCCGCGACCCGCGACGCCGACAGCCCGTAGATGTCCAGCAGCGCGTCGTTCGGGCCCGACTGGACGTAGGTGTCCTGGAGCCCGATCCGGTTGAGCTGCGTCGGGCGAAGCTCGCCCAGCACCTCGGCCACGGCGCCGCCCAGCCCACCGAGCACCGTGTGCTCCTCGACGGTGATCACGCGGCCGGTCCGCTCCGCGGCGTCCACGATCGCCTCCGTGTCGAGGGGCTTGACCGTCGGCACGTGGAGGACGTGGGCGTCCACGCCCCGGGCCGCCAGCAGCTCGGCAGCCTCCACCACGCGCGGGGTCTGGGTACCCGTCCCGATCAGCGTGACGTCGCGCCCCTCGCGGACCACCACGGCCTTGCCGAACGCGAAGCGGTAGCTCGCGTCGAACAGCCGGGCGGTGCCGTCGCGCACGAGGCGCACGTAGCAGGGTCCCTGGTAGGCCGCGGCCCAGCGGAGGACCAGGTCGGCCTCCACGTCGTCCGCCGGCGCCACCGAGACCATGCCCGGCATCGCCCGCATGATCGCGAGGTCGTCCACGATGATGTGGCTCATCCCCGTCTGGCCCGTGAACATCCCGGCATACCCGGGCGTGATCTTCACGTTCGCGCCCGTCTGGGCGATCAGCACCCGGATCTGGTCCAGCGGCCGGACCACCGCGAACGAGACGAACGTGCTGATGAACGGGATGAGGCCCATGGTGGACAGCCCCGCGGCCACGCCCAGCATGTTCTGCTCGGCGATGCCCATCTGCAGGTAGCGGTCCGGGTGGGCCTTCTCGAAGATGTCGGCCCGCGTGGACGAGCCCACGTCGCCATCCAGCATCACGATCCGCGGGTCCTCGGTGGCCAGCGCCGCCACGGTCTCGCCGAAGATCTCCCGCATCGGGCGGCCAATCGGCAGCGTCATCGTCCGGCCCCTTCCGCGGTAGCGGGCTCGCCCAGCTCGGCCATGGCCAGCTCGTACTCCTCGGGCTTGATCGCCCGCGTATGCCAGAAGTAGCGGCCCTCCATGAAGGAGACGCCCTTGCCCTTCACCGTGTGCGCGATGATCGCGGTCGGGCGACCATCTCCCTGCTCGGCCTCGCGCAGAACGCCGACGATGGCGGGCATGTCGTGCCCGTCCAGCTCCAGGACCCGCCAACCGAAGGCGGCCCACTTGGCAGCCAGCTCTCCCGGTACCTGGGGCGCGATGCGCCCGTCGGGTCCGTCGCCCGGCCAGCCGTACTGCTGGAGCTTGTTGTGGTCGACGATGGCCACCAGGTTGTCCAGCCCGTAGCGCTGGGCGGCCATGGCGGCCTCCCAGACTTCGCCCTCCTGGCATTCGCCGTCGCCCAGCATCACCCACGCCCGGACGTCCCTGCCCGTGAGCCGCGCGCCGAGAGCCATGCCCATGGCGGCGGAGATCCCCATGCCCAGCGACCCGGTGGACATGTCGAGGCCGGGCAGCCGGGTCATGTCCGGATGGCCCTGGAGCCGTGAGTGGGCGCCGTCGAACGTGAGCAGCTCCTCCACGGGGAAGTAGCCCCGCAGCGCCATCGCCGCATACAGCGCGATGGACGAGTGGCCCTTGGACAGGATGAAGCGGTCCCGGTCGGGCCAGGCGGGATCGTCCGGCCGGATACGCAGCTCGTGGAAGTAGAGGGCAGCCAGGATGTCGGCGGCGGAGAGGGGACCGCCGAGGTGGCCCGCGCGGGCGTAGTAGACGCTGCGGATGATCTCGACGCGGATGTTGCGAGCCACCTCCTCGAGACGCGCGATCCCGGCGGTGTCCAACGTGCTCACTGGGGGTCCTTCCTCTCGTAGGAACCGGAGACCACCGGGGGCGAGAACAGGCACAGGAGCTCCAGCGGCTCCGGGCCGTCCGCCTCGGTCGCGTGGAAGGTGCCGGGCGGCACGTGCACCACCACGCCGGGCTCAACCTCCGCCACGCCGTCCGAGGTCACGATCCGGCCGCGGCCCGCCGTGCAGTAGATCGTCTCCTCCTCGGCGGGATGGACGTGGCCGGTGGGCTTCGAGCCGGCGGGGTAGACGGAGACGCCCATCGAGACCTGGCGGGCGTCGCTGTTGTGGGGCCCGAAGTACGAGTGCCATACCCGGCCGGGAAGCGGAAACTGCTCCGCCTCGTTGCGTGCGACCCGCTTGATCATCGAGGTACCTCACCGTCGGACGGCAGGCGCCGTCTCGGACACATAATCGATTATCGACGATACGCGCCCCGGCGCCGGCGGTCAAGGCCGCGACGGGGCGTAGTGAGCCCGCCGCCCGGCGGGGGAGGCGCAAGCGGGCACGAAAAGGGGGTCCTCCGCCGCATGGCGGGAGGACCCCCTTCGACTGGCGTCAGACGAGCTGGCGCCGGGCTACTACCACTGGCACTTGTTGGGAGGAGTCTCCGGGTCGCACGTCGCGACGGACTTGATCTGGTCGAGGATCTCCAAGCCCTTCGCGGCGTCGAGGAGGACGGCCTCGCCCGCCGTGCCGTCCGCGTTGAACGGCGTGTAGGAGGGGTTGACGGCGTTCACGCCCCCATCGGTGTAGAGGCCGGGACCGGTGATGCCGTCGTAGTCGATGTCCGTGCCCGCGCGGATGAGGGCCAGGCAATCGGCGTACGTGTAGCACTTCTCGCCATCTTCGCCGACCGCATGCATGGCCGGAGCCCAGGCACTCGCCTTGTACGACCCGGCGGCTTCGACGGCAAGCGCCGTCTGGATCATCACGTCGTACGTGGAGAAGTGGTACTGGTCCTCGGCGCCGCCGAACTTGTCGCCGTTCACCTGGTCCCACAGCGGCTGGTAGAACGCCCACGCGGCGGTGGAGGTGTCGGGCGAGAAGGCCGCGAAGCCGATGCCCTTCTGGGAAGCGATGGGCGCGGTGCCCAGCGTGTTGATGAACTCCTGCAGGACCCAGCCGGTCTCGCCGATCCAGTTGAGCGACAGGCCGGCCTCATCCGCCTGCTTGATCAGCGTGGCCGATTCCACCGAACCCGCCTGGACGATGACGGCGTCCGGCTTCAGGTCGGCGATCTTCTGGGCTTCTGCCCGGTAGGACGGCTGCTCGGCCGGGCTGTCGATGCGGGCCATTACTTCGAGCCCAAGTGCCTCGGCAGCCTTCTCGGCCGCGTCGGCTGCCAGCTGGAAGCCTTCGACCTGGGTGGCGAAGACCACGATCTTCTTGGCACCGATCGACTCCGCGTACAGGCTCCCGGACGTGCCCAGGGCCTCGTCGAGACCCTGTGCCCGGAAGATCGGCTCCGCGGCCTTGCCGCCCAGGTTGCCCGGGATCGCGCCGCCGTGGACGGACGGCCCGAGCGGCGAATCGTTCTCGGTCCACCAGTCCATCATGTAGTCGCGGTAGGTGCGGTACCCGTGGGCGATGCTGACCACGATCTCGGCGCCGCGCTGCTCGAGGCAGGCCCGGGCCGCCTGGGCCTCACCGACCGTGCCGAGGTCCTCGTGGTACAGCTCCCACGTGCGGCCCAGCGGCGGGTCGAGGTTGATGACCTCGTTGACCGGGAAGACGACGTCGTTGGTGAGCGATTCACCGTACGCCGCGAATTCGCCCGTGTAGTAGGCCAGCTCGCAGACCGCTACCGGCCCGGTCTCGGCGGGCGGTGCGTCGGTGGCTGCGGGCGGTGCGTCGGTGGCTGCGGGCGGCGCGGCGGTGTCGCCGGGTGCCGCTGTGGATGATGCGCCGCCGCACGCGGCGACGAGCAGGGCGAACACCATGATGAAGACCACGGCGCGACCCGACTTGATCCTGTCGACCATTCTGATTCTCTCCTCCTGCTTCGGGACACCCTTGGAATTGGGGGTCAGATCCGGTATCCCTCCTTGAGCTGCTGGGTCGTCAGTTGGGCGGCGTCCATCACTGCGAACGCCTCGCCCAGGCTCAGGACCATCACCCGGTCGGCGACCTGGAGAGCCTTGGTGGCGTTCTGCTCGGCGAGGATGATGGCGACGCCCCTGGTCTGGTGGATCTCCTTGATCTTGTCGAAGAACATGTCGACGTAGAGCGGGGAGAGGCCCGCCGTCGGCTCGTCGAGGAGCAGCACCTTGGGGTCCTGCATGAGGGCCCGCCCGCAGGCCACCATGCGCGACTCGCCGCCGCTGAGCGTTCCCGCCTGCTGGGCCTGCTGGTCCTTGAGCGACGGGAAGAGGTCGAACACCTCCGCCAGCCGCTCGTCGCGAGACCGGCTGCCGATCATCCCCCCGACCTGGAGGTTCTCCAGGACGGTGAGCTTGGCAAAGGTGCCCTTCTCCTGGGGCACGTAGCCGATTCCCCGCCCGGCGGTCTCGTACGGCGGCAGGGCGGACACGTCCTCCCCCTGGAACCTGATCTTCCCGGCCATGAGCGGGATGAGACGCGCCAGGGTTGCCAGCAGGGTGGTCTTGCCCGCGCCGTTGGCGCCCAGCACGGCGAAGACCTCGTTGCCGACCGAGAAGTCGAGCCCCTTGAGGACGGTGACCCCGTGGTAGCCGCTGCGCAGGCCTTCGACCTCGAGAGAGACGGAGACGGCCCCGTTAGACATGGCCCTCTCCCAGGTAGTTCTCGACCACGGTCCGGTTCTCGCGGATCATCTGCGGGTCACCCTTCAGGACCACGTTGCCCTCGGCCATGAAGTTGACCTCGTCGCACAGGCCCCAGATGACGTTGAGGTCGTGCTCCACGATCACCACCGAGGTGCCCGCGGCCGCGAGGTCCCTGACCACGCTCATCACCTTCTCGGTCAGGTCATCGGGAAGACCGGCCGTCGGTTCGTCGAGCAGGAGGAACGTGGGTCGGAGGAGCAGACAGCGAATGATGTCGAGGAGCTTCTTCTCGCCGGCCGACATCGCGAACGTGGTGGGATCGGCGAAGCCGAAGTAGTCCAGGTAGTGGCGGATCTCGTCTTCGTGCTGCCTGAAAACGGTTCGCTCGCTGAAGATCCGAGCCGGCTGCTCGTACCTGGCCTCGGCCACGGCGAGCAGGAGCGAGTCCCAGATGGTGAGCTTGTCGAAGTCCATGATCACCTGGTTGGACTTCACGACGCCGAAGCGCGCCATCCTGCTGGCGGGCAGGCTGGAGAGCATGACCTCGGCGCCGCCCGGGCGCACGAGGGAGACCGTGCCGCTGTCGAGCGGGGTGGAGTGCATGATCATCCGCATCAGCGTCGTCTTGCCGGCCCCGTTGGGTCCGATCAGCCCCTCGATCGGCTTGTCGCCCAGGACGAGGTCGTCGACGTTCACCACGACGCGACCGGAGAAGCTCTTGACGGCCCCCTGGACGCGGATCTGGGGACGGCTCACGGCCTTGGCCCCGGCATCAGCGACCATGGATCTTCTCCATGAGCCTGTCGCGCCGCATGTCGCCCAGGATGCCAGTCGGCCGGAACAGCAGCACGATGATCAGCGTGAGCCCGAACACCGCCTCCCGCAGCACCGGGATCGCCTGCGTGTACCACTCGCGCGGGAGGGGCAGGTAGGACTGGATCACGATGTCGAACAGCCCCACGGAGAGGACGACGCCAACGACCGCTCCCCAGACGCGCGCCGAGCCGCCCAGCACCAGGCCCACCATGACGGCCAGGGTGAGGTCGACCCCGAGGTTCGAGATCTCGAGGGTCCGCACGAAGACCCCGTACATCGCGCCCAGGAACCCCATCGCCGCCGAGGTGAGCGCGAACATCCAGAGCTTGGAGCGGAACGTGGCCTTCCCCAGGCTCCGTGCCAGTGGCTCGTTGCCGCCGATCGCGATCAGGAGGCGCCCGTACGGCGAGCGGTGGACCCGCCACACGTAGGCCAGGATTGCGGCCACGACGAGGGTCAGGATCACCAGCCACAGGAACTCGTTGTCCTTGACGCCGCCGACGTCAAAGGGGAAGTCGAGTCCACCCATGCCGCGCGCCCCGCCGGTGAGGTCATCCTCGGTGGTCGCCAGGATCGCGACGGCGGTGGCGAACCCGAGCGTTCCCACGAGCATGCCGTCCGTGTCGAGGTCGGAGATCAGCCAGCCGACGAGGAGGCCCGCAAGGCCGGCGACCACGGCCGCCAGCGCGGCGCACACCAGGAACACCAACGGCTCTCCGAACGGCCAGTCCACCCGGACCTGCAGCACGCCGAAGACGTACATCCCGAGGCCCCAGAAGCCCACCACGCCGAAGTTGGCGACCCGGGTGAGGCCCAGCTGGAGGTGCAGCAGCAGGCCGAGGCCGATGATCATCACGACCTCGAACAGCCCGGCAATCAGGAATGCGTCGAGCATGCCGCTACACCTTTGCCGTCTCGGTGAGCCGGCGACCGCGCACCTTGAGCAGGACCATGAAGAAGACGATCAGCGCGAGCTGCGCGTAGAGCACCTGGCCGAAGGTCAGGGACATTGCAGCCAGGGCCACGCCCGTGAGCACCCCGACCCCGATGACGCCGCCGAGCCCCCAGCTGCCACCCACGAGGACCACCAGCAGGATGAACAGGAACTGACGCCAGCCGAGCAGCGGCGCCACGTTTGAGCCGACACCGAGGAACAAGCCGGCCAGCCCTCCTGCCACGCCGGCGATGAACCAGATCAGCGTCGTGACGGCGAGGGGACGGATCCCGCTCGCCTGGGCGAGGTCTTCGTCGCTGGCCAGGGCCCGGATCTGGAGGCCGTACCGCGATCGCTGGATGAACAGGTACAGGAGCCCGGCGAGCACGGCGACGCTGGCGAGCGCGAGCAGGCGGAATGACGTCACCCCGACGCCGATCACCATGACCGTGTCGGGGGGCGGGACGTCGAAGAACCGCACCGGATAGCCGAACACGAACTGAAGGCCGTGCCGGAGGAGGATCGACAGTCCGAACGAGATGATGATCAGTTCCAGCGAGCCCACGTTGCGCTTCTTCGCGGGCCGGAAGATGGCGAAGTAGGTGGCGACGCTGAGGACGCCGGCCATCAGCGCGGCCGGGAGCACGACGGCGTAGAAGTCGAGGCCATACGTGGTGTTGAGCCACATCCCGAAGTAGGCGCCGAGCGTGATGGTCTCCGAGTACGCCACGTTGATCAGGCCGGTCAGGCGGTACAGCAGGGCGAAGCCCAGCGCTGCCAGGATCAGGGGGGCGTACTCGGACAGGCCGATGACCACGGACTGGGTGACGAACTCCATCAGCCGTGGCCCGCCCGTCGCGGGCATACCGCGTCGCTATTCCAGGCGGCACCGAACCCCCGGGATCCCCGGGATCCCAAGGGCATCTCTCTGGTCAATCCTGGTCCGCTCGGGGGGGCTGGCTCATGCCGCTGCTCCTGAGGGGTGCTCGATCACATGTGAACTGGGACGCGTGATAGCTGGATCATCGATTATCGAGGATAGTAGACGGCGCACCGCCCCGATGCAAGCGATAATCGATGGCCCCGACCGTCGGGAACAGAGCCGGAGGGCACCAATGGCGGCACACGCGGGCGCGACCATCCCCGACGCGGCGAATCTCGCCCGGCGTCCGCTGGTGGGGACAAGCTGGAAGATGAACCTGGTCCCGTCCGAGGCGCGCGCCTGGCTCGAGGCGGCGCACCCGGCCCTCGCGGCCATCGGGGATCGCGACCTGTTCGTGCTGCCCGCGTTCCCGGCCATCCCTGTCGCGCGCGAGGTGCTCGCCGGCAGCAACGTCGCGTGGGGAGCCCAGGACGTCCACCCGGACGACGCGGGGGCCCACACCGGCGACGTGTCGGCACCGATGCTCGCGGACCTGGGTTGCCGGTTCGTCGAGGTCGGTCACGCCGAACGGCGGCGCGACCACGGCGAGACGCCCACCCTCGTGGCCGCGAAGCTGCGGGCGGTCCTGCGCTGGGGAATGGATCCCATCGTGTGCATTGGCGACCGGGAGCGCGGCGAGCCCGCCGCCGCAGCCGCGGCGCTGATCGAGGAGATCGGGCTCCTCATCGAAGGGATCGACGACGCCTCGCTCGCGCGCGTCGTGCTGGCGTACGAGCCGGTCTGGGCAATCGGGGAGGGAGCGATGCCGGCGCCGCCGGACGTCGTGGGGACGGTGCACCGGGCGATCCGCGCGTGGCTCGATGGGCGCAGTCCGGCCGGGGGGCGCGTACGGATCATCTACGGCGGGAGCGTGGACCCCGACAACGCGGGCCTGCTGCTCGCGCAGGATGGCGTCGACGGCCTGTTCGTCGGCCGGCGGGCGCTGGACCCGGCCGTCTTTGCGGAGATCGCCTCGACGCCGATTGGCTAGGCCTTCGGCTCGCCGGCCGCGCCGAGCCGCTGCTCCTCCGCGCTGATGAGGCCCACCTTGCGCGCCGAGCCGCCCCCCGCGAACTCCGCGTGCAGCCACGTCCGGACCAGGGTCGCGGCGAGCTCCGGACCGATCACCCGGGCGCCCAGGGTCAGGATCTGGGCGTTGTTCGACTTGCGGGCCCGCTCGGCCGAGTACGGGTCATGGGCCTGTGCTGCCCGCACCCCCGGCACCTTGTTCGCCGCGATCGCCATCCCGATGCCGGTCCCGCAGATCAGGACGCCGCGCTCCATCTCGCCGCGTGCGATCGCGTGCGCCACCGCGAACGCCACATCGGGATAGTCAACCGGTTCGGGAGAATGGCAGCCGAAGTCGACCACCTCCCAG
Organism: uncultured Chloroflexia bacterium; assembly: GCA_963766735.1. Taxonomy (GTDB): domain Bacteria; phylum Chloroflexota; class Limnocylindria; order Limnocylindrales; family CSP1-4; genus CAIXZV01. The sequence goes on from CAVYBU010000030.1 coordinate 214,206, forward strand.
CCCTCGGCGCGGATCACGTCGCACAGCCGGGCCTTGAGCTCGAACCCCGCCTCGTCGCTGCCGATCGCGACCGCCATCGTCATTGCATCCTCCCGCCGCCGGGCGGCGCCCCGGCGTTCGTGGTGGCGGGGCGCGCGTCGGAGGCTGCGCTCCAACCCCGGCAACCTCTACGATTATCGATGATCGAGAAAGCGGCCCGCTCTGCGGATACACGAGGAGGACACCACCGTGGCTCGCCAGCACACCCGGAGCGAAGTCCTGGAGCGCCTGTCGGCGACGCTCGCGGGCGGGCACCCGCTTGTCATCGGCGGCGCCGGGATCGGTCTCGTCGCCAAGGCGGCCGAGCACGGTGGCATCGACCTCGTGATGGTCTACAACACCGGCCCGTTCCGGATGGCGGGGCACGGGTCGCTGGCCGGCTACCTGGCCTACGGCGACGCCAACGCGATGACCATGGCGCTCGGTCACGAGGTCCTGAACGCTGTCGATGAGACGCCGGTGATCGGCGGCATCGGCGCGGCCGACCCGTTCCGGGACATCGGTCGCCTCCTCGACGAGTACATGGCAATGGGTTTCTCGGGGATCACCAACGTCCCGACCACCGGGCTCTACCAGGGAGCGTTCCGGCGCCACATCGACGCCACCAACCTGGGCTACCCGCGGGAGGTGGACCTGATCCGGATGTGCCGGGAGCGCGACGTCTTCACCCTCGCCTACGCCTTCTCGACGGAGGAGGCCGCGGCCATGGCGGACGCGGGTGCCGACGTCATCGGCGCGCACGTCGGCCTCACGTCCGGTGGCTGGATCGGCGCCGAGGAGCGCATGGACGTCGACGCCGCGTGCGAGGCGACCCAGGCCATGCTGGAAGCGGCCAGGGCCGCACGCCCGGACGTGCTCGTCGTGGCGCACGGCGGCCCGTTCGAGGATCCGGCGTCGGTTGCCCGCGTCCTGGCGACGACGGACGTGGTGGGCTACCTGGGTGCCTCCTCCATCGAGCGGCTGCCCGTGGAGCGGGCGGTGTCCGGGGTGGTCCGGGAGTTCAAGGCCCTGCCGTTCCGCGCCAACCAGGCGGGGCGGTGACCAGCGGGTGCATCGGAGGCTGCGTCGGTGACTGACGAGACCGGTCCGAGCGTCGTCCTCGTCGGGACGCTCGACACGAAGGGGCGGGAGTACGCGTTCGTGCGGGACAGGCTTCGTGCGGCGGGCATCCCCGTGACCGTGATCGACGTCGGGGTGCTCGGCGATCCGCCGTTTGCCCCTGACGTGACGTCTGCGGAGGTTGCCCAGGCGGCGGGCGCCGTGCTCGAGCACCTGCGCTTCGCCCGCGAGGGGAGCGACACGCGGGCGGTGGCGCTGGCGGCGATGGGGCGCGGCGCCACGGCGATCGTCCGGCAGCGGTTCGACGCGGGCCTCGTCCTGGGCGTCATGGGACTCGGGGGCAGCGGCGGCTCGACTGTCGTGTCCGAGGTGCTCCGGTCGCTGCCCGTCGGCGTGCCCAAGCTGCTCGTCTCCACCCTGGCCTCGGGCGACGTGCGGACGTTCGTCGGCACCAGCGACCTCACCCTCGTTCATCCCGTCACCGATGTCGCGGGGCTCAATCGTGTGTCGCGCCGCGTGCTCGCCAACGCGGCCAATGCGATGGCCGGGATGGCCCGGTTCCGCGCCGACGACGCGCACGGCGACGCGCCGCTGGTGGCGATCACGATGTTCGGGGTGACGACCCCTGGCGTGCTGGCGATCCAGGCGGGCCTCGAGGGATGGGCTTCGAGACGATCGTGTTCCACGCCGTGGGCTCCGGGGGGCGGGCGATGGAGGAGATGATCGATGCCGGGCTGATCGACGCGGTGGTGGACCTCACGACCAGCGAGCTCACCGACGAGCTGCTCGGCGGTGCCTTCGGGGCCGGTCCGCATCGCCTGGAGGCGGCCGGGCGCCAGGGGATCCCCCAGGTGGTGATCCCGGGCGCGCTCGAGGTGCTCAACTTCGGGCCACGGGCCTCGGTCCCCTCGCGCTACGACACGCCGGACCGGCCGCTCGTCGTCCACAACCCGTCTGTCTGCGCCGTCCGCACGAACGCGGAGGAGTCCCGCCGGCTCGGGGAGCTGCTCGCCGTCAAGGTGAACGCCGCGACCGGCCCGTCAGCCGTGGTCCTGCCGACGGATGGCCTGTCCAAGTACGAGCTGCCAGGCGGCCCGTTCCGGGACCTCGAGGCGGACGAGGTCCTGTTCGGAGCCATCCGCGCGACCCTCCGCCCGGGCATCGTCCTGCGCGAGGTGGACGCGAACGTCAACGACGCCGAATTCGCCGCAGCCGTGCTGGACGTCTTCCGCGAGCGCTGGACACGTGTCCGGTCACTCCCAGTTCCCCTACCCGAGGAGAGTCGATGAACCGTGCCGAGATGCTGGCGCCGCTGAGGGCGCGACGGGCGGCGGGGGAGGCGATCGTGGTCGCCGGCGTGGGGAGCGGCATCACCGCCGACGCGGCGCGTGCCGGTGGCGCGGACCTGCTCGCCTGCTACGGCACGGCGGTGTACCGGATCCTGGGCGTGCCGACCGTCCTCGCCTTCCTCCCCTACGACGATGCCAACAAGCTCACCCTGGAGCTGCTGCCGATCGTCGTCGAGCGGGCCAGGGGCCTGCCGGTCATCGGCGGGCTCGGGGCGCACGATCCGCGCCGATCGCTCGCCTCCCTCGTCGGCGCCGCCCGGGACGCCGGGGCCTCGGGTGTCACCAACGAGCCGTTCGCAGGGATCTACGGCCCCACCTTCCGCGCGGAGCTGGAGGCCACCGGGTATGGCTTCTCGCGGGAGCTGTCCATGCTGGAGCTGGCGTCCGGCCAGGGTCTCCTCACGCTCGGGTGGGCGTTCGACCCGGACGAGGCGCGACGCATGGCCGCGGCGGGCGTGGATGTCGTCGGGACGATGACGGGGATCACGGGCGCGGGATCCGCCGACGGGGCGATGGACGCCTTCGCCGCGATGGTCCGCGCCGCCCGGGACGAGAACCCGGAGACGATCGTGCTGCTCCATGGGGGGCCGCTGTCCGATCCGGCGTCCGTGGCCACGGGGCTCGCGGCCACCGGCGCCGACGGCTACGCCACGGGCTCCAGCGCGGAGCGCGGTCCGGTGCTCAGCGGGGTCCGGGAAGCCGTGGCGGCCTTCCGCGCCCTCCGGACGACGAACGCGGCTACCGGGTAGGTCCGCCGTCCGGGACTCGGGGTGGGGGAGCAGCTACTTGGTGGGGATCTCCCCCGCCGGCACGATCGTGCAATCGGGAAGGCCGCGCAGGAACGCCTCCGGGCCGCCCGGCGTGTAGATCGCCAGGATGCGGAGCGGCTCCCACGTCGTGTTGATCGTGGAGTGGAACGTGCTGTCCGGGATGAACGCCATGTCGCCCGCCCTGAGGTGCTTCACCACCGGGTTGCCGTCGGCGTCCTCGATCATCTGGTCGCCCTCGCCCGAGATGAAGTAGAGGACCTCGTCCGAACCGGGGTGGTTGTGGCGGGCATGACCCTTGCCGGGATCGAGGATGACCACGCCGCTGGTGAAGCGGTCGGCGCCCGTCGTCCGGACCTCGCTCATCCACTTGATCGAGCCCCAGTCGAAGACCTGGGTCTCGACGTCGTCCGGGGTGATGAACCGAAGATCGGCGGCCATTTCTGCTCCCAGTGCCTGCGCGGTGGTCGTTGGTCGGTCCATAATCGATCATCGATGCCAACCCTGCAAGGCGTCCCGGCCCATGCCGGGCGGGCGCGGGCTCAGCGAGGCAGGTTCGGGCAAGTTCCGGCTTGACGCCGGACCGGTTCTGTTCCTACCATCGCTAATCGATTATCGAACGTCACTTGTTCGAGACGTCCCGGCACCGGCAGCGCCGGAGCCAGCTCCAGACCCATCTCGCACCTGTGGGAGTGCACTTCTTGCCGAAGGAACTGGTCGAATTCCTGACGGTCGTCCTCAACGGCGTCACGCTCGCAGCCGTGTACTTCATCGTCGCCAGCGGATTCACCCTGATCTTCGGACTGATGCGGACGACCAACATGGCCCACGGGGCGTTCTACCTGCTCGGCGCGTACGCGGGCTACACGGCCGTGAGCATCACCGGCAGCTGGGTGATCGGGCTCCTCGTGGGCGCCGCGGTCGTTGCGGTGGTCGGAACGGCAATCTACCTGGGGCTGCTCGCACGGATGGCCGGCCAGGACCTGCGGCAGGCGCTGGTGACGATCGGTGTCTCGATCATCATCGCCGACCTGATGCTCGCCCGGTACGGCGGCGTCACGTACCAGATCCCGGTGCCGAGCCTCATCTCCGGCAGCACACAGCTGCCGTTCGTGGTCGGTGGCGGGTATTCGACGATCCGGCTGTTCGTGGTGGTGCTCGCAGTCGCGGTCTACGCCGGCCTGTGGCTGGTGCTCAACCGGACGCGCATCGGCATGTATATCCGGGCGGGCATCGATGATCGCGACATGCTCTCGGCGCTGGGCGTCAACGTGTCGCGCGTCTTCCTGTTCACGTTCGCCCTCGGCTCGGCCCTGGCGGGGCTTTCCGGCGTCGTCGGCGCGACGGTCCTCTCCGTCTCGCCCGGAGAGGAGGGGCGCTACCTGCTGTCGTCCCTCGTCGTCGTGATCGTGGGCGGGATGGGAAGCCTCAGCGGGGCGGCGATCGGCGCCCTGATCGTCGGGCTCGCGGAGCAGGTCGGGCTGTTCTACGAGCCGACCTATTCGGTCCTGATCACGTTCATCATCATGGCCGGCGTGCTCGCGGTCAGACCCCAGGGTCTGCTGGGGCGACCCGCATGAGCCGCCTGGCCGGCGGGCGCCGGATCGCGGAGCCCTGGGTGCAGCGGCTCACGCGCCGACCCTGGCTGCTGCCTGCGGCCGGGGTGGCAGCGCTCGTCCTGTACCCGGTGGTCATGTCACTCATCCTGCCGGCGAACCCGGCCCGGTTCTGGACCCTGTCCATCGGGGCCCAGACCTTCATCCTGGGCATCGTCGCCCTGAGCCTCGTGTTCATGTCCGCCTATGGCGGCATGGTGTCGCTTGCACAGGCCGCGGTGTCCGGGTTCGCCAGCTACATGGTCGCGCTGGCAGCCCTGGAGCCGAGCACCAATGCGATCGGCTCCACGATCGGCCTCGGCCTGCCGGCCATCCCGTCGGCGGTGATCGCCCTGGTGCTGGCCACGCTGGCCGGGGTGGTCATCGGGGCCATCACCGCCCGATCGTTCGGCATCTACGCCCTGATGCTGACCCTCGCCCTGGCGGTCGGGTTCTTCTACCTCGTCCTCCAGAACTACGACATCTTCGGCGGCCACATCGGGTTCGCCGGCATCGTCGGGCCCACGGGCCAGCCCCGTGCCAATCCGCTCGAGTTCTACTACCTGTGCCTGGTCGCCGCCGCCCTCACCTACCTGGCACTCCGGTACATCGTCCGGTCCACCCTTGGGCTCACGTTCCAGGGCATCCGGGACAACCCTCGTCGCATGAGCGCGCTGGGCTACCGGGTGGGGCTGCACCGCATCGTCCTGTTCGCCATCGGCGGCTTCGTCGCCGGCGTCTCGGGCGTCCTGGCGGTCTGGTATCGCGGCAACGTCTCCCCCGGTGTCGTGGACCTGACCCGAACCATCGACGTGCTGATCGTCGCCGTCATCGGCGGCCTCGGCTACCCGATCGGTGCGTTCGTCGGGTCAGCGGTGTTCCTGATCATCGACACCTTCGCCAGCAGCATCCAGATCCTCGACTTCAGCTTCCGGGAGAGGTTCAACTCGCTTATCGGCCTCGGCTTCGTGATCATCGTGCTCGTTGCCCCCAACGGCATCGTCGGCTTTCTCGATCGCGGCTGGCTGTCCGCCGGGCGACGGGGCGGGAGGCATCGTCGGGCCGTGGACCCGCTGGCCGTGGAGGCCGGCATCGCCTCGGAGCCGGAACCGATGCCGCTCGTGCCCCCAGAGCTCCCTGACGACGACTCCCCGACCCCAAGCGGCTAGCAGCGCAGGAGGACAGCAACCCAGAGACGCACAGGGTGATCCATCTGGACCACATGCCTCCCGTGCAGGACACGGAGAGGACAGGAGGAGCGATGTTCGGATTTTCGACCGGCCGCAGGCTGGTAACGCTCATGATTGCCGTGGGGCTCGTCGCGTCAGTGTCCGCGTGCGGCGGCAGCGACGCCGAGAAGACCCCGATCAAGATCGGCGGTCTCGCGACGCTCGAGGGCCCGTTTGCGGTCCCCGGCCAGGACGGCATGCGCGGCATCGAGCAGGCGCTGAACAAGTTCGCGCCCAAGAATGCGGCCGGCAACTGGGAGATCGCGGGTCGCGAGATCATCCTGATCAAGGAGAGCTCGGACGGCGCCCCGGCGGTCGCGCTCGAGAAGGCCAAGAAGCTGATCGAGCAGGACGACGTTGACATCCTGATCGGCCCCCTCTCGGGTGACGAGGGACTGGCGATCAAGGACTACGCCAAGACAGTGCCGGACAAGACGTTCGTGAACGGGTCGTCTGCGGCCCAGGACACCACGTTCCGAGACCCCGCCCCGAACTTCTACCGCTTCTCGACCGACGGCGCCCAGTGGATGGCCGGCGTCGGCAACTACGCCTACAACGACAAGGGCTACAAGACCGCCGCCGTCGTGGCGGAGGACTACTCCTTCCCGTACACCCAGGTGGGTGGCTTCATGTACGAGTTCTGCGCAGCCGGCGGCAAGGTCCCGTTCAAGGCCTGGGTCCCGCTCGGCACGAAGGACTACGCCTCGGTCGTCACGTCGATCCCGACGGACGTCGATGCGATCTACATCGCCCTCGGCGGCTCCGACGCGGTCAACTTCTTCACCCAGTACGCGGCAGCCGGCGGCAAGGCCAAGTTCATCGGCGGATCGATCACCGTGGACCAGAGCGTGCTGTCGGTCGAAGGCGACTTCAAGGACCAGCTGGTTGGCACCATCGCCGGTGGCCCCACCGCTGACACGACGGACGAGCCCGCGTGGAACGAGTACGTCAAGGAGTACAAGGCGACGTTCCCGGACGGGCTGCCGTTCCCGGGCCTGTTCGCCCTCAGCTACTACAACGAGACCGTCGGCGTCCTGCAGGCCCTCAAGGAGGTCAACGGCGACCTCAGCGACGGCCAGAAGGTCTTCATGGAAGCCCTCAGCAAGGTCGAGTTCGAGGGACCCACCGGGCACATCGCCCTCGATGGCAACCGCCAGGCTATCGCCCCCAACTACGTGACCGAGGTCCAGAAGGACGCCAGCGGCAACCTCGTGAACAACGTCATTGCCAAGGCTGTGGACATCGACCAGACGCTTGGCCTGGGTGCGGACAGCCCGTACCTTGCCCAGCCCGTCAGCCGGGACTTCCCGGACTGCAAGTGACCCAGTCCACCAGCGCCGAGGCGCTCGTCCCCGCCCTGCGACTGCAGGGCGTGGGGCGGCGCTTCGGCGCCCTCCAGGCTCTACGCGACGTGACCATGGAGGTCGCCGTCGGTGAGCGGCGCGCCATCCTCGGCCCGAATGGGGCGGGGAAGACGACGCTGTTCAATGTCGTCACCGGTGACTATCTCCCGACATCCGGGAAGGTCGAGCTGTACGGGGCCGACGTGACCAGCCTGCCGCCTCACCGGCGGACCCGGCTGGGTCTGAGTCGGACCTACCAGAACTCCATGCTGTTCATGGGGCTCACCGTTGGCCAGAGCCTGTTTCTCGCGATCCGGGGCGTGCAGCGCGGGCGCTTTGACCCGCGCCGCCCGTCCGCCACTGATCCGGGCAGGGTGCGGTCCGAGGAGATCGCCTCGCTCGTGCACCTGTCGGATGTCCTCAAGACCGCCGTGGGATCGCTTGCCCATGGCCAGCAGCGCCAATTGGAGCTGGGCATGGCGATCGCCGCGAGCCCTCGCCTCCTGATGCTGGACGAGCCGGCCGCGGGGCTGTCGCCCGGCGAGCGGACTCTCCTCTCGCAGCTCCTCAGGGACCTGCCCCGCGAGATCACCGTGATCCTCGTCGAGCACGACATGGACGTTGCCCTCGCGGCCGCGGACCGGGTGACCGTGATGCACGAGGGCACCGTCATCGTCGAGGGCACGCCCGACGAGATCCAGGTCAACAGCATGGTCCAGGACATCTACCTGGGCCATCGCGTCACGGGTGATCATCGTGGCTGATCCCGTCCTCGAGATCTCGGGGCTCAACGTCCGCTACGGCCGGAGCCACATCCTGCAGGGCGTGGATCTCGTCGTCGGCGCCGAGCCTCTCTCGCTCATCGGCCGCAACGGGATGGGCAAGACGACGCTGTGCAACGCGATCGTGGGGCTGGTTCCCTCCTTCAGCGGCTCCGTCCGGCTCGCCGGCAAGGAGCTCACGGGCCTCAAGCCGCACGAGATCGCCCGTGCGGGGATCGGGTACGTTCCTCAGGGTCGCCGCGTGTTCCCGTCGCTGTCGGTTGCCGAGCACCTGAAGATGGTCGCGCCCCGGAACGGCAATGGCTGGACCATCAAGCGGATCTACGAGCTCTTCCCGCCCCTGGCGACGCGCAAGGGGCACGGTGCCATGCAGCTGTCCGGCGGCGAGCAGCAGATGCTCGCGATCGCACGCGCGCTGCTCCTCAACCCGCACCTGCTGATCATGGACGAGCCTTCGGAGGGTCTCGCGCCGATCGTCGTGGAGCACCTGGTCGGTGTCCTGCGTGACGTGGCGAAGGAGGGCGTCGGGCTGCTGCTCGTGGAGCAGAACCTGGGCGTCGCAACGTCGGTGGCGGATCACCTCGCGATCATGGTCACCGGGAGAATCGCGCTGGAGACCACGTCCACCGAGCTCGTTGGGGACGAGGCCGCCCAGCGTCGCTACCTCGGCGTGAGCAGCCATCTCGAGCAATCGGCCGAGGCTCCGGCCAAACCCTAGGAGGTCATTCCCTCATGGCGAGCGTCGTGCTCCTCGGAACCCTTGATACCAAGGGGGCCGAGTACGAGTTCCTGTGCAACCGCGTCCGCGAATTCGGCTGTGACGTGATCCTCGTGGACGCGGGCGTGACGAGCGCCTCGTCCGCGGCGGACATCTCGGCGGACGACGTCGCCGCCGCCGCTGGCGTCGACCGTGCCGCTCTCGCCGCGGCGCATGACCGGGGCCCCGCGGTCGCCGCCATGACCCGCGGCGCGATCGAGGTCGTCAAGCGCCTCTACGCCGAGGGCCGCCTCAACGGGATCCTGGGCGCCGGCGGCTCTGGGGGAACCTCGATCGTCTCGGCTGCCATGCAGGCACTCCCAGTGGGGGTGCCCAAGCTCGTCGTCTCCACCGTTGCCTCGGGGGATACCCGCCCGTACGTCGGCACCTCCGACGTGGCGATGATGTACTCGGTCGTCGATATCGCCGGGATCAACGGCCTGTCCGAGAAGATCCTCACCAACGCTGCCGCGGCGATCGCCGGGATGGCCCGCGCGGACGCGTCGTTCGTGTCCACGATCGAGCGGAAGCCCCTGATCGGGGCGACGATGTTCGGGGTCACGACGCCGTGCGTGACGCTTGCCCGCGAGCTGCTCGAGGCAAAGGGCTACGAGGTCCTCGTCTTCCACGCCACGGGCGCCGGCGGCCAGTCGATGGAAGCCCTCATGAAGGCGGGCTTCATCACCGGGGCGCTGGACGCCACCACCACGGAGCTGGTGGACGAGCTCGTAGGTGGCGTGCTCTCCGCGGGCCCCGACCGCCTGGAGATGGCAGGCTCGCTGGGCATTCCACAGGTCGTGTCGCTGGGTGCCCTCGATATGTGCAACTTCGGGCCCAGGGACACTGTCCCCGCGCAGTTCGACAAGCGGAACCTGTACGTGCACAACGCGACGGTGACGCTGATGCGGACCACCGAGGAGGAATGCGCCGAGCTGGGGCGGATCATCGCCCGCAAGCTCAACCTCGCGAAGGGTCCCCTGACGGTGTTCATCCCCTTGGGCGGCGTCTCGATGATCGCCACGCCGGGTGGCCCCTTCCACGATGCGGCCGCCGATGCGGCCCTGATCCGGGAGCTGAAGGCCGGTCTCCGGCCAGACGTCGAGGTGGTCGAGATGGCCACCGACATCAACGATCCCGCCTTTGCGACGGCGATGGCCGAGCGCCTCGATGCGCATTACCGCGCATGGGCCGCCGCGAAGGCGCAGGACGAAGGAGGACCCGCATGAACGGGCAACAGGCGCTGGCGCGCCTCCGCGGCACCCTCGACGGGGGTGGCGTGATCATGGGTGCCGGCGCCGGGACCGGCCTCTCCGCCAAGTGCGCAGAGGCCGGCGGCGCGGACCTCATCATCATCTACAACTCCGGGCGGTACCGGATGGCCGGCCGCGGCTCGCTCGCGGGCTGCATGCCCTACGGCGACGCCAATGCGATCGTGATGGAGATGGCCTCCGAAGTCCTCCCGATCGTCCGGGAGACACCGGTCCTGGCCGGCGTCTGCGGCACCGATCCGTTCCGACTCATGCCGGTCTTCCTCGAGGAGATCAAGCGGGTCGGGTTCTCCGGCGTCCAGAACTTCCCGACGGTGGGGCTGTGCGACGGCCAGTTCCGCCAGAACCTGGAAGAGACCGGGATGGGCTACGGCCTCGAGGTGGACATGATCGGGGACGCCCACGCGGCTGGCCTCCTGACCACCCCGTACGTCTTCGACCCGGACCAGGCCGCCGCGATGGCGAAGGCCGGAGCTGATGTCGTCGTCGCCCACATGGGCCTCACCACGAAGGGCGCAATCGGCGCCACCACCGCCCTCACGCTCGAGGCCTCAGCGGAACGGGTCCAGGCGATCCGGGACGCGGCGGTCGCCGTCAAGCCGGACATCATCGTCCTGTGCCACGGCGGTCCGATCGCCGAGCCGGAGGATGCCGAGTACGTCCTGTCGCACACCACCGGCGTCGCCGGGTTCTTCGGTGCCTCGAGCATGGAGCGGCTCCCGACCGAGATCGCGATCACCGAGAACATGAAGCGCTTCAAGAGGATCGGCCGCGGGGCGGCCTGACCCAGTCATCGTCTCGCTGTACGCGAAGGAGGAAGCACCGGTGCCCCTCAAGGAAGAAGTCCTCGGCGAGTTCCTCGGGGACGAGACGTTCCCGATCGAATGGACGTCCGAGACCGAGAAGCTCCTGTTCTGGGTCTACGACGACCTGCACTGCCCGAAGCCGCTCAGCCCGATGTACGAGGACATCGGCGGCTGGTGGCTCTCCTGCGACCACATGTTCCGCCGCTTCGGCACGCCGTTCGCGTCGGACTGGATCTACAAGAACATCAACGGGTACCTGTACACCACCGCGATCCCGGCCGAGGCCGGCGTTGACGTCGCGACGCAGGAGTACAACTACCAGACCCACCCGATCGTCCCCGAGGACAACGAGTACGCGGCGAAGATCGGGGCGTACCTCGGCCTCGTCCTGCCCGTCTACGGCAACAACTTCACCTTCTGGTGGAAGACCCGCTTCGTCCCGGAGATGCAGCGCAACTTCGACTACATCGAGAGCATGCTCGACCGGAAGGATGAGCTCAGCCTCGCGGACCTGGCCGTCCTCCTCGAGGACGCCGTCGACATGCACGACCGCCACTGGAAGATCCACTGGATGCTGAACTTCGCGCAGCTCAGCGCGACGCTCAACCTCAAGGCCGTCATGCAGGAGACGCACGGCAAGGTGGACGACGTCCTCCTCGGCCGCCTCCAGAACTCCGCCGACGACCGGAACTGGGACAAGGTCCGGGCGCTGTGGGAGATGAAGGAGGAGGTCAAGGGCGACGCCGAGCTGCGGGCCGCCTTCGCCAAGGGCCGTGCCACCGACATCGTCCCCGCCCTGCAGGCCACCGACCGGGGCCGCCGGTTCATCGACGAGCGGGTGGTCCCGTACCAGAAGGAGTTCGGCTGGCACGCCGTCTGGAGCCACGAGTTCATCTACCCGAGCTTCCGCGAGGACATGAACCCGGTCATCCAGCTCGTCTGCGACCAGTACACCGAGGACTACGACTACCCGACCAAGGTGGCGGCCCTGGCGGCCGACATCGCCGCCGCGGCGAAGGAGATCCTCGAGGGGCTCGAGGGCGAGGCGCTCGACAAGATGCGCGCCGCCAACGAGATCAACCTCAAGATGGCGCCCCTCACCCCTGACCACCACTTCTACATCGACCAGGGCGCCAACGCGCACGTCCGCCTCGTGCTCATCGCCATCGGCGAGAAGCTCGTCGAGATGGGCATGCTCGACCAGCCGGACGACGTGATCCTGTTCCGCTACAACGCGCTGCGCGCGTTCATGGGCGCTCCGGACGCGGAGTCCGGGCGTGCCATGGCCGCCGCAGGGCGGGCCAAGCGCGCCGCCGCCGAGCAGATCCGCCCGAAGGACTGGGTCGGCACGGCCACGGCGACGCAACTGGCCTTCCCGTACCTCAACCTGTGGGGCTTCCCCGACAAGTTCAACCGGCCGCGCGAGATGCACGGCGACACGATCGTCGGCATCGGCGGCTCGCCGGGCGTCGTCGAAGGCACGGCGCGGGTCGTCATGTCCACCGACGAGTTCGACAGCCTTGTCCCGGGCGAGATCCTCGTCTGCGAGATGACCAACCCGGCCTGGCAGGTCCTGTACGGGAAGATCATCGCTGTCGTCACCAACGCGGGTGACTTCGTCGCCCATCCGGCCGTCCTCGCCCGCGAGTACGAGATCCCGGCGGTGGTTGGGACATCTGTCGGCACCTACCGGATCAAGACCGGCGACCGCATCCGCGTGGACGGTGGCGCCGGGTTCGTCAAGATCCTGTAGGCACCGGGAAACCGAGGGACATCGGGATGACCGAGACGGTGATCTCCCGCGCTGTCCTGAGCGACACTGTCAAGGATCGCCTCCTGGAGGCGATCCTTGACGGCCGGTACCCACCCGGGTCCCGGATCGTGGAGACACGGGCCGCCCGGGAGTTCGGGACCAGCCAGGCCCCCGTCAGGGAGGCCCTCCGCGACCTCGAGGCGCTCGGCGTCGTGGAGATCTCGCCGTTCCGCGGCGCGCGCGTCCGGCGACCATCTCGCGAAGAGCTGCTCGAGGCCTACGTCGTCCGTGCGGAGCTCGAGGCCCTCGGGGTCCGGCTGGCCCTCCCCAGGCTGACCCAGGAGGATTTCGCAGCGCTCGGCGTGTACCTGGAGGAGATGCACCGGGCCGCGGCGGCGGGCGAGATCGTCGAGGAGGTGTCCGCGGACGCGGCCTTCCACGGCTATCTCGTGGACCGCTCCGGCAATGCCACGCTCAAGCGGGTGTGGGGCATGCTCGAGCCCTACTCGCGAACCTACATCACGATTGCCGTGCCCGGCTCGGACCGCCAGCGGATCGCCGGGCTCCACGGACCGCTCCTCGACGCCCTCCGCTCCCGTGAGGCGGACAGGGCCGACGCGGCGATCCGCAACCACTTTGCCGATGCCAGGGCAATGCTCGCCGGCCTCTGGCCAGACGAGTCCGGCGTCGCACCCGGACCATCGCCCGGCCCCGTGCCGGCACGCACCTAGAGACCGAAAGGACACGATGAACGCCAAGCTGCAACTGACGGAGGAGTTCTCGGCGGGGGCCGCTCGCCTCCGCGTGGACGTGTACGGCGGCGAGCCGCGCGAGCATGTGCTCGACGACCTGACCTTCCTCAACTACCGCCTCGCCGACGTCCGCATCTCCCCCGAGGTCACGCTGGCCGACGCCGACATCGTCTGGAACCAGGACGGCGCCAAGAAGGTCTCGTATGACGGCCGGGTCGTGACCTTCACGGGCGACTGGCCCGCCGGCCCGATCCAGAAGGTGATCGTCGCGGTCCTCGCGCTCCGGATGGAGGCCGTGGGCCTGCACCCGTCCCACAGCGCGGCCGTCAACTACCGCGGCAAGACCCTGCTGTTCCTGGGCGGCGAGTCCAACCACGGCAAGAGCATGGGCCTCATCGAGGCCGGCGTCCGGGGCGCCCTCCAGGTCGCGTCCGAGACGACGGTCATCGACGAGGACGGTCGCGCGGCCATGGGCTCCGTGGACACGTTCCTCGTGAAGCGCACCGAGGGCACCGAGCGGTCCGACAAGGCCGCGCCCAACAAGGGCGTGGAGAAGTTCTGGGGCGAGATGCCCAGCTGGGGCATGTACCAGGGCACGCCGAACATCGACATCGTCATCGTGCCCGCGATCGACGGCAACTTCGACCCGGCGACCAACGCGCTCATCCCGTTCGAGCGCCAGTTCCAGTTCCTCCATTCGCTGCAGAACTACTTCCTCACCAACGAGCTGCTGGCCCCGGGCCACGTCATGCCGATGGTGGACAACGATGCGCTCCGAGCGAAGCGCGCGGACTTCGTCAACAGCTTCTGCGAGCGGCCGTTCTTCTTCATCCGCGCGGCGACCCCCCAGGTCCTCCTGGACGAGGTCGACAAGCTCCTCTAGGCAAGGCTGGGCCGGTTGTCATGCACACCTTCGCCTACGCTCGGCCCGGCTCCCTGGCCGAGGCGGTCGCGCTCCTCGACGCCCACGGTCCGGACGCCCGCGTCCTGGCCGGGGGGACGGACCTGATCGTCCGGCTTCGCGACGGGTCGGCCACGCCGTCCGTGGTGATCGACGTCAAGCGGATCGCCGAGCTCCGGCCCGGCATCCGCGAGACGGGCGGCCGCGTCGTCATCGGGGCCACGACCGTGATGACGGACGTGGCCGGAGACCCGCTCGTCCGGCGGCACTTCCCGGCGCTGGCGGAGGCCGCCGCCGTGGTGGGCTCGGTCCAGATCCGGAACCGGGCGACGCTTGCGGGCAACATCTGCAACGCCTCACCGGCAGCGGACACCGCCCCGTCGCTCCTGGTCCATGGCGCGTCCGTCGTGGCCGAGGGCCCCGGTGGGACCCGTCGCATCCCCGTCGATGAGCTGTTCGTGCGCTCCGGCGTGACGACGCTCGCCCGGGGGGAGCTGGTGACCGCGATCGAGCTGCCGATCCCGGCGCTGCGCATCGCGAGCGTCCACGTGCGACGGACGCGCCGTCGGGGCCACGACCTGGCCTCCGTGACGCTCACCTGCGGCGTTGACGCGACCGGGATGACCCGGATCGCATACGGGAGCGTGGGCCCGCGGGCCGTGCTCGTGACCGACGAGAGCGGCGTCCTGGCGGATCCGGCCGCGACGGACGAGGCCAAGGCCCCGATCCTCGAGGCGATGTTCGCTGCCGCCAGCCCGTCCCCACGCTCGATGCGGGCCGGGCCCGGAGTACCGCCTGGCGATGCTCCGCGTCCTGGGCCGGCGGGCGCTGGCAGCTGCCATCGAACGCCTGGCGGCGGGGGAGTGAGCGACATGGTCGAGATGCATCCCATCGAGGTCACGGTCAACGGGCGCCTCCGGGCGCTCGAGGTGGCCGGCCACCACTCGCTGCTGGACGTCATCCGCGACGACCTGGGCCTGACCGGCGCCAAGGAGTGCTGCCTCGTCGGCGAATGCGGTGCCTGCACGGTCATGGTGGACGGGCGCACGGTGGACTCCTGCCTGGTGCTCGCGGTGGAGGTCGACGGTGCGGAGCTGACGACGGTCGAAGGGCTCGCCGCGGACGGCGAGCTGGCGCCGATCCAGCAGGCGTTCCTGGACAAGGGCGCCGTGCAGTGCGGGTTCTGCATCCCGGGCCAGCTGATGTCTGCGCACGTGCTGCTCGCGGAGCACGAGCATCCGACCGGGGCCGAGATCGAGGAGGGCATGGCCGGCAACCTGTGCCGGTGCGGGTGCTACCAGCAGATCACGGACGCGATCCTCGCGGTCGCGGAGGACGGACGATGACCGGCGAGCGGATCGGCGGCTCGCCGGCGCGCGTCGGCGGCGTCGGGCGCGTCACCGGTGCCCAGCAGTACCTCGCGGACCTCCCCGCGGAGGACGCGCTGCACGCCAAGCTCGTCACGCTGGACTGCGCACGGGCACGGATCGTGTCGGTGGACTCGTCCGCCGCGCTGGCGCTGCCCGGCGTGCACCTGGTGATGACGGCCGAGGACCTGCCGGATCCGATGCCGCGGTTCGGACCGCAGTTCACCGACCGGCCCATCCTCGCCGTGGGCGAGACCAAGTGGCACGGCGATGCCGTCGCCCTGGTCGTCGCCGACACGCGCGAGCTGGCGGAGCAGGCCGCGTCGCTCGTCCGCGTGGAGCACGAGGTGCTGCCCGCGGTGTTCACGCTCGACGCCGCCCTGGCGCCCGGCGCGCCGCTGGTCCAGGATCCCTCGATCCGGCGCAAGGACGCCCTGGCGCAGACCAACGTCCTCAACGAGCACCGCGTCGGCTGGGGCGACGTGGACGCCGCGGCGGCGGCAGACGGCCTGGTCATCGTCGAGAACCGCTACAGCTTCCCGATGGTCACCCACTTCGCCATCGAACCCCACGCGATCATGGCGGCCCCCGATGGTGACGGCGTGGCGGTCTGGAGCACGATCCAGCATCCGAACTGGCTCCAGAAGCTGATCGCCTCGGTGCTGGGGATGCCGCTGGCCAAGGTCCGCGTCTACGCGCCGGACCCGGGTGGCGGCTTCGGCGGCAAGCAGCACGCCAAGCTGGAGCCAGCAGTCGTGTTCGCGGCCCTCAAGGTCGGCCGTCCCGTCCGCCTGGTCCTCACGCTGGAGGAGACGTTCCAGGCGGTGCGCCGCGCGGCCTGCGAGACCCGTGTCCGGACCGGGTTCCACCCCGACGGCCGGATCGCGTTCCAGGACGTCGAGGCCGACTACCTCATCGGCGCCTACGCGGACATCGCGGACAGGGTCGTGGGCAAGGGCAGCTACCCGGCCGCCGGGCCGTACAACGTGCCGGCCGTCCGGATCCTCGGTCGGAGCGTCCTTTCGCACACCACGCCGTCCACCGCGTTCCGTGGCTTCGGCAACCCGCAGGTCAACTGGGCGGTGGAGTCCAACCTGGACGAGGGCGCCCGCGCCCTGGGGATGGATCCCCTCGAGATCCGGCTCCTGAACCTCGCCCACAAGGGCGACGCGTTCATCCCGTTCGACACGCCCGCGGACGGCGATTGGGAGCAGACCGTGCGCCTGGCGGCGGAGCGGATCGGGTGGGAGACCCCGCTCCCTGCGGGCCACGGGCGGGGCATCGCCCTCGGCATCAAGTCCGGCCCGACCACCGGTCTCTCGTACTCCGCCGTTCGCCTCCTCGGCGACGGCAGCGTCGTCGTGTTCGCGGGGACCTCCGACATGGGCCAGGGCGCCCGCACCGTGTTCGCCCAGATCGCCGCCCAGGAGCTGGGCGCCCCGCTCGGCTGGGTGACGGTGGTGATGGGCGACACCGCGATCGTGCCCTATGACCAGCAGACCTCCGCCAGCCGCTCCACGGTCCTCATGGGCAATTCGGTCCTGATGGCCTGTCGCTCGATCCAGGCCCAGCTGCGCACGATGGCCGCGCGTCTCCACGGCGTGGAGGAGGCCCAGGTCAGCGTGGACAGGGGTGTCGTCCGTGTCGGAGACCGGGAGCTCACCGTGCTCGACGTCCTGGTGCCCGGCCTGGGCAGGCTCGGCGGCGAGCTCACCGGGCTGGGCGAGGTGCGCAAGGACGCGGAGCCGTCCCACCCCCTGGGAGGCGCGCCGGCCTTCTTCGAGTTCAACTGCACGGCCGTCGAGGCCGTGGTGGACCACGAGACCGGCGACGTCACCCTCGTCAAGCACGTCACCGTGTCCGACGTGGGCAAGGCCCTCAACCCGCTCCAGGTCCGGATGCAGGACGAAGGCGCGGCCATCATGGGTCTCGGCCACACGCTCATGGAGCACTACATCTACGACGACGCGGGTCGGATCCGGAACCTCGGTGCCATCGACTACCGGATCCCGACCAGCATGGATCTGCCGCTGTGGCTCCACAGCGAGACCGTCGAGAACGAGGACGGACCCGGCCCGTACGGGTCCAAGGGCATGAGCGAGGGCGCGCTGCTGTGCGTTGCCTCCGCCGTCGGGTCGGCCGTTCGGGAGGCCATCGGCGTCCCGATCCGCGACCTGCCGCTCACGCCGGAGCGCGTGTGGCGGGCCATCCACGACGAGGCCGCCCCGACGGGCGGCGGAGAGGCAGGATCATGAGAATCGGCAAGGAGATCGGCCCTGTTGGAGACATGCCGGCCGAGCAGGTCGTCCGCGCGGCGCAGCTGGTGCGCGAGGGCAGGATGGTCTCCCTCGCGGCGGCACGGTTCCCCGGTATGCCGCTGTTCCCCGGGCACCCGCCGTTCCAGGTGCTCAACTACCGCACCCCGCGCGGGATCCGCGTGACCGGCGCCCAGCCGTGGGGTCCGGTCAACGACGCCGGCCTGGGCTACATGGCCGAGTACGTGATGGCGACCAGCCACTCTGGTGCCCACATGGACGCGCTGGCCCACATGACCGTCGGCGATGACATGCACTGGTACGGCGGCGGCAACGCGGACGAGCACCTGACGGACTTCGGGCCCGTGCACGGCGATGCGGCCAAGATGCCGCCGTTCTTCACCCGGGGCGTCCTGATCGACGTCCCGACGCACCGGGGCGTGGACTGCCTGCCCAAGGGCTCGCCGATCGATGCCGCCGAAGTGGAGGCGATCTGCGCGGCCCAGGGCGTGACCGTCGGGAAGTGGGACGTGGTCGTGATCCGGACCGGCTACATGGGCCTCTGGCCCGATGCGGAGCGGATGGCTGCCCACAAGACCCCGGGCCCCGACATCTCCGTTGCCCACTGGCTGCTGGAGCGGGGCGTCATCGCGACCGGCACCGACACCGAGACCTACGAGGTCCAGCCGGCCCCGGATCCCGGCCCCGAGGGGAACCCGCAGCCCGTTCACACCGCGCTCCTCATCGAGAACGGCGTCTACATCATGGAGAGCCTGGACCTCGAGGAGCTCGCCCGCCAGCGCATCTACGAGTTCCTGTTCGTCGCGCTGCCGGTCAAGATCCGCGGCGCCACTGGCTCGATGGTCGACCCGATCGCGGTCATCTAGCCCACGCAACCACGACCAAGGAGTCAACCCGATGTCCGCCGTGCCCTCGACCATGCAGGCCCTCGTCGTCCTCGAGCCCTCGGTGCTCGAGATCCAGGAGGTCCCGGTCCCCGTGCCCGGACCCAACGAGGTCCTCGCGCGCGTGCGCGCGGTCTCGATCTGCGGCACCGACGCCCACCTGATCCGGGGCGACTACCCCGGGTTCTGGCCCCCGGCCTTCCCGTTCATCCCGGGACACGAGTGGGCGGGCGAGATCGCGGCCCTGGGCCCCGGGGCCGAGCGCTTCGGCTGGCAGATCGGCGACCGCGTGGCCGGCACCTCCCATGACGCCTGCGGCGTCTGCCAGAAGTGCGTCGAGGGCCGCTACAACCTGTGCGAGAACTACGGCAAGGGCGGTCTCCACAAGCAGTACGGCCACAGCGTCCAGGGCGTCGATGCCACCTATGCGGTCCACGGCGTCAAGTGCGTCTTCCCGCTGCCCGACGGCCTGTCCTTCGCCCAGGGCGCCGTCATCGACCCCGCGTCGATCGGCCTCCACGTCGCCAACCGCGGCAACATCACCCCCGGCGACACGGTGGCGATCACGGGTGCGGGCGCAATCGGCCTGCTCGCAGGCGACGCCTCGCTGGTGCGCGGCGCGGGCCGCGTGATCATGCTCGAGCGCAACCCCGGCCGGATCGCCAAGGCCCGCGAGATGGGCTTCGAGACCATCGACTCCGGCGAGGGCGATCCCGTCGCCATCGTCCGCGCGATGACCGACGGCCTGGGCGTGGACGTGGTCCTCGAGTGTGCCGGCGTGCCGGCCACCGTCCAGCTGGCCCTGGGCATGCTCCGGCGCGGAGGACGATGCGCGGCGGTCGGGATCCCGACCCTGGGCGTGGAGATCGCCATGCAGCGGCTGGTGCTCGACGAGCTGGAGCTGGTCGGCTGCCGGGCGTCCGCGGGCGAGATGCGGCGCGTCATGCCCCTGGTGGAGCAGGGCCGGATCAGGGTGGACGACATCATCACCCACCACTTCCCGCTGTCCGACTACCCGTCCGCCCTGGCCACGTTCAACGACCCGGCGAGCGGCGCGATCAAGATCATCGTCGAACCCTAGAGCCGCCGAGCGGCGCCCCGAGCAAGAGGATGTCCCTGCCCGTGACCCACGTCTACGCCTACGACCACCGCCACGACCTGCCGCTCACCGAGCTCGCCCTGGTCATCGGCGGCAAGGCCGCCAACATCGCCACGATGGCCACGGAGCTGGGGCTCCCGGTCCCGCCGGCGTTCACGATCAGCACCGTGGCCTGCAACGAGTACCTCGCGACCGGCTGGCCGGACGGCCTGGACGACGAGATCCGCGAACACCTGGCGCGGATGGAGCAGCTCGTGGGCCGCCGCTTCGGGGACGCGGCGGACCCGCTGCTGGTCAGCGTCCGGTCGGGTGCCCCCCGCTCCATGCCCGGCATGATGGACACGATCCTCAACCTGGGCCTCAACGACTCCACCGAGGCGGGCCTGGCGGCGGCGTCCGGTGACCCGGTCTTCGCGGCGGACTGCCATGCGCGCTTCCGCAAGATCTACCAGGACGTCGTGGGCGTCAGCGTTGTCCCGCAGGACCCGTGGCAGCAGCTCCGGGGCGCCATCGAGGCCGTGTTCCGGTCCTGGAACAGCGACCGCGCCCGTGCCTACCGCGCCCACGAGGGGATCAGCGAATCCCTGGGCACGGGCGTGACGGTGCAGACGATGGTGTTCGGCAACCGTGGCGCAGACTCCGGGACCGGCGTGCTGTTCACCCGCAACCCGGCCACCGGCGAGAACGCCTTCTATGGCGACATCATGTTCAACGCCCAGGGCGAGGATGTGGTCGCTGGCACGCACAGGACCGAGGACGTGCGGATCCTCGACGATCGCATGCCGGCCGTGGCGGCAGAGCTCCGCGGCTACGCCACGACCCTCGAGCACCGCTACCGGGACTGCTGCGACATCGAGTTCACCATCGAGCAAGGCCGCCTCTGGATGCTCCAGGTTCGCGTGGGCAAGCGCACGCCCCAGGCGGCCCTGCGCATGGCTGTCGAGATGGCCGAGGACGAGGCGTTCCCGCTGTCGCGCGAGGAGGCGGTCCGCCGCGTGGCCGCGATCCTCACCACGCCCCCCACCACCGTCACCGGCCGCTCCGATGCCGGCCCTGCGTTGACGAGAGGCCTGGCGGCCTCCCCGGGTGTCGCCTGCGGAGAGATCGTCCTGACGCCCGAAGCTGCGGTCGCGGCCGCGGACGCCGGGCGCCGGGTCATCCTCGTCCGGTCCGAGACATCCCCGGACGACGTCCACGGCATGAGCCGGGCGGCCGGGATCCTGACCAGCACCGGCGGCTTTGTCAGCCATGCGGCGGTCGTCGCACGAGGGTGGGGAATCCCGGCTGTGGTCGGAGCCCCGGGCGTGGTGCTCGGGGAGGGGAGCGTCGCGATCGGTGGGACCGTCCTGTCCGCGGGTGACACGATCACCATCGACGGTGCCAGCGGCGACGTGTTCCTCGGCGCAACGGCGGGCGCCTCCCAGGTGGTCCCCGAGGCGGCGACGCTTCTCGGGTGGGCCCGGGACCTGGGGATCGAGATCGACGTGGCGACGGCAGAGGAGGAGGCGGAGGCCATGACCGAGAACACGCCCGACGCAGGGCCTGGACCGACGGCCGCCAGTGCGGGCATCTCGCCGGACGATGCCATCCGCGTCCTGGTGGTCAAGGGGTACGCAGGCCCGGACGGCATCGCGACAGCACTCCGTTGTAGGGAGGAGGACGCGGCGGCCATGCTGGACCGCCTGGTGGCGGACGGCATCGCCGAGATGGCCGCCGGCTCCTTCCGCCTCACCGCGGACGGCAAGGCGATCGGTGCCGAGAAGATCGCCGAGGACCGGGCGACCTGGGGCGTTGACAACGCCCTCGCCGCGCTGGACACGTTCCTGGTCCTGGACCACCGGATGAAGGACACGGTCACCGCCTGGCAGATGCGAGAGGCGGACGGCGCCCAGACGTTCAACGACCACAGCGACGCGGACTACGACGCAGCGGTGCTGGCGCGCCTTGCGGCGCTCCACGAAGACGCTGCCGCCTGGCTGGCGCCGCTTGTCGCCGGCCTGCCTCGCCTAGCCGCGTACCGGGAGCGCCTGGAGCTTGCCGCCGCAAGAGCCGCTTCCGGTGATGGCAAGTACGTGGCGTCGCCACGGGTGGACAGCTACCACAGCATCTGGTTCGAGCTGCACGAGGATCTCATCCTCCTCGCCGGCCGCAACCGTGCCGACGAGGTTGCCGCGGGGCGGGCGTGACCGCGTCCCGGGAGGAGAAGGCATGAGCGTCGAGGGTCGCCGGATCGTCGTCACCGGGGCGTCCAGCGGGCTCGGCGCACACACCGTTCGCCTGCTCGCTGGGCGTGGGGCACAGGTCGTGGCCGCCGGCCGGCGGCTGGATCGCCTGGAGGCGCTCGCCGCGGAGCTCGCGGACGCCCCGGGCGCGTGGTTCCAGTGTGCGCGGACGTCACGGTGGAGGACGACGTGGCTGCGCTCATGGCGGCCGCCGTCGCCGCCCTCGGCGGCATCGACGTCCTCGTCAACAACGCCGGCAGCGAGGTCCAGGGCCCCATCGACCGGCTGTCCCTGGACGACTTCGAGGGCATGTTCCGGGCCAACGCCGTCAGCGTGTTCCTGTGCGTGCGGGCGGCCCTGCCCGCGCTCCGCGAGAGCCGGGGCATGGTCGTCAACCTGGGATCCACGGTGGTCGCGCGCCCGCCGCGCGGTCGTTTCGGCTACGTCGCGAGCAAGGGCGCCGTGGAGGCGATGTCCAGGGGTCTCGCCGTGGACCTGGGGCGGGACGGGATCCGGGTCAACTGCATCCGGCCCGGGATCATCCCGTCCGAGCTTCGCGGCCTGACCGAGGACGAGGAGCGGGCGCGGTTCGAGGCGGGGCTCCACTTCGGGCGCCAGGCGCTCTCGACGGTAGGGGAGGGCCGCGACGTGGCCGAGGCCATCGCCTGGCTCTGTGGAGAGGGCGGCCGCTTCGTCACGGGTACGGTGATCGACATCGACGGCGGCTTCACGCTCGGGACGGCGGACGTCCTGGGCTGACGTCGTCGGTCGACGAACGACCCGGTTGCCGGGCGACCCGGTCGTCGCGTCGCCAGGCCTCGCGCCCTGTCCCTACGGGTTCGCGCCCTGTCCCTACGGGTTGACCAGGATCTTGATCGCTCCGGATGAGCGGTCGTTGAACGTGGCCAGCGCCTCCGCGTAGTCCGCGAGGGCGAACCGGTGGGTCACCATCTCGCGGACCCGCATGTTGCCCTGCTCCACGTGAGGGATCACGCGCCGCATCTCGCCGGCGGATGCCCGCGACCCGACAAGCTCCAGCTCGTCGAGGACCAGGCGCTGCATGGCAATCTCCACGCCCACCGTCGGGATCCCGACCGCCGCGCATCGCCCCCCGCGCCGGAGCATCTCCAGCGCCGCCTCGACCATCTGCGGGACGCCCGCGCACTCCAGCACCACGTCCACGCCATAGCCTCCGGTCATCGCCCGGACCGTGCCCACCGGATCGCCGGCCGCGGTGTTGACCGTCTCGAAGCCCATGGCCGCCGCCTTGGCCAGCCGATGGCCACGGCCCACGACGATGACCCGCCCGGCTCCCCGGATCCGCGCCGCATCGCCGCCGAGCAGGCCGATCGCGCCCGCACCCGTGATCGCCACCGTGTCGCCGGGGGTGATGTTGCCGCGGTTGGCGACGTGGAGCGCAATCGACGCGGGGTCGATCATCGCCCCGTCCTCGAAGGAGAGGCTGTCCGGGAGGGCGAAGATCGTCTTGACGCCCTGGACGACGTAGGTGGCATCGGCGCCCTGGACGCTGTGGCCGTACTGGCGGTGCAGCCCCTCGCGCCCGTAGTTCTCGCACAGGTTGTAGCGGCCCTCGACGCATTCGCGACAGACGCCGCAGGCATCGTGGGAGGTACCGGCCACGCGGTCGCCGACCTGCCAGCCGAAGCGCTCGGCCCCGGGACCCAGGGCCGCGATCTCGCCCGCCCACTCGTGCCCCGGGATGAACGGGAAGGCCGGGGGCCAGAACCCGGGGTAGTCGCCCCGGATCAGGTGGGCGTCGGTGCCGCAGATCGAGACCGCGCGCACGCGCGCGAGGACCTCGTTGGGTCCGGGCACAGGGACCGGGACCTCCTGGATCTCGAGCACCGAGGGCTCGAGGACGACGAGGGCCTGCATGGTCGAGGGCACGGCGGACATCGGGTTGACTCCTTGGTCTGTGGACCGGACCACCGACCCGCCGTTGGGACGCTCAGAGGCGATCAGCGCGGCGGCGCGTCCTTGGCCGGATACGTGGTGCTCGTGGGGGCGGTGAACTTGTCGTAGAGCGCCCCGGCGTTCCGCTCCTGGATGTAGTCCATCATGTATTCCTGCCCGATATCCACCGGGTAGCGCTCGGCGAAGTTGACGCGCGCCATCGTCTCCTCGCGGGTCCAGCCCTTGGCAACGGCGATGGCCACGGCGGCCTTCCACTCGAGCATGAACGAGCGCTGGGTCGCGAGGTATGCCTTTCCCTGAACGGGTCCGTGACCCGGGATGACGTGGTCGATGTCCAGGGCGCGGATCCGGTCGAGGGCCAGGATCCACTGGTCGACATCCGAGGTCATCAGCCAGGTGGTGCACTCCGAGAAGATGGTGTCGCCGGTGAACACGGCGCGCTCTTCCGGGACGTACACGGCGACCTGGCCCGGGGTGTGTCCGGGGGTGTGGAGCAGGTGGAACGTGCGATCGCCAACCTTGAGCGTCACGTCGCCCGAGAAGACGATGTCCGCGGTGCCCATGTTCGCGTAGTAGGTCTCGCGGTCGGGGACCAGCGCGGCGCCGTCCGGGTCGTCGGTCGGCAGCGCCTCGAGCGCGTACTCGAACGGATCCAGCTCCGGGTAGACGGTCATGAACCGCTCGTGGACGCCCTGGTGGTGGATGATCGGGCCGGCGCCCTTGAACCAGTAGTTGCCGAAGATGTGGTCGACGTGGTGCTCGGTGTTGATCACGTACTGGATCGTCCCGTGCTCCTCGACCTGCTTGCGCATCGCGACGGCCTTCGTCGGCAGCTGCGGCGTGTCGATGACGACAGGCCCCTTGGACGTCAGCACGAAGGACGGGTTGCAGCCGCGCACCTTGGTCTCGGCGAAGATTCGGTCGGTGACCTGCTGCATGGCTGGAGGCTCCCTCTGCGTGCTACTGGGTTGCGGTGAGGCCGCCATCGACGCCCAGGACCTGGCCGGTGACGAAGCCGGCGGCGTCTGAGGCCAGGAAGACGACCGGGCCGGTCATGTCCGACGTGTCGCCGACGCGCCCGAGCGGAATGCGGTTGACGACGCCGGCCTTGAAGGCAGGGTCGTCGAGCAGCATCGCGACCTGGGGGGTGTCAACGAAGGTGGGGCGGATGGCGTTGACCCGGATCCCGTGCTTCGCCCATTCGGTCGCCCACTGGCGGGTCAGGGAGCTGATAGCCCCCTTCGCGGCCACGTATGCCGAGTAGCCCGCGTTGATCCCGAGGTCCGCCCGTACCGAGCTGATGTTGACGACGACGCCGCCGTTGCCGGCCTTGATCATCGCCTTGACGGCGGCCTGGGTTGCGAGCAGCGTCGAGCGGACGTTGAGCTCCATGATCCAGTCCCAGTCGTCCCGCGGGTAGTCCTGGGCATCGTGGAGCACCTTGCCAGCGCCGCCGCCGACGCAGTTGACGATGATGTCCACCTTGCCGAACCGCTCGACGGTGGCGGCGACGATGCTCTCG
The DNA here is from genome assembly GCA_963766735.1 of uncultured Chloroflexia bacterium. GTDB lineage: Bacteria > Chloroflexota > Limnocylindria > Limnocylindrales > CSP1-4 > CAIXZV01. Next base: position 239,911 of record CAVYBU010000030.1, read on the forward strand.
CAGCCGGCCTCGCTCGTGACGTCCGCAGACAGGGCCAGGACCTCGGCGCCGGTCGCGCGGATGGTCTCCGCGGCCGCGTCGGCGCGCTCCTGCGTCACGTCCACGACGGTGACCTTCGCGCCCGCACCAGCCAGGGCTCCCGCGATCGCCGACCCGATGGCGCCGCCACCGCCGGGAACCAGGGCCACCTTGCCCTCGAGGCTGAAGACATCGAGATAGCTCATCTGGACTCCCTCCCGGACGGCGCCCGCCGGCGCATATCGGCACGTATCATCGATTATCGAGCATACGTGAGAACGGGTTCCCGGTCAACGGACGCGGGCGCGCGAGGGACCTATGCGAGCGGCCGACCTCTGCGCTGGGCGGCGCGGATCCCACCAGTCGCCGGAGTCGCCCGGTCCGTTCAGTCGGCGGGTGCGAACAGCCGGGCCCAGCCGTCGTACGGGCGCAGGCCCATCACCTCGAACGTGAGGATGCCCGCCTTGACGAACGGAAGCGATGCCAGCGCCTCGCGCGCGGCGTCCTCATCCGGCGCCTCGAGGATCATGACGCTCATGCGGGCGCCCGTGCGGAAGCTGATCTCGCGCACGGTCCCGGCCTGGTGGAGCTCCCAGGCACGTCGTGCCTCCGCACGACCAAGGGCTTGCGCCTCGTCGCTGGAGAAGCCGGGAAAGGTGCTGTCCACTTCGGAACCGAGGGCGAGGAAACGCATGTCCTGATCGTACCGCCGTTGGCAGGCCAGGTGGGGACCGGCTAGATCGGGACCGCGAACGCCACCACGACGACCGCGATGGACGACACGATCTCGACGATGCCCACGTGGATCGGCCGGAGCGGCCTGGGACTCATGGCAAGCCGGCGCTGGACCACCGGCAGGGCGATGGCGCGGGCCGCCAGCCCGGCCGCCAGAATCGCGTAGGCCGGGGGGAGCGCCACGGCCGCCAGGGCGATGAGGGCCACGTGGAACCCGGCGGACAGTGACGCGAAGGTCCCGTTGCCGCGCTCGCGGAGGACGGAACGGACCATCAGCACCGTCCCGAACAGGTACCCCGCAGCCACGAGCGTGTACGCGATGACGATGGCGGACTCGAACTCGCCGGAGACGTACGCCGCCGCGGGCACCAGGACCAGCGCCTGCACCACCTGGACCAGGCTGTTGGCGAGATCCCGGCGCGTCCCCGGCTGTGCTCCACGGAACACGATGAGCGAGGTCGGCACCACCACCACGAGGATGGCGAGCAGGGCCGGGAAGGCGACGACCAGCAGCAGCCCGAGCGCGGCGAACGCGGTGCCGTATACGGCGATCGGGGCCCGGTAGGCAGGCGGGCGGCGGGCCCGGGACCACGCCTGCAGGGTGACCGATGCCAGGTAGCCGGTCAGCGCGGCACCGGCGACGGCCAGCTGCCAGGGGCTCGGCCGGCTCGCCGCCACGCCCAGCAGGACGGGTAGCAGGAGCATTGCCCAGGCGCCGTGCTGGCGCGGCACCCAGAGACGATGACCTGAGGGTCGGCGGGGATCGGGACGGGCGGGCGCGGTCACGCCCCCCACGCTAGCACCCACCTTCCCGCGGGCGGAAGGCGCCCGGACACGCCGGATCAGGGGTGGGGCTTGGGGTGGCCTACGGGGCTCGAACCCGGTGAGCGGGTCCGGGACGCCCTGGCCATCGCCGGGTCACGTCGGCGAGCGTATGCTCACCAGGCCCGTCACCACAGTGGACCCATCCGTGACCGATCCCTCCCCGCAGGTCAGTGTCCTGATCCCGTGCTGGAACGCGGCCGGCACGATCGAGCGTGCGCTCGACTCCGTCCTGGACACGACCGGCCCAACCATCGAGTGCATCGTGGTGGACGATGCATCCACCGACGGGACCGCGGACCTGGTCCGGTCCCTGGCCGATCGCGATCCGAGGATCGTGCTCGTGCGGGCGGCTGAGAATGCCGGGGCCTCCGCTGCGCGCAACCTGGGGCTTCCCCTGGTTCGCGGCGAGTGGCTGACCTTCCTTGACAGCGACGACCGGATGCTGCCCGGTGCCCTCGCCGCGCTGCACCACGCCGCCGTGGCGACCGATGCGCTGGCCGTCATCGGACAGCGGATCTGGTCCGACGGCGTGGACACGTGGATCACCAGGCAGTACGACCGGCCGGACATCCGCGAGCCAGGGCGCAAGTCGCTGGTCGCCAACCCGGGCTTGATGTTCTACGCGTCGGGGACGGGCAAGCTCTTCCATCGCTCCATTCGCGAGGGGCTGCGTTTCGAGGGCCGGGTGCTCGGCGACCAGCCCTGGACGCTGTGCGCCCTGCTCCGGGCCGGCGACCGGATCGAGGTGATCGGGGACGTCGTGTACGAGTGGGACCGCCCTCGGCCGGGCAACGAGTTCACGTCGATCACCGAGGAGAAGCGCAGGTCGGCGGCGCGTGCGGCGGAGGCCGTCGAGGTGGCGATCGGAGCCTGGCGGCAGGTCGCAGATGAGGCCGACCGTGTCCTGACCGACGTGGCCTCTCGGCGCCTCGTCCACGCCGCCTATCTCGACCGACTGGTGCGCGCCGACTTCTCAAGTTGGCTTGAACGCGACGCCGATGACGCCGACGCGCGACTCTTTGAGCGCCTTGCCGCGTTCGTTGAGCGCCTCGGCGATCAGGTCGACCACGTGCCGTGGCATGCTGAAGTTGATATCGCTGGCGGCCTCGATGAACCGGTCGGTGAAGTCGAACTCGCGCGCTCGCCACGACAGGTAGTACGAGTCCACAGAGATGCATTGGCCGCCCACGCCCGGCCCTGGCATGAAGCGCATGAAGCCGAATGGCTTGGTAGCAGCGGCGTCGATGATCTCCCACACGTCCAGGTCCATCCGCTCGCACAGCAGCGCGAGCTGGTTGACGAACGCGATGTTCACGTTGCGGAAGGTGTTCTCGAGCAGCTTGGCCATCTCGGCCGCGTGCGGCGATGACATCTCCACGACGCGGTCGTTGACGTTGGCCAGCAGGGCCGCGACGCGCCGCGTGGCGGACTCGGTGGTGCCGCCGACGAGACGCGGGACGCTGCGACTCGAGCTGGCGGGGTCGCCAGGGCTCACGCGCTCGGGCGCGAAGGCCAGGTCGAAGTCGGTGCCGGCCAGGAGGCCGCTCTCCTCGATCGCTTTGCGGAACGGCCCGGTCGTGGTGCCCGGGAACGTCGTGGACTGGAGGACGACGAGGTGACCGGCACGGATGCCGTCCCGGACGAAGGTGGCCGCCGCTAGTACAGGGCCGAGGTCCGGGTCCTTGGTAGACGTGATGGGCGTCGGCACGCAGACGAACACGGCATCGACATCCGCGAGGCGCGCGTTCAAGGGTTCGACCACGCGCAGGCCCGCGTCCAGCGCCGCGGACAGGCGCTCGTCGGAGATGTCATCGATGGGGGATCGGCGGGCGTTGGAGCTCGGCGACGCGTGACGGGGAGGCGTCCACTCCCTCGACCTCCAAGCCGGCCTCGACGAACCCGATGGCGAGCGGGAGGCCCACGTACCCGAGCCCGATGATCGCGACGCGCCGATCCTGGGTCATACGTCCTCCGGGTGGGGCTTGGGGTGGCCTACGGGGCTCGAACCCGTAACCTTCGGAGCCACAATCCGATGCTCTGCCATTGAGCTAAGGCCACCGCGAGATCAGATCGGGCATCGGGCGGTCGTCGTGCGACCGCCGCTGACACCCTATCTGCGCCGCGAGAGTGTACCCGACCTCGGGCCGACTCTTGGCTGTGCCGGGCCGCCGGAACCGGCGATGCCCGCGCTCACAGGCGGTGCGCAGACCGGTGCGTGAAGGCACCGTTCGGCCTCTCGGGACGGCGAAAGGGGCCGAATGCCACGTTCCCGAGCGCCACAGGTTTCCGTACGTTTGACCATCTCTTGTCCAAGTCTGACTCGAGAAGCGCACGACTGGGGGTAGTCGTTGATCGATCCTCAACGGATCCGAGCGCGCCACCGGGCCGGTCACGACACAGACGACCACGCTGAGCAGCGCCGTGTCTGACCCTCGAGCACCCTCCGGTCCGCGTGCGGTCTGGCTTGACCGCGTCATGATCGGCGTCGTCATCGTCCTGACGCTCGGCACGGCTGCCTCCTTCCTCGTGCCCGATCTGCTCGCGGGCGTCTTCAATCCGTCGCTGGACCTCGTCATCCATACGATCGCCACGGTCGTGACGATCTCGGTCGCGGTGCTGGCCTGGGTACGCTTGCGCCAGGGGGGCGAGTCAGGCGCCGCGTTCCAGGCGGCCGCATTCCTGGTGCTCGCGATCGTCAACGTGCAAGCCATCCTGCTCGTCGTGACGGGCGCCGACGGCCAGGCAGGCATGCCAGCCGCATTGCCTAGCGACGCGCCGCTCTACATGCCGATGATCGTCCGCCTGTTCGCGGCCGCACTACTGGTGCTCGGCGGGCTCGCGTCCCTGCCCTCGGTTCGCATCCACCGCGCACTCATCGTCGCGCTCGGAGTGTCCGCCGCGATCCTGATCGTCATCACCCTCGTCGTGAAGGGGTCCGCGCCACTTCCGCCCGAGTGGATGATCGGGGTGGGTCTGCCGTCGCTGGTCACTGCGGACGCAGCGTGGCCGCTTCCGACTCCGATGGCGCTCGGTGCCGCCACGCAGGCGCTCGGGGCGGCACTGTTCCTGTGGGCGGCCGGACTGTTCTGGAGGCAGTACCACCGGGAAGGGCTGGTCGGCGATGGCTTCCTCGCGGTCGGGCTCGTCTTCGCAGCGTTTGCACAACTCCAGCCGGCTGCCTACCACGGCGCGTATGCGGGCCTGGTCACGAGCGGCGATCTGCTGCGCCTGGTCTTCGACGTGGTCCTCCTGGTCGGCATCCAGGCACAGGCGGGTGCGCACCTCGCGAGCCTCCGCCTGGCCAACGCGGCGATGGCCCGGTCCAGGGAGACCGACGCGGAGCACGCCGCCCTCGAGGAGCGCGCACGCCTTTCGCGGGAGCTGCACGACGGCCTGGCACAGGACCTCTGGGTGGCGAAGCTCAAGACGAGGCGGCTGACCTCCCAGCCGGACCTCGGGCTCGAGGCGCGCGCACTCGCCGGCGAGCTGAGCGCTGCGATCGACGCCGGGCTCGCTGACGCGCAGCAGGCTGTGGCGGCCATGCGCATGCCCGGCGAGTCGGCCGCGACGTTCGGGGAGCTGATGGCGCGGTCCGTCGATGAGTTCGCGGACCGGTTCGGCCTCCGTGTTGAGTTCGTGTGCGAGCAGGCGCTTCCGCCGCTCCCGGCGCGCGCCCAGGCCGAAGCGCTGCGGATCGCACGGGAGGCGCTCATCAACGCGTCCCGTCACGCGGACGCGACGGTGGTCCGCGTGCGAGCAAGCGTGGAGGACGGCAGGCTCGTCATCGTGGTCGGTGACAATGGCCGAGGCTTCGACCAGAGCGCCGTGGGCCGCTCCGCGTTCGGGTTGGCGGGCATGCGAGAGCGGGCTGCCCAGATCGGCGCAGAGCTTCGCATCGACTCTCGGCCGCACGACGGGACGCGGGTCAGCCTGTTCGTCCCGCTCACGGGCGCGGCAGTGCCGGTCATCGCTGGCGCCGGGTGACCACTCGGGCCCGCACCGGGCACCTCCGCGTCATGCTGGTCGACGACCACGCTCTGGTCCGGGCTGCGGTGCGTCAGGCGATCACCGCACCTGACGTGGAGCTCGTCGCGGAGGCATCAACCGCAGAGGAGGCGCTCGAGCTCGCGCCGCGGGTTCGCCCGGACGTGCTGCTCGTCGACATCGATCTGCCCGGGATGGACGGCGTGGCGCTCGTGCGTGAGCTGGCGCCCCGGCTTCCGGATACCCGGATCGTGATGCTCACCGTTTCGAGCGCAGACCGGCATCTCCTGGATGCGATGCGCTACGGGGCGAGCGGGTACCTGACCAAGAACCTGGACCCCGACGCCCTGCTCCGCGCCGTGCGAAGCGCACACGCGGGCGAGCTGGCGATGCCGCGGGGACTCGCCGCCCGGCTCGTCCACCGGCTCGTGGAAGCGTCCGGTCCGACGACGGATGCCGAGGATCCGGCCCTCGAGTCGCTCACGAGCCGCGAGGTGGAGGTTCTCGGCCTCCTTGCGGACGGCCTGACCGACCGGGAGATCGCGGACTTGCTCACCATCTCGCCGCGCACGGTGGAGACGCACGTGAGCAGCGTGCTGCACAAGCTCGGGGCGCGGAACCGCGCCGAGGCTGCGCGCCGGTATCGCGAGCCGGTCTGACCGAACCCCCGTTCGACCTGTGGCCGGTCAGCCCCTCGCGAACGCGCGCGCGGTCGCGACCTCGACCCGGAGCAGGCGGGGTTGCGCGACATCCAGCGAGACGCCCGTCCCACCGCACATGACCAGCAGCAGGCGCTCCCCGGACACCCCGACCTCCTCGATCTCCCCGAGGTTGAACGAGAGGGTCTGACGGCCGACGAGCACGAGCCGCCGTGAGGTCAGGTAGAGGTCGCCCGCGAGACCCAACGGCGCATCGGGGCCCGGGGTGGCGTGCCGCCGGTCGAGCTGGGCGGAGCGCCGCACCGCTACGACCCGTTCGCCAGGATCCAGCAGCGGGGCGACCGCCGCATCGGGCTCGAGCGAGGCCATCGGCTGGGTGCGGTACGCCTCGCGAGCGAGGTCCGCGGCGGCATCGTCCGCTTGCGCGCGCACGATGATCGCCGACGCGTCCCGGATCGCCGGCGCGTCCGCTGGCGAGTCGTCGGGCGCGGTGACCTGGGCCTTCCGCCTGCTGAACCGCTCCACGACGCGACTGTACGGCGGCGGGACAGGTGGCCGCCATCGGGGAAGGTACGGACGCGGGTACTGGTTTCTCTCTACGTGTCCCGGGGTTCACCGCCATTGGTGACAGGAGGCACCGGATGTACGGAGGGCCGAACCCGTACCCCGGTCCGGGCTGGCACGGATGGCAGCGTGGCGGGTTCGGGGCAAGGTGAGGCAAGTCATCGGGCGTCGAGCGCCGGGGGGTGCCCGGGTGACACGGGGCGCCCGCCCGGCTCCAGACCGACAGTTACCAGGGGCATGGAAACGACGGTCCCGAACAACTTCCCTGACGAGAGCGCCAAGGCGTCCAGCGATCTTGCCCGGCGCACGAGTCGCCGCCCCCGCCTCTCGACAGGCCTTGTCGTCGCGGCCGGTGTCGCGGTCCTGGCGGCCGGCATCGGCTTCCGGATGAGCGACATACATGTCCAGACGGTCCTGTCCGGTTCGATGCGACCCACCATCTCGCCGGGCGACCTCGCGATCACCCAGGCCGTCCCGGTTGGTTCCGTTCAGGTGGGTGACGTCATCGTGTTCGCGCCGCCGGACGGCACGAAGCCGGTTCTCCACCGGGTCGCGTCGCGTGAGGGGGACGTCCTCACGACGAAGGGTGACGCGAACAGTGTCGCCGACCCTTGGCGCATCACGCTTGCAGGCACGACCGGCTACCGGCTGGTGTTCGTCGTGCCCTTCCTCGGCTGGCTGACCCAGCTGCGAGGCATCGCCCTCATTGGCGCCGGGCTGATCGTGGCCCTGCTCATCCTCCTTGAAATTCGAAAGGGGGTGGGGTCCCGTCGATCCCAAGTCGCGTCCTGAGTTGCCCATGTGCCCAATAGCGCGTCCCCAGGAGAGTGACAAACCATGACTCTGCGCAAGCTCGCCGGACTCCTCGCGGCGTTCGGCCTCACCGTCGGACTTATCGGAGGCGGCGTCGGTGCCGTCTTCCAGGACCAGGTCACCGCAACCGAGGAAATCAGCGTCGGTGACGTCGCGTGCGAGATCACCAGTGCGAGTCCTGCGGGCCCGGACATGGTGATCGCCGATGGCGGGAAATCCGTGACCTACACGCCTCCCATGATCACCAGCTCCGCAGCCAACGCTACCGGTCTCAAGTTCGACTTCACCGTGCAGAACACGGGCACCATCCCGGCGAACTTCACGGTCAATTCGCCTGACACCCAGGGATCGCAGTTCGCGACCCATGCGCCTGCGCCCAGCGGTCCCAACCCAGTCGCACCCGGTGCCTCGATCATCTACACGGGCGCCGGCGTCACCTGGGACGACCTCACGACTGAAGCAGGCATGAGCTACTCGTTCACGTGGACCGTGAACTGCGGCGAGGTGCCGCCCGTTCGACTTTGGAGCGCGGGGATCGCCGGTCCGGTTGACGCCGTGTTCCCCAGCACGATGGCAGCCAATGAGGCCAATGACCTCCCCTACGCAACGGTCAATGACTCCACGATCACGTTCCAGAGCGTGACTCAAATCGCCGCCATGTGCATGGAGTACCGCTTCAACGACAACTCGCCCGACCAGAAGGTGTCCGACACCAACTACAACACGCTCGTCACCGACGGCCTGTGGCCGTTCCGGTGCTTCGGGTCAGGCTACAATTCGCCGTTTGCGACTGTCGCGATCCCGGACTGGGCCACGACCATCGAGGTCCGTCATTCGTTCGGCGGCGAGAGTGATTGGCGGTTCGGCTGGACTCGCTTCAACCTCCTGCCGTAACGGCATCAATCCGGGCGGCATTCGGGGGACGCCGCTGGTAGACGGCTTGTCCACAGAAGAGCCCAGCCCGGCGTGCGTTCACACCGGGCTGGGTGACCCGTTCGGTTCTCGGTCGTCGACCCGACGACGTCGGAACGATCCACCAGCGTGATCAATCCCAGGAGAGACCGGAGTCAATGAGCGGCACCCAGGTCCTGAGGCGCGTCCGCGGTACCGCCGCGGGCGCCTCAGCGCGCCTGGTAACGCCGCTGCCGCGACGCGGTCGCGCCTGGCGTCATGTCTTCGCCGCGATCAACTTGGTGCTCGTCACCGCGATCGCGGCCATCGTGCTCCTAGACCTCGGGATCGCCGGCAACCCGTGGTACCGCATCGTCGGGATCACGGGTGGTTCCATGGAGCCGGCAATCAGTCGCGGTGACCTGATCGTGATCGCGCCCGCTCCTCCTACGGTCGAGCCGGGCATGGTCCTCCTGATGTCCGTCGGCGGCAAGGTCATCACGCATCGCGTGGCCGCCGTCAACGCCGACGGGTCGTTCGTGACCCGCGGTGACGCGAACAGGGTGACCGACGCCTGGTCGGGCCGACCGATCCGCGTCAACGGCCTGTACGTCGCCACCATCCCCTGGCTCGGCCACATCCTGCCGATCAAGAGCGGCTCCGGCGCGTCCTTTGCCGATAACTCCAGCGCCGCGATGAACATCACCGTGGGCCCCTGGGCCACCGGGGTTGCTGCCACGCCGACGCAGGAGCCCCCGGCGAACGCAGCCGGCTGGAACAGCACCGACGTCGTCGTGACCTGGAACTGGTCCGACACGGGTGCGGGGATCGACCCCGCCACGTGCACGACGAGCAGCACCTCCAGCGGCGAGGGCGCACTGGCCCTCACGGCCTCGTGCACGGACAAGGCCGGCGTCACCGGCAGCGCCTCCTACGCCGTGAACGTCGACAAGACGCCGCCCGCGGTGACGATCGACGGCCACCCGAACGACACAGGCGGCTCGACAACGGCCGCGTTCACGTTCGAGGCTGACGACATTGGCGGCAGCGGGCTCGACGCGCTCAGCTGCATGCTCGATGCGGGGCCGGCCACCACGTGCGACACCCCCATGTCGCAACGCTATACCGGGCTTTCAGACGGCCCCCACACGTTCACCGTCACCGCGACCGACAGGGCCGGAAACCCCGGCCCGGCGACCTTCACCTGGTCCGTTGACGCGGTCGGGCCGGTCATCGCCCCGCATGATCCCGTGGCCGCCGAGGCCACCGGGCCGACGGGGGCGCTCGTCACGTACACCGAACCCACGACCAGCGACGCAAATGACGGCCCCGGAGTCGCGACGTGCGTTCCGGCCACGGGCAGCCTGTTCGCCCTCGGCCCGACGACGGTGGCCTGCGACGCCACCGACGCTGCCGGCAACGCTGCCTCCCAGACCAGCTTCGTGATCACCGTCGTCGATACGACCGGCCCTGCCTTCGCGGCCCCGGCCGACCAGGAGATCCCGTCGACCGGGCCGGAGGGCGCGGTCTCCACCTGGCCAGATCCGACGGCCACCGACGCGGTTGACGGCACCGACCCCGTGCACTGCCTGCCCGCCTCGGGCTCCACGTTCCCGGTTGGCTCGACCACCGTGACGTGTACCTCGACCGACGCGGCATCCAACACCACGACCCACACGTTCTCGGTCACCGTCGTCTCGGACGCGCCGACCGCCGCGCCGGTCATCGAGCCGCATGGCGACGTTACGGCCGAGGCCACGGGTCCCGAGGGCGCCCAGGTGACGTACGACCCGCCCACGACAAGCGATGAGCAGGACGGATCCGGCGTCGCGACCTGCGGCCCGGCCTCCGGCAGCCTGTTCCCTCTTGGGTCTACGACCATCCTTTGCGATGCCGTCGATTCCGACGCGAACCATGCCGCGCAGACCCAGTTCAACGTCACGGTTCGCGACACCACGCCCCCCACCTTCGCGGCCCCGGCCGACCAGGAGATCCCGTCGACCGGGCCGGAGGGCGCGGTCTCCACCTGGCCAGATCCGACGGCCACCGACGCGGTTGACGGCACCGACCCCGTGCACTGCCTGCCCGCCTCGGGCTCCACGTTCCCGGTTGGCTCGACCACCGTGACGTGTACCTCGACCGACGCGGCATCCAACACCACGACCCACACGTTCTCGGTCACCGTCGTCTCGGACGCGCCGACCGCCGCGCCGACGCAGGCGCCGGCCGCGAACGGCAACGGCTGGAACAACGCCGACGTCGTCGTGACCTGGCACTGGTCCAGCGCCGGGTCGACGATTGACGCGGCCCAATGCACGGCCAGCTCCACGTCGAGCGGCGAGGGCACGCTCACCCTCACGGCCACGTGTGCGAACGTGGCCGGCAACGCCGGCACCGCCACGTACGCCGTGAAGGTCGACAAGACGAAGCCCGCGGTCGCGATCACGGGCCAACCCACCAGCCCGAGCAGCTCGGGCTCGGCCTCGTTCACCTTCAGCGCCACGGACGCCGGCAGCGGCATCGACACCGTCAGCTGCAAGCTCGACGCCGGCCCCGCTGCTCCGTGCGACACCGCGACCTCTCATGGCTACACGGGCCTCGACGCCGGCTCGCACACGTTCACGGTCATCGCCACGGACCTGGCCGGCAACGACAGCCAGGCGACCTTCACCTGGTGCATCAAGACCGCGGGGCCATCGGTCACGGTCGACCACGAAGTCGACGGGTCCAACGGCTGGAACCGGTCGTCCCCCGTCGCCCTTGTCATCACGGTCACGCCAGCCACCGCGCCGGTCACGGCCCCGCCGGTCTGCACCGACAACGGCCAGCCGTTCTCGCTCACCGGCCAGGCATCGCCGTACGCGGCCACGGTCACAGGCGATGGTACGCACGAGATCAGGTGCAAGGTCACCGACACGGCTGGCGTCTCGGCCACCGGCACCGACCCCGTCAAGATCGACACGACACCGCCCAAGGTCACGGTCCCGGCCGACATCGACGTCGGATCGGTTGACAAGGACGGGGTGGCCGTCAGCTACGCCGCGACGTTCGGTGACGCCACCAGCGGCCTGGCGAAGAAGGCGTGCACGCCGGCCTCGGGCTCGACGTTCCCGATCGGGATCACGACGGTGACGTGCTCGGCGACCGACAAGGCCGGCAACAGCCAGTCGCGGTCATTCACGATCACGGTCAAGATCCAGACGGCGGTCGAGGCGAGGCAGGCGATCCTCGTGAGCCTCCAGGACGAGCTGGCCTGCACGGCGAGCAAGAACCTGAGGAGCCGACTGTCCGATGCGATCGGGCACGTCCGCGACAGCCTCGCCGCCAGCCTCTGGGTGGCGACCGGGCGGTTCGCCGACGGCAATCACCTGGATCCCGTCAGCGGCGAGACGGTCTTCGACGCGGACAGGGCTGCGGTCGAGGCGCTGACGGGGATCAAGAAGCCGTCGTTCGCCGTCAAGGCGGCGATCGCGGACCTTGCCGCGGCCGACGAGCTGCTTGCCCAGACGGCGATCGACGACGCGATTGCCGCGAACGCCGATCCCCGACTCATCAGCGCCGCCCAGGAGCAGATGACCGCCGCCGAGGGCGACGCGGCGAAGGGTCACTTCGACCTGGCGATCGACCACCGGAAGTCCGCGTGGAGCGACGTGACGCCTGCGCCTCTGCCCGCCAGTTGAACGACTGAGGGTTCGAATTCGATGACGCCTGGGGCTCATTGCGATCGCCCACCCGGTGTGTGAGACCTGTTGGTCGAGAAGCCCTCGTGACACCGAATGATCTATTGACATCCGAGCGAAAGCAATCGACAATCGATAGATGAACACGCTCGCAGGTCGGCTTCTCCGCGTTGCTCTTGTCGTCCTCCTGCTCGGAACCGTGTTCGTGCAGGTCCTCGTGCCCGTGCAGGCGACCATGGTGGGAACGAGCATCCCCGAAGTCGCCTACCTCGTCGCCCCGTATTCGACGGCCGCCATCCTCTTCATCGTCTGCGTCCAGGTGGCGCTGCTGGTCGTCTGGCGGCTGCTGTCCCTGGTCGACGGCGGGGTCATCTTCACCCACCGCGCCCTGCGCTGGGTCGATGTCATCATCACCTGCGCGGTGGTCGCCACGGTCCTGAGCGCAGCCGTCCTGATCCACATGCTCGGCTTCGTCCCCGGCGGCGGCGGACCGACGATCTACTTCATGCTCGCCTGCATCGCCGGCGGGCTGGCGTTCGTGCTCCTCATGATCGTCATGCGAGGCCTGCTCGAGTCGGCGATCGCCGACCGCACCGAGCTCGACGAGGTGATCTGATGGCCCTCATCGTCGAGCTCGACGTCATGCTCGCCCGGCGCAAGATGTCCGTGGGCGACTTTGCCAACGCCGTCGGCATCACCCCGGCGAACGTCGCCGTCCTGAAGAACGGGCGCGCCCGAGCGATCCGGTTCTCCACCCTGGACTCGATCTGCCGGGTGCTCGAGTGCCAGCCGGGTGACATCCTCCGGTGGACCGCCGACCCGCCCGCCTAGCGGGAACGCGTTCGATGTCGGCAATCCTCACCATCGTCAACGTCTGCATCGTCCTGGCGCTCGGGCAGTCTGTTCGGCATGACGAGCCCGGCCGAGTGTCCTTGGCTGGGAGGTCTCCCACGCCCGGTGGCGCAGTTGAGCCGTGAGCGCCGTTGACAGGCCGGGATCTGGAGCAGAAGGTTTAGCCATGATCGACGACTGCCCCATGACCGAGGACTGTCCTGGCTACGACCGCGACCGCCGGGTGTGCCTCCTCCGGTCGGTTGACTGCGAGTTCGCGCCCGGTGCCGGCGAGGCCGCCCTGGTGTTCGAGATGCCCGATGCGCTGACGCCCGACGCTTCCGCAGAGGCAGTGTCGCGATAGGCAGGCAACCGACGGCGCAAGTGCGGCTCGTGTTCCGCCCTCGTGTCCGCCGCGATCGCTACCGGCTCGGTTCCTGTCCGCCTGGATCGGGACGCCAGCCGCAGCCTCCGCAGTAGCCGCCGGCCTCATGGCCATAGGCACGGCGACGATGCCTGTCGTATCCAGGCAATGACCCCGCCCGACTCCGCAATCCCGGCGCCGTCTCCGTCGGCCCGGCGCGCCGGCCGGCAGAGGGACAAGCGACGTGGGCATTTCGGCTCTTGCCGCACCTCTCGATGCGGCGCGAGGATCGTGGCGAGGAACCGCGCTGAGCCACCACCTGCGGTCGCCGCGTGAACGATGGAAACCCTGGCGATAACGTCGATCACCAACTTCGTCCTGGCCAGCGAGCTCTTCTTCCTGGCCGGCCTGATGGTGAAGACCCCGAAGGCCCGCTTCTCGGCGGCCTGGTTCTGGGGCGGGGCCATGTTCGCTCTGGCGTCGAGCGCGCTCATCGGCGGCATCGACCATGGCTTCGTCGAGCCGGCCGGGCTGTCGCGCTACTTCATCCAGCGGCCGAACTGGATCGTTGCGGGCGTGGCGACGTTCTGCATGCTGCTTGCGACGGCGCGGCAGTTCTTCCCACCCCGCTGGCAGCGGACTGCGCTGATCCTGGGAGCGATCCAGCTCATCGTCTACGTCATCGCCGTCCTGCTGATCGGCGACTTCCGGATCGTCATCGTCAACTACCTGCCCGTGATGCTCCTCCTGCTGCTGTTGAGCGTCCTCAGGCTGAGGCACGGCACCGGCTCCTGGCAGATGGTCGTGGGCGTCCTCGTGCTCCTGGCCGCCTCAGCCGTCCAGGTCCTCGGCGTGGACCTGTTCAACCCGGTGGATCGGAACGGCCTGTACCACACGATCTCCATGGTGGGCGTGCTGTTCATGTACTGGGGTGGACAGCGCCTGAAGGTGTCCTGACCTGGGGTGGTCCGCGGCCCCCGCGGGGCTGGGGGCGACTCGGGCCGCGCGCCTCTCGGATCGTCCCGGCTTGCCGGCCAGTCGGGGTGCGGGCAGACCGGGGCGCAACAACCTGCCGTCCCCCGCGTCCCATCCTCAGCGGGAGGCTCTGACACGCGGTCCATCACTCACGGCCGCTGGGACCGCGCCGTGGGACTGGCGAGACCGACCCGCGTGATGGGCGTCCCCAGGGAGTGCGCGATGGTTCCGCGACCTTCAACCGGCCGGCTTATCGTCGGTCTCACCGCGGCTGCATTGCTGGCCGGGTGCGCCGGCGGCACGACCCCCAGCGAGCGCCCCGCGGCATCGGCCCGGCCGTCGGCCACTCCGGCCGAGGCGACGCCCAGCGACGCGCGGATCGGCCCGGCCGTCGGCCACTCGGCCGAGGCGACGCCCAGCGAGCGCCCCGCGGCATCGGCCGGCGTCGGCCACTCCGGCGGGTCGTCCCGACCGCGCCGAGCGCGGGCACGACCCCACCTGCGTCGGCGATCCCGGCCCTCGCGTGGCAGAGCGGGTTGATCCCGTCGATGTTGGAGGGTTATGGCCCGACGCCTGCCGCCGTCGGCGGCGGAGACGGCGGGTTCGCGGCCGTCGGCCGTCGGGTGTTCCGCGACAACGTTGGGCCGGGCGGCGGGACGGCGAGTGCATGGCACTCGGGGGATGGGCTCGCGTGGGAGCCCGCGACGGCCGACGCGGGCCTTGCCGTCGGGGACACCGTCCCCATCGACGACTATCCCGACATCGGCCTCACCGATGTTGTCTGGGGACCGGCCGGTTTCGTCGCCGTCGGCATGACGGCCGCGCCAGACCCTCGCGGCGGTACGGCACGGACCTCGAGCGACGGCGAGACGTGGACCCGCGCGAAGCTTCCTGACGCGGCCCATTCCTGGCCGGCGGCGGTGACCTGGAACGGATCGAGCTATGTCATCGTCGGCGTCGCCCGCGAGGAGGGCACCCCTCGCGCTGCGGCTTGGCTCTCGACCGACGGTCGATCTTGGCGGCGGGTGCCCGACGGCGACGCCTTCGACATCGGCGGCTATGTCACCTACGCCTCAGCCTACAACTCGGGCGGGCCGGCGGACGTCGTGACGACCTCGGAGGGCTCCCTCGTCGCGGTCGGCAGGACCTGCACCGCCACCTCGACCATGGAGGAGCAGTCGACGTGTCGACCGCTCGTGCTGCAGTCCGTCGACGGCGAGGCCTGGACGCGTACCCTCGTTCCCGACGACGCCGACGTCGTGCTCACCTCGGTCGCGGCGACATCGGGGCGGATCGTCGCGCTTGCCAACGGGGCCGGCGAGGCCGGCGATCACGCACGTCTGCTCCTGTCGGACGAGGCCGGCTGGCGCCTCGTCGAGCCGGCCGGCGTGCCCGTGCTCGCTCGGATCTCGGCATTCGGCGACGGGTTCCTCGCGGTGTCGACCATCGGCAACCGGATCGGGCTCTGGGCGTCGATCGACGGCGAGGCGTGGGCCGAGATGCCGGGCATCCCCCAGCCGACGATCGACCCCGACTGGGGGCCCGAGATGCAGGCGTTCGGCGACGTGGACATCGCCGTCGCAGGCGACCGCGTCGTGGTCGTCGGCCAGAACGAGGCGGATCCCGTGGGACCCACGGCCTTCTCGATCGTCGGGACCTCCTCCGCGACCTCCAGCCGGGCACCCTGACCGGCACTGCCGCCCCCGGCAACGGACCGTGCGCTCCGCGCGAATGGCCCTTCGCCTCTGCCCTGAAACACCAGGCGGGGCATAGCGTCACATCGGCGTGGAACCGGTGACCTCTCCTCTCGAATCGGTGGACGCCGCGGGCGCGCATCGCGCCGCGCAGGCGGACGCGCTGGTCGTGGCCGCCTGGACCGACCACCACGCGGAGGTCTACGCGTTCCTCGTCCGGACGGCCCGCGATCCCGGGGTGGCCGAGGACCTGCTCTCCGAGGCCTACCTGCGCCTGACCCGCGAGGTGCGGGCCGGGCGGACCCCCGACAACGTCCGGGCCTGGCTGTACCGGGTGGGTGCCAACCTCGCGGTCAGCCGGGGACGGCGCATCTCGGCCGCGCTGCGCGGGCTGGTCAGGATCCAGACCACCACGGCCCCGCCGGTGACGACGCTCACCCCCGAGGCGAGCTACCTCGCACGCGAGGGCCGGGCCGCGATCGTGGGCATCCTCGCGGACCTGGACCCCGGCGCCCGGGCGGCGCTGCTCCTCGCGGCCGAGGGCTTCAGCGGGGCCGAGATCGCCGCCGCGATCGGGCGCTCCGAGGCCGCCACCCGCACCCTGCTGTGTCGGACCCGGATCCGGGTCCGCAGCCGGCTCGAGTCGGCGGAGGCGTCCCAATGACCAGCGCACGACACGTTCCTGCACCTCGCCGCCACCGCGATCGACTACCCGCTTGCGGCGTCCGATCGCGGCCGCCTCGAGGCGCACCTCGCGGGCTGCCCGGCCTGTGCCCGGCGGGCGCATGCCTTCCGGGGCGATGCCCTCGCGCTCGAGCACCTGCCGCGGGTCACCCTGCCCGAGCGCCGCGGATCCGAGATCCTCGCTACTGCGATGCACCCGGGCGTCGTCCGCCACCCGCTCCGGCTGCTGGTCCTCGCGGCGCTCCTGGGCCTGCTGCTGGTGGGCTCGCTCGCGGTCGGTGCCCAGCTCCTGCGCACCCCCGAGGACGAGCTCTCGGTCGTGCTCCCGGTGCCGAGCCAGAGCGCCGGTCCGGACGCCACGCCCGCGCCGAGCGCGAGCCCGGTGCCGTCGGCTTCATTCGAGCCGTCGGCCCCTCCGGTGAGCGGGCCCGTGGTCACTCCGGCCTCGTTCCCGCTGCCATCGGGTGCCGTCTCGCTCGCACCGGCCGCGGCCGGCGGGGTGTGGGTGCTCGTGAACGACCATGCGGGCCCGGCGCTCGACGGCGAAACGGGCCGAGCGGTCCTCGCGCTTCTCACCAGGGACGGCGAGCCCGCCGCGGGCTGGCCGCAGGAGATCCAGGGCGTGGACTGCAGCATCCGGGCCGGCATCCCGGCATCGCCGTTCTCGCAGCTGCCGCTCGTCGCCCCCGACGGCAGCGTCCGCCTCCTGTGCCGGACGGTCCCGGCATCCCCGGATGCAACACCAGCCGTGTTCGCGCTCTCGTTCGACGCCGCCGGCGCAGCGTCTCCCGGCTGGCCGGTCATGCTGCCGGCAGACCCTGTCGATGCCCGGATGGTCGGTGACACGCTGGTCCTGGCGACAACCACCGTCACGACCGACGCTGATGGGAACGTGCTGGAGGGCGAGTTCCGGATCCTGCGGGTCAGCGCGCCCGGCCAGCTGGAGCAGGGTCAGGCGGCTGTCAGGGACAGGAACTCCTCCTACGATCCGACTCTGGCTGCCGACGGGGTCGCGTTCCAGCGATGGGTCCATGATGATGACGAGGCCGCCGACCCGGCGACGGAGATCCTGGCGTTCGGGTTTGACGGCGCGCTGCCGGGCTGGCCGATCTCCGTGCCCGGGATCGTCTCCGCCCCCGTGGTAGGACCGGACGGTCGCTACTACGCGATTACCTCGGCGAGGGCCGAGGGAACGGACGCGCTCGCCCCGAACCAGGCGCTCGTCGCGCTCACCCCCGACGGGACGCTTTCCGTCGGGTTGGATCTGCCCGTGCCCGGCATCTCCGAGGCGACCTTTGCGGGCGGGTACGCGCCGATCAGGCCCGTGCTCGAGCCAGGCGGATCCGCGTGGGTCCTGGGCGTCGACGACCGCGACCGCGTCGTCGTCCACGCGCTCGGACCCGGACGGCAACGTCCGCGACGGGTGGCCGTGGTCGGCCGGTGCGCCCATCGGGGAGCAGGGCAAATGTCCGCAGGGCGATACAGGATGCGGCGTGTGGCGGACGGTGCCGGCCCTCGGCCCCGGTGAGGTGCTTCTGGTCCTCCTGGCGCCGGCTGATGCGAAGAGCGGCGGGCAAGTCGTCGCGGTCGGGCCGGACGGCCGGGTCGTTGACGGCTGGCCGGTCAAGCTCACGAACCCGGCCGGGCGCTGGGATGTCGTGGTGGCCGGCGCCGACGGGACGGTCTACGCAACGGCGGTCGAACCTGCCGGGGCCGGGTCGGCGATCACGCTTCTCGCGATCACGCCGGACAGCGAGGTGGCCTGGCGGTCGACGCTCGTCGGCGAATGACGTGATCGACTCACCTGCGAAAGCGCGTCGCTCTACATGTCACGGGACGGACGCTCGTGGATCAGTCGTCCTGACTCCATGCCTCCCAGCAGAGCGAGCATCCTGGCCACAGACGGCGCAGGGACAGTTCCGGCCGCCGGCAACCCGTCGACGGCAGGCAAGGTCACGATCTGGCGGCTCGAGACCGCGCTGCATGTAGCAAGGCTGTTCGTCAGCGCGCGAAGCCCCCAATGATCGGCGCATACGCCCCTCGACTCGTCGTGCGTGAAAGGGCCGACCCTTCACCGCATAGGCCCCGGGGACTCCCAAAGCACCCCCGCTGGTGTTGCGCCACGCCCCGGATCCTTGTCTCCGTGATCGAGCCGTGCGAGCATCGCGCCATGACACGGATGAGGCGCTCTGCGGCCGGCGCCGCGATCCTCGCGCTCGCGACGGCAGCCGTTCTGGCCTGTTCCGCGACCGGGCGACCCGCCGCGGTCGAGGGCTGGAGGATCGGGCCAGAGGTCGATTGTGCCGGCCTGTCGCTGCCGCTCGAACGCTGCCAAGCGCTGCAACGACGGGCGATAGCCTATGCCGCAGCGACCGGCGGACCGGTCTCATCCTGGACGATGCACGCCGCCGAGCATGTGAACGACGAGGGGCAGCCCGCGCTGCTCGCATCCGGATCAGGAATGCCCGACGCCATCCTTCTCGTCAGGCAGGCCGACGGGTACCACGCGGCCCTGATGGGGTGCACCCAGCCCACCGCCGCGAACCAGCCTGCCGACGACACGTGCCCGTGACCCAGCCGCGGGCCTTGCGTTGAGCTGACCCTCCTGCCGTGGGGCAGAGTCAGCGAGCGGTCCACTTCATGGCACCCGGCCGCAGCCTCGTCGCTGCGCCGCCGCGGCGGATCCGGAGTAGATGGCCGGCCTCGCATGGGCGCTCGGGCGGGGCGAGCCGGTGCCGGACGGATAGGATGAATTCGTGGGACGAGGGCACAGGGACGACAAGGGGAGAGGGGGCGAGTCGGTGGGCGTCACGCTGGCTCCGGTAGGCGCGGGCAACTGGCGGGCCGTTGCGGATCTGGACGTTCGGGACGAGCAGCGTGCGTTCGTTGCGTCCGTGACCCGATACCTGGCCATGTGCGCGTATGGCGGAGGCCCATGGCAGCCACTTGCTGTCGAATCGGGTGGGGTAGTGGTCGGGTTCGCCATGGAGGCCGTTGACCCGGTTGACAATTCGTACTGGATCGGCGGGCTTGTCATCGACGCGGCGTCACAGGGGCGCGGGGTGGGGCGAGCGACCGTGGAGGCCATGATCGCGCGGGCCCGGGCAGGGTTGCGGCCGTCTGTCGCGCTGAGCTACCACCCCAGCAACAATGCAGCTCGGCGGCTCTATGCCGGCCTGGGCTTTGTCGAGACCGGCGAGGTCGAAGGCGACGAGGTTGTGGGTCGTCTCCTGCTTCGTGCATGACGCCACCCTGCACCCGCGCGTGCACGCTCGCGGCGCGCTCACCCGCAGGGGCGACGCGCACTGCACCCGGCCGGCCGCGGCCGGGAGACATGGGTCGGAACCGCCCCCCCTGACCGGCCGGCGCTGTCGACCCCTGACCATCGGGCGACCCTGCGTATGACTCATGGCACGCAAAGTGGGTCCTCCGGTCCTTGTCGGGGTCCGGGGTCATACGGACGCTTGGGTCATGGGCAGACCTTCTGATTCCCGTGGCATGCGAAGTCGCCCGCCGACGCACGGCGGCGCGCGATGAAGATCGCGGTCTCGGGCAAGGGCGGCGCCGGCAAGACGACCCTCTCCGCCCTCCTGGCCGTGGAGCTGCGCCGACGGGACTACGGGGTCACGGTCATCGACGCCGATCCCAACCCGACCACGGCTGCGGCCCTCGGGTTCCCCCCGGGACCGGTGACCCCGCTCCTCGAGATGAGCGACGAGATCGAGGAGCGGATCGGCAGCCCCGGCGGGTTCGTCCGCCTCAACCCTCGCGTCGACGACCTGGTGGGCCGGATCTCGATCTCCCATGACGGCATCAACCTGATCGTGGCCGGGGGAATCACGCACGGTGGCGCAGGTTGCGCCTGTCCGCAGGCCGTGCTCCTGCGGCGGCTCCTCGAGCACGTCGTCACGGCGCTGGACGAAGCCGTCGTGATCGATCTGGAAGCCGGCCTTGAGCATCTTGGCCGGAGGAGCGCCCACGCCGTGGATGCCATGGTGGTGGTCGTGGATCCAAGCCGGGCCAGCATCGAGACGGCCCGTCGCATCCGGCGCCTCGCCGGCGAGATCGGCGTCGAGCGTGTGCTCGCGGTCGGGAACAGGATGCGGGGACCAGCAGACATCGAGTACCTGGCAGCGCAGCTCGACGGCATGGAGATCGTCGGGACCATTCCCTACAGCGACGAAGTGATCGCAGCAGAAAGAGCCGGACGACCGGTGACCGAGATCGCGGGCGAGTTGCCCGCGGCGGCCGCCCGGCTCACGGACGCCCTGGTAGCAATGACGAAAGTGCAGGTGAAACCGTGACAGAGGCCACAACCCGCCCGGCCCGCACCGACCTTGCCAGCGTGGAGATGCGCGAGCGAGCCAAGCAGGAAGGCATCAACACGGTCTGGGACCGCTACGCTGCCATGGGAACCCAGTGCAAGATCGGCGAGGCGGGCATCTGCTGCACCGTCTGCCATCTCGGCCCGTGCAGCCTCGGCCTGCCCGGCACCAAGCGACCCCAGGTCGGGGTCTGCGGCGCGGACGTCAACACGATCGCCTCCCGTCGCCTCGCGCGCGACATGGCGGCCGGTTCCGCGGCCCATTCGGATCATGGACGGTCGGTGGCCCACCTGCTCCTCCAGGCCTCCCGGGGCGAGGCGCCCGGGTATGGCGTGCGCGATGAGGTCAAGCTGCGCACCCTGGCCGCAGAGCTGGACGTCCCGGTCAAGGACCGGACCGTGGACCAGATCGCCGAGGGCGTGGCCGAGTCCTGCCTCGCCCAGTTCGGCCAGCAGGAGGGAGCCCTGGCGTTCGTCAGCCGGGCGCCGGCCAAGCAGCAGGAGAACTGGCACAAGCTCGGCATCACCCCCCGTGGCGTCGACCGCGAGGTCGTCGACGTCATGCACCGGACCAACATGGGCGTCGACACCGAGTACAAGAGCCTCGTGATGTCCGGCATGCGCAGCGCCCTGGCCGACGGCTGGGGTGGCTCCATGGTCGCCACCGACCTCCAGGACGTCCTGTTCGGCACGCCGAAGCCGATCCGCGCCGAGATGAACCTGGGCGTGCTGCGCACGGACCAGGTGAACATCCTCGTCCACGGCCATGAGCCGGCCCTGGCGGAGGCAATCGTCGATGCGGCCGGCGACCCCGGCCTCCTCGCGGAGGCCGCGGAGCTGGGTGCGTCCGGGATCAACGTCGCCGGCATCTGCTGCACCGCCAACGAGGTGCTGATGCGCCGCGGCGTCCCGATCGCCGGCAACTTCCTCCAGCAGGAGCTGGCCATCGTCAGCGGCGCCGTGGAGGCGATGCTGGTGGACGTCCAGTGCGTCATGCCCGGGATCGTCCAGGCGGCCGGCTGCTTCCACACGGAGATCATCGCGACCTCGACCCAGGCGGCGTTCCCGGGCACCATCCCGATCCAGGTCACCGAGGACCGGGCGCCGGAGGCGGCCCGCGAGATCGTCGGCCGGGCGGTCGCCAACTTCGCCAACCGCGACCAGGTGCGGGTCCAGATCCCGGACCACAAGATGGACGTGGTCGCGGGCTTCACGACCGAGTCGATCACCCACATGCTGGGTGGCACCTACCGGGGCGGCTTCCGGCCGCTCAACGACGGGATCATCTCGGGTCGTATCCGCGGTGTCGTCGGAGTGGTGGGCTGCGACAGCCCCAAGCAGATCCAGGACCAGGGACACCTGGACACCGTCTTCGAGCTGCTGCGCAACGACGTGCTCGTGGCGCAGACCGGCTGCTCGGCGATCGCCTGTGGCAAGGCGGGCCTGCTTCGCCCCGAGGCGGCCTTCGAGCACGCGGGGCGCGGGCTCCAGGAGATCTGCTCGGCGGTCGGCATCCCGCCGGTCCTCCACGTGGGCTCGTGTGTCGACAACAGCCGGATCCTGACGGTCGCGCAGGAGATGGTCAGCGAGGGCGGCATCGGCCGTGACTTCTCCGAGCTCCCGATCGCCGCTTCGGCGCCCGGCTGGTGGTCGGAGAAGGCGATCGCGATCGGCTTCTACGCCGTTGCCTCGGGTATCACGACCTTCCTCGGCTCACCGTTCAACATCCTCGGCAGCGAGGCCGTGACCCGGTTCGTGACCGACGAGCTCGACGACCTGGTCGGCGCCCGGTTCACGTTCGAGACGGACCCGATCAGGACCGCCGAGCTGATCGTGGAGCACCTCGACCGGAAGCGGGCTGCGCTCAAGCTGCGGCCGATGATGTACGACGCCCTCCCGGCCATCGCCTAGTCACCACGCTGAGACGTAGACAGCCCGACCGACGGAGCGAGAGACCATGTCGAAGACCATTGCAGCCGCCGCGATCCGCGGCGGCCACGACTATGTGAACCAGGCGGAGACCAGGCTGGCCGAGGTGATGGAATCGCAGGGCGGTGCGACCCGCCTCGAGTTCCCCAACACCGCGTTCTACCTGCCGCTGATCCTGGCCACGACGGGCATCGAGGTGAAGACCGTCGAGGACGCCCAGGCGCCGCTGCGCATCGCGAGGAGCCTGCTCCCGCCCGTCCCCACGGAGGACGTCTGGCTGCCCTACCTGGGCGACGCGCTCGACGCGGGGGTCGCGACCCTCATCGCCCAGGAGGTCATCGAGGCACTGCGCTACACCAACGGAGGCCCTCCGGGCGGGATCTACCTCGGCTTCACCGACGACTCGATTCTCCGGACGCAGGGCATCAAGCTCGTGGACGGGAGGATGCCCGGGTTCGCCGCCTGCGTGGGTGCGATGCCCACCAACGAGGCCGCGGTCAGCCTCGCCCGGGAGCTCCAGGAGCGCAACATCCTCGTCTTCCTTGCCAGCCAGACCGGCGGCCGCAGCATGGCCGAGCAGCTGGCCGAGGAAGGCGTGGAGATGAGCTGGGACACGTATCTCGTGCCCTACGGCAAGGACACGAGCTCCGCCGTCCTCGCCCTCAACTTCGCCGCGCGGGCCGCGATGACGTTCGGCGGCATCGTCCCCGGCGACCGGGCCAGTGCGCGCAAGATCCTCATGTACAACAAGGAGCGGGTCTTCGCGTTCGTGCTCGCCCTCGGTGAGGTTGACGACCAGAAGTACGCGACCGCCGCGGGCGCCATCAACTTCGGCTTCCCGGTCATCGCGGACACGGACATCCCCGAGATCCTGCCCAGCGGCATCTGCACCTACGAGCACGTGGTTGCCAACACGGCCCACGATCGGATGGTGCCCAGGGCGATCGAGGTGCGCGGGCTCAAGCTCAAGATCACCAAGATCCCGATCCCGGTCTCCTACAGCGCCGCCTTCGAGGGTGAGCGCGTTCGCAAGGAGCAGCTCCAGGTGGAGTTCGGGCGGGGTGGCCACCCGGCCCTCGAGTACCTGCGCAGTCGAGAGCTGGACGAGATCGAGGACGGGCACATCGAGGTGGTCGGCCCGGATCTGGACAGCGCCGAGATCGGCGGATCGATGCCCCTCGGCATCCTCATCGAGGTCGCCGGACGCAAGCTCCAGAAGGACTTCGAGCCGATCCTCGAGCGCCAGGTGCACCGTTTCGTCAACGGGGCGATGGGCATCATGCACATGGGGCAGCGCGACCTGCCGTGGATCCGGGTCAGCCAGGACGCCTTCAACGCGGGCTTCCGGCTCCGGGACCTGGGCGTGATCCTGCACGCCAAGTACCTCGAGGAGTACCCCTCCCTCGTTGACAAGGTGTCGATCACCCTGATCTCCGACGCCGCCACTCTCGAGCCGATCCTTGCGGAAGCGCGCAAGGTCTGGGACGAGCGCGACGCCCGCGTCGGCGGCATGACCGACGAGTCGACCGACATCTACTACTCGTGCACGCTCTGCCAGTCCTTTTCCCCGAACCACGTCTGCATCATCTCGCCCGAGCGGCTCGGCCTGTGCGGCGCCTACAACTGGCTGGACGGCAAGGTCAGTCACGAGATCAACCCGCTCGGCCCGAACCAGCCGATCGAGAAGGGAGTCTGCCTCGACGCCTCGCTGGGGATGTACCAGGGCCTCAACGAGTTCGTCAGCAGCAAGTCGAGCAAGACCGTCGAGCAGGTCAGCCTGTACTCGATGCTGATGGCCCCCATGACCTCGTGCGGCTGCTTCGAGTGCATCCTGGGGATCGTCCCCGAGGTCAACGGGGTGATCGCCGTCGATCGGGAGTACGGGGGCATGACGCCGTTGGGCATGTCCTTCAGCTCCCTGGCCAGCATGGTCGGGGGCGGCATCCAGACGCCAGGCTTCCTGGGTGTCGGACGCCTCTTCCTCGCCAGTCGCAAGTTCATCCCGGCCGACGGCGGCCTGCAGCGCCTCACGTGGATGCCACGTGATCTCAAGGAGGCCCTGCGCGAGAAGCTCCAGGCCCGGGCCGTCGAGATCGGCGACCCGGACTTCGTGGACAGGATCGCAGACGAGACGGTGGCAACCACGGTCGACGAGCTGGTGGCCTTCCTCGAGGAGAAGAAGCACCCGGCCCTGACCATGGCGTCGATGCTCTAGCTGATCAAGACGCCGGTCCGGGAGCGGACCGGCCAGAACATACCGGAGGCGAACGCACATGGCGTTGACCGCGCTTGACATCTACAAGGTGCTGCCGAAGACGAACTGCGGCGAGTGTGGAGTCCCCACCTGCCTGGCCTTCGCGATGAGCCTGGCCACCAAGAAGGCGGCCATCGACGCCTGTCCGTATGCGACGGACGATGCGAAGGCGACGCTCGCCGGGGCCGCCGCTCCGCC
Organism: uncultured Chloroflexia bacterium; assembly: GCA_963766735.1. GTDB lineage: Bacteria > Chloroflexota > Limnocylindria > Limnocylindrales > CSP1-4 > CAIXZV01. The sequence continues at coordinate 265,333 of CAVYBU010000030.1, forward strand.
GATCCGGCTGGTCAGCATCGGCCCCGAGGCCCAGTGCATCGTGATGGGCAACGAGACGGTCCTGTTCCGCCACGAGGAGACCTTCTACCACCCGACCGCGATCGCGGCCCGGATCCGGACCGACCGCAGCCTGGAAGAGCTGAAGGCGGAGTTCGAGCGCGTCCAGGCGATGGTCTTCGACCGGGTCGGGCAGTTCGTGCGGGTGGAGATGGTTGCGCTCGAGGATGCCGACGGCGACCCGGGACGCTTTGCCGCCGCGGCCGCCCTCGCCGACGAGATGGGTCTCGCACTCATGCTCATCAGCGACACGCCGGCGGTCCTGGAGGCCGCGGTGGCGGGCATCTCCGCCCATCGCCCACTCCTCTACGCCGCCACGACCGACAACTGGGAGGCGATGGCGGCGCTCGCCAAGGCAAGCGCCTGTCCGCTCGTCGTCCGGGGCGCGGACCTCGACGAGCTGGCCGGTCTCACCCGACAGATCGGCGCCCTCGGCATCACCGACCTGATCCTCGACAGCGGTGCACGCGGCATCCAGGCCACGCTGACGGACCTGACCCAGATCCGGCGGCTGGCGCTTCGTCGCCAGTTCCGGCCGCTGGGCTACCCCGCGATGGCGTTCGTCACGGCCCAGGATCCCATCGATCAGGTCACCGAGGGGACGGCCTACCTCAGCAAGTACGCGGGCCTCGTCGTGGTGGACGGGCTCGAGGACTGGCAGGCGCTCGCCATGGTCACGGCGCGCCAGAACATCTACACCGACCCGCAGAAGCCGATCCAGATCGAGCCCGGCGTGCGCGCCATCGGCAAGCCGGATGCCTCCTCTCCGGTCCTGATCACGACCAACTTCTCGCTCACCTACTTCACGGTCGAGGCAGACGTGGAGGCCAGCCGCACGGCGGCCTGGGCGCTGATCGTCGACACCGAGGGCCAGTCGGTCCTGACCGCCTGGGCGGCCGACAAGTTCACCGCCGAGACGATCGCCAAGGCACTGGCCGCGTCCGACCTTGCCGAGCGTGTCGACCACCGGAAGGCCGTCCTCCCCGGCGGTGTCGCCACCCTGAGCGGCAAGCTGGAGGAGCTGAGCGGCTGGGAGATCATGGTTGGCCCGCGCGAGTCGGCCGGCATGACCATGTTCATGCGCAACCGATGGCGCCAGGCCGAGGCCGCCGCGACGAGCTAGAAGGACGGCCGGTGACCCAATCGCACATCACCTTTCTCCCCGACGACCGCTCCGCGGATGTCGGGGAGGGGGAGTCCCTGCTCGACGCGGCGATAGCCGCAGACGTCCCGCTGGCCGGCGTCTGCGGCGGACGGGCGATCTGCCAGCGTTGCTGGGTCGTGGTCACGGACGGGGAGGTCGTCGCCCCGCCGGAGGCGCGCGGCTCCGACGGCGAGATCCTCGCCTGCCTCGCGCGGGCGGTGGGGGACGTGACGCTTCGGGTTCCGGAGTCCTCGCGCATCGAAGGCGAGGAGATCCTCACCGGTCTCGAGCGCCCCGGCGAGCTGCCCGCCGCCGAGGACCGGGTCGCCCACGGGCTGCCCCGAGCGTCCGAGCTGTTCGTGTCGAGCCCGCTGGCCTTTGCCCTGCCGCTCGACCTCCCCCGGCCAACGCTCCTCGACCCGGTCAGCGACCTGGGCCGCCTGGAGCGCGAGCTGCAGCGGGAGCGCAACATCCGGAACCTCGCCGTGCCCCTTGATGTCCTGCGCGCGGCGCCCGGGGTGCTTCGGGAGGCCGACTGGGGAGTGACAGCGGTCCTCGCCCGCTCGCCCGGGGGCTATGAGCTGCTGGATCTCCGCCCGGGAACGGACGCGACGCGGGCCTTCGGCCTTGCGGTGGACATCGGGACGACCACCGTCGTCGTCCACCTCGTGGACCTGGGGAGCGGGGCAACCCTCGGCGCGGCTGCGGCGCTCAATCGCCAGGTTGCATATGGCGACGACGTGATCACCCGGATCATCCGGGCTGGGGAGCCCGGCGGGCTCGAGCAGCTGCGGGGGGCCGTGGTCGGCGAGCTCAACGTGCTGGTCGGGAGGCTGGCGCACACCCATGACGTCAGCGGCGACGAGATGGTCACCGCAGTGATCTCCGGCAACACGACGATGGCCCACCTGTTCCTTGGCCTGGCACCCGATGAGATCCGGCGCTCGCCGTATATCCCGGTGGCCACGCTGCCGCCGGCCCAGCACGCCGGGGCACTCGGGCTGCGGATCCACCCACGCGCGACGGTGACGATGATGCCCGGTGTGGCCAGCTACGTGGGCGGGGACATCGTCGCCGACGTGCTCGCCTCCGGGATGGACACGACCGGCGAGCTGTCGATGCTGATCGACGCCGGGACGAACGGCGAGACGGTCATCGGCAACCGGGACTTCCTGATCTGCTGTGCCTGCTCCGCGGGTCCTGCCTTCGAGGGTGGCGGCATCTCGTCGGGGATGCGCGCGGCCCGGGGCGCGATCCAGCGGGTCGAGGTGACCGAGGACGGTGCGCTCGCCTTCGAGACGATCGGCGGGACACCGCCGCGAGGCATCTGCGGCTCCGGACTGGTCGACCTCCTGGCGGCCATGCTCCGCGCCGGGTGGGTCGACCGGTCGGCCCGTCTGCGGGCGGACGCGCCCCTCGTCCGCACGGGCCCGTCCGGGCTCGAGCTCGTCATCGTGCCGGCCGAGGCGACCGCGATCGGGCGGGACATCACGATCAACAATGCCGACCTCGAGAACCTGCTGCGCTCCAAGGCGGCTGTCTACGCCGGGGCCGCGCTCCTCGCCCGACGCCTCGGCGTCGAGATGACCGATCTCGAGCGGGTCTACGTGGCCGGCGGCTTTGGCACCTATCTCGACATCCGCAACGCGATCCAGATCGGGCTCCTGCCCGACGTGCCGATCGAGCGGGTCACCTTCATCGGCAACGGCTCCGTGATCGGCGCCAAGATGGCACTGCTCTCCTACGAGGCGCTGCGCCGGGCCGGCGACGTGGCTGCCCGGATGACCTACCGTGAACTCAGCGTCGATGAGGCCTTTATGGATGAGTACGTCTCTGCCATGTTCCTTCCCCACACCGATTGCGGCCGGTTCCCCCGGGCCTGTGCCGCACTCGGGGCATCCTGAGGTGGCGTCATGGCCCAGGTGATCGCGCTCGCCGGCAAGGGCGGTACGGGAAAGACGACCGTGGCGGGGCTGGTCGTCCGCTCCCTTCGGGCCGCGACCCGGACCCCGATCCTGGCGGTTGACGCCGACCCGAACGCCTGCTTCGACGCTGCCCTCGGGCTGTACCCGGAACGGACGATGTCGGACGTCCTCCACGCCAGCAAGGGCCTGCGCGGGGTGCCCGAGACGATGCCCAAGGCGACGTACCTCGAGCTCGAGCTGCAGGACTGCCTGGCCGAGGGCCGGGGCATGGACCTGATCGAGATGGGCCGTCCGGAGGGAGCCGCCTGCTATTGCTCGGCGAACCACCTCCTGCGCAACTACATGGACCAGCTGATGGGCGCCTACCGGTCGGTCGTCGTCGACAACGAGGCCGGCATGGAGCACCTCAGCCGGCGGACCACCCGGGACGTGGATCTCCTTCTCATCGTCAGCGACGCCACCGGGGTCGGAATCCGATCGGCGCAGCGGATCCGGGACCTCATCGCGGAGCTCGCCCTCCCGGTGCGCCGGGTGGCGCTGGTGGTCAACAGGGCCTCCGAGCTTCCGCCGACGGTCGAGACGGCGATCGCGGCGGAGGGGCTCGAGCTTGCCGGCCTCGTGCCCGACGACCCATCTGTCGCGGAGTTCGAGCTTGCCGGACGCCCCCTGCTCGAGCTCCCCGATGAGGCGCCGGCGGTCCTTGCGGTGGACCGGATGCTGACGGCGTTCGCCGTCGCGGGAGGACGCGGGTGAGCACGTACCACGTGGCCTACGACGGGCTCCGCGCCCGGCTGGGCAGCATGGACATGGCTGGGATCGTGGAGCGCAGCGGCGCGCAGGCGCTCGGGCCGGACCGGATCGGGCTGCGATGCCTTGGCCAGGAGTACGTGATCAAGTATCCCGACGGGCTGGTGCTGGAGGCCGATGGCCAACCGGCACCCGAGACGGACGCGATCCTGCTCCTTCTCTACCTCACTGAGTCGACTGGCCGGGCCCACGACGGGGAGTGGGTTGCCTTTGAACAGCTTCCCGGTGGTGCGGGCTACTCCGCCTCCTTCCGGGGCCGCGTCGTGTTCCCGCTCGTGCGTGCCTTCGGGTCGCGCCCGCAGGCGCTCCTGGAGGCGGCCGTGAGCCTCGACGGGGAGCCAATCCAGCTCGGGGGCGTATCGGTTCGTCTCCCGGCCCTGCCCCGCGTGCCGCTCGCGTACATCGTCTGGGGTGGCGACGAGGAGTTCCCGGCAACCGCAAACGTCGTGTTCGACGCCTCGGTCGAGGGCTATCTCGATGCCGAGGCGGTCACCGTCCTGGCCGAGCTTGCAACGCGCCGGCTGGCCGGGGCTGCCAACAAGTCATCCGAACAAGGAGGAACCAAGTGACGGTCGAGTTGATGCGCGAGACCTGGCCCGGGAGGATCATGACCGTCACCATCGGCGCAACGAGCGCCGACGGCGGGACACGGAGCTCAACGGTCACGATCGGTGGCCACGGGGCCCTGCCATTCATGACCGGCGACGCGCCGAGCCCTTACCCCCCGCTCGTCGCGCTCGAGGTGCTCGACGCGGTGCCGGAGGACTGGCCTGAGCACCTTCGGGCGTCGCTCGCCGACGTCATCGATTCCCCGGCAGCCTGGGCTCGCAAAGGCGTCGAGGAGCTGGGCGCCGACCTGATCTGCCTGCGACTCATCTCGACGCACCCCGAAGAGCGGGGCGCGAGTCCCGAGGAGGCCGCCCGAACCGTCCGGGCCGTGCTCGACGCGGTCTCGGTGCCGCTGATCATCCTCGGCTGCGGCGACCCCGACGCCGACAACGAGCTCTGGCCGCGGATCGCCCAGGAGGCTCGGGGCGAGCGCTGCCTGATGGGGATCGCGGTCCCGGAGAACTACAAGACTCTGGTCGTCGCCTGCCTGGCCGATGGGCATGCCCTCCTGGCCGAAGGACCGATCGACGTCAACATCCAGAAGCAGCTCTCGATCCTGGTCAGCGAGATGGGTCTGCCGGCCGACCGGATCGTGCTCCACCCGGGGACGGCCTCGCTCGGCTACGGCCTCGAGTACGAGTACTCGATCATGGAGCGGATCCGACTTGCCGGGCTCCAGGGCGACAAGATGCTCTCGCAGCCGGTGGTAGCCATCGTTGGTGAGGACGCCTGGAAGGCGAAAGAGGCACGTCTGCCCGAGGCGGACATGCCGGCCTGGGGATCGGCGGCCCGTCGCGGTCCTGCCTGGGAGGCGACCACGGCCACCACATACCTGCAGGCGGGGGCGGACATCGTCGTCCTGCTCCATCCCGACGCCCTCGCGTCGGTGAAGCGGACCATCAGCGAGCTGACAGCGCGCCCGGCCGGCGCGACAGAGGAGTAGTCATGTTCATCATCGGCGAACGCATCAACGGGATGTTCCGCTCGGTCGCACGGGCGATCGCCGAGCGCGACGAGGCCGCCATCAAGGACCTGGCCCGACGCCAGGTGGAAGCCGGCGCCCATGCGCTGGACGTCAACACCGGGCCGACGGAGGGCGACCCGGTCGAGGTGATGCGCTGGCTGGTCGAGACCATCCAGTCGGTCGTTGACGTGCCGCTGTCGATCGACAGCGCGAAGATCCCGGTCATCGAGGCCGGGCTCGTTGCCGCCCGCCATCCCGCGATCATCAACTCCACGACCGGGGCCCAGGCCAAGCTCGACACCCTGCTGCCACTGGCGGCCGCCTACAACGCCAGCCTCATCGGCCTGACGATCGACGAGCGCGGGATCCCCCGCAACGCGGAGGCCCGGACGGAGATCGCCCTCACGATCGTGGCCCGCGCCCTCGAGGCCGGAATCGAGCCCAGCCGGCTCTACCTGGACCCGATCGTGCTGCCGGTGAGCGCTGCCCAGGACCAGTGTGCGGCGGCGCTCAAGGCGATCCCGGACTTCAAGTCCCTGTGCGATCCGGCCCCGAAGATCGCGATCGGCCTCTCCAACGTGTCCCAGGGGACGGCCAACCGGAGCCTGGTCAACCGGACCTACCTGGTCATGGCCATGGCCGCCGGGATCGACGGCGCCATCCTCGACCCCTTCGACCAGGAGCTGATGGATGGGTTGCGGACGGCGAGCATCCTGCTCAACCAGGACATCTTCGCCGAGAACTACCTCGGGTCCAAACCCGTAGCCTGAACCAGAAAGGAACCGGCGGTGGCATTCGCGCTCGGGCGAACGGCAGACGAACTGACCGTCGGCGATCGCGCCTCGGTCAGCAAGCTCGTCTCGGAAACCGACATCCACCTGTATGTCGGCATGACGGGCGACCTCAATCCGCTCTACACGGACGAGAGCTACGCGGCCACCCAGCGCTACCACGGACGCGTCGCTCCCGGAGCCCTGACCGCAGGTCTGGTGGTCGCGGTGATCAGCACGCGGCTTCCGGGCGCGGGCAGCATCCTCGAGCGCGAGGACCTGCGTTTCACCGCGCCTGTGCGGCCGGGGGACACCATCACGGCCTTCGCGGAGGTCATCGAGGTGATGGCCCCGCGCGGGCGAGTCCGGATGAGCACCGTGTGCAAGAACCAGGACGGGGTCGTCGTGCTCGAGGGCGAGGTCGTCGTCCTGCCTCCGGCACCGACGGGACCTGCCCCGGCCGGGTCGCGCGACCCGGCCTGACCGGGTCGCGAGGCGCACACAAGCCAGGCGGGCCGCGGGTCCCGGCGGGTGCCCGTGTCCGCAGGGGCCGGCGTGTCCGCAGGGGCCTGTGCCAGCAGGGACCTGTGCCAGGCCGTGGCATCGCGCGCCCCTGACTGGTACCCAGGGGGGATGGCGACCGGACCATTGCCCCCGGGATCTCGAGACGCGACCCGCGTAGCGTGTTGCTCGATGGTCCTGATAGGAGCTCTCCCGTCGCGGCTGCTCGCGCTGATCGCCGGGCCGCGCCGCCTGACCGCCACGGTGGCGCTGGCATTCGCCGTCACCGCCGTCGGCCTGTTCGCCGTCCCATCGCACGCGCTGGCCTGGAACGAGGGCACCTTCAGCGGCGGATCAGAGTCTCAGCTGATATCGCTGCAGAACCAGGCCCGAGCCTCGGCCGGCCTGAAATCCCTCAAGGCCTCTGCGGACCTGCGTACGATCGCGCGCTGGCGCAGCAAGGACATGGCGGAGCGGAACTACTTCTCGCACACCATCAAGGGCACCAGCCGCAAGGTGTTCTGGTACATGCAGAACAAGTACAACTACTGCTACAAGCTCGCCGGCGAGAACATCGGGACGCTGACCTGGGAGGGCGCCAGCGAGGAGGACGCCACCAACTGGATCTTCGAGCAGTTCATGAACTCGTCCGGGCATCGGGCGAACATCCTGGGCAAAGCCTGGGACGTGGTGGCGGTGGGCGCCTACAAGACCAGCGGCAACAAGTTCCTGTGGACTGCGCTCTTCGTCGACTCGTGCTCCTCGGCGCCCAAGGCGACCCCGAAGCCAACGCCGAAGCCAACGCCCAAGGCGACCCCGAAGCCAACGCCGAAGCCAACGCCCAAGGCGACCCCGAAGCCAACGCCGAAGCCAACGCCGAAGCCCAGGCCCAAGGCGACTCCGAAACCGACCCCGAAGGCGACGCCCAGGCCCACGCCGACGGCGACTCCGGAGTCTGCCGCCACCCCGACCGCGGAGCCCACTGTGGCGCCGGTCCGATCACCAAAGGCCCCGCCGGAGCCGACCGCGACCCCGCGACGCACCGGCGAGCCGCCCGCCCGGCCCGAGACGAGCGGAGGTCGCGGCACTGGGCCCGTTCCGCACCTCCAGCTCCGGATCGTGGACGAGCCGGTTCACCAGGGCCTGGTGGAGTCGGTCCTGGGTACGGTCACGGCGCCGTTCTTCGGCTGGTGAGGGTCCGGTCAGGAGCGTCCCGCGCATAGTCCCGGTGCCGATGCGTGGCAGGACCATCGAGCGGTGGACCTCACCCCACCGCACCGATATGGTACGGACCGCACGCACCGCACCGGAGCCACCTTCCACATGACCTCGCCGCTGCCCGAGACGCCCGCCGCCCCCGCCGACCGGCCGGAGCAGGCGGCTTCCGCGCCGATCCTCGAGGGTCGCGCCCTGACGAAGCAGTACCGGATGCCGGGTGAGACCGTCGAAGCCGTGCGCGGCGTCAGCCTCCAGGTGATGGAGGGCGAGTTCGTGGCCCTGATGGGCCCGTCGGGCTCCGGCAAGAGCACGCTCCTTCAGCTGCTCGGCGGCCTGGACCAGCCCACCAGCGGCGACGTACTCCTCGAGGGCGTGTCAATCGGCCGACTCTCGGACGAGCAGGCGACCCGTCTTCGGCGGGAGCGCACCGGTTTCGTCTTCCAGTCGTTCAACCTCGTGCCGCTGCTCAACGTGGTGGAGAACGTGGGGCTGCCGTTCACCATCGCCGGTCAGGATCCGAGGAGCGGCGAGGTGGCCGCCCGGATCCAGGAAGCGATCGCCGGGGTGGACCTGACCGGCAAGGAGCGTCACAAGCCTGATCAGCTCTCCGCCGGGGAGCAGCAGCGAGTTGCGGTTGCCCGCGCCATCGTCACGCGGCCTGCGCTGCTGTTCGCTGACGAGCCGACCGGGAACCTGGACTTCAGGACCGGCCTGGACATCCTCGAAGCGCTCTGGCGCACCTGCGTGGACCGCGGCCAGACGATCGTGCTGGTGACCCACGATGCGAAGACGGCTGCCTATGCAGACCGGGTGCTGGTCATCGGCGACGGGCGGGTCCTGGACGAGATCCGCCTCGGCAGGCGCGACGACCACGCCGCAGGCCCGCTGATCTCGCGGCTCGCCCAGCTCGGGCTGTAGCCGGCGCCATGCGCGGCCTGGTCCCGTACGCCTGGCGCAGCCTCGTCGCGAGGCCCACCCGGAGCATTCTCTCGATGATCGGGGTGGCCCTTGGCGTGGCCGTGCTGGTCGCGGCGCTGGCCGTGACGGCGGGACTGGACGCTTCCATCGACCGCACGGTGGCCTCCCTCGTCGGGCGCGCGGACCTGCGCGTGTCGGCCTTCACCGAGCGCGGCCTGTCGGCCGGCACCGTCACTGCCCTGGATGCGGTCCCGGGTGTGGCCCTCGCGGCCCCCGGCATCGAGCGGCGCAGCTACATCGGCTCCACGCCGGGTCGCTCAACCACGCGGGAGCCCGTCACGGTGCTGGGGATCGACCCGGCCCGCGAGCCGCGCGTCCGTGACCTGGCCCTGGCCCGGGGTGTGCCACTGGAGGCAGCGGACGAGAACGTTGTCCTGATCACCGAGAGCCTGGCGGCGGCCGAAGGGCTGGATGTCGGCAGCGAGCTCGTGCTGTACGGCGCCGGGGCACCCCTGCACCTTCAGGTGGTTGGCGTGCTCTCGGGGGACGGTCCGGCTGTCGGCTCGTCCGGACGGTCGGTCGTGGTGCCAATCGGCACCGCCGCAAGCCTGGGCGAAGCCGACGACGAGCCGTCCGCCGGCGAGGGCGCCCCTTCCGGGGTCACGCGCGTCGACCTGGTCCTCGCCGCGGGTGCGGACGCGGATGTCGTGATCGGCGCCATCGGGGAGGCGGCGGTGGTGGACCCGTACGTGCTGTCCGCCCCGGCCGACATGGCCGCATCGATGCGGTCGTCGACGGCAGACATCCGCTCCACGATGGCCCTGCTGGCGGCCATCACGCTGTTCGCGTCCGCGTTCCTCATCCTGAACACCCTGGCCATGACCGTTGTCGAGCGGATCCGGGAACTTGCGCTGTTCCGCGCGGCGGGTGCGGGCCGCGGCCAGGTTGTGCGGGTCGTCCTTGCCCAGGGGTTGTTCCTCGGCCTGGCCGGGTCCGCTCTTGGACTCGCCCTCGGTGCCGTGCTGGCCTGGCTCGCCGCGGCGTGGCTGCGTACCTCCGGCACCGTGAACCTGGATGGGCCGGTCATCTCGCCGTCTGTGCTGGTGGCGGGCGTGCTCGCCGGGATGCTCATCACGCTGGTCGCCTCGATCGAGCCGGCCCGTCGCGCCGCCGGGGTCAGCCCGGTGGCCGCGCTCCGCGTCCGGGCCGATCCGGGACCGGCGGTCCGCGCGAGCGTGGGTTGGCTGATCGTCGTGGTCGCCGCTGCGGGCGCCCTGGCGGTCGCGCTGCTGCCGGCGGCGGCAACGGGTCCCACGGGACCCGCTCGGGCCGTCGCCGTGTACGCCATCCTGCTGCTGGCCGTCCTCCTCACGCCGGTCCTGCTCGGTCCGCTCGGGCGACTCGTCGGCCTGCCGTTCTCCCTTGTCCTGAGGCTCGAGGAACGCCTGGCCCGGGCGGCGGTCAGCCGGAACAAGAGCCGGACCACGCTCACGGTCGGGGTGCTGGTCGTCGGCCTGGCGATGGTCGTGGGGATCGGCACGGTCGAGATCAACGCGCGCTCCGCGGCAACGGGGTGGCTCTCTGATGTGGTGCCCGGCGACGAGATTCTGACCGCCATTGCCCCCGAGCCCACGGGTCCCGGCAGTGTGGAGGAGGAGCTGACCGCGATCGACGGCGTCCGCCAGGTCACGCCGATGGCCTTCTTCGACCTCGCCTACGCGGGGACGCGCCTGGAGGCGGTCGCGATCCACGGCGACGACTTCGAGGCGGACGGCCGGCTCACGTTCACATCCGGCGACAGGACGCGCGCGCTGGCGGCGATCGACGCGGGCGGTGCCGTCGTCCTGCCGCGGGCGCGCGCGGAGCGCATGGGCGTCGGCGTGGACGACGTGCTGGCGGTGGCCACGACGGAGGGCCTTGTCGAGCTGCGCGTCGTCGGTCTGGTGAACCGCTCGTTCCCGGGCCGGACGGGCGAGGCGGCGCTTGTCGGCTGGTCGGACGCCGTCGAGCGTCTTGGCATCGCGGGCGCGGACGTGTTCGGCGTCCGGTACGTCCCTGCCGCCCGGGAAGAGGCGTCTGCCGCGGTGCATGCGCTTGCCAGCGAGCGTGCGCTGATCCCCGCGCCGATCTCCCGGGTAGAGGGAGCGGTGGGCGACGCGCTGGAGCGCGTCTTCGGGCTCCTGAGCCTCCTGGCGCTCGCGTCGGTGCTGATTGCGGCCCTCGGGATCGTGAATACGCTGTCGATGGACACCTGGGAGCGGACGCGAGAGCTCGGCATGCTGCGAGCGGCGGGGATGAGCCGAAAGCAGGTCTGGCGGAGCGTCCTCGTGGAGGCCGGGATCCTGGGTGCGATCGGGGCCGTCATGGGATCCCTGGCCGGCATCGTCATCGGCGTGCTGCTCGTCGCGACTGCCGGTGGGCGCATCGAGGAGGGGATCCTGCTGCCGGGCGCGACCATCCTTCTCGCCCTGATCCTCGGCGTGACGCTGGCGATGCTGGCTGCCGCCCAGCCCGCTCGGATCGCAGGCCGGCGATCGATCGTCAGCGCCGTCCGCGGGGAGTAGACCGCACGTTCGTCGCCGGGACGCCCGGGCGGTAGACTATGCGCGCCGCCGCCCTGTCGGGGAAGGCGCGAGAGGGAGTCCATGACCCACGCGATCCCGTCGCTCACGCGCGTACCCGCCACCGAGAAGGGTGTGACGATCGCCGACTTCCTGGTGCCGATCCGGGTCGGAGAGCGCGTCTCGCCGCGCCTCCGGAGCGTGATCCTCGTTGTGACCGGCGCATTCCTGATCTACCTCACCGCGCGCGTCGCGATCCCCGTCCCGGGTACCCCGGTGCCGTTCACGCTGCAGAACGTCGGCATCCTGGTCGTCGGGGGCGCCCTCGGGATGCGGCGCGGCGGACTCGCGGCCCTCCTGTACGTGGCCCTGGGCGTCATCGGGCTCCCGTTCTTCGCGGAAGGCCGCGGTGGACCCTCCGTGATCCTGGGCGCCACGGGCGGCTATCTGATCGGGTTCGTCCTTGCCGCCGCACTCGTCGGGCGGCTCGCGGAGCTCGGCTGGGACCGGCGGATCGGGGGCGCCATCGGCGCCACGACGCTGGGCACCGCGGTCATCTACCTCGTCGGCGTGCCCTGGCTCGCCGTCGTGACCGGGCTCTCGCTTGACGAGGCGATCGCCACGGGACTCGCCCCGTTCCTGGTGGCGGACATCGTCAAGCTGCTGGTTGCCGCGGCCGTGTTCCCGGTGGCGTGGTGGGTGGTCGGGCGGCGTCCCAGCGAGCGCTGACCCTCGTCGCTCAGGTCAGGGCGTCGGCCATGACGCGCACCAGGTCGTTCGACCCCGTGATCCCATTCAGCAACCGGATCGGAGCGGGCGCCTGCTCTGATGGCGACAACTCCAGCGCGAAGAACTCCACACCGTGCCAGCGGCCGTCCTTCCAGCCAACCTCCTCGAGCAGGCCGATGCGCCTGTACCCGAGCGCCTCGTGCAGGCCAACCGACGCGGGATTGGGCGGCGTGACCCCGGCCACGGCCGAGTGGAACCCCTGGAAGCGGAGGATCAGGATGACGGCTCGCAGCGTGGCCCTGCCGAGCCCTCGCCCGTGGAAGTCCCGGTCCACGTAGACCGTCGTCTCGGCCGTCCACGCGTATGCCGCCCGATCCCGAAAGTGTCCCGCGTATGCGTACCCGCGCACGACCCCGTCCACCTCCGCCACCACCCATGGCAGCCGGCCCACGGTCCCGGCGATCCTCCTGCCGACCTCCACCCCGTCCGGGGGCGTCAGCTCGAACGAGATGCAGGTGTCGGTCACGTATGGCGCATAGATCGCCGAGCAGGCGGGACCGTCGGCGGGTGTCGCGAGGCGGAGACGCACAGGTCGGGGCTCCACGGCACTCAGTACAGGTGGGGGAAGCGGCGGCCCCACCACGCGTCCATGTCCCTGGGCGTGGCCGCATCGAGCGCGTCCAGCAGCGTCCGGGTCCGGACCAAGCCCCAGCGGTTGTCCGCGAGGTACCGTCGGATGGCGGTCCAGAAGGCGGCGGGGCCCATCTTCGTCCGGGCCGCCGCGAGCAGGTTTCCACCCTGGATGTAGACGGTCTCGTAGTAGCAGGACCTCGAGTACCGGTAGATGGAGCGGTCCAGGTCAGCCGCGGCGCAGCGGGACGCCCGTCGCATGCCCAGGATGTCGCGCGTGACGAAGTCGGCAGGGGCCTCGTCCGCAAACGGCTCGCGCGCCTGGTCGTTGCCCACGAGGCCGTAGAACCACTGGTGGGCGACCTCGTGGGTGACGAGATAGGCCAGGCTGGCAGCGCTCGTGCCGGTGGGGATCCAGACGACACCGGGCCCCTCCATCCCGTATCCGCCCGCCGCCTGGACGATCTTGATCACCCTGTACGGGTACGGGCCCAGCCTCGCCTCGAGCTTCGCGACCGCGACCTTGGCCGCACGCAGGACGGCCGCCTTCGGGAACCCGGGCCGGGCCACCACGCGGACCACGGTGTCGCCCACCACGGCCTGGGTCGTCCGGTAGTCCGCGGCGGCGGCAACGACGACGTCACGCACGTTGACGGCCGTGAACGTCATGTCGAGGCCGTCCGCGGAGATCGCGGTGCGATTGCCGGTCGAGACAACCCGGAGGCGGGTGTCCGTGCGCAGGCGCAGGGTCGCTCGCGGGCTCACCGGGGTGACGAAGGGGTCGCCGTGGTTCGGGCGGTTGAAGGGCGTGCGGCGGCTCACCCACGGGATCCAGCGGTAGAGGTCGACGATCCCGTTGGCCCGGGTGAAGAGCCAGCTGCTCCCGGACGTGGTGGATCGGAGCGTGGCGGTGAAGGGGACCACGACCACGGCCGTGGCATTCGCCGGCAGGATGCCGCCCAGCGGCACGCTGATCGTCTGGTCGTCGAGCGTCGCGCTGACGGCGGTCCCATCCACCGTGACCGTCCCGAGGCGGAGAGCGCCGAGCGGGCCCATGACGGTGTTGAGCTCGAGGCGGTCGATGCCGGCACCGGAGTCGTTCCGGGCGGTGATGGTGACGTGGCCGCGGAGACGGCGGGCCGCGACGCCGAGCCTGACATCGACGTCGTACTCGGCGCGGATGGCAAGGCTGGACCGGTTGACCGACCCCGGGACGATCCGGGTCGAGGGGAGTGCGCTGGCGACGACGGGCCGCATTCCATCTCGATCGGGTGCCGCCGTGGTCGGGAGCGGCAGGGTCAGGAGGGCGAGGAGTGCGACGAGCAGGGCGGCCCGCCCTCGCGCGCGCGGCGCCGCTGACCCGGACGGTCGACGTCGGAGCATGTCGGGATCGTACTCCGGCGGGCGGTCTGGGGCCCATGCCAGGTCGAGTCTCAGGGCGCCGGCCTGCTCGACCCGCAGGGCTTGCCCGATCCCGGGCGGATGCTCCGCCGACGCGTCCGCTACGGACGGGGGCCAACGGGCCCGATCCGGATGGCCCGTGCGAGTGAGTCCGTGCCAGGGAGCCCGGGTTCGCCCGGTCGGGCCGGACCCTGTATGTCGGGCCCGACGGCCCTCCCGGTTGCCGGCGGCGGGCCCCACGATCCCAGCACGCAGTCGGGAGATCGCCTTGAGCGCCCAGCGTGTCCTCGTCGCCTTCGCCAGCCGCTCCGGATCCACCGCGGGGATCGCCCAGGCGATCGCTGCCGTCCTCCAGGGCGCGGGCTTGTCCGTGGACTGTCGCCCGGCCGGCGACGTCACCGACGTGACGCCATACACCGCGGTCGTCCTTGGCAGCGGTGTCTTCCTGCGGCGCCGCGCGTCGGACGGCGGCGGGTTCCTCGCCCGCCACGCCGCCGCACTGTCCACGCGCGCCGTGTGGCTCTATTGCGCCGGCCCCATCGGGCACGGGCGCTCGGACGGCGACCGACCAGCGGCGGACGGTGACTGCAGTGCGGCAGAGGTTGCCCGTGCCGTCGGCGCGCGCGGTAGCGCGGAGTTCGGGACACCGGCACCGGCGAGCACCAATGATCCGTTCGACCAGCTGGCGCCGGTGGACCTGGCACGCGTACGCGCGTGGGCGCACGAGATCGCTGCCGAGCTTGCCGCTGGACCCGCCGAGCGTCCCGCCCCCCGGTCCGCCCCCACGTCACGCTCCCGCCGGCCGGCGCGCTGTTCAAGGGCCGCAGCCCCGGGCTGACGCTTCCTCAGCCCGCTCCCCCGCGCGATTGCTCGAGCCCGGTTCGTCGCGCCCCAAGCCTGTGACGCCTGAGCTGTCACAGGGCCGGTCCAGGATGTGGTCATGGAAGCACGGATCCTCCCCATGCCGAACCCGACCCAACCACGCGCCGTCGGGTCGTCGCCCGGCCCGGTCATCCGCGTCGAGGGCGACCGGATCCTCGTCGAGCGCCTCGTCCTCGTGGACGCGCCGTTGGCGACGGCCCTCGCGGAACGCGAGCCGGCTGAGCGCCCAGCCGTGGTGGAGCGTGCGTTGCGGATCGGCCTGCTCGCCCTCCAGGACGCGGCGACCTCGATGGACACGGATGTCGTCCGTCGCGAGTTCGAGAAGCTGGTTGCCCAGACGACCGCGGTGAACGCGCAGGCGGCCAAGGCCGTCGAGGACGTGCTGCGGGCCAACTTCGCGGATGGCGATGGTCGCCTGCCGCGCACGCTGGAGAAGTTCCTCGGGGATCGCGGAGCCCTTCAGAAGTTCGTGAACGACCTGTTCGACGAGACGAAGCGGGACTCCGCCATCGGACGTATCGGCGGGCTGCTGGGCCAGTACTTCGACGGTGACCGGTCCAAGGTGGCGATGCTCCTGGATCCGACCCGGCTGGGGTCTCCGCTCCACCAGTTCCGCCAGGAGATCGCCGAGGGGTTCAAGGGCGTCCACGAACGGCTGGCGGCGATCGAGGCCGCAGCGAGGGCGCGCGCGGACGAGCGCGCGAAGTCGACCGCGAAGGGCGGGGACTTCGAGGTGCTCCTTCACGGCATGCTCGGGGATCTCGCCCGCGGTTCGGGGGACCTCCTGGACCGGACGGGGACGGAGACGGGCTCGCTGCTCGGGTCCAAGAAGGGTGACTTCGTCCTGACCCTGGACGCACGCCTGACGCGCGGCGCGGACGTCCGGGTCGTGATCGAGGCCAAGGATCGCGCGATGTCCCAGCGCGCCATGCGCGAGGAACTCCGAGAGGCGCGGCAGAATCGCGGTGCAGCGGTGGCGATCGTCGCCTGGACGCCGGCCCACGCCCCGTCCGCCGTCGCCCCGTTCGCGCTCGTCGGGGAGGATGTCCACGTGGTGGTGGACCCGGAGCTGCCGGACACTGCCTATCTCGAGGCAGCGGTGCGCCTCGCCCGCCTCCTGGCGCTCGCACAGCTGCAGGAACGCGAGGTGGACGTGGATGCCGCGGCCGTCGGCCGGGCGCTGGCCGGGGTCCGGCAGCAGTTGGAGGCCATCCGGGCGCTCAAGACCCAGCTGACGTCCGTGTCCAATGCAACCAAGGCGGTCTGGACCGGCCTGGACACCCTGCGGACGGGCATTCTCGCCCGGGTCGCCGAGGCTGAGGCGGAGCTGAGTCTGGCCCAGCCGCCGGAGTCGTCCTGACCGCGCCCCCGGGACCATTGGGCGGACCAACTGCCCATTGTTGCCGGCTCCGCCGGAGGCGATGATCCGGTCCGGACTGGTGGGCTGCAGCGCCGGTCCTGGAATCCGTCCGGAGACTCCATGCGTCGAGCCGCATCCCTCGCCCTCGCCCTCCTGGTCGCGCTCCCCGCCGAGTCCGCGTTCGCGTTCGGACCCGCGCCGGAGAGCTTTCCGGTTGTGAGTGACGGCGCCGGGGCCGGATCGCCCAAGTCGGATCGCCTGACGGCGACGGACCGCTGGATCGTGGTCCTGCGCGACGGGACAACGATGGAGGCGGGCACCAAGAAGGCAGACCGCCTGGGCATCGGCCGGGACCGGACCTTCCGCAGCGCCATTCGCGGCTACTCCGCCAAGCTCACCAAGGACCAGGTTGAGGCCCTCCGCACGGACCCGGACGTGGCCGCGGTCGTGCCGGACGCCGTGGTGTCGATGGTTGGCCAGACGATCCCACGAGGTATCCGTCGGGTCTTCGGACCGCAGAGCCGTTCCGCCCGGATCGACGGTTCCGACGAGCGGGTGGACGCCGACGTCGCGATCGTGGACACGGGCATCGATGCGTCGCACCGCGACCTCAACGTGGCCGGTGGCTACAACTGCTCGACCACGAACCCGGCCGCGTGGGGCGACGAGAACGGCCACGGGACGCACGTAGCAGGCACCACGGGAGCCATCGACAACGGGACCGGCGTCGTCGGCGTGGCTCCAGGCGTCCGCCTTTGGGGCGTGCGGATCCTCAACTCCGCCGGCAACGGGCTCGTCTCGTGGTACGTCTGCGGGCTGGACTGGATCACCGCGCAGCGGGATCCCGCGGACCCGACGCGGCCACTGTTCGAGGCCGTGAACATGTCGGTCGCGAAGACCGGCAAGGACGACCGGAACTGCGGCCTGACGAACGGAGACCTCATCCACCAGGCGATCTGCAGGCTCGTGGCCTCGGGTGTGACGGTCGTGGCCGCGGCAGGCAACAACTCGTTCAACGCCGCCAAGCTGATCCCCGCCAGCTACAACGAGGTGATCACCGTGTCGGCGCTCGCCGATACCGACGGGATGCCCGGCGGTCTTGGCGGCTCCTCCTGCTACTCCTGGGGCTCGTACGACAAGGACGACACGTTCGCGGACTTCTCGAACTACGGCGGCGACGTGGACCTGATCGCGCCCGGGAAGTGCATCTGGTCCACGCTCCCCGGAAACCGGTACGGCTACAGCTCGGGAACGTCCATGGCGGCTCCGCACGTGACCGGTGCGGCTGCCCTCTACAAGGCGTCGCGGCCGCTCGCGACTCCCGCCGAGGTCAAGGCCGCGCTACGCGCTGCGGGCACCCAGGACTGGAAGACCTCGACCGACCCCGACGGCGTGCATGAGCCGCTGCTCAACGTGGCGCGGATCGTGGCGCTCGGTGACTGGATGGTCGACGCCACCTCGCCGACGAGGGTTCTCGCCGGGTCCGGGGATACCGTGCAGGTGCCTGTCTACGTGATCCGGGCTGAGGACGTGACGGCCGGCGTATCGCTCTCCGTGACCGGGCCCGCCGGTCTCCGCACCAAGCTCGCTGCGACGGTGGTGGGGCCGGGTGCCACGACGACGGCACTGACGGTGGTGGCGCTGCCGTCACTCGCCCCTGGCGTCCACACACTCACGGTCCGCGGGACGGTGGGCAACGTCACCCGGACGGTCCCGGTGACGATCAAGGTCGTCGCCGACCCGCCCGCCACGTACCACGCCCTCACCCCGGTCCGGCTGCTCGACAGCCGGAGCGGCAACGGCCTCACCGGCACGTTCAAGACCAAGGTGGCCCGGACTGTCCAGGTGACCACCAGGGGCGGGGTCCCCGCCAACGCCACAGCCGTGACCGGCACCCTCACCGTGACCGGGCAGACCGGTGCGGGCTACCTGTACCTGGGTCCGGTCGCCACCAGCGCCCCCACCAGCTCGACCCTCAACTTCCCGACAGGGGACACCCGGGCCAACGGGGTCACCGTCGCCCTCGGGTCGGGGGGCACGCTCTCGATCACCTATGTCGCGCGGACCAGCGGCAGGACGGCCCACGTCGTGTTCGACGTCACCGGCTACTTCACGCCCGATGCCACCGGAGCCACCTACCACGCCCTCACCCCGGTCCGGCTGCTCGACAGCCGGAGCGGCAACGGCCTCACCGGCGCGTTCAAGACCAAGGTGGCCCGGACCGTCCAGGTGACCAACAGGGGCGGGGTCCCCGCCAACGCCACAGCCGTGACCGGCACCCTCACCGTGACCGGGCAGACCGGTGCGGGCTACCTGTACCTGGGTCCGGTCGCCACCAGCGCCCCCACCAGCTCGACCCTCAACTTCCCGACAGGGGACACCCGGGCCAACGGGGTCACCGTCGCCCTCGGGTCGGGAGGCACGCTCTCGATCACCTATGTCGCGCGGACCAGCGGCAGGACCGCCCACGTCGTGTTCGACGTCACCGGCTACTTCACGCCCGATGCCACCGGAGCCACCTACCACGCCCTCACCCCGGTCCGGCTGCTCGACAGCCGGAGCGGCAACGGCCTCACCGGCACGTTCAAGACCAAGGTGGCCCGGACTGTCCAGGTGACCACCAGGGGCGGGGTCCCCGCCAACGCCACAGCCGTGACCGGCACCCTCACCGTGACCGGGCAGACCGGTGCGGGCTACCTGTACCTGGGTCCGGTCGCCACCAGCGCCCCCACCAGCTCGACCCTCAACTTCCCGACAGGGGACACCCGGGCCAACGGGGTCACCGTCGCCCTCGGGCTCGGGGGGCACGCTCTCGATCACCTATGTCGCGCGGACCAGCGGCAGGACCGCCCACGTCGTGTTCGACGTCACCGGCTACTTCACGCCGTAGGGCAAGGGCCGGCGTCTTCCCCGCGGCGGATGGTGTTCTCCCGCGCGTGGGCGGCCGCGGCCACGCACGTGGTCATGGTGGTGATCCTCGGGACAAGCGGCGTGGTGATCCTCGGGACGAGCGGCCGCCTTCGGGTCGACCTGGACGCCTCCTCGTCCTCCAGCAGGGGGCCCTCCCGCACCCCTTGACCCCGGCCAGGGATCTTGCGGAGCAGTGGTAGAGTCACGCTCCCCGTGGGGCCGGCGGCGGTCCGGGTGTCGGTGATGATCGGGACGGGGAGGAACGGAGGCGCGGCATGGCACGCTCGATGTGGAAGGGCGCGATCCAGTTTGGCCTGGTGACGATCCCCGTCAAGCTCTACACGGCGACCGAGTCGGACTACGCGATCCGCTTCAACATGCTCCATGCTCCGGACCTGTCGCGCATCCAGATGAAGGTCTGGTGCCCCGCCGACGAGCAGGTCATCTCGCGCGGTGACACCGTGAAGGGCTACGAGTACGCGCCCGACCAGTACGTGGTGATCACCGACGAGGACCTGGAGAAGGTTCCCCTCAAGACGGTTCGCTCGATCGAGATCGAGCAGTTCGCACCGCGTGACGAGGCGACCGCAGAGCATGCGAAGTTCACCCGGCAGGCCTACTACATCGAGCCGGACGCGATCGGGCGCAAGGCGTTCTACCTCCTTCGACAGGTCCTGGCCGAGCGTGGGCTCACTGCGATCTGCAAGGTGGTCATCCGGGACCGGGAGGCGCTGGCCGCCCTCGACCCGTTCGAGAACACGATGCTGCTCACGACCCTCCACTGGCCGGACGAGATCCGCTCCACCAGGGAGCTGAACCTCGCGGACGAGGAGTTCGAGTTCAAGCCGGCCGAGATGAGGATGGCCGAGCAGCTGATCGAGGCGATGACCGAGCCATTCGATCCGGCGAAGTACCGGGACGAGTATCGCGAGGCGCTGCTCAAGGTCATCGAGGCCAAGGTCGCGGGCGTGGAGGTGGCCCAGCCCGCGCCCACGGCCGACAACACCAACATCGTGGACCTGATGAAGCTGCTCGAGGCCAGCGTGAAGGCCGCGACCGACCAGAAGGCCAAGGACGCTCCCGTCTCGGTCAACGAGGTGAAGCAGGCGCGCGCCTCCCGCCCGGCGAAGGCGGCCGCGGCGAAGGCGGCCGCGGCGAAGGAGTCCGGGACGAAGGTCGAGGACGCCGACGCCGAGACACGCCCGGTGAGGCGCCGCAAGAGCGCCTGACATCGTCCCGCGCCGAGTCCGTGGTCACCAGAGGCGAAGCTGGCCCGTCCTGCGCATCCACGCGACAGCAATTGCCGCGAGGACCAGCCCGATCACCCCGAAGATCGCCTGCAGGATCGAGGTATCCGGCAGCACGACCAGTTGGACCAGGATCCAGATCACGAGCCCGGTCCCAAGCACGCCGGTGAGCCACGGTGCGGCCCAGTGGCGGCGCACGACGAGGCCGGCCAGGACCAGCATCCCGATCCCATTCATCAGCAGCAGGTACAGACCCGGGACCAGGTATGAGCCAAAGGGTGTTCCCTCGATCCAGCCGGCCGGCAAGCCGATCGAGCCGCCGGTGGGGTCCGTGACAAGCTGGAGCCCGACGGGGATGGCCCCGGCCGCGGTGAACAGCGCCAGGACGACGGCGAGCCAGACATAGGCGGGCCGGTCGAGTCGGGTGCTCACCGGCTGGAGCTGGGCGTGCATGGGTTCCTCTCAGGTCGGGGCTTGGCGGCCCTACGCGGACGGGAGTGTGCGCGACCCGTCGGTCTCCGTGACCGGCCATCGGTCACCCGGAGTGGATCAGCGGCACGGTCCGAAGCGGTCGGAACCGGTCCGCGATGGGCTGGAACGGGTCAGGTGGGCGCCGGGGTCTGCGCCGGCTCGCCCTCGAAGGCCTCGCCCGCCGGTGCTGCATCGAGGGTGCCCGGTGCCTGGGACAGGATCTTGAGCCGCAGGTACCGGTTGCCGCGCGCCACGAGCCACGGCCGGAACCGCTGCGGCAGCCCCTCGTGCTCGCCTGCAGTCACCGTCGTCGGCTCATCCAGCTCGTACACCGTGCCGCGAAGCTGGAGCCGGCAGTGGCCACTCGCGCGGACATTGCGAGCCCAGTTGACGCCGCCGCCATACGGGAGCGCCACGTAGACGTGGCCGCTCGCGATCCGGGGCAGGACGGGCGTCCGGTACAACGTCCCCGACACGCGCCCGACGTGCTCGAGATACGCCCACGGGGAGCGTCGTCCGCCGACCAGCCCAGCGCGCTCGACCGCCGGATTGAACCATGCGGTGACGAACCGCCGGAGCCATGCCGGGGCGGCCGGAGGCGGTGGAGCGGCGGTCGCAGCGAAGCCGGGATCCCCTGGATCCCCTCCGGCCGCAACCCCACGCCCCCTGCCCGCGGGTGTCGCGCGGGGGCGGCGGACAACAACAACCAACAGGAGAATCGCTCCGGCGAGGACGCCCGCGGCGACCAGAACCCAGCGTGGCACGTGCCGGCGTGGCACCGGCACCGGCCCAGGGACCCGAACGGGCACCGTCACCGACCTCGGTGCGGGAATGCGGAGCGGGACGGGGATGCGACGCGGAAGGGCGATACGCAGCGCCACGCGGCCGCGGAATTCCACCGTACCGCCTGGCAAGGGACCTGGCGCCTCGCTGCCTGGCGGAGACGCGACGGCCCCGCAGTCGCGTGGCGAGCCGGTCCGCGAAGCTCGGCGGTGCTCCCGGGGCGACCATCCGGGCCAATCGGTCGCGGAGCGCAGCTGCGGGCCCTATGCCACGTCGCCGGGCGACCGGACCCCGTCGCCGGCCAAGGCGGCCACGGTGGGACGGCGGGCCACGGCGGATGACGATCTCCGGACGCACCTCGATCTGGGGCTTGGCAATCTTGAACATCACGAGCCTCCGCGCAGGGCTTGATGTTCGCACCGCCCGAGCGGCGGTGACCAGTGCCGGAGGGCGCCAGTCGGCGGCCACGCGTCCTCGGACGCATACTCCGGCCATGCCGCTCGAGGAGTACCGCCGCAAGCGCGATTTCGCGAGGACACCGGAGCCCGCGCCGGGCGTGTCGCCCGCGGGTCTCCCGACACCGCCGTCCGGGCCACCGCCGTCCGGGCCACCGCCGCTCGGTCTTCGGCGCCGCTTCGTCGTCCAGCGCCACCGGGCGTCCCGCCTCCACTACGACGTCAGACTCGAGATCGACGGCGTCCTCGTGTCCTGGGCCGTTCCCAAGGGCCCCACGCTGGACCCCGACGCGCGCCGGATGGCCGTCCACGTGGAGGATCACCCGGTCGAGTACTTCGACTTCGAGGGCGTGATCCCGCCCCGCCAGTACGGGGCTGGCGACGTCATCGTCTGGGACTGGGGAACCTGGGAGCCGGAGGCCGAGACCCCTGACCCGGGCGCGGCCATCGCGAAAGGCGAGCTCAAGTTCCGGGCCCGCGGCGAGAGGATCAGGGGCCGCTTCACGATCGTCCGCACCAGCCGACGTCCGGGCAGCGCGCCCCGCACGCCCTTCGAGGATGACGCCGGCGAGCAGTGGCTCCTCATCCACAAGCGTGACGAGCACGCCGAACCCGGCTGGGACGCGGAGGACCACCCGCACAGCGTCAAGTCGGGTCGCACCAATGACGAGGTCAAGGCGAACGCACCCGCGGTGTTCCATGCCGATGGCCCTGCCGCAGCTGCGACCGCGGAGATCGACCTCTCCGCCGCCCGCCTCGCGCCGATGCCCCGCTACCTGGAGCCGATGAAGGCGACGCTGGCCACGACGCCCTTCCGGGACGAGGACTGGCTGTTCGAGGTCAAGTGGGACGGCTACCGCGTCGAGGCCGTGGTCCGCGACGGAACGGTCGAGCTGTTCACGCGCAACGGCAACCGCGCCGAGACGTACTTCCCGCGCCTGCTCGTGCCACCGACCTGGATCGATGCACGCGAGGCGATCGTGGACGGTGAGGTGGTGGCGCTCGACGAGGCCGGCCGACCCGACTTCGGCCTGCTCCAGGAGCGGCTCGGCGCGCAGGCCGGACACCTCGTCTTCCAGGCATTCGACCTGCTCCACCTCGACGGGCAGTCGCTGCTGGACGTCCCCCTGGAGGCACGCAAGCTGCTCCTCGAGCGGGTTCTCCGGCCGAACGCCCGCGTCCAGTTCGCACGCCACGTCGAGACGGAGGGCGTGGCCTTCTTCGGGGCAGCGCAGGCGCAGGGGCTCGAGGGGATCGTGGCCAAGCACCGTCGATCCCGCTATGAGCCGGGGAAGCGGTCGCCGTCCTGGCTCAAGCTCAAGGTGCGGCCGGAGCAGGAGCTGGTGGTCGGGGGCTGGACGCCGGGGAGGGGGACTGCGAGGGAGCTGGGCGCCGTCGTGGTGGGCGTGTACGAGGGCGAGCGGCTGCGGTTCGCCGGCAAGGTCGGGTCCGGGTTCGACGCCGGGGCGCGGCGCCGGCTGCTCGAGGCGCTCGAGCCGCTGGAGACCGAGGAGTCACCATTCGACCCGCCGCCGCCCGCGGATCACCGGGGCCGCTGGGGCGGAGACCTGGCCGGCGTCCGGTGGGTGCGCCCGCAGCTGGTGATCCGCGCGGCACTCGGGGGCTGGTCCCGCGACGGGAACGTGCGGCAGGCGTCGTTCAAGGGGATGGAGGCGGGGCGGGACCCGCGCCAGGTCGTGCGGGAGCTCGCGATCGATCCGTCGGCGGCGGAACGGGCGGCGGTCTCGATCGCTGCGGCTGACGGGCCGGGGCCGGCGGCGCAGCCCACCACCGCGCCTGCGCACGCGATCGACCCGGCGTGGATCGTCACGGACGCAGAGCTCGCCCTCCTGGCCTCGATGCCGGCCGCCGGAACCTGGCGGGTTGCCGGGCAGGACCTGAGGCTCACCAACCTGGACAAGGTCCTGTTCCCGCCGCGGGATGACGTGGACGAGCCACCGGCGACCAAGCGGGACCTGATCGGCTACTTCGCGCGGGTCGCGCCCGTCATGCTCGCGCACCTGGCGGACCGGCCGCTCAACCTCCAGCGGTTCCCGAACGGCATCGACGCGCCCGGGTTCTGGCAGAAGGACATCCCGGCGTCCGCGCCCACGTGGCTCACGACCTGGCACGAGACCGGCTTCCGCGAGCGCGAGGACCGCGCCCCCAACGACCACCTTGTCGCGGACCGCGCGGCGACGCTCTGCTGGCTCGGCAACCAGGCCGCCTTCGAGATCCACGCGTGGACGTCCCTGCTCAGTGACCCGTGGACGCCGACCTTCGCGCTGATCGACATCGACCCGGGCCCGAGCACCACGTGGGACGAGACGCTGCTGATCGCCCGCCTCTTCCGCACCGCGCTGGACCACCTCGGTGTCCGCGCCTGGCCCAAGCTCACCGGCAGCCGCGGCGTCCAGGCCTGGATCCCGGTCGAGCGCGGTCGCTACACCTACGCCGACACCAGCGAGTGGGTCGAGAGGCTGTCGCGGGCGATCGGCGCCTCGGTCCCGGACCTCGTCTCCTGGGAGTGGTCGAAGGCGGAGCGAGGTGGCAGGGCACGGCTGGACTACACCCAGAACGCGCCGATCAAGACGCTCGTCGCGCCGTATGCCGTCCGCCCCCGATCCGGCGCCCCGGTCTCCGCGCCGATCAGCTGGGAGGAGCTTGACGACCCGGAGCTCCGGCCGGACCGCTGGACGATCCGGACGCTGCCGGGGCGCGTCGCCGCGGTCGGGGATCTCTGGGCAGGGCTCCAGGCGGACCGCCAGGTGCTGCCGCCGTTCTGAGGCCCAAGCCCGCCGACCCCCGGGGTCATCGATTGCCGGACGCGAACACCCCGTTCGGCCCATGGCGCCGGTCCGCCGCCTGCGGGACTATCTGCGCGTGGATCCCATGGTCACCGTCGAGCGGATCGACGCCTCGCCGGAGGTGGTGATCCCGCTCGTCATCTTCGCGATGGTCGTCGGCGTGCTCGGCGTGGCCTTTCGCAGGACGCTGATGAGGACCGTGGATGAGCTGGCGGACCTGTGGCGCACGTATGCGCCCATCGCCGCCCGCAAGGCTCTGGAACGCCGGCCCGGCATGCCCGAGACGCCATGGTTCTGCGATCGTTGCCGTTCCCGCAACAGCGCCTCGGCGACGCGGTGCTACTCCTGCGACGCCCGCCGCGAGGAGGCAGAGGCCCCGGTCCCGGACGCGGAGGCGCCGGCGGGGGCGAGCGCCGGACTGAGCTCGAGGACCCGCCGGCACGGGTAGCCGTGCGGCATGCCCCGCGACGGCCGCTCGAACGCGGTCACGGCCGGCGCCATGCGCGCAGGCCCCCGGGCTTGGGGTACGGCTGGCGGAAGAAGCCGAGCAGCGGCTCGCCGGTGGACTGGGTCAGCCGGATCCGGTCCCTCCACGGTGCATCGTGGTCCTCGGAGATCGAAGCCCGAAGCTCCACGTCGTCGCGTCGCGGGTGGTTGGGGTCGTAGACCCGAAGGACGACCGAGCGATCGTCCTCCGCATACGCGAACGCCAGGACCTGGTGGTTCCGGGCCAGGAGCCAGGGCGAGCCGCCGGCCGCTCGGATCAGGCCGACGACGCTGGGGTGGCCGTCGTTGATGTCCGCCCGAACGCGTGGCAACTCGTCGAGGATCGCCGGAACCCGCGGCGGCTCGCGGTTGAGCGCTGCCGCGAGGCCGGACGGTGGATCCGGCCGCATCGCCTGCAGGTCGAAGTACCGGAGCGGGACGCGCAGCCAGTCCAGCGACTGGACCTGGCGCCGCACGAGGGCCCGAAACCGGGGGCTGCCGTTGGCGGGCGGGCCGGCGCCCTCGGGTGCTGCCAGCCCCGCCTCGTACAGGTCGCGCGCCGTGAGCGCCATCCCGCCGCACAGGCCTGCGGACGCGTCTCCCAATCCGACGAGGCGCGGATCGAGGGGTCCCAGCCGCAACGTGGGGCCCGGTGGGAAGGCGTTGGCAAAGGGGAGCCCGTGGACACTCGGCAGGAAGCCCGGGACCGCGCCGATGATCTCGCCCCCGACCGCGCCGGACGGTGCGGCAAGGTCCGGCGGGCGAGTCACGCGCGAACGGCGGTTGGCATCGGGACGGCAGCCTACTTCACGAGGTTGGGCGGGACCGGTATCAGAGTCGGATCCGGGACCTCGCCCACCGCAACCCGGATGATCGCGGGTGCGTTGCCCAGGGCCGACAGCGGCCCGCGCGACGGCGAGAGCACGTCCAGAAGCAGGAGGTAGGAACCCGGGATCGCCGGCGCCGCCAGTTCGACCACGACGCTGGACTCTCCGCCGGGCTCGGCAAGGGTCCCGCCGAGGAGCACCGCGACCGGGTCGGGGACGGCGAGCCCGTCGGCGGAGATCCAGGTCGCCACCAGACGGGCCGGGAGCGCGATGAACGGGTCGGCCCCCGGGACCTCGATCTGCGTGATGGGCGCCGCGGGCATCAGCCTGTCCCAGCGCTCGGATCCGGCGTTCACGAGGCGGATGGCCACGCTCGTGACGTTCCCGGCCGTGACCGCAATGGACGCGGGTGCCCCATAGGCGACGGCGACCGGCCCGCCCACGCGGACGATGACCGGGACCAGGAGCGCCTGGGTGGCCGCGTCGTAGGCCATGCCCGATGGGGTGTGGAGGCTCACGACCAGCCGGTACAGCCCTGGGGCGGCGGGATAGGTCACCTGGATCTTCAGCCCGGCGGACGTGCGGGCCACCGGCACGACGTCCACGACGGCGCCGATCTGCTCGGGCTCCACGAGGTCCACGGGTGGCCCGACTGGCGCTGGGGTGGGTGACGGGCCGGGATCGGCCGTTGGCGCTTGGGACGGCGTCCCGGCGCCGAGCGTGGCCGCCATCGGTATGGGCAGGGGAGTTGGTGCCGGGGTGGGCGTCGGGCTGGGCGACGGGGAGGCACTGGCGTCGGGCCCTGCAACGGGCGCGGAGGGCTGCTCCAGCAGGATCGGATCCCAGCGCACTCCGGCCTTGGTCTTCGCGGGCACCTGCTTGGCCGCACCGGACTTCAGCGGCAGCGTCAGGCGCGTCTTGGTCGCGGCGATCGGCAGCGATGCGAACGAGGGCTCACCGAACGCGAGCCCACGCCCGACGAGTGACGGCGCGACCGCAGACCCGATGGTGGTCCCGCCGCCGCTCCCCGTGGACCCGGCTCGGAGCTCCTCGGCGGTCACCCCGCGCGAGACCAGCGATCGGTAGTAGCCGCCGTCCGCGCGGTCGGGATCCAGGCGTGCGACGAAACCCGGAGTCCGGGTGCTGGCCAACGTGAAGGTGTGACCGTTGGCCGACGGCGAGGCCTTCCACGTCGCCTCGATGCTCGCGCGGCCACGAAGCAGCGCCTTCACGTAGTAGGCGGGTCCCATGTGCGCCTCCGCCACGACGGCAGCCGCGCCCGCCTGCAGGAACCCCGCCGCGTAGTTGTCCACGCGCGCAATGGACTGCTCACGCGTCCCCTCGGCCTTGCCCGGCTCGGTGTTGCCGCTGGCGTAGCAGAGGTGGTGGAGCAGCACCACCGCGTTGGGGGCCAGGTGCAGCTTTCCCACCGCCGCCTCGCCGAAGTACTGGTGGGCGCTGTCGTCCACACCCGCAACCGGGTTCAGGCCGAACCCGTTCTGCGTGGGCGGATACAGCTCGTTCCGGTACGGACTCGGCCAGCCGTTCCCGTGCCCGAGGTAGACCACGATCGACGCACCGTCGAGGGCTCCTCGGACCACGTCCCAGGTGGCGTTCGGGGAATAGACCTTGACGACCTGGGCACCGGCATCGGCTGCCACGACGGCGGCCTTGTCGGCCTGCGCGCGGTAGGACGCGGTCACCTTCCCGGCGGGCCCCACGATGAGGACGACCTTTGGGACGCGCGCCGCAGCGACCACGGGCGCGATGGCTCCCGTGGCTCCGAGGATCGAGATGAGCAGCGCGACGGCCGTCGCGCGAACGATCCGGTTCAGCGTTTCGGCTCCTGGCAACGGGGTTGGCAGGCGATCCAGGGACGGTAGGCTACGCGCCTTGACGGAGGCTTACTAGGGCGACTCAGCCCCCCCGAGACCGTCCCCATGGGCCGATTGCCGCGGCCGCCGACACAACTGGTGCGTCCTGACACCGGAATATGACGTCGCCAACGACGGCGCCCCGCGCGTACCATCGCGCTATGGCCGACGCTGACGCGCGCACCGGGCACCGCAACCACCTGGCGGGTGAGACCAGCCCATACCTGCTCCAGCACGCCGGCAACCCCGTGGACTGGTACCCGTGGGGCGAAGAGGCGCTTGCCCGGGCCCGACTCCTGGACCGCCCCATCTTCCTCTCGATCGGCTACGCGGCCTGCCACTGGTGCCACGTCATGGAACGGGAATCGTTCGAGGACGAGACGACGGCCGCGCTGCTCAACACCTACTTCGTGCCGATCAAGGTGGATCGCGAGGAGCGGCCCGATCTCGATCAGCTCTACATGGGCGCGGTCCAGGCGTTGACCGGGCAGGGCGGCTGGCCGATGAGCGTGTTCCTTGCCCCGGACGGGCGCCCGTTCTATGGCGGCACGTACTACCCGGACACGCCGCGGCACGGCATGCCGTCCTTCCGGCAGGTCCTCGACGCGATGCGGGCCGCCTGGGCGGAGCAGCGGGACGAGATCGAGCGGGCCGGCGAGAGGCTCGTGGAGGCCCTGGCGGCGGAGCAGGCCATCGCGTCGCCGGCCGACGAGCCCGATGGGCCGCCGGCCGCGGAGGTTCTGGGTCGGGCCGCGGCCGCCATCGCCGCCAGCTCCGATCCGGTCAACGGCGGATGGGGCAGGGCGCCCAAGTTCCCCCAGCCGATGACGATCGAGGCGCTGCTGCTCCGGCACGCGGCCACGGGCGACCCGCGCCCGCTCGAGATCGCGCGGCACAGCCTGGATGCGATGGCCGCGGGCGGTGTCCGTGATCAGCTCGGCGGCGGGTTCCACCGCTACTCCACGGACGACGCCTGGCTCGTTCCGCACTTCGAGCAGATGCTCTACGACAACGCCCAGCTGGCGAGGGTCTACGTGCACGCGTGGGCGCTCACGGGCGACGCCTCGTATCTCGACACCGCAACCTGCACGCTGGACTACATGCTGCGCGAGCTGCGGACGGCCGAGGGAGGCTTCGCGGCGAGCCAGGACGCGGATACGGACGGCCACGAGGGCGCGACGTTCACCTGGACCGCGGCCGAGGTGCGCGATGTGCTGGGCCCGGACGGCGCTCTCTTCTCAGCCGCGTACGGCGTGACGGACGGCGGCAACTGGGAGGGCCGGACGATCCTGTCGCGCGTCCGAGGCGACCGGGAGCTTGGGGAGCGGTTCGGGCTGCCCGTCGAGGATGTGGCGGCGCGTCTCGTGGCTTCGCGGGCGGCACTCCTGGTCAGGCGGGACGGGCGAGCCCAGCCGGCGCGTGATGACAAGGTGCTGGCGTCGTGGAACGGCCTTGCGATCGCAGCCCTGTCCGATGCGGCCCGGGCACTGGACGCCTCCGGCGATGCGTCCCTGCTCGAACTCGCCGCCCGCTACCGCGACGCGGCCTCGGCTGCGGCGACGGCCGTGCTGGGAGGACTGCTCGGCCCGGACGGTCGACTCCGCCGTTCCTGGAAGGACGGGCGGCCGACGGCCGACGGCGTCCTCGAGGACCACGCGAACCTTGCCGAGGGACTGCTGGCGCTGCACGGGGCGACCCTGGACGAGCGCTGGTTCACGGCCTCCGTCTCACTCGCCGAGATGATGCTCGCACGGTTCACCGACCCGTCGGGTGGCTTCTTCGACACGGCCGAGGACGGGGAGCGGCTCGTGGTCCGGCCGAAGGGACTGCAGGACAATGCCGTCCCGTCCGGGAGCTCGATGGCCGCCACCGTCCTGCTTCGCCTGACGGCGCTGACCGGTGAGCCCCGGTACCGCGCCGCGGCGGATCGGGCCATTGTCGTGATGACCCAGCTGCTGGGTACCCACCCGACGGCGTTCGCCCAGTGGCTGATTGCCCTCGAGCTGGCCCACGCCGGCCTGACCGAGATCGCCATCGTTGGGGACCCGGACGCGGAAGCCACCCGGCTCCTGGTGCAGACCGCCAACCGGGGCTACACCCCGTTCCGCGTCGTGGCCGCATCGGCCACTCCGCGGAGCTCCGTGGTGCCGCTGATGCGGGATCGGTTCGTGCTCAACGGCCGCCCTACCGCCTTCGTCTGTCGCGATTTCGCCTGCCGGATGCCGGTCCACGAGCCGGAGGCGCTGGACGCGCTGCTGGCCGGCACGTGATCCCGGTCGCGACGACCCGCAGAGGGATGCCGTCGTGACGGCCCACCACGGTGAACGACCGAGGCCACGCCCGGCTTCAACGGTCGCGCTGCTGCGGGAGGGTCCCCCGGGCGTCGAAGTGCTGCTCACGCATCGCCCCCCGACCATGGCGTTTGGCCCCGGGCTCCACGTGTTCCCCGGAGGGGCGGTCGATCCGGGGGACTCGGATCCCGCGCTGCTTGCTCGCTCCGCCCTTGACGCCGCGGCCTGCGCCGCCTCGTGGGCCGGCGACCTGGCCCCGGAGATCGCGATCGCGCACGCGGTCGCGGCGATCCGGGAGGTGTTCGAGGAGGCGGGAGTGCTGCTGGCCACACTGCAGGACGGGTCCGCGCTCGACCCGACCCTGATCGCCGCGGCGCTCGAGGAGGGGACCTCTCTGGCAGACCTGGCGTCGAGGCACGACGTCGTCCTGCGGACCGACCTGCTCGTGCCGCTGGCGCACTGGGTGACGCCACCCGCGCACATGTCGCGCCGGTACGACACGCGGTTCTACGTGGCGGCGATGGATGGGACGAGGCTGAGGCCTGATGACCGCGAGGTGGCCGCGCACGAGTGGATCGCCCCGGCCTCGGCGCTCGAGGCGTGCGCCGAGGGCCGGATGGCGCTGTGGCCGCCAACCTCCGCGACGCTCCGGCAGCTGGCGCCGGCGCGCGGAGTGGCGGACGTGAGGACGCACCTCGCCCCGATGGCCGCCTGGGTCCCGCCCGTGACCGATGACCTGGGCGATGGGATCGTGCGAATTCGGGTGACGGGTGCCGGCGGGATCCCCGGGCTGACGGTCAACACCTACCTCGTCGGGCATCGGCAGCTCCTGGCGGTGGATCCCGGGGATCCCGGCGAGCCCGCGATGGACGCGATCCTCGCGGCGTCGGCGGCGCGCGGAGCCGTGATCACCGGGGTGATCCTGACGGCACCGGTGCCGGACCATGCGGGTGGCGCGCTGGTCGTGGCCGAGCGGCTGGGCGTCCCCGTCCTCGCCGCGGCGTCGGCCGTCCGCGACGCGTCGGCGCTGGTCGCCGGGCCGGTCCGGGGCCTCCAGGACGAGGAGGAAGTCACCCTGGGGGACGTGCCCCTGCGCGTCGTGTCGACGCCCGGGACGCACTCGGGCCACATCGCACTCTGCGCGTCATCGGTGGGGGCGGTGCTGACCGGCGACCTCGAGGGGCCCGGACCGTCACGCGGGATCCCGGAGCCTGTGGATGCGCGCGCGCTCGACCGCTCGCGCGCCCGGGTGGCGGACCTCGCAGCAGGGCTGCTGCTGCCCGCGCACGGCTAGGCGGGCTTGTCGTCCTTGTCGTCCTTGTCGGCGGCATCGTTCTTGATGTCGCCGATCTCCTTGCGCGCCTCCTTGACGCCCTGCCCGAACGCGCGGCCGAGCAGCGGCAGCGTCTTCGGGCCGCGCCAGATGACGACCACGACCAGGACGATGATGAGGACGACGAGGATGTCCGGACCCATGCGCTGATGGTAGCAGCGCGCCGTGCAGGTGGGTGACGCGTCCCGCCGTCGCGGTTCCCGCATCGTCGTCGGGAGTGGCCGGGGCGGTCGTGCCCGTCGCGTCGCAGGTCCAGCGGGGCGGTATCGTGCCCGTCGTGTCGCCCAGCCTGCCGGCCCCCGGCCCCCTCCTCGTCTTCGGCCCGCGCTCGCTCGCGTACGACTTCGGCCCGCACCACCCCCTGACGCCGCTCCGGTTCGGCCCGGGGATCGACCTGCTGCGGGCGGTGGGCGCGGAGCCCGGCCTCGCGCCGTCGCCGGCCGCGGACGCGGACCTGCTGCGGGTGCACCTGCCGGCCTATGTCGAGGCGGTGCGGGCATTCTCCGGGGATCCCGCGCTGCCGCCTGCGATGGGCGTCGGGCTGTCGGACAACCCAGCCTTCGCCGGGATGCACGAGGCGTCTGCGGCCGTCGCGGGCGGATCGATGGCTGCCATGGACTCGATCCTGCGCGGTGACACCGATCACGCGCTCCACCCCGGGGGCGGCCTTCACCACGCGATGGCGTCGAAGGCATGGGGCTTCTGCGTCTACAACGATGTCGCGCTGGCGGTGGTCCGGGCACGGGCCGAGGGTCTGCGGGTGCTGTACGTCGACCTCGACGTGCACCACGGGGACGGCGTGCAGGCGGCATTCGTGCGGGATCCCGGGACGCTGACCTTCTCGATCCACGAGAGCGGCCGGTACCTGTTCCCGCAGACGGGGTTCATCGACGAGCTGGGGGAGGGGAGCGCCGCCGGAACGTCCGTCAACCTGCCGCTGGAGCCGTACACCGGTGCGGTCGCGTGGCTGACGGCCGTCAGGGCGCTGGTGCCAACGCTGGCCGCCGTGTTCGGACCCGACGTCGTGGTGAGCCAGCACGGGGCGGACTCTCATGCGTGGGATCCCCTGGCGCACCTGCGGGTGACGACGACGGCGATGGCGCAGGCGGCCAGGCTCGTGGACGCAGTCGCCCATCGCTGGGCCGCTGGCCGGTGGCTGGCGACGGGTGGTGGCGGGTACGACGCGTACCGGGTTGTGCCGCGAGCGTGGGCACTGACCTGGCTGGCCGGGGCGCACCGCGAGCCGGCGGAGGAGACGCCCGTCGCGTGGCGCGAGCGGTGGGAGCCCGCTGCAGCGGCGTTTGGGACTCCGGGGATGCCGACGACGTTCCTGGACGCGCCCAACGCAGGCCTGCCCTCCGGGCCGGCCCAGGAGGCCGCCGACGAACGTTCGCTCGCGGCCCTGGCCAGGGTCCGGGTGACGGTGCTGCCACGGCTGGTGCGCGAGGCGGAGGACCGCGGCTGGTGGAGACCGGCGCCCGAGTGGACCGGTCGGGCGGCGGAGCGGGAAGGCCAAGCCGCGCCCGACGGGCGTTCTGGGGCGTGTCCCGGCCGCGCGCCAACGCTCCGGACCCTGGTATCCGAGGACCTCGCCCGGCTCCGTCTCGCGCCGCGCGTCATCGCGCCGTTCGACCCCGACGACGGCCGGTCGATCCTCGCCGCGGCGCTTGCCGACGGCTCCCGTGTGATCGCAGCCGTGGCGGACGACACGATCGTGGGCGCGGCGGTCGCGGCGCCGTCCCGGGCCGAGGCGAACACAGAATCGCTGCTGGCGGTCGGGGTTGCGCCGGCGTGGCGGGGCGATGGTCTTGGGCGGGCGCTGCTCCGCGCGCTCGTCGATGGCAGGGCGCCCGGGGATGCCCTGGAGGCGCAGGTCGGCGTGGCGGAACGGGACGTCGTGGACCCCCTGGACGTCGAGGATCGGCTGGCTCTTGCGCGACGCCTGCTCGAAGGCGCGGGGTTCACGGTTCGGGCGCCCTCGCCCGACGTATCCCGCGACGACCATCACGCGATCAGCGCGCGTCGGGTGCGGCGCTAGGGTCCCGAAACGGGGAGCCGGATGGTCCGGGGCGAGGGCGGGGTCCGGACCGTGCCAGAGGTCCCCCCGCGTCACCGAACAGCGGGCGATGCGGCAGGCCTCGCGGGGCGCCTCCGGGCGGACACTGTCTCCAGCGCACAGCTCCACCGGCAGCCGGACGAGATCCTCCCCCTCCATCGCCCGGTTGTCCTGAGGCAATCGAACCGGCGGACCCGTCCCGGTCCGCCGGTTCGGATTCGTGACGCGTCCGGCGGCCGACGCGCGTCCGGCGGCGAGAACCGCGAAACGAACATCTGTACCAAAGCGAGTCACGGCCCTATACTCGCGACCCGTGGCCGCGCACATCGAGGATCCGCTCGCGCCCTTCGGGCCCGCCGTGCGGGCCTGGTTCGAGGCGACGTTCGAAGCCCCGACGGCCGCGCAGGCAGAGGGTTGGGCGGCGATCGCTGCGGGTCACAACACGCTGATCCACGCTCCGACGGGCAGCGGCAAGACCCTCGCCGCGTTCCTGTGGTGCCTGGACCGCCTCGTCCGGGAGCCGCGACCCGAGCCCGCGAAGGCGAACTCCGGCACCGTCCGCGTCCTCTACATCAGCCCGCTCAAGGCCCTGACCTACGACGTGGAGCGGAACCTGCGCGCACCGCTCGCCGGGATCGCGCTCGCGGCACAGCGCCTGGGTGATGCCCCTCCCCACATCACGATCGCCTCGCGGACGGGCGACACCCCCGCCGACGAGCGCCGCAACCTCGTGCGCCACCCGCCGGACATCCTCGTCACCACGCCCGAGAGCTTCTACCTCCTGCTCACCAGCCAGGCGCGCGAGATCCTCCGGGGCGTGGAGCACGTGATCGTGGACGAGGTCCATGCGATAGCCGGGACGAAGCGGGGAGCCCACCTGGCCCTGAGCCTGGAGCGCCTCGAGCGCCTCCGGACGGGGACGCCGGGGACGCCGTTCCTCCAGAGGATCGGTCTCTCCGCCACGCAACGCCCCCTCGAGACCATCGCGCGCTTCCTCGGCGGGACGGGTGACGGCCGCGACGTCGCCATCGTGGATGCCGGGTCCCGCAAGCCGCTCGAGATCCAGGTCGTCGTGCCGGTGGAGGACATGGCGAGGCTGGGCGAGGTCCTCCCGCAGGACGACGGACCCGGCGGACCCGTGATCGGCGGGGAGCAACGGAGCAGCATCTGGCCCGCCATCCACCCGCGGATCCTGGAGCTGATCCGGGCCCACCGCAGCACCATCGTCTTCACCAACAGCCGCCGCCTGGCGGAGCGTCTCGCGCAGCGGCTCAACGAGCTGGCGGGCGAGGAGCTGGTCAGGGCGCACCACGGCAGCATCGCCCGGGAGCAGCGCCTCCAGATCGAGGAGGAGCTCAAGGCGGGCCGCCTCCCGGCCCTCGTCGCGACCAGCTCCCTGGAGCTCGGCATCGACATGGGTGCCGTCGACCTCGTGATCCAGGTGGAGAGCCCAACGTCGGTCGCCCGGGGACTCCAGCGGATCGGCCGCGCCGGGCACCAGGTTGGCGAGCCCTCCAAGGGCGTCATCTTCCCCAAGTACCGTGGCGACCTCCTCGAGACCGCCGTCGTCGTGAAGGGCATGCACGACGGGGCGATCGAGTCGACGACGATGCCGAGGAACCCGCTCGACGTCCTCGCCCAGCAGCTGGTTGCCATGACGCTCGCGGAGCGCTTCACCGTGGACGAGCTGCTCGAGGTGGTCCGGCGTGCCGCTCCGTTCGAGAGCCTCACGCGGGAGGCGCTCGAAGGCACCCTGGGCATGCTCGCCGGCGCCTACCCATCCGACGAGTTCGCGGAGCTCAAGCCCAGGATCACCTGGGACCGCCTGGACGACACGGTCGAGGCGAGACGGGACGCGCGCGTCGTCGCCGTCACCAGCGGCGGCACCATCCCGGACCGCGGCCTGTACCCCGTCTTCCTCGCGGGCGAGGCAGGTACTCCTGGACGACGGGTCGGCGAGCTGGACGAGGAGATGGTCTACGAGCTCCGGGCCGGCATGCACGGGGACGTGATCGTCCTCGGCGCCAGCAGCTGGCGTGTGGCGGACATCTCGCCCAACCGGGTCACGGTCACGCCCGCCCCCGGGATCCCCGGCAAGCTGCCGTTCTGGCACGGTGACGCCATCGGGAGGCCGGTGGAGCTGGGCCGGCAGATCGGCGCGTTCGTGCGCGGCGTCGAGGCAGACCTCGCCAGGGGCCCGAAGGGACGGGCAAAGGCCGCGGATCGCCTCCGGCGTGATCACGATCTCGACGTCCTCGCGGCCGACAACCTCCTCGCCTACCTTGAGGATGAGCGCGAGGCCACGGGGGTTCTCCCCACGGACCGCCGCATCGTGATCGAGCGCTTCCGGGACGAGCTTGGCGACTGGCGACTGGTCATCCTCACGCCCTTCGGCGGGCGCGTCCACGCGCCCTGGTGCATGGCGCTGGAGGCCAGGCTGCAGGAGCGCCTTGGCCTCGAGGTCCAGACGATCTGGTCCGACGACGGCATCGCGATCCGGCTTCCGGAGGGGGACGGCAGCCTCGATGGTGTCGAGCAGCTGCTGTTTCCGGATCCCGATGAGGTCGAGGATCTCGTGGTCGGACGGGTGGGGCAGTCGAGCCTGTTCGCCAGCCGCTTCCGGGAGAACGCGGCGCGGGCCCTGCTCCTGCCTCGTCGCCGACCGGGGACGCGAACGCCGTTGTGGCAGCAGCGCCAGCGTTCCGCGGACCTCCTGGCGGTGGCGAGCCGGTACGGGAGCTTCCCGATCCTCGTGGAGACGTACCGGGAGTGCCTGGCGGACGTCTTCGACCTGCCGGCGCTCCGCGAGATACTGGGCGGCGTCCAGCGGCGGGAGCTGGCGGTGCACAGCGTCGAGACCGTGAGGGCCTCCGCCTTCGCGAGCAGCCTCCTGTTCGACTACGTCGCGGCCTATATGTACGACGGCGATGCCCCGATGGCCGAGCGCCGCGCGCAGGCGCTCACGCTGGACCGGGACCTGCTGCGCGAGCTGCTGGGCCAGGAGGAGCTGCGCGAGCTGCTTGACCCTAACGCGCTGGCGGACCTCGAGCTCAGCCTCCAGGCACTGGTCGAGGAACGGCACGCGAAGGACCCGGACCAGGTACACGACCTGCTCCGGCGCCTGGGAGACCTCTCCGCCGCCGAGGCCGGTGCGCGGACCCAGGGTGGTCGCGTGGAGGCGGCGATCCACCTGGCGGAGCTGGCGGCGAGCCGGCGCGCGGTTCGGGCGCGGATCGCGGGCGAGGAGCGCTGGATCGCCATGGAGGACGTCGCCCGGTATCGCGATGGCGTGGGGGTCTCTGCGCCGCCGGGCGTGCCGGGGGTGTTCCTGGAGCCAGCGGCCGGGGCACTGGACGGGCTCCTCGCGCGGTACGCGCGAACACATGGGCCGTTCCTTGGCCCGGAGCCGGCGCGGCGGTGGGGGCTGCCGGCGGGGGTCGTGGAGGACACGCTCCACCGGCTTGTTGCGGGGGGATCCCTCCTCTCCGGCGAGTTCCGGCCCGGGGGCGCGGAGCGGGAGTACTGCGACCCGGAGGTTCTCCGGCTCCTCCGCCGCCGGTCCCTGGCCAAGCTCCGCCGCGAGGTGGAGCCGGTCGATCCCGTGACGCTGGCGCGGTTCCTGCCCGCGTGGCACGGCGTCGCCCCCTCGCCGAGCGCGTCACCGGCGGCTCCGGGGAGCGGCGGTTCCGCGTTCCGTGGCCCGGCGGCCCTGGAACGCCTTGCCGAGGTCGTGGACCAGCTCGCCGGCCTGCCGATCCCCGCATCCGTGCTGGAGCGGGACGTGCTGCCCGCGCGGATCCCCGGGTACCAGCCTCGGCTGCTCGACGAGCTCGGCGCGATGGGTGAGGTTGCCTGGGTGGGACGGGGGAGCCTTGGCCGGGACGACGGGCGCGTGGTGCTCTACCGGCCCGGACGGGAGCTGCTGCGGCCCGTGGGCGTGCCCGACGGCGTCGAGCGGCCCTCCGGTGAGATCCACGCGAGGATCAGGGCCCACCTCCTCCGCCGGGGCGCCTCCTTCTACCGGGAGCTGTTCGCGGCCGCGGGCGGGCGCTCGGACCGAGAGGTTCTCGATGCGCTCTGGGACCTGGTCTGG
Organism: uncultured Chloroflexia bacterium; assembly: GCA_963766735.1. GTDB lineage: Bacteria > Chloroflexota > Limnocylindria > Limnocylindrales > CSP1-4 > CAIXZV01. The sequence continues at coordinate 303,442 of CAVYBU010000030.1, forward strand.
TCGGGCGAGGTCACGAACGACACGGTGGCGCCGCTGCGCGCCCTTCGCTGGAAGCGGCCGGCCAAGGACCACCGGCCCCGACCGGGCCGCCTGACGGCCTTGGGGCCACCCGAAGCCGCGGGTCGCTGGTCTCTGGTGGAGGGTGGCGGCGCGGGCGGCGCGGGCGACGACGGCGACGGCGACGGCGACGTGGTGCCGGCCGGGCCCACGCGAACGGAACGGGTCCATGCGCAGGCTCTCGTGCTGCTGGAGCGCCACGGGGTGCTGACCCGGGGGGCCGTCGCGAGCGAGGCCGTGGACGGCGGCTTCAGCGCGGTCTACCCGGTGCTGCGGGCACTGGAGGAAGCTGGTCGGATCCGTCGCGGCTACTTCGTGGACGGGCTGGGTGCCTCGCAGTTCACGCTGCCGGGGGCAGTGGAGCGGCTCCGAGCGTTGCGGGACCAGCCGGGAGAGGCCGCCGGGGACCACGGGCGCGTGGTGCACCTGCTGGCCGCGGCCGACCCCGCGAGCCCGTATGGGGCGGCCCTGCCGTGGCCCCGGCGCGGAGATGACGACCGACGTTCGCTCCAGCGTGCGGCCGGGGCGTACGTCGTGCTGGTGGACGGGGCAGCCGTGCTCTACCTGGACCGGGGCGGGACGTCGATCCAGGTTCTGCCCGCGGCCTCGGATGCCGATGTGCTGGCCGTCGCACTGCGGTCGCTGGCAGATCTCGTCGTGGACGGACGGGTGCGTGAGCTGGTGATCGGCAAGATCGACGGAGAACCGGTCGGGTTGTCAGAGCACCGGGAGGCGCTCATTGCCACCGGGTTCGTGCACGGGTACCGCGGCTACGCGCTGCGGGTGGCGGCAGGTCCGGGACAGCGGACGTACGCGCGCCCCGCGCCGGAGCGCCCGATCCGGTGAGTCGTGACCGATGAGATGCCCGATGCCGAGGCTGGCGTCCCGGTGTCCGGCCTCCCAGCCCGACCCGAGGAGCACGCCATGACCGACCTCGTCGACGTCTGCTGCACGCCCATGCCCGGTGGCACGGGCTGGTCCTGCCGTGTGACCGTCGGCAGCCCCGGCACCCCGACCATCCACGAGGTGGCGGTCGCTGCCGCGGACCTCGCCCGTCTCGCGCCAGGCGCCACAACGCCCGAGGACCTCGTCCGCCGCTCGTTCGCGTTCCTCCTGGCCCGGGAGCCCAAGGAATCGATCCTCCAGCGGTTCGACCTGCTGCTGATCGGCCGCTACTTCCCCGAGTTCGAGCGCGAGATCCGCGACCCGGGTTAGGGCATGAGCGACTCAGGAGCGCACGCTTCGTCCGGCGCGCTGGGGCGCCGCCCGCCGCCCGCCGCCCGCCGCCCGCCGCCCGCCGCCCCGCGGAGTCTATGATCCGCGGGATGTGCGAGCAGTTCGTCGCCCGGGCCTCGGAGCCGTTCCGGCTGGACGAGCTGTGGCCCTACGCGGAGCGCCTGGAGCGCTTCGGCATCGCCGGCTTCGGCTGGGGCGTCACCTGGGCGACCCCCGATGGCAGCCTCGAGACCTACCGCCACACCAGCGCGTTCCGCGACGATCCTGCCCGTGATCATCTCGGCACGGTCGAGACCCTGAGCGTCCTCGTCCACCTCCGGCGCCCGTCGCGCCTGAGCACGCTCGGCATCGCGGATTCGCAGCCCTTCGACGATCCGGCCGGCCGCTTCGCGTTCTCGCACAACGGGGACCTGCGCGACTACCGGCCCGCCCGGACCCGGTACCGGACGCAGGGCCGGATCCACGGTCGCGCGGACAGCGAGGTCGGGCAGCGGTGGCTCGAGGACGCCTGGTCCGATGACGAGCCGGTCGCGCACTTGCTGGCGGCACTTCACGATGGCTTCGGGGGCGAGGCGAACCTGGCGGTCCTGGCGAGGGACGGCACGCCGCATCACTACGCCGGCAACGTGGAGAACCCGGTGTTCGCGTTCAGGCTGGGCTCGATCGGGCTCGTGTCCACGGCGCTCTACTCCGTGGACCGATCCCTGTTCCGGTACGCCGCGAAGGGCGCCACGGATCGTTCGCTCGCGCGCCTCCATTCCACCATGGCGCTCGACGAGCACGGGCGACCCGTCGAAGCCGGCCCGAGCCGGTACCCGCGACCGGCAGGGCGGGCCTGACCGACAGCTCCGGCGATGCGAGACGTCAACGGGATTGGGGAGTCAGTCGCCGATCTCGGCCACCGCCGCGCTCGCGTGTTGCGCCCCGGCGTCCGCGCCTCGCCGTGATGCCTTGTCCAGGCCCAGGAACAGGACGCCCTGCGCCAGCAGGCTGTCCCTCGTACGGCGGAGCGTCCGGCGCGGCTGCGCCTGGAACGCAGCTGCGAACCGGCCCATCCGCCTCCGCTGCAGCTGGATGGTGTCCATCCACCATGCGGTACGGAGGAACGCGAAGGGATCCGCGCGCCGCCACCACCACGGCACAGCCGACCAGATGAACACGAGGTAGTCGGCCCTGAACGGCCGCTGCCCGAACCCGAACAGCACCTGCAGCTGGACGATCGTCACGGGCAGCATGAGGATCGAGAGCAGCATCGACAGCGCCAGGAACACCAGGCCCCAGCCGCGGGCGCGCCGGGGCAGGACGAACCACAGCGGCGCCGGGACCCACTTCATCCATGTCGCCAGACCCCAGATCAGCCCGCCGACCCGGCCGCTGGTGAACTGTGCTCCAAACAGCGCCAGCGCCAGCAGCAGGTTGATGTTGCCGGTGTCGAGGTTGGCCTCCATGGGGAACCACAGCAGCGCCACGAGGATCGCCGTCGGCAGCGGGCGGCGGGTGTATGCCCAGCGGATGGACCACAGCAGCAGGAGGATCGTCCCGCCGCGCCAGACGAACCACGCGACGTCCCACGGCAGGAGCGCCCAGGGAGCGAACAGCGGCAGCATCCAGGGGGCGTAGACGTAGGGCAGGAACGGTCCGAGGGGATGGTACGGGTCGCCGCCCTCCAGCCAGAGCCGCACCGCCGCCCAGTACGCCTGGGCGTCCGCCCCGCCGGTCTCGCCTCGGGCGGCCATCCCCGCCAGGGCGATGGCGAACAGGAAGGACAGGGTCAGCATCGCCGCCAGCCGGCGCGGCTCGCGGATGCGGACGGTCTCGCGGCGCAGCGCGCGGCGAATGACCCCGGTGCGTCTCGACTCGCGACGGGGGATCGGGCGCGCGGTGCTCATCACGGGAGGGGCGGCGCTGGCATGTGCCCCCCATTCTGGCGCGACGGCGCGCCGGGCGCGCCAAGTTCGGCCCGTATACTCCCCGCACCATGCCGCAGGGAACCGCGATCGTGATCGGCGGGGCCGAGGACAAGGTCCGTGACCGGGTCATCCTCGGCCGGTTTGTCGCGCTCGCCGGCGGAGCCGACGCGAGGATCGCCGTGATCTCAACGGCCTCGTCCCTGGGCACGGAGGCGGGCCAGCGGTACCGCGAGGTCTTCACGGAGCTGGGGGCGGCGGACGTCCACCCGCTCCACGCCGTCACCCGGATGCAGGCCAACGACGAGTCCATCGCCGCGGCCGTCAGCGACGCGACCGGCATCTTCATGACCGGCGGCAACCAGCTGCGGCTCTCGTCGATGATCGGTGGCACGAGTCTCGCCGATGCAATCCTGGCCCGGTTCAGGGAGGGTGCGGTGGTTGCCGGCACCTCTGCCGGGGCCTCTGCCATCTCGAGCCACATGATCGCCTTCGGCGCCTCGGGCGCCACGCCCAAGCACCGCATGGCTCAGATCGCCGCCGGCCTGGGGCTGCTCCCGGGGGTCATCGTGGACCAGCATTTCCAGCAGCGGAACCGCCTTGGACGTCTGCTCAGCCTCATCGCCCAGAACCCGATGCTGCTGGGCCTGGGCGTGGACGAGGACACGGCGGGCGTGGTGGGACCCGACAAGGTGATGGAGGTCATCGGGAGGGGGTCGATCACGGTCGTGGACGGCGCCGCCTCCGATACCGACGCCTGGGAGATCCGCGGCCATCGCCCCCTGATGATCAGCAACGTCACGCTGCACAGCCTGCCAGAGGGCTACCGGTTCGACCTGGATCGCCGCACGCTCGTCGCCACGCCGGCCATCACGCCGGTCCAGGGAGACACCGTCCCGAGTTGACGGCGGCAGCACCTGTTGCCCGGGCCTATTCCACGACGCCGCCCCGTGCACGCCCCGGGCAGATGCCCACAGGGTGAGCGTCCGCCGGTCGAGCGTCCATCGACCGGCGGATCCACTCGGGCGCGAACCGCCCCCGCCTGGGCCCCGGAACCGGGCCGCACGATCGCTCATCGCGCCGCGTACACTCCGGGTCCCACGGCACGCGAGGAGGGACCAGGTGGCGAAGGCGGATCCCGCTTCTCGAAAGCGGACAAGGAAGACGCGGGCGCCATCTGCCGGCGAGGCGGGGGATCCCGCCGCCGAGCCCGTCCCCGATCCCGCCACTGCACCCACCTCCGGACCCGCGCCCAGCCTGCGCATCCTCGACACCCGGGTCATGCGCGGCCCCAACTACTGGGCCCGCGAGCCCATCATCCGCCAGGTCGTGGACCTCGGGATCCTCGAGGAGTGGCCCAGCAACACGATCCCCGGGTTCGTGGACGCGCTCGTGGAGCTGTTGCCGACCCTGGAGGACCACGCCTGCTCCCTGGGCCGCCGCGGGGGCTTCATCACGAGGCTTCGGGACGGCACGTGGGCCGGCCACATCGCCGAGCACATCGCGCTCGAGTTCCAGAACCTGGCCGGCACGGAAGTGCGTCACGGCAAGACCCGCGGCACCGGCGAGTACGGCCGCTACAACGTCATCTTCGAGTACCGCGAGGAGCAGGTGGGCCGCGAGGCCGGCCGTATGGCCGTGGCGCTCGTCAACCATCTCGTGGCCCCCGAGGACCCGGACCACGCCTTCGACACGATCGTCGAGCTGGAGAGGCTGATCCGTCTCGCGGAGCGCCTTGCCTTCGGCCCGTCCACGCAGTCGCTCCTGGATGAGGCAGCCAGCCGCGACATCCCATACATGCGCCTGGACCGGTACAGCCTGGTCCAGCTGGGCCAGGGCGTCCACCAGCAGCGGATCCGGGCCACGATGACCAGCCGGACCTCCGGGATTGCCGTGGACATCGCCTCCGACAAGAAGCTCACCAACCGCCTCCTGGACTCAGCGGGCCTGCCGGTGCCGCGTTCCGAGGTGGTCGAGACCGAGGACGACGCAGTCGCCGCGGCCCAGCGCCTGGGCTACCCCTGCGTCGTCAAGCCCCTGGACGGCAACCACGGCCGGGGCGTCGCCCTTGACCTTCGCGACGAGTCCGACGTCCGCGGCGCATTCCCGGAGGCGCTCCGCCAGAGCCGATCCCGCGACGTCCTCGTCGAGAGCTACATCACCGGCAGCGACTACCGGTTCCTGATCATCGGCGGCAGGCTCGCCGCGGTGGCGGAGCGCGTGCCGGCCAGCGTCACCGGCGACGGCGAGAGGACCGTCCGCGAGCTGGTGGACATCAGCAACGCGGACCCGCGGCGCGGTATCGGTCACGAGAAGGTCCTCACCCGGATCAAGCTGGACGAGAATGCCGAGGCAATCCTGTCCGACCAGGGCCTGACGCCCGACAGCGTCCCGTCCGCGGGCACCCTGGTGAAGCTCGCACTCACCGGCAACATGTCCACCGGCGGCACCTCCATCGACCGCACGATGGAGGCCCACCCCGACAACGTCGAGATCGCGGAGACCGCGGCGCGCGTCGTCGGGCTCGACATCGCCGGCATCGACTTCATCTGCCCGGACATCGCAACCCCCGTCCGCGAGACCGGCGGCGGCATCGTCGAGGTCAACGCGGCGCCCGGCTTCCGGATGCACACCCACCCCACCGAGGGCGAGGCGCAGTACGTGGCCAAGCCCGTCATCGACCTGCTGTTCCCGTCCGGGTCGCCGGCCCGGATCCCGATCCTCGCGGTGACCGGCACCAACGGCAAGACGACCACCGTCCGGATGATCGCCCACATCCTCAAGCTCATGGGCCGCCGGGTGGGCATGACGTCCACGGACGGCATCGTCATCGACGGGCGGATCATCAAGCGCGGCGACATGAGCGGGCCGAAGTCGGCGCAGATGGTGCTCCAGAACCCGACCGTCGACACGGCGGTGTTCGAGGTGGCCCGCGGCGGCATCCTTCGCGAGGGCCTGGGCTACGACCGCAACGACGTTGCCGTGGTCACCAACGTCTCCGGAGATCACCTGGGCCTGGGTGGCATCGACACGCTGGGCCAGCTCGCCAACGTCAAGGGCGTGGTGGTCGAGGCCGTGCCGCGCTCCGGGACCGCCGTCCTCAACGCGGATGACGCGCTCGTCTACCGGATGGGCCGCCATTGTGACGGGCGGGTGATCCTGTTCTCGATGGCGAAGGAGAAGGGCGAGGACGGCCACGACCGCGTGATCGGGCACACCTCGCGCGGCAACGCGGCCTTCTGCCTGGAGGACACCCCTGAGGGCGAGCTGATGGTGCTGCGCCATGGGCCGCGGAAGATGCCGGTCCTCTACACGCACCTCATGCCCGGGACGTTCGGCGGACGGGCTCGCATGAACGTGGCCAACGCGCTGGCGGCAGCCGCCGGTGCCTGGGCGGCCGGGGCCCACCTGCACGACATCCGCCAGGGCCTGCGGACGTTCACCACGTCGTTCTTCCAGGCGCCGGGCCGGCTCAACCTGGTGGAGGTGGCGGGGACGCGCGTGGTCATCGACTACTGCCACAACGTGGACGGGATGCGCCAGCTGGCCGACTTCGTCAATCGCATGGTGGCCGAGCCCAGGGGCGGGCGATCGGGGCGGGCGATCGGGGTCATCGGGATTCCGGGCGATCGCCGCGACGAGGACCAGCGGGACTACGGTGCCCTGGCCGCGTCTGCCTTCGACGAGATCGTCATCCGCGAGGATCGGAACCTGCGTGGGCGCCGGCCCGGGGAGACGGCCGGGAACGTGGTGGAGGGTATCCGCGCAGGGAGGGCGGAGCCCGGCGGACGGGCCAGCCACGTGGAGATGATCCTGGACGAGGCGGCGGCGGTGCACGCGGCGCTCAACCGCGCGCTGCCCGGAGACCTCGTGGTGGTCTGTGCGGACGATGCCGTGGGCGTGTACCGCGAGGCGATGGCGCTCGGCGGGCGCGCGCAGGGAGGCATGGCGTTCGCGGATCCGGGCGAGCTGGAGGCACCCCTGGGGTAGGAGGGACGACGAGACCGTCGCCGGGAGCGCGACCCGCCGTGCGGATCAGCCGCCGCGCCGCATCCCTCGGAGTGC
>CAVYBU010000031.1:0-19704 GCA_963766735.1 uncultured Chloroflexia bacterium
TGCTCCCGCCGGCGCTCCGCTCCACCAGTCCACCGCCCGCGGGCTACAGGCGGGTCAGCTCGTCCGGCTCGTCGCCGGCCACCAGCCGCTCGCAGGTCGGGCAGTGCCAGCGGGCCTCGAGCGGCGTGCCGCAGGCCTCGTGGCGGAGCGGCTCCCCGGTACCGCCGCGACGGGCGCCCCAGCCGGCCAGCAGCGCCAGCGCCCCGCCGAGCTCCTTCCCGTCCGCGGTGAGGGCGTAGTCCATGCGCGGCGGACGGTGCGAGTAGGGCGTGGCCACCACGATCCCGGCGTGCTCGAGGCGGCGAAGGCGGGCGGCCAGGATGTTGGGCGCGATGCCGCCGACGGACGCGGCCAATTCGCCGAACCGGTGCGGACCGGCGAGGAGTGACTCGACGAGCAGCAGGCTCCAGCGGTCCCCCACGCGATCGAGGGCGGCGGCGAGGGCGCTCGGCGGGAGCGGCGGGACGGTCGGGTTGGTCATCGCGGCAATGGTAGGCGAGGGGCTTGCGCAACGTGTGGATCCACAGTAGATTGCAGATCGCAAGTAACAACTGACCCGTGCGACCGGACCGCGCCGCGTCCCGGAGCCGGGTCTCCATCGAGGTCTGTTCGTCCCCATGTCCGTGCTCAGCGAGCTCCAGGAAGCCGTCGCGGCGGTCGCCGTCGCCGTCGGCCCGTCCGTCGTCGGGATCGGTTCCCGTCTCCGCGGCTCCGGCGTCGTCATCGCCGACGGCCGCATCCTCACCAACGCCCACAACCTCCACGGTGGAGAGGTCACCGTGCGGTTCGTCGATGGCCGCGTGACGCGGGGCGCCGTCAAGGGCGTCGACTGGGACGGCGACCTGGCTGTCGTCGAGGCCGATACGACCGGCGTCCCGGCCATCGCATGGTCGGCTGGCTCCACCACCATCGGGACCGCGGTCTTCGCTGCCGCCGCCACCCCGTCGGGCGGTGCGCGCGTGTCGTTCGGGTTCGTCTCGTCCATGGAGCGTGCGTTCCGCGGGCCCGGCGGCCGGCGCATCTCCGGCTCGCTCGAGCACACCGCGCCACTGGCGCCGGGTTCGTCGGGCAGCCCGCTCCTCGACGCCGACGGCGCCCTGGTGGGCCTCAACACCAACCGGGTGGGTGAGGGGTTCTACCTGGCGCTACCCGCGGACGCCTCGCTCCGGGCAAGGGTCGAGGCGCTGGGCAGCGGCGAGTCGCGCGAGCGGCCTCAGCTGGGGATCGCGGTGGCTCCGGCGCACGTCGCCCGGCATCTTCGCCGGTCCGTGGGCCTGCCCGAGCTGGACGGTGTGCTCGTCCGGGGTGTCGAGGACGGGTCGCCGGCCGAGGCCGCGGGCATCGCCGAGGGCGATCTCCTGGTCGGCGCCGCCGGCCACCCGATCTCGGACGTGGACACGCTCCACGAAGTCCTGCGCGACGCCGGCTTCCCGCTCGAGCTGACGCTCGTGCGTGGCGCGGAGGAGCGGGTCGTGACGGTGCAGGCTCCGGCGGAGGACGCGGCCGGAGAGTAGACGCCAGCCCGGCGCCTCGAGGCCGGGGTGCGTCAGGCCTCGGCTTCGGCCTCCATCACCGCGAGGCGCGTGTAGTAGTCCGGCAGCTCGGTCAGGTGGGCGAGCGCGATCTTCCCGGTGAGGTACGGATCGTCGCCGGTCACGTTGGTCGCCGGGTCGCGCCGGCCATGCTCGAGCTCCACGTCGAGGCCCGAGCGGAACTCCTCGAGCCCGAACGGGCTGGTGGTGAAGTCGATGCCGAGGTGATCGGCGATCTCCTGCGCTTCGGCCGCGCTGAACCCGCTCCTGGCGGTCATGGACACCTCCTGTGGATGGGCCACCAGCGTTGGCTCGCTCGCGTGCGGTTCGCAAGGGGCAAGCGGATCATCGTTGGCACGCTCGAGGCGGCTCGACCCTTCTCGACCGGGACCGGCGCGCCGCGGGACGGGTCGCGCCGCACGCTCGCGGCGAGTACGCTCCGGGTAACAACACGGGCGGCCGGACGCCCCGCCCCCGCGCCACCATCGCGCTTCGGCAGTCGCGTCCGATCCCCGCCTCATGCGTCCTCGTCGCTCGCGCGACGCAAGGCAGAGGAGACCCATGTCCGGCAAGTCGCTCCACACCATGGGCCAGCAGCACGGCCGTCGCAGCTGGGCTGAACCCTGGAAGATCAAGATGGTCGAGCCCCTCAAGATGACCACCCGCGAGGAACGGGTGGCCGCTCTCGAAGGTGCCGGCTACAACACGTTCCTGCTCAGGTCGGACGACGTCTACATCGACCTGCTGACGGACTCCGGCACGTCTGCGATGAGCGACCGGCAGTGGGCCGGGATGATGCTGGGGGACGAGGCGTACGCGGGCAGCCGGAACTTCTACCACCTGGAAGCGGCGGTCCAGCGCTTCTACGGCTACCGCCACATCCTCCCCACGCACCAGGGCCGGGGCGCGGAGCACCTGATCAGCCAGACGCTCATCAAGGCCGGCGACCACATTCCCGGCAACATGTACTTCACGACGACACGGCTCCACCAGGAGCTGGCCGGGGCGACCTTCCACGACGTGATCGTCGATGAGGCGCACGACCCGCAGAACCTCGACCCGTTCAAGGGCAACGTGGACCTGGCGAAGGTCCAGGCGCTCATCGACGAGGTCGGTGCCGACCGCATCCCCTATGTCTCCCTCGCCGGGACGGTGAACATGGCGGGCGGCCAGCCCGTCTCGATGGCCAACGTCCGCGACCTGCGGGCCCTGTGTGACCGCAACGGCATCAGGCTCCTGCTGGACGCCACCCGCATGGTGGAGAACGCGCTCTTCATTCAGGAGCGCGAGGACGGCTACGCGGCCAAGTCCATCGCCGAGATCCTGCTCGAGTTCTGCTCGTACACGGACGGCGCGTGGATGTCCGCCAAGAAGGACAACCTGGTCAACATCGGCGGCTGGCTGGCCGTCAATGACGACGAGGTGTTCGAGGAGTTGCGCAACCTCGTCGTGGTGTACGAGGGCCTCCACACGTACGGCGGCCTCGCCGGGCGCGACATGGAGGCGCTCGCCATCGGCATCGAGGAGGCGGTGTCCGACGAGCACGTCCGCTCGCGTGTCGGCCAGGTGCGGTATCTCGGCGAGCTGCTCCAGGAGTGGGACATCCCGATCGTGGAGCCGGTGGGCGGCCACGCGATCTTCCTCGACGCGCGGCGCTTCTACCCGCACCTCGAGCAGGACCTGTTCCCGGCCCAGACGCTGGCCGCGGAGCTGTACCTGGATTCCGGCATCCGGTCCATGGAGCGCGGGATCGCGTCCGCCGGCCGCAACGCGCAGACGGGAGACCACAACCGCCCGAAGCTGGAGCTGACCCGGCTCACGATCCCGCGGCGCGTGTACACGCAGGCGCACATGGACGTCGTCGCCGAGTCGGTGAAGGCGTGCTTCGATGCTCGTGACACCGCTCGCGGCCTGCGCATGGTCCACGAGCCACGCTACCTGCGCTTCTTCCAGGCCAGGTTCGAACCGATCTGACCGCCGCCGGGGGCGGCTCGGTGGCCATAGGAGCCTGCTAGCATCGCCGCGATGCGCCGCCCCCCACTCCCGTCATTCATCGGCGATCTCGTCGCGGATCGCCGCGCGTTCGGCGCCCTCCTTGCGGGCATGGTGGCCCTGTTCGCGGCCGGCATGGATCCCAAGGTCATGGCGCCCATGGCCACGTCCACGCAGGCGGCGATCCGCGCCCGGCCGGAGATCGAGGGGCTGATCCTCCTGGTCTCCGTGCTGACTGCCGTGCTGCTGCTGGCCGGCGGGGCGGTCGGCGATACGAGGCGTGCACGGCCGATCCTCGTCGGAGGCCTGTCGGTCTCGCTCGTGTGCGCGATGGCCGTACTCCTGGTGGTGCCACCCGGTGGGGTCCTGTTCACGATCGTGCGGTTCATCGGCGTCGCCTCCGCGGCCATGGTGATGCCGGTTGCCCTCGCGATCGCCGCCACCGCGTACACGGGCATCCCAAGGGCCACGGCCATCGGCATCGCGTATGCGGCCTACGGCGCCGGCCAGGGGGTCTCGCCGATGCTGGTCGCGCTGGTCCCCGGCACGTATGCGCCCGCATTCATCGCCTCGATCGCGGCCTCGGCACTCGCTCTCGTGGTGGTTCGTGGCCGTGTCCCGGACCTCCCTCGGCCGACGCGAGCCGAGAAGCCGGTCGTGTACGGGACCGCGCTGTGGGCCTCCGGGGTGGTGCTCATCTCGGCCGGGGTCCTGTGGCTGGGAGCCGGCTGGGACGAACCGCTGCGGATCGCACTCGTCCTCGGCGGCATCCTGCTGGTCGCCCTCTTCTTCCTCTGGGAGCGCCGCCGGCGGGCAGAGAACGCCGAGCCCGTCCGCGTCAACCGCCGCCCGGTGACGATCGCGCTGTTCGTGGGCCTGGTCATCGCGCTCGCGCAGATCATCCCGATGTCACAACTCCCGCTCTACTTCGGCGTGGGCATGCAGTACGGCCCGATCTTCGGCATCGTTGCCCTCGCGCCCCTGTTCGCCGCCCTGGTCGCCGCGGGCCCGATTGCCGGCTTCCTTCTCGCGCGCTACCAGCCAAGACACCTCATCGCAGGCGGGGTCCTGGCCATCGGCCTCGGCGACATCCTGGTGGCCGCGGTCATCGGACCGACGACGACATACCTCGCGTTCATCATCCCGCTGGCGCTCGTCGGCGGAGGGTTCGTCGTGGCCACAACGGTCCGGACGGCGATCATCTTCTCCAGCGTTCCCCGGGGCCTGCCGGCGACCGCGGCGGCGCTCAACGAGGCCTCGGTCGAGGTCGGCACGCGAGCCGGCATCGTCATCGCCACCAGCCTCCTGGCCGAGGTCGCGATCAGGGCGTACTCGACCTCCCTCGCGGGCCAGCCCCAGGTCGAGGTTGACGGGCTCGTCGCGACGTTCCGGGACGTGCTGATCGTGCTGGGCACGCCCGACTTCAAGACCGTGGTCGACGCCCTACCACGGACTGACCTGGTGGAGGCCTACAAGGCCGCGTACTTCACCGGGGTCCAGGTCACCATGCTGGTCGGCGGGGCGGTGGGCGTCGTCGGTGCCGTGATCGCCTGGATCACGCTGGGGCGGCACAACCCGCTCCGGACGGTGTACGAGCACCGCGACGAGCGGGCAGCAACCGACGAGCGGGCGGCCGCGACGGGCTGAAGCCGGCGCTGACCCGCGCCGAGCCTGACCCGCGCCGGGGCGTTCGCCCCCCCGAGAGCTACGCCCCCGCGATCTCCGCCGGCACCCCCGGCAGCCCGGCGAGGCCGAACGGCTCGCCCGCCTCGCGGATGCGCGCCACCATCGACGCAGCCACCACCGGGTCGATCGCCGGCAGCTGATGGTTCGCGACGATCTCGTCGACCCGCTCCCGGGCCCGGCCGAAGGCATCCAGCCCGCCGGCGTCCAGCCAGGCACGGCGCGAGTTCCGGTCGATGATCCTCGTGGGCAGGAACTGCTCCGAGCGGAACAGCTTCCGCGTCTCCTGCAGCTCCAGGAACCGGCCCTCGGGTCCGGCCGCCTCGAAGGATCCGATCGCCAGCGTCTCCGTCGGCGTGCCGATCCCGCGCAGCAGCCGCTGGACCATGCCGATGGCCTCGGCGTCGATGACCAGCTTCTCCGGGCTCTGGGCCAGGAGGAAATCCACCATGCCCGGGCCGCTGATCATGTCGATGCCGGCCAGCCCGCCGATCAGGGCCGTCATCCCGGTCTCCAGGCCCGCCTGCGCGTCGACCACCTTGGAGTCGGTGGCGCCCAGGTAGGCGTGGACCGGCAGGCCCAGGGACTTGCCGACGGCCGCGTAGCCGGCGTCGATCATCGCCGTCTCGATGGCGCCCATCGGCGTCGAGCCCGTCCGCATGTCCACTATGGTCGGCGCGCCACCCCAGACGATGGGCGACCCTGCCTCGGCCAGCTGGTGCAGGACGATGCCGGCCAGGGTCTCGGCGGCGTGCTGGACGATCGACCCGATCAGCGTGACCGGCGAGGCCACCCCGGCCAGGGGCATCGAGATGAGCTCGGCCGGGACGTGAGCCCGGGCCAGGTCCATCACGTTCCGGCACGCGAACTCGGACCAGGTGAGGGGCGGGGATGGGCAGACGTCGAAGACGGCCCGCGGCTTCTCGGCCAGGGCAGCGTGTCCGCCGGCGTCCAGCGCGAGGATCTCCATCATCACCGCCGACCCGTGCGGCGTGAACGCGCCGGTGACGACCGGCTTGTCCGAGTGGAGCATGACAAGGAACAGGCGGTACAGGTCGCCGATTTCCGTTGGGACATCGTGGGCGACCATCGAGGTGGAGACCGCGTCGTAGGCCGCCAGCGAATTGGCGACGCGCGTGAGCCTGACGAGGTCCGCGGCCTGGGACTGGCGGGTGTCCATCGTGGCGGGGTCCAGCACGGCGACGCCGGACGAGCCCGGATCGAAGTTGACGACGCCCTGCCCGTAGCGGGCGGCGACCTCGCCCGTGCGGCTGTAGAGGTTGAACGAGCGGGGGACGGTGTCCAGCGCCCGCCGGACCATGGCCTCCGGGATGCGGACCCGGTCGCCCTCCGCCGTGCCGCCACCGGCCACGAGGACGCGGATCGCCTCGGGCTCCTCGACCTTCACGCCGGGACGGTCAAGGAGGACAAGGGCCTCACCGACGACCCGCTCGATCAGGGCGGGGTCGAGGAGCTCGAAACGGGGTCGCATCGGGGTGTGCCTCCGGAAGGGTGCCTAGGGCAGGGCGGGACGGACGGTAGGGGAAGGCGGTCAGGGCCGCGCGTCGGCCGAGAGGAACGTCGCCGGATCGGCGGCATGGGCGGTGATGAGCCGGTCCAGCTCGGCGTCGAGCGCCGGCTCCAGCGGCTCGGGCTGGTGGTCTCGCAGGAGGGTCCGGGCGCGCTCGAGCGCCTCGCGGTGTGGCTTCTCCGGGTCCGCGACCCACTGGCCGTACGGCCGCCGGTCCAGGTACTTCGACTGCCACAGGCCACGCATGTGGGTGCGGGTGTGCGGGAGCGTCAGGTACTCGCCGCCGGGGCCGACCTCCGCGATCGCCTCCAGCGCCAGTGACACGTCATCGGTCGGGATGCCGCGCAGCATCGCTTTCACGATCCCGTCGATCTCGGTGTCCAGGATCATCTGCTCGTAGGACCAGATGCGGCTCCCGTGGAGCAGCCCGGCGCCCAGCAGCATGTCGGACCCGGTGGCGGAAGCCATGAATGACGACAGCCCGTTCTCGAGGCCCGCCTGCCAGTCGGAGCTCTTGGCCCCGGTGGCGTACGCGCCCATCGACAGCGGGACGTCGTAGAAGTCGGACAGCTCATTGGTGGCCGCACCGAACAGGAAGTCCTCCGGACCGCCGCCGGTGTAGGCGCCGGAGCGCAGGTCCATCGCGGTCTGGGCGGCCGCGTAGTAGACAGGGCAGCCGGGGTAGGCGAGCTGCATGAGGGCCAGCGCGGAGATGACCTCGGCGTTGCCGACCACCAGCGATCCAGCGATCGTGGCGGGTCCGCTGAAGGCACACGACGCCATCGTCATGTACCCGACCGGGATCCCGGCCTCGGCGGCGACGAGCCCTGCGTCGATCGAGCCGCCGTCATGGGCGAGCGGGCTGATCGTGCACTGCATCATCGAGAACACCGGCCGTGCGCGGAGGGCGTCCCGCCCGCCGGCGATCGCCGCAGACATCTCGATCGACGGTCGCCGCGTCCTCGCCCGTCACCACGCTCTCGCTCTGGGCGTGCTTGGTCGAGTTCCGCCAGACTGCCGCGATCTCCTCGAGGGGTCGCGTCACGGGCGGGCGGTCCTGTGCGGAGACGGCCACCCAGTGGAACGCGATCTGGTCGAGGGCGTCAGCGACACGGGCGATGTCCGCGACGTCCGCGAGAGTGGACCGGCGCACGTCCAGCGTCCACGGATCCAGCACCTCGATCCCGCAGCCGTCCGTGGCCAGGTGGACGTGGCGCCCGTCGAGCGGCAGGTCCTGCACGGGGTTCCGGGCAGCCAGGACGTACGAGGGCGGGGCAGTCTTGAGCGCCGCCTCGATGATGTGCCCGGGGACGCGGACGATCCCGCTCTCCCGATCGACCGTCGCCCCATTGGCGGCCCAGATCGCCTGGGCGCGCGCCGATGGGAACCGTACGCCGACGCGCTCGATGACATCCAGGGTTGCCGTGTGGATCCGACGGATCGCGGCCGGCGAGAGGACCTCCAGGCGCGGGCGGGCTTCTCCGTCCGTCGCTGTCGGTGACGTGGTCATGCATGCCTCCGGCCGGGCGTCGCGCCCGGCATCTACCGGGCCGGTCCCCGGTGGGTCCGGCCGTGCTATTCCGCGCGGACACGTGGCCCCGGCCTCCCGGCGCGGGCCCGTGTCGCGGGTGTGTCTCAGGTCAGGCGGTTGCGGCCTCGGCCCCGAGCAGCTTGCGCGCCAGCGCGACCGCGCCGATCGCGTCCTCGCTGTACCCGTCGGCGCCGATCTCGGACGCCCAGCTCGCGCTGGCCGGTGCGCCGCCGACGATGACCTTCACCTTCGGACGCATCCCCGCGGCCTCGAGGGCCTCGACGACGGTCCGCTGTCCGGCCATGGTCGTGGTCAGCAGCGCGGAGACGCCGATGAGGTCCGCGTTGTGCTCGCGGGCGGCATCGATGAACGATTCCGGGGCCACGTCGACGCCGAGGTCGTGAACCTCGAAACCGGAGGTGGAGAGCATCATCCCCACGAGGTTCTTGCCGATCTCGTGAATGTCGCCCTTGACCGTGCCGATGACCACCCGGCCGACGACGCTGCGGCTGGTGTTCTGGCGCGCCATCTCGGGCTCCAGGAGGTCGATGGCCTTCTGCATGGCGCGGGCGGCCAGCATCATGTCCGGCAGGTACAGCTCGCCGAGGCCGAACTGCTCGCCGACGTACGACAGCCCGGGCACGAAGCCCCGTTCGATCGCGTCCAGGGGCGGGACCCCGTCCGCGAGCGCCGACTCTGCGAGGGCCGCGGCCGCGGCAGCGTCGCCGTCGATGACTGACTGGCGCATCGCCGCGAAGATCTCGTCGCCCATGTGTGTGCTCCTCCGATCAGACCTGGTGCGCGTCGGCGCTGGAAGTGATTATCACGGTTGCGGCGCGGTCATGGTCCGCGGGCGCGCCACCAGGGCTTGCCGTGCGGGGTGGACCAGACGATCGACATACGATGGATACCACCGGTCGCCGCAGTGGTCGATGGTGTGATCCGCCTCGAGGAACGATCCGTTGCATCGAGACCCGTTTCGGGGCGTAACGAACCACGGACGCCGGTCCCGCGGCGGGGTGAACTCCAGCCTCATGCCCCTGGCAGGGGCCGCGATAGGGCGTAATGTCCCCAGGGAACGGGCCGATGGACCATCCGGGCCATCCCCCGCGTCCGATGAGACTCACCCTTGATGCCCAACATCGTCCACGGGTCCGAGCGTCGCCCGCTCGAACCCGGTCACCTCCTGTTCGACGATGCCGCCGAGCTGGCCGTCGTCGTCCCGGCCTCGTGCCGCAAGACCGGCCGCTGCCATGAGTGCGTGGTGGAGGTCCGCGCGGGCGGCGACCAGCTCTCGCCGCGCACCGAGGCGGAAGGGTTTCTCGGCGCCGGCTTCCGGCTGGCCTGCCAGGCCACCGTCGAGCGAGCGGAGCGAGACCTCGAGTTCGTCGTGCTGCGCCGCCGCCTGCGGATCCTCCTGGCCCCGGATGCGCCGGACACGATGCCGGAGCTGGACCCCGCGGTGAGGGTCGTGGATGGGCGCATGGTCGCAGACGACGGGACAGACCTCGGCCCGGCCATCGGCAGCCCGGTGGGCGTCGCGATCGACGTCGGCACCACGACGGTCGTGCTCGAGCTGGTGGACCTTGAATCGGGGGCCGTCCTCGCTGTCGCCGCCATCGAGAACCCCCAGCGGTTCGGCGGCAGCGACGTCATGACCCGGATCTCCTACGACACCGAGATCCCCGGAGAGCTCCGCCAGGCGCTCCGCCGCGCCCTCAACCACGAGCTGAAGCGTCTCTGCTCCGAGCTGGGCGTGGACCGCCGCCGGCTGGTGGACGTGATGGTCGTGGGCAACCCCACGATGCGGGACCTGGCCTTCGGGCTGGACGTGCGCCCCATCGGACGGCTGCCGTACCGGTCCGTGACCGAGACCGCGTGGCGGAGCGGCGAGACGACGACGACGATGGTCACGCGCCGCGCCCACGAGCTGGGGATGCTCGTCAACCCGCAGGCCCGCGTCACGGGCGGCCCGCTCATCGCCAGCCACGTCGGCGCGGACGCGGCAGCGGACATCGTCGCGGTCGACGCGGTCGCACGGGGCGGCTCCTTCCTGCTCGTGGACATCGGCACCAACAGCGAGATCATCGCGTCGGACGGCGACCGGGTCCTGGCGGCGTCAAGTCCGGCCGGTCCGGCGTTCGAGGGTGGCGGCGTCCGCTACGGGATGCCCGGGGCAGACGGTGCGATCGAGGCTGTGCGGCTGGTCAACGACATCCTCGAGATCCGCTGCATCGGGGATGCGCCGCCGGAAGGGATCTGCGGCTCGGGCCTCGTCGACCTGCTGGCGGAGCTGCGGCGGGCCGACCGGATGAACAATCGTGGCGCATTCGCCGGCAAGGCCGCGGAGTTCCTGGTCGTCGACGAGCCGAGGATCACCCTGTCGCGGAGCGACGTGAGCCACCTCTCCATCGCGAAGGCGGCCACGGCCGTCGGCCAGCGCGTGCTCCTCCGCACACTCGGCCTCCGGCCCGCGGACCTGGACCACGTCTACCTCGCGGGCGGGTTCGCCAACGCCCTCGACGTCGAATCGGCGATCGACATCGGGTTGCTGGTGGCGGCCCCGATCGAGCGGATCGTCCCGGCCGGGAACGCGTCCATCGGCGGCGCCCGGGCGCTGCTATTGTCCCGGCAGAGGCGCGCGTCCCTGGAAGCCCTCGTCCGCCGCATCGAGCACGTGGAGCTCGAGTCCGAGCCAGACTTCTTCGACTTGTTCACCGACGGCTGCCTGTTCGAGCCAATTGTTCCAGGAGGATCCGCATGAGCCCCGCCCGATCCCGCCGCGCCGACGCCAATGAGCCGGCGGCCGACCCGGTTGCATCCCTTGCCACAACGGGGCCCGGCGCGCTCCGCCGCGTCCTGGGGGATCCGACGGGCTTCGCCACCATCGTCGAGCTCGTCCCCTGGGCCGGTGCGCTTGCCGACGGACGGGGCACCAAGCCGCTCAAGATGGCCGCCGACCTCGCTGGCGACCCGCGGATCACCGCGCTCTCGATCACTGACAACGCGGGCGGCTATGCGAAGCTCCCGCCTGACGTTCTGGGCGAGTCCGCCAAGGCGCTCGGTCACGACCCGATCGTCCACGTCGCCTGCCGCGACCGGAACCGGAACGGGATGCAGAGCCTGGGCTGGGACCTCCTCTCGCGCGGGCTGACCACGGTCCTGGCCCTGACCGGCGACTACCCGGCCCAGGGCTACCGGGGCGGCCCCCGGCCGGTATTCGACATCGACTCCGTCGGTCTGCTCGCCCTCCTGCGCCGGCTGGGTGCCGAGGCCGTCGTCAGGGCGGAGGCGGACGGCGCCGAGGACCCGGGCGCCAACGACTTCTACCTCGGCTGCGCGATCGACCCCTTCAAGCGGCTCGAGCGCGACGCCGTCCCGCAGCTCCTCAAGCTGGCCTTCAAGGTCCGTTCCGGTGCCGACTACGCGATCACCCAGGTCGGCTACGACGCGCACCGCCAGGACCAGCTCCTGCGCTGGATGCGCCGCGAGCGGATCGACGTGCCCGTGATCGCCAACGCGTACATCCTGTCCGCCCCGGTCGCCCGCGCGTTCAACGCCGGCAAGGTCCCGGGCTGTGTCGTCACCGACGCGCTGCTCGAGGTCGCGGAGCGCGAGGCCAAGGCCGCCGACAAGGGCCGTGCCTTCTTCCTCGAGTTCGCCGCCAAGCAGCTGGTGGTCAGTCGCGGCCTCGGCTTCCGGGGGATCTACATCTCCGGCCACCGCGACGCGGGCGAGGTCCGCCGGATCCTCGAGATGGCGGACGCCCACCCGGCGGACGATTGGCGCGCGCTGGTCAAGGACGTCAGCTGGGGCCTGCCCGGCTCGTTCGAGATGTTCGCGGGCGATGGGGCCGGACTCTCCACCGACGAGCTGGCGAAGGGCTACCGCACCTCGCTATCGACAGGGTCCCGGCTTCGCGCGCGCAGCCGCGTCTCGCCGTTCTACCGCCTCAACCGCGTCCTCCACGAACGGGTCTTCGCGGCTGGCACGCCGGGCTTCGAGACCTGGGCCAGGTTCTACGGCGCCGTCGAGCAGCGCGGCCTGGCGAAGCCGGTCCACCTCCTCGAGCATGCGGCCAAGCTGCCGATGTTCGACTGCCGGGATTGCGGCGACTGCTCCCTGCCTGACATCGCCTACCTGTGCCCCGAGTCCCACTGCCAGAAGAACCAGCGCAACGGTCCCTGTGGCGGCGCGCTCGACGGCATGTGCGAGGTCCCGGGCCACACCTGTGTCTGGGCAGATGCGTACACGCGGCTCAAGCCGTACGGCGAGGAGCTGACGATGCTGGACCGGGCTCCGGTCGTCCAGGACAACGAGCTGCGGCGAACCAGCGCGTGGGCGAACACGTTCCTCGGTCGCGACCACTACGCCACGGACAGCAAGGCCGCACTCGCGGTGGCTGCGCCCCCCAAGCCGGCCGCCAAGCCGGCCCCCAAGCTGGACGCCGCAGCCGCGCCAGCCGCTCCCGCCCTCGCCGCTCCCGCCGTCTCCACCCCCGAGCCCGAGAAAGGACCCACGGCATGAGGCCCGACCGAACCGGCACCCCGTTCCTCGTCGTCGGCGAGAACATCCACGCCACCCGGATCCTCAAGCGGACCGGCAAGCATGCCGCCGAGCTGCCGGACGGCTCCGTCGGCATCGGGTTCGAGGGCCCGGACGGGTCCCGCCTGGTCCTCCCGGTCCACCCGTCCCTGATCGATGGACGGGACTTCGGCCAGGGCAAGATCAAGCACGTTGCCAGCGCCATCCGCTGGGGGCTCGACGGTGGTGATCAGGCAGCCACGGCCGCCGCGTACATCCAGGTCCTCGCGGCCCGCCAGGAGCGGACCGGCGCGGACTGGCTGGACCTCAACGCCGACGAGATCGCGTCCGAGTCCGAGATCCGTGCCCAGGGCATGGCCTGGCTGGTCGTGACCGTCGAGGCGACGGCCGGCGTGCCGGTGTCGATCGACTCGTCGGACGTCGCGGTGCTCGCGGCGGGGGTCGCCGCCTCCACCCAGCCCGCAGGCAGGCTCCTGCTCAACTCCGCCTCGATCGAGCGTCCGGAGGTCCTCGAGCTGGCGGCCGCCAGCGGGTGCGCGGTGATCCTCGCGGCCAGCAGCGCCGGCGGGATGCCGGCCAACGCCGAGGAGCGCGTGGCCAACGCCATCAACCTGGTCGAGGCGGCGGTGGCCCGGGCCATCCCGGCGGATCATCTCTACGTGGACCCGCTCGTCCTGCCCGTCGCGGTTGCGCCGGAGGCCCCGCAGCACGTCCTCGAGGCGGCCCGCCAGCTCCGGGCGGAGTACGGCGACACGATCCACCTGACCGGCGGCCTGTCCAACGTCTCGTTCGGCATGCCGGAGCGGCGCCTGCTCAACGACACGTTCATCGACCTCGCAGCCGCAGTGGGCATCAACAGCGGGATCATCGATCCCGTGGCATCGGACCTCTCGCGTGTGTTCGGCGCCGACCGCGACAGCGAGCCATACAAGCTGGCGGCGGACATGCTGCTGGGTCGGGACCCGTTCGGCGGCGAGTACGTGGCCGCGTTCCGGGCGGGGCGGCTGGGCGGTGGCGAGGCGTAGCTGAAGGGAGGCGTAGCTGAAGGAGGGTGGGAGCCCCTTTCAGCCGGCGGCGGCCTCCACTGGCACCGCCTTCACCACGCCGTCGTCGTAGCTCATGGCCAGGCGCTCGCCGGGCTGCAGCGTGAGCATGTCGTCGCCCCAGTCTCCGTCGATCAGCCGGCGCACCAGGATCATGTTGCCCTCGACGCGCTCGAAGGCCCATCCCCGCCGCTCGGCCTGCTCGCGCGCCACCGCCTCGGAGCCCGTGTCGTCGGCGACACCCATGGAGACGAACGCGGCGCGCCCGTAGTGGACCTGCCACGCGCCGAGCACCTCCATGAGGTAGTCCGCGTTGTCCTCGCCGTACTTCGCCACGTACTCCGCGCGGGTCTCCTCCATCTGGGCGTCGGTATCGCTGCCGACGCCGAAGTTGCCGATGCTCGTCCCGTAGCCTTCGCCCCGCTCCAGCTGGTCCGCCACGTACCAGTAGGTGGCCGGGCCGCTGGTCTCGGCCGTGTACCGCTCCCGGGCGCCGAGGAACAGCGTGATGCAGTCGTGGGCACGGGGCAGGATCACCGGTATGTCGCGGGCCACGAGCCCGGCCGCCGCCCCACCGCACAGCCCGTAGCCCAGGACGATGGCGTCGTGGTCGGGCCCGGTGGCGTCGATCGCCGCCTGGAGCGTGGAGCGCAGGTCCGGCGGCTCGTTGTGGAGGCCGCGCCGGAGCAGCGTCACGTCCACCACGTGGGGCGACCGGGAGGCACACAGGTAGACCGGGCGGGCGAGGATGTCGCAGGCGATGACGTGGAGGCGCATCAGGCTGAAGGTGAGCTGCATCGCGTGATGCTACCGGGCCGAGGTCATGTACGGGTGAAGCAGCCGCGCCAGCCCTCGCGCTGGTGACTCAGCCCCGCAGCGGGTACCGCCCGAACTCCTCGACCGCGTCCACCATCGCCAGCACGTTCTCCGGGGGCACGTCGCCCATGACCGTGTGCACGGCGCCCAGCATGTAACCACCATCCGTGCCGAGCGTCTCGATCACCCGCTTGACCTCGGCACGCACCTCGCCTGGGGTCCCGTGCGGCAGCACGTGGTGGGTGTCCATGCCGCCGCAGAACACCAGGTTGTTCCCGAACCTCCGCTTGAGCCCGGCGAAGTCGCTCATGCCCCCGGCCGATGCCTGGACAGGGTTGAGGACGTCCACCCCGATCTCGATGAAGTCGCCCAGGAGGTCATAGACGTCGCCGTCGGTATGGAACACGATCGGCGCCTTCGTCCGCTCCCGGATGAAGGCGATCAGGTCCGCGTGGATCGGCTTGAGCATCCGCCGGTACATCGCAGGCGACATGAGGAGCCCCACCTGGGACCCCAGGTCGTCGCCGATCTTCACCATGTCGATGAGGTCGCCGCACTCACGCAGGAAGCCGTCCATCAGCCCCTTGCACAGCGACTGCGTCTTCCACAGGAGCGCCTCCGCGAACTCCGGCTCACCCGCCAGGTTGGCGAGGAAGTTGTCTGTGCCCTGCATGGCAAACGCGCGCTCCAGCGGGAACGCCAGCCAGGGCGTGCCCATCGAGGCGTAGACGTTCTCGTCGCGCAGACGTCGGGCCTCCGCCCGGACGTGCGCGTACCGGGTGGGGTCCGTCATGTCCGGCCACGGGTGGGCCTCGATCTCGGGGAGCGTGTACGCATCAGCGAGCGGATGGATCCCCGGGAACCATTCGCCCGGGCCGCTCTCGAGGTGGCCGCTGCCCCAGTCGTCGATGTACGGGGAGTGGGGCTCCCGGCTGGCATTCCGCTCCCGGACCGCGGCCGGAAAGCGGTCCTCCACGCCGCGGACATCGGCATGGAGGCGCCGGTAGGTCGTCTCGTCCGGTCTGGCCGTGCCGAGCTCGGGCCACTCGTAGATGTACTCGTCCGGCGCCTCGATGCCCTCCAGGGCCTTGATGGCGCGGTAGGTGGACATCTTGATGCCCGTCGCGTTGCTCGGGCCCAGCACGATAGGCACGCGGTCAGGAGTCTCGTGGGCAAGCGTCGCGAGCACGCGCTCGCGGGGCGTCATCGGCATCGGGCCCCCAGTCGCCGGACTCGACGCCGGCCTGTCGCGCCAGCCTATCGCGTCGGCCGTGGTAGCGTCCGCTCATCGGCGTCGCGTCCACGGCGCCCACGCAGGGAGGCGCACGATGCCAGGCAGCGGCACCCGCGAGGACCCCTGGGCGTTGGTCACGGCGAACGGAGGGTCGGCCTACTCGATGTGGCGCGACGAGGCAGCGGACCCGCCGGCCCTCGTCTGCCAGGTGGGCTCCACCCAGCTCCGCTACCACCTCCGAGCGATCGAAGACCTGCACGCCTGGCTGCGTGAGCAGGGCGATTGGGTCCCGCTCGGCGGTGCCGATGAGCAGAAGACGGCAGCGGACGGTTCCGTGGAAGCCTGGGCACGGTCCGACGACAACCCGGTCGACGGCTGGTACGGGCTCCGCAAGGGCTACCGGGGCCGGTTCGGCGCATATCTCCCGCCCCTGCTGGAGGAGCTTGGCCTCGTGGAGCTGGAACACAACCCGAAGAACAACCGGGTCCGCGCCCGGTAGGGTCGGCGGCTTCTCAGGCAGCCATCAGCCGGTCAGGGCATTCTTAGCCGGTGACGAACCAGACATCCCCACGCCCCGAACCCGACGGATCCAGGCCCCGCACAACCGGCGAGCAGCTGCGCCCCGAGGCCGCTGGCGGGACGTCTCGCCGGCTGGCCGTGACGGCGCTCGCGCTGTCCATCGCGGGCGTGGCCATCGCGGCATGGGCCGTGTTCGCCCCGGGGGCCGCGAACTGCCAGGCCGAAGCCTGGGACACGACGCCTGCGGCTGCGGATCTGCCGGCGGGCTGGTCGCTCGCCTCCAGCCAGTACGACGTCGCCCGCAAGTCCATGTCCCTGCTCGGTTCCCTGCCCGCCGACGAGACCGTGAGCCAGGCCGTGGTGTATGCCACCGTCACCTGCTACCAGCATGGTGCGGCAGACGCGGTCACCCGATCGGCCGACGCGGCGACCGCAGCCGGTCAGTTCGTGACCGACCGTGACGACCTCGGCGACCAGGGGTTCAGCGCGGCGGACGACTCCGGCGCCACGTTCCTGCAGTTCCGTCACGACCGGCTGGTGGTGTACCTGGCGGCCTCCGGCGACGCGACCGCGACCGAGGTGGACCAGCTGGCATCGGCATTCGACCTGGCCCTGGGCGGCGACGGCGGGGCCGTGGCGATCGGGACCCCCGGCGCGGCAAGCCCGGTGCCCAGCGACGACGTGGCGGCGGCCGGCCCGAGCGACGACATCCCGCCGGAGGTCGCCGTCCCGGAGCTGGAGGCCGTGTTGCCGACCGGGGTGGGCGACATCGTCATGACCGTGGACAGTGCAACCGGCAGCATGATGTTCGGCGAGGACCCGGTGAGCCGTGCGATCACGGCTGCCCTGCGCGCGGATGGACGCCAGCCCGACGATCTCGGCTTGGCACAGGCGTACGACGAGACATTCGAGTCCGATCTCGAGATCACGGCCATCGCCGTGGATGGCATGAGCGGCGACAAGGTCCGGCCGGTCGTCATGGAATCCTGGCTGGGGGCGACCGGCGCGGGCATCACCACGGAGACCGTCACCCTGGCCGGCACCGAGTTCACCCGCGTGGACTACGGCGACGACGGCGCCATGGACTACGTCACGACCAGGGGAGACGTGGTCTTCGTGATCAGTACCGCGGATCCGGTGCTCGCTGCGGAGGCCGCCGCAGCCCTGCCCTGAGGCCACCGGACGCAGCACCCCCGGACCACCCCGGACCACCCCGGACCACCCCGGACGACCCAGCACCAGCCCTTTCGCCCCCAACGAGACGCGCGTATGCTCGTTGTCATAGGTGCGGTCGCCACCTCGGCTGCACGGATGGAGGGCCGATCATGCGCGAGCCCCTGGTTGCATGGGCGGGTGACTGCCTCGTCCGCGGCAGCGTCGACCTGGAGGATGGGCGCCTCAGCGACCAGCTCAACGAGCGGGAGCTGGTCACGTTCTTCGATGCCACGCTCGAGGCCCTGGAAGACGGCCACCGGGTCGCCATGGACGAGGTCGAGGTTGGCCGCGGCGAGTTGCACGTGATCGAGGTCACGGGACGCCGTGGCGACCCAGGCCGCCGGCTGCGGACGGTCGAGGAGCACGTGACGCTCCACGTCGGTCCGTATACCGTGACCGGCAACCTCCATCGCCCGCCGAGCTCGCCCCCACTCGCCGCTCTCAGCCGCTGGGCGCGGTTCGTCCCGGTCACGGATGCCGTGGTCCAGATCGCCGACTCGGGGACGAAATCCGAGCACCAGGTCGTGGTCCTCGTCAACCGCGCGCGGATCACGGCATCGGACGAGCTGGCCCCTGTCCCGATGGGAATCGACGAGCCACGGGAGCCCGGGACCGCGATCTCCTAGGGGCGCGTGTTCCGCTGCCTGCCCCGGCGCCGTGCGGGGAGCGCGGCCAGGGTGGCCACGAGGCCGAGGAGGCCCAGCACGCCGAGGGTGGATCCCGGTGCGGTGCCCCGCCCTCCCTGACCGGGTTGCGTCGTGTCGGTTGCGGGCAGCGTCACCGCGGGCTCCGGCGACGCGGTGGCGGCGCAGACCTTGCTCGTCAGCACCGAGTCCAATGAGATCGCCACCGGCGGCACCGGGAGCGCATCGATCACCACGGTCGCGCGCCCGGTCGGCGTCTCGGACGTCACGCACCCCTGCTCGTCGGGAGGGAGGGCGGTCGTGGGGCCGGTCGCCCGGATCTGGACCACGCCCCCGATGTCTCCCTCGAGCTGCAGCACGAAGCCGCCGGCCTCGTCGGTCGTCGCCGGGACGATCATGTCGCTGCCGTCGAGCAGAGCGGTCACCGCGAGGCCCGCGACCGGTACGCCGTCCCGGGAGACGGTGCCCGTGATGTCGATGGCACCTGCGGCGAACACGGTTGACGGCAGCACGACGAGCGAGGCAAGGGCAACCAGGATGGTGCTGCTGAGGTGGGCGCGGGACATCGTGGACTCCAAGTGACGGAACCACGCACACGGTATCCGGCCGGACACGCCGCTGCAATGGGTGGCGCCCACTGGAATGGACCCTGCTGCGAGACCAGCCACTTGGCGGTTGGGCGGCATCCGACCTTCCCATGGTCCTCTCGCAGCATGATGCCTGGTGTCCCGGGTACGCGGGTGAGGTGGACCGTAACCGTCGCAATCAACGGTCTGCACAGCGACGGAGAGGATCATGCGCACAGCGACGCCAGCGACGCCGACGCCCAGTCCGACGCCGACTCCGACGCCCAGCTCGACGCCGACAGCGACGTCCGCGCCGACGCCAGCGACGCCAGCAACGCCAACGACGCCCAGCCCGACGCCGCCAGCGACGCCGACGCCAACGCCGACGCCCAGCCCGACGCCGACGCCTGCACCCACCGAGTCCACCTGACCCGGCGGTCTGTCGGCGAGTCAGGGCGGTGTTCGCCCCGCGTCCCGGTGAATGAGAGCCGTTCGGCACCTCTTGCCTGACCCGCGGACAGCGGAGGCTACCAGCATGGCTGCAACCGTCCGGCCGGACGCGCGCGTCCCGGCCAGCCCGCCTCCCTCTGCCGCCTCGCTCCACGTCGAGGGCGTGGTCCAGGGCGTCGGCTTCCGCCCGTTCGTGTGGCGCCTGGCCACGGAGCTGGGCCTCGCCGGCCGGGTCCGGAATGCCGCCGGACGGGTCGAGATCGAGGCCGCGGGATCCCGTGAGGCGCTGGACGCCTTCGCGCGTCGCCTGCGCAGCGATGCGCCGCCGCGTGCCCGCGTGGAGCGGATCACGGTGCTGCCGCTGGATCCCGCGGTGGCCACCAGACTCCCGGCCGACTTTGTG
>CAVYBU010000032.1:0-44469 GCA_963766735.1 uncultured Chloroflexia bacterium
CGCGCTCCGGGCCGGGAGCATTGCCTCGCCGCTGCCGGCCGATGGGTTGCCACACACGCCCCAGACCGATGCTGGACCGCGATCGTCCAAGGTGGGACGATACGGGTCCCTCCGGCGTCGGGAGCGATCAGCGGCGAGGGAGACGTCTATTGCGCGACGAGCAAGGGCGCGCCAAGCGGGGATCGGCGAAGGACGGTGGCTCCGAGGTAGGGCCGCGGGTGCCCCTTGTTGTGCCCGCGAAGGTCCGCGCACCGGTCCCGGATGCGTTGCCTCGCGAGCGCCTGGAGGCCCGCCTGGCCGAGGCCTTCGGCAAGCGCCTCACGCTCGTGGTTGCACCCGCCGGCTCGGGCAAGACGACGCTCGTCGCGCGGTTCGCCGCGACCAGTGGCGCGCCCGTGGCCTGGTATCGGGCAGAGACCTGGGACGCGGACGAGGACTCGTTCGTCCGCCACCTCGAGGCGGCGCTGCTGTCCGCGTTGCCGGGGCTGCCTGGCGGCTGGGTGACGATCGAGGACGCGGCACGCGCCATGGAGGCTCACCCCGGCCCTGCCCCTGCCCCTGCCCTTCTCGTGATCGACGACTTCCACGCACTCGAGGACACGGCGGCCGAAGCGGCGTTCGGTCGCCTCGTGGACTGGGGGCCGACCTGGCTCACGCTGGTGCTGGTGTCGCGCGTGGCTCCCGGCCTCAACCTGTCCCGCCTCCGGGTTTCTGGAGACCTGCTGGAGGTGGGGACGGACGACCTGCGGTTCCGCGCCTGGGAGGTGGAGCAGCTCTTCCGCGATGTCTACCACGACCCCGTGCCGCCGGCCGACCTCGCCGTGCTCGCGCGGCGGACGGAGGGATGGGCGGCCGGGCTGCAGCTGTTCCACCTGGCGACCCGAGGCCGGTCTGCAGAAGAGCGTCGGCGGGTCCTGGGCGGCCCGGGCAGCAGTGGACGCCTGCTGCGCGAGTACCTGGCCCAGAACGTGATGGTCGGCCTGCCAGCCGAGCTGCGCGAGTTCCTGATGGACACGTGCGTCCTCGGGCGGCTGTCTGGGGGCCTCTGCGACCGGCTGCGAGGGACATCGGGCAGCGGGTTGCTCCTGGACGAGCTTGCCCGGCGAGGCGTGTTCACCGTTCCGGCCGAGGACGGGACCGACGCCTACCGCTACCACGAGGTCCTCCGCCAGCACCTCGATCGGATGCTGGTCGAGGAGATCGGGGAGGCTGCGGCACGGGTGCGCCACGGCGCCGCGGGCCGGATTCTGGAGGCCGAGGGCGCGCTGCCCGAGGCCCTGCGCGCCTACTGTCGCGCAGAGGACTGGGCTGAAGTCCGGAGACTGCTCGGCGGCGAGGGCGAGCGCCTGGCTGCCAGCCTGGCCGCGAACGAAGCCGGGGGCTGGATCGAGGCGTTGCCGCCCGGCATCGAGCGCCACGACCCATGGGTGGCGCTGGCGGCCGCCCGTCGGGCCCGCAATGACGGGCGCTGGGCAACGGCGCTTGCCTCGTACGCCCACGCGGAGGCCGAATTCGGGCCAGCGCGGGCCTCGGATGTCCCGCGTCGGGAGCGCCTGGCCCTGGCGGCGTGGATGGATCCGTCTGCCATCCCGCCGGCGGACGCCTCCGGGGTTCTGCGCGCCGGCCTCGTGCGGGAGCCCGCAGCCGTCGCCAGGGCCCACCGCGGTGGGGCTGATGCGGCCATGCCCGTCGCGCGTGGGCTGCTCGCACTGGCCGCGGGGGACGTATCACTTGCAGGGCGTCTGCTCGGTGAGGCGGCGAACGGCGGCGAGCCAGGCCCTGTCGCGTGCGCGGGGGCCCGGCTGGGCTCGGTCGTGTCCGCGCTCCTTGCGGGTGAGCCGCCCGATGCGCGGGCGTTCGATCGCGCGGTCGAGGACGCGGAACGGGCCGGTTCCCCGTGGCTGGCTCGACTTGGTCGCAACCTTGCGCAGCGACTGGGTCCGGGTGGGTGGGATCGGAGGACCACGGGAGGGCGCGGGGGGGTTGAACGCCCACCGGTCGGGAGTTCGGAACCGACCGAGGAGCCCTGGTCGCGTGCGCTCCTTGCGCTGGCGGCGGCGTGGGCCGCGCCGGACGGTCCGGAGACTGCCCTCGACGATGCCGAGCGCGCCGCGGACGGCTTCCGGCAGCTTGGGGCGGGGGTTCCGGAGGCGTGGGCCCGGGCAGTGGGGGCCCTGGCCGCGTCATGGGCGGGAGAGCCGGATGCGAGGGAGGCGGCTCTCGCCGCGGAGAGCTGCGGCCGGGCAACCGGGACGCCGGCGGCCCGCGGGCTCGCGCTTGCGGCGCTGACGCGTCTCGAAGGAACCTCAAACCCCGACCATCCTCAGTTCGCCGCGGTCGCGGCGGCGGACAGCGGGCTCGCCCTGCCGCGCTGGGCCTGCCCCGGGCGCCAGAGCCTGGCCGACAGCAGCCCGGGTCTGATCCGGAATGTGGAGGAGGAGCCTGGCATTGCCGCCAGCCCGGGATCCGGCAACGGTGTGGGTGAGGGTCAGGCCGGGCAGGCGGATACTGGAGGCGGCCACAGGCCGGGAGCGCCGGTTCGTATCCGTCTCCTGGGCGGGTGTGCCCTCGACGTCGATGGCCGGATGATCGCCCTTGACCGCGCCAAGCCCCGCGTCCGCTCGCTGTTCCGGCTCCTTGCGCTTCATGCGGGAGGCCCCGTCCATCGCGAGGTCATCCAGGAGGCGCTGTGGCCCGATGCGGACGCAACCGCGGGGTCGCGCAGCCTGCACGTGGCCCTGACGGCACTTCGGCGCCACCTGGACGACGCGGCAACGCCGCTCGACGGACGCCTCGTGGCACGCGAGGGAAACGCATACCGGCTGGACGTGGGACCGGACGACGTGGACCTCGGCCGATTTGACCGCGCGATCGCCGCCGGGCGGGCAGCGCGGGCGCGGGGCGAGGCCTCTGCCGCCCCATTCGCCCAGGCCATCGACCTCTACGGCGGCGAGCTGTTGCCCGAGGAGGGCCCGGCGGAGTGGGTGACGGAGCGGCGTGACCAGTGCCGCACTCGTGTGGTGGAGGCGGCACGGGGTCTGGCCGAGGAGGCTCTGCTCGCCGGTGACCACGCGATGGTCGTGCGGGCATGCCGGTTCGGCCTGGAGCTGGATCGCTACCAGGACGCGTTCTGGCGAATGCTGATTCTGGCTCGGGAGCGTGCCGGGGAGGCCAGCGCAGCGTCACGCGATCGGCGTGAGTACGCCCTCGTGCTGGAGGCGCTGGGCGTTGCGGCTACGGGGGCGGCTCGGCCGTCCTGACGCGCGCGGAGGAGCCGGGACTTCGCGATCGGACGCAGCCCCCCTCCAACGCATCCAGCCGCCCGAAGCGGCGGCTCGGACCCGATCAGTTCCTCTTGAAGAACTCGATCTCGGAGATGGAGATCGGCGCGGCTTCCGGGCCGTTGGTCGCGGTGATGGTTATCACCACGGAGTCCGCCTTTGACGCGGACAGATCGAACGTCTGCGGATCGGGAATGTCCTCGACCGTGATCTTCTGTGACGAGCCATCCGGGAATGCGAACGTGAACTCCGCCGGACGCCTGGTGTCGACGAAGGCCTTGGCCGCACCGACGTGGAGGATGACGGCGCCCAGGTCAACCTCCTCCTCGAAGGAGACGGCAATCGAAGGCGCCTTGTCGGTGCCCTGCCAGTCCGTGTTCGTCGCGGCATCGAACAGCAGGCGAGCCGGATGATCGGCAACCTCGCTGCTGGCGGTGACGGACACCGGCCGTTCGATCTCGAGGGTCGGTGCGATGGCCTTGCGAACAGTGTCGACGATCCCCGGAACGCCGCCGCTGACCGCCTGGCTGATCGTCCCCCGGAACGACGGGATACCGATGTAGCCGAAGATGCCCACTGCAACGACGAGGCCGAGCGCAAGCCCGATGAGGTTCCTGACCTTGAGGCCCTTCCGAACGAGGCCCTTCGCGCCATCGCGGCCGGTCGGCGAGGACCCCGGCGCCATGGGGCCGATCCGCTCGCCGGCGGCGTACTGCTTGGGTGCCTTCGGGCTGCGGTGGAGGACACGCTTCCACCAGGGAGGTGGCTTCTCCGTGACCACTTGCGCCGCGCCGAGTCCGGCACCGCAACGGCGACAGAACTTGCGGGTCGGGTCGTTGGCCTCGCCGCAGCTCCCGCAGATCCGGTCGCCTGGCTGTGCGATGCGCTGCTCGACGGTGGTGGTCGGGCGCGGGCGAGGCTGGACGACGGCGGTTGGCTGACGGGAAACAGGCTGGTCGACCTGGACCGCTTGGGGCGGGCGCGCTGCCGGTTGGGCCGGGGGGATCGGAGCCGCCGCGATGGGCGGACGGGCGGCGGGCTGGGCAGACGCCTGCGCCGGGGCCTGCGCAGCTGGCTGGGGCGCCGCGGATGGCGGCGGAGCGCCTCCGGCGGCGCCGGAGGTGAAGGTGGTGGAGATCTTCTTCGACGGGCCGCCACGACGGGCGGCGGGTTCGGGCTCGGGTTCGGGTTCGGGTTCGGGCTCAGGCTGCGGCTCAGGCTCAGGCTCGGGTTCAGGCTCCGGCTCGGGTAGCGGCGCGGGTTCCGGCTCAGGCTCGGGCTCGGGCCCAGGCTCAGGTTCGGGCTCCGGTAGCGGCTCAGGTTCGGGCTCAGGTAGCGGCTCGGGTAGCGGCTCAGGCTCAGGCAGCGGCTCAGGCACCGGCTCAGGCTCAGGCAGCGGCTCAGGCAGCGGCTCGGGCGCCGGCTCCGGTTCGGGTTCCGGCTCGGGTTCCGGTTCGGGCTCAGGCTTGGGCAGCGGCTCGGGCTCAGGTAGCGGCTCGGGCGCCGGCTCAGGCTCAGGTTGCAGCTCGGGTTCGGGCGCCGGTAGCGGCCTAGGCTCAGGCTCAGGTTCGGGTTCAGGCTCGGGCTCAGGCTCAGGCAGCGGCTCAGGCAGCGGCTCGGGCGCCGGCTCCGGCTCAGGTTGCAGCTCGGGTTCGGGTGCCGGTAGCGGCTCGGGCTCAGGTCGCGGCTCGGGCGCCGGCTCCGGCTCCGGTTCGGGTTCAGGTAGCGGCTCGGCCTCCGGCTCGGGCGCGGGTTCGATCACCACGATCCGGTCCGAGGCCGACCACCCGCGTGAGGACGTCGTCGCCGGAACCTCCGGCGACTCGACCACGGCCTCCGGGACATCCTCATCCGCGGTTTCTGCCTTCTTGCCCACCCACTCCAGGAATTGGCCGCAGTCTCCGCAGAACGCATCCGCCGCATCGTTCCTGTGTCCGCAGTTCCCGCAGACGATCACGCGCGCACTCCCCGAGTCCAGTGAGGATCATGCAGAGGATAGACGGGTTGCGATGCCGCCGATTGCCGGGACGCCCGGCCCGTCAATCCCTGGCCGCCCCAGCGGACTTGACGATCTCGATCCGGTGCATGACGTGGGCAGGCTTGGCCGCCGCGACCATCGCGTCCAGCCGGGCCGTGTCAACCGCCTTCGGATCGGCAACGGAAACCCGCACCACGACGAGGGGTTCCGGCGAGCCTGGCAACTCGCCGCCCGGATCGACCGACCAGCTCGTCCCTCCGTTCTCCGCGATCTCCACGGTGCCGCCGGTCTGGATCTCGACCTGGCCAGCGAGCCCGGCTGCCGTGCCACGCAGGCGGTACAGGTCCACGGCCCGCAAGACGATCGCCCGCCGCCTCGGCTCGTCCCAGCTCTCGTCCAGCGCGATACCCACCCAGCCTGCCAGCCATGAAAGGAAGTCGTCCGGCGTCAGGTTCGGGTCGAGGTAGGCGTCGAAGTTGTCGAGTGTGCTGAAGATGGGCGCCAGCACGTCGTCCAGGCCGGCAAGGAAGCGCTGGGCGAAATCATCGTCCTGGTACAGCGCCGGCAGCGCAGGGCCCAGCGGGTGGGGCGTCAGGAGCCCGGCAACGGAGCCACGCATCACCCGCCCTCGACCATGACCTGGTGCTCGTAGCTGAACACGAGGGCGTGCGGCTCCACCTCGAGGCGCGGCGCCTGCTGTCCGCGCTGGCCCGTGACCGGGTCCGCACCGAACAGGCGCGCATCCTCGACCATCTCCGTGCCGCGCAGCTGCTGGAGAACCGAGTACACCTCGCCCACGTTCACCGGGCGCCCAAACGGCCAGCCGGTCCCGTCCGGCCCACCCGAGATCGGGTGGAAGTACTCGTACAGGGCCAGGAGCGCCTCCTCCTGGAGCCGGGTGGGGTTCGCCCGGGACCGTGCCTTGAGCTTGGCCACGATCGTGATGCCCCGATAGACGGGAGGCTCGACGATCGCCCGCGTGCCGATGACCCGGCTCTCCTCGAGCCGGTCGGTGATCTTCTGGAGGGTGTCCGGGTTGGGGACCAGCTGGTCGAAGCGAAGGCGCCCCAGGTCGGCAACGGCGGACGGCACGATGAGGACCCGGACCGACCCCGCGTCGGCCCCGTCACCGGCGGCGACTGCCCGTACGCGGGCGACCTCCGGCGCCGCCTCACGTGCAAGCTGCTCGTAGTCCTCGGTTGTGACCGCGCGGCTCCGGGCCCGAAGACGGATGGGCCCCCGGACCTTGGCATTCTCGATGTCTTCGGCATCGACGCCGCCCCGGGCGGGCCGCCGGTTCTCGACGCGCGAAACGAATGGGATCGAGGACTTGAGGACGGTGATCGCGCGCGCGGCGACGTTGCCGCGCCGGCCGCCGCCGATGCGGTACTCGCGCAGCCGCAGGTGGGCGCCCTTGGGGGCCACCGCGCCGTAGCGCCGGAACACACCATCGGCGAGCCGCACGGCAGGGCCGAGGCAGACCTCGCCCGTGGACAGGTCGAACACGAAGTGCCGGTCATCAGGACCGCTGGACGCGAAATCGCCGACGTGCGTCCACTCGTCCCAGCCATCGTCCCCGGTGACCTCCAGGACGGGGCTGTTGCTACCCGGCACGACCGGGCCGCGCTTCACCGGGTATCGCTGCCCGGGCACACCCTCGGAGATGCCGACCTCCTCGGCATACACGAGTTCGGCATTCACGGCATCGACCGTGCCGCCGATCGTGATCGCCGTAAGGCCCTTGATGTTGGGCGAGGTGCTGTACGCCGGCTGTCCCTCGGCCTGCTCGGTGACGCGGGCCCGGAGCCAGCCGGCCCGCTGCTTCGTGATCAGCGACGCGACGTGGCCTCGGGGAACGTGGATGGTCACGTCTCCGTCCCGGTTCAGGCCGCCGGTCGTGTCCGAGTCCACCTCGCACGGCTCCCATTCGTCGCCCGTCCAGGCCTCCCAGGCGAGCGGCGGGTTGGTCGGATCGACGCCCACGCCCTCGATGTCGGCCTTGAAGCGCAGTCGCACGGTGTTGGACGGCACGGCCTCGCTCAGGCCGATGTACAGCGCGTCGCCGGGCTTGGGCTCCTGCTGGAAGCAGAACACCTCAGCGCCCTTCTCGAGCGCGCTGCCGTGGTCCCGGAGCGTCTTGCCATCGATCATGGAGCCCAGTCGGGCGAGGCTGCTCGGGATGATCGCCAGGTCCTCGATCGTCGTGAACGCGATCGCCTCGGAGGTGTCCGTGCGGGCCGTCGCCGCCTGGGTCCCCGCCGCGATCAGCTTGACGTCCGGCTGGGGCGCGGAGAGCCAGAACGTCACCGCGGTCCGGGCGGCGGTCGGCGGGTACAGGCCCACGCCGATGAGCTCCAGGAACTTGACGTAGTTCCGGTCCGGGATCCGGTTGAGCCGGTAGACGACCTGGTCGGTCATCCACGCGAACAGCTCAATCAGGGTCACCCCTGGATCGGAGACGTTGTGGTCGGTCCATTCCGGACAGCGCTGCTGGACGAGCCGCTTGGCGTCGTCCACCAGGTCCTGGAACCGGCGGTCGTCGAGGTTCGGGACCGGCAGCACCATGGTCAGTCTCCTCCCGGGATCACGTAGAAGGGGAACACGAGGTTCCGGCGGTCGTTGGTGCGCCGGATCGAATAGCGGATGTCGATGTACATCACGGTCGCATCCCGGGCATCGAAGCTCACGAGGACGTCCTCGACGTCGATCCGCGGCTCCCAGCGCCGTAGCGCGGCCCTGACCTCCGCGGAAATCGCCGAGGCGGTCGTGCCGTCCGCGGACGAGAAGACGTACTCGTGGATGCGGCAGCCGAACTCGGGTCGCATCGTCCGCTCGCCCGGCGAGGTCCCGAGGATGAGGCGAATGGCCTCTTCGATCTCGCGCTCGCGTGACACCAGCGCGATGCCTCCGGTCGCGTCGGTGCGGAGCGGAAAGGCCCAACCTCGGCCGATGAACTCGTCGCTCACGTCACTCTCCTCAGGCCACGGTCACGTCGGCCACGGTCGCCAGCGGCTGGCCCGGCACCTGGCCGCACATCGCCACCTGGGAGCTGCTGGTGGCGATCGGCTTGCCTCCCGCCGTCACGGTGGGGCTGCCGCTGAGCACCCGTCCCTCCTGGAGCGTGGGCAGCATGAACGGGTCCGCGGGATGCAGGCCCACGTGGGGTGGCGTGTTGAACCCGGACGAGCCCATGACGGCAACGGGCTTGCCGCCGATCGTGACGGTGGCCTCCAGGCCCTGCAGCAGCGGGGCCGAGAACGGCATTGGGGCAGGGGAGGGCTGGGGTGCACCCGAGGCCGGGTTGGGCACCTGGTGGATCGCGCATTGGCCCTGGATCTTGTCGCCCATCACGAGGGGTTGTGCCATCTCCTGCTCGCCTAGTTGAGCGCGACCGTCGCGCCCTTGATGACCGTCTGGCCGGAGGCCTTGATCTCGACCCCGGTCGCGTCAACGTTGAAGTTGCCCTGCGTCTTGACCTCGACATCGCCGGTCCCCTCGAGGAGCAACCTCCCGTCGAAGTAGACGTGGAGCTCGCCCGAGGTTTCGTTGAGCGAGATCCGGAACTTGTTGCCCGCCGTGATCAGCGCAATCCCTGCGTCGTCCTCGGAGTCGAAGAACACCAGCTTGTGGCCGGTCCGCGACACGAACCCCACCCGCTTGACGCTCCCGGCGTCGAGCAGCCCGTCACCCAGTGGCGGCAGGTCCTGGCCGTTCCACATCCCGCTCAGGACCACCGGGCGGGAGACGTCACCGTGTTCGAACGCGACGAGAACCTCGTCGTCAACCGCGGGCAGCCAGACCATGCCGCTGTCCTTGCCCGCGCCTGGCATCGCGACGCGCGCCCAGGACGTGCTCTCGTCATCGGACAGCCACGGGAACTTGAGCTTCACCCTGCCCATGTTCATGGGGTCGGCGTTGTCGGTCGACCAGGCCGACCACCACTCCCGGGATCCGATCGCCGCCGCCCGTCCCCTGCGACAGCAGCCCGTGGATCGAGCGGTCCTGCCGGCCGGTGAAGTCGAGAAGCGTCCGGTAGCTGCCGCTGCCGAACTCGTGACGGGAGCCCGTGATGACCCACTTGCCCTCGAGGGCGGGGTCGATGCCGCTGACGCTCACCGCGGCGCCCGCCTTGAGCGCGGGTGAGCCCATCGCGACCGCGGTCGCTTCGAACGCCGCGCTGCCCACCTGCTGGGCTCGCGCGGTGGCCAGCTCGTCGGCCGCCTCCTGGGAGCTCACGGGATGGTCCACGACGGTGAGGGTCCTGCCGCCGACCTTGTCCGCGAGATCCGACGGGGTCATGGACAGCTCGGCGTTGGTGGCCTCGACGTCGGCCTGGCCGATCACGGCCTCCTTGTTGTCGACGTCCCAGCCGCGGACCTTGACCTCCGCAACCTGGGCCACGGCGCTCATCCGCGCCCGGAATTCGAGCAGGTTGTTGCCCCACACCAGCTGCACTGGGTCCTCGGTCTCAAGATCGCCGGCACCCGGCGCCCCGGATGTCTCGGCGGGCCGCTTGAACAGCAGCGTGTCTTCGTCCACCCGGCAGTCGAAGCCGATCCGGCGGGCAAGGCCGTACAGGAAGTCCAGGTCCGACTGGTTCGCCTGGAGCATGTGCTCGACGGTGCCGCCAGAGTCGTCGACATCGGCGGACAGCCCCGCGTCGCCGGCGATCTGGGACGCGATGTCCGAGTACTTCGACGTCCTGGAAGGTCGCGGTCTTGCGCCCCGCGGCCAGGCGGTGCGACTTGTCGTAGCCGCGGGCGACAGCTCGGGCTCCCAGGGTGTCGTAGTCCGCCTCGATCGAGGTCACCTCGCCCGTGATCAGCGGCTCCGGACTGTCGCTCAGAAGTGACGCGGTGGAGACCTTGACCTTCTTGCCGATCTCCAGGCCGGCACGCCCGAGGATGTCGTGGCCCGGGTCCCGGAACACGAGGGTGAACATGTCCGGCATGGCCATGCGGTCCACGACCAGGACGCTCTCCAGCTGGCCCTCGATGTCGGGCGACAGCTCCATGCCGTCGATCTCGACGATTCCCTGCGTGGAGGCGGTCGCGACGGGCATCGGTCGGGCTCAGGCGCCACGCGCCGCGTCGGCGACGGTCGGGATGAGGAGGACGGTGCCCGCCCGCAGCCGGAGCGGGTCGTCGATCCCGTTGAGCTCCGCGATCGCCCGCCAGTAGGCAGGCTTGCCCAGCTCCTGGAATGCGACGGACTGGAGCGTGTCGCCCTCGATCATCGTGTGCACGCGGCGGCTGTTGATCGAGTGCGAGGTCGGGTTCTGGGGGACGATGTCCTTGGGCTGGCCTTCGATGGTGATATCCACCTTGGCCTGGACCGGCGTCCCATCCTTGCGGAACACCGTGTAGTTCACGACGACGCTCTTGAGATACCCGCTGAAGGTGTCGAGCTGCTTGTTGCCACCCCACTGGAACGACACCAGGGGAGGGCAGGGCGTCATCTTGCGAATGGAGTCCTCGGTCGCGTGCGTCCAGCGCAGCAGGGTCGAGATCTTCGGCGTGACGTCGCCGGCTGCCGAGGAGAAGTCGTCGAAGAACAGCTGGGTCGTCAGCGTCATCGCGTTGGTGCCGCTGAACTGTGGGGTACCACCGGGCTTGGCCGCCGTCGAGTTGCGGGTGACGTTCAGCGTCTGCGTGAGCCGGTACTCCGTGGGATTGAACATGCACTCGATCTCGGTGGCACCATCGGGCAGGTTCGGGGGATTGCAGACGAGCTTCGCCTTGTCCGGCTTGACCAGGCCCAGCGTCTCCCCGATCGCTGAGGCTGCCGATCCGACCGCGTCCATGACCATCGCGCGGCCTCAGATCGAAGCGCCGACGGGGCCGGCGACCGACACTGCGCCGGCCAGCAGGCCACCCAGCGCACCGAGCCCGATGATCTCCTGGTAGGTGATCTCGAGCGTCTCGGTCGCGACGCTGTTGCTCATCAGGTCAAGGCTCGGGCCGCTCCACTTGACCGGGACGACCCCCGCCAGGTTCCAGGTCGTGATCTCCGAGCCACCCGCGGTCATGGCCGTGATGGCCATCGTCTGGGGCAGGACCGCGATCATGTTGCTCTGCAGCCACATCATGAGCAACGGCGAGGTCGAGTCAACGGGCCGGCTGAGGCGCAGGTTCGTGTACTTGCACGGCCCCAGGATCTTGTGCGTGTAGCCGTTGACACCACCCTCGCGATATTCGGTGACCTGGTACTCGAACCCGAGGCCCTCGATCTTGGTCCAGATCCCGAGCGGGATGAACCCGTCGATGGTGCACTTGTACGCGATGCTGACTGCGGGATCGCCCATCGGTCCTCCTTAGAACGCGTCGAAGGTGAGGCCCTTGGCCTCGCGCTCGTGGATCACCTCGGCGCGGAGGTGGGTTCGGAGCCGCCCGAACAGTGCCCGGGCGAGCTCGTCGAGCTCGGCGTCGGAGTGCCCCTCGGCCGGTCCTTCGGCAGCCGGCGCCGCACCCTCGACCCGCTGGACGATCGGCGTCGCGGTGATCGAGGGGACTGCGGTGCCGGAGCCGCCGCCCGACGGTGACGTCTGCACGGTGGGGGAGGCGGCGGGTGTCGGGGCGTCGCCCATGATCCGGCTCGCGACGGGGGTCGCGGCGGCCACCCGGCCGGGCTCGGATGCCGGCGCCGCCCACCTGGCAAGCGCGAGGGGAGGGGCGGTGGTCCTGACCGGTTGGTGACCTGGGCCGTCACCGGCACCGCTGGCGGCCGGCGCCCAGGGCTGCGGGACGGTGGATGGTGCCACCATGTTCCGCTGGAGGTCGGCCGCTGCTGACGAAGCCGATCCGGCACCCGTCAAGGATGAACCCGTGCCGTCCCGGGGCGGGAACGTGATCTCGCGCGGACCCGCGGCCCCCGCCGGTTCGCCGGGGCCCGGCGCCATGGCAGCGAGCGGGCCGATCTGGACCCGGGGCGGTCGTGAGTCCATCGGACCGCCCGGCCCGGATGGCGCGGTCACGGTCGCCGGGAGCTGGTCATCGGGCGCCCAGCGGACCGCGACCGGGAGCGAGGAATCCGTCGGCGTGGCTCCGGGTGTCGTGGTCCGCGTCGACGCGCGCTGGGCGGTCACCGTGGTATGCAGCGGGGTCGGCCGCAGCGGCCGTGGGCCCACGAGTGGGCGCGTGGCGGACCCGGCGCTCCCCGGCGCGGCCCCGGATGGGGAGACCGTGGCGTCGACCCTCGGCGGGGCCGGTTCGGTGGGCTCGTCACGGCGCAGCCCGGCGACGGGCAGGTTCGGGAGTCGTCGCGCAGCGGTCGTGTCGCCGGCGTTGCCCGCGGCTGATCCATGCGACGCGGACATGTCCGCCATCGGTGCGTGTGCGTCCGGGACGGGCAGACCGTCCGATGCCGATGACCCCGCCGGCATCTGGGGCGGCGGACGCAGTGGGAGTCGCTGGGCGACGGCGCTCGCCGGCTTGACCGGCATTGGGGCGCCCAGGCCCGCGCGGCGCGATGCGCCGGCCGGAGCCCCGGTATCGGCGGCGCCGCCTGCGGGCGAGGCAGGCTCGGTCGCGCTCCGCCGCGGCGACGCGTGCATCGCCGCGGAAGCTGCCTGGGCAGTCGACGCCGCGGGACCCGGGCGCGAACCAGGGCCCGGGGCCTCGGCCCATCGACTGATGGCCTTCGGCACGGGCAGGCTGCCACGCGACGCGGACCCGGCCGACGCGGCGCTTCTCTGCGCGGCAGTGGCCGGCCGGGATCCGGAGGCGGCGTTTCGCGAGACCCCGCGCGCCGGCAACGGTGCGAGCGTGGGTGTCGTTCGGGTGAGCGGCTGTGGCATCGGCGTGACGGTTGCCGCCGGGGGGACCGTGGCAAGCTGCCGGACGGGTGCGCGTTCCGGCTCCAGGGTCGCCGACGCGGACGCTCCCGCCTCGGGCCCGGCGGATCCGATGAACCCGTCGTCGGCGAACGGGGATGTCTCGACGCCCCCAGCAGTCCGGTGTTGGACCGGGCGGGTCGGCAGGGGAGCGTGTGAGGTCAGGCTGGGTACGGGTCGTGCGTGGGCGACGACCAGCCCCGGCGGCGCGGACGGGCCCGCGTCGTGGCCGAGGGGCTGGAGGATCGGTGGCAGCGGTCGATAGCCCGGAACCTCGTCCAGGAACGGCCCGCTGGGCGCCACGAGCGGAGCCGACCCGACAGTGCGCTGGATCGGCGGCAGGGCAGCCCACGCGCCCTGCGGGGCAGGGACGAAGACCGGTTCGGCGCCGGCGGCCGGACGCGCGTCAGCACCGCCGTCCCCCGTTGCGGCGGAGGACGGCCCGTCGGGCGACGTCCTGCGGCCGAACGGCCACGGCAGGCGCACGGGGCTCATCCCTCCTCGGACAGGCGCTTGTTGATTCGGCCGATCTCCTCCACGAAACGGAGCCTGAGCGGATGCTCAAGATCGAGGATGGTGTCCATCGGCCAGTGGAAGTGGTAGGCGACGTACGCGACCTCCTCGAACAGCCGGTCTGTCGCGTACGTCATGATTCCCCCAGGCGCTGCTCACCCGCCATGTCGACGGTGAACCCGTGGTTGCACGAGGGGCAGGTCACCGAAGCCTGGGTGTGACCCTCCTGGTTGATGCGCCGGTACAGGTCCTGCAGGAAGGCGAGATCGGAGGCGAACAGGCCCTCGATCACGCCCGTATGCACCTGAGCCAGCGTGCCGAGCTTGGTGATCACCCGGGACAGGAGGAGCACCGTGAGGTAGGCCTCGTTCTCGCGGACCCGGGGGTCCCGCTGGGGAATGATCTCGTCGCGGGCCGTCGCGAGGCGCATGACGCCCTCGCGGTGGACCGCCCCGGTCCCGTCGACGTAGCCGCGGGGGAGCACGAACGCATACTCGGTGCGGAGGGCATCAGGCACGTTCGCGCTCCCAGGCTCGATCGGGATCTCGGGCAAGGCCGCAGCCGTCATCAACGGCCTAGCCCTTGCTCAGCGTCTCGCAGGAGAGGGTGGCCTCCTCGATCTGCACCCCGCTGGTGGTTGCGCCACCCTCGGAGAGCGAGATCTTGG
Organism: uncultured Chloroflexia bacterium; assembly: GCA_963766735.1. Lineage (GTDB taxonomy): Bacteria > Chloroflexota > Limnocylindria > Limnocylindrales > CSP1-4 > CAIXZV01. Next base: position 14,271 of record CAVYBU010000032.1, read on the forward strand.
ACACCATCGCGTTGGTGAAGTTGTAGCGCAGGACCTCCGCGCCGAGGGTGTCCATCAGGATCACCGACCCGTTGCGGCGGTCCGGCGTTCCCTGCATCACCGCGGTGTGCCACTCCCACAGCTCGGTGGCGCCGGTGAGGCCCCGCTTGAGCGTGACGGTGGGGGTCTTGGGCTTGCCCGGCAGCTTGCCGATGTAGACCTTGCCCTGTTCGGTGACGTACGGGTTGTCGACGATCTCCACCTCGCTCGAGATCCCCGAGACGGAGCTGAAGTTCGCGACGACGCCCAGACCGTCGATGTCGAGCAGGACGTTTCCCTGGAGAAGGGGATCAACCGTGGGCATGCGAGCCTCCGTTGGATGCCGTGGTGAGGTCGGTTGTCACTACTCGCTGTCCGGCGAGCCAGAGAACTGGGCGATCCGGAACACCACGAACTCGGCCGGCTTCACGGGCGCGATGCCGATATCGACGATCAGCTGCCCCGCGTCGCGGACCTCAGGCGGGTTGTTCTCGGCGTCGCACTTGACGAAGAACGCCTGGTCGGGCGTTGCCCCAAACAGGGCGCCTTCACGCCAGACCCGGAGGAGGAACGCATTGATCGTCCGCTTCACCCGACCCCACAGCCGGATGTCATTCGGCTCGAAGACCACCCATTGGGTGCCCTCGAAGATCGACTCCTCGACGTAGTTGAAGAGCCGCCGAACGTTGAGGTAGCGCCAGGACGGGTCGCTGGAGATCGTCCGTGCGCCCCACACCCGGATACCCCGGCCGGGGAAAGCCCGGATGCAGTTGATCCCGTTCGGGTTGAGCTGGTCGTGCTCGCCCTTGGTCAGGTTGAGCGCGAGGCTGATCGCACCTCGGACGACCTCGTTGGCCGGCGCCTTGTGGACGCCGCGGGTGTCGTCGTTGCGCGCCCAGATGCCGGCCACGTGGCCGGACGGCGGGACGAACTTCGCCTGGCCCGAGAGCGGGTCGAAGACCTTGATCCACGGCCAGTAGAGCGAGGCGTACTTGCTGTCGTAGCCGGCCTTGTCGACCCGCCACTCATTGACCTGCTGGGCGTTGAGCCCTGGCGGCGCGTCGAGGATGGCGACGCGGTCGCCCATCAACTCGCAGTGCGCGATCATCGCCAGCTGGACGGCCTGAAGGCCCTCGAGATCGATGATCCCCTGCTCGTACACGGACATCAGGTCCGGCACGCTGAGCATCGTCACCTCATCGACCGCCTCGAGACCGGCGAAGCCGGTGCGATCGGCCGAGCTGCCCACGTAGTCGTCAGGCGTCACCCGAGCGGGCACGGCGGCACCGCCCCCGGCGAGCGAGACGGTTCCGGCGGCCGGGGCCTCAATGCTGCCGACCTCCTCGATCGTGATCGTCTTCGACTGGGCCTTGACGACCGTCGCGACGTTCTGCTTGCCCCTGCCCGCGGTCAGATTGTCGAATGTCTCGACGGCCTTGCCGTGCGACTTGACGACGAGCTTGAACGTGCCCTCGGCCGCGTCAGCCGCGGGCTCGACCTCGACGCTGAGGTCGTTGCCACCGGGGCCCGCTTCGAGCGCGGCGACACGGAAGGCGGGCTTGCCCTTCTCGGCTGCACTCTGCAGCTCGGCGCTGGCAGCGGGCATGACACCGTCGGCGCCGACGCGCACGACATAGCAGGCGCCGCCGCCGTTGAGGAAGTAGCCGTACACGGCGTGCGCGAGGTAGGAGCCCTCCACGAACTCCCCGAACCCGGATGTGAACTGACTCCAGTTCGTCACCAGCGTGGGAGTGTTCGCGGGTCCGCGGGCAGCCAGCCCTACAAACGCGGCAACAGCTGTGCCGACGCCCTCGATCGGGCGGGACCCAGCCTCCACCTCCTCGACGTAGACGCCAGGCGAGAGATAGTTCGGCATGCGTGGCCCTTTCGCCTTGGGGATCCCGACGAACGGACGCTCTCACCCGGATCGGTGCGGAACAAGGCCCTGACGGGCGCGCGGAAGGGACGGCCCGGCTGCCCCATCGGGCAACCATCGGTGCCCCGATGCGTGCCCCGCGGCCGACTGGCGGGCGGGCGGCGCCGGGTTGACGATCGACGCGATGATCCACGATGTCGATCAGCTGCTCGAGCGGCTCGTTCGCCGCGACGCCCTGAACGGGTCGGCGGTGGACCTCGTGTTCGACGCCCCCACCAAGGACTGGGTCGCGCGACGCAGTGGCCCTGCGGTGGACCTGTACCTGTACGACATCCGTGAGGACCTCCAGCGGCGCGTGCCTGCCTGGGAGGACGTCCGCAAGCCTGGAGGCCAGGTATCCGACCGGCGTCTCCCGCCACGGCGCTTCCGCCTTGCGTACCTCGTGACGGCATGGACCCAGCGACCAGAGGACGAGCACCGCCTCCTGTCGTCGCTGCTGGGCTGCTTCCTGCGCAACCCGATGCTGAAGCCGGGCGAGCTCGGCGGATCGCTGGAGGAGACGGACCTGCCCGTCTACATCGACGTCGGCCAGCCCGAGAGCCAGGAGCGATCGCTTGCCGACATCTGGTCGGCGCTGGGCGGCGAGCTCAAGCCGTCACTCGACGTCGTGGTGACGGCGCCCATCGCCGTCAGCCTGTCGGCGCCGTTCGGTCCGTCGGTGCTCGGAGGACCGGACATCGGGATCTCGGCCGGCGACGGACCGAGCGAACGAGCGTCCGGTCGACTCGCCGGTGGTTCGGGCCGGCCACCGTTGGAGTCGGCGACCGAGGAGATCGTCCCGCACGCCACCGGCAAGCCCGATCCCGACGTGCAGTCCCGGGCTCGCGGCACCCGCCGGCGATGACCGACACCGCGCCGGCCAGCGCGGCGGCGGCCCCTGGTCCGGCGACGACCCCCGGCGTCCCGCCCGCGGCACAGCTGGCCGGAGACCCATCTCTGGCGTACCTGCACGCGCGCGTGGGGCTCCTCGAGGTCCGCGTCCGGGCCGCCGTTGAGCGGCGCCGCGCTTCTGATGCCGACCCGGAGGACCGGTTCCGCGGCCTGTACATCTCCGAGGCGCAGGTCGACGCGCTGCTCGTGGGTCCTGCGGCGCCCCTCGTCCCGGCCGCGGAGGAGGAGGTCGCCACCGGCCTGCTCGCGGAGCTCGAAGCGCGGGCCGCGGAGGCCGAACAGGCCGGGGCCCGGATCCGCCTGCGCGAGCTCGAGCGCGCGTTCGGCCTGCAGCCGGTGGATCTCGAGCTGCTCCTGGTAGCGCTCGCGCCCGACCTGGACCCGCGCTTCGAGCGTCTCTACGGCTACCTCCACGACGATGTGTCGCGGCGGCGGGCCAGCGTCGGCCTGGCGCTCGAGTTGTGCGGGTCGATCGGCCGTCCCGCGGCGAACCCGGCGCGCGGGCGCCTGGGGTCACTCGCCCCGCTGCTTGCCGCGCAACTGCTCATCGTGGAGGACGTCGACCGGCCCTCGCTGACGCGCTCCCTCCGGGTGCCCGACCGCGTCGCCGCCCACCTGCTCGGTGACGATTCCCCAGACCCGGCGGTCGAGGCTCTGCTCACGACGTCGATCGCGGTGAACCTGGACGAGGTGGACGCGGTGACACGTGGCCTGGCGGCAGGCCTGCCTCTCGTGTACCTGATCGAGCGCCCTGGCGCCTCGGGCCGCTCGCTCGGCTGGACCGCCCTGGAGCGCCTGTCGCGGCCGGCGATCGCGCTCGACCTCGCGCGCCTCGCGCCGGGCGACGATCCGGTTGCCATCGCCGCCGCGGCGTCCCGCGAGGCGCGGCTGCGTGGAGGCGGGCTGGTGGTTGGGCCCGTGGAGGCTCTCGTCGAGCGAGGCGCCGCCGCGGTCCGCGCGTTCGCCGAGCTGCCCGGACCCGTGATCCTGGTCGGCGGCCGGGACTGGGATCCGGCCTGGTCGCGCGAACCACCGCTCGTGCTCGACGCGCCCATTCCGACCGTCGCGCAGCGCCACGAGCTATGGGCCGAGTCGCTCAACGGCGACACGCCCGAGGGGTTCGACCCCGTGGTGGCCACCATCGCATTCCGCCTCGCGCCGGAGCAGATCGAGCGAGCCGCGGTCGCGGCGCGCCGTGCAGCAGCTGCCGCCGCACGCTCGATGACCGTCGCGGACGTTGCCGCCGGCGCTCGTGCCCAGAACGCCGCCGGCCTGGAGCACCTCGCCCGGCGGATTGTGCCCTCGGTCGCCTGGGAGGACCTGGTGCTGCCGTCCGTCGTCGAGCAGCAGCTGAGGGAGCTGACGGCGCGCGCGCGTCACCGGGACCGCGTGATCGGGCAGTGGCGGATGGGCTCCAAGGGCGCCCGAGGACTCGGGGTCACCGCGCTGTTCGTGGGCGACTCCGGGACGGGCAAGACCATGTCGGCCGAGGTCGTAGCCGGGGACCTCGGCTTCGACGTCTACGTCATCGATCTCTCGACCGTGGTCGACAAGTACATCGGTGAGACCGAGAAGAACCTGGACCGGATCTTCACCGAGGCGGATCGCGTCAACGGCGTCCTCCTGTTCGACGAGGCGGACGCGCTGTTCGGCAAGCGGTCCGAGGTCAAGGACGCCCGGGACCGCTACGCGAATGTCGAGGTCGCCTACCTCCTCCAGCGCATGGAGCGCTTCGACGGGCTGGCGGTCCTCACGACCAATCTGCGTGCCAACGTGGACGAGGCGTTCGTGCGCCGGCTCGATGCGATCGTGGACTTCCCGATGCCCGAGGAGGAGCACCGCCACCGCCTGTGGGCCCGCAACCTGACGCCGGAGCTGCCGGTCACAGCCGACATCGACCTCGAGTTCCTCGCGCGACGGTTCAAGATCTCCGGCGGCAACATTCGCAACGTGTGCGTGACCGCGGCCTACCTCGCGGCCGCCGAGGATCGGCCCGTGGGCATGCCGGACCTGGTACGGGCCACCGAGCGCGAGTACCGCAAGCTCGGCCGGTTGACCGTGGAAGCGGAGTTCGGCGAGTACCTGGAGCTCGTCAGCAGCTGACGAGCATCCGCCGGCCCGACGCGGGCGCGACGACGTCGCATCGCAACGGGATTCAGGCGTTGTCGCCGCCCAGGCTGAACGACACCGACACGATCGTGGCGTCTCCGCCGACGTCGAGCGGCTGGATCCCGGTGAGGAGCGACCAGGCTCGCTCCGCCTCGGCCAGCCGGTGCCGGAGGCAGGCGGAACGTGCGCGGGGCTCGCGAGCGCTGCCCGTTGGGGCAGACTTCCGGGCTGTCCCACGTCAGGCCATTGCGGAGGCCCCGTCGGTGACGGATGATTCCGGTTGCATCAGGAGGACTGGCGAATGCGCGACCACGATCTGACACCGCCCGCGCACCGGGCACCGCAGCGGAAGCCCGGTGGCACGACCCCGGATGGAGCGGGCCGCCACTTCCTGCCTGCCCGCTCCGCGGGCCTGGACGCTGCATCTCTGATGCACCTGCAGCGGGCCGCCGGCAACGCGTCGGTGGTCCAGCTGCTTGCGGGCGAGGAGGAGCAGTCGCCGGTCCACGACGTGGTGGGGTCCGGCGGGGGTGCGCCGCTCGACGCCGACACTCGCTCGACCATGGAGTCCGCCCTCGGCGCCAGCTTCGGGAACGTGCGTGTGCATACGGACGATCGGGCGTCGAAGTCTGCCGAGTCCGTGGGCGCCAGCGCCTACACCGTGGGCAGCGACGTGGTCTTCCGGACCGGCCAGTTCAATCCGTCCACGCCCACGGGCCAGCGGACCCTGGCCCATGAGCTGGCGCACGTCGTCCAGCAGTCCCAGGGACCCGTGGACGGAAGCGATGCTGGCGGCGGGATCCGGCTATCGAGCCCGTCAGACCGCTTCGAGCAGGCGGCCGAGGAGACCGCCCAGGGGGTGATGGCCTCGGTCCAGCGGCAGGAGGAGGAAGAGGAGGAGGCGCAGATGTGACGGCCTCGGCGGTTCACGGGGCTCCATCGTGCAGCGCACCCTGACGATCCCTAGATCAGCCCCTCGCGGATGGCGTATGCCACGGCGTGCGTCCGGTTCCGGAGCTCCAGCCGCGACGTGATGTCATGGATGATGTTCTTCACGGTGCGCTCGGAGTAGAACAGGCGCCCGGCGATCTCCGAGGTGTCGTTCCCGTCCGCCAGCAGCCGGACCACGGCCGCCTCGCGCTCCGTCAGGCCAGAGAACGTGAGGCCACGCGGGGACAGCACCTGCCGCTGCAGCTGGCCGACCTGACGAAGAAGCCGCCCCAGCAGATCCGGGGGCAGCGTGCCCTCGTCCGCCGCCGCGGACCGGATGGCCGCCGCGAGGTTGCCCGCGGTCGCCTCGCTCCGGCGCAGGACGCCCGTCACGCCCGCCTCGGCCGCCGCCAGGAGCCCGCGGTCGTCCACCCGGGACACCAGCAGCAGGATCCGCCGCACGCCGCGGCCCCGCAGCGAGCGCATCTCGCCAAGCGTCGTGCTGTCCAGGTCCTCCGCCACCACCAGCGCGACGACGTCGTCCGGGAGCTCCCCGTCCACGACGCCAAACCCCTGCGCCCGGCGTAGCTGGCTGGTGATGCCGGCCCTCGAGAGCGGATCGGCGGCAGAGACGTGGACCGGGATCCGGGCCTTGAACGGGACGGGTTCGGCGACCATGGTGACCTCCCCAGGGTGGTGGGTCGGGACGAGGTGGACCACGGAGCGGGCCACCGGCCCGGGATGCCGAGCCGGACGCTACGCCGCCCCTCTGTCCGGACAGTCAACGTGGACTTAACGGGCAGTGCGGATCTGCCCGAGTGGGCGCCAAGATCGTCCGTGCGGTCGCCCTTGGGGGCTGTTCGCGGGTGCGGCGCGCCGCTACACTGCCGCTGTGGGTGCCTCAGTCACGCTGGTCACGCCCGCCCTCGCTGTCGAGCCGGGCCAGGTCGCTTCCGTCGACATCAGGATCCGGAATACCGGGACCGTCGTGGACGAGTTCGCCCTCGACGTCCTGGGGGACGCGGCGGGCTGGGCCGTCGTCGAGCCAGCGTCCATCTCCCTCTTCCCGGGTGCCGAGGGCACGGCCAGGGCCGTGTTCAGCCCGCCCCGGGCCGCCGGCACGCCGGCGGGCATCGTCCCATTCGGGCTGCGTGCCCGGTCCCGCGAGGACCCGGCCGGATCCGCGGTCGAAGAGGGCACGGTCGAGATCGGCACGTTCCAGGATCCCTACGCGGAGCTGGTCCCGCGCACCTCCCGCGGCTCGCGGTCCGGCAGCCACGACGTTGCCGTTGACAACCGCGGCAACGCCCGGCTGTCGGCCGAGCTCGAGGCGACCGATGCCGACCGCCACCTCAGGTTCGACGTCAAGCCACCGGCCGTCGTCGTCGATCCCGGCATGGCAGCCTTCGCCAAGATCAAGGTCAGCCCCGCCAAGCGGTTCTGGCGTGGTCAACCGAAAACGCGGCCGTTCCAGCTGTACGTGAAGCCGGACGGCGGCGTGCCGATCACGCTCGACGGCACGCTGCTGCAGGAGTCCGTCCTGCCGCCGTGGTTCCTCAAGGCAATCATCGCCATCGTGGGCGTCCTCGTTTTGCTGGTCCTGATCTGGCTGTTCCTGCTCAAGCCCTCGATCGAGTCCGCCGCCTCCGAGGCCGTCGCCTCACCGCTGGCAAGCCTCCGGGGTGACGTCAACGCCGCGCTCGGCAACGCCGGCCTCCCAACGATGCCCGCCGATGGCGGCGCCGCCCCGCCCCCGCCCACCCCCGAGCCCACCCCGGCACCCACGCTCGCCCCCGGGGAGAGCGCGACACCTGAGCCGCCGCCCACCGCGCCGCCTACGCCGGGTGTCCTGATCCCGGGTCTCGGCAACCCGGTGGACGGCCAGCTGGACGAGACGAACAAGTCGGTGCCGGTCGCGGGCACCCTGTTCATCACGGACCTGGTGTTCTCGAACCCGAACGGGACCAAGGGCGCGGTGGTCGTCCTGCGTGACGCCACGCCGCTGATCCAGCTGAATCTCGAGAACTTCCGCGACTACGACCTCCATTTCGTAACGCCGATCGTGCTCCAGGACGGCCAGAGCCTCAACCTCTCGCTGTCCTGCACGAGCAGCCCATGCACCCCCGCCGTCTTCTACTCCGGATACCTGCGGCCCTGAGGCGCGCAGGCTTGAGGGTCGGGGCGGCCGGCCTGGTCCTGGCGCTCCTGGCTACGGGATCCGCGGCCGGTCCCGCCGTCGGCACGGCCGGCCCAGTCGCGCCCAGCCAGACACCGGTCCCGGCCGCCGTGCCACAGCCGCCGGGCATGACCACCCTCGTCTCGCAGAGGTTTGGGGGCGGGTTCGCGGGTGGCGGCTCGCGCTCGCCGTCCATCAGCAGCAACGGGCGGTACGTGGCGTTCATGTCGGGGGCCGCCGACCTCGTTGCGGGCGACACCAACGGGGCGGTGGACGTCTTCGTCCGCGACCGATCCAAGGGCACCACGCTCCGGCTGCCGCTCCCCGGAGGGGCGCAGGTGCCGCCCACCGGCCTGGTGAGCGAGCCCGCCATCTCCGCGGACGGCAAGGTGGTCGCGTTCACGTACTCCGACACGTCCAGCGTTAGAGGCGCCATGTCCATGGTGTATGCGTGGGACCGCGACACGGGCAAGACCGAGCTGGTCTCGCGAAACGGCGAGACAGAGGCGAGGCAGAGCCGGGAGCCGTCCGTCTCGGCCGACGGCCGGTACATCGCCTACACGTCGGAGCAGCCCTTTCTGGTTGACTCCGACACCAACAACTACAACGCTGATGTCTTCCGTTTCGACCGCAAGAGCGGCACCTCGATCCTGGTCAGCGCGGGGTTCCAGGGCGTCACCCCGACGGGCGCCAGCGGCCAGCCGTCCATCTCTTCAGACGGCACCAAGGTGGCCTTCACGTCCGATGCCGGTCGGAGTCTCGTGAACGAAGACACGGGATCCGGTCTCCAGGTCTACCTGCGTGACATCACCGCCAGCACGACCGAGTGGATCAGCCGCGGCGTCGACTCCGGGATGCGAGGGGCACCGGCGAACGGGCCGTCTGAGGCTCCGGCGATATCGGCTGATGGCCGCTACGTGGCGTTCGAATCGAGGGCCGGGAACCTCGTCGATGTGGCCGGTTGCGCCGGGCTCGTGGCAGGTGTACCGGCGCGACCGGGAGACCGGCCTGACGGTGCTTGTCTCCGCGGACGCGTCCGGGGCTGCGCCCGCGGGCGGAAGCGGCCAGGCCGCGATCTCGCGTGATGGTCGGATGGTTGCATTCTCCGCGTCGGCACGGGACCTGGTTGCCGGGGTGCCCCTTGGATCGGTCCCGGCAGTCCGTCTCGCCGCCGTCGCGCTCCGGACGTCCGAGATCTACATCCGCGACATGACCGCAGGCGAGACGGCGCTGGTGTCCGTGGACACGGCCGGCGGACCGTCCGGGGCGAGGAGCCAGGGCTCTGCTGTCGCCGGGAACGGGCGCTATGTCGCCTTCTTCTCGGACGCGCCGACGCTTGTCGCCGGTGACGGGAACAAGCAAGTGGACGTGTTCATCCGGGACTTCCCGCCAGTGCCCGTGCTCAACCCCGCGGTCGTGGAGTTCGGCACGGGCGCGCTCGGGACGAGCCCGGTGCCGGGCGCCGCGGTCCTCACGAACGCGGGCTGGGGCACGTTGGCGGTCTCTGGCGCGTCCCTGGCGGGTTCCGCGAAGGGCGACTACTCCATCGCGGCCGACGGCTGTGCGAAGAGGATCCTGCATCGCGCCGAGGCGTGCACGATCACCATCGTGTTCACCCCCAAGGAGCCGGGTGTCAGGACCGCGACGCTCGAGGTGGCCGACAACTACAAGGGCTCGCCGCGCACGGCACGCCTCACGGGCGGTGGCTCGCTCGCCCTCCTGGAGCTGAGCCCGGAAGTCGCGCGGCCCGGGCTGGTGGTCATCGCCAAGGGAAGCGGTTTCCCGCCCGGGGCACAGGTCCGGCTGCGCTGGAGCCGCGGGATCAGCGAGGACCTGCCGGTGGTCACGGCCGATGGGCAGGGCGCGTTCACCCGGCAGGTGCTGGTCTTCCACAACGACCTGCTCGGCAGGCGTGACCTCCTGGCCGAGTCGGCAGGCGGGCCGCCCTTCCCGCCCGTCGCGGCGCCGCTGCTGGTGACGGAACCGCCGATGGCCCCGCCCAGCTTCGAGGTCCTGCGGCGCCTCATCGACCTTCCGCTCGTCCTGATGATCCGGGGATGATGCAGACATGACCGATGGGGCCGGGCTGACCTGCCGCCGGTGCGGCTTCGCGAACGAGGGCAGCGACCAGTTCTGCGGCTCGTGCGGAGTCTTCCTGGAGTGGGAGAGCGAAGCCGCCGATGCCATCGGTGCCGGCAAGCCGCCCGCCGGCGTCCCGGCCACGCCCGTCGCCCCAACAGGCCCACGCTCCGCCCCGCCAGGCGACGACGAGGGGCTGTCGGCGCCCGTCACTCCCGCTGCAACCCCGCTCGCCCCGGTTGCCGAGGCCGGACCCCTGCTCCGGTGTCCCGCGTGCGGCATCGCGAACGCCGGGACCCGTACGTTCTGCCAGTCCTGTGGCGCACGTCTCGCGGAGACCGCCCGGGTGACGGAGGCATCGAAGGAGCAGATTGCGGCTGCGGTCGCCGCCAAGGCCAGGCCAAAGACCGTGCCGGTGGCGGGCGTCACCGCGGCACGCACGGAGCCCGCCGGAGGGAGCGCCCGGGGGATCGCCGGCTGGTTGATCGTTATGGTGCTGCTGGGGCTCGTGGCCGGGGCCCTGGTCGTGATCGGCAGCGTGGTGCTCAAGAGTCCCGGACCCGCCACCGGGGCGTCCGAGGCCCCCAGCGCCGCCGCAAGCGCCGGCTCGTCGTCCGGGTCCGGGACCACCGATGCTCCCGTTTCATCCTCGGAGCCGGCCAGCGGCGAGCCGCCGGCGAAGGTCGAAGGGGCCGCGCTGGCGTTGACTGGCGCGACCGCGTCCTCCGTCGTGGGCGATCGGGCGAAGTTCCAGCCGGACAAGGCAATCGACGGGGACGTCAAGACGTGCTGGCAGGAGGGCGTCAGGACCGAGAAGGGCCAATGGATCGAGGTGTCCTTCGACACGGCCCGCGTCGAGGCCGTCGTGATCAACAACGGCTACGGGGCCTCGACCGCGCTCTACAAGGGCAACCACCGGCCCAAGAAGGTCCAGATCTCCGTCAACGGCGGCAAGCCCATCACGGTCACGCTCAAGGACACCGTGAAGGCCCAGCGGATCAGCCTGGGCGAGAACCCCGGCGCAACCCGGCTCCGGATCACGATCGTCTCCGTCTATCGGTCGGTCAAGACATCGGTCGCGGGGACGCCGTTCGATGACGCGGCCATCAGCGAGATCAGCGTAATCGGGACAATTGGCGGATGACCTGCTGGTGTCAGGCCCGCTATCTTCCGCCGGAGTAGAGCAGGCAGGGCGTCCCGCTCGGGAGTAGGGAACGTGAGCGCGATCGGCGCGGCCCTCATGCGCGGTGTGGCGAGCCTCGGTGGCCCCCAGGTGGCGGCCGTCGTGGTCGCGGGCGGCCTGGTCGTCGGCGGCCTGGGCGGGGCGGTCATCGCATCGGGTGGGCCAGGCAGCCAGCCGGCCACCACCTTGGGGGAGCTTGCCGTCTACCCCTGTCCGGATCAGGGACCGGCGCTGCTGACCATCACGGGGGGCCAGAAGCTCCTGGCCACCGGGCGCACCGAGGACGGGACGTGGCTCAGGATCCACTATCCGCTGCCCGGGCGGACGGAGGCCTGGGTCCAGGCGTCTCCGCTGTTGGTGAAGGGCGAGGCGGTCTCGCTGCCGATCGCAACCTGTGCTGCGGTGGTTGCTGCGGGTTCGCCGGACGTGAGGCCCCGCGCCTCGCTGACGGCGATCCTGAACCTCTCGCCGTCGCCGGCTCCCACGCCGACGCCGAGCCCGACGCCGACGCCAAGCCCGACGCCGTCCCCCACGCCCAAGCCGACCGCCAAGCCCACGGCGAAGCCGACCGCGAAGCCCACTGCCGAAGCCGACCGCCAAGCCCACGGCGAAGCCGACCGCCAAGCCCACGGCGAAGCCGACCGCCAAGCCCGACCGCGAAGCCGACCCCGACCCTGCCGCCGCCGCCGACGCCCCCGCCCGACACGACCCCACCCAAGATCGCGACCCCGGCGCTCTCGAGCTCCTCCATGTACCAGTCGACAAGTGCTCGCCGAGTTCGATCCTCGTCATCGTCGGCGTCACCGATGCGCAGTCAAAGGTCGCGAGCGTGTCCATACGCGCCATCAACGCCCGACCGGGGCGAGGGTGGGGACGTGGACGAGCAGCGCCCGTCGGCGCCGCATGGCGAGTGACGCTCCAGGGCTCTGACTTCGACTTGGGGACGTTCCGCATCCAGGTCAACGCGACGGACTCGGCCGGGAACTCGACGGGCTTCACGACCACCAGCGGCCATCTTCAAGGTGCTGCGCGTGCATCCTATGAGCCTCCTCGCCCGCCTCATCCCAAGACTCCTCGTGTTCGGCGTGGCGGCGGTGATCGGCGCCATCGTCGCCTCCGTCGCCGTCGCAGCCGTGCAGGACCGCACGCCGCAGTCCACCGCCGGACTTGCCCCCGTCCCCGAGTTCACGATGACCGGCCCGGATACCCCCTCGGGCCCGGACATGCCCGTCGTGCCCGGGGCAGTCGTCGCCTTCAACGCGGTGCCGAGCGGCGAACCGCAGCCACTCGCGACCCTCTCGCCGGAGGACCTCCTGGCCGCCTCGGCCGCGTTGCTCGGCGGTGAGCCCGTCTCCTTCGTCAACCCGTCCGGCTTCCCGCGCATCCCGCCCATCACCCAGTTCGACGGCGGCCCTTTCCAGGGCGCCAACTGCACGCTCGCGTCCGGGGCCATGCTGGTCCGAGTGGGCTCCGGCGTGGTTACCACGGGATCGACGCTCCGCACCCTCCAGGACGATCAGGACGGCGGGACGGGGCTTGGAGACCTCTCGGTCGCGCTCTGGCGCGGCTACGGGATCCACTACCCGAGCGGACTGATCCGCCCCGACCAGCTCAAGTCGCTGCTGGGTGCCGGGTACGGCGCCGTGGTCCAGGGCGACTACTCCAGGGTTCCCCGCGCCCTGCGGCTCCAGAAGGACTTCACGGGCGGCCACGCCATCTACCTGGACGGCTACTACCCGGGCAACGCCAAGCGCGGAATCCCTGAGGCCTACTACGTCATCGACCCGCTCGGCCGTCCGCAGTCCGGGTACGAGGGAGACTGGTGGCCGGCGTCGATCATCGATGCGTTCGCCGGTTCATTCGGCGGTGGGCGCGTCGCGGCGATGTGGGCGTTCCCGCCCGGCGGCGTGGCCCCCGAGGTGGTCGGCCCGGACGTGCTGCCGATCCCGGCCGGCCCGGGCGGCGGCAGCTCGGGTTCCGGTTCGGAGCCCGGATCCGATCCAGTTGCCTCCGGCGAGTCGCCATCCCCGGCCACACCGCCCGACGCGCCGATCAACGTGCTCGAGCCCGGCGACCTGACGGTCACGCTGCCGGCGGCCGATCCGCCCGCGTCCGATGCCGGCTCCGGCGGGCTCGAACTCAGGCCGGTCTTCGAATTCTGCTCTGTCCACGCCGAGGCCTCCGGGGTGTCCGACCGGCCTTGAGGCCGTCTTCGAGCGTGGCGCCATGGCCGAGCTCCGGTTGCCCGCCGGCCCGGCGGTCGACGTCCTGTTCGCGGATTCCGACCGGGCCAACGTTGTGATCGTCGGCTTCACGGTCGATCCGCCCGCCGTGGCGGACGTCCACTTCTGGAAGACGGGGGCTGGTCCGCAGGTCGTGCGATCCGCGTCCTCGATGTCGTCGGTCTCGCTGTTCGGGAAGACGGTCCTGCTGGCTCGCCTGGACGTGCAGGCGGACACGACGTACCAGTTCCAGGCGGTGGCCGGCAGCGGGCTGCTGGCGGGCAAGAGCGAGGTGGGGTCGTTCACGACGGGGAGCGGCGTCGAGCAGTTCGACGTGGTGCTGTCCCAGGCTGCCTCGCCGGTGTTCAAGCTGGGGACCGGCCTCTCGCCGTATCTGCACCTGGCCCAGGGCGCCTTCGTGCAACCGATGATCCCGCTGGGAGACCTTGGCGGCGCGACGTGCCTCGAGACCGCCGACTACGGCGGCAAGGGTTTCTGCCTGGAGGTGGGCGGCACGCCGCCGCCGTCCGTCTGCAACCGGGCCGAGGTGACCTATGCGCTGTCGGGGATCGACGCGGAGTCCGTGGCGATCCGCGCGTTCCCGGCCGTCGAAGGCGTGACCCCGGACGGGGCGATGACCTTGGACGGCGTCCTGGAGGCATCCGGAGCATGGCCGGCCGGTAGCGCGAGCGTGGGATGCCTGGCGTCGGGCCTGACGTACCGGATCGTGCTGGATGCGATCGGGGACGACCGGGGCGCCCTGGCCGTGGAGACGGTCACCGTCCCGTAGCGCTCGCCTGAGCGCGCTGGGGCGTCGAGCGCGCCGGGCGGGTGCCGGGCGCGGCCGCACGGTGGGGCGGTCCAGTGGCACGCCGGGCGGGTGCGAGTGGCGCCGGTGGGTGCGCGAGGTGGCGCCGCTGGACGGGTGGCGCCGGTCCGGGCAGCGCAAGTCCCGGATAAGGGTGCCCCGGCATGCTTGCCCGATGGACGACGTCGCGATCGGCCGGCTCGTGGGGGTCATTCGCCGCCGACTTGGGCTGCGCCAGACCGATGTTGCCGATCGCGCGAAGGTCAGCCAGCAACTGGTGTCCCTCCTGGAGACGGGCGGGCTCGGACGGCTCTCGCTAGAGGCGGCACGAGGGATCGCCTCAGCGCTCGGCGCAGAGCTCGTGGTCACCGTGCGGTGGCGCGGCCCGGATCTGGATCGCATGCGCGACGAGGGTCACGCCGCCGTGGTCGCGACGATCGCGTCGATTCTCAACGCCGAGGGGTGGCTGACCGCCGCCGAGGTGACCTATTCCGAGTACGGGGAGCGGGGCTCGATCGATCTGCTGGCCTTCAACCCGGCGGCGAGAATCCTGCTCGTGGTGGAGGTCAAGACCGAGGTCGTCTCGGTCGAGGAGACGCTCAGGCGCCACGATGCCAAGGTCCGGCTCGCGCCACGGATCGCGCGACAGCGGTTCGGCTGGAGTCTCCGTCGCGACATGCCCCCTGCTGGCGATCACCGACACACGCACTGCTCGCCGCCGGATCGAACGTCACGACGGGGTGTTCGGCAGGACGTACCCGGTCCGCGGATGGGCGGCGCGGGCATGGCTCCGGAAGCCCGTGGCGGGGGCTGGTCTCCTGCTGTTCCTGACAGGTACCAGTCAGGCTGGTGGTCGGCAAGGTCCAGTCAGTTCGCGACGCGTCCGCGTTGCTCGTCCGTCCGGCGCTGAGCACGCCGGACCGGCGCCAGTGGGCCGATCTCATCCGGATGGGCGCCCGAGTCCCGACTAGCACCAGCCCCGCTGGTAGGTGGCGGGGTCTCCGCCTCCGACGCCCGCTTGCACCAGCCCCGCTGGTGGGTGACAGGACCTGGTGCCGGCCGTTACGGCTCGGCTACGGACCGGCCTGGTCCGGCCGGCGGCGGACCGACCGCGCCCCGCAATCGCCCCCGCGCCCCGCAATCGCCCCCGCCACCCACGATCGCCCCCGCGCCCGCAATCGCCCCGCAACCGTCGACCTGCCTGGGCCCGCGCCGGTCGCCTCTACCCCTGCCGGTCGCCGCTACACCTAGAACATCACCATCTGGCGCGCCGCCTCGCCGGAGCGCAGCCGGTCGAACGCGTCCTCCAGGTCCTCCAGCGGGAGGCGGCGGTCGATCAGCCGGTCGATCGGCAGGCGTCCGGCCAGGTAGGCCTCCGCGTACTTGGGGAAGTCGATGGCGGCCACTGCGGACCCGTAGTTCGAGCCCAGGATCCGCCGCCCTCCGTCCACGAACGGGAACGCCTCGAACGACGCGTCCTGCCCGAATCGCGTGAGGCCGACCAGCACGGCGGTCCCGCCCGGGGGCAGCGCGGCGATGGCCTGGGAGATGGTCGCCGGCAGCCCGATGGCCTCGAACACGAAGTCCGGGCCGCCGTGCCCTGCCGCAGCACGGATCGCGTCCACGGTTGCGCTGGGGTTGGCCGGATCAGCATGGATCAGGTGCGTCGCGCCCAGGTCGCCGGCAAGGTCGATCTTTGCCGCGCTGACGTCCACCGCGATGATCCGGGACGCGCCAGCGAGCGCCGCCCCCATCACGCACGAGAGCCCGACGCCGCCGAGCCCGATGACCGCCACCGTGGCGCCGGCCGGGACCTCGGCGGTCTTGACCACCGCCCCGACGCCGGTCGAGACGCCGCAGCCGATGAGGGCCGCGACCTCGGGGGAGACCCCGTCGGGCATCGGCACGACGGCCGTCGCGGGAACGACCTGTGCGGACGCCATCGTCCCGATCGACAGGTAGGCGAGAACGGGCGTGCCGTCGGGCCGGGACAGGCGCGTGGTGCCGTCGGCCTGTGCGTGGCGGAGGGACGGGGAGCCGGAGCACAGCCACTGGCGGCCCCGCTGGCATTCGCGACACCGCAGGCACGGGGCATACCAGGACAGTGCGACGGACCGCCCGACGATTGACGCATCGACCCCCGGGCCAACCGCCTCGACGACGGCGGCGCCCTCGTGACCCATGACGATGGGGCCTGGGCGCTTCCAGTGTCCGTCGCGCACGTGGAGGTCGGAGTGGCAGACGCCGGCGGAGGTCATGCGCACCAGGATCTCGCCCGGGCCCGGGTCCGCGAGTGACAGCATCTCGATGGAGACCGGCACGCCGGCCCGCTCGATGACCGCCGCGTTGACCTCGCGCATCGTGTCCTCCAGGAGCGTCTCGTCGCCGCGTTAGCCGGTGTTCTGGAGGCCCGCGGCGATCCCGTTGATGGTCGCACCGATGACGGCCCTGGTGGCAGCCGCGCTGCGCGCGTCGAGCGATGGATCCCGGAGCCGGCCGAGCAGCTCCACCTGGACGGCCGACAACGCGTCGATGTACGGGTTGCGCAACTCGATGGAGCGGGCAAGGTCCGCATCACCTGCCAGCAGCCGGTCCCGCCCGGTGACCAGGAGCAGCATGCGGACGGATCGCGCGTACTCCGCCTCGATCAGGCCCCGGATCGCGGTCGCCTCCGCACCCGACGCGAGGTCCGCGTATCGCCGGAACGTGCCGAGGTCTGCCTTGGCCAGCGACAGCTCGGCGTTGTCGAGCACGGATGCGAAGAACGGCCAGCCACGGTACAGGCGTGCCAGGTGATCGACGGCCTCCGGTCCGCCTCGCTCTGTCACGGCCTCGAGCGCGGTGCCCAGGCCGAACCATCCGGGCAGGTTCGCGCGTGCCTGTGACCAGGCGAACACCCACGGGATCGCGCGAAGCGAGCCGATGTCCTCACCACTCAGGGTCGGATCGGCAGAGGCGGGGGAAGCCAGCGACCTGGCAGCCGATGCCGGCCCGGCTGTTGTGCCGGCACCGGTCCTGGCTCCGGCCCGTGAGGCGGGTCGGGAGGAGGGCCGCGAGCCAAGCGCCAGCCCCGCGATCAGATCGATCGGCGTGGCGGCGCGGAAGAAAGAGCCGAACGCCGGCCGCTCCACGAGCGCCCGGTACGCCATCCTGGAGAATCCCGCCAGCTCCGCCATCATGCCCGCACCGGCCGCCGATGCACGCGCAACCTCGGCGTCGTGCTGAGGCGTGGAGGCGAGCAGGGCGGCTGATGTCACCTGCTCCAGGTGGCGCTGGGCGATCGTCATGTCCGCGTAGTGCGCCGCGATCACCTCGCCCTGCTCGGTGAACTTGAGGCGGCCGTCCACGGAGCCCGCGGCCTGCGCAAGGATCGCCCGGTTCGCGGGTCCGCCGCCCCGCCCGATGGCGCCACCCCGTCCGTGGAACAGGGTCAGGGCGACACCATGGCGCCGCGCGGTCGCGACCAGCGCCTCCTGCGCCTGGTACAGCAGCCAGTTGGCGGCCAGGAACCCGCTCTCCTTGGACGAGTCCGAATAGCCGAGCATGACCTCCTGGGCGTCCCCACGCTCTCGCAGGTGGGCGCGATATGCGGGATCCGAGAGCAGCGCGTCCAGCAGGCCGGCCGCCCCCGCCAGCGCCTCCGCGGACTCCAGGAGCGGTACCACGTCCAACGCGGGCAGCGACGGCGGCAGATCGGCCAGGGCCGGCGCAGGCGACCCGAACGGATCGGGCTCCGCCGCACGACGCGCCAGCTCCAGCACGTTGGCGACGTCCTCCGGGGAGGTCGTGAACGAGATCACGTACCGGTGGCAGGCTCCCACCCCATAGCGCCCCTGGAGACGCGCGATGGACCGGAACGTGGCCAGGACCTCGCCCAGGGGAACGCCCGCCGCGACCTCCGTGTCCGGCCCGGCACCCATACGCAGGGCCGCAAGAGCCGCGCGGTGGACGCCGGCGTGCTGGCGAACCTCCAGTGACGCGAGGTGGAAGCCGAACGTGGCGACCTGCCAGCGCAGGTCGGCGAGCTGACCGTGGGCCACCCTCTCGAGCCCGTCGGTGACCAGGGCTGCCTGCACCTCCGCAAGCTCCGCGTCGAACGCATCTGCGCTGGGGTAGCCACCGCTCCGGGGGGCGGTCTGGCCGGTGAGCGCGGCCCGCGTCCGCCGCAGGCGCTCCGCGATGGCGCCCAGCCGCTGCCGGTACGGCTCCTCGGGGAAGCGGCGCCGCAGGTGGCGCATGGTCTCCGGCAGCTCCTCGGCATCGCGAGCCAACCGGCTCCCCAGTGCCCGGTCGAGCCGATCCGGCGGGACTCGCGCGGCGATGGTCTGCATCAGGCGAGAAGCCACTGCCTCGTAGCCGCGGAACAGGTGCTCGGCCTGCAGGCGCGCGGCCTGGAGGGTCACCTCCGAGGTCACCCCCGGGTGCCCATCGCGGTCAGCACCGATCCATGAGCCGAACCGGAGGAGCGCCGGGGCCGCGACTGGCCGCGTCCCGGTGCGGCCGGTGTCGCCGGCATACACGGGCCGCAGAGCTGTGCCGGCCGGCTCGGGAGCTGTGCCGGCCGGCTCGCCGGACCCCCGATCGCCGTCGGCCACGGCGTCCAGCGCGCGGTCGACAGCCCGCTGGAACCGCGGCACGACGGTGAACAGCGTCTCATCGAAGATGACCAGCGCCGACCGCACTTCGTCCAGCGGCGTCGGGGCGACCGCGCGCAGGTCCGCCGTGTGCCAGAGCAGCGAGATCTCCTCGCGGATCCGGCGCCGCAGGTCGGCGTCCTCATCCGGCGTCGTGAGCGGTGCGTCGAGCCCATCGAGAAGCCGTCGGATCCGTCGCAATGCCACCAGGAGGGTCCGACGCCGCGCCTCGGTGGGATGGGCCGTGAGCACGGAGTGGACGACCACGCCGTCCAGGATCGCCTCCCGGGCGCCCGCGTCGCGAGTGGTGGCGAGCATGCGGACGGCCTCGCCGATCGAGCCGTCGATCGCGTCACCGTGCGCTTGTCGGGCATGGTTGCGCAGGACGCGAATGCGGTCGCGCTCCTCGGCGAGGTTGACCAGCTGGAAGTAGAGGGTGAATGCCTTGACCACTTCGGCCGCCCGCCCAAGGTCCAGGGCCGCGATCTCCGACGTCAGGCGATTGCGCTCCAGGTCCGGCTCCGGGGGTGCCCCGGACCCGCCGCGGCGGAGCGTGATGGTGCGGCGGCGGATCCGCTCGACGAGAGCGAACAGGTCCGGACCACCCTGCTCCGCGATCACCTGCCCGAGCAGCGCTCCCAGCAGGCGGACCTCGTGGGCGACGGGATCCCTCGCCCGGCCCATGCCGGGGCCGGGTGGCTCCGCGGCGACGGCGGCAAACCGGTTCTCTGCCACGTGCCGCGACGCTGCCGGAACGTGATCGCCGGGCGGGGAGGAACGCTTGGCATGCGGGACGCTGGGGGCCATGCGGGAGATGATGGAGCGTCGGCGGACACATCGCCAGCCGCCACGGGTTACGGTTCGACTACAAGGGCACCGTCCCGGTACCTCGCCGCAACCAACGAAGGTGGCGATGACGTCTACTCTTGAGACCGCAAGAGAGAGGCAGGACGAGATGCTTGGGACACGACCCCTCCGGATCCTGGTCGTGGACGACGACCCCGCGATGGTCGGCGCCATCACCGCCCTGGTCGGAACCGAGGGCCACCAGGTCATCACCGCCTATGACGGACTGACCGCCGTCAAGCGGTTCCGGGAGGAGCGGCCGGATCTCGTCCTGCTGGACCTGGCGATGCCGGGTCCGGACGGGTTCACGGTCATCGGCCAGTTGCGCGCATCGGGGAACGTCCCCGTCCTCGTGGTATCCGGCGAGAGCGCCGAGGCCGCCAAGGTCAAGGCGCTCGGCATCGGCGCGGACGACTACCTGGTCAAGCCCTTCGGCAAGCAGGAGCTGCTTGCCCGGATCTCCGCAATCATGCGCCGCGTTGACCTGGCCGGGACCGGCCGGGACGGGGGGAGTGGAGAGGGTGCGCAGGCCGTCCTGACGGCCGGCTCGCTCACGCTGGAGCCCGCACGCCACGAGGCGCGGGTCGGGGCGATCACCCTGAGCCTCACGCCAACGGAGTTCCGCCTGGTGGAGGCGCTCGTCCGAGCCGGGGGCGACCTCGTGGCTCACCACCGCCTGGCCCGCGCCGGGTGGCCCGCGGAGCCGGATCCTGACCTGTTGTGGCTGAAGCCGCACCTCGCGCGCCTGCGATCGAAGCTGGAGGCGGTCGGCGGCCCACGCATCGTCGCCATCCGCTCCGTCGGATACCGGATCGAGGCCGACGAGGCCGCCTGAGGGGTGGAATCGAAACGACCCCGGGGGCTGGCCCGGAGTCGCGTCGGTGTGGTGGGGGAGTCGCCGCTCTCGTGGGACTAGCCGGAGAGGGCGTGTCCTCGGGCGTCGTGCACCTGGTCGGCGCAGGCGACGCGACAGCCGCGGGCGTCGCGGCCGGCGATCGGTGCGAAGTGGAGCCACCCGTTGAGATCGGCGGCGTGCTCCAGGCGACAGCCGCAGGCTGAACAGGTCACGGGGCTGCTGGAACCTTCGACGGAACCGGCGAGTCCGTCGGTGCTGAAGGCGGGGTAGGTCATGTTGGAGTCCTCCCGTTCGGGGCTCGTCCGGCAGGGGAGCCGGACGATGGGCTTCTGGAGGCCGGTGGGACCGACGGATCGCGATCAGATCCGCCGGACGTGCCGGATCGGGACGGATCCCTGACCGGGGGTGGATCGTGCGCCGTACCGCGCATCCGCGACGACACCGCGGGGGCGACGCCCCGGTTGCGTTTGGGTTGCAGGCGGGCCGGGCCGCACGCACGGGCGGATGCGCTGCGCGCTACGCACGGCGGGATGCGCTGCGGCGCCCCGCATGGCCGGGCCTGCTGCGACGTGAGCTCCATCAGGCCGCAGGGATCCGGTCAATCGCCCGCGACGGCCCGCGGACGGCCCGCGGACGGCCCGCATCGGCGATCATGGCGCGATGACACGAGAATCCCCGCCCATCGACAGGATCCTGGCGCCGCTGCGGGCGTTCACGGATGGCAGCGCATCGGGTGGCGTGCTGCTCATGGTTGCCACGATCGTCGCCCTTGTCTGGGTCAACTCCCCCTGGGCCGCCTCGTACGACGCCCTGTTGCACACCGAGCTTGGGATCAGCCTCGCCGGGTTCAACCTCACCCATGACCTGCACTACTGGGTGAACGACGCGCTGATGGCGATCTTCTTCCTGGTGATCGGCCTCGAAATCAAGCGCGAGCTGCTGGTCGGCGAGCTCGGTTCGGTGCGCGGTGCGGCCCTGCCGGCCGTGGCGGCCGTGGGGGGCGCCGTGATCCCGGCGCTGGTCTTCGTCCTCGTGGTCGGGCTGGATTCGCCCGCGACGCGCGGCTGGGGCGTGCCGATGGCCACCGACATCGCATTCGCTCTCGGGATCCTCGCGCTCCTGCGCGGCCTGGCGCCGCTCGGGCTGCGGATCTTCCTCACGGCCCTCGCGATCGTGGACGACCTGCTGGCCGTGGTGGTCATCGCGCTCTTCTACACGGACCAGATCGACCTGGGCGCTGCCGCCGCGGCGGGCGGACTGATCGTCCTCCTGATGGCCATGAACTTCCTCGGGGTCCGCCGCCTGGCCGCGTATGCGATCCCCGGCGTGCTGCTCTGGCTCGCCGTCTCCGCGTCCGGAGTCCACGCGACGATCGCGGGCGTATTGCTGGCGCTCACGATCCCCGCGCGAACGCGGCTCGACGGTCCCTCGTACGTGGAGCGGGCCGGCGACCAGCTCCGCGAGGTCGCCGCGCGGTTCCGGAGCGACGCGGGCATCAAGGAGCGACACGCTGCGCTCTGGGAACTCGAGGACATCACCAACCATGCCCAGGCGCCGATGCTTCGCATGGAGCACTCCCTGGAACCATTCGTCGCCTTCGTCATCGTGCCGCTCTTCGCGTTCGCCAATGCCGGCGTCCGGATCCCGTCGGACCTGGGCTCCGCCCTGTCCCAGCCGCTGGTCATCGGCATCGTGATGGGCCTCGTGGTGGGCAAGCAGCTCGGCATCATCGCCGCCGCATGGCTCGTCGTGCGATCGGGGATCGCATCGCTGCCGAATGGCGTCGGCTGGAGGCACATGTACGGCGCGGCGTGGCTCGGCGGGATCGGATTCACGATGTCGCTCTTCGTCTCCGAGCTGGCGTTCCCGGAGGGGGCGATGCTGGAGGCAGCCAAGCTGGGGATCCTCGTGGCGTCCGCGATCGCGGGCGCTGGGGGCCTCGCCGTCCTTGTCCTCGCCAACCGGCGGGTCGTCGCGCCCGACGCGACCTGACGTGGATGTCTACATAGCTGGCGGAATCTTCCTCGTCGCCTATCTCCTGATCGCAACCGAGCGTGTCGACCGAACCAAGGTGGCCCTGCTCGGCGGGATGCTCGTCATCGTGCTCGGGATCCTCGAGCAGGGCGAGGCCTTCGCCGCCATCGACTTCAACGTCATCTTCCTGCTGGCGGGGATGATGGTGATGGCGGGAGCACTCCGCAAGACCGGCTTCTTCGAGTACGTCGCGGGCTATGCGATCCACCTCTCGAAGGGCGAGCCGTTCCGCCTCCTGATCTTCCTCTCGATCCTGACGGCCGTGCTCTCGGCCATGCTGGACAACGTGACGACGGTCGTCCTGCTGACGCCGGTCACGCTCGCGATCACGCGCACGCTCCGAGTCAACCCGTTCCCGTACCTGATCAGCGAGATCTTCGCCTCGAACATCGGCGGGACGGCGACCCTGATCGGCGATCCGCCCAACATCATGATCGGATCCGCGGCGGGCCTGAGCTTCGCCGACTTCCTGGTCAACCTGGCCCCAGTGGTCGCCATCATCTTCGTCGTGTTCCTGGGGATCATGCGGCTGACCTTCCGGTATCACATGGACGACGACGCCGACCGCCTGGATCGACTTGCGCTGGTGGATCCGTCGGCCGCGATCCTGGATCGCCCGCTGATGATCCGGATCCTGATCGTCCTCGGCGCGACGATGGTCGCCTTCGTCTTCCACTCGGCCCTGCACCTGGAGGCCGCCACGATCGCCCTCCTGGGCGCAACTGTGGTCATGCTGGTCGGCCGACTTGAGCCGCACGAGGCCCTGAGCGAGGTCGAATGGAACACGCTGTTCTTCTTCGTCGGCCTGTTCATCATGGTTGACGCGATCGTCCAGGTGGGGATCGTGGGCGGGATCGCAGATGCGGTTGCGAACGCGACCGGCGGCAATCTTCCAGCCGCCACGATCGCGATCCTCTGGTTCTCGGCGCTGGTCTCGGCGATCGTGGACAACATCCCGTACACCGCCACCGCGATCCCGGTCGTCCAGCAGTTGGCGGCGACGGGCCTCCCGGCGGAGCCCATGTGGTGGGCGCTGGCCCTGGGGGCATGCCTGGGCGGCAACCTGACGATCGTCGGAGCATCGGCGAACATCGTCGTGTCCAACGTGGCCGCGCGGGATGGCCACCCGATCACGTTCTTCCAGTTCTTCCGGTACGGGGTCGGAGTGGTTGCGGCGTCGCTGGTGATCTCGACGGTGTACCTGTACCTGCGGTACCTCATGTAGTGGGCGCCCGGTACGCTGTGCGCTTCATGGACCGGAGGCAATCATGGACCTGGGCTTGAACGGCCGGCGGGCGCTCGTCGGCGGCGGGGGATCGGGGATCGGCGGCGGGATCGCCACGGCCCTGGCCGGCGAGGGCGCGCGCGTGGCGCTGGTGGGGCGGACGAGGTCACGGATCGAGGCCGAAGCGGTCCGCCTGGGAGGCGTAGGTGTTGTCGCGGATCTCGCGTCGCCCGATGGCCCGCGTGGCGCCGTCGAGGAGGCCGTCGCTGCGCTCGGAGGACTGGACCTCGTGGTCGTCAACACCGGCGGCCCTCCCGGCGGCACGTTCGAGACCCTCGGCGAGGCGGAGTGGGAGGCGGCGATCGCCGGGACGCTCCAGTCCACGCTCCGTCTGATCCGGGCCTCCTTGCCGCACCTGCGGTCGGGCGTGAACCCGTCGATCCTCATCGTGCTGTCCTCGTCCGTCCGGGAGCCGATCCCGGCCCTCACGACGTCCAACGTCCTGCGACCTGGGCTTGCCGGCCTCGTCAAGTCGCTGACCGCGGAGATCGCTCCCATCCGGATCAACGGGCTGGCACCGGGGCGGATCGCAACGGACAGGATCGCGTTCCTGGACGGCAAGCGGGCGGAGGCGGCCGGCGTCACGCCCGAGGAGATCGCTCGGCGGACCCAGGCAACCATCCCGCTTGGTCGCTACGGGGACGTGGCGGAGATCGGCCGGGTTGGGGCGTTCCTGCTCTCGCCGGCCGCATCGTTCGTGACAGGGGCGATCGTGCCGGTGGACGGAGGCATGATCCGCGCGCTGCCGTAGGCCCACGACGCGTCCTGCAGGAGGGCGCCGGCGAGTCCGGACGTCAGCGACGGGTCCCACGGATGACCGGCGCAGCGCGCCTGCAGCAGCGTTGCAGGCGCGAGCGACCTGCGACGCGATCGGGCCTCAGCCTCCCAGCAGCTCGCCCAGCACGGAGCCCGCGGCCAGGTGCCGGTCGAGGCCTGTCCGCCGCAGCACGTCGTCCAGGTCGCCGATCGTCGCTGGGTCCGGACCCACGCCGGGCGCCCGGACAGTTGCATGGGCTACCGCCCCACGCCGCTGGTAGACCAGCTTCCGGATCGGCAGGTTGAGCAGGGCCTGGTTCTCGAACCGGATCAGCGTGGCGTAGCGGTCGAAGATGCCCGCAGCCCCGGCCCGGTCACCGGCGAACCAGCGCCGCACCACCGCGACCAGCACCTCCGGAAACCCGAAGCCCGTCATCGTCCCGTGGGTGCCCCGGCCCAGCTCCTCGATGAGCATCCCGCCGCCGAGCCCGCCCAGGACCAGCACATCCGGCGATCCGGCGACGAGCCGACCCGCCTTCGGTGGCGTCGGCTCCTCCTCCAGCTTGATGACGCGACACTGCGGCGACTCGGCCGCCAGCGACAGCAGGAAATCGGATGTCATCGGCACCCCGGAGCTCGCCGGGTGATCCTGCACGACGACCGGTATCGAGATCGCCTCCGCGACGGCGAGATAGTGCCGGCGGAGCGCCGCGTCCGTGGGTCGGGCCAGCGGTGGCGGGGCCAGCATCACCGAGTGTGCGCCGGCGGCCTCGGCTTCCCGGGCGAACGCGATCGCGCGGCCCGTGGCGGCGTGCGAGACGCCGACGCAGACGGGGATCGTGCCCGCGGCGGCCTCGAGGACACCGGCCAGGACGAGCGAGCGTTCGGCGTCACCCAGCCGGCCGGCCTCACCGAGCACGCCCAGGATCGTCATCCCGTCCACGCCCGTCGCGCGGACGAAGGAGACCAGGCCCGGGATCGACGCCTCGTCCACCGCTCCGTCGGGCGCAAACGGCGTCGGCACGATGTTCCAGACCCCGCGCAGTGCGCCGATGTCGCCCATGCCGCCTCCCGGGTCAAACCACGCCGGGACCGAGTGGTCTCGTTCCGCACGAGGCTACACGACGACGGTACCCCGGGCTGTTACGGGAGGCGGATCCGGATATCGTCCACGGCGGCCTCGACCAGGCTCGCCCTCCCGCCATCGTTCGCGGCGACGATCAGGTGGATCGTCTGTCCCGCCCACCTCGCCACCGACACCGAGGCGGACGCCCAGGCCGCGTCGTCGTCGTTCGGGGCACCGCGCTCCTGGAGGACGACCGTCTGGGTGCCATCCTCCGCTTCGACGATCATCCGGAGGTAGTCCGTGGACGTCGCGTTGGAACGATGGGCCAGGTAGTAGCGGAAGGTCAGGTGGCCGAACTTCGCCGGGTCCGCGGGCAGCGTGATCGCCCGGCTCCGGATCGTGGTCCGGCCGCCATCGACGTCCCCGTAGTTCGCGCTGCGACCGGCTGCCGCTCCCGTCACGAGCGCGCGCCGGCCCGAGACCACAGTCCCGAGCTGCTTCCGCCCGTAGGAGGCCGTCGGCTGTGGGTTGCCGACCGCCCACAGGCCCCGGGTAGCGGTGTCCGTGCGGAAGGGGTTGCGCACCCAGCCCCGGTTGATCTCCAGGTCGTCGTACAGGGGACCGCAATCCGCCCGCCTGGCCGCGGTTCCGAGGGTCGCGTACGGGCACGCCGCGCGGTCGATCAGCAGCAGGATCGCGTCACGGTTGCGTTCTGTCTGGGGGGTGATCACGGATTCGGGCGGGTAGTGGTCGGTCAGGACCGATCCCGTCTCGGGCGGATACAGCTCGAAGGTGTAGCTGAAGATCCGGTGTGCCCCGTACATCCAGTCGATCTGGTCGCCGTCGGTGACGTACATGCTCGACGACTGCTTGGCCGCGTACCCATTCAGCGCGGCCATCGCCCGGCCAAGGGAGACGAACGTGCTGTGATCGAGCGTGGTCATGTCCGGCGGGATGTCAGTCCGCGTGTAGCCGTACGGCCACAGGATGAGCCGGCCGTTGGTGTGGAGCGTGATGTGCGTCCGGATCTGCTGGACACCGCCGATCACGCGGCCGCTCACGAAGGCCCGGACGGCCCGCGTCTCGGGCGCAGAGAACGCGGCTGGACCGCGGTAGAAGATGGACTTGGGGTTGCCGGACGAGCCCGAACAGCATCCCCAGCGATACCCGTAGTTGCGGTTCAGGTCGGTGCCCACGGCCGTGGAGCCCGCGTTCGGCTGGCGGTTCTTGCGCCAGGCCCGGAACGGGGAGCCGGTCAGGTCGTACCTGAGGCCGTCCGGGTTGACCGCGAAGATGACGAAGATCTCGCGGGTATCGACCAGGCGCGTCACGGTCTCATCGGTTCCGTAATCCGCGGTCAGCCAGCCCAGGAGCGCAAGCGCCTGCTCGGTTGTCAGGTGCTCACGGGCGTGGTGGAGGGCATCGATCAGGACCTCGGGTTCGGCCTCGTCCGTCGCCACGTTGTCGCTGATCTTGGCGGCCCAGATGTCACGTCCCTGTGCGCTCTTGCCGATCGAGAAGACCGAGACGATGTCCGAATGGTCCGCTTGCACCTGCGTGATCTCGTCGACCAGCTCGGTCCAGTTGTGGTAGCCGCTCATGGAGGTCGGGAAGTCCGGCTCCGCGGCCGCAGTCGGGCCGGGAAGGGCCGCCGGCACGATGAGCGCGACGGCGATGGCGAGCACGGTGATGATCGATCGCATGCCAGGAGGGTGCCAGACCAACGCCAACGGCGGTAGACGGCCTTTCGGGCTATGGGTACTGCAATGGCCAAGCAGGTCTTGACAGTCGCACGTAGTAGTGTCACAATCGGCGCATGCACGATGACCCGTACAGCCTTGCCGACCTGGCCCGCCTGGCGGACGTGACCCCACGCACGGTCCGCTACTACGTGGCCCAGGGCCTGCTGCCCTCGCCGGAGGCCGCCGGCCCGGCGACGCGCTATGGCGATGGGCACCTTGCACGGCTGCGCCTCATCAGGCGCCTGCAGCGGGACCACCTGCCGCTGGCGGAGATCCGGATCCGCCTGGAGCGGATGGGGGACGAAGAGGTCCGGGCGCTGCTGGATGCGTCTGGCAACGTGACCCCGGAGCCGCCCCGGTCTGGCGAGGAGACGCTGGACTACGTGCGAACGCTGATGGCGAAGGCCGGCGTCTCGCCGCGCGTCCACGGCCAGGCGTCGGAGGCCGTCGCCCCATACGCCGCGTCGGCCGCGCCCACGACGCGGGCCATTCCGGGTCTGGCTGCCCTGCATGCCCCCGGGCCGCCCACCGGCGAACCGCCAGCCGGGTTCTTCAGGGACCCGGCGGAGGAGGTCGCGTCGGGACACGTCGCGGACCACGCCACTCCACTCGCGCTCGCGCGGGCAGCTGCCACGGAGCCCGACGCCGCTGCGGAGCCCGCCGCTCCCTCCCGTCCGGTTGCCGGGGACCGCAGCACATGGGAGCGTCTCGTCATCAGTGCGGACGTGGAGATCCACGTCCGCCGGCCCCTGGACCGCATCGCCAACAAGCGCGTCGACCAGCTCGCCCGCATCGCCCGGGAGCTGTTCGACGAGGATCCGTAGCCGTACACGCGGGGCTTGCGGCCCCACCTTCCACCCGGCGACCGGACGCCGCCGAACGTCCTGCCGCCCATCGTGAGACCCGCCCCATTCGGGCCTCGAAGCCGCTTCGAGAAGGAGGCCCTTCCATGACCACGCCCCAGACGCCGGACCACGGTCCGGCCCGACTCGCCGATCCCCGCCTGGTGGTCCGCCCGGACCGCCGGCTCATCCGCGCCCACGGCCGCAGCGAGCGTTTCCTGCTCGTGGATGTCGTCGCCCCGACCGTCGCCCCGGATCCGGAGCGCCGCCGCCCTCCGGTCAACCTCGGTTTCGTGCTGGACCGCTCAGGATCCATGGGTGGCCACAACAAGATCGCGCTCGCCAAGCAGGCCGTGGTGGAGGCCATCCACCGGCTGAACGCCCCGGATCGCTTTGCCGTGGTCACGTACGACGACCAGGTGGATGTCGTGGTGCCGGGCACCGAGGCCACCACGGCGTCCCGGGGCGCTGCGGCTGAGCGCCTGCGTTCGATCGGCGCACGCAACAGCACGGACCTGCACGGCGGCTGGCTGAGCGGCTGCGAGCAGGTTGCGGCGGGCCTGGCGGCCGAGGGCGTCAACCGTGTCCTCCTGCTCACGGACGGCCTCGCCAACCGCGGCGTCACCGACCACGAGGAGCTCGCGCGCCTTGCCTACGACCTGCGTCGCCGCGGGGTCACCACCAGTACCTTCGGCGTCGGAACGGACTTCGACGAGTCGCTCCTCCAGGCAATGGCGGACAGCGGCGGCGGCCACTTCTACTTCATCGGGGACGTGGCGCAGATGCGCGACCACATCACGAGTGAGGTGGGGGAGACCCTGGAGGTCGTCGCCCGCGAGGTTGTCCTCGACCTGACGCTGCCTGAATCGGTGCGGGTGGCCCCTCTCTCGCCATTCCGCGTGGAGCAGAGCCCCGGCCGCGCCCGTGTCTACCTCGGCGACATGTTGTCGGGGCAGGTGCTCTCGGTCGTCCTTCGGGTCACCTTCGACTTCGGCGATGTGGGCCGCGAGGTCGGAGTGATCGTCCGCGTCTCGGACCGGGATCGCGCGTTCGAGACGGCCCTTCCCGCCCCGGAGCCGGTCTCGCTCGCGTGGCAGTATGCGGACCACGCCGCGAACGACGTCCAGCCGCGGGACAAGGACGTGGACCGCGTCGTGGCACGGCTGTTCGCGGAACGGGCACGCCAGGACGCCGTGAACCTCAATCGCGAGGGCCGCTACGTCGAGGCGGGCGACCTGCTGGCCCGGGTCCGCGTCCGGATCGAGGAGTACGCGGGAAACGACCTCGAGCTTCGCGAGATGGCCCAGAACCTGCAGGAGGAGGCACCAGCCTACTCGGCGCCGATGGCCGAGATGGACCTCAAGCGGCGCCACTTTGCGGCGAGCAACTCGTCCCGGATGCGCACCGCGGACGGGAAGTCGATGCGCCGCCCCTGAGCCGTCCGGCGAAGCATTCGAGGAACCACCGGCCCGGGCTTGCGCCCGGGCCGGTCCTCATCCGGGACGCGATCGCCGCGGGAGCGCCGGTCCGCTCGGATTGCGCCGCCGGCCGCCCCCAAGCCTCACCGGACGCCCTTGACGCTGGTCCGGCATGAGCGCAAGATGGTCCATGTAATCGATTGCTGAGCGGTGGACGACTGGACGCGGACGGGTTGACCTCGGGCCAGTCAGCGGGTATGCTCGATAATCGATTGTTAGGGAACATGCCGACCCGTGGACTGCTCGGCGGACGGTCGCCGGACGGGACCGAGGGGCCCCCGGCCAGGCGAGTGACGGGCGGGGCCACA
>CAVYBU010000033.1:0-12207 GCA_963766735.1 uncultured Chloroflexia bacterium
GAGGCCGGGGGCGCAGGACTGCAGCCGATCGAACAACCCCGGAGGCCGGCAGACCTCGCGCCAGACTGAGTCGCCGAGGGAGCATGGAGATGACGGGACCGTGAACCTGTGACCGGGGATGTGCTGGCGCCCGTCCTGACCACGTTCCTCGTCGTGAACGCGATCCTGCTCATCCGCGCCGGAGCATTGGGTCGACTCAGGCGCCTGGGCCGCGCTGAAGCAGGTCGGCCGCCGGAGCTTCAGCCTGCCGCCGGTCCGTCCGGGTACCTGGTGGCCGCGGAAGCGGCTGCGCTCGACGCACCCTTCACCCTGGTGGCTGCGGAAGCGGAGGCGCCCGACGGACCCGAGGTCCAGCGGGCTCAACCATCGACCGGCGGTGACTCGCTCGCGGAGCTCGACGACGAGGCGGCCTGGGACCGGCGCGTCGCCGACGAGACAGCACGAATGCGGCGGTATCCGCGCCCGGTGACGATCGTCCGCCTCGAGCTCGATGGACTGGAGCGCCTCACGGGACTTCTTGGTGAGGAGGCCGGTGACCGACTCCTCCGGGCAATGGCGGATACGGTGCGGCGGCTTGCTCGCGACACCGACCACGTGGCCCGCCTCGGACCAGGAGGCTTTGGGGTTCTCATGCCGGAGACGTCCGAGGAAGCGGCCGCAGGCTATGTCGAGCGTGTCAGCCGGGCGTGCGAGCTGTGGCTCGAGGCGGGTGCGATCGCGGTCCGCCTGGTCGTAGGCTGGGCGGCGACGTCGGGCGACGTCGGTCTCCCCGAGATCCAGCGAATCGCGACGGAGCGGATGAACGGAGGCCAGTTGCGCGACCGGCGTCAGGCGGGCGCTGTCGCCGCGCAGGGTTCCGCACTGAGTCCTTCGGAGCGTCCGCCCTTGGCGGTCGTGCCGGCTGTTCCCTTGGCGGTCGTGCCGGCTGCTCCCGAAGCGGACGTGCCGCCTGCAGCAATCCCGCGATTCGACCCGGACAAGTGTCGTGTCCCCAACTGCGACCATCGGCGAGATCATCGGCGGAACCGCCAGGGCTGAGCCGGGAGCCAGGGGTGCCGTCGCCGGGGATCCTGGGGCCGGGACTGGGCGGTGCCGGTTGCTCAGGGGCCGGCGCGGACGATCAGCACTGAGCAGGGGGCGTGGACCAGCACGTTCCGGGCCACGCTGCCCAGGAACAGGCGGGCGAGACCGGTGTGGCCACGCGTTCCCATCACGATGGTGCCGGTGCCCCGTTCATGCGCGAAGCGGACGATCTCCGTGGCCGGGTCGCCCTCGAGCACGATGGGCGTTGCGGTGAGTCCGGCGTCCGCCAGTCGGTGGGCGGCCGTCTCCGACTCCTCCGCCACCTCTTTCCGGGTCTCGTCCACTGACCTCGTGTAGGACTCCAGCACCTGGTCGTAGAGTCCGGGCGTGAAACCCGCCGCTACCGGCACCGCGACCTCGGCGACGGTGAGCACGCTGATCTCTCGATTGGCAAACAGCGGCCACGCGGCAATGACGGCCTCGGCGGTGCGGGCCGAGTTCGAGCCGTCGTCCGCGAAGGTGATCGCGCCGAGCGTGTCGCCGCGTGCGACGAGCACCGGGCACGGGGCGTGGTCGACGACCTCCGATGCCGTGCTGCCGAGGACCATTGTTGCGATCGTGCCGTGGCCGCGGCTCCCGACAACGACCAGGTCCGCCTCCATCGCGCCGGCTTCGTCCACGATCGCGCTTGCCGGCCGACCCCGCACAAGGAAGCCCTCGAGGTTCAGGCCCGGGCGCTTGAGGGTGGCCTCTGCCCGCTCGATGGCCTCGCGCAGGTGGCGGCCGTCGCGCTGCGCCTCCGTCTCGTTGTCGGCTGCGGTGTCGCCCATGGACGCCCACGACATGGAGAGCATGTCGACGAACGGTTGCTGGACCGCGATCACACGGACAACGGATTCGGGGGGGAGCGGGAGCGTGGAGACGATCTGGGTGGCCCGGTCGCTGGAGACCGAGCCATCGACGGCAAGCAGGATACGCATCTGGCACCTCCGAACGGGCCAATCGTCCTTCGACGGTGATGAAGATGGATCGGCCGAACGGCCCCAAGGCCGCGGCCCGTCGGCCCGGCCGGAACCGGCACTCGGCCGCGTCGGAACCCACTGTCGGCTGTGCCGGTACCAGTCGCTAGGTCGCCTCGGCGGCCAGCGAGCCCACGCGCTCGATGAGGCGTCGCAGGAACTCGTCCGCGTCCACCTCGACAGCCACGTCCGCATTCGGCGTCCGGCCCCAGAGCCGACGCCAGTCCGCAATCGTCTGTCCATCCGCGACGCCACCGGACGTGTCCACGTCTACG
This sequence comes from uncultured Chloroflexia bacterium, assembly GCA_963766735.1. Taxonomy (GTDB): domain Bacteria; phylum Chloroflexota; class Limnocylindria; order Limnocylindrales; family CSP1-4; genus CAIXZV01. The sequence goes on from CAVYBU010000033.1 coordinate 2,318, forward strand.
GTCGCAGGAACGGATCGGACGAGATCCGGGTCCATGGCCACGGCCGTCACCAGCGGATCGTGGATGAAGGCGCCGTAGAAGCCGTCGCTCCGGGAATGGAATTCGAAGTAGTAGCGGAGCGCGTCCGCCAAGAACGCGATGATCGGATTGCCGGCTGTGGACCGGACGGCTGGGTCCGGCATCCGATCCGGGTCCAGGCCCAGGTCCCCCGAGATCCCGGCGCGGGCCGCCATTGCAGCGACATCAGCGGGCAGGATCCGTGCCCGCTCCGTCACGTCCAGGCCCAGCACCAGGGCCCGTGGTACCCGGGGATCCGCATCCACCGCGGACTGCCAGCCGGCGAAGGCGATCTTCGCGGCCTCCGGGTCGCAATGGACGTTCCACTCCGTGGTGGGTGTCGTGTTGCCCGGGACGCGGAAGGCGCCGCCCATCGCGACCCAGCGCCGGAGGAGGCGTGGCAGCTGCGGCTCCACGAGCAGGGCGATCGCGAGGTTGGTGAGGGGGCCGAGGGTGACGAGCGTGATCTCGCCTGGCCGCCGGCGCGCCTCGGCGACGATCAGGTCCGGGGCGTAGCGGCGCGAGAGTGCCACCGTCGGCTCCGCCAGCTCCGCGTAGCCGATGCCGTGGGGCCCGTGCGTCTCGGGCGTGATCTCGAGGGGGCGGAGGAGTGGCACTTCGCGCCCGACGGCCACCTCCACGTCGGCCCGGCCGGCGAGCTCCAGCAGAGCCCGGGTGTTCCGCTGGACGTCCCCTGCGGTGGCGTTGCCCGACAGGCAGGTCACCGCCACGATCTCCGCCTCGGGGCTCGCGCAGGCGTACAGGAGGGCCAGCGAATCGTCGATCCCGGTATCGACGTCGAGGATCAGGGGCACGCGATCGGCGGTGCTCAACGCTCAGGGTGCCTTCGGGCTCACGGCACGGCAGCGCTCGCGGAGCGGGCAGATCTCGTGGGTGGGGTTCTGCGCGTGGCACATCTTCCGGCCGTGATGGATCAGCAGGACGTGTGCGGCGTACATCTCGTCCGGCTCCAGGATCCCCAGGAACAGGTCGTGGGCCTGGTCCGCCGAAGCCTTCTCCGGGATCAGCCCGATCCGCTTCGACACGCGCTCCACGTGCCGGTCCACGGCCATCACGGGGGCGCCGAAGCAGAACGCGAGCACGATCGAGGCCGTCTTCTTGCCGATCCCGTCGATGGCGGTCAGCCAGTCCCGGGCCTCCAGGGCCGGCATGTCACCCAGGAACTCCAGCGAGTAGTCCCCGCGTCGCTCGCGGATGTAGCGGAGCGTGGCCTGCAGGCGGGGAGCCTTCTGCGGCGCGAGTCCGCCGGGCCGGATGACGTCGATCAGCTGGGGCAGCGGGGCGTGCTCCACGGCGGTCCAGTCGGGCGGCGGTGCAACAGACAGGCCGTCCCCGCCCCAGCCGATGCCGTGGGCGTGGATCTCGGGCGCCAGGTCGCTGGGGTAGGCCGCGCGCAGCGCCTCGTAGGCCTTCTCGGCGTTCACGTCCGCGGTGTTCTGGGTGAGGATCGTGAGGATCAGCTCGCTCGTGGGATCCAGGCGCGAGCTCCAGCGCTGCTCGCCGTATGTGGCCGTGAGCCCGTCCAGAACGAAGCGCTGGAGCCCCGGGCGGTAGCGGCGCAGGTAGCTCGCCCAGTGCCTGACCGGGTCCGCGGGTTTCCGGGCGGGCGACCTTCTGGCGGGCTTCTTCCCGGCGGGTTTCGTCCCGCCGGGCCGTGTCGAGGTCACCAGATCGTCTCGACGTCGTAGAGGTTCAGCAGCGGGTCCGCGGTGATGATGGGCACATCCTCGACCTGTCCCTGGGCGACGAGCAGCCGATCGAATGGGTCGCCGTGATGACGGGGCAGCGCACCGGCCCGGAGGGCGTGGGCGAGTTCAACCGACAGCACGGCGAATCCGTGGTCCCGGATCCGCTCTGGGACGTAGGTCTCCGCCGGTCCCTCCAGCTCCAGGCGTCCCGTCGCGCTCTTGATGGCGATCTCCCACGCCGACGCGACGCTCACGAGCACCTCTGAATCCCGATCCGCGATCACCGCGCGGGCGCGGGACGTGAGCCGGTCCGCGCCCGAGATCCACCAGAGGAAGGCCTGTGTGTCGAGCAGGACCCTCACCGCGAGACCTCGGGCGACAGGTCGGCGGCCCCGAGGTACTCCGCGAACTCCGGCAGCGGATCGTCGAAGTCATCGTGGATGATGACCCGGTCGTGCCCCGGCGTACGCGGCGGCGGCGCGTCGATCGCCTGGAGGACGGCGATGGGCCGACCAGCCCGTGCGATCACGATCCGTTCGCCTCGTTCGGCTCGCTCGAGGAGGCGCGAGAGGTGGGTCTTTGCCTCGTGGACGTTCACAACCGTCATGCCGCCATTGTGACTTAGTCCAATTGACTTAGTCAATACGCACCCTCAACCGCCGCGGTCCTCCCCAGCGACACCAGCCGCGCGATCCGTTCCCCGCAGCGCTCGAGCGGCGCGCCGCCGGCGGCCATTGCCTGCTCCACGGTCTGCGGCCCTTCGCTCACCGGTACCACCGTCACGCCGATGGAGCCGAGCGCCTCGATCCCCTCCTGGGTCACGCCGCCGCCGACGGCGATGCACGGAACTCCCGCCGCCCGCGCGCGCATCGCCACTCCCTTGGCGGTCTTGCCGAACGCGGTCTGCGCGTCGATCCGCCCCTCGCCGGTGATGACGAGATCGGCGATCCCCAGGGCAAGGTCGAAGCCGGCCTCCGCCATGACCAGGTCGATGCCGGGTTCCAGGCTGAGCGAGGCGAGGCGATCGGCCAGGCACAGGAGCCCGAACCCGAGCCCGCCCGCGGCCCCGGCGCCGGGGGTCTCGCGCTCGCGGCGGCCGGCGGCGGCCTCCAGGGCGTCGGCGAAACGGGCGAGACGGGCGTCCAGGGCGGCGACCAGCTCGGGCGTCGCGCCCTTCTGCGGCCCGTAGACCGCCGCCGCCCCATCCGGCCCGAGGAGGGGGTTGGAGACGTCGCAGGCGATTCGCAGGCTCGTCTCCGCCAGGCGCGGGTCCAGGCCGGCCAGGTCGATGGCCTGCAGGTCATCATCGACCGTGGCACCCAGCGCGCGGAGGAGTCCTGCGCCGCCGTCCGTGGTGGCGCTGCCGCCGATGCCGAGGGCGATCGCCCGGATCCCCGCGTCCAGTGCGGCGAGGACCAGGTCGCCGGTGCCGATCGTCGTGGCGTTCCCGGCGTCGCGCTCCGCGGCGGTCAACCGCGACAGGCCGGATGCGGCGGCCATCTCGATCACGGCGGCACGGCCGTCGTCCCGCGCCAGCCACCGGGCGCGGATCGGACGGCCGAGGGCATCGCGGGCGATCGTCTCGCGCCACTGCCAGCCGCCAGCCGCCTCGACCGCCACGAGCGTCCCTTCACCACCGTCCGCCAGCGGGGCCAGGCGAACCTCATCGCCCGGGCGGGCGCGGTTCCAGCCCGCCGCAAGGGCGCGCGCGACCTCCACGCTGGTCAGGCTGCCCTTGAACGAGTCAGGCGCGACGAGGACGCGCAGCGGTTCATCCCTCATGCCTGCACCACGCACGCTTGGCGAGTCCTAGCTGTCCGAGAGCGGATCCGGCTCCGGCACGAGCTGCGTGCGACGCCTCTCCGCGTACTCCGGGATGCGGATCATCGGCGGGCGCTCGTTGTCAGCCACCTCCTGGACCTCCAGCGAGAGGCGGCCACGCCCGGAGCGAGGCAGCTTCATCGTGGAGCCCAGCTCTGCGAACAGGCGCACGCGGCGACGCTCCTCCAGCCGCTTCATGACCGCCTGGAGGATCACGAACGACATCCGCGACAGGCCCTCGAGCTCCTGGTTCCGGTGGATCCGGCGCTCCAGGTCCACCTGTCCCAGCCCGGCCAGGCCGACGCGCTCGGCGGCATCGATCAGATGGCCCATCTCGACCGCGTACCCGGTGAAGAACGGGATCTGCTCCAGCAGCGATCGCCGTCCCGCGTACTCGCCGGCAAGCGGCTGGATCACCCCGGACAGTTCCGGGAAGAACAGGTTGATGAGCGGCCGCGCGACCAGTTCCGTGACGCGTCCGCCGCCGCCCTCCTTGAGGACGCCACGCTCGACGATCGGGCGCTGGTAGTAGCCCTTCACATACTGGAGCCGCGGTTCCACCAGGAGGGGTCCGAGCGTCCCGTACACCATCCGGTGATGCCAGTTGCGCACGTCGGTGTCCGCCCAGACCACGATGTCGCCGGACGTCTCGAAGAGGGACTTCCAGAGCGCCTCGCCCTTGCCCTGATAGGAGCCGTACCGGGCGAGGACGTCAGGGTGCTGAACCACGCGCGCGCCCTCGGCCTCGGCGATGGCGCGGGTGTCGTCGGAGGAGGCGGAGTCGATGACGAGGATCTCGTCCAGCAGCGGGTACCGCTCCTGCATCTCGCGGATGGCCCGGCGGACGATGGGGCCGATCGTCTCGGCCTCGTCGAGGGTCGGCAGCACGAGGCTGATCGTGATGCCCTGCTTCTCCTTGAGCGCCGTCAGGCGGGCCAGGTCAGCAAATTCGCTGTGGTGGAAGTTGGCCTCAGCGAACCAGCGCTCGACGCGGGCGGGGATGGCCCGCGATTCCTCGGCGGCGCGGTCGGCCGCGGCAAGGGTCTCGGCGCGCTGGGCCAGCTGCTCGAACGTCTGGCGTCCGATCGACTCCCTCGTCTTGACGACGATGACCGTTGACTTCGCGCGCTGGGCAATGGCCTCCGGCAGGGCCCCGAACAGCGATGTGCCCGGCTCACCCGGTGGTGCCGACGCGCCCATGACCACCAGGTCCGCGTCGTCCGCCTCGCGGAGGATCGCGGTCCGGACGTTCCGGGTCTCGCGCAGGATCGGCTCGGAGCGGGCGGTCACGTGCTGGCGGGCGAACGCGGCGAGCGCGTGCTCCGCCTGGGCACGGACGGGTTCGGTCACGCCAGCCGGCACCAGGTGCATGACAACGACCGTGGCACCGTGCCGGTTCGCCAGGGCGTCTGCGAACCGCAGCGCCAGCTCCGCGTGGGGGCCGCCCCGGACGGGCACCAGGATCCGGCGGATCTGCCCGGCTCCCCGCTGCTTGACGACGGCGACGTCGCATGGGGACTCGCGGACAACCTCGTCGATGGTTGGCGAGATGGCCGGCGTGCCGCTCTCCCGGCCGGATCCGGACTTGCCGCCCCAGCCGAAGATCATGAGGTCGGCTTCCTGCTCGGCCGCCGCCTCCACGATCCCCGCGGACGCGTGGCGCCCGATCCGCACCAGGGGGTGGATGATGGTCCCCTCGGGGACGTAGTCCAGGACCTTCTGAAGGAGGCGGCGCGCCTGCCGCGCCCGCGTGGCGCCCTCGGAGAGCGGCATCCCCTCCGGCACCTCCACGATGCCGAGCGCCGTGAGTTCGCCGGTCTTCGATTCCAGCAGGGACGCGCCGATCCGGATCAGCTCCTCCGCGGTGAGCGGGTTGGCGACCGGGATGAGGATTCGTGCCGGCAGCGGCGGACCGCTCATTGGAGCTTCTCCTCGTGCGCTGCCGTCTCCTCGGCCACGAGCGCGGCCCATCGCTCCACGAGATACGGCTTGAGCAGCTCGAACTCGCGTGCCTGGTGCTCCACACGCTCCTCGGCGTCGGTCGTCGTCAGGTTGCGGTTCTCGATCACGAAGCTGCCGACGCGGCCGAAGTAGATCGGAACGAGCGCCGCCACGAGCTGCGCGGTGCCAAGGATCCCGCGCCGCGTCGCGAGCACCAGGTCGTAGACCACCCGCGCCCACAGGTCGTCGGGGAAGTGGAAGCTTGCCAGCGCCTCGGCCATCTCCAGCGTGCTCGGATGCGCCGTGGCGCCCTCGCCACCCAGACCCAGGCGCCGCGAGGCCAGGTCGACCAGCGTGCCGGCCTCCTCCGCCAGCGCCAGCACGGCCTCCGCGTTCAGCGGGTCCAGCATGCGCCGCCAGGTATCGGCCAGGACAAGTGAGCCGGCCTCCAGCTCCGAGAGCAGGCGGATCGCGTTCACCTCGAGCGGCGGTGGATCGATGATGCGCTCGAAGCCGTAGGCGGGCACCTCGTGGCTGCCGCGCACGTGGAACCACGAGTCGGGGTGGTCGGAGGCGAGGCGCAGGATCGTGCCCACCACCTGGCGGAACATCGGCCCCAGGTCTGAGCCCGGGTCCTTGGGATCGTGGATCTTTGCCCCGAGCCGCGCCTGGCAGACCGCATAGCCTCCGGTGAGGGCGGACGTGGTCATCCAGATGTCGATGCCGAACTTGCTGATGTCCTCGGTCCAGTCATCCAGCTCGAGGTAGTGACGGACGAGGTCCCCGCTGACGCCGAAGTCACCGCCGATCGGCTGGCGGATACGGTGTCCATAGAGCGCGCGGGTCAGCGGATACGTGACCGTGTTGGTGATCGTGCCGTCGTACTTGTAGCGGGCGTAGAGCGGGGTGACGTAGTCGTAGCCGCCCTTGAGGATCGGGCCGGCCAGCAACTCGATCCACTCGGGGACGATGCTGCGCAGGTCGCTATCAACCACGACCAGCGCCTTGACCTCCAGCGCGGCCGCGATCTCGAAGATCGTCCTGAGCGCGGCGCCCTTGCCGCCGACCCCGCCGATCTCCGGGTAGGTGAGCGTGACGCGGTCGAGGCGGTTGACCGGCCGGACGAGGAGGATCGACTCCACGTAGTCGGGCGGCTCCGTCTCGATGACGACGCGCTGGGTGCCATCGGACGAGCCTGCGTCCGAGTTCACCAGAACCGGCTTGAGATCCGGGAAGTACTGGACCAGCCCTGCGTGCGCCGCGCGGACCACGTAGCCGATGGTCGCGGCGTTCTTGAAGCTCGGGATGCCGACCATGATGTCGGCACGGCCGAGGCGGGCGATCTCGTTCCGGATTGCGGGCGTCAGGGTGGATTCGGGCACACCGCGACCCTACCACCATCGGGAAGGCCCGGCCCGTTGCACCCCCGATGCGAAGTGCCGGCCCAGCGCGTCGCGCGCCTCCGTGCCGAACCGCCCGATCCAGGGCCCGTCTACCGCCTATGATCCCGCGCATCGCGGGCCGGCTCCGGACCCGGGGTATCCGAACGTGAGGCACTGCTGATGGCGGCGATCCCGCAGGCCGATCCCAACCTCAGGAAGGTCGCCCAGGGCTCCTGGACCCTTTACGACTTTGCGAACACCATCTTCTCGTTCGCGGTCGTGTCCGGCGCGATCGGGCTGTACCTGATCAAGGACAGCCAGTTCGGCGAGCGTGACGGCAACGTCGCGCTGTCGATCGCCATCGTCATCAGCGTCGGGATCAACGCGCTGGTGTCGCCGATCCTGGGGGCATTCTCCGATCGCGGCGGGCGGCGGATGCCGTTCCTCCTGGCCTTCACCGCCCTGTGCATCGGCGCCACGTTCTTCATCGCGGACGTGCCGCCGATCGTCGGCCTGATCCTGTTCATCGTCGCCAACTTCGCCTACCAGGCAGCCCTCATCTACTACGACGCGACCCTGAAGACCGTGAGCACGCCGAGCACCCGCGGCAGGCTGTCGGGTATCGGGACCGGGATCGGCTACTGCGGGACGGTCTTCGTGGGGTTGCTCATCTTCTTTCTGGACATCCCGGTCGAGGACCGCTTCCGATGGACCGCAATCCTGTTCCTGGTGTTCGCCATCCCGATCTTCCTGTTCGTGAAGGAGCCTCACCGGCCGGACGAGCAGCCGCTGACCCGCGCCGACGTTGCCGACTCCTTCGGCCAGCTCAAGCGCTCGATCGCGGACGCGCGCGAGGTGCCGGGCCTGTGGCGGTTCCTGATCGGGCGCTTCTTCTACTCGGACGCGGTCAACACGGTCATCGTCGTCATGAGCGTCGTGGTCGTGAAGACGATGGGCCTGACCGATGCCAACGCCAACATGGTGCTGCTGATGCTCACGTTCGTCGCGATCGGAATGAGCTTCGTGTGGGGCTGGCTGGCCGACCGAAAAGGCCCGAAGCGGACGCTTGTCTGGGTGCTCATCTCGTGGGCGATCGGCCTCGTGCTCGGCGGCGTCGCGATCGGTTTCGGCAAGGACGGGCTGGTGCCATTCCTCATCGCGGGGGCCATTCTCGGCAGCGGGCTAGGCGGGGTGCAGGTCGCGGACCGGGTCCTGATGGTCCGCCTGTCGCCCCCGGACAAGATCGGTGAGTTCTTCGGGATCTACGGGCTGGTCGGCAAGGGGTCGCAGGTCATCGGGCAATTGGTGTACGGGGCGCTCATCTTCCTGCTGGTGGACACCATCGGCAACGGCGCCTACCAGGTCGCCGTCCTGAGCCTCCTGGTCACGATGCTGATCGGCCTGTGGCTGGTCTGGCCGGTGAGCGACCGCTGGGCGGGCTCCGGCGAGATGGACGGCGGCGAGGGCGGCGGTGCCTCGGGCGCCCCCCCTCCGCGCCTGGCACCGGACCGCGCCCCGCTGGAGGACCGGGGCTAGTCTCCGTAGCCGTCCGGGTGTGCTCGGCGCCACGCCCAGGCTGACGAGAGCATCTCGTTCAGGGTGGAGCGCCGTGGCTGCCAGCCAAGGATCTCGGCCGCCCGCGCGTTGGACGCGACCAGAACCGGCGGGTCTCCGGCCCGGCGTGGGCCGACGGTGTGTGGGATCGGCCGGCCGACGACCATCTCCGCGGCCTGGAGGACATCGCGAACCGAGAAGCCGCTGGCCGTGCCCAGGTTGCAGATGAGCGGCGATGCGGGCGCGCCGCCGCCGACGGGACCGGTCCGCGGATCGTCGGGCGCCGTCGCCTCCAGGGCCGCGAGGTGGGCATCAGCCAGGTCCGATACGTGTATGTAGTCGCGGATCGGGGTGCCGTCCGGGGTGGGGTAGTCCTCGCCGAACAGCGTCAGTGCGGGCCCACCATCTGCCGCACGCAGCATGTTGGGGATCAGGTGCGTCTCGGGCCGGTGGATCTCGCCCAGGCGCCCCGTGGCCCCCGCCACGTTGAAGTAGCGCAGGATCGCGGACCGGAACCCGTACGCACCTCCATACCAGTGGAGCGCGCCCTCGAACGTGCGCTTGGTCTCGCCGTAGGTGTTGATCGGGCGAAGGGCCGCGTCCTCGGGGATGGGTGTGGACTCCGGGGTGCCGTAGACGGCGGCGGTGGACGAGAAGACGATGCGCCGCACGCCGGCCGCCCGGGCTGCCTCCAGGAGAGCCACGCCACCGGCGACGTTGTCGCGGTAGTACCTGGCCGGGTCCTGCACGCTCTCCCCGACGAGGGAGCGGGCGGCGCAATGGAGGATCGCGTCCACGCCTTCCGTCTCCAGCAGGGTTCGGGTGGCGGCATCGTCTCCATACGAGCCTGTCACCAGGCGGGCGGCAGGGTTGACGATCGCGGCGTGGCCGGTGGACAGGTCGTCCAGGACGACGACGTCGTGGCCGGCGGCGAGGATGGCGTCCACGGAGACTCCGCCGACGTAGCCGGCGCCGCCGGTGACCAGGATCTTCAAGGGCTTCTCCTTCGAAACAGGCGGTCGAGGACGCCGCGGCCGGGCGTCGGGAGTTCGGCGTCGGTTGTCTCGGCTGCGGTGTCGCTCGGTTGCTCGGCTGCGGTTGTCACGGCGTCGGTTGCCGCCCCCTCGGGGATCGGCCCCGCCGGGATCAGCCTCCTCGGGGTCGGCTCCCTCGAGAGCAGCATCGACCGTCCTGGCGTCATGGATCGACCGGTCGGCCGTCGGGGGCAGCGCCTCACCGCGGTAGGTGAGCACCTCCTCCAGGCGGACGGCCAGCCGGGATGCCGCCACGTTCTCCGGGTCGATCGCGAGGGCACGCCGCGCCTCCCGGAGTGCGCCGGCGTCGTCCGCACGTTCGAGCGCCACCCGCGCCAGCCCGACGACCGCGATGGAGTTCCGCGGGTCGGCATCTGACGCCTGCCGGTACA
>CAVYBU010000034.1:0-5920 GCA_963766735.1 uncultured Chloroflexia bacterium
GACCTGTTCCGCTCGATCCTTGAGCCGGGTTTCGGGGCGCCGCACGCCTTCGGGGCCGCCGAGGCGTCGCCGGATGGGCAGTTCGTGGCTGTCACCGGCAGCGTCTTCGAACGGCTCGAGGGCCACCCATCGTCCCTGCTGTGGATCGCCAAGACAGATGGCCGCCGTACCTGGACGATCACGACGGCTGCCGGCAACGCCGCAGATCCCCGCTGGTCGCCCGATGGCCGGTCGCTGAGCTTCCTCGCCGACCATCACGACCGGCACCGACCCGCGCCGTGGATCGTGGACGTCGGCGAGGACGGCCCGGTGGGCGACCCGCGCCGGCTCGCGTGCCCGCCGGGCATCGCAGAGCACCATCGCTGGTCCCCGGACGGGCGTCGGATCCTGCTCGTCATGGCCGGCGAGCAGGCCGAGCAGGCAGACGGCCTGGGGTCCGGCACGGTGGGCCAGGACGCCGCGGGCGCCGATCGACCGTCGTGGGTCCCGGATGTCGAGACATCCGCAAGCGAGGACGAGTGGCGGTCGGCGTGGACCCTGGACCCCGCCACGGGCGAGGTCAGGCGCGTGTCGCCCGAGGGGCTCAACGTCTGGGAGGCCGCCTGGCTGGGCGATGACCGGGTGGTGGCGATCGTCTCGGACGGTCCGGCGGAGGACGCCTGGTACGGGGCTCGCGTCGTGGCACTTGACGCCTCGACCGCTTCCGTCGCGGAGCTGTGGGCCCCGGAGTGGCAGCTCGGCTTCGTGGAGGGGGCGCCGGACGGCCGTCGGGCCGCCGTCATCGAGGGAGTGGCGAGTGATCGCTACTTCGTCGTCGGCAGCGCTGGTCATCCTCGATGCGGCCGGCGTCGCCGTCGACCGTCGACACCCCCGGCGTGGACGTCTCGAGCGCTCGCTGGCTGGACGGCAATCGACTGCTCGCCCTGGGCGTGTCCGGGATGGAGACCGTGGGGCTCGCCATCGACCTCCGAACGGGCGAGGCCCGCGAGACCTTCCGGGCGAGGGCGACCGGAATCCCCCTGTTCCCGATGATCTCGCCCCTGGGGATCGGTGGCGACTTCGTGACGCTCCTGAACGGCCCCGACGCGCCGCCTCGCGTCGTCGCCGTCCGCGGGAGCGACGAAACGACCTTGATCGGCAGCGAGCATGCCGGTCGCGACCGGGTGCGCGCCTGCATCGCGGAGCGCCGCGTGGAGACCTGGGCGAGTCGTGACGGGACGCGTATCGACGGGCTGCTCATGATTCCGCACGGCGAACCGCCGTTCGCGACCGTCCTCTGGGTGCATGGCGGCCCGGTATCCGCCGTTGGCTGGGCCTTCCCGTCGGCCGAGCTGGTGGTGCTGGTCGAGGCGGGCTACGCGGTCCTGATGCCCAACCCACGCGGTTCGATCGGTCGCGGGCGGGACTTCGCCGCCTTCGTGGTGGGCGACATGGGCGGCGAGGAATTGCACGACCTGCTCTCGGGGCTCGACCACCTGGTGTCGCTGGGGATCGCGGATCCGGCCCGGCTCGCCGTCGGCGGCGTGAGCTACGGTGGCTACATGGCGGCCCTGCTGCCGGCGGTGGACGGCCGGTTCGCGGCGGCGGTCGTGGGGTCACCGCTCACGGACCTGATCTCCAGCCACTACGGCTCCAGCCTGACCGTGTTCGTCCGCGATTACGTCGGCGGGCGGCCAACCGACCACGTGCAGCGCTACCTCGACCGGTCCCCGGTGTTCGCGGGCACCCGGCTGCGGACGCCCACGCTGCTCGTGGCCGGCCTCCGTGACCGCGCGACGCCAGTGGGCCAGGCCGTCGAGATGTTCCGGGCCCTCCGGGAGCAGGGCGTCCCGGCAGAGCTCGTCGTCTACCCCGAGGAGGGGCACGGTGTCCGCGCCTTCCCCGCCCGCATGGACTGGATGGCGCGCGCCGTGATGTGGCTCGAGCGGCACGCCCCTGCCCGCTGAGCGGCCCTCTGCCCGCTGAGCGGCCCGCTGCGCTGAGCGGCACGTCCCGGGCCAGTCCATCCGGCCCGTTCCACACCATCGCGCGCCGCCGTACCATCGGCACCATGAGCACAGACAACGCGGACGCCACTTCCACGCGCATCGAACGCGATTCCATGGGCGAGATGGAGGTTCCCGAGCAGGCCCTCTACGGCGCCTCCACGCAGCGCGCCGTTCTCAACTTTCCGATCTCGGGCCAGCGCATGCCGCACCGCTTCCTGCGCGCGCTCGCGCTCGTGAAGCTCGCCGCCGCCGAGACGAATGCCGACCTCGGCCTGCTGGACGCCAGGAAGGCGTCGGCCATCGCTCATGCGGCCCGGGCGGTCGCGGACGGCGGGTACGACCAGCACTTCCCCATCGACGTGTACCAGACCGGCTCCGGCACCTCGACCAACACGAACATGAACGAGGTGATCAGCCACATCGCCTCGGCGCGGCTGGGCGGAGTGAAGGTCCATCCCAACGACGACGTCAACAAGTGCCAGAGCTCCAACGACACCGTGCCCACGGCGCTCCAGCTCTCGGCCGCGATCGCGATCGAGGAGGAGCTGATCCCGGCCCTCATCGACCTGCAGCGGGCGCTTGCCGCCAAGTCCACGGAGTTCTGGGACGTCGTCAAGACCGGGCGGACGCACCTCCAGGACGCCACGCCGATCCGCCTCGGACAGGAGTTCGCGGGCTACGCGGGCCAGGTCGAGGAGGCGATCCGCCGCGCCCAGGCCGCCCGTGACGAGATGCTCACGGTGCCCCTCGGCGGGACAGCCGTCGGGACGGGGATCAACGCCCATCCCGAGTACGCGCCTCGCGCCTGCATGCGCCTGTCGGAGCTGACCGGCCTCCAGGTCCGCGAGACGCCGAACCACTTCCACGCCCAGGCGGCGCTGGACGCGGCGATCGCGGCGCACGGCGGGCTGCGGACGATCGCCCTGAGCCTCTGGAAGATCGCCTCCGACATCCGGTTCATGGGCATGGGCCCGCGGGCCGGGCTGGCGGAGCTGGCGCTGCCCGAGACGCAGCCGGGCTCCTCGATCATGCCGGGCAAGGTGAACCCGGTCATCGTGGAGTCGCTCACGATGGTCGTCGCGCGGGTCGTGGGCAACGACGCGACGGTCGCGTTCGGCCAGACGGGGTCCTTCCTCGAGCTCAACGTGATGATGCCGGTGACGTCACAGGCGATGCTGGAGTCGATCGCGCTGCTGGCGGCCTCGGCCCGGAACTTCCGGATCAGGCTGGTCGAGGGGCTCGCGGCGACCGACCGCGGGCCGAAGCTGGTCGAGCAGGGGCTGATGCTGGCGACGGCGCTGGCGCCCGAGATCGGCTACGACGCGGCGGCGGCGATGGCCAAGGAGGGGTTCAAGACCGGCCGCACGATCCGGGAGCTGGCCCTGGAGAAGGGCATTGCGCCCGACCGGCTGGACGAGCTGCTGGATCCCGCCAAGATGACGGAGCCCGGGCTGGGCGGAGGCTGAGCCGGGGGCGGCCTGTTCGGCATCCCGGCACCCCGCTACAATCGCGCCGATGACCGCCACCCGACCCTGGGACCGCGCAGCGGCCCTCCCTGTCCCCGCCGGTGCCCGCCCCGTGCCGGAGATTGCCGCGCTCCGCGGTGATCTCCCGTCGGTCGAGGCATTGTTCACCTTCATGCGCGACGCGGAGATGCGGTTCGACACGCTCCGGATGAGCATCGAGGAGCGCACCTGGACGGCCCGCGGCGAGGAACTGACGATCGTGGAGGTTGCCCTCCGCCACCCGGGCCAGGTGAAGGTCCTGTCCTCGGTGCCGGCGCTGGGCACGGCGGCGAACTACGAGGTCTGGGCCTCGGACGGGACGACCGTCCAGACGTACGCCGCCGGGCGCAAGGTCGGGACGCGGCGACCGACCCGCCCGGTCGTGAAGGGCGTCGGCGGGGCCGCGGCGGACCTGCCGGGCAGCTCCAGGGTCTATGCCGCGGTGACCCCGCTCCAGGCGGAGTCCCTGCCGGAGCTGTTCGTCCATCCGGCGGGGTTCTGCCAGAACGTCCTCAGCACGGGGGATTGCCGGATCACCGGCACCATCGAGATCGCCGGCCGCGAGGCCATCGTGGTCGAGTGCGATCATCCGCGAACCGTGGAGCGCGTCGCGGATCGGCCGGACTACCGCCTGGTGATCGCCGTGGACCGCGCGGACGGCGTGATCCTGCGGCTCGAGGAGTCGATTGGCGGCGCGGTGACCCGCGATGCGACGGTCACCAGCTACGAGCCGAACGCCACGCTGCCGCCGTCCGCCTTCGCGTTCACGTTCCCCGCCGATACCACCTTCATCTACTAGGGACTCCCTCCGGCGGGCAAGCACCAGAGGACGACATCGATGCCCAGGCAGTCCGCCCAGGCCCGGCCGCACGCAGCCCCAGCCCCGAACCGGAAGCATCCGCGGCTGGAGGAGCTGGAGGGAATGGTCCGCTCCGGCGAGATCGACACCCTCGTCGTCGCGTTCACCGACATGCAGGGCCGCCTGCTGGGCAAGAGGGTCCAGGCCCAGGCGTTCCTGGGCGGGGTCATCGATCACGGCGCCCACTTCTGCACCTACCTGCTGGGCACCGACATGGAGATGAACACGCCCGACGGGTTCGCCCTCATGAACTGGGAGACCGGCTACGGCGACTGGGTCGCCAACCCGGTGTGGGACTCCCTGCGCGTGCTGCCGTGGCTGGAGAAGACCGCCCTGGTCCTGGGCGACGTGACGGACGGGGAGACGGGCCTGGAGATCCCGGTCAGCCCGCGGACGATGCTCAAGTCCCAGGTCGAGAAGGCCGCCGCCCTCGGCCTGGCCGTCAAGGCGGGCTCGGAGCTGGAGTACTACGTCCTGCGGGACAGCTGGCAGAACCTGGCCGAGCGAGGTTGGCCCGTCCCCACGCCGTTCGGCTACTACAACGAGGACTACCACCTCCTCCAGGCGACGAAGGCCGAGCCCCTCCACCGGCTGCTGCGCAACCAGATGACCGAGGCCCGCATCCCCATCGAGTTCAGCAAGGGCGAGGCGGCCGCGGGCCAGCACGAGGTCAACATCCGCTACGACCACGTCCTTGAGTCGGCGGACCGGACGGTCATCTTCAAGCACGGCGCGAAGGAGATCGCCTACCTCAACAACTGGGCGATCACGTTCATGGCCAAGCCGGACCACCGCTGGACGGGCTCATCGGGCCACCTCCACATGAGCATCTGGGGCATCGACGACGACAGGCCGCTGATGCACGCGGCGCCCGGGGAGCCCGCCGGCCCGTACGGGCTGTCGGAGCGGGGCAGCCAGTTCATGGCCGGGATGATGGCGTTCTCCCGCGAGCTCGCCTACTTCGTCGCCCCGTTCGTCAACAGCTACAAGCGCTTCGCCGCCCTGTCCTGGGCTCCGATCAACGTCATCTGGGCCCGCGACAACCGGACGACCGGGTTCCGCCTCGTCGGCGACGGCGACGGGCTCCACGTGGAGAACCGCCTGCCGGGCGGAGACATGAATGCATACCTGACCTACGCGGCGATGCTCGGTGCGGGCCTCTACGGCATCGAGCACAGACTGGAGCTCCCACCCGAGCACAGGGGCAACGGCTACGCGGCGACCGGCGTGCCGAAGATGCCGCGGGCGCTGTGGGAGTCGATCGGAGAGCTGGAACGGTCCACGGTCGCCCGCGAGATCTTCGGGGAGGACGTCGTGGCGCACTACCTGAACGCCGCGAAGGTGGAGCAGGACCAGTACGACGCCGTCGTCCACAACTGGGATCGCGAGCGGTATCTCGAGCGCGGCTGAGAGATCTTCGCTGAGCCCCGCCTATCGCGCTCGGGACCGGCGTCGGGCCGTCGCGGCGCTCAGACGCCCACCGGCTGATCGACCCGGAGACCGGCGGGCGTCGGGTCCGGCGGGAACGCGACCCGCGCGAGGTCGATCGACTCGGCGTTGAGGGCCGG
>CAVYBU010000035.1:0-8682 GCA_963766735.1 uncultured Chloroflexia bacterium
AGCGCGTTTGCACGGTCAGGGCGGCGGGCCCAGTGCCGCCGTGCTTTCTCGTTCTTATGGGCTGATGTGCTCCACCGCGAACCTCACACCATCGTGGTCGCTGAGGGGCCGACCGTCGGCGTCGTGGCGATCGAAGCCCTCCAGCTCGTGGACCGACAGCGAACTCGAGTGTGCGACATGGTCGATCACCGGGCGATCGATCCCCGGCACGTCCCCTGCGCTCGCCACGATCAGATCGCCCAGCGCGTCCTCGAGCGCGGTGGCGGCCCGGAGGGGCGCACGCGTGCGGGGGATCCGTTGGTTGAAGTCGCCGACCAGCAGCGTCGGCACCGCGTCGTCTCGCGCAGCGAGGAGCGGGCCGAGATGCTCGAGGTAGGTCAGGTGGTCCTGCCAGGGTGCGCGATCCCGGCGGCCGGTGTTCACATGCGCGTGGCTCCAGGGAATGCAGACCCCGATCAGGCGCAGCGGCCCGTCGGGCGTGCGGCAGGTCGCTGCCACGAAACGGCCCGGCGGCGGGCCGGGGGAGCCGATCGGGTCGATCTCCTCGAGTGGCCACCGGCTCCACAGGATCACCTTCCGCCGCCCACCCTTTACGCCGTACCCGGAGTCGGGCTCGCACTCGGCGACGTGCCCGACTCTCGGCAGGATGCCGCGGTCGGCCTCGGTAACGCAGAGGATTTCGGGGGAGAGATACCAGAGGCGAGCGGCGATGCGGGCCCGGCGCGAGCGAGGTGCCCACTCGAGGTTCCAGTTCACGACCCTGATGAGCCCGGACAGCCCTTCCCTCACGGTCTTATCACCTCCACCACGTAGGCATCGTGGTCGCTCAGGCGTGCGCCCTCCGCCTCGGCGACGACCCTCTGACAAGGCCCACTCTCCCAGCCCGCGGGGACGGCGATGTGATCGATGCTGAGCAGGCCGTCGATCCGGTGGGGCGCATCGGCCGTGGTGACGCTGAGGCCGAGAGCCGTCACGAGACGCTCAATCGCCCGCCTGCCCTCCATGCTGCCCGCCTCTTCGCGGCCGGTCATGGCGTGATTCCAATCGCCCCCCCAGACGACGGCGTGCTCGGCCGATGCCAGCGAGGGCCCGAGGCGATCGAGTGCGGCGATCGTGATGGCGGCCGTGTTCACGCCCTCATCAGGCCAGAAAGGGCGCGCGCCGCGCCAGGGGAGTACGCAGCTGCAGATCAGAAGGTCGCCGAGCCGCACCATTGCGGCGGCTGGGTGAGGCGATGGCAGCGCCGCGGGTGATCCCGTACTCCAGACGGCCGCCCACGACCTGCCCGTGGCCGTCATCGGCTCGGACCTGGACAGATCTCCACCCGGCAGCGAGAAGGCCGGCGGAACCTCGGTGAGGAGCCACACGTCGCATTCCGCGTCCTCGAGCAGACGCTGATGGCGGGGCGACCAGCGACCGGCCAGGTTCCAGGTTCCGATGCGCATCGACCCAATCCTGTCGTCTCAAGCGGACGACTCGCGGACGCCCATCCGGCTGTCGAGGTTGCCGCTAGGTGTAGTCACCCGGAGCGTTGTTGACGAATCCGGGTTGACGCGAGGAGGACCCCCGAGGGAGTTGTGGAGGTGACTAAGCCTTCCCAGCCCCAAGGGGGTCCTCGTGGCTCACGCTAACGCTCGTCTGACCGTTCGCGGAAGGATGCTGCTCATCGAGCGCGTCCTGGCCGGCCATCGCCCGGCCGATGTCGCCCACCAGATGGGCTGCTCCAGGGCCACCGCCTACAAGTGGCTGCGGCGGTATCGGGTCGAGGGGCCACCGGGTCTGGTCGATCGCCCGAGCCGGCCCCATCGCTGCCGGCACCGCACCCCGGCGCCCGTCGAGGCCCGGATCCTCGAGGCCCGTCGTGTCCATCGTCATGGGGCCGACTGGATCGGCGCCGAGCTGGGCATCGCACCCTCGACGGTGGGCCGGGTGCTGTCGCGTCACCGGATGCCGCTGCTGCGCGATCTGGACGCGCTCACCGGTGAGCCCGTGCGCCGCGGGCCGGTGAGCGGCGTGCGCTACGAGCGCGCGCGTCCGGGCGAGCTGGTGCACATCGACGTCAAGAAGCTCGGGCGCATCCCCGAGGGCGGAGGCTGGCGCGCCCACGGGCGGATCACCGGCGTGAATCGCCACCAGCGCCCGGGCTACGACTTCGTCCACTCGGCGATCGACGACCACTCACGGCTGGCCTACTCGGAGATCCACCCCAACGAGCGCGGTGAGACCTGCGCGGCCTTCATGGCACGGGCGGCGCGGTTCTTCGCCGCCCACGGCATCACCCGGATCGAGCGGGTGATGAGCGACAACGCCTTCAACTACCGCCACTCGGGCGCCTTCGCGAAGGTCATGGCCGACCTGGGCGCCCGCCACGTCCTGATCCGCCCCCACTGCCCCTGGACCAACGGCAAGGTGGAGAGGTTCAACCGCACCCTTCTCCGAGAGTGGGCCTACTCCCAGGTGTTCACCTCCAACGCCGAGCGGGCCGCGTGCCTGCCATCCTTCATCGAGCACTACAACACGCGACGCCGCCACAGCTCACTGGGCGGCCTTCCTCCGATCAGCCGCCTATCAACAACGTGGTGAGCGACTACAGCTGATATGGAGTGATCTCCTGTCAAGAGGCACGGCGAAAATGCCCGCGTGAGCGGGCCTTTCTCATGGGCGTGAGAGAGCGCGCCGGGGTGGCTCGCGACGGTCGCGGTCAGGCTGATATGCGCGGGTTGGTTACCGCATGACCGGGTGTCCGGCGGGGGCGGGGCGCCCTCTAGGATCGAGCGTGGCCCGGTGGGCTGCTCATAGCTGAATCGCGCATCGCCCCTCGCGGCGTCCTTGGCCGGCCGACCGGCGCGCTCTCTCTCGCCCAGGATGCTCGCCTGGTGGTTAGTCCATCACCGCAAGGCTCCAGCACCAGCCCGCCAGCTCGCGCGCCACGGCCGTCGCCACGACGGTCGAGCGAAGCCCGCGCCGGCGCTCGAGCTGATGCCAGCGGTGGTGAAGGCGGAGCCCCGCCTGCTCGGCGCGGGCGCGCACCTCGGGGCGCTGGGATGCCCGCCGGCGCTCGATCACCGCGCTTGGGCGCACCGCGGGCCGGTGGTGCCAGGCCGCCTCCACTAGAAGACGTCTGGCGTGGGAGTTGCCGGCCTTGGTGATCGGCCCGCGGCTGTGGCGTGAGCCCGACTGGCTCTCGCTCGGCGTGAGGCCCAGGTAGGCGCCGATCGTGGCACCCGACAGGCGATGGAAATCCCCGATCTCGACCGCCAGTGCGAAGGCGGTGAGGGTGCCGACCCCGCGCAGGCACGAGAGGCGTCCGACAACCGGGGCAAAGCGTGGGTCGGTGGCCATCTGAGCGATCTGCTCATCGAGCCGCTCGCGGCGAAGGCCCGCCCCGAGGACGGCGGCGTAGTAGTCATCGAAGGCCGCCCGGGTGCCCGGATGCTCGAGGCGCTGGCGGCGTAGCCAGGCCTCGTGTGCGCCCGTCCAGGCCCGCCCGGACTCGTACACCAGACCATGGCGCAGAAGGAGCTTGGAGAGGCGGTGCCGGGTCCGCATCAGATCGGCGCGGGCGTCCTCGCGGGCGCGCACCAGATCGCGGGCGGCCTCGTCGAGCGGATCGGGCACCCTCACCGGGGTGAGCTCGCCCGCGCGCAGAAGCCGTGCCAGCTGCTCGGCATCAGAGGCGTCGCTCTTTCGTCCCCGGCCTGCGGGCGAGCGCGCGATCAGGCTGGGGGCCGCAACCAGGCACGCGATCCCGGCCGCCGCGCATGCGCGCGCCAGCCCGAAGCCGGTGGGGCCGGCCTCGTAGGCGACCCGTACCGGCCCATCCAGATCGCCCAGCCAGCTCACAAGATCCTCGGTGCGGTGGGCGACACGCTTCACCCGCAGCTCACCCGATCCTTCGTCGATCAGCCCGGCGACCACGCTTCTGGCGTGCACATCCAGGCCGACGAACGTACCGTTACCCATGTCGGCGCCTCCCATGACTGTGGCTCTACCGCCGGGCTCATCCCCGACGGCAACCCACGATCACGCATGAGCGGGGCGCCGGCACGGATCCCGGCGCTCCATACGGTCTAGGTGTGCGTTCCAGCCACGTTGTTCACCTAAGGGCGCATAGCCGCTCGTAGGGAGTCTGGCCATCGAGGCTGCGGTGGGGTCGGGCCCGATTGTAGATCCGGAGCCAGCCCGGGAGCGCCACCTGGCGCTCCCGGGAGTCACGGAAGATGCGCCCATAGGCCCAGCCCTCGGTGAGGGTGCGGATGAACCGCTCGACTCTCCTATGTCAAGTCATCGGCGGCCTTTCCATTGGTGCGGGGCCGGTAGGGGCGGGTGAACAGGTGGCGTAGCCCGAGCGCGCGGCACGAGCTCGCATGCAGGGCCGAGCGGTAGCCGGGCCCGTTGTCGGTCATCACGGCCCTCACCCGCACGCCCAGGTCCGCCATGTGAGCGACGGCACGCTCGAGCAAGGCCACCACGCTCTCTTTGGTCTCGTCGCCGAGCACCTCGACGTAGGCCAGGCGGGTGGCGTCATCGACCGCCACGTGGACGTACTCCCATCCGGCCCCTCGGGCTCGGGTGCGCCGGTCGCCGTGGACTCGGTGGCCGGCGCGCTCGATCCGTCCGAGCTTCTTGATGTCGATGTGCACCAGCTCGCCCGGGTGGCGGCGCTCGTAGCGGTTGGGTGGCTCGGGTGCCGCGATCGGCCCGAGTCGTCCGAGGCCGTTGCGGGCGAGGATCGCCGCGACGCTCGATCGCGGAAGCGACAGCGCCTCACCGATCTCGACCCCGCTCATCCGAAGGGCCCGCAGTGCCAGGGCCGCCCTCACGCGCCGTCCATCGATCGCTGCCGCGCATCGGTGCGGGCGCGAGGAGCGATCGCCGAGTCCTGCCGGGCCCTCACGCCGAAAGCGCGCCAGCCACTTGTGGGCGGTGCGCCGACTGACGCCTGCGGCCTCGGCGGCAGCCTGGACCTTCCATCCTTCGTCCAGCACCCGCCGGCAGATCAGCGCCCTGCTTGTCGGGCAGGTGCGCGCGTTAGCGTGGAGCCTCATCCGGGCCCGCCTTTCAGATCGGAGCTTCGACAACCCCGATCTTCCAGGCTGGGCCCGGGTGAACAACGTCTATGGAGCGCTCAGCTGATATGGAGTGATCTCCTGTCAAGAGGCACGGCGCTCGACCCTGAGGGACGGGGCGGGGCAGCGTTCCCTGCGAAAGCCTTCATGACCCGAGAGACGAACCGCCAGTCGAGAGTCAGGCACAGGGCAGAGCTCGGGAAGTCGCCTATCCGCGACTCATCCTCCGACGCCCAGAGACCAAGCCGCTCCGTCGCGGCGCACCTGCTCGGCAACCCGCCCGGCGGGTTCGGCGAGCCGGACCCGCGGATCGACAGGGCACTGCAGGAGGCCGCCGGCCGGACGGGGTCGTCTACAAATACTGCAAGCTCTACGCCGTGGCGCGGGCGCCAGACGCCGGCACCTCACCGACCGGAGGACGATCGCGACATGAACCATGAGGGGTTCGTCATCGACCACGTCATCTTCGGCGTCGTCAACATCGACGCGGCGAGCGAGCGCCTGCGCGAGGAGCACGGCCTGGGCTCGGTGGCGGGCAGCCCGCACCTGGGCGGCACCAACAGCCGCATCGTGCCGCTCGGGCCCGAGTGCTTCCTGGAGCTGCTCGGAATCGAGGACCCGTCGAAGGACGACGGGCGATGGCTGGAGGCCACCCTGCAGGGGCAGGACCGGGCGCTCTGGTGGTGCCTCGGCGTGAACGACCTGGACGACACCGCGGCGCGGCGCGGCCTTCCCATCCGGAGCGGCCAGGTGAGGGAGGACAGACCCGGCACCCTCACCTTCAGGAGCGCCGGCATGCCGCAGTACCCGCTCCCGTTCTTCCTCGCGCTCGTCGGCGACGCGGCGGCGCGGCACCGGATCCAGGAGCAGCGCTACGCGGCCGCCGGCCACACGTGCGGGCCCACCGGGTACACGTTCGTGGAGGTCGGCGATCACCAGCCCGTGCTGGAGGGGTGGCTCGCACCCGATCACGGCCTGCCGGTGCGCTACGCGCCCGGTACCGGTCCGGGCATCCACGCCTGCGGCATCGCCACGGCCGACGGGGAGATCGTCCTGCGCTGATCCGGACGGGCCGTACTTCGCCTTGCGGCAATTCCGCAAGTCATGTGTGAGTGCGTTCCCCTACGCCCAAGTGCACCCACTCCCGACGACCCATCCTCGGTCGCCAGTACACGGGCCGCATCGTCGCGATCTCCAACAAGGCCACCATCACCGAGCCGGTCTTCAACTACAGCGCGACCTTCGACTTCATCTGGGAAGAAGTGAGGATCCCCGTGTCGTACCAGGACGATTGGCGGACCGCAGAATCGATCATGAACGAGGAGGCGGTGCGCATCTCCGCCTCGGATGACGCAGAAAGGGCGTTGGCGCAGATGATCCACCACTATCCTCTGGCCCGCACCGAGGTTGAGCCCCGGGTGTTCGTGCGAGCCACCGACAACTACCTCGAGATCGCCGCCCGCTTCGTGGTGCCGATCCGCACGGCGCGCTGGAGCAAGGACAAGTTCACGCAGCGCATCCTGGATCGCTTCGAGCAGACCGGGATCGCCATCGCGTCGGAGACCGCAGACATCACCATCCGACCCTCGAAGGCCGACGAGGGTCTTCGTGAGCAGCAAGGGACTCAGCCACCGTCGGCCTGAACGTCACCGGCGCTTGGCCTGACCCCCTGAGATCAGGTCCACTCGCTGCGAGAGTCCTGATGTCCGACAATCGGGCAAGGAGGACGATGAGCGAGATGGCCACACGACGCCGGCACACGCCGGAGCAGATCATCAGGAAGCTCAGGGAAGCCGATCGCCTTCTGGGCGAGGGCCAGGGCGTGCCGGAGGTCGCCAAGGCCCTGGAGGTCTCCGAGCAGACCTTCCACCGCTGGAGGGCCCAGTACGGGGGCATGAAGGCGGACGACGCCAAGCGGCTGAAGGAGCTCGAGCGCGAGAACTCCCGGCTCAAGCGGATCGTCGCCGACCAGATGCTCGAAAACGAAGCCCTGCGGGAGATCTCGAAGGGAAACTGGTGAGCCCGTCGCGCAGACGAGCCGCGGTCCGAATGCTCCAGGATCGTCTCGGCCTCGCTGAGCGACGGGCGTGCCGGATCGCCGGCCAGAACCGCTCCACCCAGCGCCACCACGGACCGCGCCTCGATCGCGACGACGCCCTTCGGCGACGGCTACGTGAGATCTCGCGGAAGCATCCACGCTGGGGCTATCGCAAGGCCTGGGCGCTCCTTCGCAGCGAGGGCTGGGAGGTCAACCGCAAGCGGATCCAGCGCCTCTGGCGCGAGGAGGGCCTTCGGGTACCGCCCCGCCGGCGCAAGCGTCGCCGGCTCGGGCAGTCGACCACCAACGCCGCGCGGCTTCGGGCCGAGCACCCCAACCACGTCTGGGCATTCGACTTCCAGTTCGACACGACCTCTGACGGCAGGATCTTGAAGCTGCTGCACGTCGTCGACGAGCACACCCGCGAGGCTCTGGCGATCGAGGTGGCCCGGCGCATCGACGCCGACGCCACCGTCGCCGTGCTGGAGCGGATCACCGCGACTCGTGGGGCACCCACCCTGATCCGGATGGACAACGGCCCCGAGATGACCGCCCACGCGATCCGCGACTGGTGCCGGGCGAGCGGCGCCGGCACGAGCTACATCGAGCCGGGCTCTCCGTGGGAGAACCCGTTTGTCGAATCCTTCGGCAGCCGGGTGCGCGATGAGGTCCTCGGCGTCGAGGTCTTCGACACGCTTCTCGAGGCGCGGGTCGTGATCGAGGACTGGCGCATCGAGTACAACACCGTCAGACCGCACAGCAGTCTGGGCTGGTTGAGCCCGGGCGCCTACGCCACGAGCTGCCGAGGAGACTGACCAGAACCGCGACTCTCATAGCGAGTGGACCGACGAATGGGGTCCGGCCAATGGGTCGTGTGTGAGAGCAGGCCCCTATTCGGTCACTGCCCGCCCGGCCAGCTGAGCGTGTGGAGCCGCTCGGCCGGGTCGACAGATCAACGCCAAGGCACCCGAGGGGCCAGTCGTAAGCAAGGGTCAGGCCGCGACCGAGCAGCAAGACGGATTCTGCTCACAGTCGTACGCATCGCCGACGGTGCCAATCGAGTGGGCCAGGCCGGCCGCGCGCACGCGTTGGCTGAAGGTCCATGACGTGTATTGCCCGGGTTCGAGGGTGGTCAGGCGAACACCGCCTTGTTGAACTGAGAGTAGGTGATCGTTGAATGCCTCGGCGGGGGTCTTCCAGCCGAGGTTCTTTCGTGGCCGGCCGTTGAGGGTGGCGGCAACGGCGGCGAGCTCATCGGGGAGGTGTCGGCTGAGGTCGGTGCCCCGCGGGAAGTACTGGCGCAGCAGCCCGTTGGTGTTCTCGTTGGTGCCCCGTTGCCAGGGGCTGTGGGGGTCGCAGAAGTAGACCGTCGAAGGTCGGCGGCTCGATGCGCGAGGCGGAGGTGGCTCGGCCATCGTCCGATGCCCTGGTCCCAGGCCGGGCGAGCGGCGCAGCCGGTCGGGCAGGGCGGCGATGGCTGTACGGTGATCGGCGTCGGCGCACGGCGTCGGCGCCGTGGCCGTCGGGCAGGTGGAGCAGCATGGTGTAGCCGCGTGGTGCGCTCGACGAGGGTGC